>JBMNLN010000001.1:0-1328569 GCA_050952725.1 Bacilli bacterium
TTCCTTTAAAGTGAAGTTTAGAAATTTCCACGCTCTAGTCCAATCAACATTTGATCTTACAAGTCCTTGGGTTCTCATCGACGTAGTTATTTTATCGAAATTCGACACATCGATATCCTCAGTAAGTACATACAGACCTAGGGAGTTTTTCTTACAGTATCTTTTGATTTCTTTCCATGATTCAATAATGTTTTGAAAATTTCTTTCTTGCTTTAAATCCGCTTTCGGGGTTCTATTTTCTTCCAGTGGTTTACTTGCTATTATGGAGCCCTTTAAAATGATGAATTTGTCATCTTCAAATACGCCTTGACAGTATACTTCACCATACTTTAAGTAGAATATTTTCCTACTAATCAATCTTTTGAACTCAGTTTCTAGGACCTTGAAATTTTTGTCAACTTGACATTCTGCAATTCTGGACTTTAACCAATCAGCTTTTTTGTCAGATTCGACCTTTATAAATTCACTTAAGCAATCAATGTCAGAATGATCGATAATGATTTTCAAATAATCTTGTGGAATGAAAAACCACTCCGTTCCTCCACCATACTGTAAATTGTTTAGACTAAATACATTTTGAAGAAATCCCTCCGAAGAATCCATGTTAGAGACGACAAATAAAGCAACTGGATATATTTCATGTGGTAGTGATGTTTGAAGAACGACTTTTCTATGGCTCGTTCCACCCGAATTCTCACCTATCCAGTTTATAGTTTGGCCTATCTTACAAATATTATGTGGCAAACTCTCGGACTGTAAAACATATATAAGTCCTTGTTTCTTAGCCATAATTACCCCTCTCGTATATGCTATTCACATATTGATTAATAGTGTTATCGTCCTACTGCTTGTATTTTCCTATCGTACACCAATAGACAACTTACGTTTTCCGTTAGTTTCTTACTGGTGTAGCCGTTCACTTAGGTTATCTATTTTTTTAAGGTTTTTTGACTTTGTGTTTTTTGACTTTGTTATCGGCGGTTAAACTTTCTTGGAATTCTTCCAGTGCTTCTTTCGTTACTCGATAGGAATTTCCAAGTTTGAACGCTTTGAGTTTACCTGTAGCAATATAGTTCCACACCGTCCGATTTGAAACCATAAGGTATTCCGCTACTTCGGCAAGAGTATATGTTCTTCCTAAGTCACTCATTTAATGCCACCTCCATACTTTTTATCAATTAAGGATTCAATGAGTTGAATTCCTTTTTGCAGAACTAGGACATTACTTACAACCTGGGTTTTGGTAAGTCTAGCTTCACTTGTCACAATAATTCGAAAATAGTTTTCTTTGACAAAGTGCGGCTTCGGTTGATCGTTATCATCGAAGACACCCGCAAGTCTTAAAATCTCGCTTATTGCACTTGCTGAAGGTGGTTTGACATATTTGAGTTTGGTTGCAATATTAACAAAATTAACGGGACTAATCCTAGCACCGAAGATTGTTTTAATCGTTTTGACATAGGGTGCATAGGTTCTTTCTTTTGCTTCGAGTACTTCTACCCTGGAGAGCAAGATGTTTCGCTCTTCAATGAATCGTTCTCTGTCTTCGATTGATTCAAGGTCATTGGGAGTAAGGTTTCCTTCATTATGTTCACGGTCAAACTTGTGTTTCATAACTTGGGTATAGAATTTTATGCCGTCACCTGAGTGATCCATTTCTGATAGTTGTTTAAATACTGCAATATCAATTACTTCAATACGCTTGTTTTGCCCATCGATATTAGCGGTGATTCTTTCTGTTATGACTAAATCTTTTACTTTAGGATCATCTCGTTTTAATTTGAACCGTTTTAACGCATCGTTAAGACTAACGAATAGTTCATCGTCAATTACGGCCACAAGCACTTTTGGGAAATCTTTTAAGTATAGGTAATAAACCGACTGTTTTATCATTTGTTTTCTTGTCCTTTCTTTGGTTTGAATAATGCATCGGAAACGAGTTGATTCGTATTGGAGTTTAGTCCTTCCACCATGTGCGAATAAATCTGCGTTGTTGAGATGTTTTTGTGACGCAAAGCCTCTTGTGTTTGGAGAATGCTCGCTCCTCTTAAAAGGGCTGTTGTCGCAAATGTGTGGCGCAATGAATGAACACTATACGCTCTAGAGTTGTAACCGATTGAAATCAGCAAATCTTTGATTTGGGTTCTTATCATCTTTGTTGATAGTCGTTTTCTCACTCCTTTGACTGGTTTGGTTAAAAATAGTGGTGTGCCACGAACATCATCTGAAATTGAATTGGAATCGATTGCGGCTAGATATTCTTGGATTGCTCCAAATGTTTCTTCCGAGAGCTTAACGAATTCAGCTTTGGAATCTCTTCCTTTTCCTTGGATATGAAGCACCGCTTCTCCTTGGACAATATCGATGTCTTCGACATTTGCTCTTTCGGCTTCAATGCTTCTAATTCCAGTAGTAAGAAAAAGGACAACGAGAGCATAATCTCGTTTACCAATTTCGTTTACTGCTTTCTTTTTAGCTTTGTTGATTAATTTGATCGAGTCCTTAATGGATAGCGGCATTCGTTTAAAAGTCGTTTCCACTTTACAGCCTCGTACTTGATAACTGATGTCGTCATAAACTCCCATGAACTTCAAATATTTGAAAAAACCTCGTAACACAACGATATATTTTTGTACCGAGGCACTGCTTAAACTTTTTAGGCTTTCCTCTTTAAAAGCGAGTAGGTCATTCCTTGTTGGCTCAAGAACATTTCGCTTTTCGAGAAACTGCCCAAATGTTAAAAGGATGTTTCGATATCCTATTTTTGAGTTTTCTTTTAAATCGATATAATTCAAATAGTTGGTAATTTCATCATTGATGTTCATGGGATTTATTCTCGTTTCTTCCGACCAGATACCAAGGCGCTTTGCAATAGCCGAGTTCGATTCGTCGCCTTTGATAATTGGCTTCTAATTCGACGAGTTTTTGGATGCTTACTTTTAGTTCTGAAGCAAGACAAACATAGAGCAAAGCGCTCATCCGATGTCCTCTTTCTCCAGACTCCAATTGGTAGTAATTTTTCTTGTCGAGATAAATACGCTCGGCCAATATTTCGGTTGTTAAGCCGGCATCGTACTTTAAATCAATAAGATAGGCGCGCATCAAAGCCTTTTGCTTCTTTGGTTGAGGCATATCTGTGCTTTTGTTTTCTTCCATTTAACTCTCCTTTTGCATTATTTTATCGAGAGTTATTTGGAGAAAAATTACAGAACGACACTTTATTTAGTTTGTATTATGTAATAGGACAATTATAATAGTTTTTTCGCAAAAATGCTTGTTACTGTGTTATAATCGTTTTTGCTATATAATGTTTTATATTACACATTAAGGGAGAACACTATGGAAAGAATTGACGAATATGGCGCAAATTTAATGAAGAATATCGGCGCAAGACTTAAATATCTACGCAAACATTATGCCGTCCAAGTTGATCGTCTGACCGAAGCTTTGGGTGTATCGCGTAATCAATATTATCTATATGAACAAGGCGCAAGTGCGATTAGTATTGTCGGTCTTAAAAGGATAGCGGACTTCTATCATGTAAGCTTAGAACTGCTTACCAATAACCATTTACCCGACCTTGGTTCTTCTACCTTTTTCCACTGCTACACAATCGACTCTTCTGATGAACTTGTTAAAGCTAAAGAAGTGTATATTTCTAATCGCAATGACTCGCTAATTTTTATTAAAAGTAAAGATAAATTCATGCTCTTTGAAACAATGCAAAATTGTCCGAACAGTAATGGCGTTTACTTATTTGAACATAAAGGAATTAAAAAAGTAGAGGAATTATTGTTCGTCGATAATCCATCAGAAAAGAATGGAACGGTACTTCTTCTAACTAAGAAAGACAATCCATTGAGTGTAAAAAGAAAAGAGCTTTTTATTCTAGCTCGGCATATTGGCGATTATATTGAAAGTGTTCCTGGACATTTCATTGAACAATAGTCTTCAGTTTGACCATACAACTCCAATTTTAATTTTTATACAATAATCTCGGCTCAAGATTACCAAGGTCATTCTTTGTTCTACGAAGGAGCAAGGGATGAACACAGCAGTTAAAAACAAACTTATTTTACATATAATTACCCTTCTTTTTGTGAAGGGTTTTTTAAGTTTGGATGAATATTTTCAAATACGAGATTTGATTATCACTAATTGAATTTTTAAGTTATAAAACAAACAAGCGAGTAATACTACTCGCTATCGAAAGGAGATAAACAAGATATGACGAAAACTATCGAAGTGATTATGCCGGTTAAAGTCGATACTTCACTTACTAAAACTAATAAAACAAAACTGCGGGTTGCCGCTTATGCTCGGGTGTCCACTGATGAAGACGATCAAGTTAATTCTTTTAAGGCACAAGTTGACGAATACACCGAACGGATTAAGTCTAATCCCGATTGGGAATTTATAGGCATGTTTGCCGACAAAGGAATTACTGGGACTCAAGCTAAAAAGCGTCCTGAGTTCATGAGAATGGTTGAACTAGGAATGAACAAGAAAATCGACCTTATTCTCGTCAAATCAATTTCTCGTTTTTCTCGCAATACGGTTGATGTTCTTACTACTGTTCGGGAACTTAGAAATAACGGTTGTATCATCTTTTTTGAAAAGGAGAACATTCGCAGTGACGACACAAAAATTGATTTTGTTTTAACGGTTCTTTCAAGTGTTGCTCAAGAAGAAAGTCGTTCAATTTCCACTAATGTTAAATGGAGCATTGAGAAACGATTTAAGAATGGCATCGCCCACATAACAAGAATGTATGGTTATCAAAAAGATGAGAACGGGAAATTTGTTATTAATGAAAAAGAAAGCAGAGTAGTTCGTCTTGTCTTTTCGCTTTTCATTGAGGGATACAATATTAACGATATTGTCAAAATTCTAAATGATCGTAAAATACCTACCTTAAGAGCCAAGTCTTGGGTTTATTCTACGGTTCGTGGATTATTAACAAATGAAAAGTATACTGGTGATGCAATTTTACAAAAAACTTGTACTCCCGATTACTTAACGCATAAACAAGTTAAAAACGATAATCTCGAACCAAAGTATTATGTCCATAATCATCATGAAGGGATAATTTCAAAAGATGATTTCATAACTGTTCAATCAATGCTTACTGTTCGTCGAACAAATCAAATGACCAAATATCCTCTTACAAATCTTGTTTATTGTGAGGAATGTCAGCGGAAACTACATCGCCATTTAATCAATCATAACCGTCCAAGCGAATTTGTTGTTTTGAATTGTGATCATAATCCCACAACGATAAAAGAATGCTCTAGTCCACGGATACCTTATAATCTCGTTTGGGGTGCTGTTAAAGACTCAATTCACGAGCTTTTCAATCATCAATCTGTTTTGAACGAATTAAAGAATCTACTACTCCTTTCGGTTGAGAATAACGACTTAACCATTAAATTGAGAGATAAGCGTTTTCAGCTCAACGCTGTAATTGCTAAAAAGGCAAATGGCATTAATCAAAAATTACTAGATGCAGAAAAATTACTTCGAAATGAAATACGAGAACTTGAAAGCATTGTCAGTTCTTCTGTCCGTAATAATAATTTGATTCAAATTATGGATTCAGTCATCGCAGATGAAGATTTCGTTAAGGATACTCTTATAATAAAGTCTTTTTACAAAATCATCGTTGCAAGTCCCGAGGAGTTAGTTTTGGTTATCTCGGGATCCAAAGATACTGAAGAATTGTCAAAGTCAATTGAGGAACTAAAAACTCTTCCCCTGCTTCTTTCAAAACTCTATATCGACTACGATCAACAAAAAGGAATTAAATATCGGGTGGTTTATCATGTGTAGTGTTAGTGTTATACCAGTCGATGTTGGCACTTTCGTTCGTAAAGAAAGGGTTGCAATCTATGCTCGAGTATCCACTGTTAGTGATGAACAAGAATCGAGTTATGAGCTTCAAGTTAATGAACTCATCAAATCTGTAAACGCAAATCCATCTTACGAGCTCGTTAGCGTGTACGCAGACAAAGAAAGTGGGATGGACACGGTAAATCGTCCTGCCTTTAATAATATGATGGCTCTTGCTCGTAAGGGTGGTCTTGATATGATCTTTACGAAATCAGTATCTCGCTTTGGCCGCAACGCAATCGAGGTTCCTGAACTCATTCGTGAACTCCGAAGTTGTGGTGTTACTATCTTCTTTGAAAAAGAAAACATTTCTACCAAAGATTTCTCTGATGAATTCATCCTTAATATTCTTGCTGGTATTGCCGAAGAAGAATCACGACAAATCTCCGAAAATCTCCGTTGGACTTTCGCTAAAAAAATGAGCAAAGGACTCAACACCACCGTCAGATTATTTGGTTATAAAATAATCGCTAATGATTACATCATTGTTCCCAGTGAAGCCGAAGTTGTTAGACAAATATTTGATTGGTATATCAATAAAGTATCGTACACTACTATGATTCAATCGTTGCACGAACTAGGAATAAAATCTCCTTCTGGTAATGAATATTGGACTCGCTGTGTTATTGAAAGTATTTTACTTAATGAAAAATACTGCGGGGATATGTTACTTGGTAGAGGGAGAGAATTAGCTAGATCCAACAAATGTCTTTTTAATGGAAATGAAAAAATGTATTTAGTCCGTAATAATCATCAAGGCATTATAAGCCGTGATGATTTTGAGTTTGTCCAAGAAGAGAGAAAAAGACGAACGAAATATCATCGTAGCAATACCACTCAAACGCTTAAAGAAGAATCTAAATATTTCTATTGTGTCGATATAGGAAAGCACTTCATCTACAAAGTTGAACAGCCAAAAGGGAAATATTCTATTCCTGTTCTTCTTTGTGTTAAGAACGGTAAACGAAAAATGTTCCAATACAAGTATGTCGTCGAGGGCATTACTTTAGCTTGTGAAACTACTCTAAAAAAATTTAAACTTATCACTGAACACTATCTGTCCACTAGAAGTATTATTCTAGATAAGATTAATAAAAAACTATCCAAGCTAGAAAGTACTCTTCCTGGAGAGAAAGATATTGATGTTAAGTTGAGTATTTATAATGAGATTTCAGTTCTAAAGCTTCAACAAGGTAGCTTTCAAAATATCGATATTGAACTAAAAAGCATAAGATTAGCACTGCTTTCGCTTGGTAATGGGTTTGATATAAGGGTTCTTAAAAAGGTTTTCTCGGAAGTGTTAATAGATGATAATCACTTTTACTTAGTGATGAATCCAACCAATTCTTCATTCGATTTGAAAGGCGAATATCACATTTTCCAAACCGTCCAAATCGATGCCATTTCCAATTATAAACCACTTAAGTTGTTCTTTTCGGTTGTGTTGGTATAGGTTCGCTATCTTACAATGAAGTTTACTTTTCGGTCATAAAATAAGTTCGCTATCTTACAATGAGATTTTATCGATTTTCGGGAGTTCGACTTATTTTTTTTATTTGGCTCTTTAATTTTCATCATAAACAAAAGAAAAACGACCATTTTCGGTCGTTTTTGCTCATTTTTTGCTTATTTTAAGCGAGTAATCAAACACGATTTTGTGTTGAGTTAACTATTTTGATACACTAGCGCACCCCTGACAAATTTTACGCACCCCTAAATTTATGGCTTTGTTTAGCCATTTTAAATTCCAACAAAATAAAATCCGTTATATAATTTTGCGACCTCTAACCACTTTAAAAACTTATCATAGTCTTTGGGTTTCTCTTCTATAATTTTATTTATGATTTTTTCAACATCGTTTTCATTGTAATAATGATACCCATTAATATCAAATAATCTTTCCTTCGGATTATCATATGTACAATCATTTAATATTTTTCCGTAATATTCTACAAATAAATCTATATTATCAACATAGATATATAACGAATCATTCTCCTAATTATGGTTTTAAACAAGTTATTGGAATAACATATACCCCGTCTTCTCGTTTATAACCAAACTGTGTTGCTGTAATTACTCCTAAAAAAGATGGCTCGTTTTTAACATTAACTTTATTCTTTAATTTAAGTAGATTTTTTGCAGCTTCATCTATCTGTCTAGAACCAAGTTTGATTTCAAACGCACCCCATCTACCATCGTCTAAATGTATAATTGCATCTGCTTCTAGTCCATCACTATCTCGGTAATGAAAAACTTCACCACTTAAATATTGAGAATAAACTCTCAAATCTCTTATTACCATTGATTCAAATAGTAACCCAAATGTCTCAACATCATAAATTAAATCATTAGGTGACGCATTTAGTAAAACTGCTGATATTGCTGGATCAGTAAAATGCCTTACATGTTTTGTTCTAATAGTTGCTTTTGACCTTAATTTAGGTGTCCAGGCTGGTAAGTCTTCTATTACATATAATTCTTTAAGTGTCTTTACATATTCATTTAATGTTGTGATATGCATTGATTCATTATTAGCTTTTACATCCGCAAGTATTGTTTGATCACTTGCAGCTGTAGCTGTATTTCTAGCAATTGATTTAAGTAATTCAAATACTTTATGTGAATCTCTTATTTTACCATCAACAGTTTCCATTTCCTCGCTTGCAATTAAGTCAACATAACTTTTATTTTGTCTAATAGCAATTTCTAAACTTTTATTAACGCTCTGTGGCCAACCACCTTTAACTACTAGTTTTGAAATATCTTCAAGAGTTAAATTCGAAACAATATTATCATTAATAACTTCATCATTAAAAAGTGAAGCTAAGCTTATTGAACCATTTGAGTTTCCAGATTCATAAAGAGACATTGTCCTCATTCTTAATCTTGAAATTCTACCAACACCTGAATGCATTATCTTGCTAGAATCAACATGTGAAGAACCAGTTAATATAAATAGTCTTTCTACTCCTCTATTATCAACTTCTTGTCTAACCGCATCCCATATTTGGGGAATAGTCTGCCATTCATCTATAAGTCTAGGATTATCACCAACTAATAAAGCTGATGGTCTTAACATCGCAGTTTGTAAATAGCTATCTTTATTGTCTTGATCTTGAAAATTAATCATACTTTTAGCTTGTTGTTTTGCAGTTGTTGTTTTACCACACCACTTTGGTCCAGTTATTAAAACAGCACCAAAGGCATTTAATTCTTCATCTAATACTTTGTCTATAAGTCTTGGAATATATTTTTTCATATCGTCACCACCTACACCAATATAATACCACTATTTATGCATAAAGGAAATAGGTAACCGAAAGTTTGTTAATGTTTCAACCGAAAGTTTGTGAATGTTTCAACCGGAAGTTTATAGGTTCCTATTATATAATTGTTTTCTACATATTTTTTACCGCTTATTTTTAATTAAATGACTTGCCCTATGCATATTTATATTAAATAAAATACTAATCGTTAGATTGTTGAACAATCGTTAAATTGTAGTTATGTTTTAGCAAAAAGTGTCTAAATATTCATTATAAACTTGCATTTCTATGCTTGCTATTAATTGGTGGTAGATGGAATTACTCTAACTTTTGCCATTAATTATCCTCCTTTCTATATTGCTTCAAAGCTGTTTGTCGAGCCATTTCTCTCATTTCAGGTGTCCAAGATTCGCTTCTAGATTTATCTTTCCATATAACTTCTTGAACTGTATTATCATTGAAATGATATTCAAGCTTATTTCCGTTAAAGGCTACAATATAATCAATTTTGTTTGAAACCACATCATCTGTTAGTTCATCAACTCCAAGAATCTGTGCTGTTACCTTATCGAGAATTTCTTCTGGTAGTGCTTTAGATGCACATGCGTGTTTACCTATTGAGTCGTAAGTTCTGCATAACCACCCTTTACCTTTACTGCGGTTACATCTTTTATATTTTGCACCACAAACACAATGATGTAAATGAATGTAAAGCTAACCAGTAAGAGCAAAATTGAGCGATATCTATCACGTTTTGTAACAACAAAAAGTAGTTCAAAAAGATTACCATCTTTCGTCGTAAATCCAACAGCCTGACTAGAAGGCATCACGAGGACGTTAACAAAAGACACCGCGGTGATAATTAAAAGGGCATATAACAAAGTTACTGATATCTTGACTTGCCGATTATCAAGAGGTTGTACATAACTTGTAAGCATGCCTAAAGAGATATTGGTGATAACTAAAAGAGTAAACACAATCAAATCACTGTTTGGCAAAATAATCCCATTCTGAGCATAGACTTGCTCATAAATAAGCATCGTCAGTGCGCTTACAAATATGTAGGGAATAAATGAAATATATCTTTTTAAATAACTTAAATTCTTTACCATAGATGTAACAATAATAATCTCATTTTATTTTTTTAGCAAATATAGTCCTTACCTTTATAGATCACAAGCAATTTTAGAAGTGTTAAATTAAAGCAAAGCAACTTTTATTAAATAAAAAGTACACACAAATGAAAAAAATCAAAATCTTAATTATATTAAGTGTTTCACTATTAACAGGATCGATTGGTGGCTCACTTTTTTCACGCTCAGATATGAGTGGTGCTAGTGCAGGTCCAAGACCTACTAATGTTAACGTAAGTGACTTAGATAGCTCTCTTGTAGCGAGTTACTATAGTGAGGCTGAACGGAAAAAGTGCTACGGCTTTAATGTCTTTCTTATTTGACATCATTAAAGGCCATGTTGAGTATGATTACGATAGTTTTAGTGACCGTTTCGTCTATAAAATCATCGATCGAAACTGGACGCTCAGCCCACTTACCTCTAGCCAATTAACATATATAAATAACTCCTGCTTAAATAACATTATAATAAATAGTTTAAGAGGACATTTCACTTGGTGAAGTTCGAAATTGTAAGTCAAAAAAAGTCAGTAAAAAACCAAGCGAATTTTGCTTGGTTTATTTTTTTAGGAATGAGAATAGGATAATCGTGTTTTGAATAGGAACGCCGACAAGATATAACATCCATGTCTGATATTGGTAAGTTTGAAGGAATATTGATGTAATAAGCGACCAAAGGAAAAGGGAATAAATGTAAAAGGAATATTTTCGTTTTCCCCAGTTGTGATTAAAGAAAGTTAAGACTAAACAAGAAAGAGGTACAGCCCAGACAAAAGCCTTCCAAAATTGTGGCTCGCTTAGGTATAAATAACCATACACAAAAACAATCGTGGCAATAATGAAGACAACAGAAGTAGAAATAGCAGTAATCACAATACGATTCGTTTGAATAATTTTAGGAAGCATGTAGTCTTTTTTCTCTTCCCGTGGTTTTGGACTCGTTAAATAATCAATAGTCACACCAAAAAGCTTGGCAATACGTTTAAGGGTAACAAGTTCAGGGAGAGATTCCCCACGTTCCCACTTACTTACGGCCTTGTCCGTGTAATTGAGCCTCTCAGCAAGCTCGACTTGTGTCCACTTTGCTTCCTTACGTAACTCAACAATATTGTTGGCAACAATTTGATTTAAGTCTAATTCGTCTTTCATTCTTCTATTATAATCAACTTTAATTGCTTTGTCTACTAACAGTAGAATTGGGTAAACTAGCAGTATTTGATGTGAACCCCATAACTTGTACTTATTTGATAAAATATTTGAGGTGATTTTATGAAAAAGGACAAAAGGGTACGTGGAATCTATAAAAAAGTTCCAGACGACATCAAGATTAAGGTCTGTAAAGATCATTACGATAACCACATGAGTTATCAAGAATTAGGTAAGAAATACAACCTCTACACAAAGTCAGGTGAACTCATGGAAAGCACAATGCTTGGATGGTTTAGACTTTATCGAAAAATGGGTGAAGCCGCTTTCTTAATCCATAGGCAAGGGAATCGTTCTCAATATGGAAAAGACGGAGAACCTACTTCTGAAAAAAACAAGAAAAGAATCAAGGAATTAAGAGAAGAAAATGAAAAGCTTCGACTCCAGGTTGAATACCTAAAAAAATTGAATGCCTTGGTTCAAGAAAACCGAAAAAAAGAGAAGTTTATCAAGTAGTCCGTGAACTAAGGCATAAATATAAACTAAAGGACTTGCTTGAAATATCCTCTCTCGGAAAATCTCTTTATTACTATTACTTCCGAAATGAAGATAAGCATAATAAACATGAGAAAACAGAGGAAATGATAGTCAATATTTTCAAAGAAAATAAGGGCAGGTATGGATATAGAAGAATAGTCTACGCTTTAAGAAATGAATACGGTCTTATAGTCAACCATAAATTAGTTAGAAAAATCATGAAGAAATATGGTCTAGTTTATAAGGCTAGAAGGCATAGGAAATATTCTTCATATCGAGGCACTGTTGGTAAGATTGCCCCTAATGTTCTAAGAAGGAAATTCGCCGCTGATGCGCCGTTCCAAAAATGGGCAACAGATATTACTGAATTCAACATAAATGGTTCCAAAATATATTTATCTCCTATCATTGATATGTATAACGAAGAAATCATTTCTTATTCGATAAGTACATCGCCAAACATGAATCTTGTTCTCGATATGTTGGAGAAGGCATTCAAAAAGCTTCCACCACATCAAAAATTAATTCTACACTCGGATCAGGGATGGCATTATCAACACCCAGAGTATCAAGCTCGTTTAAGACATCGGGGAATAACCCAATCAATGTCCAGAAAAGGAAACTGCCTAGACAACTCAGTCATGGAGAACTTCTTTGGTAAGATGAAGATGGAAACAATCTATCTTTATCACATTAGGTCAATGTCTGAGATGATTGATGAAATCAATAAATACATTTCTTATTACAATTTCTATCGCATAAAAGAAAAACTGGGAGGTTATAGCCCAGTCGATTATAGAAAAATGAATCAGAACAATTTATAATTAATTAAAATAGGTCCAATTTCTGGGGCGCACTACATATTTTACTTTTTAGATTTTTAAAATGAACAGTTTAGTTACTATTGACTCTAGAGCATTCATAATGTTAGTGTCCAAGGTCAATTGAAAGGAGTTTTATTATGCAAATTACAATTGTCGCCCCTGTACTTGGGGAAGAAAATAATGGTACTTCAGTTGCAACCATGAACCTAGTTAATTCACTTAGAGCAAAGGGACATAAGGTTAATGTTGTCTGTGGCGATGCCTGGCGAAAGGATCAAGAAGGATTTTATGTTTTACCTAAACTGAGTCTTGGCCCAATTGATCCAATTATTGCAGCAAACAATGTCTCTCTAGCAAAGTTTGATAAGCAAATTATTAAAGAGGCTTGTAAAGGGAGTGATGTGGTTCACGTCATGATGCCACTTTTCTTAGGTGCGAAAGTTGGAAAGTTCGTTGCAAAAGAACTACATATTCCAGTTACGGGAGGATTCCACGCGCAGGCCGAAAACTTCACGAGCCACATCTTTAACTTTATGCACTGGGACTGGTTCAATCGTAAAGTTTATAAGATGTACTACAAGAACTTATATCAATATTGCGATGCCATTCACTACCCAACAAAGTTTATTCAAAATGTGTTTGAAGAAATTGTGGGACCAACGAATGGTTATGTCGTCTCAAATGGTGTCCGTCGTAGCTACTTTAAAAAGGAAGTCGAACGCCCTGAACATTTAAAAAACAAGAAAATTATTCTCTTTACTGGACGTATGAGTAAAGAAAAATCACACAGTGTCCTCGTTAAGGCTGTGGCCTTGTCTAAATACGAAAGTGAAATTCAATTAGTGTTCGCAGGTCAAGGTCCAAAGAAAAAGCAAATTGAAAAACTATCGAATAAACTTTTAACTAATCAACCTCTCATGAAGTTCTTCACCTTCGATGAACTCAATGACATGATTAACATGGCGGACCTTTATGTGCACCCAGCAGAAATCGAAATTGAGGCCATTAGTTGTTTAGAAGCTATAAAATGCGGTAAAGTTCCTGTTATTGCTAACTCAAAAGGCTGTGCCACAAAGGCCTTTGCTCTTGATGAAAGAAGCCTATTTAAGGTCAATAACGCAAGAGACTTATCCGATAAAATCGACTACTGGTTTGACCACGAAGACGAACGTCTCAAAATGGAAAAAGAATACGCCAAGAGTCCTATTGTCGACAGTGTTGAAGTCTCTATGGACAGGATGGAAGATATGTTTATGGAAGTGATCAAAGATGCCAAAACAAAAAAGAGTCTATTATTACAAGAATGAATTAACTGATGATTTTGCAGAGAATAACATTGAAACCAAAAAAATCCCTGCAGATTTCAAATATGTTAATAACAACATCTTCTTTCGTGTCAGTGGCTTTCTTTTCTACCACATCATTGCCCGCCCACTTGTATGGGTTGTGATTCGAGTCACTTATAGTAGTCGCTTAAAAAATAAGAAGGTTTTAAAAGCAGTCAGAAATAAGCCCCATTTTATTTATGGAAACCACACAGGAGATATCCTTGATGCATTTAGACCAAACACCCTTCAATTTTTCACACGCAAAAATTACATTATTTCTAATCCGGATGCCTTCTCTATAAAAGGAATTCGTACGCTCGTTGCTATGTTAGGTGCCCTTCCGATATGTGATGGGGATTTCCGAAATCAAAAGAAATTACTCGATGCGATTGAAACCCGCTTAAGTCAAAACGCCTCTATCACGGTTTTCCCTGAAAAACATATCTGGCCTTACTACACAAAAATCCGCCCCTTTGAAGCAGGGACGCTTTATTATCCTGTTCGCTTCGATACCCCGGTTATTACGCTTACGACCACCTATCAAAAACGCAGGTGGCCATTTAGATGGATTAAACGTCCACGAGCTGTTCACTATTTAGATGGGCCTTTCTATCCAGATCAAAGTTTAAGTAAGATTGAGGCCCGTAATAAGTTAAGAGACGAGATTTATAATACAATGGTCATGCGCTCAAATGCGGTCGAGCAAGTTGAATATTATCAGTATATTAAAGTAGAAGAGGGAGCTTAGCCCCCTCTTTTTAATTTTAGTATTCGATTTTCCGCCACTTATTTTCGTCTATATTAAAGCCAAACTCCATGACACCTCTTCCTTTACGGCGATTGATTTCAAATCCACCTATCCCCTCGTAGATGATATATTCACCATTATGGATGCTATAAGGAATTATTACTTCAACATTTGCTTTAACATTAAAATGCACTCCGTTTTGCAGTTCGACACTATAAAAGAAAACATCAGGAATATAACCTACATTAGGAACTCTTGCCCCATTTGTGTTTTTGGAAATTTGATGAATACGGTCATCTTTTTCAAAATAACCGGTAATAAGTTTATCCACTTGAGGATAGGCAATACGACTTAAGTTTAGTGCCTCCCCTTTTCGAATCAGTGTAATGAGTAAAAAGTGACGATTCATACGATTCCAATCGCGATACCCGAATGAATGTTCGCGCATGGCATTACTCTTGAAGATGATATCCTTGTCGTTTAGTTTAATGGTCGCTTCAATTTGTCCCTGTTGTTCAACACGGGTCACATTACTTTCATTTAAAGCACGGATAAAATCCTTATGCCATTTTTCTTTAGCGATTGCGCTGGCTAGTAAATCATGATCAATGTGTGAAGCATAGTCAAACATCATGGACTCTGACTTAAAGGTTCCGTCAATTTCAACCTCTACTTCTTCGTCTAATAAGGTTCCAAGTTTATTTTCATTAATATGAACTCTATTAAGTTTGCCTTTATAAGTGAAAGCCCACTCTTTACCGACTTCAATAAGTGAAATACTTAAGCCAGTATCTTCGTTTTCAAAGCGACTAATTTTATTTGCATAGGTTGCTTCTTTAGTATGATAAATTACCCAGATTTCGCTAATGCCTTCACCCCTAAAGTTTTTACGAATAACTAAAGATTCTCCCTCAAGATTATGCGCTGAAAAATAGTAACTATTAACGTCATTACGACTAGCGTTGCTAGGTAAAGTGTACGTTTCATATGTTTCTAAATCGAAAGGGCGCTCGCTATTATTCTTTTTGAGTTTGGCGAGCATAATTTTTCTTTTTATTGAAAATAAAATGCCCATAATGAGAATATCCAAATGTCGTCTGGTTTGATTATTATATCATACCTGAATTATTTGTAATTATTTGATAGCACTTTCATTTTTTTATTTTAATTATTCGGGAAAAAATTTAATTCGGTACAAAAAAAGCCCACCTCTAAAAGGTAGGCTTTATTAATCATTTGGAACAATTACTTGCCACTACGGACAATGTAATCAAAAGCGCTTAAGGCCGCTGTTGCACCACTTCCCATGGCCACAATAATTTGTTTATATGGGGTTGTTGCACAGTCACCAGCAGCAAAGACACCTTCCATGCTAGTAGCACCCCGAACATCAATCACGATTTCACCCATCCGATTACGTTCGAGTGAGTCACCAATGAAGGCAGTATTTGGGGCTAAACCGATTTGCACGAATGCGCCTTGAAGATTAACAGTTGTTTCTTCGTTCGTCACGCGATCTTTGAAGGTAATCGATTCAAGTTTATCGTTACCATTGAAAGATTGAGTTGCCACATTTGTGAAGACTTGGACATTTGGTAAACTATAAAGTTTGTCTTGGAGAACTTTATCCGCTTTTAATTCAGGCATAAATTCTAAGACTGTAACTTTCTTGGTAATACCTGCTAAGTCAATTGCGGCTTCAATACCAGAATTACCACCACCGATGACAGCAACGTCTTTACCTTTGAATAAAGGACCATCACAGTGTGGGCAGTAAGCAACACCCTTGTTTTGGAATTCAATTTCACCAGGGGCGCCAGTATTACGCCATTTTGCACCAGTTGCAATAATGACGGTCTTACTTTTTAGGACAACGCCGCTTTCTAAGGTAACGTTGACCACTTCATCGCGAGAAATCTTCGCGACTTTTTCTTTTTTAATAATATCAACACCGTATTCACGGCAGTGAGCTTCTAAATTTTGGGCTAATTTAGCACCTTCAGTGTGAAGAGTACCAATTAAGTTTTCAATGGAAACAGTATCAAGGACTTGGCCACCGAAACGTTCAGCAACTAAACCTACTTTAATACCCTTCCGTGCGCCATAAACAGCAGCACTAGAACCAGCAGGTCCCCCACCAATGACAAGCATGTCATATACTGGTTTGTTGGCTAATTCAGTTAATTTTTCTTCTGCGCCTAGTTTGTCTAAGATTTCGTCTAATGTGTGACGACCACCACCGAAGAATTCACCATTTAAGTAAATGGCTGGAACACCCATGATGTTCTTACTTTCCACTTCTTCTGTGAAAACCGCACCATCCACCATGTTATGAGTAATGTTTGGGTTAACAACAGAGAATAGGTTTAAAGCTTGGACAACATCTGGGCAGTTGTGGCAGGTTAAACTAACGTAAGTCGTAAAGTTTAAGTTTCCCTTTAAGTTTTTAATCCGCGCTAATGTCGCATCATCCACTTTTGGTGCTCTGCCGCTTACTTGGAGTAAGGCGAGGACTAAACTTGTAAATTCATGTCCTAGTGGTGCACCGGCAAAAGTAATGCGTGCTTTTTCACCAACTTTAATTTACATAAGTTAATATTTATTAATTTCTCATCTCTTAATATCTTGCTATCGTAATTTAGTTTACCTTTCGTGTATTATTTGAGCTTTTATGTCTTTACTAGATAAAAAATAAATAAAAGTCTATAAATTACATTCATGAAGTTACTCATAGACTAGTTTTATTAAAAGAAAAAAGGGATTATCTCCCTATTTTCGTATTCTTTAAAGTCGATACAATTGTATCAAACCTGTGCATTCAATATGGCAGGGGTGGCAGGAATCGAACCCGCAATAACGGTTTTGGAGACCGCTGTTATACCATTTAACTACACCCCTAGAACAAAGTTCTTCTTTGCTCGCTTATGTAATATAGCAAATGCATACCTTTTTCGCAAGTAAGACAGCTGGGAATTTTAAAAAAGAGGACAATCATTGGATCATCCTCTTAGATTAGATTTTGACTACTTCTTAACGAGTAGTATCAAGCGCGACAACTTCGGCTTCAACGTAGAGTTTTAAGATGGCATTTAGACCAATGGTACAGCCAACGGTTGCCCCATCTTTTAATTCGGTTCCGTGATCTCCTTGTTGATATTTTTCCGCATCGGTAAATTCCGTCACGGTTTGTCCAACCGCCCATTCTGCGAGAGCATTTGCTTGTTCGAACCATTCTTTTTCAATCGGAGAAGCCCCTCTCATGTTGTAAGCATCGCCGAGTTCGTGTTTGGATTTAATTCGCGTTTCTGCGACCACAACTTGTTTTCGCGTTGTGTTGACCGCGACATCAAATAATTCGGCGTTTGCGCTCACCGTGTAGGGGACTTGGAAGACATCGAATTTGGAAGCGACAATTTTCTTGTTCGCATCAAGGAGGAGACCGCCAACAGCGATGTCATCTTGTAAAGCCGCGTGGGTGTTATTCATCGCCACCCCGACTCTTAAACCGGAAACATCGGGCACAGTCGTTTCGATTTTGCTTTCCCAAGCTTTAGTTAAAGCGGCCATAAAGCCATCGACCTTAATCGTACAGCCCACGGTCGCCCCATCTTCTAAGGCTTTGCCACCGTAGAAATCAACTAATCCAGCTGGATCGGTAATTTCAGCAACGGTTTTACCAATGGTCCAGTTTTCATAAGCATCAGCTTGTTCGTACCATTCTTTTTCAATCGGGGAAGCAATAATCATCCCGTATTCTTCCAAGAGTTCCCATTTAGAGGCGATATCACCAACTGTTTCATCGATGAACTTCTTGGAATTTAAAGAAGTGACATTCGCTTCCGCGCTGAAAGCTTTGACCTGCATCACATCGAGGTTAAGATCAAGGACCTTCCCCGCGGCATCGAATACGACGGAGACGACATCGACATCGGTTTGGATGTAGGCACCATAAGCCGCAATGTCAGTTTTCGATGCGTATTCCGCTACAGCGCCTAAGCCAAAGTAGATGGTTTGTTCTGCGGGAGTGCTGACGCTCGTCGTCGGAGTGCTCGAAGATGGATCGCCACTTGAAGAGGGTTTTTCGCCACAGCCAACTAAGAGAACAGCAGGTAAGGCGAGAAGTAAGAATTTGTTAAGTTTAACCATGTAATTTTTTCTCCTTTTTTTATCAGGTATCATAATACCGATTTAATCTAGGCAATGCAAGGAAAAAGCACACGAAAACAAAGATTATCCGGTATTTTTTACCTTATTGAAGTTTTTTTGCAAAGGTCTGCTCAAAAAAACCTAATCAAATATAGATGTTCTAATCAATTAAATGATGTTTAATGCGATTAAATTCGTATAGATAAGCCTCGTATCCCGAGGTATAATGCAAGGAAAAATCGATTGGGTATTTTAAAAGCTCATAAGGGTCGAGGCTTAATGATGTGAGCTCATAAGTTAAAAAACTAGCAAATAAGTTTCCCGAAGGGGAGAGCGTTTGTTTTAAGGTGGCAACAATTTCCGCGCTTTCTTGGTAGGGAAGAGAGATAAACGCCGTAGTTAAACAATCGAGTTCCGCACTGCTAAGTTCGTTAGATAAGACATTGACATCGATAATTTTGTGATTGGCTGGAGCGCCAGTCTTGACATCGATGATGTGATGCCGTAGATAAATTTCATCGGTTGCAGGATCGGGGATTAAATATGACTTCCCCAAATTATCCCCACCAGAATTAGAAAGGCGAAAGCAATCCGGATAGATAATCCCCGCATAGATATTGTTTTCTTTTTTCTTACTGACCATTCCTGAACCTAAGGAGATATACCAAGGACGGTCTGGATGATAAAATCTCCCTAACGCGACATTGGAGGAAAACCCTCCGCGCAAGAAGCCTTGGGTTAGTTCTTCTTGAAGGAAAACTTCTTCTAAGACATCATTTGCATAACCTTTAGCCAGTCCCCCAAAAGTAATCGCTAGTTCTTTTTTGGAACTTGCCTGAGCGGAAGAAAAATTCACAAAATACTTTCCGTTCTCTTCTCTTAGTTTTAAAACTTCCTCAATCTCAGTTTCTGTAATGGGAATTTTATCTTTTAAAGAGGCAATTTTAGTGGCCGCTGCCTCATCGTATAAGGGGTCGGAGATATAAGGATCACTCGTAAATGAATTATCGATTTGGGGATCCCAAAAATCGCTAAGCGCTCCGACAAAGAAATTAAAACCACTGTTGGTAATGATGCTCATCCTTTTACCAATGGTCAGCATTTGATATAAATCATAAGGGATTTCTAATTCCCCGAGATTGAGATAATCATTGACCATTTTTAGATTGGGTAACAAACTCCCTTCGGTGACGCGGTCGTGTTTTTCTCGCACAGGAACTGGATGGGTCACCAATGAAGAAAAGGAGGCGGAGGGATTTTCAAAGTAGACTTCTTCGATGAAATAATCGCGATGGCGATCGCTTAACGCATGGAGTTTGGGCACAAAGTAGGCGAATAAATCTTCAACGCGATCTTTTTGAACTTGCGGGGCACTTTGATCGTAACTAATCACAAAAAGCGGGGTGCCAAACGGATATTGAGCCGCACCAGCAGAGGGATAAACTGTAATCCCCTTACCTAGCATTTCATACTGGTCGAAGACTTCGCGAAAATAAGTTCGTTCCAATTCATTATTATCAACAGGAGTAAGCGCGGTTAAAATAAGGACCAAACTGGTCAATCCACTTAAAACTAATGCGCCGATTTCCGGAAGCGATAAGAGTTTTTTTCGCTTAGGCGTGGCTTCGACTTCTTCGTGGACTTCAACAACTTGTTTTTCTGCGTTTGAAGATGGATTAGGTCGCATTTTCCCCCACCTCCATCTTTGTCAATCTCCGTAAAACTTCGCGACTGAGCCCAGCGATTAAAATTCCCGTAATTAAGCCCGTAGCAAATATCACCGGGAAATAGGCAAACATCGCAGATGACTGATAGATTATCGAAACCGCGATAATCTGGCCTAAGCCGTGGAAGACAGCCGAGGTCAGCGAAAGTCCGAAAATTGAGAACTTCTTCGTAAAATAAAGCAAAATGACCATCAGACTTGAAAGGACAAAACCTGATAGCGATAGCAAAAAAGACACACCAAAACCGCTATAAGTCGCGGAAAGTAAAATTCGGAGCAATCCCAAAATCACAAATTCAGCTGGGCCATAGAAAAATAAGACAATTAAGCCAATCGTGTTCGTCATGCCTAATCTTACGCCGGGAACTAGAGGAAGATTAATCGCGTTTTCCACGATGTTTAAAATCACCCCTAAAGCTAAGAGAATGGCTAGTCTAACTAATTTGGCGGTGGACCATTTTTTCACGAGGCGACCTCTACGATAATCACAAAGTAATTGGGGGCACAGGTAATCGGCCAATTCGGGGTATTAGTCGCCCCTTGAATGCGGCAGTAATGGTGTTTACTCGTCTCCTCGATTACCGCCACCTTGCCCTCTTTGACTTCGACGGTAATCGGACCTAAAAGCATTTCTCCATAGGGAGCACTGAGGGGAACATAATCGTATTGATGTTCTAGATCGAGGCGATGAGGTTCAATGCTCTCAGGTTTTTCTGCATCATAATAGACTGTTAGACGCGGCATTTTTAATGAGAGTGTATGTACTTTTTGGTTGATTACATAAACATTTGCCACCAGTTCCCCACTTGCAGGCTGTCGCACTTTCTTCACCAAATGAAAAGAGAGGCTACCAAGGATGAGCAGCCCCGATAAAAGATAAGTATCCGCAGGGGTTTTAAAAAGTCTAAACTTTGCCATCTTTTAAAAGTAACCTCGAAAAATCATGAGGAAAAAGATTAAATATCCACTTTGGCTAATTCGCCATCAGGTCCCGGAGTCGTATCTAAATATTCTTTAATTTGGGCGCTGACTTCTGGTTTTAAAACTTTGCAAGTGGAGATTTTCTTCACTTCCCCTTCGACTAAGGCTTTGGCAAAGCCTGGGCAACCAGGATAGCCACAACCGCCGCAATTGACCCCAGGTAAAAGTTGATTGACCGCGTCGATGCGCTCATCTTCTTTGACTGCTAAGTATTTAGCGGCAATCGCTAGTAAGAGACCGAGTAAGGCGCCAATGCCGAGCATGATGACTGTGGCAATTAAAATTTCTTTCATTCTTGTTCTCCTTCTTGTTTTTCTTCATAGGGCGTTTGCCGTACTGCACAACCTTCAATTTGACAACTTTGGCAGTGAGCGGAGAGATCTTCACAACCTTCGGGTTTCTTCGTTTTCTTATTGAGAAGAAACCCCAGAAGGAATAGAGCAAATAAACCGCCGACGATAGCAATGGCCACGATGATTCGAACTAGATTGCTCATTATTTGATCATCCCCGCGAAGGCGAAGAAGGCCATCGCCATTAACCCCGCCGTGATTAAGGCAATCGCATTACCTTTAAAAGGTTTAGGTAAGCGGGGGGAATTTTGAATTCGTTCTTGAATAAAACTAAAACAGATGATGATTAAACTGTAACCCACGGCGACGGCTAAGGAATAAGTTAGCATTTGGCCCCAGTTTAACAGTTGTCCAGTGACTTTGGTTCCCACTACATCTAAAGCGACCGTCAACACCACACAGTTGGTGGTAATTAGGGGAAGATAAATGCCTAAAGCCTGATAAAGCGCGGGAATATAGCGCTTTAAGAACATCTCGATAAATTGGACAAAGGAAGCGATGACCAAGATAAAGCAGATTAAGCGCAAAAAGGTCAGATCTAGAGGAACTAAGATGTAGCGATTAATCGCATAGGAGAGAATCGAACTCATGAAGACGACAACGATTAAAGCTCCGCTCATCCCAAGCGCGTTTTTCGGATTTTTTGAGACCCCAACGAAGGGACAAATTCCCAAAAAGCGGGTGAGGATGATATTTCCGACGAGAATCGCACTGATGGCAATTAATAGATAACTCATTATTCATTACCTCCTGCTTTCAAAACTTGAGCTGCTTTTGCTCGCTTGGCTTTTTTCGTTTTGACATATTCGTTAAGGGCGACAAAAGCCGCAGTTAATAATCCATAGATAATAAAGGCACCCGCATTGCCAGTTAAAAGACTAATCGCATATTGACTCGGGAAGAATTGAACGTGGAAGACGGTTAAACCGGTAAACGGATTGGCAAAACCAAAGCCCCCAGTTCCAAAGATTTCTCGAACCAAAGCGACTAGGGAAACCCCAAGTAAGAAACCAATCCCGGTTCCTAAGCCATCGAGGAAGGAATGGAAGACGGTATTTTTACTAGCAAAGGCTTCTGCGCGGCCTAAGATGACACAGTTGACGACAATGATGGATAAATAGACCCCTAAAGTTTGAGCTAAATCAAACATAAAGGCATACATCAGCATTTCCACAATCGTCACTACCGTTGCGATAATCACGATATAGACGGGAATGCGAATTTCATTTGGGACATATTTTCTCACCAAGGAGATTAAGACGTTGGTCATGATGATGACCGCGATGACCGCAAGCCCCATCCCAAAGGCCGAAGAGAAACTAGAGGTAGTTGCTAAAACTGGACACATTCCTAAGAATAAGGTAAAAATCGCATTATTCTCAATGATGCCCGAGGTGAAAATTTTAAGATTTTGACCTCTGGTTTTGACTTTTGGTGTTTGTTTTTCCATTGTTTTTAACCTCCAATCCTACTTTGATAATCCGAAGCAGCAGCCACAAGGGCGCTTACAATCGGCACTCGCGTAACTGTTGATCCAGCTTTTCCGCCTTGTTCGGCATCCATGGTTAATGTTTCTAACTCCGCTTGCGAAGTGGTGATTGCCACTTGCCAATTCACGCCTAGATTTTTCTCTAATCCAGCGAGATAATCTGCGCCATAACCAGCGGTTTCCGTGCTGGTAATCACGCGGAAGCCCGAGTAGTTATTACCGACAAAGCCAACTTGGAATTTGATTTCGCCCGCATAGCCAGTGACCACACCATCATAGGCGATGCCGTAAATCGAATCATCGCTATTTTTGACTTGATAAAAGGTGACAAATCCTGCTTCAAAGGCGTTGCCTGAGGTGAGGGCTTCAGGGGCTTCGGGAAGCACTTTGCTCCCCACATCAGTTAATTGGAGGACTTTTAAGTAACCCTCATTTTTCTTGGCATTTTCATTCGCGGTAATCCGCTCTTTTGTCAGGTGATTCACCGTAGCTAAAGCCGCCGTACACACTAGGCAGACTGCGCCGAGAAAAACAGGTAATTTTAATGTTTTCTTCATCATATCCTCTCCTCCTTCTATTCCCCGACGCCAAAAGCATTTAAGATGGCGGCGAGAATCCGATCGATTGTAAAAGTAAGGTCAACTACCGCCCCTTCAGCGGGGACAGCGGTATAGGCGCTCACTTCGGCAACGGTTTTGCCAAGATAGACGCTTAAAATGGCTTCGAGATTTGCCTGATATTTCTTTTCGAAATTACCACCAGAAGTGGCATCGAGCACATCGATAGCGGTAATTGTCTCATCGGTCGCATCGACATAGACGATTACTTTGGTGGTGGTATCGCCGCCGTATTCACCAGTCGCAAAGGGGGAAGTCGCTTCGCCCCGATAAACGGTGACATCTTTAAAAGCGTCATGTAAAGCGAGTAAGACGCGATCGCAAGTAATGGTTAAATTCGCAACAGCGCCATCAGTTCCCACTAAATCAGCCACGGTTAATTCTTTGATTTCCGCAACATTTTTGCTCAGGTAAAAACTCTTAATTGTCGGCCAATTATCTTCCCAATTTTTGGCGAAGTTGCCACCAGAAGTTGGTTCGCTGACACTGAGGTCAAGAAGGTTGAAAAATTGATTGACAGCGACGGTGACAGTGGTCGTATTAGTTTCGCCTGCAGCATGTTCGGGTGAATATTCACTCGTATGACTGCCGGTAAACACTTTAAACGGTTCGATTTGCGGGACTAAAGTCGCAAAGTGCGTTCCCGCGGCCACTAGGGCCGAAGCTAATGGTTCTGCTCCCGCAGGAGTAGCTAAGGTGGCTTTGACTTCTTCAAGGGTCGAAGTGACTTCTAATTCTAATGCGGGTTGGATTACTTCTTCTAAGCCCGCGACATGCTGTTGAATTTCTGTCGTTAATTTCTTCGCGTTTTCTAAGACAAAGCCGACGAAGTGCTTATCGACTAAGCCGACTTTGAAATCCACTTCGCCTGCGCCCAGAGTGACAAAGCCATCATAGACAATGCCGTATATAGTTTCTTCGCCAGCGCGATCGACAGTTAAGGTTGTCGAACTGACAAGACCCGCTTCTGCTTCAGCAGAATCAGTAGCAAAGGCGACTGGTTTCCCCATCGCGTACTCGCCGAGTTCTTCAAGACCAAGAGCGTTTAGGGTATTTTGAATGTTGGTTTGTTCAGCCGCATAGGTTTTATATTTAGATACGGCAAGACCGCTGTTTAAAGCAATACTGGTGACTAAGAGTCCACCAACCCAGGCCCATTTCTTTTCCAGATTGCGATTGGTCCGCCCAGTGGCAAAATGATCGATCATCGGAGAGACCATGTTGGTTAATAAAATAGCAAAAGCCACTCCTTCCGGATAAGAGCCTTGAATGCGGATTAACATCGTGATTAATCCGGCGATAACTCCGGCAAGGGCTTTCCCATAAGGAGAGGTCGGTCCGGTGACTGGGTCGGTGAGCATAAATACCGCGCCAAACATCAACCCACCGAGACTTAAGTGAATGAGAATGTAATCTAAAATATTTTGTTTCGTGAATAAAGCGATAAAGAAAGCGGTGACCGCAACCGTACCTAAATAAAATACCGGGGTCCGCCAGTTAATCACTTTTAAGACCGCTAAGGCGATTCCGATGATGAGGATTAAAAGAGTAAAGGTTTCCCCTAAGGCTCCCGGATAAAGCCCGAGCCAGGAATCGGTTAAAGAGATGCCGGTAATCGAAAGGTCGGCCAGTCCCCATTTTGGAGCCTGCATCGCATAGATAGAAGTCACCGTCAACCCCGTTGTGGCCGTAATACCAGCAGGGGCCGCGAGTTTCGCCCCAAAGGAAAGAGAGACAAAAATTCTTCCCACCGCTGCGGGGTTAAAGATGTTATGACCAAAACCGCCAAAGACGTATTTGCCAATTACAGTGGCAAAAATCGCTCCGACGGCGACGACATAAAGCGGCGTCCAACTCGGCAAGGTAAGAGCAAAGATAATCGCTGTCACATAGGAATAACTCTTCAACCAGTTGTTGACCAGATAATCGCCATATTTTCCATGGTGTTTTTTATAACCAATCGAGATCATCCCCACATCGGCCACCGTGGTGGCAAGTAAGGAAACTAGCATCACCAAAATGGAATTAATTCCTTCTTTGGCATTGACACTAGTAAAGTTGAAGATAATCGCTGCGACCCAGAGCAAGCCAAGTCCAGCCGATAACAGGAGCATGATTTGGGTAGTCGAGCGCTTGCTTCGCAAATTAGGGGCGCTATTAGCTACAAATTTCATACTTTTTGCCTCCCTATTTTTTCGCCTTGCGATTGAGGTGGAATTGAAGCATTGTCTTTGCCCGTCGGACCGCATCGGTAATTTCTAATTTAGACGGACAGACATAAGAACAGATGCCACATTCGACACAATCGAAAGGACGTAATTTTTCTAAATGATCGAAATCGCGCCGATCAAGCGCCCGCTTAATCTCCACTGGTTGGAGATGGGCAGGACAATGAGCGGTACAATCCCCGCAACGGAGACAATCGACAAATTGTGCGCTATGTTTTAATGGTTTTAAAACCGTGAGACCATTCATTGCGGTTTGAATGACAAAATCATCGTTGCTAATCGGTTTTCCAGTCATCGGTCCCCCCGCAATTAGCGTGATTTCATCACCGAGATAACCACCGCAGGCGGCGATGATTTCACAAACTGGAAGGCCAACAGGAACGAGAATATTAGTCGGATTAACCACTCCATCACCAGCGACAGTGATCAGTTTTTCAGTGATTGGCTGTCCATTAGTTAACGCATCAAAAACTGCAATGGCGGTTTGCGAGTTGTTGATGATCACCCCGCATTCAATCGGTAATTTTTCATAAGTGCGATTGAAGACTTCTTTGACTAGGCGCTTTTCCCACCCCATTGGATAGAGATCGGGCACTTCCACAAGAGTAATGTGGGGGAAGTCAATTAGTGCCTCTTTATATAATTCCGGTAATGGCTCTTTTTTAACTTTAATTGCGATTATCGCCCGCGGCGCATCTCCTGCTTTCACCAGCATATCGGTTCCTACGACTACTTTGTGAACATATTCTTTCATCGCTAAGTAATCCGTGGTCAAATACGGTTCGCATTCCACCCCATTAATCAAAACGCATTCGATTGGTTTATCCGTTTGATATTTGATAAAGGTGGGGAATCCCGCTCCCCCCAGACCGACGATGCCGGCTTCTTTGATGGCCTCAATCACTTCTTGACGGGTGGCCTTTTGATAATCGCCTTTTAAGAATTGATTCTTCGCTACTTCTTTACTCCCATTGGCCGCAATCACCAAATGATCAGTTGGTCTTCCAGTCACGGCGTTGTAGCGTTTCTCATTTTCGAGAACAACACCGGATACCGGCGCATAAAGCGGCACATAGAAGTCAGTTCTTAACATCACTTTCTGTCCCTTCTTGATTGTGTCGCCAACTTTGACCAGAACTTGGTTGGGTAATCCACGCGGATTAACCAAAGGCAAGTAAACTTTTTCTTCGGCTTTGAGTGAGTAGATAAGCGGTTGTTTGTTTTTCGTCTCCTCCTTATGACCAGGGAGGACGACATGACCTTTTGCAGTAAAAATACCCATAAAATCACCTCTTCAATCCAAAAAAAAGTATACCATACGCGCGATTATTTATTAATAGTAATCATACTTGTACATATATTTGTTCTTGCAACTAAAGTTGGATGCCCATTCTTCATTTTTCCATTTATTCGTAAAATTTAATGGGGATTTTAGAAAAAAACAGTTGCAAAAAGGAGATGAATTGACTTTAAAAAAGAAAAAACCGAATAGTCCGCAACTGTTACAGTAAGCGGATAATTAAAAATTGGGATCAATCCGATGCGCGAGTTGATAAGCGGGAATATCAAACACCAGACTTAAAACAAATCCGGTCATCACCATTAAGGGAGCATTTCTTAACCAACCGATAAAGAAATCCGCAAAACTCCCTCCCCCGAGGACTACGGTATTAAAAAAAGTAAGAAAAGGATTCAAAGCAATAAAGAAAATCATCGAGCTAATCGAGGTCGCGAGTAAGCGATAAGGAAGATTTCCTGTGTAGGTATCGTTTTTCACCCCAAAAAGGGCAGTAAACCAGCGGCCTATTCTTACTAAAGGGACCAAGAGACCGACGCCCATCGCAATCGGAAAACCAAGACCAGTATTAATTAAAACATTGATTATATCAATGCTTCCAGTCGCGGCAAGATTCGAGACAAGCGAGAGAAAAAAACACAGCGGAAAATTCATCGCCACATTATAAAGAAGGGTACTTTTGGTAATACGCTTTTTCATATTCGTCTTTAGATTAAGCCAATTATAACAATACAGAAAAAAAGCGCAAGTGACGAATCGTTACAAAGCGCTTTTTCTATTACTACACAAGATAATTATCTCTTTGTCTGAAGAGATTGGGCTTTCTTTTCTTTGGCGAGTTCCTTCCTTATCGCGGCAATGGTCCGTTTATTTTTCATCATACAGACTGTGCAATCCGCGTCTGGTTTTCCCTTGCGTTTTCGATATAAATCTCTCCCAAGCACCGCTGCCACAAAACCGATAATGACAAGGATAAGGATGATTTCCCAAAAACTCATTAAATCCTCGCCTCCCGTCTTAGGATTAAGTTGCGATTATAAAGATAGATAACGACGACAGTAACAGCGAAGACAACTAGGAAGATAAACAGGGTCCACCACCAAGTGCCAATCATATAGATCATCATTGAGACAATGTATGAAGTGGCTAACCAAAAAACCACAGTCCATTTGAATTTTTTGTTGGTTAATTCCGCTTTCGCTGTTGCCACGGCCGCAAAACAGGGAATGGTCAACATATTAAAAGCAATAAAGGAAATCAGTCCAGGAATCGTAATTCCAGTCGCGTTAATCATTGCGATTACTTCCGCGACCCCATCTTCGGAAACCACTAATCCCCCAGCGATACAAGCAGCCAAAGTCCCAAAGGTGGCAATTACATTCTCTTTGGCAATTAACCCTGTGACTGCCGCCACTGTGAAGACACCAACATATGCAGCTAAATTTGAGCCAAAACCCAGTGGAGCAAAAACTGGAGCAATCAAACTGCCTAAGCCCCCTAAAATCGATTGATCAAGGCGTAGGTTGGCGACCACTTCTTCGCCTTCAAACATAATCATCTCAGGTAGAAATTCCCATTGGAAGGAAAAACTAGATAAAAACCAAATGACAATCGCTGAAGCCAAAATAATTGTAAAAGCCTTTTTAACAAAATGTTTAAACTTATCCCAAAGATGGAGCATCAACGACTTAAATTGTGGCACACGATAAGAAGGAAGTTCCATAATAAATGGCGTAACTTCACCACGCATTGTCGTAAAGCGCATGATGATGACCGTGACAAGTGCGGTGACCATTCCTAATACATACATGGAAAAAGTAATGATATCCGCATTACCAACGCCAAATAACTGCACAATACCACCAGCGATTGCAGTAAGAATTGGGAGTTTTGCCCCACAACTGAAGAAAGGTATCACCCGAATCGTTGCGGTGCGTTCATTATCATCAGCCAAAGTTCGCGTGTTAATCATCGCTGGCACCGAACATCCAAATCCCATAATCATCGGCATAAAAGCTCGCCCTGATAAACCAAACCGGCGAAATACACGGTCCAAAATAAAGGCGACACGCGCCATATATCCCGTATCCTCAAGAATGGAGAAAAATAAGAATAAAAGTAAAATTTGTGGAACGAAACTCAGGACACTAAACACCCCAGCAAGAGCACCATCATTGATGAAACTCTGCAACCAAAGCGGAGCCTGACTAAACCAACCACCAATTAAACCTCCTAATGCACCAGTCAAACTCTCCAAGAAATTAAAGAGTATTACTCCAGGAGAATTAATCCCCGCATCCGTATAAAAAAGACCTTCAAATATCGTCCCGGCAAAACATGGGGAAACATTAGAAAAAAGACCTCCTAAAAATAATAAATTTTCACTAAAAGTAAGATGGAAAATTAAAAAGAGAATCAATAAAAAGATAGGGATTCCAGCCCATTTATTTGTTAAAACACGGTCGATTTTATCAGATTTTGTTTCGAGAATATGTGCGTTAGCTTTCGTTTTGGCAATCGAGAAATTCTGTGAAATATACTTATAACGCGCATCAGCGACAATCGCTTCTAAATCATTGCCAAATGTTTCATCTTTAAAAGTGGCTTTAAAATCTTCAACAATTTTAATTAAATTCGGGTGATTGCGAATTTCAATTTCATCATTTTCAATTAATTTAATCGCATGAAATAACGGATTATCGATATTGAGAGCCTCAAAGGCAATGCGCACATCATCAATCAAATGTGATAAGGGACCATGTTCTAATAATGTCTTTCCTTGTCTTTTTTTGGTCGCCTCAATATAAGCAACGGTCATTAAGCGTTCGATATTTTCTTCTTTTTGTGCGGAGATCATCACCACGGGGACACCGATTTTGCTTTCGAGTAATTCCGCATCGAGTTTATCGCCGGTTTTGCGCACCACATCAATCATGTTTAAAGCGATAACTACTGGAACATCCATTTCTAATAACTGGGTCGTCAAGTATAAATTTCGCTCTAAATTAGTCGCATCGACGATATTGATAACACAATCAGGTTTTTCTTCGAGAATGTAGTTGCGGGAAATCACTTCTTCGGGCGTATAGGGCGATAAGGAATAAATTCCTGGTAAATCGATAATCGATACCTCGCGATTATTGATTTTATAAATCCCTTCTTTTTTATCAACCGTGACTCCTGGCCAATTGCCGACATGGGCCGTAGCGCCCGTCAATGTATTGAACAAGGTCGTCTTTCCAGAGTTTGGATTTCCTGCCAATGCAAATCTTTTCATTATTTATTCCCCCTTTCTCATTTCCAAGATCACGAAATGAGCTTCATTCTTCCTTAATGTTAATTCATAACCGCGGATAGTAATTTCTAAAGGATCACCTAAGGGAGCTTTTTTGCGCAAATAAACCTCAGCGCCTGGAGTAACGCCCATATCAAACAGACGTCTTCTCAACCAACCCTCACCTTCTACTTTCGTAATTGTGCCTTTTTCGCCAATGGCAAATTCATCGAGTCTTTTTAACATAATTTTTACCTCTTTCTCTTTTAAGCAACGAAAATTTTAGTCGCGACTTCGCGATCAAGAGCCAAGCGCCCTTCCTTGATGCAACAAATAACATTGCCATTAGTTTTAGCCAGTAAAACAATTTTAGCGTTGACGATAATCCCTAAACTTTCTAGCCTTTTTTTGAGTTTGGCATCAGCGAGAACTTTGACAATTTTTAATTCGCTATTAAGTGGGGCGATTACTAGTGGCATAATTTCTTCTCCTTCATTCAGTACTTGTTAGACAAGCACCTTACGCACAATTGAGTTAGTCGCGACTAACTTGATTATATTTATAACTCGATTCGGATGTTTAGTCAAGGGAAATTATAACAATTCACCCTATTTTTGTTCTTTGGATGATTGATGTTTCCGAAGATGCTCTTTAATTGCGGCAAAGGAGATATCAGAAAGATCGTGTTCAATTTTACAAGCGTCGATTCGAGCGACCTCTTCTGGTACTCCTAAAAGCATTAATGTCTTGGCGATTGTGGTATGTTTTTCATAGGTTTTTTGGGCGATGACCAGGCCAATATTCGTTAAAGAAATATAGTTATTCTCATCAAAAGTGATATAACCTTGTTCCCGCAGTTTTTTCATCGCAATACTAACACTTGGTTTAGAATATCCCATTGTATTGGCGATATCGATTGAGCGAACAACATCTTGTTTTTGTTTTAAAACATAAATCTGCTCTAAATAATCTTCTTTTGATTGTTGTCTTGGCATAAAATCACCTCTCTTTTAATATTGTTAGTTAAAACTAACTATTATCATTATAACTTTACGCGCGATTGTCAATTCATAAATATCTCTAAAGCACAGTAAAAAAATAAAAATGATGATAGTAGACTATCATCATCTTCTTTTCATTTGGTGACCCGTACGGGATTCGAACCCATGAATGCATGCGTGAAAGGCATGTGAGTTAAGCCGCTTCTCCAACGGGCCAGTGGCGCCTAGTGTAGGACTCGAACCTACAGCCGATCGGTTAACAGCCGATTGCTCTACCATTGAGCTAACTAGGCAGCTCCGATGCTACGCAATAGAGAATATAGCATAGGAGAGGAATAAGTTCAATAATCAGTTGTCATTATAACTTACTTTGAATTGCCTTATAGACGTCTTCCACCGTTTTGAAATTTGGCATCTCTTCATTGGTGAATTCGATTCCAAATTGTTCTTCGAGTTTGATGAGAAGTTCGACGAGATCAAGGGAATCAAGACCGAGTTCGCGTAACTCAGCTTTGGGATCAACATGGTCGACTTTAAGGGCTTCAGCGAAGGTCGTCTCAATTTTTTTCATTTTTTCTTGCATAAGATCAGATGGTTTCCTTTCTATTCAAGTTGCAAGTTGTATTATATCTTTTTCTGGGGCAAATCTCAACAAAAAAGGGCCAACGGCCCTTTCTCTCTTGCTTAGAAGTGCTCAATTTGAATCCGCGCTGAGGGCGGGTTCGCCACTTGTTGGCTGATTTGTGAGGCGACATTGTTGGCGGCATCTTTGAATACTTGGGTAAAGATGCCAGCGATAATCCCAAAGATACTCAAAACGAGCACAACGCCGAGAATTTGACCTTTAATTTCTCCCATACTTCCCCCTTTCTTTTAGTTGTAATATCCAATAACAGTTGAGCGTTTGACCGCGATGGTCATTTTCTCTTTTTGAATGATTAATGGTTGAAAATCGCGAGTGATGACAAAGACAACGGTGTCCCCATAATGCGGTGCGCAATTTTCCAAACATTGGAAATAGGTATTTGGATAAGATAAGACATATTCAATCGTTTCCTCAGTGATCATTCCGTCATAACCGATGCGTTGCGCCACATGCGTCGCAAGCGCATCAAGTTCACTATGAATAATTTGGATGTTGCTCAGATCACCTCCAAAAAGCAGGACTTGGAGAACAAACAGCAAAGATAAGAGGACGCCGACTTTAGAACCCATTCATCAACCCTCCAATCATGCGAATAATTCCCATCGCTAACGCTAAGACTAAGACCGCTGCCCCTAGAAGCGCGCTTAAATTGAGGCGTTCAATTCGTCTTGTTTTACGCTCATGGTTTTGTTCACTCACCAAGGTGTCGTATTTATTAAATAGATAATTGAATTGCCATAAGTACCGCTCATTGCGACCAGTATCGATCATCTGATACATCGCAATCGCGATTTCTTCAATTAAAGGATGGGAAAAACATCGCGCAAATTCAAGAAAGGGACGAATACTCGTATCGTTTTCAATGTTGACAATCAAGTTTTCTAAGACCGGTTTCATCGTCAAAGATGCATGATTAAGACAGAGTTGTAATGCCTGATAAACATTGCGGCCATGCTGTGAATAAACGCGGAAATACGTAAAAATCACTGCAAACTCGCTATCATTTAATCGTCTCTTTTCTTTTATCGCCTGTTCGACATAAAAGTAAAAGCCAAAAATGATGATGAATAAAACACCGAGGGTCAAAGCTAAATACACATATTGTTGAACGATGATGCAATAGGTGCTTATGCCCAAAGCCAAAACTATCAAGATAATCAAACTCGTTTTAATCTTTTTTACGTTTAAACCAAGAACCTTGGCGTTTTGCCACCACTTCATAATGTCGCCTTCCTTTATTATCGATTGGAGCGAGAAACATCGCCCGGATTACCGCCACTAAAGCGGTGATAAAAATCAAAAAGAATATGCTCAGCAGAAACAAAAATAAAGCACTATTGAGCATCCTTTGATACATCGTCCCAAGACTAAAACGAGTCGCGAGTAAAATCACAAATGTCAAGCCCCAAAGCAGACTAAATTCACCGATTTTGCGCGCGAAAAGAAATTCATCCCGAGTCAGACTGCGCATTTGTTCACGAATACTTCCAAGAAGCAATTCGCCCATGGTTAATACTTCGCCTCCTTCTTGTTCATAGACTTTTAAAAAGTCGACAAAGAGATGATAGATATCAATGTGAAAATAATGAGTTAAATAAGCCGTTTTTTCCTGAGGCAGCATCCCTTCAATTCTTTTAGCCCAAATTCTCAACTCTGGTGAAAATTGCTTTTCGAGAATTTTATAGGTGTGAGGAATATTGCGGTGCACACTGAGAGTTAGCAAAAAATTGTTCATAAATTGATAACCGCTTTTTTGCCGTGAACTCCGAATTTGATATTGCCGCACCAAGGGAACGACAAAGAAGAAGCCTACGAATAAATATAATCCACCGATGACGAGTCCGATGCGCCAACTGGCAAAGCCCAGCATTCCAAAGATAAAACCGACCCCCAGCAGTAAAAAAGGAATAAGATAGATCAGCATCTGCTCTTCTCCTTCCAGCGCTTGAGCAGTTTGCTTTCTTCTTTAAGTAATCCTTGCAACTTGCAAGGCAAAGGATAAAAACGGGATTTAATTCCCTCCCTTTCATAAAGAATTGCTAAATCCTCCTGGTTTCCTTGGGCGAGATAGCCAAGACTACTTAAATAACGGACGATTTCCCCCCTTTGATTAATGCGGGCTTTAAGGTGAATAATGATAGGAAATAAATGGATAATATCCTGGTAGACTAGCGAATAATCGAGATTTTTGTCTCCCATCAACACCATGCGGGTTAAGCGGGAGGGACAAGAAACCAAGCTCGGTGCGTGAATCGTCGTTATTAAAGGGTGACCGCCTAAAGCCGCATTGAGAACTTCAAGCATTTCTTCGCCGCGACTTTCAGCGATAATTAACCAATCTGGATGGGCGCGGAGTCCATTGCGAATCAACTGGGAAAAACTCGCTTGAGGATGCCAATTATTGCACTCCCATATAGTTAAATCCAACTCGGGATTTCTTACGTCTTCTAACTCGAGAATATTATCGATGACGATAACGCGACTAGCCGATGGTAACTTCGTTAATAAATATTTTTGCAATTCGGTTTTTCCCGTTCCCGTGCGGCCGCTAATCACGATGGTTAATTTAATTTTTAAGGAGGCGACCAGTAAATCCTTCACTAGTTCTGGCATGAACTTGCCGTCTTCATAATCGATGATTTCACCACTTCTTTTCCTAATCGCAAAGGTTACCGCCTTTTCATAATCAATTCTCCCAATCGAAGGATGGACTGCATTTAATCGGAGATGTTTAACGCTAATATCGAGAACGGGATCTTGCACGGAAAATTGCTCACCGCTCAAATTGGCGATTTGGCGAATAAAATTCATCGCCTCTTCTGGCGAGAGATGAATCTCGCTTTTTTTCCGTCCGCGTTTGCTATCTTGATAATAAATATCTCGCCCGTTAAAAGTGATATCCGTTAGACTTGGTATTTCTAATAACGGCCCCAAAGGGCTTGCTAAAAGAAAGTTGATAATCCGTTCATTCATAGCGGCTTTCAATCTTGAAATTTTGATAATAGCTATACATCGGCATCGGGACCAAATCGACCATCAGATGAATTTGCACCCCGCGACAATCATTAAAACAATATGTTTCTGTCTCGAGATCGTAATAATAAAAACTGATTTTATACTTTGAAGTATAAGGCGCGAGTTCGACACGAAGATAATCATTAACTGCTTTTTCCAACTCGATTTTAGAAAAAAACGGAGCCTGTTCCATGTCTTGATCTAAAACCACCCCTTGATCAATTACCCCATGGTTGAGAAGGAGGAAAGTGCGATGAATTCCCATAAAACGATATTGATAACTAAACAGGCTCATCGATGAGAGTAAGAACATCATCGCCAGAAAGAGATTAACCATCCGTGCTCACCTCATGGACCGTTACTCCCCATTCTGGAACTGATTCGGAGGAACTCGATAAATAATAACTGCTATCATGATGACGACTGTAATAGGGGAAAAGCGAAATTAAGTTAAACAGGTAATTGACCTGAATTTGGTTATAACCAAGCGGACCGACTTCCAAGGAAAAGCGCATCGTTTTTCCAAGCGAAAAACTGTTGAGAGGAAAATAAAAATTTTTAGTTACCGACCAGCCAAATTCAAAATAGGGCGAGATGATCATCGTCGTTTTTTCATAGAAGAGATAATCGCTAAATTCAAAATAGTATTTTTGTTGGGTTGGATTAAAGAACATCTGCAAGTTCAAAGAGAAGTTTTTATTTTGATCATGAGGGAATTTAGGGAAGATATGGTTCGGATCAGACACGATTAAGCGGGCAGGTGCTTCAAGAACTAGTTCTGGATCTAAGTTGTAAGCAAAATCCAAAAGTCTAAGATTGAATTTATGATAGAATTCTTGAACCCGAAACCCATCATAGCCGGTGAAATGAAATACTTCCTCAAGATAACGAGGGCCCTGATTGTAAACTAACTCCGTCAACTTTCCACTAGCGACATAACGCTTATTATAGATGTGTTCGGGTTTAACTACTCCCGCTTCGGGAAAGTGAACCTTAAAAAAATAAAAAGGATGAAGATGACTATCTTCGGTAACGACGATACGTACCGTTTTGGAATATTCAAAAAGTCTTTGGGTATATTTAAAATAAATTTTGTATTCTTGATGGGCCATGCAATGTTGCCGCATAGTATGGAAAGTATAGTAAGAACCATCATAGATTACTTGCATGAAAATTTCATAATAAGCGAAGACATTTGGTTTAAAATAAATATACTGTTGATCATCATAAGTGGTCTTAATCGGGCGCAGGGGTTCTTTCGTGTAAAAAGGATAATGAATCGCTTTTGATTGCACATTCTGACTCGTGCCGGATAAGGGCAAAAAAACAAACATCAATATCGCTATAACTCTTTTCATAAACCAAACTTTTTCAAGAAACAAATGAGCAAGTCATCTCGTCATCATCTTTTGCATACGATCTCCAAGATTTTCTTGAGGGTGATTACTCATTTTTTCTTCTGTTCTCCTCTTACCTATTACATAGAAAAGAAAACCGCTAAATGTATCGAAAGATCGATGGTTATTCCCTGTGGCTTCCCCTATAATTAAAGCAAGGAAGAACGATATGATTATTCTCGTTGGAGCAAGTGCTTCTGGTAAAACTGAAGTCGCCAAGCGGCTCTTCACTCGCTATGGACTAAAAAAAGTCATCACCCATACGACACGGATCATTCGCCCTAGCGAAACACGCGGAGTTGATTATCATTTTGTGAGTCGCGAGGAATTTTTCAATCTTAAAGAAAAAGGAATTTTTGTCGAGACTGCTCTATATAACGGAAATTATTATGGGACTTCTTTTGCCGAAGTTGGCGATGATAAAGTTTTAATTGTTGAACCTCATGGACTAGCCGCTTTTAAAAATCTAAAAGATCCGCGGATTGTCGCTTTCTTTTTGGAAACAAGTGCGACCATCCGCCGGCAGCGGATGCATCTTCGCGGCGATGAGGAAGATATAATAAAAAGTCGTCTTGCCGACGACGAACAGGCCTTTAGTCAAGAGTTTATCGCGATTGCCGATTATGCTTTATGCACCGATGATTTAACGATTGATCAAGTCGCACGTTATATCTATGAAACCTATCAAAAGCACCTTCGCAAATTTCAATAAACTTTTATAAATACGGTTTGAGTAATTGCAAAGTCGCCGCTAATAATTGACGCGGCTTTTTTTCTAAAGCCGTCGGATAAGGGATGGCTTTGGGATAACCGCTAATTGCAAATAAGCCCCGGGGGACAACCACCGCTTTTTCTATAGGTTGAGCGGTACCTAAAATATAGGGAATGGCCAAAGAGGCCACTTCATTTCCATGAGTGAAAAGGGTCAAAGTGTAATTAGCTAAACGGACAAACCACTTCGGAAAACTCTTGCGATTGCTATTGACAATGTTGGTCGCAGTCAACCCAGGGTGCATCAAGTGAACGGATACCTGCGTCGGAAGCGGCAAATCCTTGCGAAGTTGATAACCATGGGATAAAGCATAGGCTAGCGTTCCAATCGCGGTTTTCGAGACATAATATTGAAATTGAACTCCCTTGGTTGCATCATCTAAGATTCCAGGTAAGTATTGCAAATAACGGGACTTCCACACAAAAGAGCCAACAAATACCAGCCGGATTTTTTTCCCGTTATCCAAGACACCATGTTCTAATAAGCGCGTTAAAAGATAATAGACGCCAAGATAATTCGTGCCTGTAGTCAAAGGAAAGCCTTGTTTGGTGACCGCATCCTTGGCTGGATGATAAATACCCGCGTTGAAGACAAAACCATCAAAATCAGAATGACTTTTCTTTAAAGCGAGGACAAATTCATCGATTTTAGCAAAATCAGCTTGATCAAAGGCAAGATAGGATAATTTTGCCTCAGGATAATCTTCTTTGATTTCATCGATTGCTTGACCAGCTTTAGTTTGACTACGACAAGCCATAACGACATGCGCGCCATCGGCAACAAGATGCTTACTCGCCGCTAGACCAATCCCAGAATTAGCCCCAGTCACAATATATTTACGTCCTTGCAAATGAGGAAAGGGATGTTTAATTTTCTTTGCCCGCATCCTTAACTACCCACCGTATACATCAGCACAATAATCGCCATTAGGATTAAAAACAAAACTCCAACCACAAGAAAAATCATCCGAGTTAACTTGCGATCAACCGGATTTGCAGCATCGTAACGCGGATCATTGTCTGGGCGCTTTTTATCGCGGGGCTCATGAAACAAAGACATGGTTATATCATATCATAAACACCAGTCTCACAATAGTAAAAAGCTGTTCATCGATGTAAACACTTCGTGAAATTATTATCCGATTTATCGGAGAGATTAATCGTCTTCCTCAATTATTTTTTTCACTTCAACTTTTTCGACTGCGAATTCGCTTGCTTCAATTACTAGGACTTCGACATCTTCATAAACGAAGCGATCACCAACGACAGCAAAGCGATCGAGCTGTTCCTGACAAAACCCGCCAACGGTCGAATAATCAGTTTCTTGATCTTCATCGAGATCTAATAATTCAAAGAAGTCATCAATATTCATTTTTCCATCGATGACATAAATTCCTGGGGCTTTTTCGATAACCTCTTCTTCGACTTCATCGGTTTCATCCCAAATATCACCGACGATTTCCTCGACGATATCCTCTAAGGTCACAATGCCATCGGTTCCCCCAAATTCATCTTTGACAATCACTAAATGCTGTCCCGTTTTCTTCAATTCTTCTAAAATTGAATGTAGCGAACGGGAACGGTGAACATAAATCGGAGGGAGTAATAACGTCTTTATATCCACTTCTTCACCGGTGAGAATGGCGCGAACGAGTTTTTTCGTCGGGAGAATGCCGATGATATTATCGATGGTGTCATCATAGACGGGGACACGCGAGTAATTAAAAATTTCTTCACTATTGATAAACTCTTGAAAGGAGTCATTGATATCAAAGGCAAAGATATCAACCCGAGGTGTCATCACTTCATAAGCGACCGTTTCCGAAAAATCAATTGCGGAATGAAGCAGTTCGCCTTTCGCCTCATCAATTTCCCCACTTTTTTCAATTTCCTCAATTAAAATTTGTAATTCTTCATCCGTGGTGTCTTCGCTCTCTAATTTAACCGTGCGCTTCTCAAACCCCTTTCGAATCGCCCCGACCAGCAATCCATCCAAATAGACAATGGGGAAAAAGAGATAATAGAAGAAAAGCATTGGTATCACATAGATAAGGGCTAGACGATTGGCATAGCGAATGGTGATGATTTTCGGAGTAATTTCAAAACAGATTAAGAGGACAAGAAAGGTGATTAGTCCCGCAATTGGTCCCATTTCTGGGGCAAGACGGGCGGTCATCCCGGCGACGATTGAGGAAATGCCAATATTGGCGAGCGCATTACCAAAAAGCGCTGTAGCCACCGTGGTCGGATAATTTGAAGCAAATTTAAAAGCTCGCTTCTTCAAAAAGGTCGGATGAGTTTCAATGCTTTTTTTTAAGCGTAAAACATTGAGTGAGCCATAGGCGATTTCGGCGGAGGAAAAAAGAAAACTCATCCCGCACATGACCCCGATGAGCAACCATTCATACCACATCGCTTATTCCCTAACCCTTCCTAAAGCTTTCGAAGTCTTTTGATCGGTTTGACCCACGAGTTCTTCAAGCACGTCTTCCATCGTCACCATTCCGAGCAATTGTTTCTTTTTATCGATGACAAAGGCAATATGCGTGGAGTTCTTCTTAAAACCTTCTAAAAGATCATCCAAAAGAATATTCGGACTGACAAAATAAGGTTTAGTTAAAGTTTTTTTAATCCCTACCGTTTGATTTTCAAAATATTTTTTTAGATACGCACGGACGACAATCACACCGACGATATGATCGAGATCATCTTTGTAAACGGGAATCCGACTATAATTGGAGGCCATAATTGTCGCTTGGAGTTTTTCATGGGTAAGCCCGGTGATATTCACGGCGAAGATTTTATTTCGCGGAGTAAGGACATCTTTCACAAATAGCGTATCGAGTTCTAAAGCCGATTGGATTAGTTCCGTTTCTTCTTCATCTAATTTTCCCGCTTCTTCACTAGCTTCGATGATATTAGCCAAATCTTCTTCAGTGACCATGTCCTGATTATTTTTTAAACGAAAAATCTTCCCTAAAACTTTATTGAAGCCTTGAAAGATAATCATCGCGGGGAAAACGAGAATCATCAATAAAACCATCGGATAAGCGCAGAGCATCGCGAATAATTCCGGGTTGGCTTGAGCGATGCTTTTAGGAATCGAATCCGCGATTAAAAACACAGCAAAGGTGATTACCAAAGTTGATAAAAACGAGGCTTGGTCAACGTAGCCTAATTTGATAAAAATCAAAGTTGCTAGCGAAGACATCGCCACGTTAATTAAGTTATTCAAGATTAAAATTGAAATTACTGCTGGTTCAACGCGTTCAACGATTTTTAAAGCTAAAACTGCGGTTCGACTACCGTTTTCCGCTTTGACTTTTAATTTAATCCGACTGGCGGTGGTATATGCTGTCTCCGATGCCCCTAAAAAAGCACCGAAGATCAAAAAGATAACAATGATGATGAAGCCCCATATCGGACTATCAGGCATATGCCAACCACACTCCTACCGGACCTATTTGGTCCATGGACTGCATTATAGCAAATATGCATAAGAGAATACAAATGCAAACATCGTTAAAATCACTAAAAAAGAGCGCTGTAGCGCTCTTCGTTTTGATGTAAATTCTTGTCTATTCTTCGTCATCGACTTCTGGTTGATCGAAATCTTGTGACCAATCATAAATGTCGACATCGCCACGGCGTAAGCCTTCAACCGCGCATGCATCATCAATCAGTTGTTTGGCGCGTTTGAGCGAAAGGGTAGATTTGACCTTGAACATCGCGGGGGTTTCTTCGTACAACTTGATATTGCTCACGTCCTTAACTGGAATCGTGGAATCTTCGTAAGCTTTCGGATCAAGGGCAAAGTAGAGTTTCAAACCTTTACCCGCAACGGTAATTTTGACGTAGGTTTTCCGACGGAGGCGGAAGGTGTCACCGGAATTAGAAATGCGAGATTTGAGCCCGTAAGCGAGGCAGTAGTTTTTCAATTCCGAATATTTTTCTTTGACATCATCTTCTAACTCCGGAATCCTCTCGGCGAAAGGAACACGACGAATTACAGGTTTATCGGTCTCTTCTTCTTCGTCTTCTACTGCAGGAGCCGGAGCGACGGCTTTTTTTGGTTGGGGTTCCTCCACGACAGGAGTTTCTTCCACAGGAACAACCACAGGTTCTTCGACTTTTTCTTCGATAACCGGTTCTTCTTCAACCACAGGTTTTTCTTCGACGACTGGTTCTTCAACCACAGCTTCTTCAACCACAACTTCTTCGACGACTGGTTCTTCAACCGGTTCGACGACTGGTTCTTCAACTACTTCTTCCACCACGGGTTCTTCAATATTTTCTTTGACTTCGACCACGGGTTCAGTGTGGCAAACACAAGGAGAAGGAGGGAAGGAGTTAGTGATATTAATCGTAATTGGAGAACAGGTGACGGTTTGTGTCCCCACGGTATTAGAGGATCCACCTAAAGGTGGTAAAGTCTCTTTTTCATGGACTTCCTTGACTTCGTGGACTTCTTTGACCACACCAGGCTGTCCCGCTTCAGCACAAGGAGCGCCATTACCAGCAGCGGCTTTTTCTTCTAATTCTTTTTGGCGAGCCAATAACGCTTGCTCGCGTTGTTTAATTCGGCTTGGAGCAGCGACTGTACCCACGAAACCAACGATACCCGCGGTTAAAGCGAAAATCGTAGCTAAACCAAGGAAAGCAATCATGAAGATTGCCGCACCTTGCACGGTAACGGTCACGACACTATCACCCGCACCTCCAGTATGACCAGGCCAAGTCCAAGTGCCTTCTAAACGGGCGATTAAGGTCTCGTGATAGATATGACCAATCAGCCATGTCGCCACTGATAAAGCGAAGGGAATTGGTAATAAATAGGAGACAAATTTCGCACCTTTTCCAATGTTAACTGCGTACCAGACGATAATTAACACCAGAAGGACGACTAAGGAGACTAAAACGACTGGGTCAGCAAGGAAGTTGACCAAATAGCCGTAGAAATCAGGCCAAATTTGTTTTGTCAACGCATCTAAGACGCCAGTGAAAAAATTGGGATTGGCCAACCCTGACGAGACCGCTCGATAAGCGAAACTCGGAATCGTAAATGTCAAGAAGACGATAAACGATAAGAGGAAACCTAATAACAGTTTCCAAACTGCTTTTTGTAGTGGTTTTTTCATACACATACCTCACTTTGATTTCTATTATACGCGGGTATTGATATGGTTTTCAACAGAAAATTAACTTTTTTACAATTAAATGCAAAATGTTGTCAAAAAAGCGCAAAAAATCGTGTCTTTTGGAAAAATAAGCCGTTTTTGATGGGGTTTTTATATTTTGCTATGACGATTTTATTTTTCAATTTCTATGGAAAGCAAGCGTAAATTGTTTGGTTTTTCGTACAATTACGAAATCAGCATCAAAAAAGCCGGAAAAATTATCATGGATGAATAGCATTAGCCCTGCTTGCTTGTTTATTAGAAAAGGCACTCTGGATGATTATTCAGTCTTTTCTTATTAATGCGATTCAAATTATCTCAATATGAAAGTTGCTTAATTCCTTTAGACTCTGTTTTGCGTCTAATCTTTTCAAAGAATTATCTAATTGACCAAACTCACTTTTAACCGCTTCTAACAAGCGAGGTTTAAATGATTGGTTTTTAAAAATTCATTTACACGAGAGGATTTAGTGCTAAAATTAAGGTATCAAATACAAAACGAGGTATAAACCATGAAAAAAATTTTGTCATTAGGTCTAGTGGCACTTCGTGCCTGCGCTTTGACGAGTTGTTCTTTTATTAAAAATCTCATCAATAAAGGCGAGCAGACTAGTATTGACTCCACTATCTATGGTACTGGTGCAGAAAGGGAGCAACTCGTGGTTGATGCAGACATCCCACCTGGCGAGTATGTGGTTTTTTCTGCTGAACGTCCCAACTACGAGAAAGCATCTGTAGAAGTCTATAAAAGTTCCAGTATCTCATTGGAGAACATCTATTTTTCCGATACTTTTGAAAACACTTCAATGTGTAAACTCAAGCCAGGACAAGTTGTAGTCGCCAAGTATTGCACTTTCCAAAACCTTAATTCCAATCCGGAAATCGGCGATTTAAGCGATGGGCTTTTCAAAGTTGGCGTTCATTTCCAATTGAAAAATAAAGTGCTAAAACTTCGCGGGATCAAGGAAGAGGGGTATGGAGGTTATACGGTTTTAAAATCCTTAACTTATGGTGTCTTAAGCGTTTACACCCATCCAAACTTAACCCCATCACAAACAATCGGCAATCTCGCCAAAGATGAAACCGTATCGATTCCCTACATCGAAAATGGCGCCTATGTTGATGTCGATGGGATTGAAATTGTCGTCGAGACAACTTAATTTAAAAAAACCATCATGAACCACCGAGAAATTCGGTGGTTTTTTTATGCGATAAGGTTTCTTTTTTTTCTTCTAATTAAACAAAAAAGAACCACATGTGTGATTCTTTTTCTTCATTCACTTCACCATGAAGTAAAGAGCGTCCACTTTGGTGATCCGTATGGGATTCGAACCCATGAATGTAACCTTGAGAGGGTTATGAGTTGACCGCTTCTCCAACGGACCTTGACGGCTTGATTAAAACATAATCAAAGATATTTTTCAACTATCAAATTGATGCGTTCTTGGACGCGATTTCGCCCAAGAATTTGCAGGATATGATATAAATTTGGCGAGGTCTTTTTCGTCGTTAAAACAATGCGTAACATCTCCGCGACATCACCGACATGACCAAGATAGGAAGCAGGATCTTGTTTATAAGTTTTCAAATTGGCGGCAAACCCATGACGAGCAGCAATCGTTTTTAAAGCGGCAAACCATTCGTCCTCACCAAGGTTGAAGTCAAAATTATCCCTGATATCTTCTAATACCGTTTTGATTAATGAGCGCGCATATAGAGGATTGAAAGGGAGTTTTTCACGATTCAGAAGTTCAAGATACTCCTGCTTATAAAAGAACAGAATCGAATCATAGATATCGCAATATGTCGTATAGTCTTTACGCGGGTTGGGTTTATCGCGTTCGATGTCGATAATTTGAACAAAGTAATTGAAGTCACGATTGATTAATTCTCCAAATTTTGGGTGATATTCTTCTGCGTATTTTTTCGCTGCTTTCGCAACTTCTAAACCTGTTTTAAAAGCCAGTGTTTCGCGCGCGAAAAACCGTACTTTATCGAGATCAAATAATGCTCCTTCAAGCGCCATTTTATTGAAAGCGAAAGAAAAATCTGTTAGAGGTTTGCCGCGGTTTTCACTCCACCATTCCTCAAAATTAGAATTAGCAATGCTCATCAAATAGGTTAAAAGAGCTTCAGAAGGATAGCCATCTTCTAAGAAATAACTAACCGCGGCTTCCTTATCTTTTCGTTTTGATAACTTGCGCCTATTGCCATCTTCATCGAGTTTATTGATTAGAGGGAGATGAGCATATTCAGGAGGCGGCCACGCAAGAGCGGCAAATAAATCAAGATGAATCGGAAGACTCGAAAGCCATTCTTCGCCGCGGGTAACGGTGGTTGTCCCCATAAAATGATCATCTACTACATGGGCAAAATGATAAGTGGGGAGACGATCGCTTTTTAAAATCACAATATCCTGATCGTTTTCGCTCAAACTCAATTCGCCGCGAATTAAATCATCGACGGTGATTTTATTCTCGTGTTTCCCAAAACTTTTAAAGCGAATTACATAAGGTTCACCATTTTTGATTTTTTCAATCGCCTTTTCAATCGGATAGTCGCGATATTGAGCAAACTCACCATAGTAACCAGTAATTAACTGCGCTTTTTCTTGTTTTTGTCGCAATTCACTCAGCTCATCAGTGGTGGCAAAACAAGGGTAAGCTCTTCCAATGAGAAGGAGGTGTTTAATTACAGCATGGTAAATTTTCTCGCGTTGACTTTGGATATAAGGACCATAAATGCCTTTTTCATGAATACCAAGATATCCTTCATCGGGGCAGAGAGAAAACTCTGCAAGTTCTGCTAAAAGATCTTCGCCGACGCCAGCGATTTCCCGTTTTGTATCGGTATCTTCAAGGCGGATAAAAAACACTCCCCCTGATTGCGATGCGACTTTTTTCGCAATAAGTGCCGTAAATAAAGAACCGGTATGTAAAAAACCAGTCGGTGAAGGGGCAAACCTAGTCACATGGGCTGAAGCTGGTAGGTTCCTGCGGGGATAGGTTTTCTCTAATTCCTCTAAGGAGGGTAAACTTTCAGGGAAAATCAATTTAAGCAGTTCGTTGATAGCAGGCATAAGTTCCTCGTTTATTTTTCCGGTTATATATTAGCACACTTTGGAAAAACTAAATCCTAGTTCGTAAAAAATGAGGTGATCCCGATGCGGAAATTATCAGGGTTGCAAAGTTCAACTCAATTGATATAATAATACTCGCTAACGCAACTGCAGGTGTAGTTCAATGGCAGAACACTACCTTGCCAAGGTAGATATGCGGGTTCGATTCCCGTCACCTGCTCCAGATGAAAACGAAATGGCAGACTGCCATTTTTTATTTTTCTAATCAAATGAATTAATGATATGATTCTGATAGAAATAATATGAAAGTAATCCGTGTTAATGGAAACTTAAACGCCAAAGGAAAGACTATAAAATGTTATTTGCCGCTAGTTGACTAAACATCCCTTGCGTATGGTAAAATATTGATAGTTTGATTTATGAAAAGAAAAAATACGCTGATGCGTCGTTGGACTCTGCCGCTGACATTGTTATTAATCGCCTCATGTACGGATATTCCAACGATTTCCATCGGACCCACGGTTGATATGCGGATTGAAGATGCTTTAAATAGCAATAATTTTTATAATTATCGGCTTAAAATTGAGCATTCTAAATCGCGCTATACTTCGGCATCGATTACGCCAAATGATCTTCTTTTTGTCGTGTATCAAGATCAGATTTTTTCAAATGAATACGCTCGTTACTATTTTGATAAAACGGGAAATGGGCAATATGATGTCTATTTCTACAATAAAGAAGATCACAATCAAAGCAATCTCGGTTATAACTACTATCAAGGATTTTTAAGTGCCAATCCTAATCCGCTTGTGCTCCCAAAAGAAGATTTAAGTTTCTATTTTGGTGTTTTTCCCTATAGTATTTTGGCCGCGGAGATGTTTGCTTATCGCGAATCAAAAACTGAATTTGGTGTTTACGATCTCGATTTAGAACACGAGGAATATATTCTCGAAAACTTTTTCAAATTGGATAATTATCAAGAGTTTACCATCGAGTCGTTTTCTCTAGAAATTCGGGAAAAACGAATCTATCGCTTCCGGTATAACATCGTCAATCAAGCCGAAGAAAGTGAAGAATCAGTCGAAGGAAAAGAAGTTATTCGCTATGCCAATACGATTGATTTTATCTATGATAATTTACCACTTGAAACCCCTTCTTCACCTTTGATTAATAACGTGCAACAGGAAACAATCTGGCAAGAGGAAATTGAAGACCCCGAAGAACCCCCAATCAGTTCCGAGGAAAGTTCTCCCCTTTCTGAATCGGAATTTTCTCCAAATGACACTTCCACTAGTAGCGAAAGCGAAACTACGTCCAGTGCGGAAGATTCTTCTCTTTCTACCAGTGAAGAAAACAGTTCCGAAACTAGTGATGACCCCTCTTCAAGTGAGCCCCCAGCCATTCTTGATCATTACCGTTTGAATTTTTCCTTACTTAAAGATCAACAGCGTTTTACCGGGGAAAAGCCTGAATACCCCCTTAAAAACATCAGCCTCTACGCGGGAAAGGTCACCGACTTTGAAGCCCAATCTCCATTATTTACCAATGAAGATTTAACGCTTCGCTACTTCCGTTTCAATGACCCTTTAGCCGCGAGTGCCCGTTACACCATTTTCCTTGAACTCGAAACAGCTAATCCTGAGATTAGCGAGTTCTACTTCTATAGTTTTATCGCTTAATTAAATTAGTCTTGAATTTAAAGAAAACGGATCATCCTCCGTCAGGTTGATCCGTGTTTTTATTTTGGGCTTCGACCCTGGTTTGAATGACCACTTCCAATTCGGTAATCACCTGATCGATACGCCGAATTTGCTCGGGATGGAGGCCGGGAAGTTTCTTCGTCTCGCGAGCATTTTCTTGTAAGGAGCGCGCCAGTTTAACAAAATGCTGTTTGGAGAATTGGTCATACATAAATCCATTTCCATACATTAAGAAAGGATAGAAAGGAAAAAGAACAATCAACCCACCCATAGTGGCAAAAAGGATATTAATATTAACATCGTAGATTTCCAAACGATAAAGGAGATAACTAATCCCCATAAAAGTCAATAAGAAAAGAGAAATCGGTAAGATCAGTTGAACCACCATCATCTCTGCGTGTTGTCTTTTAAATTGAGTGTAAGGACCTATTGTGCCGCTTTCGACTTGTTGATAGGAACTAATTACAAAATTTGAAGCGTAAAACGTGAAAAAAGCCCGATGATAGATTTTGATAAAGATGAATAACCCCGTAACTAAATAAGGGATAACCCTGCTTAAAAACAAAAAGGGAAATAAAGCTTGTTGGTGATTAACTAAATAGGTTTGGATATCAGCAAGCGTCGCCTCCCCATTGGTATATTTAATCATCAGGTCTACGATTTCATTAAAAATTGCGATAAGCGGAGAGTTATCACCCAAGGTAAGTCCGAGCACAAAACCAAAGATAAATGAAGCCCCAAGAAAGACCAGAATCGACCAAAGTAAGATTTTTCCAAGTTGAAAGGTTTTGCGAATTCGCTTTGTTAAACCCTGACGAAAAAAGAATTGAAACTCGCGTTTGGAAAGGCTGTCATTCCGCTTGCGTAAATTAATCATGTGCATCGTCGCATAATACATCGGAATAATCACCAACGGCAAATAAATAAGGGCGAAAACCCCGATAAAATAAGCGAGGACTGGCAACCCTAGAAGCACAACCAAAAAAGCAAAACTCAGCGCGAAATCGCGGGCTTGATATGGACCATGAAACTTTTTAAATTGTTCGAGATATTCGCGCAGTTTCATCTTTTCTTCCCCACATCGCGCTGATTAAGTGAAGCGATGCTTTGGACAGCCTTTGCTAATTCTTGGACATTAATAGGAGCAATCGGTCGTTTTTCAATATTGTCGATTAATTTGTATAAGTATTTTCTTTGAATGATGTAATCGAGCTTCTTTTCATTTTTGATGGAAAGGAAATCTCCATCATCATTGACCAGGACAATGGAGACAAACAAATCATAATCAAGGCCAGTTAGCAGAGATAATTTGGTAATTCGCGTGCGGTTTTGCTTCAAAGGATTATCGACCACCATCGGTGTTTTCTGTCGCCTTCCATGCCCAAAAGCAAAAAGCAAAGACTCATCATCAACTTTACCAGTGAGTTTACCCGGATAGAATTTGTCGAGAATCACATAGATATATTTGTCACCAAAAAGAAGGTGATCGATCTTAATCTGTTGATTTTCATCCACATTGAGCACGAGTTTATTAATCAAGTAGAAATCTTTATAATAGGCAACCTTTTTGACATTGCGATAATAGATTTTAATCAGGTTTTTCTCATAATAAATCCGTCTTAAAGGTGCATAAAAGAGGACGATTAAAATCAGAATCGCTACCGCGGAAAAGACGAGAATCAACCATTGCCAAAATTCCATATGCTCAACTTACTCAGCGATGGCAATTGCCACTTCGATCATCGCGGCTAACCCTTCTTGTCGTTCTTGGGCGGTTAAACGAGTACCGCGGTGGATAAAGGAATCAGTCGCGGTTAAAAGAGTTAGGGCTTTTTTCTTTAAACGCAAGGCGGTTGCATATAAAGCGTAGGCTTCCATTTCCACCCCCATGACTCCTAACTCCGCCCAGCGTTTCCAATTGTCGCGATCGATATCGTAGAAAACATCAGCACTTAAAATATTTCCCACATGGAGTGGCATCTTGCGCTTGCGCAATTCATTAACCGCTTTTTCCACTAAGGAATAATCTGCAATGGCAGAGAAGGTGCCGCCTTTTAACTCGAATTGACCACTCCAATTACTATCGGTACAAGCCCCCATTCCGACTAATACATCGCGGAGTTGAATCTGTTCTTGATAGGTCCCACAAGTGCCGACGCGAATAATGCATTCTACCCCGTATTCGGTATATAATTCATGACAGTAAATGCCCATCGATGGCATTCCCATTCCAGAAGCCATGACCGAGAGGCGTTTTCCTTCCTTGGTCAAGCCCGTATACCCTAAAACATTGCGAACATTACTCACCAATTCAACTTCGGTCAAAAATGTTTCGGCAATCCATTTGGCCCGTAAAGGGTCACCTGGCATTAAAACCGTTTTGGCAAAAGCGCCAGCTTTCGCATTAATGTGGGGAGTTGACATAGATAAATCCTCTTTTTCTTTTGATAATAGTATTATAAATAAAAAGTGGCGGGAAAACTACTCCCCCCACTTGATATTTCTTGTTTAAAACTTCTTAAATGGCCTCAACTTTAATGGGATCAGGAATATTGGGATTAGTGGTGACGTTTACATTAATATACATCCCCTCATGAATGTAGATGCTGTAATAATCGTCGAAGTAATCAGAAGTCCCTGAGGAAATCTCTACCTCATCATAATAGATGATATCCACCCGTTCACCTTCAGCACTTAAACGCACGACGTAGTATTCATATGCTGGACGTAGATCGGAGGTTTCCTCATCGCCAAAGTTATGATTCGGATTAAGATAGCGATAGGTTAATGATTGCATTTCCACCGTTTCCCCCTCGACGACAACGTTATGGGTTAAATAGTAGAATTCTGCCATATCACCAGTGACTTTGCCATGGTCAGCTTCAAATTCAAGACTAGTAACCACGAAATGCAAGTCAGCCATCATCACGCCTCTTTCCTTGGCGATTTCCAACCGTTCGGCTTGATCATCAGTCGCCGAAATATAAGCGCCATCAACATAAAAGACAACCTCTTCCACCTCATCGTAGATGAGCAAGCCATCAATTGGGGTGGTTAAATGAGTTCTTTTAACCCCCGAACTAGTTTCGGGAACCGGCTCCATCTGATTACAAGCCCCACATAAGGAAAGACTCGTTAAAAGTAAAAAGCCAATTTTTTTGAATTTCATATTCATCTGTACTCCTCTTCCTGATGAAATGTCATTTTTTGCTGATTACATTCTATCATAATGAATCGAAAAAGTAATGTATCCTCATAAGAAAATCTATCTTTTCTCCTTCATGGAGAAGGCTGACGAAGTCCACCACTTGGATCAATTTTAGTTTCCTGATTTTTTGCAATCGCATCCGTCCAGTTTTTCGCTTCTTCTTCCGAGGCGAAAATCCGCGAATTATTCCAATCAATAACGACGGTTTTAGCAATTAAATCATGCAAACTCTGCCTTTTTTTATTCAAGGCAAAGCAGGCACTCGAGATGAGTAAGGGCAAAATAAAAAGAATAATACTCAGGATTATTTCCAGTAGAGAAAAGACGAGGAAACGCAAAAGTAATTGCCACCAAAGAATCCGGTAGCCTTCGTGGTTCACTAGCCCCAGTCCAACCAGAAATTTTCCCAAACTTCTCCCATCGCCCAAAAGCAGTGGCAAGAAGAAACTAAAAATTAAAAGCCCGAAGAGAAAACTCCCGGCATAACCCCAGATATTGACATTGACAATCGGTTGTCGTAAGGTGCGATAAATCGCTGTCTTCTCTAAATTCCTCATCGCTAATTCATAAATATTCTTAATCGTCACAATCACCTCCTCATCGCTCACATCAGGACGAAGAGTGATTTGGTTTTCATCGTGATTCACATAAGCGAATAAACTCTGCTCTTGGCCGACTTGGTAGACATCGCTAAAGAGATCAAAAGTCGTGTTTTCCGCCGTGTGGTAACTACTTTGGAGAAATTCAAAATAGGGGTTGTTTTTATCGTAATAATTGCTAATTGCCTTAAAATAATGAACCTCTTTCTCCGTTGCCGTAACGGTGAGGGCGACGATGCGAAAATCCGCGGTTAAATCACTGCTTGGATTGGTGCGATCAAGACGAAAACTCTCACGGTCAAAAAAAATCTCCGCGTCAATCCGATAAGCTCGATCAAAGACGACGATTTCCTCTTCATCTTCGGTGACAAAGGTCACATAGGGTGAGGAATAAAGACCACTGGCTTCTTTTCCCTCTTCCAGAGCGACATGGGCTTCATAACCGCCTAAATGGTGATACCAAAGCGGATAAACCGCCGCATTAAACCCCAAAAGCATCACTAAAGCGGCAGCGGCGACATCGAGGAAAAAAGCGCCGAGCCTCTTCCCTAAAGGAGCGGGATTAACATGCGGGTTAACTAAGGATTTAGTTGGGAATTTAAATAACTTCATTATGTAATTCTTTTGACGATAACCAGACGATAAGAACCAAGGGTGATCTGATTTTCTAAGGTCGACCCTACTGGTAAAATCCCCGCCGAATCAAAGAGAACTTGAGTCGTACCACTTCCCCAGGAAATACTTTGAGTTGTCGCTTCACTGGTCCCTGGGGTATCGTCACCAAAAAGCCGACCAGTAACAAAGAGATAAATGGGTTGAGCATCGCCTAAATACGCCGCCGCAATCGCACTAGCTGAAAGACCGACGACATTTTCCCAATAGTTAAACTGATAACCACTACTGGAGACATTGCCATTGACAACTTTGGACTGGGGAGTAGAGAGGCGGAAAGTAGGGTGATCTTGTCGGAGTTTAATCAAATCTTGGTACATGTGGAAATACTCTAAATTGGCGATTTTCTCATCCCATTTATAAGAATTAACACTGGCCTCTAAATTGTAGGAGTTGCCAGAATAATAGATTTCATCACCGCTATTACCAGCGCTTGGAGTCGGATCATAAATCCACGTTTCCCCTCCGTGCATCAAAAGAAAATTAGCCCCTGCTTTAGTGGTCGGATCAAAAACTTTGGAACGCATGATTTCATCGCCCCCTTGAAAGAAGGGGATTCCTAGTGAAGTAAAGACTAATCCATTGGCAATTAACGACATCTTCTTGGCTAATTCTGGCTGATGGGTATTAGTCGCCAGCATATGATTATAAATCGAAAAGTTATCATGACACCCCGCATAGTTCACCGTCTTAATCGGATGGTTGTATTCGATTGTGCTCGAATCGTAGAAATTCCCGATTTTCCCGCTTAACATCCCTTTAACTTTATTTAGAGGTTCGTACGTGCCCTCATTATGCGCCGGTTCTTTTTGAAGCCAGCCATATTGATTACCGTAGGGATCATTTAAATTGTTATTGCCTTTGAGACCGTTTCTTCCCACATCATTGAAGACGGCAAATTTCGTGTCACCTAAAGCATTATCGTAGACTTTAGGCGCCCCGACATATCCGCCCCCACTCCAAGGTTCTCCCCAAAGGACAATGCTTGGATCAATGGTGAGCAAAGACTCGGTAACTTTTAATAACGTCGCATCATCAATCAAACTCATCAGGTCGAAACGAAAACCTTTAATCTGATACTCACGCGCCCAGAAAGTGACAGAATCGACAATGAATTTCGACATCATCGCCCGTTCGGTCGCCACATCATTACCGACACCAGATTCGTTCTTTAAAACGCCATTACCATCGCGACGAAAATAATAATCAGGGACGAGGCGATTAAAGCTCGAAGCTGACATCGAGGCCATATGGTTATAAACGACATCCATAATCACGCGGATTCCTTTTGAAGCGAATTTCTGCACGACTTGTTTCATTTCATTGACGCGGACCGCACCATTGCTCGGATTTGAGGAATAAGCGCCTTCGACCACGTTATAGTTTTGCGGGTTATAACCCCAGTTATAGAAATCGGGATCTAATTCATCATTGGCTTGATCATAAAAGGGCATGATTTGCACCGCGTTAACTCCAAGTTCGACGATATGATCAAAACCGGTTTTAACGGTGACATCCCCTTGTGTATAGGTGGTGCCTTCTTCGATTAACCCTAAAAATTTACCGCGATTTGCCTCTGTGCCCGTCCAAGTATGATCGGTTGTTAAATCTTGAACGTGCATTTCATAAACGGTTAAATCGACCGCGGTATTAATCGCGGGAAGGGTTAAATCGCGAAATCCCTCAGGATCGGTGGTGGTTAAATCGAGAATTTGCCCGCGGATGCCATTGGTCCCCGCACTGACCGCATAGGGGTCACAAACTTCCGCTGTTCCTCCCGAGTTCGAGACCGTATAAGTATAATATCGTCCTGCCCAATCACCAGGGACATAAAGGGAATAAATGCCTTTTTCCCCCCGTTCCATCGGGAGAGATTTCAAGGGGTAATCATCCATGGGACTACCAGAAATTCGCGTTGGATGCGGAGCGCGATAAATTTGTAAGACCATTTTATAACTGGTCGGAGCCCAAACTTTAAAAGTAGTTCCCGCCTTGGTATAAGTCGCTCCTAAATCATTGCCAGTATAGACGTAATTTTGATTAAAAGCCGCGGTGTCAAAAAGGGCAAGCGGGCTGACCGCCATCGCTTTTTCTTTACTTGGCGCACTGACAAACGCCGCTCTTACTTCATAACGATCACTTAAATCGGCAGCAGCGGCTAAAGTAAAAGTCGCTTCCGCTCCTCCTTCGATCCGATCAATTTTCTCATCATTACGATAGAGCTCCCAATATTGGGCAAGGGGGGTTGAACCGGGTTCTAATCCCCGTGACTTAGCAGTGATTACAGTAAAGTCAGTAAACTTGGCATAATCGATCGTATCCCCTAACGCATCATCCGCGGTTTGATAGGCTTCCACTTCTAGTTTGTTATTGGGAACGCAGAAGACGCGCATATGCCCGTCTTCATCTTTGGGATAGTGGGAGAAATCAATAAAGTAGTCGGGTTTGGTTTGCCCATCCCAAGTTCGCTTTTTCTTAAAAATGATAAAAAGCCCTTCAGCGTTTTGATGATTGGAATTATCAATCGCCTTATGAGCAAACTTCTTGCCAGATTCATGGGTGTAGACATCATCCCAATCGTATTCTTGTCCGTCCATCCCATCCCACCAGTAATAGGGGACATAAGTCGCATAATCTTCAGAGTCATTACGATAATAGAGATCGATGACCGTCGGAACGCCTTCGTAGCTTTCATGACTTGTTTCACTTGATTCTGAACTCTCATCAATGCTTTCGCTTATCTCGGAAGAGGAGTCTTCGAGACTATCACTAACGCGATGGGGAGTGCACGAAAGAAGCAGCACCCCGCTAAGGAGCATCACGAGAAAAGATTTATATCGATTTTTCATAATAAACGTACCACCCATTCTATATATAGATATCATACCATAACTGGTATGTGCACTGACATTAAAACCGTTTTTATTTTGAGGCGAAAGTGAAAAAAACCACACCCTTTTGGGTGTGGTTCCTTTTCTTTTTTACCGAGGTGCTCGCTTAATTAGGTAAGCCACATCGTGTATTCGTAACCACGAGTCGCCACTGTAGTACCTAAGGTGATTTCTACATTCACTTTATAGGTGCCGCCAGCTTCAATCTCGACGTTACTTCCATCGAGGTTACCAAAGGAGATTTCCCAGGTGTTCATCGGCTTCAGCTTGAATTGGGCACCTGCTTCAACTTCTAGGCCTTCATAAGTGTAGGTAAACTTGAGCTTAGTAGGATCGGTCGAATCGACCTCCTTCGTCATCTCATAACCCTCAGCCGACCAGCCGTTAAAGCTCCCCGCAATGCCGAGATTAGTTTCACTAAGAGAGAATTTAAAGGCGGTAACCGTGGCGGATTTTCCTTCACCTGGAATGAGTTTGAAGGAGTACATGCCTTGAGCGCCAGCGACGACGATGTTGCTGTCAGCATTCCCTTCCTCTTTGGCGGTAAATCCAGCCGCAGATACGGTATCTCCCTCAGCAAACACTAAAGAACCAAAGCCGGCATCGCCTTCATTCCAAGAACCGTTGGCGCGGAATTTAAATTCTTCGCCTTCGAGAAGAACGACGTTGCGGAGCCAGTATTCGGTTCCCGCTTGATTATGGGTGAAAGTCCATCCTTCTTTGGAATCATCCCAACCATTAGGTTGGCCAATTAGGACCCATTGTTTGATGGAATCAGGATCGGAGTCTTGGGTGACACCTTCACCGACCGCATCGCCTAAACGATTGACCGCGATTACTTCATAATCGGAATCCCAATAGACTTCGTACTTACCCGCAGTATTGACGGTTAAGTTGCCAAGGCCGACTTCACTGATGATGGCCGCCGTGTTGTATTGTTCGGGATCGTAATTGGCAAAACCAAAATCGGTCCCGGGCTCCCATCCATCTTCCATGGTCTTCACCTTGAATTCAGCCCATTGCCCCATTTCTAAAGTGAATTTGAAGAGGTTGCGATTATCGTTGGGATCGACATCGAGCATTTGCATCGTCGGATCGTTTTCTTTCCAGACATTCGGCCATTCGGTATTTTGAAAACTACCGACTAATTGCCAGTTCCGAGTATCTGGAACATATTGTAAGGACCAGTGGGCAAAGACATCCGTGTCCTCGGTAATGGCTTGTTCGAAGTCAAATAATGCCGCATCGGCATCATAACTGACGAACCAGTTGACGAAATCATAACCAGAACGGGTGGGATCGGTCGCAGGACGGGCAACTTTGCTTCCGACTTCGACTTCGACTTCTTGAAAGACGCCGCCGACATCGTTGACAAAGAAGGTGACTGTGACTTTTTCCACTTCTGATACTGATGGCTTAGGTTTACAGGCTCCAAGGCTCGCCACGAGACCAAGAGCGAACAAACCTTTCAAAATTTTCTTCATCTTGATATTCTTTCCTCCTTATCAATTCGAAGTTTATCCGGTATTAAACCAACCTAATCTTACTATATGTAACCGCTTACGTCAAATTAAAGGCTCTCGCGGTTCCATGCCGACTTCATTAATGAGAACGTCGCTTTTTTAAGAAGAAGTATCCGAGTACGCCGCCGCCAATTAGGACGAGTCCACCGCTAACCATGGCGACAATCCCCCCAGGAGCAAGTGAACTAGGCCGCTTGCCACCAGGGATAACTACTTCACCCGTGGTGAGGACGAGGACTGAGTTAGTGTTGATGCGGACCTTACCATCGAGTTTAGTTCCTACTTCTAAAGTTTTGGAAGTATCGAGAATGACCGCATAACCCGTAAGGTCAAGATTCACCCGGGCTGATGCTCCGTGGAATACCACCTTATATTGGACATCACCAGCGTTGATTTCGTAGACGATGGTCGTGTTTTTTAAATCGAGTTCTTCGCCCTTTGTCACAGTAACTTGGGCTTCGATATCGGCACTGCTCGCAAGTTGAAAAGCCGGGTTATTGACCTTCAAATCAATCATCGTTTGATACATTTTAAATTCATCGAGATAGGTGATTTTACGGTTCCATTCGAGATCGTTGACCTCGTAAGAAGATTTGTAGGAGTTACCGATATAGGGATTGTGGATAGCATCAACGGGATCATCATTAGGTTTAGAACGCATTATCTCCGACCCCGCATGCACAAAAGCCACCCCTTGTCCTAAAAGGGTAAAGGCCTCCGCCTGGACGGAGCGCATCGCTAGGGTGGGATGATTTTCATCAATGCCATCGACTGCACTGCTTAAAAGCATCTTATCGAATAAAGTGTGATTATCGTGACAAGCAACATAGTTGATTACTTGTTTGGGATCGTTGGTACTCCCGGGATTTCTTCCCCGTAAACCATTGATCACGCCTGAGAGCATCGTCACATCAGGCGTGCCCGATTGGACCCAACCTTTCGATGTGGTTTGAAATACCCCACCTTTAACCCCATCGCGCATCTTATCATTAAAGCCGCCGACCTCAGGAGTAAGACTTAAGTTAGTATGATCAGCCGCAGTAAATCCTTCGCCATAAGTGTTTTCTAAGGTGATCATTTGCCACGGTTCACCATAGACGATAAAATCCGGATCTTTCGCTTTTAAATTCGCCGCTAACTCATTCATCACACCGATATCGTGCAGCCCCATTAAATCAAAGCGATAACCGCCCAATTTATATTCAGAGGCGAGGAAATCCGTGGAATCGACCATAAATTTATGGAACATCTTCCGTTCGCTTGCCGTATCGTTTCCACAACCGGAGTTATTTGAAAAATTACCAGTCGGGGTGTAACGGAAATAGTATTCTGGAACAGTGATGTTCAAAGGGTTTTTCGCAACGGAACTAACGTGGTTATAAACGACATCCATAATGATGCGAATGCCTTCTTTTGCATAAGCCTGGATGACTTTTTTCATTTCGGTAATCCGCGTTGCTCCATCATAAGGATTAGCGGAATAAACCCCTTCGAGAACATTATAATTTTGCGGATTGTAACCCCAGTTAAAACTCGGATTCACTTCATCGTTATCCTGATCAAAGAATGGGAGGATTTGCACGGCGTTGACCCCGAGTTCTTTAATGTGATCAAAGCCGGTTTTGACCGTAATTTCACCTTCGGTATAGGTGGTTCCTTCTTCGATTAAACCTAAGTATTTATGACGGTTCTTTTCTTGACCATTCCAGGTGACATCGCTAGTTAAATCAGCGATATGCAATTCATAAATTACTAGTTCCGTTGGTGAAATTGTTTCTAATTCAACATCATCCCAACCTTCGGGGTCGGTCGTTTTTAAATCGAGAATCATCCCCCGTAAACCATTAATCCCGGCCGCTTTCGCATACGGATCACAAGTTTCGACCTCGTTATAAGCATTATTGGTAATGACATAGGTGTAGTATTTCCCTGCTAAGTCACCATCGACTTTAAATGACCAGACGCCTTTTTCGCCTTTGACCATCGCATATTCTTGATGGGTGTCATCCCCTTTGGTCGCATGGACAAAAACCGGAGTCCCCGAATGATAAATCCGAAGTTTAACTTCGGAACTCGTCGGGGCCCAAACTTTAAAAGTTGAACTTCCTTGGGTATAGGTTAGACCAAGGTCGTTGCCATCATAGGTCATATTGGCAATAAAGCCAGGATCATCAAATAACCCCGCTAAAGCGACGGTCTTTTTCGCCTTCAGGACTTCGCCTTCAAAGCCGAGTTCAACTTGATAACTTTGGTTATAATCAATCGTGAACTCATCAGGAAGCTCAATCGTCGCATTCCACATTGCCGTTGAGGTATTCTTTGTCGAGGTCAAGGCCCCGCTTAAAAGAGCGACATCGGGATTCACGCTTCCATAAAGGGCAAAACTATTAATTTGATAATTGGCTTCCACGGCGATTTCCTCGCTGTTGATAAAAGCAGCCGCATTAATCCGCGGATTCGTCGCACTTAAAGCGTCAAGATAGACGTTGGTATCCATATCGACGAGGAACATATCATACTTTTTATTTATTTCATCGTAGATTAAATCCGCATACTCAACGCGGAGATCCATCGTTTGTTTGACCCAATTTCCTTGACGGATAATGTAGTTGAAGCCCGTTTCATCAAATTCGCTCACAGGGTGATCTTGCCAGACCCAAGTTTTGCTTTCGATCACAGTGGCGCCGACATAATTACCATCGTGATTATTGCCATCGCCACCGTTGGGCCACAGCCAAAGATTCCAATTGTCGTAGTTTCCATCAGTGCGATAGTAATAAATCACCACGTGATCTTCGGTATAACCAACTGGGGGATCAATCGCCTCGAGGGCTTGAACTGCGATGGGGCGATTGGAGTATGTTCCTGAAGCAAAAAAGATCAAACTACATAAAAAACTAAATCCGAGGAGTTTTTTGGTTGTTTGTTGCATCGTGCTTTCCTCCTATTTGCGATGTGAATTAACAATTAAAGTCGCAAAAAAGCGCATCCGTTCTCTTAAAGCGGCAAAGGACGCCAGTTTCCATTCCCAGTTGGGAGAGCCAACCGTACCTGGAGTATTCATTCGCTGCGAACCATCGAGCCCCAAGATATCCTGGGTGGGAATAATCGCCCACTCAGCGATGTTTTCCATCGTGTAGCGAAGGAACTTATCATTTAATGGTTCATCTTCGTCATAATTGAGAGTTAAAACTAAGTATGAGGCGGTTTCATCAAAAGCCTCAGGGGTCATATTTTCAATCCAGCCGACGATCGTTTCATTATCATGGGTCCCTGTATAGACAATCATATTTGGATGGTCTTGATCGGGTTTGATTTTGTTAGGATTAAAGGAGAATTGCATGATATTCATCCCGCGCAGGTAATAATGGTCGCGCAGTTGTAAAACTTCTGGACGCAAATCGCCTAAATCCTCAACGACGATATGAATTTCAGGCAAAGCCTTAAAAATCGCATCGAAGAAATCATAGGCGGGGCCTAAAATCCATTCACCGATGCGAGCCGTCGGCGATGAGGCGGGAATCTTCCAATAAGTATCCAGACCGCGGAAGTGATCGATGCGGATAATATCGAAGAGTTCTGCATTATAACTCAGGCGTGAAATCCAAAATTGATAGCCATTTTCCTTCATCACTTCCCAGTTAAAGAGCGGATTGCCCCAACGTTGGCCATCAACGGAGAAATAATCCGGAGGGACACCGGCAACAAAAGTGGGGTTTCCATCTTGATCGAGTAAGAATTCATCTTGATTACACCAGACATCATCGGAGTCAATGCCCACATAAAGAGGGATATCTCCCATGATTTCAATATTCCTTTTATGCGCATAAGCGCGCAGGCGTTTCCATTGTTTTAAAGCTTGGTATTGCAAGAAAATATGAAAATTTATTTGATCTTCATAAGGGGTTAAATCTAATTTCTTGTCCTTAATCCAATTTTTGTGTTCTTCAGGCCATTCGGTCCAAAGGCGCATGCCATTGGCCGCTTTTAACGCCCGAAAGACTGCGTAGTGATAGACCCATTTTTGTTTTCGGACAAAACTCTTTAAACCTTTGCGTTTTTCTCGGATGAATTTCTGATAAGCCTTATAGAGCAAGGGGGTTTTAAAAGCCCGAACTGCATCATAATCAACTTTGGTCGCCTTGCGATTAAAAGTTTTGATTTGTCGTGGTAAAAGATGATCTTTCTGCAAGAGTTCTAAGGAGATATAAATTTCATCGATCGCTTTTGATGAATAAGGTTGATAGGGGGAATTGCCAAATCCTAAGGGATTGATTGGGAGAATTTGCCAAATCCGCACACGGGCATCCGCCAGCATATCGATTAATTGATAAGCTGCGCGCCCAAAATCGCCGATGCCGTGTCGGCTCGGCAAGGAAGAAATCGCATGTAAAACACCAGCTTTCCGCATAAGAGCACCTCCGAAGAATTAATGTAAAATTAGCGTCGAATAGGGAGCGATAACAAGCAGGCCAGTAGCATTTTTCGCAAGCGGTTCCGTGTTATTGGCCCGGATTTCCTCAAGCACCGTATAAGTAGTCTCAAACTCCAGCGGTAAATCATAGAAATTATGAATCACGTGAAGCGGTTTGGGAAAACGCTGACTATCAGCATGAGTAAAGGTTAATCCCATCAACTTCGTCTCTTCTAAGGCGAAAACCGCGGGAATCCCCTCAGTAAAAATTTGATATTTATTCCGCACCCGTAAAACATTGCGATAATGACTGGTTAACGACCAAGGATCTTTTAAAGCATCAAAAGCGCCAACGCGAACTTGATGAGCGACTGGGTAAGTCGCTTCCTGATTTGGGTAAGTTTCATCATCGCGATATTCATTGCCCCAAAGCATCGGCAAGCGTTTATTAGGATCACTACCTGAGCCGCGCAGGTTGATCTCTTCACCGTAGTAGATAAAGGGATGACCTGGGCTGAGTAAATAAGCCGATGCCATAGCTTTAGCAACGTTAAAACCTTTTGCACTGTTCACTGGATACATGCCGCCGATGCGATTTTGGTCGTGATTTGATAGGAATAATGATACATATCCCCCTTCATTTCGCGCTTTGATCTTATGATAGAGTCCCGTGATGTAGGTCGCGAGATTTTGCCCATAAGCATTGTTGACATTAAACGCAACTTTTCCCGTATTTGTGCTGCTTTCAAAAGCAAAGAAGGCATCGATGCCGCTTTCATAGTAGTTGAGCATATGGGCTTCCGTATCCCAATCTTCACCAATGATGAAGGCTTGAGGGGTTTCCGCTTTGACAAAATCGTTGAAATCACTTAGGAAGGCAACATCCTTAACCGTGTTTTGAAAACAATATTTTACCGCATCGAGTCGAAAACCGTTGACGCCTTTATCAAGCCAGAATTTTGCGCCTGCAAATAAATAATCGACAACATTTTGATTATCTAAGTTCCAATCAGGCATACCGCCCCAAAAGTTAGCTTCGTAATACCAAGAAGTGCTGCCATAGGGTTCATAACCTCGTGGTTGTTCATTATATTTCCAGTTGAAATATTCGCGATAATCAACTTCGCCTTCGGTAAGCCCTTGGGTGATTTGTCTTGCGGAAGCAATAAAATATGGATGTTGACTCGAAGCGTGGTTTAAAACATAGTCGATGATGATGTTGATATTGTATTCTTTGGCTTTGGCAACTAAGTTTTCAAAATCATCCATGGTGCCGTATTCTGAATGGACATCATAGTAATCGGTGACATCATACCCATGGTAAGAGGGAGAAGGATGAATCGGCATCAGCCATAAATCGCTGACACCTAAATCTTGTAAATATCCAAGTTTGCTGGTAATTCCGTTGAAATCACCGATTTTATCTCCATCGCTATCGGCAAAAGCGCGCACGAAAATCTCATAATAAACACCGCCATTAGCGTTGCTGATCACTTCTTCGCTTTCTTGATAGCTTTCGCTAGTTGGCTGACAACTTGAAAGGATGGCCATGCTCGCCATCCCTAAAAGCATCAATTTATCTAACGGCGCCTTAGCCATTTTATCCTTTGACTGCGCCTCCAGTAATCCCTGAGACATAGTAGCGTTGCATGATGATATAGAGGATGGTAATCGGTAGAGCAATCAAGACCGCTCCTGCACAGAAACGCGTAAAGTTAATCGCGATTTCCCCAAAGTTATCGATATAGGAATAAAGTCCCATCGCCACCGAGGCTGCATCTTTTTTAGTGCCGACGATCACCGAAGCAAAAATATAGTCTCCCCATGGTCCCATAAACGATGTTAGGGCGGTATAAATCACGATTGGTTTGGATAAGGGAAGAGTAATATGCCAGAAGATTTGAGCTTTATTCGCCCCATCAATTTCAGCAGCTTCATCAATGGAACGCGAAATCGTATCGAAATAACCTTTGGAGATGAAATATCCCATCGCCGCTCCGCCAGTATAGACGAGGATTAAAGCAACGAGGTAGTTAATCGGCTTAGTTTCACTGGGATTGCCAATTAAATTAATCCCTTTCAAGATATAGTAAATCGCAAGCATCGACATAAAGCCAGGGAACATTCCTAAAATCATAATGAATTTCATCAAGGAGGTCCGGCCTTTAAAGCGCAGCCGCGAGAAAGCAAACGAAGTCAGTAAAACGATAATCGTCGAAATTAGCGCACAAGCAACGGCAATCACAAACGTGTTGAGGAACCACTTCCCATAAGGATAATCCGCATCGTTAAATAGGTTAATGTAATTTTGCAATGACCAATTCAAAGGAATGAAGTGATTGATTGGGGTAAATCCTTCCGCGGAGGTAATCGGTTTTAACCCCCCTTCCCATTGACCGGTAATCGGACTTAAGACCGGAGCACGAAATGATTGCATTACTAGATAGAGGATGGGAAAAATCCAAATAAAAGAGAGTACTGCGAGCAGAAGATAAATAAAAACATTGACAAAGCGGCGCCGGAAAACCATATTCCGAAACCCGCGTGGTCGATGGGCTTTTTGCCTGACTTGTTCTTGGTTCTTTTTCATTGAAATTGTTCCTCGTCTTTCGCAGCACTAGTTTGTCCGTAGAAGACAAGCGAGATAAACGCACTCACCAAGAAGACGATAATCCCAATCGCCGAACCTACGGAATATTCCTTGGCACTTCCCCCGACGGTTAAGTCGTAAAGCCAAGTGACCAACAGGTCAGTTCTTCCAAAAGTCAGACCGCCGACAGTCACATCGGGGCCCCCACCAGTGAGGAAGAAAATCACATTGAAATTATTGATATTTCCAATGAATTGGGTAATCAAGTAGGGTCCCGTGACAAAGAGCATGTATGGAAGGGTAATCTTCCAAAATTGTGTCCAAGCCGAAACTCCGTCGATCTTAGCTGATTCATAGAGATCTTCCGGAATATTCATCAAGACCCCAGAGGTGATTAACATCGTATATGGAACCCCAATCCACATATTAATCAAAATCACCGAAATACGCGCCGAGGTTGCTTTGCCAAAAATATTGAGGTTCGCATTACGAATAATGCCAATATCTTTTAAAAAGTTGAGCATCGCTCCGTCCTGAGCGAGTAGTTTTGAAATAATCAGCAAGGTAATGAATTGGGGAATAGCGATCGCAATCACAAAGAAGGTCCGCCACAACTTTTTGAGGTGAATGCCTTTCTTGTTGATTAACAATGCGAGAATCATGCCGCCAATATAGTTGGTAAAAGTAGCAAATAAGGCCCACACAATTGTCCAGATGAAGATTGATTTCATCGCTCCGCCCCATCCAGTTTTGGTGGAGAACAATTTAATAAATGTATCTAAACCCGTCCACGCAAATCGATAACGCGGATAGATATGATTGCCATCGTAGTTAGTAAAAGCCAGTAAAATCATGAAGATCAGCGGTAAAATTGTAAAGGCAAATACCGTAATCGTCGGAAAACTTAAAACCGTGAAATGGAACTTTTCATTGAGTAAAGTGCGCATGTCTTCCCGAAAAGTTGGAACGTGTTTACCAGCTTCTTGGAGATTTTGTAATTTCCATGAACCGCGGATATTACCAAAATATAAACCCGCAAAGGCTATCGTAATGATCAAAGTCGCTAACCCATAGAGCATGACGATGACCGAGTTTGAAGCGTTCCCCCCCTGGACTCGGGAAGTATGGGTTTCGCCAAAGACGGTGTGGCTCGTATAGAGAAAACGATAAGGGGTATCGCCAATCCAGGCGATGCCATCGGGAGAGCCATGTCCAAAAATGTTTAATTCATCAAGCCAGTAGATACCACCTTTTGGTACAACCATAAAAACGATGAATAACACTTGGAGGGCGAGTAAAATAATTCCTTTGACAAGTTGTCCATTGTAAATATGCCCACTCCCCATAAACAGATAGGATAAGCGAGTTCCGAGATTCCCCTTGCGGAAATAATTGGTGTAATTTTTAAGGGAAGCCCAAATTTTCTTCCCTAACCAAACCACCCCTTTGTACGCGTAAACAAAGATATTGATAAATGCGCGCACAAAGAGCATGCAAAAGTTAAATAGCCATTTTCCCAAAGCGATAATTCCATCGACGATGGTCATCCATAGCCAAGGGAAAAACTTCATTCGCTGCGAATCGGAGTTTTTCATTGCATCTCTCCTTAATCAAATCTTTTTTGTCAAAATAGGGGTGACCAAATTCATGACCACCCCTAGAAAGATCATTGTTCTTGTGCTGTAATCGCGGCCACAGCCTCTTGCAAAGCCGTAATTAAGTTTCCACCATCGCCGTAATCTTGTTCAACAACCGCGGTACCAAAAGCCGCCATAGGCGTCCAGAATTTTCCTCCGACCGCGCGCGATTGCACTAAAGCAAATGGAGCTTGAGCGTTGAGGGCCTGCAAGGCGATATCAGCTCCAACTTGTTCGTTTTCTAATGCCTCTTTGTTGGCGGGACCAAGATTCAAAGCAAGGTAACGACGAACTTGGGCATCTGGCGAATTCAAGTACTTCGCAAGCAATTGCGCCATATAGAGTTTTTCTGGGTCTTGTTGGATCTTGACCCCCATTAATTTCGCACCAGCGAAGGAGCCGAGTTGACGTTGCTCCATCGCTTGTCCCCCTTCTTTAATTGGAGTGAAGGTTGGGAGTTTCGCGGCCGCATAGCCATCACCCATTGCCGCTTTTAATTTATTAGCGTTCCATGTTCCCGAGACACCAGCGACAATGGTTGGATCGACTGGGTTGCCCGCCTCATCCTTGGTTTCAAAACCAGCGGTTTCATTATCGACGCTTGAGGATAAGAGCATCCCCGAAGCAGATTCGCCATAGAGGTGATCCAAGACGAGTTTTTCTAAGCCGCGAGCATTATTCTTGCCTTCTTCATTGTCAAAGTCACAGACTTGTTGTTTGGTGACCGAGTCATAGGTTAGGGTTCCCGAGGTAGCGAAAAATGCTGGAAGATACCAAGCGTTTTTCAAATCAAAGACCAGTTTCTTATTAATGGTCGCCAATTTGGTCATCATCCCATCCATGGTTTTGACTTCTTCCTCACTGAGGAAATTGGAATTGTAATAGAGGAAATATCCATTATCGTTCGTATACGGATAGGCATAGAGTTCTCCATCAATCGTCGCTGCCGTTACCGCGGCACCGACGAAGTTCTCGCGAATATCCGTAGCAAAAGTCCCACGGAAAGGCGCTAAAGCCCCCGCTTGCTTTAAGAGGATTAACTGATCATCGGGCAAGGTGAAGACATCTGCCGCTGTTGTGATATCTTGCGTGATTTGCGTTGCCGTGGTATCGAACATCGCTCCATAATAGAACTTAAATTCGTAATTGGTGTTTGAAGCCTCGTCATACGAGTGGGCAGCCGCAAATTCGTTGCAGAGTTCTTCTTGTAATTCAAGATCCTCCTGTGAGGACCACACGGTAATCGTGAACTTCTTCGTCTTAGGACCAGTAACACTACTACTTGCAGCCTCACCACATCCAGCGACGAGTAAGCCCGCGAAAGCGACTAAGAGGAATTTGGATTTCTTAAACATACGTTATACTCCTTTCGTTAACATGAATTGTCGAGACACACGAAAAGCCACACAAATAATTACAGGACATTTTTTGTTCGTGGCTTTCACTAAATAAATCTCAACTGTAACCGTTTTTTAAGATAATCACATTATAACTAGATAATTCACGCGAGTAAAGCGAAATGTAAGCGTTTGCAATATTCGCTGGCGGATAATTTGAAGTTCCAAAGAAAGAGAATAGTTTTTTTACTAATGGAAGTTCTGATGAAATAGATTCCCTTACCTCCCTCCTATATAAAAGGTCGATTCCCATAAAGAAATCGACCTGAACCCATCCTCCATCAAAGAAATATGGCGTTAATAGACAAGAATTAAATAATGCAGAGTCCTTGCTCGGCCATCGGAAGATTTTCTAATTCTTCCGCGGTATCCACTTTAAAGAAGTGGGCTTTGCGTAAGTCAAGAGCCAGACGGACCATGTCCCCGATATGGATATCTTGATTGGCAATCACGGGAACTTTTGAGACAATCGTATTTCCCGCAATTTTTCCGTGCAAGATATACTCGTGTCCGAGCAGTTCGGCGACGTCGACTTTCATATCGAAGATCGCATCGGGGAATAACTGCGCTGAATCACCATCAATTTCATGATGGACATCTTCAGGACGAATGCCAAAGATGACCATTCTGCCATCAAATGGTTCGAGGGCTTTTAAATATTCCTTGGGAATATTGACGAATTTTTCATCAATGGGAATATAGACAACATTGCCTTTAACGACGACTCTTTGCGCTTTTTCTTTCGGAACTTCCACAACTTGAAGTTCAACATAGTCAATATGCTTTGGAACATTGTTCCTTCCCGTTCGGACGACTTCAAGATGAATATTTTCTCCAAGCGGAAGTTTGTCTTGAAGTAATTCAGGAAGAGCCGCGAGTACAGCTTCATCATTTTCGAGTTTGGCCAGTTGTTCGCTTTCAGCCCGAGTTAAGTCGACACGACCTTCGACACCAGGAATGGTGACTTTTGTCCCTTTGACTGCGATTAAATGCTCGAGTTCGCTCTTCACAGTAAAGACATCATTGTGAATGATGGCCATCTTTTTGCCGCGAATTTCGGCAGTTAAGAAGTTCATCGCGGGTGAGCCGATAAAACCAGCGACAAAGAGGTTACGCGGTTGGTGATAGATTTCAATCGGAGAACCGATTTGTTGAATCCATCCATCTTTCATGACCACGATGCGGGTTGCCATCGTCATCGCTTCAGTTTGGTCGTGAGTGACATAAATCGTGGTCGCTCCCATTTGTTCATGAAGACGGATAATCTCCGAACGCATTTGCACCCGGAGCTTCGCATCTAAATTCGATAAGGGTTCGTCCATTAAAACGACGGAAGCATGACGGACAATCGCCCGACCAAGTGCCACCCGTTGCCTTTGCCCACCGGAGAGGGCTTTGGGTTTTCTTTGTAAAAATTCGGTGATTTCCAAAATGCGAGCAGCCTCACGGACGCGCCGATCAATTTCCGCCTTAGGAAGTCGTTGAATTTTTAGACCAAAGGCCATATTGTCGTAAACCGTCATGTGTGGATAAAGGGCATATGATTGGAAAACCATGGCAATTCCCCGATCTTTTGGAGGGACTTCGTTACAAATTTTGCCATCGATGATTAAATCGCCTTCAGTGATATCTTCAAGGCCAGCGATCATCCTTAAAGTGGTTGATTTTCCACAGCCAGATGGTCCGACAAAGACGATGAATTCTTTGTCCGCAATATGGATGTTAAAATCAGAAACAGCATTTTTCGTGCTGCCTTCATAGCGTTTACCAACGCCTTGGAGAATAACTTCTGCCATAAATTATTTGTACTCCTTTGCTAACTTTGATTTAAATATAACACATCTTTTTTAATTTGACTTGTGCATTGTGCACAAATTTACTCATTGATTAAAATTTGTTTCACCAAAGCGAAGTATTGAGCGTTCCAATAATCGCGAATATCGATACCAGTGAGACGGTAAAACTGATTGAGACGATAGAGGAAAGTATTGCGATGAAGATATAATTTTTCCGCAGCTAAATTGCCATTTAAACCGCATTGAATATAAACATCAGCCGTTTGTAGCAATTGATGGGGAATGCTCCTAAAAGTTTTTGCCACTGTTTGAATAATCGTTTCTTCACGATCGATTAACGCCGCCAACAAGAGCTCCGAAAGATGATAAAGACCAGGATTTTTAATCGGGGTTCGCTTTAAAAAAAGCTCAGCAATTTCATCTTTTTTGGGGCTGACAAAAATGAGAATGCCCGCATTAAAATCATTGCTAAGAAGGGGTAAATACGAAGAAAGATCAACCGCTAAATCACTCGGTGCACTGAAATACCCCGTCTGTTCATCACGGGTGATGATTTCAATTTGATAACCAAGATGACTCCCAATTAAGTCGGAAAGGGAGGCAAAATTAAGGGGGCGCGTGGTCTTAATAAAATAATACTTATCCATGTTGAGTCATTTTCCTAAAATTAGATAGCATTCAAAAGGGCGCAAGGTAACCTTTCTACCTTCAAATAATTCATCGTCGTAATTATGAAGTAATATTTTTTCCTTTGTCAGCAAAAGCGAAGAATGAAATTCAACCTGATAATCGCGGAAGTTAGCAATGACCAAAAGTTTGGTTTTATTGAGTGTGTGTGTATACGCAAAGACATCAGGATGATCGATATCGATTATCGCAAAAGGTCCATCGATAATCAAAGATGAAATTGCCTCTTCTTGGCGCAGCCGAATTGCTTTTTGATAATAACGAAAGATGGAATTACCATCCTGAAGATTGGCTTCGACATTGACTTCGCGATAATTACTGTTGACCGGAACGACGGGGGTTCCAGAGGAAAACCCTGCATTTACCTCGTCATTCCATTGCATAGGAGTCCTGGCATTTACTCGAGCTGTTCTTTTAAGAAAGCGAAGAATCATCGCCTCGTCTTTCCCTTCTTGGCGCGCATATTCAATGAAATTACGCGTGCTTACATCGGTATAAAACGGCGTCAAATCATCATCGACAATATTGCTCATTCCGATTTCATCGCCGTTATAGATAAAAGGAGTCCCATACATAAATAACAGAACAGTAATCAGCATCTTGGCTGATTCATTACGATAGAGAATACTGCCATATTGACTCAGAACCCGCGGATGATCATGATTGACCCAATATAGTGGCATATCGGCATGGGCATAACAATCATCATACCAACGTTTAAAAATCCGTTTCATATTAACAACATTGGTGCGAATCATCTCATCAGGGAGATGGTAAGAATCATAAGCACCATTCTCCCAACAGGTATCAAAATTAAAGACCATGTTAATTAAGCCTTGCTCATAGCCAGAATATCTCAAAGCCTTTGCCGTTGAAGAGCCTCCGCCAACTTCTCCGATGGTTAAAGCCTCGGGATAATGAGAAAGCACTTCTTCTTTAAATTCAGCCAGATAATCAAATAAGCGGTCGCGATTGGAAAATTTATCCATATCCAGCACTAGTCCATCGGGGTCAACAGGGAGCGTCGAATTTTCAAAAGTTAAATCACGGGCTAAATGGGCGATCGCATCGATGCGAAAACCGTCGATGCCCAAGTCGAGATAATAACGGGCAATCCGATAAATTTGCTCGCGTAATTCTTTGTTTTCCCAATTTAAATCAGGCATTTTCCGCGAGAATATCTTCATGTAAAATTCATCATTTTTAGGCAGGTAAGCCCAAGCTGAATCACTAAAAAAACCGCGCCAATTATTCGGAGGTAAAGCTAATCCCTCGGGCGATAAACCGCTTGGTTTTTGGAAGATGTAGTAATCGTGTTCCTTTGCCTGAGGAGAAGAAATCGCTCTTTTAAACCAAGGATGCTCATCACTTGTGTGATTGAGAACGAAATCGATGATGATTTTGATATCGCGAGCATGGGCTTCTTTAATTAATGTTTCCAAATCTTCGTTTGTTCCAAAGCGCGGGTCAACTAAATAATGATGGCTAACGTCATAACCATTGTCATCCATGGGCGACTCAAAAAACGGGCAAATCCAAAGCAGGTTCACTCCGAGTTCAACAAGATAATCTAGTTTCGAGATAATTCCTTTTAAATCCCCCCAGCCATCACCATTGGAATCATAAAATGATTGAGGGTATATTTCGTAACCAATCGCAGTCTTCCACCACTTGCGTTTTGTCATATTAATCGAAAATGACCTCGTTATTCTTCGCGGCATGAATCATGCGAAGATTTTCTTCTTTGGTTATCTTTGGAGATAGAGGTGGTAAATAATCTGGCGAGAAAAAGCCAACCTCAGTAATTTCATGAACAGGTTGAGAAACCTTTTTGATTATTTCACCGCGAAAAACAATAATATATGCCGGAATTTCCACTGGAGATTGAAAGGGAATACGACTCAAAACCCCAACCAATTGAGTAATTTTGACTTTAGCCCCCGTTTCTTGGAGAAATTCATTTTCCGCAGTTTCTTTCGGAGAATCATATAAATCACACCAGCCACCAGGAAGTGAAAAACCTCCATCGCTTGCTTCTCTAACTAGGAGCACTTCGCCTTTTGGGTTAAAACAAACCGTTCTGACCGAAACATTAGGGGTGGGATAAACTGGACGTGGAAAAAGAGGGTTTTGGGCAAAATCGACTTCTTGAAAATCTTTTAACATTTGCTCTGTGCGCTCCTTAATTTGTTGATAGTTTTCTAAAGCGTAGGGATCGCGCGAGTAAAGAAGGCCGATATGAGCAATCGCTGCCATTTCCACTAGGTAGTCATAAAAGTATTTACGATTTTTCATCTTCAGATTTAATTATAGCGATTTTTCTTGTTTCCGGTTGATCAAATTGCTTTTAAAAAAAATATTCCGTAATATTGTCTTATGATTGTGCGCATGTTTTCCTCAGTTGCTTCGATTTTAGATACCTTTTGGTTTTGGGTTATTCTCGGGGGGATTATTCTTTTAGGGATAATCTTATTTTACTTAACGGGATTTATTCGAATCCATAAAGGATATCTTGGAATTATTGAGGAAATGGGAAAATTTAAAGGCGTTTTTAAAGCGGGGTTTTATTATTTTCATCCACTTTATGGACGACGAGTGGGAATGTATAAAACCGGGATTCACGTGCAAGACATCATCTTCAAGCAAGAATTGTTCCGCATCTCCTATTTTATCGAGGATGTCAAGACCTTCCATTATGCAGGGCATAATGTGATGCAGTTTATCGATAAAATCATTGCCGAAAATAAAAAGGTGACCGTCGATCAACTCGGTTCCCTTTTAACAGTCTATGGTATGAAGGTCGAAAATATCGAACCTAAAAACTAACCTTTAATAATTCAGCTCATTAATGTAGGTGGCAATTTTGTCAACAACTTGATGAGCTTTTTCGTTGGTCGCAGCTTCCGCCATCACGCGAATCAATTGTTCGGTTCCGCTTGGACGGACGAGAATCCGACCTTCGCCATTGAGTTTTTCTTCTTCTTCTTGGATTAACTTTTTCACTCCGCGATGCGCCATAACGGCGGTTTTATTAACGACATTCAAATTTTTTAGAACTTGCGGATACACTTGATAGCCATCCAACAATTCCATAAGGGATTTGCCTTCAAAATACATCGTTTTGAGAATTTTCATCGCTGTGACAAAACCATCTCCCGTATTGAGGTCTTCTAAGAAAATGATATGTCCGCTTTGCTCACCCCCCAGAGAATATTTACCGTCTTTCATCTCAGCTTGAACATATTTATCGCCAACTTGAACTTCGACAATATCGATCCCTTGTTTCAATAAGGATTTCTTTGCGCCAAAATTACTCATAACCGTTAAAACCACGGAATTCCCCCGGAGCTTACCCCGGCGTTTGTAATTACGCGCCATAATATAGATAATCGCATCACCATCAATAATCTGGCCATCAGGAGCAACAACCAAAAGACGATCAGCATCACCATCAAAGGCTAAACCAATATCATAATCGCCCTCTTTTACCGCTGTAATTAAACTTTCCATGTGCGTCGATCCACAGCGCTCGTTGATATTAATCCCGTTTGGTAAATTATGAATGAAATCAATTTCAATATCGAGCTTTTCAAATAGTCGTGGGGCCACAGCAGATGCGGAACCATTAGCTAAGTCGGCGATAATCTTTAATCCATGAATCTCGCTTCCCATTAATCCGATAAAAGAGATATAATCTTCCAATAGATAATCCGCATAGATATACCGGCCAATTTCATCATCATAAGCCAAGGGTAAATCATCGCGTTCTGAATCAATATAGGCCTCAATTTGCGTCTCAATTTCTGCTTTTAACTTTTCCCCTTGGCAATCGAAAATTTTAATCCCATTATCGTAATAAGGATTATGAGAAGCTGAAATCATGATCCCAAAATCAAAATCATGCTTTGGCACTAAATAAGAAATACTCGGAGTGGTGGTGACGTCGATATTAAAGACGATCCCACCGCTAGCAAGGATACCAGTTGTTAGAGCGTTTGATAGAAGTTCACCACTAGCCCTAGTATCACGACCAATCAAGATGCGAACCGGTCGACCTTCCGCGTGTTTTTGCCCCAGAAAGCGCCCGATCCGATAAGCGATATTAACAGTTAAAAACCGATTAACTGGACCGCGAATTCCGTCGGTCCCAAAATACTTATTAGCCATAATTCACAAAAAGGAGAAATACTTAGGAGATGTACTTCTCGTCGTTATCCTCCATGTATTCTTGAAAAAGTCGGATAAAGTTGTCTGGGTTAGTTGGAATTAAATCACCATTATAGGCAATGGAAACACGACCCGTCTCCTCACTAACCACAATTGTCACCGAATCGGTAATTTCACTAATGCCGATTGCGGCTCGGTGCCTTGAGCCATATTTACCATTAAGCGGTTTAGTGGTCGCCGTAAAATAAACACTAGCCGCGAGAATTTGATTGTCCCGCATCACAATTGCCCCATCATGAAGACGGGTGCCTGGATAAAAGATAGTGGTCACAATTTCACTGGTAAAAGGAGCATTGATCATCGTACCATTCTTAATCACATCAGTAAGTGGCGTCTTTTTTTCAAAAGTTAAGAGCGCTCCTGTTTTTGTTTTGGATAAATTTTCGACCGCGAGTTTAATTTGATGATAGAGCTCTTCTTTATCGTAGATTTTACGAACGCGGTCTTTGCTCGGCCAAAGTCCTAAAAAACCACCCTTACCTTTTAGCGGATTAGCCGTAACAGGACGGAAATCGCCGACATTGGTGATGACAAAAGCGATACTCATAATCATCATCACCGTCATCACCATATCAGCGAAAATATTCAACTCAAAAATACGACCAATTAAAACTAGTGCAAATCCCCCAATATAAATAACCCGTACAAGCAATCTTTGTAACAATCGCCAGGTGAAGATAATGAAGAACACACTGACCATGAGTGAAAGCGAAAAATCAACCCAAAAGAATGGTTCTTGAATCTTTGCCGTAATATCGAGCAATAACAATGGTGCCATAATTATTCTTTTCCACTCCTTAGACGCGCGTGGGCGAACCGACCCGCTGCCGATGCCGCAATCGCCGCCACAATATCATCGAGAAATGTGTGACAATGGATTCCTTCATCGCCCTCTTGGTTGAGACGCGCAACCACGCCATATTTTTTCTTATCGATGTAACCAAAGTTGGTCAAACTAATCGATCCATATAAATTGCAAATTCCGTAAGCATTAACCTCATCTACACCATAGAGACCTTCATCGGTCCGGAGAATATGTTCGAGTTCTTTATCAATCATCGTTCCGCGTTCAGCTTGACGATCGAGTTCAACAGCAGTCATCAACGCATATTGAACTTCGCGCTTATCAAGAACCGACATAATTGAATCGAAAAATTCTTCCGCTTTTAAATCTTTGAAATAATCAGCTTGGAGGAAACGAGCCGCATCAGCGATATCATAGAGGGTGACACCGCGATCTTTAAGTAAGTCCATACAATAATCACGATAGTTTTTCATTCGATACCGCTTGCCCTCCTCCCGAAAAAAATAAGTCCGTTACTCTACTTAATATTAGCAAACAAAAGTTAAATAAGAAAGTGAATTAAGTTATATCATTGACAATTCAAGCGCGTTTTAGTAAAACCGAATTTGGATTTAATAAAAGCATAGGCGATTTCATATGTTTCTGATATTAAATTATTAAAAACTGTTTTAAGAGGCGATTTGCACGGGTTTTAACCAAAAATATTCGGAGAAAATAAATTTAAGAAGGGTTTTGTGCAGATAAATTCAAAAATCCACAAGAAATCTAAATTACAATAAAATCACCGCAAAACCTGCCTATTTTACTAAACTAACCTTGATATGTTTAAAATTCCATAAAAGAATAAACGAAAAAGCCACCAGTTTCCCGGTGGCTTTCTTGCAAAAATAGCGTTATTTGTTAATTATTGTATTCCGTAAAACACCGTTTTCGTAACTTTGACTGTTTTGATCTCCCAGATGGGGGAGAGAACACTACCTACTAATTTAGCACCAACATTCATCTCGATTTCAATATCGACATAAATGCTATTAGGAGCGTCTTCATCATCGGAAAGATAAGCGAGGAAAGTATCGCCCTCTTGGTTGATAATCGATAAACCGAATTGTTCAGCTTGAGCAAGAATTGTTAAGGTTTTGTCAAAGTTTGCGGTTTCTTCGTCAAAGACATTCACAAGTTCGGTAAAGCATTTAAGGCTCATCGCTTGATTTAATCCGATGCTGATGCCTGAATAGTAGACATGGAAGTCAATGCCATATTTTCCATCCGAGGCATATTTAATGAAGTTTTCATCTTCATCAATATAGTAGGCTCTAACCGGATAACCTACATCGACTGTAGGGGCACCGGTTTCATCATCAAAATCGATATTCCAGATTAAAGCACGTGCTTCCACTCCCAAAACATAACGCTTCGGGAAATTGGCAATTTTCTCAGCCTTGCCCGGCATTTCCCCAACTTTTCCATAAGTATAGGAAGCGTTTTGAGACATATCTCCAGCTAATTGCATCTCACTTTTTTCTGGGGTTGCTGTCGAGCCAGTTGTTAATCGATAAGTTTCCGCGAGAGTATAAAAGCGATCGACTTGAAAATTCTTATTGATTTTTAGATAGATGAATTGCTCTTCAAGTTCATGATGGTATTCTCCATCCCAATTGTAATAATCGCGATAAGATTCGATGATAATCACATAATAATTGCCATCTTCACCAAGAAAAACTGCTTCCTCTGGATTTAGAATTCCTGGGAAGAGATTTTCGTATAACGGTGGAAATGGTTCTTCTGGTAACGGCTGAGTGTCGTAGGCGATGTTGTCTTGGAAATATTCAATCGCATATATGCGTTCATGATCAGAGAAAACAGTAAATCCCATTTTGCTTTCCTTGACTGCTTCCCCAATCGGGGCCTTGTAAATTTCGCGTTCAATAATATCAACTTTATAATCATTGCCCGTGTACAGAGAAATATCAAGTTCAAACCGTTCGGTAAGGGACATCTCACCTTCCCTCTCAACCCCTTGCATAATCTGTTTACATTTGGTTAGTGATGCAAGACCTGTCATCACATTATCCATCAAATCGACTTTTTCTTTAGTGTTGAGCATTCTCTCCACCTTTACTGGTTCAGGTGGAGTAAAAACATCTGTTTTTTTCGTATCCTTGAGCACGCCTTCACAGCCGGTCAACATTAAAAATACAGGTAGTACAAAAAAATATTTTTTTGGAAATTTCATATTATTTCCTCCTTTCTAATTTAATTATAGTTTTTTAATCCAGTTTTGCATATGTACATTTTAATTTGGAATAAGTACAAATGGAAAAGAACAAATCAATTTTCCAGGTGAACCACAGTCGCTTTCCCTGTAGACATTATCCTTATATGTGCAGATTATATAAGAAGACTAACTTAATCGATGATTTTAGAAAAATTATCGCTTTCGCCAAAATAAAGGTTCTTTGAAGTTAAGGACGGGATGACTGATTAACATTCTCTCTTCTCCATAGTTTTGTCAGTTGAATTAAAGATTCTTGTTTTCATTTTTAATTGCAAAGTTGCTGAAAAATACAGTTGGAAAAAGCCGCGGAAATTCCGCGGCTTCCGTTTAAAATAATAATTGACTATTCTAGATAATTAAAGCGGGATTCCGTAGTGTTTTGTTTCTTTGATTTTAATACCAACAATATTCCAAATCGCTTTCGGGGCTCCACCTTGGAGTCTGCATGAGATGTTCATCTCCACCTCAATATCGATGCTGATGATTGGACTGGCATCTTCATCTTCCGAGACATACATGAGATAAGTCCGCTCATTTTCGGTATGGAAGGTAAGACCAGCAACGGCATTGGCGGCGACAAAGTCTAAGTTTTCAGTCACTTCCACATCGACTTCTTCAAATGAATCCGTAATCAAAGCACCTGCTGAAAGACTGATTGCTTCATTCAACTCAATTGCCACACTGTAGCAATAAATATGAAGCGCAAAGTCACCGTTAGCGGTGGTTTTAAAAGTAATATCCGTATCTTCTCCATAACCGCTTAGTCGTGTATCACTGATTAGACCTTCATTGCTAATTGTGGGTGCTCCAGTGACATCATCGAAGTTGACATGCCAAAATTGTGCTCTTACTTCGGCATTTGAAACATAAATTTTAGGAAAATTGGCAATCTTTTCCGCCTTACCTGGCAAGACATCGAGTTTTCCGTAGACAAACTCGTAATTCATATTTACCTCTTGAGAGAGTTTCATTTCGCTACGCGGAGGCATTGCTTCTGAATCAGTGGTCAATTGCACAATTGTGTTTTGATCAAAAAACCGCTCCATTTCATAATTGGCGCGAATCTTAAGGTAAGTCATCATTTCGCGAACAGTATGGCGATAAGTAGTCGGAGAATTAGCGTAATAATTATGGGTCATATCCAAAATCACCATATAATAGCACCCATCAGCCCCAAGGAAAATTGGCTGATCAGACCCTAAAATATCGGGCCAGGCAGTTAAGTAGGCTGGGAATTCTTCTTCGGCTTTGGGCTGCGCATAAAATTGATGCCAGCCATCTTGAACTTCAATCGAATAGGTAGTGTCGTCATCGGAGAAGACTTCCTGAGCCATCAGCACTTCCTGTCTCATTTCCCCCGCTGGTGCTCTCATGATTTGGGTCATGGTCACTTCGGTCGACTGCGCGTTATCTTGGAACAATTTAATTGATCCCGAAATCTCGATAGTCATCGACATTTCATCCTCATATACAGATTGTTGACCAAAGATTGTGAGTTTTTTTAGGGTTTTTAAAGTATCCTGAACATTGGCTAGGAACTCCACTTTCTCCTTTGCATTGAGAGCTCGTTCTATCGTCACTGGTTCAGGCGGAGCTAACGGATCGGTTACGGTCGCCTTTTTAAGAATGCCTTCACAGGCGGTCAGCAATAAAAACAAAGGTAAAACAAAAGAAATCTTTTTGGGAAATCTCATAACATTTCCTCCTCTCTACTTCAATTATAGACTGATATTCAGTTTTGACTACCAAAAACTGTGTCTCCCTTTACCGTTCCCTTTTAGAAACATCAGGTTGAAAAATAATAAAACCGCTCCTTTTGAGCGGTCAGTTATTGTCTGGAGCAGTCGACGGGAATCGAACCCGCGTAGTCAGCTTGGGAAGCTGAAGTTCTACCATTGAACTACGACTGCAACTGGTTTGGATTATACGCAAAAAGTAACTATAATGCAATTATATCAATCCAAACCAAGGAAATGTTTTAAACGTTAGAATGTTTTTGAAGCTGACCGTCCTTTTTATGGACGCGAATGCTCCGCTCCGTATTTTCAACTAATTTGAGCGTATAGGCATAGCATTCTTCTTTAGAGTCGAAAACTTTAATTGCCCGATCGCTGCCAGCTAATTTTACTTGCCACTTCTTATCTTCTTTTCGATAAGTAATGTGGTAAGCCCGTTTATCAACTTTCTTCATACAAGCCCCCTTTTTCATCATATTGACTAAGTTTATCTTAATTTTAGCACATAAAAACATTTTGAGTTTTTGTTTTCGAAAAAAAGTAACTGCTAAGAAAAAAACTCGCCTCATAGCGAGTTTACTTACAATGGTGGGCACTGAGGGAATCGAACCCCCGACCTTCTGTACGTCAAACAGATGCTCTCCCAGCTGAGCTAAATGCCCAGGTAGTAAAATACCTAGTGCTATTATAGAAAACCGCGACGTCGATTGCAAGGAGATTTATCGCCCCCGAATAAAAAAGGAATGCTCGATTTTGCGTTTCTAGCCACACAAATTAAAAACCGCTCGATGAGCGGTTATTGAGCCCGATGGTGCCGACTAGAGGACTTGAACCCCCAACCTACTGATTACGATTCAGTTGCTCTACCAATTGCGCTAAGTCGGCAATGCTTTAACATGATATAAAATAATCGTTAAGAATTCAAATGCATTTATTCCGTGAATGACACAATTTATTTATTCATTCCGATTAATAGCGAACTGAGAAAAACAATTTATATAATTTTAGTTGTTTGCTTTTATGGTGCCCCGGGTCGGAGTCGAACCGACACGATCTCACGATCGGTGGATTTTGAGTCCACTGCGTCTACCATTTCACCACCAGGGCAGCATTATGATTATATAATAATTTTCCAAAAAGAAAAGCCGCTGTTCAAGCGGTCTTGGGTTTATGGCGCGCCCGATACGATTCGAACGTACGACCTCTACCTTCGGAGGGTAGCGCTCTATCCACCTGAGCTACGGGCGCATAAACGCTAACTATAATATCACAAAAAAGCAATAAGAAAAAAGACTTCCTATCCGAGCGCAATATCTAGGACCATCATTAAAGCAAACCCGAAAATCACGCCGAAGGTCCCAAAATGCTTATAATCGCCCTGGCTAGCTTCGGGAATTAATTCGTCGACCACCACATAAACCATCGCTCCAGCGGCAAAGGCGAGAAACCACGGAAGTAATGTCGCGATTTGATGAGCGAGGAAAAATCCAATCACGCCGAATAAGGGTTCCACTAATCCGGATAATGTTCCTAAAAAGAAAGCTTTTTTCCGCGATCCACTTTCGGTATATAAAGGCATCGCCACCGCGGCTCCTTCGGGGACGTTTTGAATAAAAATTCCTAACGAAAGGGCAAAGGCACCAAAAAGACTGACGACATTGGCTCCCCCTTCATTTCCTAAAGCAGCAGCGGCGCCAAAGGCAAAACCAACTGCTAAACCCTCAGGGATATTATGAATTGTCATCGCGAGAAACAACTTCCAACCCCGCGAAATCCTTTTACTTTCTAAGCCCTCTTCCTCCTTGCTAATCCCGTGGAAATGCGGGATGAGTTTATCGAGGAAAAATAAAAAAGCACTTCCAAGTAAAAAACCAAGTAACGAAGGTAACCAAGCGACTTTTTCATATCGCGGCAGAGTCAATGATAATTCATAAGCGGGAATTAAAAGCGACCAAACGCTGGCGGCGATCATCACCCCAGAGGAAAAACCAAGAAAAATCGCATTTAACTTTGCGGGAACATCCTTTTTTAGAAGAAAAACGAAGGCGGAACCTAATGTCGTCCCTATCGCTCCAAAAATTAAACCAAAGACTATTAAAAAATTATCACTCATATTCAATGAACTCTCATTTAGAAGAAGGTTTCAAAGATCCGCATCACCCGACCGATAAAACGCGAAGATCGAGAAAAGGTTTTAATCTTTGCAAAGGTGATTTTCTCACTGACTTCCAGGGTCTTTTGGAAGTCATCTTCAATGATTTTGGCAATTTGAGGGTCATAGGCGACGACCCCATTTTCGTAGTTAAGATAAAGCGAACGGAAATCAAAATTAACCGTCCCCACGGTGAAATATTGATCATCGGTAACGACGACTTTACCGTGATTAAATCCCGGGGTATATTCATAGATTTGAATCCCCGCTTCTAACAGTTCCTTATAATATGAGCGCGCGACATAGAAAGGAATTTTTTTATCGGGAATCGAAGGCATAATAATCACCACTTCCACTCCGCGCTTTGCGGCAAATAAAAGCGCCCTAAGCAACCGGTCATTTAAAACAAGATACGGGGTATGAATATGGTAATATCGCTTAGCATTAGCTAAAAGAAAAAGATAAATATTTTCTGCGGGATTTTCATTGTTTTCTGGAGCATCCGTATATGGGGTTACAAAATTATCCGCCGGGGTTTTGTTTTGAGGGTGCTCGATTAAATATTTCTCCACAATTTGTGGTTTTTTGCTTCGAACTGACCACATATTGATAAATTGGATGGTCAGGGCATTAACGGCGGAACCTTCAATTCTTAACGCCGTATCTTTCCAATGACCAAAGCGGACATGTTGATTGATATATTCATCGGCGATATTAATTCCCCCGACAAAGCCGACTTTGCCATCGACAACACAAATCTTCCGATGATCACGGTTATTTTGATAAGAGGAAAGCACCGCTTTAATCGGGGCAAAAACCCGACATTTGATCCCTTTGCGACGCATCTTCATATAATAGTTCCGAGGAAGTGAAGTAAATGTATTAAACCCATCGTACATTAAACGGATTTCGACACCTTCTTTGACTTTGCGTTCGAGAATTTTTAAGATCGTATCCCACATCAACCCAGGCGTAATGATGAAATATTCAAGAAAAATAAATTTTTCCGCTTTTTCTAAGGCGGCAATCATCGCTGGGAAAAAAACATCGCCAAGTGGATAAAACTCCAGTTGATTATCTTGATAGGTAGAAGCGTCACCATAGCGGTTAAGATAAGCGCATAAGGGAGCATAATGCGGAAGTTGTTTTTTTAAGTTAGCGACCACGATTTCATCTTGGCGATGAAGATGACGCGTCTCTGCTACTTTTTCATTCAACCACCGAACAATTAAGCGCGAGTTAGGAATGATTTGGATAAAAAGATAAAAAAGCGAACCTAAAAATGGGAAAAGCGAGATGATGACGAGCCAGGTGATTTTATAAGATGGATCAATCCGGCGATTTAAGGTAATCACCGTTAAAACAATCCGCAGCAATAGATCGATAATCGCTAAAATGATCAACAACCAAAACCAAGTCTGCGATTCCTTTAAAATATAATAGACCGCTGCATAGGCCCCGACGACGATGACCACAATTTGAATAAAGACCAAAAAGAGAGTCAACATCATCTGGTTGAGGAAAAGGCGGACAAATAACCGCCATGGGTTTAACCGGGCATGTGGTGAATCTTTTTTTCTCATATCGGGTTTATTTTAACACTATTCGAAATAAATTGCCTTTGAAGAGATTAAAAGATGGTTAAAGATTTGATGATTTTTGATTTCGCCTAGAAAAACAATACTTTCTTTAAATAAAACCCCTGCGTTTTGCAGGGGTTTCGTTGCAAATGTCTTATTTTTTTAAATTTGGATGCATTAGGGGGATTTCTCCGCGGTCTAAAGCGGTGAGCATGATTTCTGCACTTGAGACATTCGTTGCTAAGGGAGTGGCGGTCACGTCACAAAGCCGAAGAAGGGCATTAATATCCGGTTCATGAGGTTGTGAGGAAAGCGGATCACGAAGAAAAATCACTAAATCCAAAGAATGATTAGCAATCATTGATCCAATTTCTTGATCGCCACCAAGTGGACCGCTTTTCTTGCAGTTGATTACAAGATTAGTCGCCTTTTGGACCAATTGACCAGTAGTCCCAGTCGCAAACAGTTCATGTTTTTTTAAAGCATTTTTAAACTTAATCGCAAGGGCGATCATATCTGGTTTTTTCTTATCGTGAGCAATGAGAGCAACGCGCATAAAATCTCCTTTCTAATCTCTTTTAGGTTAACATGGAAATGACCTTTAAAGAAATAAAGACTTTATTTTATGTAACCGTTATGAATCGCGACAGAAATTAATTACTTGGTGCAGCCAGAGAGACTCGAACTCTCACGAGTTTCCTCACTAGCTTCTGAGACTAGCGCGTATACCATTCCGCCATGGCTGCATTGCTATTTATTGTAGATAAGTTTTTCAAATAAATCTAGATTATTCGCTTTATTAATTGATTGTTCTTAGTTAAGCCTTTCACAAAAGTATACTACATCATGCGTCATACAACTTAAATTCACAAATTATCTTTTTTGAACATTTGAAAAACTACACCACAGTCTTTTTCTTATATTTTCATCGCAACTTAACCACCTTGCTAATCTAGTTTACAATATAAATGAGGTGACTAATATGAACAAGTTAATGACCCATCATGGTGCCTTTCTCAACCGCGAACATCCATTGAACGAATATCCTCGCCCACACTTCGTCCGCTCTTCTTATCTCTCATTGAACGGACCTTGGCAACTTACCATCTGTCGAGGATTAAATCGCGAAGAACTTGTTTTTCAAGGTGAAATTATCGTTCCTTTCGCCGTGGAATCTCCACTTAGCGAAGTGCCTAGCGATCGATATCAACCGGGCGATCTGCTAATTTACGAACGAGAACTTGTGCTTGATATTCCCAAAAATGCCGCTTCCTTTACCCTTCATTTTGAAGGAATTGATTATGATTATCAGATTTTTTTAAACGAGGAATTAATCGGAGCTCAAAAAGGAGGATACGAAGCTTTAAGAATTAATCTCCCCGTAAGTGGCTTAAAAAAGAAAAATCACTTACGCGTGGAGGTTTTTGATGATACGCATAATAATTACGCGGAAAAAGGAAAACAATCGTTAACTCCTGGTGGAATGTGGTATACCCCAACATCGGGGATTTATCAATCTGTCTGGGGGGAGTTTTTACCACGTGCCCCCATCAGACATTTTCGCACGAGTTACGATTTTGAAAAGGAAGTGCTCACCATCGTTATCGATGCAGAAAAAGATAGTTTTCCCATTGTGCTTTCCATCCCGCGGGTGGGCAAGGAGGATATACTTTTGGAAATAAGAAACCCTGTGACAGAAATTCCTTTTCCTCAGACAAGATTGTGGTCGGTTGATGATCCTTTTCTTTATGATCTTTTTCTTCGAGGCGAAACTGAAACTATCTCCGGATACTTTGGGATTCGCCAAGTTGCCATCAAAAAGCGTTTTCAATATCCAGCGGTTTATTTAAATGATGATCCTGTTTTCTTAAATGGCCTTCTCGACCAGGGTTATTGGCCTGAAAGTGGGATAACCCCACCTAGCGATGAAGCGCTTATCGATGATTTAATGCTAGCAAAACGGCTCGGCTTTAACACGATGCGCGTCCATATGAAAAAAGCCCCGCCACGTTATCTTTTTCATGCTGATCGCCTAGGAATTTTAGTTATCCAAGACCTCCCTGCGGGCGGACGTTATTCCTATCTGCATCAAACTGCTCTCCCCACGATTGGAAAAAAACGAGCTAATGATGGTAATTACCGCCTCTTTGGACGGCACGATCAAGAAAATCGCGAGAACTTCTATCGCCTGTTGTTGAATATGATTGACGAATTCCATTATTCACCATCGTTAATCATCTGGTGTCCATTCAATGAAGGTTGGGGACAATTTGACGCTGCTAGAGCCTATGAGATGATTAAAAAAGTTGATCCAACTCGGCTAGTCGATACGACCAGTGGCTGGTTTGATGTCAAAAAAAGCGACTTCTATAGTGTCCACAATTACTTCTACAAAATCAAAGTCAAACATCTCGACCACCGGCCCTACTTCTTAAGTGAGTTCGGCGGATATTCCTATGCCCCTGAATTCCACACTTATAATCCCGATAAGGTTTATGGCTATAAAAAATTTAAAGATGCCGCCAGTTATGAAAAAGCAATTCATAAACTTTATTCAGAAGCGATTATCCCCGCGATATCACAAGGTTTAGCGGGAGCGATTTACACGCAAGTAAGCGATGTTGAAGAGGAGACTAATGGTCTAATCTCTTATGACCGCAAAGTCCTCAAGGTCAACGAACTCGCTTTCCGCGCACTTATGGAAAAAGTTCGATATTAAGCTAACCTTTCAAACAAATAATAAAAACGCCCTAATGGGCGCTTTTACTATAATCATTCCCCGATGAATGGCCTAACGAAATCGAGCGACGAGATCACAATCTTTGAAATTAGAAAGGAGGGAAAGAATATTTCGCGATCAAGTGCTTTTCAAACTTCGAAAGGCGCTTTATCATATCATTAAATTAAGCAACTTCAAGGTGAAAAAGCAAAAAAACGCAATGAAAGCGTTTTCTTGATGATTTTAAGTTTTTATATGGTTTTTGTTGTGGTTTTTTTGCAAATTTCTATTTAAAGAACTTGCGATTGCGCTTGGGAAGAAAACCGCCAGAAATCTGGGCTAAATCGCTTATCGTTATAAGTAATTCGGGATCAATTTTCAAAAGATCGGCAACTAAAATCTTGGCTGACTTTCGCTCTGAGAAAACCATTAAGACCACCTTTTCTCCCTGAACTCCATGAGCGGCAACTTCAGTGACTCCAAGTTTTTGCCCGCGAATAAAATCGACGATGAGTTGTCCGCTAGTTTTTGAGGCAATCACTTGAATCATCACCTTGCCAAAGGCGAGCCAGTTTTCAATTAAACTACCTAAATAAACCCCAACCGTAAATCCAAGCGCATAGACAATCCCCTTCAAAGGAGCAGCACTCATCCCAGTCACGACATTAGCGGCAACAAAGACCCAAAGAATTAATTCAAAGAAAGAAAGGATGGCCCCTAGAACCCGATATCCGCGATTAATTAAGATAATCCGAATTGTTGATAGAGATACTTCAATCACTTTACAAACGAAAATAATCAAAAGAACATACCATGCGGTTGATGCAAATAATTCTGTGAGCCAAGGCATAAATATCACCTCAAATTATATTATAGACACTATTAAATATTTTACCTGAAAAAGTTACGAGAACAATACCTCATTAGTATTTTCAAAAACCCAAAATAATCAATGTAATTGCTTTTTTTAGTAAATAATGTTTCTATAAACTTCAAATTAAATAAAACTTAGTGGTTAGCAATCGCAACAATAACTAACGCAGCTACCATTTGATAAGCTTCCTCTGAAGGATGTAATTTATCAACAAAATACCTATCTAAAGGTTGTCCTTCATCATCACAAAAAAGTGTTTTGACATCGACAAACTCAAGAAAGTCATACTTATCACAGATTTTTTTGTACTCGATATTAGCTTCTGCAATTTGCGACATTCTTGCTAAGGATTTTTCATAAGTACAATAGTTAATTCCGATAATTACACATTTAAAATTGGGAACGCGTGATTTAATACCCGTCATCGTAGATTCAACATTTTGGGCCATTGTCGCAAGATTAACATCAGCATTGATATCATTGATGCCGTTCCAATAAATTCCCCATTCTGGTTCATAGACAGCCATTTCATTAACATAGCCTAAATTGGTATAGTGATGAGTTTTCGCCCCACCAATGCCAACACTAAGAACGTTATTTTCACCAAGTTCAGCAAAATCTCTTTTATATTTCAACCAAAGATGAGTATAAGAGTGTCCAAAAATTAAATATTGTGCTTTATCCACACTGTGGTTATTTTCAAAATTAATCCCATGAGAAAAAGAACCGCCGACAACATCTGACTTGAATCCATAATATGTACCAGTTAATGGATCACTGTCTATATATTCAATAATTAAACGGTTAAGGTAATAACAATAAATGCGATTATTATCTAAAACAACACGCATCTCACCACCATGCTCAATCGATAAAGATACATATTTTTGTTGTGTCCAAGTGACTGTACCATTATCATATCTTCCTAATTTAAAGAATTGATTTCCAGCATTACAAAAATAATAGTAGGATAAGCCAGGTTCGGTTTCATAAAAAATATCCCTATCTGGCTTAGTCACATTAAAGACTAATCCATATCCAAAAGTTTTTATGGAACCTGTAACCGTCTTAATCGTTCCTTGGGAAGAAGACATAGGAGTTTTAACTAAGCATAGTGATTGCGTTGTTGTGGCGCGAACTGTATCAAAAGTCGAAGCAAACCCGCCACGATAAACATCGACATCACCAATTTTATTAGCATCAATATTCACAATTGGCGTAATTTTGACATTTTTATAATATCCCGAGGAGAACTGCGAACATAAACCAACTTTGGTTCCAGTTAATACTGAAGTATCTTGGTAAGACATCTGATATTTTCCATCAAGATAAAAATCAAAGACATTAGCATTTTTGACAATTTTAACTGTGTGTTCAATGGTATCATCCAACATATAAGTAACATAATATTTTTCAGATGTGAGCACTCCGTTGACCAGTTTATATAAATTTAATGCACCCGTGATGCTTATACCCAAATAATAATAAGAGACCTCCGCATCACGCCAAAAGGTAGTTTTACCACCATCATCTAAACAAAAGACACAGCCAACCAAAGCATTGTTGCCTTGAGCATAATAAGTATATTCAAAAACTCCGTTTTCAAAAGTTTTATGATTATTAACAAATAGAGAATTAGCTTTTTTTACGATAATTTTATTTGATATTAAATTCATTGAACCATAGGCATTTATATATGAAGATGCCTCCATATCTTCAAGATAGGCATTGCGATTCATTTTTACATCACTGAAAATTGTTCCTGATGCTTTTGCGTAAAAACCAAGATAGGAGTTGTCCACAATCGCTGTTTCATAACACCAAGGTTTACCATCATTGATTGAAACCGTAATAAAATCATATTGCGCAAATAGTTTTAAAGTGATGATGAAATTATCGGTTATCGTCATAGTTGATAACACTTTAACTTCCGATAAAGTAGCACCATCAAAAAAAGCAATTCCCAAAGTATCATCTTCCCTCAGGCCGACTTTATAATACGTACCCGATTCCTTTTGATAATTGAAGATAACAGCAGCTTGGCTCGATAGACAAGTGGGCGATATTTTCGTTGTAATCATCCCTTCATTCATGGCGGTACTCATAATTAGATAACTATCTTCGCCCCGTGCAGTGTAAATGTTTCCATCATAATCAAAGGTTTCGACATTTTCATCAATTTTCCCAGGGATATTTTCTTCTGACACCGAACTTGTTCCTCCCATTGTCGAATCAATAGTAATAGAATCATTTGTCACGGTACTCGGACCACTGCAGCCGATTAATAATAAACACAAAGAGAAAATAAATGATCTTTTTTTCATAAAGATTACTCCTTTATCACTTTAAACCCATATCTTGTGAAGATATCTCTTGCTTTGGAAATTTCTTCATTTGTTGGTATTTTTATTTCTTGTGAAGGATACGGCCAGCCTAGGGCCCGATATTTGTCTTTCGCATAATAATGATAAGGTAGGACTTTTACAGCGGTAATGTTGTGAAACCCAACTATTTTCTTAGCGATATCTTCCATTTCGTCAGCATTATAAGTAGGAAGAAAGGGAACTCTAATCTCCATCGGTTTTCCCAATTGATTGAGCAAAGCCATATTTTGGTAAATGATGTCGTTATCAACATCAGTCAATTTTTTATGAGTTTGGGTTGACGCGGCTTTCGCATCAACTAAAAAAGTATCGATATATTCAGCGACTTCAATTATTGTTTCTTTAGGCGCATAGAGGGTGGTATCGATAGCGACATTAATATTCTTCTCTTTAAGTTTTCTAGCAATAGCAAGGGTAAAGTCCTTTTGGGCTAAAGGCTCGCCCCCCGAAATTGTTACTCCACCACCAAGAGCACGGTGGAAGGGTTGATCTTTGGTGATTAAATCAACGATTTCATCGACCGATGCATCTTTCCCATAAAATGCCAGCGCTCGATAAGTACAAACTTCAGCGCATTTACCACAGGAATTACATTTGCTTCGTTCAAATTTATGAACTCCATTTTCCATATAATGAGCTTGGGATGGGCACACTAAAGAACATAACCCGCAATTTTTGCAGTTATCCTGGAAAAAGCCGATTTGATTTTGGAAAGATATACATTCAGGATTATGACACCAAGCGCAATGAAGCGGACAACCTTTTAAAAAGAGAGTGGTCCTAACTCCATCGCCATCATGGATTTCATAATATTTAATGGAGACGTATTTGCCGTACATTATTGGCAATTCCTCGCTCTTTCAATAAAATCGTTTTGTAAAAGCGGTGACATTTGTACGAAATATTCATTCCATCCACAAACACGAACTTGCAGATTTTGGTAGTTTTCAGGATTTTTCTGAGCCTCTAGTAAGGTATTGATATCTAGGACATTCCCCATGATGGTGTTCCCCCCATGATTCAGATAGTATCTAATTATCTCTTTAAAATAATAGAATCCTTTTTCGCCTTGGGTAGAACTTGGATGCAAGACAAAATCTAAAGGTGCTCCATTAATTAAGCTTGTTTGATCAAGCATTAATAAATTACGCATGAATCCAGTTAGACCTTCGTGTTCCATACCATTTACTGGACGCATATTTTTCGAAAAAGGTGTATAGGCTAATCTTCCATCAAAAGAAGCAATACATTTCAAACCAAAGCGGTCCGAATTTTCCACAGAATCAGTCCCAACCCGATAAACACCTCCCCAACCGTCAGGTTTATTGAGAATCATCTTTTCAATATAATCGAAAATTATTTTTAACAATTCACCCGCTTCTTCATTGCCACTTCCGTGTTTATAAGGAGATTTAAGAATTTCCACACGTAGAAGCGGATTATTCTCCCAATTATTTTGTAAGGTTTTACAGAATTCTTCTAAAGTAATTTTCTTGTTTTTAAAAACAAAGTGTTTAATCGCTAATAGAGCATCGATTGCCGAACCAGTGCAGCAATATTTCATCGATGCGTTATTGTATTTTAGGCCACCATCAAAAATATCGCGGCCAGTTTTCATGCAATGTGATAATGCCCCTGAAAGCAAGGGAGAAGCATAAAAATGTCGTCCCACTCTTTCCTGTTCCATGACAGATTTTTTAACTCTTTCGGTAACTTTATTTAAGTAATAGAAATAGTTATTTAGAAATTTTTCCCAAGTGGAATTATCTAATTTTTCTTTAGGAAACAAACTTTCATTTCCTGAAAGTTCTTGACCGCCAGTAGCAGCCCATTCTACCGGCTTGTATAAATTAATCCAACATGAGCAAATGCGCGCATCTTCGAGTTCAGGAATTGTATTTTCATAACAACCTAAGGGGAGGAAATTACGAGATTCTTCTTCCATGATACCGATCTTTTTATATCCTTCCATAATTACCCGATCGGAAATTATAACAATTGAAGTTGATCCAGTATTTAAACAATTGATTATTTCATCAAAAACATCTTCGCGCATTTTATCATTATAACGCACATGAATCTTCGGATTAGACAATGATAATTCGCGATAAATCTGCAATAACAAAATTGTAAAATCCCCACTTGGGCAATTGAAATCTTCATCTAGTCCACCAATGCAAATGGGTTGATTCGCATATCTTTTCTCCGCATTAATCTTAGTAAGAAAATAACGAACTAAATTGCATAGTTCCTCTTTATCCATTTCCTCATAGGCTTTTTGAATAAATTTTCGATAAATGATATCGAGATTTCCTAGGCTACGACATCTTTCAATACCAATTTGTTCGAGTTGCATAAAGAGTAGAGAAGTTTCCATCGCTTCATATAAAGTTTCAGGGGCACGTATTTGTAAATCGCGCATGCACTTGGCAAAAACTCGGTTACCAACACGGACCGCTTCTATTTCGAGGCGTTTCATATAGTCAATAATCGCATCATAAATGATGACTACGGATTGGTAATACAACCGATTTTCAGCAGTAGCATTTTTAAAATAAGCATGAGCGATATCGCGCAATCCCGCGAAACCATTATCAATCACATATTCCCATTCTGGCACGGTGTGCCACAAATCATTATCTGGTGCACCTAAGCCAATTTTATCCATCAAATAACGATCGTGCCAAGCTTCCGGACATTTCTTATCATATTCCATGTAAAGTTTTCTCCGACAATCGATATCATAAAAACTTTCACTACCCCATAACTTATAACTTATGCCTAAATTATATTTATCAGCAAATGGAGTGTAAGGATTGACCTCAATTTGGCAGTTTCTTAATAAGAGAGCCAAAGTCTCCGCTCGGCGAATTTGATAAGGGACATCGGGATGAGTTTCATAATAATCATCAATTAACCTTTTTAAATCTTCTGGTTTTAAACCGCTTTTTTGATTGAAATTACTATTGGTAAATTCATCAAAGATGAAGGGAAAATTTTTTTTGAAGTTAAACATAAAATCTACCTCCCTATAACTAATAAATAGTTTTTCCGGTCAAATAATCAAAGAGATGAACTTTATTCTCTTTAAAGGATAAGTTCAAGACATCATTGGCACTAATCATTTCCTCGGAAAAAATTGAAGAAATAAATTCTTCCCCCCCATACATAAAATGCACATAGTATTGCTCTCCGAGGAGGGCGGACATCAAAACTTTATATTTCGTCCCTTTTTCATCAATGACGATATCTTCTGGGCGAACGCCTAACATGATTTCCGTTTCTTTTCCTTGTAAGATATTTTCGATTTTTTGACGATGTTCTTGAAGATGGATTAAATCTGGATCTTCCAAATAATTAATGATTTGTGGTTTTTTGAATAAATGTTTTTTCGTAGGAGGATTTTCGCGTAAAAAATCAGTAAAATCACGAATTAAATCATCCACTCTTACGCTTTCTTTTCGATAAAACTCCTCTATTGATTTGATTCTTTCCTGACTCAAACTGAAACTTTCTTGATTGGGAAAAACAATTCGATTTCCAGATAATTTACCGACGATAAAATTCATTGAAGGCGAACCGATGAAAGAGGCGACAAATTGATTGGCAGGATGACGATAAATTTCTAAAGGCGTGCCAATTTGTTGGATATAGCCATCTTTCATGACCACTATCCGATCCGCCATTGTCATAGCTTCAATTTGATCATGGGTCACATAAATTGTTGTCGCTTTAACTCGTTGATGGATTTTGATGATTTCGCTGCGCATTTGAACTCTTAACTTTGCATCTAAATTACTCAAAGGCTCGTCCATTAAGAAGATTTTAGCTTTACGAACAATCGCTCTCCCTAGCGCTACTCGTTGCCTTTGTCCCCCCGATAATTGCGCTGGTTTACGATCGAGTAAGTCGATAATCTCTAAGATCTTCGCGGTCTCTTCAACGCGTTTTTCTACTTCTTCTTTAGGAAGACGTTGGACTTTTAATGAAAAAGCTAAGTTATCGCGAACCGTCATATTTGGATATAGTGAATAATTTTGGAAAACCATGGCAATATCACGATTGCGCGGCGACAAATCATTGGAGTATTTTCCATCAATAATCAATTCCCCCGCAGTGATATCTTCCAACCCAGCAATCATTCTTAGAGTCGTTGATTTTCCACATCCAGAAGGACCAACAAAAACGATAAATTCTCGTTGTTTAACATCGAGATTAAAATCTACCACCGCGTGGACTTTGCGATTATAAATTTTATTAATATTTTTTAAGGAAAGATACTGATCCGCTTTTTGCGACAAAACAAAATTATCTTCAACTACTTGATTGCGTTTAAGGTCTTTTTCCGTCAAAGGGGTAAATTCCTTGTTTTCATCCAACTTTTTTTCTTTTTTTTCAAATAGCATATTCTAGTTATTCTCACTTATTTTTTTTGTTTTTAAGAAAGTGGTGTACAAAGACCACAATTAGAAATTTGGTCGAAACCACATCCAGCACCACCATCGTTTTGCCAAGCAATCGCTGCCCCAGGCATCACGACATTAGAGGTCGGATTCCAGAGAGCTTGTTCGCTTACTAAAATTCCATCAATTTTCACGTTATTCGCACAATAACATTCGGTCATATAAGCGCGGACGATTGAAACAATACCACCAGAACGGCCAAGAGCGGAATTTACATCACCGTAGTTAAAAGATGTTTTTAGTATTGTCCCCTCATGTTTACGCAGCATACCAACGATGCCTCCAGCCCAACTAGTACTATTGATAACTCCAGTATTAACGCACCCTTGAATAGTGATGTTTACCTCGTTAGCCCGGGCGAGAATTCCCGCTACATTATCACCGCCACTAACCTCGCCATTGTTTCGACAATCACTGATTAGTGTTCCCGCGATATTATTTTGACCGAGAATTCCCCCAGCAGTCGCTGTCCCCGCGCTGGAATCAGGAAAACTTAAAGTTACAATAGCATCATTGATGCAATCAGAAATAATTGAGTACATATGTCGAGAGGAGGTGTTTGCCGCCACATTCTCAATCGAACCGACAATTCCCCCTAATTTGTAACGACAACCGGAGATGGTTCCGGCAACCTTACAGTTATGAATTTTGGAGTTAAACATCACTCCAGCAATACCTCCAGTAAAGAATGCAGTCGCCACAATATTGATTTGATTAATGGTTAAGTTCAATATATCAGCATCGACTAAATAACCAAATAAACCTTGATAGTTTGCTCCAGTCATCTTCAGATTTTTAATTTTATGATTATTACCATCAAAAACGCCCGAGAAAGGTACGGTTTTAGCATTGCCAATCGGAACCCAAATCAGATTGTCAAGATCAATCCCCGTTTCCAAACGATAATGGGCAAAAACGTATTCCGCTTCACCAGCATTTACTTTGAGAGAAACTAATTTCAAATCCTTCGCACTAGTAATTAAAAACGGATCCTCCTCCGCCCCGGTTCCTGATAAATTATCGGCAGCAGTCCCATCCCAAACATCATAAGTTTCCGTATCTGTTTCACGCCAAGAGGCAGAAACGATAATATTCTCCACCGTGCCAGGAACATAAGTTTCATCAATAGTTTTGCCAGCAACTTTCCATCCTTGGAAGTCATAACCGCCTCTTGTAGCAACGGGCAAAGTTCCGATTGCGTCACCATAATTCACTTGCTTGGTCGTCCTATCGACTTCGCCTTCACCTGGGTCGAACGTAACCGTAGTTTGAGGGGCATTTTGCATTGTGAGATTTTTAAATTGTGCATGGGTGGTGACGGTTGCTTCTATCCCAGAAAAAACGCCAAATGCTTGCCCATCATTTTGATATTCAAACTCCGCTAATCGGGTTCCCATAATATTGATATAAAACATCTTTTCTCCAAAAATAAATTGCACATTGACCACCAGTTGGGTTGTACCGTTGGCCGCATAAGCATCATAGGCCACTAAATACTGACTACCGATGAAGGGAGCGTTATATCTTCTCACCCCTAGAATCTGCACGAACTTAGATTGTTCCGTATTGTATTTAAAGACTTGAATGCATCCAGCGCGAGGACAAACTCGCTCTGGAGTATCTGGTTCGGTTTCAATTGAACCAGTAAAAGTTATTTTATAGCCACTCGTCGCCTCATAATTTTTCTCGCTAAATAATGGGGATTTTCCACCAAAATAAATTTGTGAACTGCCAAATGGTTCATTTTTATCAAATTTAGGAAAAACAATGTCTACATTCACCGTTTTTCCAGGCGCAGTCAACACCGAGTTGATTTCAGTGGTCATCGTTCCTGAATATATACCATCAACATTAACCCAATGTGAGGTTCGCCCGACATCGGTATCTTCTAATTGCGCATAAAGTGTCAATCGATTGTTAATGAATTGGTTTTCATCAAGAACATCTCCAATTGGTTGGGTTAAGTTTTGATCATAGCACCACGATTTAAATAATTTGTATGGAGGATTAAAAACTGGAGGAATAAAGTTTTCTAATCCTTCATTTTCATCAATCACCGTATCGTTAACCGTATAATCATCAACATTGGTAATATAGGAAATTGTCCATGTTTTTAGCGCGCGCCATCGGGCAACTAACAAGACATCATGAGCGGGCATCACGAAATCACTGATGACATCAATGTTATCTTTAGTCCAACAAACAAACCGGCATTCTACTTCGTCCCGATCATCTAAAATTGGTAGAGAAGCAAGAAAAACAGTTGTTCCTTCTTCCACATTAATTGGTTCGAAAATTTCGTCGGAATCAGTCTGAAAAGCAAGTTGATAACTGTTTTTAGTTTCTGAACTCGTGTTGGAATTGTCTTCGAGACTCTGATTGCTTGAACTACTTGAAATGCTTTGACACCCAAATAACAAGAATGTCACTGTCATCATAATTAATGTTTTTTGCTTCTTCATCTTTTTTTCTCTTTCTATTTTTTCATTATTAAAAAGTTTCAATTTTTAGATTTTGATAAATGGTCGCCGCTCCATTTGTATAGAAAGCCCCCCGACCATGAGTAGGTCCGTTAGCAGTGATATAATTCACAATTTTTTTGCCATCAAGGTAAAGGGTGATGACATTCCCAATGCAAGTTGCTTTTAAGTGATACTTAGTGTGAGGCTCACAGACCACAAATGCTGATTCTCCAATAATCGTTTCGTTATAATGGCATTCAGTAATAAAAGCTTTGGTTAAATTAAATCCACAATAAAATCCGACAATCGAGTTAACATCGTCCGAAGTTTGAAAAGCGGGATTAGAGGCGCGAAGTACAAAGCCAGCAGTTGAGGCATCAGTTTCTCCGTCGAAAGTTAAATCAGCTTCAATAGAATAATCTCTCAAAGTGTCATCGCCCAAATATAGCAATTGACGATTACCACTTAAGGCGTAATGTCCATCATTTTTGATTTTCCAAGAATTAACGTAGTAAGCTCCTTGGGGAATATAATTAGCGAGATTATTTTCAAAAGTCGTTTTCTTGTTGGAGGTTAGATACCAATCGATTTTGGTGAATTCCACCGTATCTCCTTTGTAATAAAGAGAAATATAATGCTCGCCTTTACTTACTTCAAAGGAGGTTAAATGAACCTTAGCGATATTGTCATAAATTTCATACTTACTGATGCGACAATTTTGGACTGCCCCATTATCAATGCGAATACCGATTTTCTTGCCTAGATAAGAAACAGGGACAGTAATATCTAACCCGTAGCACCCGCCTTCAGCAAAATACGTTCTAAAGGAGGCGCGATCTGCATGATTTTCGAGTTTAATAGCTCTTGTTCCATCGAAACCATTACCTTCAAACTCTTGACGATAAATAGTATGTGATGAAGGTTTTAAATTCGAGATTTCTTCACTATAAGAAGCGGCTAAAGCGCTCTTTTGTTTAAATTCCCTTCGTTGCGAGGAGTCAAAGGCTTCATTGGAAAATGCCGTATAGGAGTTTTTTGCAGTGCTTTCATAGCCAATTTTGCCACCTGTAAATGGAGTATCAGTAGTAAAAGATAACTTTTCCATGTTATCAAAAGCAAGAGTGATTCTTCCGTTGTCGTGGGCTAGACGATAAGAATGTAAAGCGGCTAAATTATAAGTTTTGTTCATGGTCACAGATGCAAGTATTTTTGTTTCACCATCGGTGACTTTATTAATCGAAAGGATATTTTTGCCCTCGGAAATTGCCATCTTGATAAAACCGTAATTGTTGGCATCTTGATAAGAAAAATACAACTTACCATCACCTTTAACATTGAATTCACACGTAAAACGTTGTTCCGTTGCCTGATCGGATAATTTCAAAGCGTCCTCTATGATGAAATTCGTATCGTCATAAGTGGCGAATTCTGGTAATTGTGGCACGAAATTATCATGTAAAGATGGATTTTCAACCATCATTTCTGTGCCGTTAAACATCAATCGATTTAAATTGTAATGACGATAAGGGCCATTGACACTAACGAGATTATGATAGACGATGTACATCGAATCCATATTTGGCCCCATCACATTACACGAGTGACCGAGACCATTAAATTCGTCAGAAGTATTGAGTAAGATTAATCCTCCATGTTTAAAAGCATTAGAAGAGAAGAAACCGCCCACCTCTTGCTCTTCATAATAGGCATAGCCCACACGATAAGCGGCGCTAGTCACATTGGTTCCTGTATAGGTTAAATAATAAATGCCATCTTTTTTAAACATATTGGGTCCTTCAGTCCAAGCACCAATTTGCGCTTGTTCGATTTGGGTCGCTTGCGAAGAGATAATAAAATCTGGATCATTTTCATCAACCTTTAACATACGAATGCCGTTGTGGCTCGCTCTTAAAAAATAGATATTTTCATCGGAGTCAACATATAAACTCCCATCAATTTCCTGAGCGCGATTTTCCGTAATAGGGATAAATGGTCCTTCGGGTGATGAAGATTTCAAAAAATAGTGTCCCATCCCCCTTCTTGATTCACACATATAAAAATAACCGTTAAAATAACATACTTCTGGTGCAAAAGCCGTATATAAACAATCATGTTCTCCGACCTTGCCTTTCTCATTGACTCCATTGTCACATTGTTCCCAATGGATTAAATCCTTTGATTTCCAACCCATGACACTATAGGCGTAATTCGGAGATGAGCAGTATAAGTAATACATTCCATCAAAACGAAAAACAAAGGGATCACCCGTACCATAACCCTCCCAATAATGAGGAATATTGTCTTGACTAAAATTATTAGAATACCGGGCTCGAGGCGCGTCTGTTGTCAATGTCGCCAAATCAACAATTTCATCATAGCTATCTCGCTTGATTCCACAAGCCGATAACATTAATGTCAAACCGAGGATAGTTGTAAAGAATGCTTTGCTTTTCATAATAAAACTTCCTCCTAAATTACCGTATTTGTCGCGCTTAACCGTAACCACAGCGATGGATTTGTATCAAGTTGTTTTTCACCATTGTAGCAATAACCAAGAACTGCTTGATTGTCATAACGACATACAGCAGCGGCGAAACCTACCCCGTAATCAGTGTAAGCTTCAATGTTTTCAATTAGTGGGGTAATTTCGATGACTAATTTTGTATCTTTTTGATAATAGCTAGCTTGGACACAAGCTTTGGACTGAACGATATTGGAGTAGAAAAATAAATCGCGAAGTACCCCTTTTTTTGGAGAAAAGCGCAAAATCGCAGTCGTGCTATCTCTCGTCGTTCGTGTGGGGGCGCCAAAGTCAAAACAGAGCATGATAAGTTCAGATGGTGACCAGATATCCGCATTTTGGCAAAGAATGGTTAGCGTTTGGTTTACGCGTGAAACTTTAAAAGTTTTCGTCGCTAGTTCTTCCCCATCAAGAGTTTGGGCAGGAAGATGGAGATTAGTGTTGGGGATATATGAAGTGGTATCGGTGACTGGATTATATTGTTGTGTGTTTTCTGGTAATTCCACCTGATTTTCTAAACTTAATTGTCCATATGTATGGAGTTCACTTTGATTTAATGTATTTGTTCCAATTTGCAGAACTTTAACCGTGACATTACCAGTAATATAAATCGATGAGGCGCAGAAATTAACCTTCTCATATCCTTCGACTTGGAAAGGAGTAAAATCAAAGGAAACATAAGCACTATATTCATTTACTTTAAAATCCAAATCGCATTTATTGAGGCCGATATTAGGATAGCGATAAAAATCCAAAAATGAACGCGCGCCTGGATAAGCTCGAATGATAATCGTATTTTGGTCACGACTTCCACGGAGCGGATTGCCAAAGTCAAACGAGAAACAGATTCCTTCAAATTCAGGCCATTTATTTTCCGTGGTTGCCAAAGCAGTCACGCGACTTCCTTCACGGCCAATATGATAAGTAATTTCTTCAAAGTTTTCCTCATTGTAAGTAGTTGCAGGTATTTTCATCTCGATATTAGAAGCATAAGGAAAATGATCTTCGCTGGCGATATATTCAGGAACAGGCGGGAGGCTTAAAGTGTTTTTTCCTAAGATAAAGTAGGTACTTGGATCTTGCGGATTACCAAAGTGACCATTAATTGTAGTTCCATACCATTTTTTATTTGTCGAACCACCACTTTCCATGTACCGATCAACAATTCCACAAGTCACACCGATTTCTTGATTACGAGTAATCCCAATTTGTTTATAGGAGATTGACATTTCGATGCAATAATACTGATCAATATCACTTTCATTATTAATGGTCCCCACTACATACGATTCATATTGGACGATGCCATTCCACGCCGACCAGCCACTCCCATTACCACGGAGAATACGGGTTTTTCCATGGACACCAAGATTAATTTGAAAATCATCATTTTGGGGTTTACTCGCTCGATCGAGATTAGTGTCTAAATAAAGTTCACATCCATCAGAAAAGGAAACTGAAGAACCACCATCATTACCATACGTGACAATATTACAGTCGAAGACTTTGAAAAAGATAAAGAGTTCTTTAATTCCCCGATAGATAATAAAAGAATATTGGTACGGTTCATTTGATAAATAGTTTTTGTAGGTGAATATATATTCTCCTGTCGTATATTCGCCTTCATTCCATTGTTCTTCCAATTTTAAACCGTCAATGTTTAATTCGGAGTTCTCAAAATTGCCCTCAAAAGCAAAAGGATCAACATCTTCTCCCCAGGTTATCGGTGTGATTTGATAATAGCAAGAAGAAAGAATAAGAAGAGAAAAAAGGAAACTAAATTTTCTTTTCTTCATATTCAAACCGCTCCTTTACTCTTCAAGATTATGTAGATGACACAAAACACAATGATAGCAAGAATCATGAGCCACCAGAGAATAAATGTAATCCGATTTTTCTTCATTCTATTCTTTCACTCCTGATAAAGCTGTGGATTGGATGAACATATTTCTAAAACACAAAAAGAAAACAATCATCGGAATAGAACTAATTGTTGAAGCAGCAAAAATTAAATTGCGTTTGCCAACTGAAGTTTCACTAGAATGCATATTCATCAAAGCTACTTGCAAAGTCAGCCATTCAGAATCAACATTGCTACTCAAGTAGATGGAAGGACCAAAGTAATCATTCCAAATGGCAACAAACCAAAAAATTGCTTGCGCAGCTAGGGCTGATCTACAAAGGGGGAGGGCAATTTGGAAAAAGATGCGAAAAAACGAAGCCCCATCAATTTTTGCCGATTCAATTAACGAATCATGGATGGCGTGTTTCATATAAGTTGTCAGGAAGAAAATCATCGAAATGCGCGAGAATAAACCGGGAATGATAAAGGGTAATAACACGCGAAAATCATCTGTGCCAACAAACCCCAAACTATAGAAAAATTCAAATTGAGTGAAAAGTAATGAACATCCAGGAATCATCATCGCAGTCATCAAGGTAATAAGGAGAACTTTTTTACCGCGGAAACGCATTTTTGCAAAAGCAAAAGCGGCTAGAGAGGAGGTTAAAGTTCCCATTGGTACCACTAAAAGTTCAATCAAGATTGTGTTTCTAATCCCAACATAGAAACTTTTATTGTGAAACAAGTCTCGATAAATATCCCATTGAGGAGCAGCGGGGAAGAAAATAAACCGATCGGAGATTAACTCGGCATTTGTTTTTAAGGAGTTCAAAACCATCCAAAAATATGGGAACATCATCATCGCCGCTCCTAGCCAAATAATAATAGATGTAAAGACAAACCATGTCATTTCTGATCTGGTTTTCTTCATCCCTTTGCCATCTCCTTTTTGGTTGGCGAAGTCATTCTTTCGAAGATAGATGTTGTTGAGTTCGTAAGCGCCAAACATAATTAAATATCAAACATCTTGCTGCGCGAAAATTGGAAAGCGGTAATTGCAATAACAACAAGCGCAAAGACCGTACCAACTGTACCAAGCAAGTTGTAATCTCCATTGTTATATAGGTTGTTCCACATATAATACACAATCGTCGTGACCTGATCACCAGCAGCGGAAGCAAAAAATTTCGCATCCGCATAGGCTTGTAAGTGGCCGATAATTCCCGTGACAATTAAGTAAAAGGTGGTGGGTTTGACCATCGGGATTGTGATGTGCACGAATTGTTGAAAGCCGCTAGCGCCATCAATTTTGCTCGCTTCATAATATTCAAAAGGAATGTTGTTCAATCCCGCTAGAAATAGGAGCATCGTGCCGCCAATGCCGCCCCATACCCCTTTAATCAGAATGGCAATTTTCGAAACAAAAAAATCCTTAGAATCAAACCAATCAAAAAACTTCAAACCAAAAATATTATTGATTACTCCGTTTTTGATATTAAAAATATAATTCCAAATAACCGCAATGACAATCGCTGAAGTGACCGCAGGCAAATAATATAAGAGCGATAATAGTTTACTGCCTTTAGACGCGCGATTAATATAGGTAGCAATTAATAAACCAGCGGTAATCCCCAGCGGAATTCCAACTAATAAAACCACCGTGTTCAAGCAAGCATTGAGAAAACGCTTATCATTAAAAATTTTTATATAGTTGGCGATGCCAACAAACTGATAACCTTCCATATTGAAAAGGTTATAATCGGTAAATGATAAAAAGAGCGCGCGAATCGCGGGGTAAACGATGAAAATACAAAAACCGATAATCGGTAAAAGAATAAAAAGTAAGGCTGTTCTTTCTTCACGTAAAAAAACTTTGGAGTGCTTCTGTCTTTTCTTAAAGTCATAAGCACCACGGGCTTCTTTTGATAACAAGAAAAAGCTATATTTGCTCATATTAATTTAAATAGGCGGCGTTATCATCCAAGCCGCTCTGAAACGTGGAATTATAACTTTGGCAAAATTCTAAAGCGTTGTCCTTTCCTTCATAAATTACCGCAGAATTGAGTTCTTTAACGAGATTATCATAGCAAGTGCCATCATATAGATAGAATTTTGCGCGAGTGCGATGTTTAATACTTTCAGTCTCCTGCGTCACATCGACCCAAACTTGTTTTGAAGCTGGTTGTTGCTGTTTTGGATCAGTGATACCGACATTATTAATCCATGCATTTTTAGCAATGGACATCACGTTCGGCTGGGCCTGACCTACTTTATAATTGATTTCTGCACATCGTCTTCCCAAACAGAGATATTTAGCGAGGCGGACCGCAGCTTCTTCTTTGGCACTTTCTTTCGGGCTGAAGTTTCGACAAGAAATGGCACATGATCCTAACCAGGAAGTTGAGATGGCTCCATCAGCAGTTCCAACTGGTGTCGGTATAATATCAAATTCAAAATTAGTATCTTCCCAAAAGGCCGCCATATCCCAAGGCCCCATAAATGTCATTAGGCATTGCCCATTTAAAAATTTAGTGTAGGCATTGGAACTCTTCATTTCGACATAGGAAGGAGCCACACCAGATCTGGTGAGGTTACTGATGAATTGAATTGCATCCCCAAAATTTTTTTCACCAATGCGTGAGGTTAGTGTATCCTCAGTAAAGAAATCAGCATTATTGGAGTAAACAGCGTGCATTATTTCATAGGAGCCAATTCCCCATACTTTTTGATTATTGAGTGAATCTGTGTATTTCAATTCATTTAAATATTCAATAAATTCATCCCAAGTCATCGGAACGGAAGCCGAAGGGTAGTGCGGAGTTACACCTTTTTCATTGAATATTTTGCCAATTAATGTCTTGTTATATACGAGAGTATAAGGTCCTAAATCTTTTCCTAAACCATAGAGGGCTCCACCATCGCCAACTTTTTTCGTTGCATGATTATAAGTGTATTGGTTATATATAATTGGCCAGATATCCTCGGTGTCTTCTTCGGTTACATATTTAGAAATATCGAGTAAACTTCCACTTTTAGCCCATTTAAAAAAAGAAAAATCCGACATGTAGAAAACATCAGGTAATGATCTTTTACGGCTTTGCAAGGCAGTGTCATAGTTGGTAGCATCCACACATTCATAAACTACTTTGACATCAGGATTATCTTCCATAAAAGCATTAACCATCGTTTGAAAATTGCGTTGTTCTTGCGTTTTGCCCCAACCAAAGAACTTAATCGTCGTTAACCCACTGTCATCTTGGCCATTGCATCCTATTATCAATATTGTCGAAAAAAGACAAGCAGTCACTGAGAAAAAAAGCTTAGTTTTTGCTTTCATAAGAGTTTTCTCCTTTGAAAATTTCTCAAAAATAATTATGTTCGTTTCCTATTGTATTCTTAGTATAATGTACTTAAGAATATAAAGTAAAGCAATGCAATTGCTGAAAAATAGTATAAAATTGTCATTATGAAAGTTACATTAAAAAAAGACGTATCCCGTAACTCCTTCTCTTATTTTCCGCATAATACAATTTACGATAATAGCGGTATCTTTTTTAATATCATTTCTTGCGGGTACGAGGAAATTAAGAAAAATTACTATCTTAATCGTTCGAATTTCCACGGCAATATGTTGACTTACATTGTAAGTGGGAGTGGGAATTTCATCTTTAAAAACAAAGAATATGCGTTGAAAAAAGACGATTTAATTGTTATCAATTGTATGGAAGAGCATACACTTTTTCCTAATCGAGAAGGGATGATTATTTACTACATGCACATTGATAGCGGTTTGCTAACTGACCTTGCCAATAATATTGAAAAAAAAGCTTCAGCAGTATTTAACTTTGCCGATAATAAAAAAATATTGGATTTTTTTAAAACCAATATCCAAAAAGGCAATGATTCAATTAACAACATCGACGTTTCCAAACAAATCTATAATCTCCTGGTTGAGATTAGGTTAAAGGTTAGTGGCATAGAAAACAGTATTGCATTACCCTCTTCTTTAGAAAGGGCAACTAGTTATATCAAGGAAAATTATGACGAAATTAATCTATCTTTGGACGATGTCGCAAATCATGTTAATTTCAGCAAATATTACCTTGAAAAACTCTTCAACAAATATCTGAACACCACCGTCTACCGTTATATTGTTAGTATCCGCCTAACCCATGCGCGATACTTGCTTGTATCCACTGATTTATCGGTGGAGGATATCGCGCTCAAAACTGGATTTTCTGGATCGCAACTCTTGATTCGCTGGTTTAAAAAAACATATGAGGAAACACCGCATCAATTTCGCAAACGGCGTATTCTGACAAGGATGTGATAGACATGGAAAAATGGTCAAAAGAAAAAGCATGGGCCTGGTATAACCAGCAGAACTGGATTCGAGGTTTTTGTTACTATCCTTCTTGTTGTGTTGACTTAATTGAAATGTGGCAAGAGTACAATTGGGATAATGTCAAAAAAACTATTAATCACGAAATGAAACTCGCCAAGGATTGGGGGTTTAATGCCGTACGCATCATTACTTCTTTTGAAGTTTATTTAGATCAGCATGATGCGATGATGGAACATTTAGAAGAGTTTATCATGATTTGTGACCAGCATCAGATTAAAGTCATGGTTTGTTTAGGAAATGATTGTTTAGTTTCCAAATCAAACTATAAAAAGCCAATTTATGGTGAACAAAAATGTGAATACTTCTATCATTCAGGGAAAGCTATATCCCCCCATATCGTGATGAATGATTTTGGATATTCTCTCACTGATGATGAAGAAAACGTAGAGAAATATCTCGCCTATATTGATGAAATTGTCGGAAAATACGCCAAAGATAAAAGAGTGTTGTTATGGGATATATTCAATGAGCCAGGGAATAGCAAAAGGGATATGCTCTCATATGAGATTATGAAAAAATCTTTTGAAATCGCCCGTAAACATCAAACAATTCAACCGTGTGCCGCCTGTTGTTGGAGTTATGATAAGCATAATCGTCCCTATAAAGAAATTGAATTAAAAGCCCTTGAAATGTCAGATGTAATTCTTTATCACGGGTATATGGATTTCAAAAAACATCACCGCACCGTGCGATGGCTCAAAAAAACTTATGATCGTCCCTTGTTCAATACTGAATGGCTTCATCGCATTTGGCACAATAATGTCAAAAATCTTTTTCCTTATTTTCGCAAACATAAAATCGCTTGTTTCAACTGGGGATTGGTCCGAGGCAAAAGTCAAACCAATGAACCATGGGAATGGCTCTTTAATGTATATCATCAAGGCCACGGCAAGGATTGGGATTTCACCAAATGGCAACACGATTTAATTCGTTCTAATGGTCAACCTTACGATTTTGAAGAAGAAAAAATCATTAAAAGGGAATGTCAAAAAGCCGATTCAATTAAGAAATAATCGAAAATTATATCTTTATGTCTATTTAAAACGGTTGGTACTAGAGGAGTTCAGTGCCAACCGTTTACATTGTTATGAAATGAGGGATTAAACTGGATTCTTATTTGCGTCGCAGCCACCACAGTTGATAAAAGCTGTATCCGCATTGCAAACATTTTGCGCATCAAGTTGACCACATATGACACCGCCAGGAACGGTGGTGCCAAAACTGGTCGGATAAAGATTAGCGACATTATAAGGAACATCATTAATTTTAGCATCAACAAACCCGTAGCAATTCTCGACGCGAACGCGGCAAGTACCGACAATGCCCCCAGTTTGCCGCGGTTTGCCAGTCGCATCAATATTAGCAAAGTTGTAACAACCTTTTATCAAAGTTCCAATAACAGCACGTGCTAACCCAATAATACCAGCGGTTTGTCGAGCTGCGCCTTGAACATGTCCATAATTTTCGCAATTTTCGATGAGGACTTTGATTGTATTTTGTCCAGTGATTCCACCCACAAATGAGTTGCTAGCAGCATTACCAGTTACCGAAGCATAGTTGATACAATTTTTCAATAAAGCTTGTGTATTGTTCCTCGTATGAACATCAAGCGCTTCAACCACACCACAAATACCACCACAGTAAGCACCAGCAGCAGTGATTGTGCCGCGGGAAACGCAATTTTCAAGCGTAGAATAATCGACACAACCAGCGACAATACCGTTTCTTGCCGCGGAAGCCGTAATGTCCCCAGTGACATCAAGGTTAGCAACATAAGCATCAACCAAATGTCCGAATAGCCCATTTAGGTTTGCTCCACTTGTGACTTTCAAACCAATGACGTGATGACCAGCACCATCAAAATTCCCTCTGAATGCTGTCGCTCCAGTATTAGCAATCGAAACCCATTCAATATCATTCAAATCTACACCTGTCTCCATGCGATAGTAAGCGGAAACATAGTTGGCATCTTGGACATTAACCTTATCTCTAAGAAACGCCAAATTCGCTGCCGATTCAATTAAATAAGGCTCAGCGGAAGTACCATTGCCATGCACAAAAGCGGCAGTTGTCCCATCCCAAACGGACATTGTTGGGGCAAGATAAGCGACGTGTTCTGCTCCGAACCCAATCGCTTGGCTTAAAGTTCTAGTTGCAAAGTTACCCGTTAACGGTTCTATTAAAAATACTTCATGACAAGTGCAACATGCCCAAAATTCTTGGTTGCCAGCCTCAAAATCATTCGGAGCTGTAGCTTGATAGTGATAACCATCATGGAGGCAACCATCAGCTTTCACAATATCCCACCCTTTTCTTTCAGAAGCATTTATAGCTATGACTTGAATAAAAATTAACGATAAAAAAGCAATAGCAGACATTAAAGATATTCTTTTTTTCATAAGTTTTCTCCTAATTAAATTATTGTCGCAGACTTTGCTTACAATTAAACTATAATACTCACAGTGTAAAAAATAAAGTATCTTAATTGCCTAAAAATTGTATAAAGTTGTCCTGAAAAAAAGTGATTTCCAATAAAGTTCTTTTAGTAATCTTTTAATTTTATTATCGATTCAGCGAGATTTTCGATGATAAAATGATTTTTTTATCTAATTGATAACACTTTTGATAACTCATTGAAATATTAGAAATTATCGTTTTTTGTTTTGGAAATAAAAAGGTTTGATAGCAACTATCAAACCAATTTCTTGTGCGAATGGTGGAGCTGACGAGGATCGAACTCGCTACCTCCTCCATGCCATGGAGGCGCTCTCCCAGGTGAGCTACAGCCCCAAAACCGATTTTATAATCGGCTTTACTATCTTAGATAAACACCTGGCTTTTGTCAATGAGAATAAAGGTGTTTTTTGCTCGTATCAATATCTAATAATGATCAGCAAAAACCGCTATTCAATTTTTTTCGGCTTCAAAGGGTAGATACCTGAAACGGGAACCGTAAACATAAAACCAATCGTTTTCTTTCGGGAACGTTCGACGATTTTATGAACTGCGGCCAGTGTCTTTTGTAAGGTTTCTTCATCGGGGATAACCGTGAAGATAGTTTTGGAATATTTCTGCTCCTCATCAGTCCGGCCCTTAAAGAGACCTTGCATTAAGAAATTAAGGCCTTCGCTGTGTAAAATAGCGGAAGCCATCCCTTGCGATTCGATAATGGTCGCACCGCGAACTTTGAGTTCGACAAACTCCTCTAAAATCTCATCTAAATAGGCTAAGTCGTTTAACACAATAAATAATACGTTCATCTTCTTTATCTCCTATTCCTATTCCACAATATCGGCAACACTCGACAATTGATCGAGTTGATCCAGTCCATTAATTTCACCAGCTTTAGAAATGGCAATTTTAGCAAAAATTGGGCCTGATGTTTCATAAACGAGAATACTCAGCATGATGATGGTTGAGATTAGAGGATACATGGTCATCATCGTGCCACTGACAATGACCAGAAGCCCAATCGAAACTCCGCCTTGGGGCAGGAGGGCTAAACCCAGATATTTTCGAATTTTCTCATCGCTTTTTGCGATGGTAGCACCAAGATAAGTGCCTAAATACTTCCCAAGACCTCTGCCTATAATATAAACGAAAGCGATTGCTGCTATCAACCATTCAGTTTTGATAATTTGCAGGTCTAAACTAGCGCCTGCCAGCGTAAAAAATAAAACATAAAATGGAGTAGTGAAGTCATTGACTGCGTTGAAAGTCCGAGCGGGACGCCGGGTTAAATTAGCAATCATCGCCCCAGTCATAATATTCGAGAGTAAGGGGGAGAAACTAATCCCGTATTTTCCTAAGACATTTTCATGATTTAACAGGGTGAAAATACCAATAGATAAAATCACTGAAGCAATGGCCAATACTTGAATATCATCGCGTTCGCGATCGATTTTTTTCGCAATCATCGCCAAAACATAACCGATGATTGCCCCAACGATAATTGAACCAAATACTTCAATAAATGGTTTGCTAATCATTAAAGCTAAAGGCATCGGTTCACTACCAGAAGGTACGAGGATTTGCGCGATCGAAATAAAGAAACCGAAGATGACAATTCCAAAGATATCATCTAAAGCAGTAATCGGAAGAATTGCTTTGGTGACTGGACCATAGGCCCGATATTGACGAACTACCATTAGCGTTGCTGCTGGAGCGGTCGCCGCTGACATACTCGCCAAGATTAAAGCCATCGCAATATTTGGTTTGGCAAAGGCATTGTATCCAGTAATTTCATGAATATCGTTAAAACTTTGCGGTTTCGGGATGAGGAGCATTAATAAGAAAACGAGAATAACCGCTCCGAGAACTTCAAAAACAGTGAGTAGGGCAATTTCTTTCCCCATCTTCTTCACGCTTTTGACGTTGAACTCGCTCCCGATACTAAAGGCGATAAAAGCAAGCGCAATTTCACTAATGAATTTCAAGGTGTTTTGATCGGCCGCGGTGATAACTCCTTCATATCCAGGAAAGATCAAACCAAACGATGGACCAAGTAAAAGACCGAACAGCAAATAGCCTGATACATTTGGTAGTTTTAATTTGCGCGCTACTAATCCGCCAGTAAAACCGACGAGAAGGACGATAGCGACTTTCAATAATAAGTTAAACTCCATATCCTTTCACCTCACTCTTAGAAATAAAAAAACGTATAAACTGGTTATACGCTTAATCACTCCTATGAGGTTAGCTGACGGGTTCAGGCAATTAAGTTGCCTTTCTCAAGCTGAGATTCACCCCCAAGAATGGGTCCCCCACTCAAATGATTCGGAGTTCACACGAAAAATATATCAATAAAGCCCCTCAAAGTCAAACCGAAATCCAGTGTTTTTCTCAGTAAAATGGCCCCCACTGCAGGAATCGAACTTGCACTCTATCGCTTAGGAGGCGATTGCGTTATCCATTACGCTAAGTGGGGGAACCGGCTTAATTATATCACTATAGATAAAAAGGCAAAAAGCAATTCATTTAAAAATGATGTTTTTTGATATGGATTTCGTTTTAAAAACACGACAAAAAGCCCTTGTTTTCAGTTAAATATTTTCGCCTTCATTTAGGGGAGATGAGTTATTTCGTAGCAAGAAATTTCTGAAAGGTTGTCCCCTCTTTTTTCCATAGCAGTCGTGAATTTCTGTTTTCTTAGATTTATCACGATTATTTAAATCTTTTTTTGGAAGTTCCATTTAAAAAAGTCAGCAATAAGGGTACAATACAATAATGTAAGGAGTGGAACGCAATAATGGTATTTGTAATTGAACATCCTCTGATCAAAATGAAATTGTCTTTGATGCGAGATGAAAAAACAAAAGCAAAGGAATTCCGTGAAGCCTTAGACGAAATTGCCTCATTGATGTCGTTTGCCGTTTTCCAAGACTTGAGCACTTATCAAGATGAAAATGACACTTATATGACTCCCACTGGCTACTGTCTTTCCAAGACCAAACTCCATAAAAAAATTGTTCTTGTCCCTATTCTCCGTGCTGGTATCGGTATGGTGGATGGGGTGCGTAATATGATTCCCACCGCCCGAATTGGCCATATCGGACTTTACCGCGATGAAGAAACTCTAAAACCCCATGAATATTATTTCAAAGTTCCCGTAGTGAAAAATCCTCTTGTGGTCATTCTCGATCCTATGCTAGCCACGGGCGGTAGTGCGATTGCCGCAATTGAAAGTTTAAAAAAACGCGGTTATCCTGACATTCGTTTAATGTCTTTAGTCGGATGTCCTGAAGGGATTGAAAATATTCAAAACAAACACCCAGATGTCAATATTTATATCGCATCAATTGATGAAAAACTCAATGACAAAGGCTATATTTTGCCCGGCCTTGGCGATGCGGGCGATCGAATATTTGGAACGAGGTGAAATTTATGTCCATTGAAAAAACTGCATGTATCTTCGCTTTGAGTGCGAACCAACAACTGGCACAAGATATCGCTAGTCAACTCGGCTTAAAACTTTCTCCTTCTTCGGTTTATCACTTTGCTGATGGAGAAACTCTTTGCGAACCAATTGAATCCGTCCGCGGGAAAAACTGCTATGTGATTCAATCCACATGTAACCCTGTCAATGATAATCTGATGGAACTCTTGATCTTTGTCGATGCATTAAAAAGAGCTTCTGCCAGAACCATCACCGTCGTTATCCCCTATTTTGGCTACGCCCGCCAAGATCGCAAGAACAAACCGCGGCAACCGATTACCGCTCGCTTAATTGCGGATCTGTTAAAAACTGCTGGGGTTGATCGCGTCGTTTCCGTTGATTTACACGCTTCGCAATTACAGGGCTTCTTCTCTTGTTTAATGGACGAAATCACTGCCATTCCCCTTTTGAGTAGTCATTTTAAAAGTCGCGTTGGCCCTGATTGGGCCGTGGTCTCGCCTGATCATGGGGGAGTTAATCGCGCTCGCCGGGTCGCGGAACTGCTCAATCTTCCTCTAGCGATGATCGATAAGCGTCGCTCACGCGCTAATTTTGCCGAAGTGATGAATATCATCGGTGATGTTCGAGGAAAAAACTGCCTTATTGTCGATGATATTATCGATACTGGCGGAAGTTCCTTCGCCAGTGCAAACGCCTTATTTGCTCAGGGGGCTAAAAGTGTCCGTTTCGCCTGCACGCATGGGGTATTTTCACCACCTTCTTATGAACGCTTAATTAAAAGTGGTCTCTTTACGGAAATCGTTGTCACGGACTCGATTCCTTTGAAAGAAGAGATGAAAAATAGTATTGTCACAGTTATTTCTTTGGCCCCGATGATCGCCAAAATTATTGAACATCTCGAAATTGGTAAGCCGCTTACTGTCGTTTACGAAATGTTTATGAATAAAATTTAGGTCTCTGGTATGAAGTGCGCTTTTGATCGAGATTATTATTTGGATATTCAGCGCGCCGAGATTCGGAAACGAGTCTTGCTTTTTGATAATAAACTCTATCTCGAATTTGGAGGTAAACTCTTCGAAGATAAGCATGCTTCTCGGGTTTTGCCCGGCTTCAAACCCAATAGCAAACTCGAGATGTTTTCGGGCTTGAAAGATCAAATTGAAGTGGTGATTACCGTCAATGCTCACGATATCGCCAACAATAAAATTCGCTATGATAGTGATCTGAGTTACCAAGATGAAATCGGACGAATCATCGATGCTTTTCGCGCGAAAAACATCCTGGTGAGTAGTGTCGTCTTCTCCTTCTATTTTTCCCATCCGCTAGTCAATGCTTTTAAACGCAAATTAGAACGCAACGGGATTAAAACTTATAGACATTATCATATCGAAGGCTATCCTCATAATATCCCTCTTATTCTTAGTGAGCGCGGGTTCGGTAAAAATGAATATATTGAAACCACGCGTCCGATTGTCGTCTTTACCGCGCCTGGTCCAGGCAGTGGAAAGTTATCGGCTTGTCTCTCGCAACTATATCAAGATAGTAAAAAGGGCGTCCGCTCTGGTTATGCTAAATATGAGACTTTCCCCATCTGGAATCTCCCCTTAAATCATCCGCTGAATCTAGCCTATGAAGCGGCAACAGTTGATCTAGGTGATTTCTTGGTCATCGATCAATATCACAAAGACGAATTCGGAGTAGAGGCGACAAATTACAATCGCGATATTGAAGCTTTTCCTTTATTAAAATTGATCTTTGAAAAGATTTATGGAGTTTCCCCTTATCAATCACCGACGATGATGGGCGTGAACATGGTCGGTTTTGCTATTCGCAATGAAGAAATCTGTATTCAAGCCGCAAAAGAAGAGATTATTCGCCGTTACTTTCAAGCCAAGAAAAATAACTTTTACGATAAATATGATGACCAATCGGTCGTCAGAGTTCGCCAACTTTTAGAGAGTTTGAATTTATCTGAAACTGATCGTCTCCCCGTTCAGCCCGCCTTGGAAAAAGCCAAGAAAACCGGTGTCCCATGTATGGCGTTATCATTCAAGAATGGCGAAATAGTCACCGCCAAAACCTCCTCCTTATTATCAGCGCCAGCAGCTTTATTCTTAAATGCCGTCAAACATCTCGCCGGGATTAACGATGAAATTCCTCTGATTTCTAAGCAGGTCATCATTCCGATTATGGACTTACACAAAAAATTAAATCCCAGCGATACTCCGATTTTTTCCCTGACGGAAACGCTGACTAGTCTTGCCATTCAAGCCCCGACCAACCCTCTATCCGAACTCGCTTTAAAACAAATCAGCAAATTAAAAGGGGCCCAAGCCCATTCCAGCGTCATCCTCGCCAAAGCCGAACGTTCCTTACTGAAGAAACTCGGTATTGATGTGACTGAAGAAAGTGTTGCTGGTACCGATAAATTGTTTAGGAGGTAAATTATGCATCCAGATATCGAGAAAGTTATGATTAGCGAAGCGCAAATCAAAACCGCAGTCATCCAACTAGGGAAGAAGATCACCGCTGATTATCAAGATAAGGATTTAATTGTAATCGGCATCTTAAAGGGGGCCGCCCCGTTTATGATGGATCTCGTCTTGCAGATTAACCTTCCATTAGTGATGGACTTCATGCAGGTTGCTTCCTATCACGGGACGCGAAGAGGCGGTAAATTTACCTTCAAAAAATACTCGGAAATGGATGTTAAAGATAAACATGTTCTGCTCGTGGATGATATCGTCGATTCTGCCCGCACGACAATTAATGTAATTGCCTACTTTCTCAAAAAAGAAGCGGCTTCGGTCGAAGTCGCTTGTTTGCTCGATAAACCCGCGGGACGGAAACACGAATATCAGCCCAAATATATCGGATTTGAAATCGAAAATGAATTTGTCGTCGGTTATGGGCTTGATTATCAAGAACGCTACCGCAATCTTCCTTTTATCGGGGTATTAAAACCCGAAATTTATTCAGATTAGTTATTCGGTAGTAAAATCGTCAAAATAACCTTGAATTAAAACCACTGGAGTCCCTTTATCCCCTGAACCGCTAATTAGGTCACATAAGGTTCCGACTAAATCGCTAATTTGACGCGGGGTCGTCCCTAAAGAAGCCTGATTATCATGGCGGTCTTCTTTTTTTTCTTCAATTGCTTTTTTAATCGCTGTAGTCAATTTTTCTCCCTTTAAAGAAGAAAATTGATTATCGGCTAGATATTTCAATTTTACTTCGTGAGGAGTCCCCTGTAACCCCGGTGTGAAAAAAGGTGCGACCACCGGATCGGCTAACTCCCAAATCTGACCGACGGGATCTTTAAAAGCCCCATCACCATAGACGAGAACTTCAATGTGTTTTCCTGTTTGTTTAAGAAATTCCTTTTGAAGATCGAGAACGAGTTTTTCACCATCGCGCGGAAACAATTTCACTGTCTCTTCCGTGGCTTTATTCGAACCTAATAAGCCGTATTTGGGATTAAAACCCTTGTTAATCCTCGGTCTTTTCAGAAGATCATCAAGTCCATAGACCGTTTTTGCGCCCGCTTTCCCAAGCGTGTTTTTCGTATGATGACGCGTGTGGATATCACAGGCTAAGACATGTGGAGTATAAGCGAGAATGCGCGTCGGTTGATTAGCAAAAAGAATCGTGACTTCCGCACCTTCTTTTCTAATTAATTCCTCATAATAGGAAATATAATCAAGTCCAGTAAAGGGGTGAATCGAGGTCCCAAACAGTTTACGATATTGTTTTAAAGTCAATAAATCAGTATAAGGGTTAACTTTTTTACTTTCGAGTTCTTCCTCCGAAAATAAAGCGTTCCCCACTTCATCGCGAGGATAAGAGAGCATCAGATATACTTTGTTCACTCCGCGCGCAATTCCTTTTAATAAAAGCGAGAAGCGGTTTCGGGAAAGAATTGGGAAAATCACTCCAATTTCCCCAAGGGGAAATTTTTCTTTTATTTCTAAGGCAATTTCATCAACGGAGGCAAAGTTGTTTTCCGCGCGGGCGACTAAAGATTCGGTTATCCCGATAATATCGCGATCGCGTAAAGCAAATCCTTCACTTCGCGAAGCGGCGATTACCTTTTCAACTGTGATCTTCACTAAATCATCGCCAGGCTTGATTACCGGAAAGCGAATTCCGCGAGCGGTAGTGCCAATTGTTCTTTTACTCATCAGCTAAGTCCTTAAGGATATTGCGGGCAATATAAACTCCACAAGCACCTGCTTGGGCAAGACCCCGCGTTAAACCCGCTCCATCACCACCGACAAATAATCCGGAGATGTTTTCCACTTCAAAGCGATTATCCACGGCAGGGTGGGCCGCATAATATTTCGCTTCCACCCCATAAAGCAAAGTGTGCTCAGTGGCAATCCCGGGAGTGATCTTATCGAGAACTTTAATCATCTCGATAATCGATTGTAACGTTTTATAAGGGAGACACAGGGATAAATCGCCAGGAACCGCCTCTTTTAGGGTGGGCTGACAAAACCCTTCGCTCAATCTTTTAACCGTGGTTCGGCGACCAAGTAACAGATCGCCAAACTTTTGAACAATCACCGAACCACAAGAAAGTTGATTGGCTAAAGAAGAAACTTTAGCGGCATATTCATTGGGACGGTTAAATGGTTCGGAGAAATGATGCGAAACCAAAAGGGCAAAATTGGTTTTATCAGAACGATATTTCGCATCTTTGTAGGAATGGCCATTGACATTGATGACCCCATTATAATTTTCCATCACGACATGGCCATCAGGATTAGAACAAAACGTTCTTACCGTATTGCCAGTTGAAGTCCGATAGACGAATTTTCCTTCATAGAGGTTCTCATTGATTTCCTCCATGATTAAACTATCGCATTCAACCCGTACCCCGACATCGACTTGGGTTTGCGACATTTTGACTTGGCGTTTCTCTAAGATGTCCGCTAACCAGGCGCTGCCTTCACGACCAACTGCTAAAACCACGCGTTTAGCGAAAAACTTCGCGCCTTCTTCTATGATGACCCCTTGAACTTGTCCATCTTGGATGATGATGTCTTTGACCATCGTCTCAAAACGCATCTCAACTTGTTTTTGGAGATATTGATAAATCTTCTGAAGAATTTTGATATTTTCTTCTGTACCCAGATGACGAACTTGGCTATCTAACAAACGCACCCCCACACTCATCGCCCGCAGACGGATCTCTTTGGCTTTTGCGGTTTGCGGATTGGTAATTTTATCAGTCGCGCCAAATTGGAGATTCACATTATCGACATATTTAATCAGTTCTAGGAGTTGTTCATCCGCCATATAATCTTGCATCCATCCGCCAAAGGCGGTGGTGATGTTAAACTTGCCATCGGAATAAGCGCCCGCTCCTCCAAACCCCGAGGTAATCGAGCAGCTTGGGTAACATTCTTGATATCCTTCTCGATTAAGTGGGCATTTGCTAATTTGTCCTTTTAACATGGGACAACTCCGCGAAAAAATATCCCGTCCTTTTTCAAGCAAAAGGACTTTTAACTTTGGATTTTTTTTGGTCAATTCGTAAGCGCAGAAATAACCTGACGGTCCTGCCCCGACGATGATTACATCATAATTCATATTATTCACCATCCTTTGATATATTAGCACAAAAGCATTGAATATTAACGTTGAAAATACAATTATGACTAATAAATAGTCATATCGTTCGATGAATGACTTTTTTCTTTTTTGAGGCCATTACTTTTAATTGTAATAGGTTGAATTTATCCTATATTTTTAATATAGTTTAAAGGGAGGGGTGACCATGATAATCAAAACTAACCAAATTCTCACTATGACCGAAGCTAATCAAAACTTTTCCAAAGCGGCAAAAACTGCCGATCAATATGGAGTTGCTCTAATTTGTAAAAACAACAAACCGCGATACATTCTCGTCGATTTTAAACAATATATCGAGGAGATTGAAGATGAAAAAATTGAAGTTGTGGCTAAAAGAATCCTCGCTCAATATCTTGACGCCTTTAAAAATCTGGCCCAATGATTAAATTGACCAAAGCCAGAGTGCTCCTTCTTTACCAAATGATGGTGAAGCAAACGGGAGGAGCATACGGAATTAGGGATGAAAAAATGTTAGAGTCGGCGATTGAGGCCCCTTTCCAAACTTTTGATGGTCAGGATTTATTCCCCAGCAAAATAGAAAAAGCTGCCCGGCTTGGCTGTGGACTAATTGCCAATCATCCTTTTATCGATGGCAATAAACGCATTGGTTTTTATATCATGATGATTTTTTTAGAGGTAAATGGGATTTGCCTTTCTTTTGATCATGAAGAAATTGAAAGATTAGCATTGGGCATTGCTGCTGGTGAAATCCGTTACGAAGATCTACTGAGAGTTTTAGAAGAAAAGAATTCTAAATAAAATTTATTTGTAAACCCAAAATTAAAACGCCTCATCCGAGGCGTTTATTTTATTCATCTGACCAGATAATTAAGATCGAGATGGTCGGAACGATGGGATTCGAACCCACGACCTCCTGGTCCCGAACCAGGCGCACTACCAAGCTGTGCTACGTCCCGTAAATCAAGCCTTATTATTATAGGCTAGACCTATAAAAAGTCAAAGATATTCATCTGATTGCTCTCGGGTAAATCTTTTAAAACCCCGAGGCGTTGGAGATTATCAATATTTTGTGAATTGAGCTTGGTTCTTTCCATTAAATCGTCAATTGAAATGAACTTGCCATTCTTACGGGCTTCCACGACAGAGAGCGCGGTTGTTTCCCCGAGTCCGTCAACACAGGCAAAGGGAGCGATAATCGCATTAGTTTCATGATCGACCACAAACGCAGTCGCCTCGGAACGATAGAGGTCGATATTGGTCACGCGATAACCCCGATCAACCATTTCTAAAGCGATTTGGAGGGTTTTTTCAATCTCTTCTTCTTTGGGAGAGAGTCTTTCTTCTCGTCCTTTTTGCCTCCGGACACTATATTCATCCAGCCGAGCCTTAATCGCTTCGGCATCTTTCATCATAATTTCTAAATCGTATTGTTTGCTGCGAACACTAAAGAAAGTCGCATAGTATTCCAAGGGATAATAAACCTTAAACCAGCCGACGCGAACTGCCATCATCACATAAGCGGTCGCATGGGCTTTGGGAAATAAGTATTGGATTCTTTGACAGGATTCAATGTACCAATCAGGCACTTTGTGCTCGCGCATCAAATTAATTTGTCCTGGAGTTAAGAATTTATCCTTTTTTCGCACGGTTTCCATAATTTTAAAAGCATCCAATGGCTCGAGTCCCTTCGAGATTAGATACATCATAATATCATCACGACAACCGATTACCGTTTGCAAGGTCGCTTTCTTGCTTTTAATCAATTCAAAGGCGTTACCCGCCCAGACCCCTTCCCCATGGGATAAGCCGGAAATAACTAAAAGATCGGCAAAGGTTTTAGGCTTGGCCTCATCGAGCATCGAACGGACGAAAGTCGTTCCAAACTCAGGGAGACCGAGCGCGCTATTTTTCGCCTCTAAATAGTTCTTCTTTAATTTCAAAGCTTTGGTCGACGAAAAAAGCGAGAGGACATTTTTATCGTTCATCGGAATGTCAACGGGGTCAATTCCCGTCAAATCCCCCATCATCTTTAACGCGAGCGGGTCAACGTGACCAAGTAAATCGAGTTTTAAGATATTGTCATGAATCGCCGAAAAATCGAAGTGGGTCGTCTTCCAACCCGCGGTTAAATCATTGGCGGGATATTGAATCGGCGTAAAATCATGGACATCATATTCATCGGGAATGACGACGATTCCTCCTGGATGTTGCCCCGTGGTGCGTTTGACATTCGTACAACCAGCGGCAAGGGCGGCAATCTCCGCGCGCGGCACGGCTAAAAGATCGCGTCCCATCCGTTCAAAGAAACCTCGCGCGTAGCCAAAGGCCGTTTTTTCCGCGACGGTATCAATCGTACCAGCGCGATAGACATTCTCTTCTCCTAGTAATTCCCGAGTATATTCATGGGCTTGGGCTTGATAATCACCAGGGAAATTTAAATCGATATCGGGAACTTTATCCGCCGAGAAACCAAGGAAAGTAGCAAAGGGAATATTTTGTCCATCACCGATCATCGTCATCCCGCATTCAGGGCATTTTTTATCTGGTAAATCATATCCAGAATGGACGTCTTTTGCTTCTTCGGGGGTAAATTCACAATGTTGGCAACCTGGGCATCGATAATGAGGGGGCAGGGGATTAACTTCGGTAATGCCTGCCATCGTCGCGACAAATGAAGAGCCAACTGAGCCGCGTGAGCCCACTAAATAACCATCATCGTAAGCTTTTTTCACAATCTTATGCGCGATATAGTAAATCACCGAATATCCTTGGCTGATAATTCCGTTTAACTCTTGCGCCAAGCGATCGCTGACTAAATCAGGTAAGGGATCGCCATACCAACGATGGGCTTTTTCGTAGCAAATATCTTTTAAAAGCACATCGACATTATCAATTTTAGGAGTTGATAATTCATTGCCAATTGGGGAAACATAGGAACAAGCCTCAGCGATTTTATTGGAATTGGTAACGACGATTTCTTCGGCGACTTCACGAGTAAAAAGATTATCCGCGGTAAAAGCATCGATCATCTCCGTCGTTGAACGATAATGCTGATCGGGATTTTCAAAAAGCGGACGCGAATCGCTGAAGCGATCGTAGGGGTTAAGCGGATGATTAACGCCGCCGAGACCTTTAGCCATGATATATACATCGCGATAGGTTTTTTGATTGGGGAGAGCGTAGTGGACATCACCTGTGGCCACAACCAGTTTGCCGACGCGTTTGGCCGCATCGAGAAGATCCTGAAGAATATTCAAAAGGGTTTGATGATCTTTCACCTTGTCCATATTCACTAAGAAGGAATAGTTTTCTGGGGGTTGGATTTCGATATAATCATAAAACTTCATCACCTCTTCCAGTTGATCGCTGCCACGCAACATCGCGGTTTCGAAAACTTCCCCGTTAAAGCAAGCGCTGCCGATGAAAAGATGTTGGCGATGGGCTGCTAAAACATCGCGGGGAATCCGCGGAACTTCCGCGAAATATTCCGTATGCGAAAGCGAGACCAGTTGATATAAATCTTTTAGACCTTCTTTGTTTTTGGCTAAAACCACGACATGCTTGGGATAGAGATGTTTATAGAGGTCAACATCGGCGGTCAACATCGCTAAATCTTGATGGGTAACATCGGGGTTAATCGCAATAAATTTAGCGATCATCGCCTGCCAAATCGCGTTTAATACTTCAGCGTCATAATCCGCTCGGTGAGCGCGGATTTGATCGTATTCAACCTCGAGATTGCGGGCTAATTCGCCCAAGCGATGCGAACGGGAATTGGGAAATAAATACCGCGATAATGGCAAGGTGTTGATCACGGGATTATCGATTTTTTCTTGACCGAATTGCTCTCTTGCAGCATTTAAGAAAGCGATGTCAAAATCCGCGTTATGACTGACTAAAATTGCATCTTTAATGAATTCATTAATCCGAGGAAGCGCCTCTTCTAACGTAGGTTGGCCAACCAGCATCGAAGGGGTGATATTGGTCAGTTGGGTAATCATCGGGGTGATGACGACCTCCGGTCCAGGATTAATCAAAATATCTATTCGTTCTCTGACTAAACCTTTGATTACCTTCACCGCGCCAAATTCGATAATTTGATCATATTTTGCACTTAAACCCGTGGTTTCAAAGTCAAAGACCACATAGGTTGCATTAGTTAAAGGAATGGGCTGCGGATTAGTCGCCCCGGCAAGCAAGGTGTCAATCATATAAAATTCACAACCGTAGATCATCTTTAAATTGTGTTTTTTCGCCGCTCTTTGGGCCTGGGGAAAAGCTTGAACTACACCGTGATCGGTAATTGCCAGCGCTTTATGTCCCATGTGGGCGGCAAGTTCACAATATTCATCAATATGGGAGATTCCATCCATCGCTGACATGTTCGTATGCAAGTGGAGTTCTACCCGTTTGGTTTCCGCTGTATCTTTGGGAAGTTCATCATGGGGCAAAAGATTCAAATAATGACCCATGATGCCTAGAGAATGGTCGCGTTCGACGATGACTGCACCGCGAACCCGAATATTGCATCCGACCCGATAGAGTTTTTGTTCTTTGGGACCAAAGCGCTTGCTTTCGAACATCTTGACGTAAATCGCTCCCCCAGAATCATTTTTTACCCCATAGATAAAGAGATTGCTCTTTTTAGTCCTGCGCACTTCAATAGAAAAAATCTTTCCATTAAAATCGACATTATCAGAATTCGTATCAATTTCTTGGATGAAATAAGGTTTGTAGTTTCCACGGGTAAAGGCGGCGTTTCTCCGTTCTTCCTCTTCTCGCTTCTTCCGATTGATGGCGGCAACTTGGCGAACATAGTTACTGCCAGAAATTACGACTTCTTCTTGTAAACTCTCAAAATCCACGTCAGCTTCTTCTTCCGCGGGCAGTTCCTCGGCCTCAACTTCCTCTTCCGCTTCTATGTCATCTTCATATCTTTCAGGTAGAGGAACTTCTGAATAGTCAATTCCATAGGCTTCTCTTTCGTGTTCATGCTCAAGATAGTCGCGACCATCATCTTCATCTAAGGAAAAATCATGTTCATCTTCATCTTCAACCGTTTCATGCATCACATGCGGCACAACTTCATTTAAATCAATCTCTTTTTGACCGATAACTGGGAAAGGATAATCGATGAATTCAAGAAAATGGGCAAATTCATGCGTGACCGAATCAACATAACTGTTTTCGCAATCAGCTGGAAAAAGCACCTCAATCGTTCCATCAAAAGCTCCTTGTAAACGTTGAGAGGCGGGAGTGATAAATTGAAAACTATGCCAAGCTTCAAAAAGGCGAATCGCATCTTCGACCGTCGGAGATAATAAATATTCAAAAGAGATTTGATAATTGAAGGGGAGATTGCTTAAGGAAACGAAAAATTCGATTAATGCTTCGGGATCCCATGCGATATCTTTTTCAAAATATAATTTCCATTCATGACTTGATCCGTTGATTTTTTCAATCTTTTTTAAACGTAAATCCAAAAATCTTTCGGGATTTTCTAATTGCAACATATCAAAAAAGCGTTTTTGTTCTTCAGCATTAATGGTCATTTTTCTCCTCCTTTTTTAAAATAAATTAGCGATATCGCGAATCGTGATTAAAACAATTAAGGCTAAAAGTAAAATCACGCCGACAGTGGAGGCAATCGTTTTAAATTTCTTCGGTAAATCCTTTCGGGTCAGGCTTTCGATGATGACCACGAGCAAATGCCACCCATCGAGTCCTGGGAAAGGCAGTAAGTTAAAAAGGGCCAGGTTCACGGAAATAAAGCCCCAAATCATCAAGTATGGTCCAAAGCCAAAATCAGTAAAAGCCGCGGTGGTTTGCTGAAAAACCACGACAATTCCGCCGACATTATCTAAGCCTCGCGGTGTAAAAAGACTAATAATCCCCTTACCAACAGCGGTTAAAGAATAAGTAAAATCAGAGCCGCTTTCTTTTAAAATAGCCCCAAATGAACGTTGAACCTTAATTGTCTTAAAGGAGATACCAAGACTTACATTTGGATCAATCGCACTATATTTAATCGAATTTTCACTCCTGGTAACCCGCATCGGCAGTGAAATAATCGTGGTAATCATCGTATCATCACTTTCATCGACCGTCCCTTGGTCATCATACTGACCGCGAAAGACGGTGACATCGAAAGTAAAGTCGGCCGAGAACCCTGGATAAGAAAGGGATACTGCCTTATTAACGGTCAGTTCTCCTTCATTGATTTGAAGCATGAATTCATCCGCGATTAAGGTAAAGAAATTTTCTAATGCGGTATTTTTCGTTGAGCGTTCGAAAAAGACGACATGATAAGGATAGGTGGTTTCATCAACCGTAATCGCGACTCTTCCAAAAACCGCAGCCCGGCCAGTCGCACTGGTCCCGATAATCGTCGGCTTGTCTTCGCCATCGCGCATGGCGACGATCCGATCATCTGCGAGAAAGCCGGCCGTGGCCGCGACGGAATTTTCGCCGACATTGATGCGTAAATCAGGGTCAACTGCTTGATAGGGAAGCGCATTGCCAATCATGAAAATTGGCAGGGCGATAATCAAGTTAATCACAATGCCCGCGGACATGATAATCGCTCGTTGCCATTTCTTTTTGTTGAGTAAAGAGCGATTAGGATCGAGATCGTGAGGCGCATCATCGGGAAGGGCATCTTCCTCCCCATACATTGCCACATATCCGCCAATCGGAATTGCCCGGACGGTAAACTTCGTTTCCTTGCCTCGTTTTTGATAGAGTTTCGGTCCAAAACCTAAGGAGTATTCAAAGATATAGACCCCAAAAGCCTTCGCGGCTAAATAATGTCCCAGTTCGTGGAGGGCAATGAGTAATCCTAAAATAAAAATCGAAATGATAACACTGACAAAATTCATATTTAAATACCTATTTTTTCCTTAACTTTGGCTCTGGTTGCGAAATCAACTTCCTTGATCAACTGATAAGAAAGCGGTCCAATAGCGTCAGTTACCTCTAAGGCTTCTTCAACCAATTTAATAATATCGCTAAAGGCGATTTTCCCTTCTAAAAAGGCATAGACGGCGACTTCATTAGCCGCGTTTAACACCGTGGGGAAAATCCCTCCTTTGCTCAAAGCGGTTTTGGCTAATTTGACCGCGGGGAACTTCTTTTGATCAAGCGGATAAAAATGCCATGTTTTCCATTCTTCAAACGAAAGGGAAGAACCATATTGCTGATGGGGACGCTGGCCTTGATAAAGTCCATAGGCGATGGGAATCGCCATCGAAGTCGGGCCAATATCGGCTAAGAAACTTCCGTCTTGAAACTCCACGAGTGCATGCACTTTGCTTTCGGGGTGGATCACCACATCAATTTGCTCAAGGGGGAAATCAAAAAGATAATACGCTTCAATGATTTCAAAGCCTTTATTCATCATCGTTGCCGAATCAATGGTAATTTTTTCTCCCATCGACCAGGAAGGATGGGCTAAGGCTTCGGCGACAGTGACATTTTTTAATTGGGCTTTGCTATAGGTGCGAAAGGGTCCACCACTGGCAGTTAAAATTAATCTTTTAACCCCTGATCGCTCTTGGCCTTGGAGACATTTAGTAAGGGCGACATGTTCCGAATCAATTGGGTAGAGTGCCCCTTTTCCTTGGGCGAGAAGTCGCTTAATCAATTCGCCCCCGACCACCAGTGCTTCTTTATTGGCTAAGGCCACTTTCTTATCGTTGCCTAAGGCCAGTAAAGTGGGCTCCAAGCCCACGAAGCCAACTAGGGCATTAACCATCAGAGTATAATCGGTATTTTTCACGAGTTCGGCTAAACCATATTCACCAAAATAAAAGGCGACATTAGGATATTTCGCCTGCAAAACGCGGGCCTTTTTCTCATCGATTAAATAGACGTGCTCGACTGAAGGAAAATCGCGCAAGATCGAGGGAATTTTTTCAACCTGACGCCCGACCGAAAAACCTAAAAGCGAAAAAGCGCTCCTCTTGTTTTTGATGATCGCTAAGGTCTGTTCACCAATTGAGCCACTCGCTCCGAGCAAGAGGAGTTTTTCCATTAGACTAATCGCCATCCATTCGACATTAAAATGATGATGACCGACACGGCCAATGAGGTACAAAGAATCGAATCGATGCGATCTAAAACCCCACCGTGACCAGGGAAAATCGTGCCGAAATCCTTGATTTCGAAATGCCGTTTAATCGTCGAAAAAATAAAATCACCTAACGTTGCGATAATCGGAATAAAGAGTGATAAAAATAAAATCCAATACCATTTATCGACCGTGAGGAAAGTCAGCATCGGCATCTTGAAATGGGCCATTAAAATCCCAAAGATGAAACTCAAGACAAAGGATATCGTAATCCCCCCGAAGAATCCTTCCCAGGTTTTTTTCGGAGAAACGCGGCTATTCATCGAGTGTTTCCCAAAGAGAACCCCGATGAAATACGCCCCCATATCCGTCATCGTCACTCCGAGCAAAACATAAATAATCAGCAGAGCCGATTGAATATTATTCGGGAGATAACGTTCTCCATCAATAAGGAAATCTTCAGCAATATGGAAATTCCAAGCCGGATAATATCGTAAAAATAAAACCGATTGGAAAGAGATTCCGATAAAAATAATCATCGTAAACAAATAAGTCACGTCGGTCATTTTGAAGTTTTTCGAAGAAATCCCAAAGACAAACAGGGTAAAAAGTGTCACCGAAACCCCCATCGTCGAAATTTGAATATCTTTAAAACCCGAGGAGAAGGACCAATAACGTAGATCAAAAATAAAAATTGATTGTCGCCCTTCTTCAAGCGTTTCATTGAGGTTTTGAATATGTTCAATATTGTGCCGCATGAAAATCCAAAAAATCAAGGAGAGCGTCATCACATAGACAAAAATATGCAAGGCCAGTGGATAAGTATTATGTTTGACCGCGTTGATGATTTCGTGAATCGCAAAAATCGCGGCAATAAAAATTAAGATACCAAAATACCAACTACCAAAAAGGGTAGCGGGTACTGCAAGTATCACTAGGACAATCCCCGTGACAATCCGTGTCCACATCGTTTTTTTCACTTCGGGATTCATTTCATTCATCATTTATAACCCTCCGTAACGACGTTCGCGTCTTTGAAACTCCTCGAGGCATTTTCGCAAATCTTCTCTATCAAAATCCGGCCATAAAGTCGGGGTAAAAAGCAGTTCACTATAAGCGATTTGCCATAAAAGGAAATTCGAAACTCGACTTTCCCCTGAAGTGCGAATTAACAAATCAACCGGGGGCAGACCTGCTGTTTCTAAATAGGAATCAAACCGCTCCTCGGTAATTTCATCTTTCGTGATTCGGCCTGCCTCAACATCGGTTACGAGTCTTTTAATCGCTCCAACAATTTCGGTTTTGGCACCATAACTAAGGGCGATATTTAAATTGATTCCAGTATTTTTTGATGTTTCGCGTATCGTCTGTTCAACGACTTTACGCGTCGATTCCGGCAGGCGTTCAATTTGACCAATCGCCGTCACTCGCACTTGATTTTCATGTAATTCCCCGATGCGCTTAGTGAAATTGTCTTCCAGATAACGGAAGAGAAAATCAATTTCACTTTGGGGGCGTTTCCAGTTTTCGGTGGAAAAAGCATAGACTGTCAAGACTTCTATTCCGAATTCTTTGGCAGCTTTGGTCACATTGAAAATTTGTTCAGCGCCTTGACGATGGCCGAAGTTACGGGTTAAGCCGCGTTTTTTCGCCCAACGTCCATTTCCATCCATAATAATCGCGACGTGTTTGACGTTCGGCATTTCTTTTTTGGTCTTTAATTTTGCCATAGTTTCCAACCTTAAAAACTAATACACATTATATCTTAATAAACGAGTGGAAAAAAGGCGGAGACCGCCTTTTAAGAAAAATATTTTCGATGAAAATTAAATCGTAAGAATTTCAGTTTCTTTCTTTTTATAGGCCTGATCGAGAGAATCAACCATCTCAGAAGTGGCTTTGTTAATCTCATCTTCGACACGTTTTTTCGCGTCTTCACCATAACCTTCAGCAGCTTTCAATAAATCGAGAAATTCACGGCGAATGTTCCGCACGGCAATTTTGGCTTCTTCGGTATACTTTTTGGCCTGTTTAGTAAGATCTTGTCTTCTCTCCTGGGTTAAGGGAGGGAAGATAAGGCGAATTTGATCGCCATCATTGATCGGGTTAATCCCTAGATTTGAAGCGTTAAGCGCCGCTAAAACTGAACGCATATCTCCTTTATCATAAGGTTTAACCACAATTTGGCGCGGCTCGGGAATCGAGATCGAGGAGATTTGAATAATCGGCATTTTCTCTCCATAATAATCGCATTCTATTCGCTCCAAAATCGCTGCGGAGGCTCGGCCAGTGCGCAGGGTATTAAAGTTGCTCCAAAGGTTTTCAAGCGACTTTTGCATGCTCTCTTGCATTTCGAGTACGAGGTTTTCCATAATTTTTATGCTCCTTTAGTGATGATCGTTCCCACTTCTTCACCTTGGAGGACCCGTTTGAAGTTTTCGGGATCATCCATGGCAAAGACATGGATTTTTATATCGGTGTCTTCGAGTAAACTAATCGTGGTGGCATCCATCACTTTCAGTTCATCTCTTAACACTTCTGCAAATGTTAATCTCTTGAGAAATTTAGCGTTTTTATTCGTATTAGGATCGGCCGTATAGACACCATCAACGCCGTTTTTGGCCATTAAAATCGCCTCGGCTTTCATCTCCTTCGCCCGTAAAGCCGCACAGGTATCAGTGGTAAAAAAAGGTTTTCCCGTTCCCCCGGCGAAGATGACAACCTGTCCTTTTTGCAAGTGGGCAAGGGCCTTTTTTTTCTTGTAGGGTTCCACGACATTTTTAACCTCAAGCGCACTTAAAACCCGCGTGGGAATTGCCAGTTTATTTAAGGTATTAGCTAAAGCAAGGGAGTTGATAATCGTGCCGATTATCCCCATATAATCCGCGGTGGCTGGTTCGAGGCCGATTTCCTGGGCGAGTTTGCCCCGCCAGATGTTTCCAGCACCGACTACCACGCCGACTTCTACTTTTTGCTCGACGATGGTTTTAATTGCCAAAGCCACCTCTTTTAATTTTTGCGCTTGCAAGATGCGGTTAGTTTCACTATCGCCGAGAGCGGCTCCCGAGAGTTTAAGAATAATCCGTCGATAAATTGCCATACTTTTGCCTCTTTGTTAATCATATCGTATTTTCGGATTAGAAAAAAGAACACCCGAAGGATGTTCTCTTTTTAAATGGTTTTTATTTGATTTGTCCCAGCACTTCGGAAGCGAAATCGTCCTCCCGTTTGGCCAGTCCTTCCCCGACGTGATAGCGAATCATCGTGACGACTTGGAGATCATTTTCCTTTAAGAAATCGCCGACTTTGACCCCGGGGACCATTAAGTACTCTTGGGCACTTAAGGTCGAATCAGATAAGATTTTATTGACTTTACCTTTGACGATATTGGCGAGCATCTCTGGTTTTTTGCCCGCGAGTTTTGGATCGTTTTTAGTCACTTCCATCTGAATGGCAGTTTCATGTTCAATTTCAGATGCGGGGATTAAATCCTTGCAGATATAGTAAGGATTATTCGCGGCGATATGCATCGCTAACCCCTTAGCGGCTTCGGCATCGGCTTTATTAAGTTTGAGCAAGACGGAGATTTTGCCTCCCATATGGATGTAGGTTCCAAAACTTTCGCTGCCGGTTGTTTCGAGCACTTCAAAGCGCCGGAAGGAGAGTTTTTCACCAATTTTGACCGTGGCTTCCACGAGCATCCCTTCAATTAAAGTTTGGCCTTCTTCAAAGGTGCGGACCTTGGATGCTAAGAGTTTTTCGGCAATTTCTGTAACTAAATCGCGGAATAAATCCCCTTTGCTGACAAAGTCAGTTTCACAGTTAACTTCTAAAATAATCGCCCGATTGCCTAGTTCATTGACCTTGACCAAAGTTAAACCTTCAGCCGCAATCCGGCCTTCTTTTTTGGCGACAGTGGTAATGCCTTGTTCACGCAGCCAATCTTTGGCCCGTTCGATATCGCCCTCGTTTTGTTCAAGAGCTTTTTTGCAATCCATCATCCCCGCTCCGGTTAATTCGCGCAGGGTTTTAATCGCGTTAACATCAATTTTTGCCATCTTATTCTTCATCCTCCTCAGGCGTATTTTCTTCGGCTTTGGCTTCGGAAGCTTTTTCTAAACGCACGGCCTTGCGCATCGCGGCTTTGTCCACTAGGGGTTTATCGCTATGCTTAGTCGGAGTTTTCCGAGCCCGGGAAGTTTTTCTTTCTGGTTCTTCTTCAGTTTTATCAATTTTCGTATTTTCTGTTACCGCTTTATCCATTGAAACTTCTTCTTCGGTAACTTCATCCTTGGTGTAAGCTAAAACTGGCACGCCACCTTTAGCTTCGACAATCGCATCGGCGAGTAAGGTGACGATTAACGTGACCGAGCGGATTGCATCATCGTTAGCAGGAATGAGGTAATCGACTTCATCAGGATCAGCATTAGTATCGACAATTCCAAAGACGGGAATACCTAATTTCTTCGCTTCAGCCACAGCGATTCGTTCAATCCGCGGATCGATGACGAATAAAGCATTAGGCGGTCGGCGCATTTCCTTGATTCCATCCAAATTTTTCGCTAAGCGCTCTTTTTCTTTGCGCAAGGCGGCGGCTTCTTTTTTACTGAGTAAATCAAAAGTACCATCTTCTTCTTGCTTTTCTAATTCACGCAAATAACGGACACGGCTTTGAATCGTGCGGAAGTTAGTTAAAGTTCCACCTAACCACCGATTGATGATGTAGAAAGAACCCGAGCGCAAAGCTTCTTCTTTGACCACATTTTGGTATTGTCTACGAGTGCCGACAAATAAGACTTTGCCGCCATTAGTGACGATTTCTTTTAACGCCGCATAGGCTTCTTCCAATTTGACGACCGTTTGTTGTAAGTCGATGATGTAAACCCCTGAGCGTTGCCCATAAATGTAAGGCTTCATCTTCGGGTTCCATCTTCGGGTTTGATGGCCAAAATGAGCTCCTGCTTCCAGCAAGCGCTTCATTGTGACGAGGGGTTGCGTTTCCGCATCAGGTAAGACATTGTCGAGTTCGTTCTCGACCGGGGTTGGTGTTTCTTCAGCGACCATTAGTTTTTCTTCGTTCATTCGAACCTCCATTTTGTTTTTCCTCCATCATTTCGAACAACATCCCCAACGAGATTATCCTTTTCTTACTCTCGGAGGAACCGAATGTTGAATTCATGATGTGTGTAGTCTCTTCTTTAGAAGAGCCGATATATTCTAACATAGCGATTTTTAAGAAGCAAGGCAACAACTATCCTCATTAGCCAAATCAAGATAAAACTAAACAAAAACGTAGATGTAAGCGGTTTCGCTATCTTTTAACTCTAAAAAGGATTACTTTTTGGGAAAATAAACTATAATTTCCTTATTCATTAAAAAAGCGAGATTTTATCGATGAAAAAGAAATTCAACATCTGGACGACAACGACCATGACCACCTTGCTTATTGCCGGTGTGGCTTTCTTTTCTGCAAAGAGCGAAAATGGTCTTAACTTTAATCGGGCTCGTGCCGAAATTGTCAATGGGGCGATTACCCTTAATAAGGATACTTTTACCCAGACCGATACAAATTCGGGCTACGTCACGACCACACTTGGAAACCAAATCCTTGTGAGTAAATTAGGGGGACCTTTTTTCCCCGATGAGACCAATCTTGTGCGACTTGGAACCCTTTACAATTCGTTCTACATCAATTCTTCTATTCAAACCATCCACAGCCTGGTGATTAACTTCACTTTAACCGAAGGTTCATCTGGCAAATTAGGAGTATATTTTCCCTCAACGAATCGCGGAAATGACGGCTTTGTAAAATATGCCACTAGCGGAGAGCCAATCTCACCAAATTTTGGCGAGGAAAATAACCGCTACCTCGCGCTTCACACTGGCAGTTTTGGTTCTGGGGATGAAAATTTCCTAATCTCTTCTATCGTCATTAACTATTCTTGCTCATAGGTAGATTAGGTTTTTAAAAAAGCCTTCCATCATGGAGGGCTTTTATTTTTTCTTCGCGCGCGGAAATGCTTTTTCGTATTCTTTCTTCATCGCCGCGGGGGAAACATGAGTGTAGACTTGGGTCGTGTTTAAGGAGCGATGACCGAGGATTTCTTGAATCAGACGGAGATTAGCTCCTTTTTCTAAAAGACCAGTCGCAAAAGAGTGACGGAGTTTATGGGGATGGAGATCAAAATAATGACCGCATTTATTCTCAATCGCCTTCAGAATGACCCCGAGTCCCCGGGTAGTTAATGGTCGTCCCCGAGTCGACAGAAAGACGGCGGTGGTTTTTTCAAAGCGTTGGTCATGTAACAAGAGTTGTTTACGGGAATTTTCAAGATATTGCTGCAATGTGTTTTTGGCATTGAGAGAAAAGGGCACAAGGCGTTGTTTGTCGCCTTTACCTATGACATTGATTACTCTTCGTCTTAAGTCGATATCTTGCAAGGTGAGACTGACCACTTCACTGGCCCGTAAACCCGAGGCGAGCATTAATTCTAAAATAGCTTGATCGCGCTCTTGCAGACGATCAGAACGCGTGCGATTAGCCTCAAGTAACGCTTGCACTTGTTCTTCATAAAGGACACTAGGATAGGCAGTCGGCGCTTTGGGAGAAGTGGTCATCAGGAAGGGGTTATCTTTAACGACCTTGGTTTTAACTAAAAATCGGTAGTAAGACCGCAGGGCACTCATCCGTCTTTTTAGAGTTCTTTTGCTAATATCTTGCATCAATTCCGTGCTCAAATAGTTGCGAATCACTTGATGATCGACCTCATTATCTTTCAAACCTTCACGTAAAAGATAATTGTAAAATCTCGAGATATCACTCGCATAAGCTTTAATCGTCGCATCGGAATAATTTTTTACCCCTTTTAAATAGACGAGAAAATCGGCAAGAGATCTATTCATAAACTCCCTCCCACCATGATTGTAAACTAGTTAAAGCTAAATTGACATCATCTTCCCGATGGGATTTATGCGCTCCATAAAGAATCGAAAAGTTAGCATTCATCGGGGCAAAAGACTCGGGAGCACAGTGGGTAATATAGTGGACCAAAGAACCGATCATCGTCGTTAAAGGCGGGAAGGTAGGTTCTTGTTTACGGTAGAGTTTTGCCGCATTAATCCCAGCGAGAATTCCCATCGCGGCACTTTCGACATAACCTTCAACTCCCGTTAATTGACCTGTAATAAATAAGTATGGATGCTTCTTCAATTGCAGCGTTTTTTCTAAAACCACTGGGGATTTGACGAAAGAATTGCGATGCATCAACCCATAACGGACAAATTCTGCCTTTTCTAAGCCAGGAATCATCCGAAAGACACGACGTTGCTCAGGATAGGTTAAATTTGTCTGAAAGCCGACTAAATTAAATAAAGTTGCATGGACATTATCTTGGCGCAGTTGGACCACCGCGAAAGGTCGCGCGCTTTCGTCTTGACGTAACCCTTGAGGTTTTAATGGCCCATACGCCAGCGTTTGATAACCGCGGCTAGCAATGACTTCTAAAGGAAGGCATCCATCAAAGTATTTGGTGTCAAAATCATGTAGGGGAGCTCTTTTTGCGGTAATTAAAGCGCGATAAAACTCATCGTATTCTCGTCTATTTAAAGCGACATTTAAATAACTGCCTTCATCTTGATCATATCGCGATTTCCAATAGAGTTTATCCATATCAAGCGATTCACGCGTCACAATTGGAGCGGAGGCATCAAAAAACGAGAGCATCTTTTCTCCTAGCAACGCGATTAAAACCTCACTCAGTTTCGGACTTGTCAAAGGACCAGTGGCGATAATCGTCAATTGTTCTGGATTAATCCTTGTCACTTCTTCGCGAATTAAAGTAATCCGCGGATGTTCACTAATTTTCTTGGTGATATAGCGGGCGAACTGTTCTCGATCGACCGCTAGGGCATTTCCCGCTGGAACCCGGGCATGTTCAGCCGCTTTGAGAATTAGCGAACCCATCATCTTCATCTCGGCTTTTAAAAGTCCCGCCGCGTTCGTCAAGGCTTCGCTTTTGAGTGAATTCGAACAGACTAATTCACCTAAATAATCCGTATGAAAAGCGGGAGATGATGTTTGAGGACGCATCTCATAAAGATGGACATTAATTCCCTGTTCGGCGAGATGATAAGCGGCTTCACTTCCCGCAAGACCACCACCGATGACGATGATATAATCATTTTTCATATTTCCTATTATATCACGAACCATCAATGCAATTTTCAAGGCTCAATCATCACTTTTAACGGCCAAAAAGGCGGAACTCAAGTTGATTCAGCCTTAGGAAAATGAGTTGTTATTCTTCCTTGATTTTCGGTTGGATATAACGACATGAAGGGAAGCCGCTACAGCCGACGAAAGGTTTACCTTTTTTACTCTTTCGTTCCACGAGAGGTCGTCCGCATTCAGGGCAATTTTCCCCCGTGTATTTAAGTTCTGCTTTTTCTTTTTTCACATAACGACATCGCGGATAATTTGAACAAGCGATAAATTCGCCATAACGACCTTTACGGACCACTAATTCTGAGCCGCATTTAGGACAGATTTCGCCAGTGGGTTTTGGAGGAATTTTTTCAAGATTTTTCGTCGCGTAATCGACTTGTTCGATAAAAGGATGATAAAACTGATGGAGAATTTCGCTGCGAGAAGTTTTCTCTGTGGCGATATCATCGAGTTCTTTTTCCATTTTCGCAGTGAATTCCGCGGAGATAAATTCAGGAAAATACTCCTGCAGGGTTTCCGTAGTTAATTCCCCTTGCTCGGTCGGGGTAAGCACCCCTTTGGTCGAGGTCAGATAACCGCGTTGTTGTAAGGTGCTTAAGGTTGAAGCATAGGTCGAAGGGCGACCGATACCTAAATCTTCCATCATCTTGATGATTCGCGCCTCGGAATAACGAGGTGGGGCTTTGGTAAAGTTTTGTGAAGGAACTAATTCTTTAATCTTAAAGCGGTCTCCGACTTGCCAAGTGGGCAGTTTCGGATCATCTTTTCCTTCAAAAATTCCATAAATTACTGCGTATCCAGGTGAAACCGTCGCACTGGCCTCAATGTTAAATCGCGCGGCGCCCGCTTTGAAGGTCACGATGGTTTTTTCTTCAATTTTGGCCGGCATTAACGAGGCTAAAGTCCGGGCGTAGATGAGGCGATAGAGCGCGAATTCATCTTTGCTTAATTTATCTTTTAAACTTTCCGGCGTCCGCTGATTGCCAGTCGGGCGAATCGCTTCGTGGGCATCTTGGATATTTTCTTCTGTCTTTGGGCCTTTTTTCTTTGGTACACCAAGATAGTATTCCTCACCCCAAGTCGCGGCAATAAAGCGGTGGGCGCGCTCTAGGTAAGATGGCGATAAGCGCGTCGAATCAGTACGGATATACGTAATTAAACCCACTGGACCTTCATCGATGGTAATTCCTTCGAATAATTTGGCGGCAATCCGTGTGGTTTTTTGCACGCGCATATGCAATTTATTAAAGGCTTCTTGTTGTAAGGTCGAAGTGGTAAAAGGCAATGGAGGTAATTTCTTATTCTGTTTCTTTTCAATTTTTTCGATGACAATTTCGCCAGGAATTTTCTTCAAAACCTCTTCCATTTGAGTTTTTGAGACGATTTTCTTTTCACCATTATCAAGTCCGATAAACTGTAAACGATATGCTTGATCTTCATGGGCAATTAAGGCCTCTAAAGTCCAATATTCCTCAGGGATAAAATCGCGGATTTCTTTTTCGCGATCGACAATTATTTTTAAAGTTGACGACTGCACGCGGCCCGCCGAAGGCGATTTGATTTTCCATTGCAAAAGTTTGGAGAGTTTGAAACCGATAATTCGATCGAGAATTCTCCGCGTCTCTTGGGAGGAGACTAAAGAAAGATCAATGCTCCGAGGTTTTTTCATGCCCTCAGCCACACCATCGCGCGTAATTTCGTGAAATTCTAAACGTTTGGTCGTCTCTAAAGGCAAGGATAAAACTTCGGCAAGATGCCAAGCGATTGCTTCGCCTTCGCGGTCCGGGTCCGTAGCGATGAAAATCTCATCGGCTTTCTTGACCGCATCTTTTAAACTATTAACAACTTTATACTTATCCTTATTTATTATGTACCGAGGGGCAAAGTCGCGGTTGATATCAATTCCCAATTGACCAGGACCAGTGGTCGCTAGGTCGCGAATATGACCAACCGAGGCTAAAATTTTATAGTCATTACCGAGATAACGGCTGATTGTGTGCGATTTAGTCGGGGATTCAACAATAATCAATTTCATAAATATACCTGTAAACACTGAAAATATAAGTCGATTTTCTATGCTTGTCAATTGATAAGCGCATGATATTTATCCTTTATTTTTGAAAAAAATAAAATTCATGATTAATGATTAATTTTCGCGCTTGACTCCTTGAAAGACGATATCGCTCGCCTTCTCGACTAAATAAGCACCATCTTTGATTAATTGATTACAGACCGAGGCGGTATCAGCCGGGTAGGGAAGACAATAGATATCCTTCCCTTGGGAGAGGGCTTGCGAAACGGTGATTAACGTCCCCGAACGCTGGTGAGCTTCAGCGACAAAGACCGCATCGGATAAAGCGGCAACTAAGCGGTTGCGAATCGGGAAATGCTCTTTGCGCGCAGGTAAATTACCTGGGTATTCTGAAATCAACAAATGATGTTCTTTAATCGTCTGATAGAGTTCTTGATTGCGCACTGGATAGCAATGCTCAATTCCCGAACCTAAAACCGCGATTGTCATTCCCCCTTGGGCAATCGCCGCTTGATGGGCAATCGTATCGATACCAAGTGCCAAACCACTGACGATCACCTGCCCCATCGTCACTAAATCGGTAACGATTTTCTTAGTCATGCGCTCCCCATAAGCAGTAGGTTTTCTTGTGCCGATTACCGCAATGCGATCTTTAACGGTGTTAACGAGCGACCAATCACCATAATAAAAAAGGACAAGAGGCGGTTTATAGACTTGCTTTAAACTCGCGGGGTAATCATCATCAAGTAAAGTACAATACGAGCATTTAATTGTTTTTAAGGCCTCTTTAACTTTTTCTTCTTCGATTTTCTCTTTGCGGCGAATCGCTTCTAAGATCTTATCGAAATCACCTTGATACCGAATCGCTAAGTAGACTAATAATTCCCGTGCTTTAATCATCATTAAAAAAACTCCCTAGTGAAACACGTAGTCAAAATGGGAGTAAAAGGTATCTTTTAGAATAAAGTCAATTGTTCATACTGAACTTTTTTTACTGGTTTATACGAGAAGCGATGAATCCCGCGTTTTGGTCCGTGAAGCAAAAGGGCATTAAGATGTTTCTTCGTGCAATAACCCTTATTGTTTTTAAAGTCATATTGGGGATATTCCCGATCGAGTTCGACCATGATCTGGTCACGGGTCACTTTCGCGATGATTGAGGCGGCGGCCACGGAGAGTGATTTTTGATCGGCTTTAATCAAAACCTCAACTGGCTTTTTACTTTTGGGCAAAGGCATCGCATCGGAAATGATTAAATCATAATGATGTTTTAATTGATCAATGGCCATTTGCATCGCTTTTTGACTGGCGCGATAGACGTTTAACTCATCGACTTCTTCAGGAGAAATAATGCCGATTCCGATATCGAGAGCAATTTCTTTAATTTGCGCAAACGCTTCAAGGCGTTTTTTCTCGCTTAACTGTTTGGAATCAGCGATTAACTCTGAGCGCCAATGAGAAGGGAGAATGACTGCTGCAGCTACCAATGGACCCGCTAGCGGCCCGCGACCTGCTTCATCGGTGCCGACGATAAATTGATAGCCTGCTAAATAAAAGCGATATTCGTAATCAAGCATCTTCAATCTCATCGAGGACAATTGGTCCTAAAATACCAAGGCGAAATTCGTTTTGTAAAACTGTTCCCGCACTTGCTAAATCGTATTCAGCGTTTTGGAGTAATCCTCGTCTTTTCGCAATTCCAAGATAAAGTTCAGGAAGAGAGGCAAGTTCATCATTGGTCAAGTCATATCTTTTCATCAAGTAATCAGGATGTTTTTTAATCAAAAATTCAAAAATCGCCTTTTGGATCCGATCACTTGGCAAGATGTGACTGGGAATAGTTCCAATCATCGCTAAATGAAGCGCGCTTGTTTGATCATCGTAGTTCGGTGGCAAAATCCCTGGAGTATCAACGAGTTCAAATTCCGGACTGACTTTAACCCATTGTTGCCCGCGCGTTAAACCGGGACGATTTGCGGCTTTGGCGCTCCTACGACCGACAAGGCAATTGATTAAAGTTGATTTCCCCACATTAGGAATTCCCACCACTAGGGCGCGCAAGGGTTGGGGTTTTAAGCCGCGGTTTTGGTCCTTGGCTTTTTTTTGTTCATAAAAGGGCCGAAGCGCTTTTAAAATCAGTTTGCGGCTGGCATGAGACGCAAGATTACAGGCGATGACCGCCTGATTATCTTTTTTTAAGGTTTTGACCCATTCTGCGACCTCTTTAGAGACTGCTAAATCGCTTTTAGTTAAAACCAAAAGACGTGGCTTCTGGGGGCTAATTTGACCTAAATAGGGGTTTTTACTACTGCGAGGGGCGCGCGCATCAAGCAGTTCAATAAAAACATCAATATATTTGGCTTTAGTTTCAATCTCCCTTAAAGCTTTGACCATGTGGCCAGGAAACCAATGGATATGCTTCGTCGCCATTAGTAGTAATATCTAAATTCCCAAGGAGAATAAAACTTGCGTCCTAAGGGAACTTCTTGCCCCTCGATTATTTTCTTATCGCTGTAGCGTCCCTCGATGAGAAAGAGAACCCCGATAATCTCACTTTTCTTAATATAGCCAAAGTTGCGGGAGTCGGTTGATTTACCGCGATTATCTCCGAGAACAAAATATTCATCTTCACCAAGAACATAATTTTCACCACAAGCGTGTTTGCCAGAATAATAAGTGTTCGTTAAGGGATTGGTAGCAAGAATTGTCGTATTGATATACTTGTCTTGGTCATCAAGGGTAAAGATCTTTTCCCCTGCGGTAATGGTAATCGGATCTTGATCATTAATCGTGCTTCCATTAGCGATGGAAATCGTTTCATTAGGCAAGGCGATAATGCGTTTAATGATGACGTGGTTGGCAGTCGGAGTGCCGAAAACGCGCGAACCATCAATAATCACAATTTGATACCGATTAATTTTGTCAATCCGATAATCGTGAGTGTTCATCAGACCAAACTCGAGATTTTGTAAAGTCGGCAACATCGAATCGCCACTGATCCAAACGCTAGTGTAGTACTTATTTGCTCCAAGGATGAAAATTCCGATAATTAAAGTAAAAGCAATCAGGAAAGAGAGCAACGCGGAAAAGAAGCGCCGCCAACGTTGACGTCGTGTGGGAACAATGTTTTTTTCGGGGAGCTTCGAAAGCCCAACTGCTGCTTCTTTCATAGACACCAAGTAATATTATAGACCTTTATTCAGTGCGAGTGTAGTTTTCCGAAGAAAAAGGCTCCCGTGGGGAGCCTGTCACTTTTAAGCATGATGACTTAAAGCGCTTCTTTAATCCGCGCTGCTTTACCGCGACGACTACGGATGTAAGTAATCTTGTTGCGTCGAACTTTACCGACCCGGAGAACTTCGATGGCTGCAATCGTAGGTGAATGAAGGGAGAAGTTTCTCTCCACCCCGATTTGGCCGCTCATTTTCCGGACGATGAAGGTTTCATTGACCCCACCACCTTGACGGGCGATGACCACTCCTTCAAAGTTTTGGATACGCTCTTTTTTGTTTTCGATGATCCGCACCGATACTCTAATCGTATCCCCGGCGGAGAAATCGGGTAAATCCGTCCGAAGTTGGGAGGCGGTAATTTCATTGACCAAGTTATTGTTCATACTTTTTCCTCCTCGAGAATAGTTTTTTTCGTGATGTTCATACAAGAGTGACACTTCAGCGGACCACCACTAGCGATAAACGCTCCCACAATATAGCAAAAACCCGCCTTATTGTAAAGGGCGAGTTTTTAATTTTAATCATATCGATATGCAGGAGTTTTTGAACACAAAACAATGGGGATTTGTATGAGTTTCTAGGTAATTTGGGGCCTGATTCGCTCAATGTCTTCTGGGAAAGCTAGCCATCTTTGTCCACTAGTCGCAGTTCCTGTGGCCACACCAAATTTCAAGGCTAGCTCAAAATCTTTTGTATTGAGATATTCAGCAAGAAATCCCGCAATTAAAGAATCGCCCGAAGCTACAGCAGAAACCACCTCGATTTGGGGAGGACGCGCAGCAAATAATTGATAATCTTTACTCATCAACAATGCTCCGTCACGACCGAGAGAAACAATGACGTTTTCTACGCCGCGATCAATCAAAGTGCGCATATAAGAGACGACTTTTTCCTCATGGAGATCAGTGGGATTTTTCACATCAAAAAGACTGGCGAGTTCTTCGCGGTTAGGTTTGATTAAAAAGGGTTTTCCCTCAATCGTATGTTTTAACAAATCGCCAGAAGCATCGACAATCACCCGAACATCACGAGTTTTCAAGTCGGTAATTAAATCGCGGTAAACTGTCACCGGTAAACCTTCCGGGACACTTCCCGATAAAACCAGATAATCACCTTTTTCTAAGGGCTCTAATTTCCGAAGAATTTCCTTGAATTCTTTTTTCTGAATCATCGGTCCGCGCGAATTGAGTTCCGTGGTAATCCCCGAACGACCGCGAATTTTAATATTGGTGCGGTTTTCTTCGTTGATGGGCACAAAAGAGGGAGTCACTCCTTCTCTTTGTACTTGATTGAGGATCACCCTGCCGTTTTGCCCCCCTAAAAAGCCTAGAGCAACCACGGGAAAGCCAAGACGGGCAAGAATAATCGAGACGTTAATTCCTTTTCCGCCCGGGTGGATGTCAGGGTTGGCCACCCGATTGATAACTCCCATTTCAAGTTCTTCAAGCGAAAAGATATAGTCCAAACATGGATTGAGTGTCAGGGTGTAGATCATGATTCCTTTTCTCCCTTGTGTTATATAAAGATTATAAGCCATATTCAGCAAAACAGCACACTATATTTCTCTGTTAAGGATTTTCCCTTGACAAGATGAACGGGATTATTTAAGATAACCACGTTACTAAAAAGGAGGAAGTGCTCTATGGCAGTTAAGATTCGTTTAACCCGCGTTGGCCGTCACAAAGACCCCCATTACCGGATTGTCGCGACTGATAGCCGTCAAGCCCGCGATGGTCGAATTATTGAACAAATTGGTTTTTACAATCCCGATCATCCCCAAGAACAAGCGACCATCAATGAGGAATTAGCCTTAAAATGGCTCGCCAATGGTGCGCAACCAAGTGACACCGTCCGCGCAATTTTCAAGAAGACCGGTATTTTAGAGAAGCACCGCGCCGCCAAAAAAGCAGGTAAATAATTATGGATTATGTAACCATTGTCCGCACGATTATCGAACCGCTGGTGGACCATCCTCAAGCGTTACTAATCCGGGAAATTCCCAACGAAAACAAAAATCGGACCACGGTAGTTATCGTCGCTGATGATAACGATACGGCCCGCCTAATCGGCCGTCGCGGCATGATTGCTAACGCTTTGCGCGAAGTGGTCGCGATTGCTGGCAAACAAGATGGCGTCCGGCTCTTCTTGAAATTTGAGACTTTCACTGATAATGATGAAGCGAGCGAGGTTTAATTCCTTGCTCTTTTTTTATGTTGTATAATAACCGATAGATGAAGATGCAAGATTATTTAAAAGTCGGAACGATCATTGCTACTCGTGGTTTAAACGGGACCTTAAAAATCTATTCGACCTCAGACTTAAGAAAAAAGCGTTTTGCCCCGCGGTCAACCGTTTACTTTTACGATGCCAAAGAAAAAAAACATCTTCCCTTCACCGTTGTCTCGCATGCCATTTCAGGGGAACTTGATCTCGTCCGCTTTGAAGAAATTACCGACATTAATGAAGCAGAAAAATACCTCAAATGGGAAGTTCATATTTTCAAAAACCAAACTGATCTTCCCAAAGGATATTATTTTGAAGCCGATTTAATCGGCATGAGTGTTGAAGATGAAAAGGGAAAAATAATCGGTGAGGTTTCTCGCCTTGAAGAATATGGACCTTATAAGACTCTGAGAATTAAACGTCATCAACAAAATGATGTTCTGATTCCAATGGTGAAATTCTATATCAAAAAAATCGATCTTGAAAATAAGCAGATGGTCGTTCATGTCATTGAGGGGCTTTTATGAAAATCACAATTCTGACGCTTTTTCCTCAGATGTTTACGAGCATTTTTGCGGAATCGATTTTAAAACGAGCTGTCGGTAAAAAACTCGTTGAAATTGAATTGGTCGATATTCGATGTTACACCACCGATAAATATCACCGCGTCGATACTCCTCCGATTGGGGGAGGTCCTGGTTTGGTCATGAAGGCCCAACCGCTCGTTTCCGCTTTAGAAGCCGTAACCACTCCTGCAAGTTATAAAGTCCTGCTTTCCCCTCGAGGAAGCGTCTTTAACCAGCAAAAAGCCCGTGAATTTGCCAAACTCAATCATCTTGTGCTCATCTGTGGGCATTATGAAGGAGTTGATGAACGGGTTAATTTTTATGTCGATGAACTAGTTTCTGGTGGGGATTATATTCTCACTGGGGGCGAGTTAATCGCGGCGATAATCGCCGATGCGGTCATCCGCTTGCAAGAGGGGGTCATCAAGGCGGATTCGATCGCTGAAGAATCATTTGAAGCGGGCCTTTTAGAACACCCACAATATACTGAACCTTATAATTTCGCCGGTCATAAGGTTCCCGATATTCTCTACTCTGGTAATCATCAGGCAATCGCTAAGTATCGCCGCTTGCAACAATTATTAATCACTAGAGAATATCGACCAGATTTATTCGCTCGATACCCTTTAAATAAGGTTGAAAAACAATTAATCTGTGAACACGATGAAAATCTGAAACCGAAATGGCTTGAAACCGCCTTGGAAAAAGGACATAAATTCTTAAAGGAGAATGACGATGATTGAATATCTTAAATATATTGTATTAGGAATCGTTCAAGGTATCTCGGAAATTTTGCCGATTTCATCGTCAGGCCATACCGTTTTAACCGAGCGTTTGCTTAACCTGCAACTGGCAAGTGAGGATTTAGCTTTACTTTCAGTTTTTATGCATTTTGCTTCATTAATTGCGATTGTCGTTTTCTTTTGGAAGGAAATTTGGTTGATGATTAAACACACTTTCCTTTATCTATTTGGAAAAGATAAAGAGAAAAGAAGCGAATATCGAGAGGGTCTTTTCCTTTTTCTTTATGTTGTCGTCGCTTCAGTTCCTGTCGGCCTTGTCGGGCTCTTACTTGCAGACAAAGTCACGGAAATCTTTGGAAAATTACTGATTATCGGCATCTTTTTTGTAGTTAATGGCTTGATCTTGCTCTTTGTGGGCCTTTTCAAAAAAGCGGCACCGGAAAGTGAATTTGGATGGAAGAACATCATGATTACTGGTTTATTCCAATGCATCGGGGTTTTGCCGGGAATTTCTCGTAGCGGCATCACGATGTCGGGGGCCAAAATCGCTGGGCTTGATGATGAAAAAGCGAAAAAGTTCGCCTTTTTACTCTTCCTCCCTGTCAGCGCAGGCAGCTTTGTGTTTTCGCTTCCTGATCTAGTAACGATGAGCACCGATCAGACGCACCTTCTTCCTTATTTTGTGGTCGCGACTATTTTTTCTCTTGGTTTTACGTTCCTCGCCTTATTTTTCATCTTTAAAAAATTCCATTTTGGTCACTATAAATGGTTCGCCATTTACATGTTCATGGTGGGGCTGTTTACAATTATCTATTCCGTCGTTATTTAAAAATTCATTCCTGGGGGCATTCTCCCAGTTTTTTTCATCGTTTGGACTTGCTTCATCATCTCTTTCATCTGCGCCCATTTCTTTAAGACGCGGTTGATGTCAGCACTGGTTTTTCCTGAGCCTTTCGCGATGCGCATTTTGCGCGAGTTTTTTAAAATCTCTGGATGCCTTCGTTCTTCGGGGGTCATGGAGTTGATGATAACTTGAATATTGCGGAGTTCTTCTTCAGCTTTTTCGGTTTGTTCCTCAGTGATTTTAGGCATTCCCGGAATAAGGCGTAAAATTCCCCTTAGACTTCCGAGTTTTTGCATTTGTTTTAAAGAGTCGACTAAGTCATTAAGATCAAATTTCCCCTCCATCATTTTTTGGGCAGTTTTCTTAGCAGCTTTTTCGTCAATGCTTTCTTCGGCTTTTTCAATTAAGGTCAAAACATCCCCCATCCCCAAAATCCGATCTGCCGTTCGCTCTGGATAGAAAGGTTCTAAATCGGTAAGTTTCTCGCCCATCCCCGCAAATTTAATCGGAATTCCGGTCAGATGGCGAATCGAAAGCGCTGCCCCACCTCGGGCATCGCCATCAAGTTTGGACATAATCACACCCGTCAACTGTAAATCCTTATCAAAGGAACGCGCAGTATTGACCGCATCTTGCCCACTAGCAGCATCGACAAGAAGTAAGGTTTCTTCCGGATGTAAAATTTCCTGCATCTTCTGCAGTTCTTCCATTAAAGTCACATCGATATGTAAGCGTCCAGCGGTATCGACAATCAGGACATCGTATTTCCCTTCATTTGCTTTTTGTAGAGCTTTTTTGGCAATTTCTACGGGATTTATTTGGGTTCCAAGGGAGAAAAAATCGACTTGGACTTGGTGAGCAATTTGTTCTAATTGATCAATCGCAGCGGGACGATAGACGTCGGCTGCCACAAGTAAAGGCCTCTTCTGCAACTTGTTTTTCACATGAAGGGCAAGTTTCCCAGCAGTCGTGGTTTTCCCTGAGCCTTGTAAACCCACCAACATCATAATCGTAGGACGGTGAGCATTATATTTAATGGCCGTTTGATTAGCACCAAGCAGTTCCACTAGTTCTTCGTGGACAATCTTCACTACCATTTGGGCGGGATTTAATTTTGCGAGAACTTCTGCCCCAAGCGCTTTTTCTTTGATGTTAGCAACAAATTCACGGACTACCCGAAAATTGACATCAGCTTCTAAAAGCGCGATTTGAATTTCTTTGAGGACCTCTTCCATATTCGCCTCGGTAAGGCGGGCTTGTCCGCGAATCTTTTTAAAGATTCCTTGCAGACGTTCGGACAGTGATTCAAATGCCATCTAAATCACCTCCTTTAGTGTTTCCAAGATTTTTTGTGTTTCTTTGTCGAGTTTTTCATAATGTTTTTGATATATCTCTTCAAACTTAGTTCTTTTTGCAAGCAATCCGAGTTTGTTTTCATATTCATTTAATTTGTTTTTACCAGTGTTTAAAGCGTCACTAACCGCAGCGCGCGAAATCGAACGGTTTTCACTAATCTCCGAAAGTGAAAGATTGTGACAATAGTAATCGACCACAATATCGCGTTGAACTTCCGTGAGTAAACTCCCATAGTAATCGAGTAATTGGTTAAAATGAGTAAATTCTTGGATTAACATCGCCACATCCCTTATAAGTAATTGAAAATAAAACTGATAATCATTAAAATAACAAACCGCGTCGCAAAGGAACGGTGAAAAGCCGGATTTTTAAAAACGCCATTAGGGTGGCGACGATAACTTAAATAAGTAAAGATAAAGGCGATGATTAAAGCGGAAACAATCGTTGCCGCATAATAGGGAAGTCCTGTCAAAACAAAGACAAAGGAGATTAAATAATCCACTGCCATAATGATTAATATTGAAACTAAAAATGATAAAAGCATCTTATTTTTCATCTCCTAAACAAAGTCCATATAAGTATTGATCAAGATCAAATTCTTCAAGGTCATCCATTTTTTCTCCTAGACCAACAAAACGTACAGGCACCCCGATTTCATCGCGAATCGCAAGGATAATTCCTCCCTTGGAGGTTCCATCCATTTTGGTAATCACAATTCCGGTTAAGCCCGTTGCTTCCGCAAAAGCCTTGGCTTGGATGACCCCGTTTTGACCCGTGGTGGCATCGATGATTAAAAACACTTCTTGGGGGGCATTCTCGATAACATTGCCAATCACGCGACGAATTTTACTGAGTTCTGCCATAAGGTGAGATTTAGTTTGTAAACGCCCGGCGGTATCGACAATCACTAGGTCGATGTTCTCCTTTAAAGCTTTTTGCATCCCATCATAAGCAACGGAAGCGGGGTCGCTCCCATCAGACCCAGTGATGATGGGAACATTTAAGCGCTTTGCCCAAATCTCCAGTTGAGCGGTGGCCCCAGCGCGAAAGGTATCCCCCGCTACTAAGAGGATGGATTTCCCTTGATCGAGATAGCGTTTAGCTAGCTTAGCAATCGTTGTAGTCTTGCCACCGCCATTAACTCCGACAACTAAGAGAACTGTCGGGCCTTCTTCAGCAAATTGGATTTCATTGACGATGCCTTCACCGCTTTTAATGTAACCAACAAACATCTTATCGATGAGGATTTCGTTGATATCAAGGGGATGATCTTTCTTTTGTAAAGCGGCTTCTTTTTGGGTTTCCTCAATAATTGTAAAGGTCAGATTAACCCCGACATCGGCTTCGATAAGAATCTCCGTTAGCTCATCAAAATAAGCTGGATTTACCTTTTGATAACGTTTTGATAGCAAGGTTAGACGACTAGCAAAGTTATCACGCGATTTGGAAAGACCCGCGACATATTTATCTTGTTTTGCGGTCTTTTTACCTTGAAATTTATTTCTTAAAAACTTAATTAAACCCATTTTTAAAACGCCTTTTTCTCCAGGGCGAGTTTAGCCGCCATCTGTTCTGCTTGTTGTTTGGTTTTCCCTTTACCAGAGCCAAGAATTACTTCGTTATAGATGACTGATACCGTAAAGGTTCGATCATGTGCTGGTCCTTCGGTTTTATCTAAAACATAAGTCACCGCTTGTTGGGTTTCGGCTTGCATCGCCTCCTGTAATTGACTCTTGTAATCGGTCACCGTGGTTAAGTCGATGTTTTTAACAGAGTCATAGAAGATTTTTTCCAAGAGTTCGACAGTAAAGACCAGTCCTTGGTCAAGATAGACCGCCCCGAAGAACGCCTCGAAAACATCTTCTAAAATCCGATCGCTAATCATCCTTGAAGAATTTTCTAATGATTGTCCTAAGCGAATATATTGATCGAATTGGTAAAACCGCGCTAAAGTCGCAAGGTTCTTACCTTGAACCAGTTTCGCTCTGGTTTTCGTCATTAAGCCTGGATTCATTTGCGGATGGAGCCGATAAGTTAATTGCGCTACAACAAAACCGATTACCGCATCACCCATAAATTCTAAGCGCTCATAATCATGAGCGGTAGTCTTGACATCATGATTAAAAGAAGCGTGGGTGAAGGCGAGTAAATAAGCCTCTTGATTCCGCGGTTTGATTTTGAAATGCTGAAGTAACTGTTTAATTTTCTTCATTAACTTTAAATCCTTCCGTAATCAATCGGACGACTTCCTTTTGGGCCATTTGATACCCGACTTCTAAAGCGGAACTAAAACCATAGGCATCGCTATTACCGTGAGCTTTAATTGCCACGCCATTAATCCCAAGCAGCATCGCCCCACCCGTGGCTTTATAATCCATCGTCTCTTTTAATTCTTTGAAGCCTTTGCGCGCAAGCAAATAACCGAGTTTTGCACGGAAATTGCGTGTAAAAGCCTTCTTAATCATCCCCGCTAACATCTTGGCCACACCTTCGCTCGTCTTTAAGAAAACGTTACCAGCAAACCCCGTGGTCACTAAAACATCTACCGAACCATCAAGCGCTTCCCGGCCTTCGATATTACCGCCAAAGTTAGGGAAATTACTCTCTCGTAAGAGTTTGTTGGCTTGGATAATCTCGGGAGTTCCCTTTTCGTCTTCGGCACCATTGGCTAGAAGATAGGTGCGGGGATTTTCAACTCCAAAGACTTTCTCGGCATAAATGCGTCCCATTTTAGCGAATTGGACAAGTTGTTCAGCAGTATTTTCATTGGAGGCGCCAATATCGAGAACGGCTACTTTTTTACCTTTAATCTTCGTGGGAAAAGGCGCGACAATCGCGGCTCTTTCAACGCCGGGAATCAATTTTAATTTCATCGTTAAAGCGCTGAGAAACCCACCTGTGGAACCGGCACCGACAATCGCATCTGCTCGCTCTTCCATCATGGTATTAATCGCTACCATCACCGAGGAATTGCGCGCTCTTAAAGTTTCCAGTGCTCCTGCAGTCATCGGTAAAATATCACGCGCATCGACAATCATCGCAATATCTTTTAATTCTTGTAATTCTTCTTGACGTCCGACACAAAAAAGTTGGACATCAGGATGTCTTTGATTAAAAGCAATCACTCCAGCAACTGTGGCTTTTGGGCCATTGTCGCTTCCCATCATATCAACAACGATTTTCATATTTTCCCCCTCATAAGCCAGTATATTTTATCACAAGCACGGTCATATAAAAAGATTAAGGCCCATAAGGGCCTTTCATTCAACTTAAGAAGACTTTTAAACGTTGGTAAACGCCTGCGCCCTAATTTCTTTTTTAGCAGTTTCAAGAAGAGGGCGATAATCCGCTTCAAGACTGTCCCGGATAATTTCTTCCGCATCTTTGCGCGCGTATTTAAACATCGCTAGATCATCGATAATATTGGCAAATTGAAATGCGGGAAATCCCGATTGTCGATAACCCGAGATTTCTCCAGGACCACGGAAACGCAAATCAGCTTCCGCAATTGCAAAGCCATCATTGCTTTTTACTAGAGTTTGTAATTTTTCTTCCGCTTCTTCCTCATCATTTAACAGTAAGCAAAGCGCTCTTTGTCCTTGGCGCCCAATTCGTCCGCGCAGCTGATGCAAAGTCGCAAGTCCAAACGAAGAAGCATTGTAAATAATCATTAAACTCGCTTCTGGAACATCAATCCCCACTTCGATTACCGTTGTCGAAATTAGAATCGGTTTTAATCCATTTTTAAAATTTTGAAGAATTTGTTCTTTTTCTTCCGAGCTTAATTTCCCATGCAAAACTTGAACTTGATCAGGATATCTTTTTTGATAAGCATCCGCGAGTTTTAACACCGAAAAGCGTTGACTCGCCCCTTCTTCAATTAAAGGAGCAATGATAAAAACTGGCGTATTTTTTTCTAAAGCTTTTTGAATTTCGCGATTAATTTCCTTGTCCTTAGAAGGGAGTACTTTGGTAATTACATCGCGCTTTTGCCGGGGAAATTGCGCCAAAGTCGTCACTTCTAAATCGCCATAGAGAGTTAGCGCAAGTGAACGGGGAATAGGGGTAGCACTCATTAAAAGCAAATCGCTTCGTTCGCCTTTTGCGGCCAGAAGACCTCGTTGGTTGACCCCAAAGCGATGTTGTTCATCGATTACGGCTAAGCCCAATGATTTGTATTCAATATCTTCACTAAAAAGAGCATGGGTGCCAACGACGATAGCAATTTTTCCACTAAGAAGTCCTTTTTTGATTTCGTGCCTTCGTTCTAAGGGAATATTACCAGTTAGGAGTTCAACTTTAATCTCGGTGTCTTTAAATAAATTCCGAACTGTTTGAAAATGTTGATTCGCCAAAGTATCAGTCGGCACCATTAACGCTCCTTGATCACCGCGGAGATAATTCGCAAACAGGGCAATAATCGCTACTAGGGTTTTTCCTGTCCCCACATCCCCTTGCAGGAGGCGATACATCAAGTGGGGCTTATTCATATCGAGGACAATTTCACGAACGGCTTTGACTTGATCTTGGGTTAATTTAAAGGGCAGAGTTTTAATAAATTCATTAATTCTTAAAAGCTCAATCGCACTTTTACTCCCTTTTTTCAAAGTTTGGTTTTCCGCGCGAATTAACTGTGTTTTCAAAGAAAAAAGCAAGCATTCGCGATATTTAAGCACGCGAAGACCTTGATAAATATCCGAATATTTTTTCGGAAAATGAATCGCGGATAAAGCATCTTTCTCGCTAATTAAACGATACTTCTTCCGATATTTAAGCGGGATGTCGTTATCTAGATGTTGAGAAACTGCGGCGAAAGCTTTTTGCACTAAACGCAGATATTCAAAATTAGCAATGGAACTCGGCAAGGAATAAATCGGTTTTAAATATTTGTCCGGTTCCATCTCTCCGACCACGATTGTCTCAAAATTGATCTCATGTTTTTGGTCATTATAAACTCCGATCAAGGTATAGAGCACATCCATCTTTAATTGCTGTAAAAGATAGGGGCGATTATAGGCGATTACCTTAAAAAAGTTTTTCTTCTGGGTCACAAACGGAAAGGTAACCGAATTGACCCTGAGATGCTTTTTATATAGAGGGGGCCCAGCTAATTTACCAATTAGAACCACGCGTTCTTTATGATTGAGTTCTGTTTCTCGTGTCGGCGTAAAATTATCATAACGTCGCGGCAAATGATAAAGTACATCAAAATTATCTTTGATGTTAAGTTGTCTTAAACCTTCTGCGATGCGAGCTGATTTGGTCAGTGGTTTCATAACTAGATTATAGCAAAAAGTCCTTTCGCAACTATAAATAGAAATCTAAATTTGATTTCATGATGAATCTAAAAAATAATTTTTCTTCCAAGAAGCCCCCAAAAATTTAAAATAAAAACAACAAAAGAGAAACTAAAAGACTGCTGAACAAAAATACTCAGCAGTCTTAATTTGCTCAAAAGAATAAAATCAAGAAATAACTATTTGAAAAAATGATTAGATGACCGTGCCAATTTGCATCGTGCCCCAATAGATCAATCCGCCAGATTCGCTTAACAATGGTAAGGCGGCTTTTTCTTCTGGGCTCAAACCAGCATACCAAGTATCAACGGCGGTGGCATCGGCGGCAACTGCGGTGCCAGCAGCGGCAGCGATATTGCTAACTTTCGGATTCTTTGTAGAAATGGCCGTGGAGTTGACAAGTTGAGCGGCACTCGTCGCGCAGTTCCCCGCTAAAACCCCAACGTTGGTAAATGGTCCCGTATCCGAAGTGTCGATTCCTAATGAATTGACAATCGTTCCGCCAGCTTCATTTTGAGAGGCGAATAAAGAATTACCGATATTGTTCCCAACGCCTTTATTTAAGATTTTGCCTCTAACACAGCAGTTTTCAATTGTGCCTGCATTGTTCCAAGCAAAAATCGAACCATAACAATTGACTCCAGCCCAACCAAAATTCATGTCTTTAATCACCAAGTTTCTGACTACCCCAGTGGAGTGAATGGATCCGAACATGCCAAAACCAGTAAAGGCAGCGGCAAAATTAAAACCAGTGATGGAATGGCCATCGCCATCAAAAGTCGCACCCCATCGTGCATAATTACCCGTTCCATTAAATAGAATTTTGGCGGAATTCGGCCCATCGCCATTAATAACTTTGCCGGATAAATTAATGTCCGTTGATAGTTTAAACTCACCGGTGAAAGGTGTGGCTTTGGGATGGGCTTTGAACAATTGCATTAAGCGAACGAATTCATCCGCACTATCGATAGAGGCTAACGTTGGTGCAATATAACGCCCATCTCCTTTGGTTAACGGACCTGCGGTTTGAGTATCCGCGATTAACATTGTGCAAGCAGCATCGCTAAAACTTTTGTGACATTCACAGCAACACCAATACTCAATGTGCCCCGCTGTTAGTTCGCCTGGAACCACAGCTTCGTAATGATTCACAACCGAGTGGGTGCAACCTGAAGCGTCAGCATTCAAAAAATGATTGTCTGAAGAAATTTTCGAAACAACAGATGCAGAAATGCATAAAGCAAATAGACCGATCGAAGCGATCAACAAGCTGCGTTTTTTATGATTTTTCATACCTCAATCACCCTCCTTAATATAATAATATATTATTATATTAGATAGTGCAATACTTGCCATTATTTTTTTCTTTCAAATGAAGAGCGAAGACCACGTTGAAATAATGAACAATAACGATTTTTGTTAATCAATTCATCAAAAACACTTAGCGAAAAAAGGGTTGAAGCGAGCCAAGCTATCGGCACCAAAATTATCAGCGCAATTAAATAGGCAGTATACTTAATAACCATTGAGGGAATGTAGTCGATAAAGGTAAAAGCGTAACAGAGGAGGAAAAAAACTAAAAACAAGGGAAACCTTCTAATCAACAAACGCAAAGCAATCGATATATTTTTCAAAAAAGGATTCACATAGATTGCATTCACAAAAGTAAAAACGAACAACAAGGGATAGATGAACACTAAAGAAACGCTAAAAATCGCAGTCGAAACATATACGTTGATTTGATATAAAGTTAGAATTGCTCTAATGATATTAATTAAGCCGATGATCAAGGCGAAAAGGATGGACGATGTCCAATTTTCTTTGACACCAGTAATGAAGTCTTCTTTATAAAAAACTGGTTGGGCCCAAGCATATCTAATCATAATTTTCAATAAGCCGGAAATGACAAGAAAAAAGAGAATAATTGCCGGTACATTGATTAAAGTGTAATAATAATTTGCAATTAAAATTTCATTTGGGGCATTTAAGGTGCTCACATAAAAATCAAAAGAAAACTTAACCCCTAAATATGGAATAAAACCTAAAAATAAGAAAAAACCAATTTTTATCATTTGTAAAAAATGCAGTTTCAAAATATCGATGAACTGTTTTCTTCTCGTGTTTGGCAAGTCATCGAGTTCGTAATTTGTTGATGCACCTCTAAACTTGTTCTTCTTAAATAGCATAGTTCAAAACATCCATCAGTAAATTAAATGAAGTATCATAGCGAGAATTTACCATATCTCCTAAATGAATCGAATTTTTCCCGAAGAAAGCATAATAGTTTTGATCCTCTTCACCATCTTTATAAAAAGTAAATAGGTCGTTTTTGGGATCGATATTATCGCCGCTTTGATGAATTTGGATTCCGAATAATATTTCTTTATCTCCCATTTTTTTATAGATAAACTCATCAGAAAACCTAGAAGCATAACTCACATCAATGGGATTAAAATACATTCCGCACATTTCATTGGTTACAATGCTCTCTGGTAAAAAAAGAATATCTGCAACGGGCAGCCCATTGGTAATAAGTTGGGTATCGAATTGGCTGCTCGATAAGTTCCCCGTGATTAATGTGATTAATTGTAAATAATCCGGTTTATGTGGTGATTGATTGAGCCGTGAATAAAGCGCCTCTGAAGTATCAGCATAATGGGCGGCAAAAATAAATAATCTCTTTTCTTTTTTGGGATACGCGCTAAAGTTGATGGTAAATGAAGAAACACAAATCGCACACAGAGAAAGAACAATGAGCCAAGGCCATTTCAAAAATAAATCTTTGCTCATGAAAAAATCTTTAGGAAGAAAACCCTCTTGATAAAAACAGCGCTTATCTACTGAATAAAGGTATTCTCCTCTTGTTGAGAATGTGTATTCCTGATCCTTTTCAAAGATATCTTCCATGGCTTCTAAATAAAAACATTTTAATTTTCCATCAATATTGAAATAGACCAAAGCGCCTTTAATATATTTAGCTAAAGTGACGTCTTTTTCTACTTTGACAAAGGTTCCCGTTTGCATTGTTTCAGAAGAAGCTTGGAGAATTTTTAAATGTTCGATGCGGTAAACATTGGGAATAAATTTTAAAAAGAGAAAGTAAAACGCAAGAATAAATGCAATTATCCCCAAACAAGAAGAAGCAAGAACATATAGATGGCGGTTTTGGTTGTTTGAAAAAATAATTGCTAACATAATTGCGGAAGTAAAAAACAACAATAACAAAATACTTATTGTAATCAATAACGCATTTTTCTTTTTGATTTGAACAATAGTTTTATCCATGGATTTTAATTCCTGATGACATGATAGTTTCTCGAATAAGAGGGTTATTTGAGTTGATAAATTCGCGCGGAGAACCCGAAAAAATCAACAAGCCTTCGTGAAGAAAAAGAATGAAATCCGCTAAAAGCAGTGCTTCTTTAACATCATGGGTCGCTAGAATAGTCGTAACCTTTCTTTCGCTCACCATTTTTTGAAACATCCGCCGCTCAAAGTCTCTTTGCTGTTCATCAACATTGGAAAATGGTTCGTCTAATAAAAACAAAGATGGCCTTTTCACCAAAGCGCGAGCTAAAGCTGCTCTTTGCTGTTGTCCCCCCGATAATTGTCGTGGTTTTCTGCTGAGCAGATAATCAAGCTCAAGCGGAGAAGCAATTTCGTTGACCTCTTTTATAATCTCCTCTCGCGGAGCCATTTTTATTTTTAAAGGAAAGGCGATATTTTGAAAAATAGTCCAATGTGGATTTAAATCATAGGTCTGTGAGACATACGCTATATTTTTTTCAAGATAAGATAACAATTCACAATCAATATCATTAATGGTAATTGTTCCCTCATAATTAACTAAACCTGCAATTGCTTTAATTAAGGTGCTTTTTCCTGAACCGCTCGGTCCCAGAACCACATAAAAATAACCATCTTCAAAACAATGACAAAATTTATTTATTCCGATAATTGCCTCATTTTTTCTTCCAGAAAAGTAAGACACCTTTAAATTGTCAATTCTTAGAGTAGCCATATTACAATTATACAACGGTTATTATTTACATCTAATCTCGGATACGAGTTCATTTTCCGCAATCCCACATACTTGGGCGAACCTAATCATCTCCTCATGAACATGAAATTGATCAAGAGAATGCGCATCACTGCCGAGTTGAATTTTCACCCCTGATCTTTGGGCCGCTTTCATCAGGCGCACATATTCAAAAACGAAACCTGATTCATCAAAATGAGCATATTTGCTCGGTCTTCGATCAATAAAAGCAGATGAGAGTTCAATCGCGACTCCCTTTTTTTTCGCCAGCGAGAAACACTTGAGATAATCTTCATCACTAAAATGTCGGAGATGCTCTTCAATGTTTTTGACCCCACATGGTAAAAAAGGATGACAAATGCAGGTAGGCACTTCAAAGTCGGCATTGCAAGCCAGAACAAACCGTTTCATCGCAATGGGCTTCATCACCTGAGCATTATTGATATCGACATTACCAACCGTTAAAGGAATATGATAATGACTCATCGCGATTAAGACATAGTCGAAACACTTAGCATGTTCTTGGGTTAAAGCGATTGTGCCATCAGCATGAATGTCGGTTTCGCACCCAAAATAAATCCGCACCCCATTTTTTTCCTTAGGGAGTTGGTTCTTAAGTGTTAAAACCTTGGATAAAGTGCAGTTTGAATACCATTCCTCGGCCCCAATTGGCTTGGCCTCTTGATCCCAAAGGTGATTGCTAAAACCAATCGCTGTCAATTTGGCCTTTTGACATTCAGCAAGAAAGTTTTCAACAGTCGCTTCTTCTTGAGCACAAGGCGAAATGTTGGTATGGACATGAAAGTCACCTCTTAACATAAGCGAAATCTCCTAGATTTTTTCATAGACAGGGGTCTTTTTGATAAAGGATGTAATTTGATTGAATCCGATACCTTTCAACATTTTCCTTACTTCTTCAGCGCGGAAATAGACATGCTCAAGGACATGGGCGTCACTACCAAAGGAAATATTTCTCCCCCCTAAAGCATAATAGAGTTTGAGCATATATTCATTAGCGAAACAAAGATTAACTCCGTTTGTAGCGGTATTAACTTCCAAAACTTTATTTTTCTCAATGATAATATTGAAAATATCCCTTAGTTCCTTCTGATACTTTTCGAGAAATTCATCCGTCGGTTGAATGTTGTATATTTTAAAAATAACTCCTAGATGTCCGACAATTTGATAATCATATTGGGCGAACAGACTCCTCTTCACCTCTTGTAAATATAGAGCAAATGCTTCTTCGAAAGGATATTTACCGACAAAACTTTTGTACAAATCGACCCCATTAATCCAATGGACACTGTTGATTACATAATCAAAGGGAAGCGATTTTGATAAGTGCGCATATTCTTGATCGAATTTATCAAAAAAATTAAATTCAACACCACTAAAAATAGGAATTGAGGTCTTCTTTTTAATTTGCTGTACTTCTTCTAAGTATTGATGTAGTTTGATTTTAAGACTGTCAATGTTGACCGCATCAGTTAAGTAGATATGCTCGGCAAAACCAAAACCAGAGCACCCCCGTTTAATCGCCATGTTCACAGCATCAAGTGGGCGAACTTTGCTATCAAAAGAAAAGTAACTATGGTTATGGATATCCAACATAAACTATCCTAAGGTTAAGAAATTATAACTTCCCCAATAAACTTTGTTATCGACTTGTCTCAGCAATGGGAGGTTATCTTTAACTTCTTGACTCAGGGAATTATACCAACCTAAAACGGAATCAAAGTCAGCCGCGGTTGGTTGGTAAACACCACCAACTGAATAATTGCGCGGTAAGAAACTAGAAATACCATAGGAGTTGATAATTTGCTCAGTGGAAACCACGCAATTACCAGTAAACAAAGCTGAACAAGTAAAGGTTTCCGCGCTTTGATCAACCACTAAACAGTTTTTGATTGTGGCATTTTCATATAATTTAGCCGCCATTAGGGCATTGCCGATGTCCGCTGTGGCGCCAGCATTTTTAATCGAACCAGAAACAAATACGTTTTCGATATGGCCTTCACATTTCCAAGCGAGAACCCCACCATAAATTTTGGTGTTTTTCCATCCAACATTAAAATCGTGTAAACTCAAATCTTTAACATAACCTTGTTTTCCAATCGAGCCAAATAAGCCATAAGCGATAGTTCTATCAGAAGCATTAGCATAGTTAATCCCGAAGATAGTATGTCTATTTCCATCAAAGGTAGCATTCCACCCCCCGACCGAGGCAGCACCATTAATCGTGGTCGCGGCCATTGCCAAAGTAATCTTACCGGTCATATTCAAATCGCGAGCTAAAACGTATGTTCCAGTGAAGCCCACATTGGTTCCCTTAACTAGTTGTGCTGCTTGTAAAAGAGCGATGAATTGATCTTCATTTTCGATAATATCGTCGGCGACAAGGGCGATACCCGAATAGGCGGTGTCCGCCGTTTCAATCCGGATATTTCTTTCGCCAGCAGTCGTCAATTTTTCTAACTCTGCTTCGGTCAACTTTAAACCACCACCTTCTTTAACAAAGACATATTGCGCCTCATCGAGATAGATTTTTTCGACGAGGGCTGCATCGAGACCATTGAAAACATTGAGATAATCGGGTTTATTGCTCGAAATGAGGAATTTGGTATCAAGATTTTTTCGCACGCGGTTGATGGTGAGAGAAATCCCTGCAGTTAAAGTTGCTCCTGGTTCCACTACGCAAGAAACATTAATCGTGGTCTCTCCGACTTTTTTGGTGGTGACGACACCCGCTTCACTAACAGAAGCAAGGGTTCCATCTGAACATTCAAAAGTTAAAATGGGATTTTCCACAATTTCGTCCTTGTAATAAACGTTGACGATTGCCGCTAAGTTAAAGGTTGTATTTACTCCAGCATCATCGAAAATATCGAGGACAATTTCATTTTGCGAAAAGGAAATATCTCCATCGAGTTTTACGCGGACCGCAACATTCTTATACATTTCGATTCCTTCATAAAAACAGGTAGCTCTGACGGTGGTTGTGCCATAATCTACCGCTACGATTTTTCCGCTTTGATCCACTGAAGCAATTTCAGGATTGGCGCTACTCCAAGTGAAGTTCACTGTGGTAATTTCTTCACCGAAGACAAATAATTTTGCTTCATTTTGAAAGAAATCACCCTTTTCATTGAATAAAAGATTTTCCGAAGCCAGGGTTACAGTGTAAGAATCTCCTAGGACATTAACCTCAACGGAATCGGCAAGACCAGATAGGGTGGCCCCAATTGTACATTGACCCTCAGCAACCCCAGTTACTTGGCCATTCGCATCAACCACAGCTATTTCTTCATTGCTAGAAAACCAGTTGATTTCACCCGTAACATTAGTAGAAATATTGATTTCTACCGTTTGGTCCACATAGACATTTAACTGTTTGGGACTCAATGCAAAATAGTTAACTTCCCCTGATGTCGTCGGTGATGCAATTGAGGAACTATCACCTCTATTGCCATTGTCACAACTCGCATTAGCAAGGCATAAGAAAAGGATAATCGGTAAGATTTTGGATGTGATTTTTTTCATATTTTCCTCCTTTGCAGCGATTAAATGCCCCAAGTATCGAATAAAACTTCGACGCTTCTAGCTTCGCTGTATTGATTGACGCCGCATTCATAGACATCTTTTCTAAAATCTAATTTCATCTGTAATAATTCATCGTTGGAGTAGGTTTGATACCAACAGGAAATTAATAGATACCTAGCTGTCAAACTTTCCGTAACAATACGGAGACGAACCTTCTCATAGAGATCTTTATCCTTCCATAAAAGAATTTCGATATCCTTCAAGGCTTGCTCAAAAATATCCATCCATTCCAGCAGTACGCCTTTGCGCCAGAAAATCGAATTGAGAAAATTGCTGCCGTTAATATCTGTATGCATCCCTAAAACGTTATAGGCATATAAACTCCACGTTCGATATGAATCAATATATTTTTGCATCGTAATTGAAGCATCGCGATAATAGTGATCGCAAAAATCTGCGATTAATTCGCCCATATTTAACGAATTATTCCAACTCATGCGACTTGTTAAATAAGCCCGAAGAATACTGAGGGATTGCCATGAATTATATGACATTTGATCAAAGATTAAATCAACGCCATTTTTAGATAGTGTATCGTAGCGTTCTTTTCTTCCTGTGAAGGAATTATAAGGGATGAAATATTGCGGGAAATGCGCATCATAGGTCCAAACAATAATGTGTTTACACACTTGATGCAAGGCTTCTAAGGCCGCAAGGGTGCTGACGTTACTCGAATCCTCAAACGAAGTGGTATAATTGGCGCGAATCGGCGCAAACATAATACTGACATTATCTTCGCACATAACTTCTTCGTCGATAAAAGTCAAAGCGGCGCTGGTTTTATGATATGAGAAAGTTTTAATGTAAAAGTCGCGATGCATTAAATCGGGATCTTTTTTAACATCTCGCGCCACTTTATTGACAAATTTAATTAAAACTGCGACATCAGAACCATATTTATTTTTTTCAGCAGTGCAACGAGGACAGGTGCACCAAGTATTGACATCATTTTGAGAAATCGAGGCATATTTCCCCGTGGGATTTGCCAAAACCCCAGCCTTGAAATTTTGATAAATAATCGAGTACATTTCATCATTCACCAGAGCTTCTGAAAAACACCATTGGGTATTATCTGATGAGAACCAAGTCGGATGATCATTCCCATAGGAAAGAAAAGGAAGCAAATTTTCGCAGGTATGACACCAGGTGTTTCCTTCAAATTCGACAAATGTTTCACTTTGGGTTGTGCAACGCATCCGATGGGCAGTTAAAGCGTTAACTCCGATATATTTCACGAAAGGATAGCGATAGGTCACCGTGGGTACAAAAGCGATATCATATTGTTCTAGCGCGATATCTTTTACATTGGTATCACAATATACTTCATCATACGAGTAACAACAATAATTAATCGTTTTTTCTAATAAATCGTAGACTCCATAAAGGGTTCCCATTGTTGTCGCTCCTACGAGGTAAATTGATTCCTCAATTGTTTTCAAGATATAACCAGTCTCTTTTAAGAGACTTTTATCCGCGACAATATTTAAGTTATTGGCAGCGGTGGTTTTATCAAGAAAAATACCGTGACTATTGGGGGAGTCTACATCTTGCTCTTGAACAATCGGGAGCGTGAAGCCAGTCGCGATTTTATAAAAAGCAGATAATTCTAAAGCGGCCGACTCCACTGTTGCATCGGTGCTATTGGGAAGAACAATCGTATAATCGGATTGTCCATTAGCAAATAAGTAATTCGAGGTGATTGGTTCACTTGACGAACTTTCATCTTGCGAGTTACTGCTAATCGTCGGCTCATTACAAGCGATAACAATCAAAGAAAGGACACAAAGTAGGCTGGCACGCTTAATTTTTCTTATTCTCATCTTGGATACCTCCTATTCAACCATGATTGGATAATCACAAGTTTGTGAGTTGCCGTATTTATCAACTGCATAAAAACGCACGACATACTTACCTTTCATCGTGACGACAAAAGATAGAGCTTCATTTTTAAGTAGGATCAAGTCACCATTAGGAGTTAAGTAATATGCCGACAAGTTGACTTCCGAATAGTTGTCGGTTACCTTGGGCAAAGTAATTTGAATCGTATCTCCTACTTTAGCAGTGGAGGGTAAATTAGTAACTTCTTCAATGAGCGGTTTGGTTCGATCGATGATGGTAAATCCGCAATTATAGGTCTCTTCAACGCCGAGTGAATCAACCGCGAGAAATGAGATACTATAAGTGCCATATTCATCGCCATTGACTAGATATTTGCGCTCGACGGAGACATTTTCAAGAACAGTTCCATCGGTTGCAGTCACCACCTGTCTATCCGGGTTTTTCACAGTCATCGTCAGTCTCACAATCGGATTTAAAACCGAACTTGAAATCATTAATGGGGTTTCAAAAAGACAGTTGATTAATCCTGATGATTCAAAATTATCATTGAAAGCAAATTCAGGATTTAAAGGATTGGTGGTTTTATTATTCATCGGACAGCGATTAATCTTCTTAACGCAAATTTTTCCTGGAGAATTAACTCCTTCTAATTGCATCGCCACATAAATCTTGCCACTAGAAAAGCCGTTGAAGACTTTGCCGTTAGCAGTTTCTTTGACAAAGATCCGATTTTCAATCCCATCGATGATTTGGCGTCCAGAATTGGAATACTGTAAATCAAATAGCGTGTTTTCTCCCGCATAGAAATTATAATCGGTAGGATAAGCATCGCCATCGTTGACCACGCATACCACGCCGGATGGGGTGTTGATGTATTTTACCACAATCAACTCAGCCGCATTTTCAGAATCAGTTAAAGTGATTTTGATTGTCGTGAAATCGGTATAACTTTTATCGATATAAAATGTGAAATTAAAGCCATCAGCGAGAACTGGATTAATAAACTCGGCTCTTGCAGAGTTCGAATTAAATTGCAATGAAACGTTGTTCGTACTCGATTCAGTGATTAGGTCTGCACCTCCAGCAAAATAAGCTTTCTTATCAAAGGAATTAGCCGGGCCCGTGAAGGCGCGGATGCACGGAACGGTAAAGGACACACTATCAGAACCCACACTATAAGTAAGGACAATGTCGGTGGAGGCATTGACTTGTGGTTTATAAACATTGTCACTGATGAGACGTTCACCTGCATCATCAATAATCTGCAATTGGGCTAAGTGAGACTTTGCTTGTCCGTTTTGATAGGACACACCATAAAAAGGCCTTAATTCATATTCAAAGGCGTTAATAAAATATTTGGGGAGTTGGGGAGGCGCCACAAAAAGAACTCCCTGATATTCCTCAACATTTAAAGTGTAACCATTGATGGCGACTTCGCCTAAATAATCACGAACTGAATAAGTAATATTATATTTTCCAGCCTGAGTTGGAGTAAAATATCCATCGACAATGTCATAGACTTTGCCGCTGTTCATCTTAATTGCTTTGGCGGTTAAGGTCACATTTCCGCTTTCTCCAACCACGGTATAATCAGATATGCGATAAGGTTGACCGCAATAGGTTGTAGCAGCACTTGGAGTGGCGATGTTAATAAACATCTTTAAATGATGGAGTAGACAATTAATGGTAATTGTCTTAATGGTTTCATTGCCAAAAACATCGATAAAACGGTAGACAAGCGTATGTTTTTTGGCTTCAGTTGGAATAAAACTATTTTTCGCGATAGGAACAACTTTTTGCGTTGGTGCTCCATAATCTGTGTAAACCTTCACTTCTTTTTCTCTAACTGAACTTTGTGAATCATGTCCTGACGTCCCAAAGAGTTTATACGGTGTCCCCACTACTGCATACGGATATTCATCTTCTTGATAATTAGCATCAAAGGTAAAAGTGGGACCAATTTCATCTCTAAAGGTTGGGGACGATAAATCATGTCCCGCGATTTCCGAAAAGAAAAAGTTAGCTGCGCCCGTTCCGATAAAGCCAGTAACTTCAAAGGAAAGGGTTACTTCACCAGTAGTAAAGCCACCCCATTTGTCTTTATACATTTTTGGATCATCAAAATCCGCGATTAGTTGACGTGATTTTCCGGCGTTTCCCGTGTGGATGATTTTATCATCGTTAACAGAAAATAACTCCTTAGTGAAAGGATCATAAGCAAAACCGAGATAGCCATCTTTGGCAGTAATAGGTTTTTGTGCCGTTGAACCATACTGGACTACCGAGTTAAAAGAAAATCTTACTGAGGTGCCAAATTGCGAAGCAATATAATACTTGGTATTGACGCCGCCTGCCCCATCCGAGGTGTAATAAATCGCACCATACGGTTGACTTCCTCCCTTAGCTTCAACGTATGTAAACCAATTTTCGTTGTTCGCGTACGGACTTTTTTTAACACGAACTTTCAAAGTGTTATTGACATCATATGCATCTGTTAAGGTAATCACAAATTCTGATGCTTCGAAAACACCTTGTTCTTCTACCTCGGAAAAAACTTTAACAAAGGGATTATTCGGGTCGATTTTATTTAAATCAATAATTGGAGCGTAATTAAATTTAGAGCCATTATTCAAGGAAACATGTAACCCATAAATTGAAGAGTCATATTTAAAATTTCCATATGAAACACGGCAACCATCATCGTTGTTATACGTATCATATGGGACATAAAAACTAATCCGTTCCGAAATAGTTTCTCCAGCAAAATCAGCTGAATAGACAATTGTATATTGTCCATATTGATTCAGTGCAAAGGTTTGATCTAGAACAGATGCTCCATCTGGCAATAAAACAATAAAAGAAGCTTCTTTCGTTTCTCCGTTATGGGTTATGCTCTTAACTGGAACGGTAAACATCGTTCCGAATGAATACTCATCATCGACAACATTGTCCGCGACGGTATGAACAGATACTTGATGGCCATTGTTAAAACCAATAAGGGCAAAGCCTAAGATTAACACCATCCCAAATATTTTTTTCTTCATAGTGCTCTCTCTACTCCTTTATTCCTCCGATGGAAACATTTCCCATCAGTTTTTTTCGAAAAATCAAAAACAAGACTAAGATTGGCAAACAGAAAATCATAGCGCCAGCCATTTGCACCTGAATTGTAAAGACATTTGTCTCTTGCATAAAACTCATAATCATCAAGGATAATGTCGGTTGGGATTGTAAAAATACATATGGGGTATTGTAGTCATTCCAATAGAAGATAATCCGTAACAACCAAACCGATAAGAAGGTGCTAGCGCCAAGAGGCATCATGACATTAAACATAATTTTGACGTTGCTCGCACCATCGATTTTAGCGGCTTCCGCATAAGCATCTGGAATATTTTTGAACATTCCATAAAAGACTAGATAATACATGCCTAAGAAATGGAATTGCATGATGAAGACGGCGATCATACTGAAATTGTTATCGTACATTCCCATCGACTTAATTAGAGCGATTTGCGCTGGTAAATTACCAACGATGGGAATCATCATCACAATAATGACAAGACTATTAATCAAAGCAGAAAATCTATATTCATAACGAGCGGTTAAATAAGCGACTAAGAAGGGCACGAAAGTCGAGATTAACGAACAACCAAATGTATAGATAAACGAGTTGATTACCATATCGAAAAAATTAAAATATACCGCGTTGTGTTGAAACTCTAATTTGTTAAAAATGGTTAGATAGTTGTTGAACATCTTTTTGTTGAATTCTGGAAAACTCAATAAATTATGTTCGAAATAATAATCGCTCTTAAAACTGGTCGATAACCCCCAAACCATTTCGACTACAAAGAAAATGGTATACGCTGATAACAAAATGAAAATAATGCAAAGGAAAGGCGAAAAAGAAATTCTCTTTCTTCTTCCTGGTCTCAGCTGTTTAAAAAGCGACTTTTTCATACTATCTAAACCTTTTCTCAATGCGGTTGAGGCCAAATCTGATTAGGAATGTAATCGGAATTGAAATAATGGAAAAAATTAAACCGAAGGTCGCCAGTCTTGGTAAATCATTTAAAAAATGAGAACTTGCACTAGCGAGAATCGTGGATTTATAAAGCCAAAAGCCAAAAACATAGTTGTTAGGTGCTAACAAATTCTGAGTACCAAACAATGGGAATTGTTGCATCTGATTAGAGAATAGGGCGGCAACCTTAGTGATGATGAACACTGATACCGTTGGAAAAATCATCGGTAAGATAATTTTGATAAATTCCACAAAAGGATTGGCACCATCAATTTGCGCTGCTTCAATAATCGAGATTGGGACATTGGACATGGCATTTGTATACAGAATTGAGGAAGTACCAAAACCAATAAAGATTGCATAAAAAATGATTGATCCAAATTGATATTGCTCATCAGTAAGAAAGGCAGCAGAGAAGTCATTGCCTGAAACCAACCTGATGAATTCTGGGAGAAAACGATCCATGAAATACTTGAAGAGAATCGCTAAAGCTGCAGCCGAGATAATTGTCGGCAAGAACAAAATTGATCTAAATAATCCACTGAGCAATCTCTTTTTGTAAATATAGTAAGAGAAAATCAATCCAAGTGGCATGCCAATAAATAGCTCACAAGCGAGAGCAATTAAAGAATTGCGTAGCATATTGCCAAAGAATATTGGAGTTTCTTTAATTTCGTTAAACAAATCGATGAAATTTTGAAAGCCTACAAAGACGCCTTCAGCCCCTTGATAAGATTGAAAAGCATATAAAAAAGAACGAAAATTAACAAAGATATAGAAAATACAAAATTGCAAAACAGGCAATGCGATAAAGATGACATAGAATGTAATGTCTCGTCTATTCTTTTTGCTCAATGGATGTTTTGCTTTTTTCATGATTCCGTTCAACTTTTATAAAAGGCGTCCGCGTTAATAGCGATTCCTTTGAAATACCAGATGGAATTGTGAATCTCGCTTCTTACCGTTTTACTTTTGAAAAAGACATCAGGTGTGCTATATCTCATTCCATCAACATTTGATTCCCAACCAAAAGTACTTTGTAAATATGCCGGTTGTGAGTCCTTATAAGTTTGTGTCGATCCTAGAGGAAATAAGATTTCACTATCATTTTTAAGTTGGAGAATTGATTTGGTGTAAGGGGAAAGTTCTTCTAAATCTTTTTCATTAACATCGTAAGCGGCATTAATGTATGTTCCCGTTACCCTGCTAAAATCCGACAGTGAGGCATCGGAGAACATGAAACGCAGTAAATCCTTAGACATCCTTTGTTTGTGCGTCTCGGGGCGATTAATCGCAAAAGCAAGAGAAACTAGAGGATCAAACATGATATTCTTTTGACCGATTTGATCATCTTTTAATTTTGGAAAAGGCATTAAAGCGAAGTTGCGGTTTAGTCGATGAGCATCATCGCTTCCCATTCTTTCGGCCATTTCAACAAAATATGGGGCACTTTCGTTTTCCCACCAAGTTCCATCAATTAAAAACCCAATTGGATCGTCAACTGAAATTCGGTCCTTATATGTTCCATTGATAAAATGATGCTGGGCTTCCAAGTGCGACGACGTATTTATTTTTGAATGAAACAAGTTATTCTTAAACAAGTACTCATACACGGTCAAGGCATGGTATCGCGCTGAGTGTCGATGTGTGAGATTCTTATTTTCTTCTGTAATCACCGTTTCAGCCATGTATGTAATCGTTCCATCATTAGCGATATCTTGAATTAAATTACAACTGGTCCCATCGAGAGTAAATAGTAAGTCGGCTTCATTTCTTGGGGTCAAATTCGTTGCTAACGCGGTTAAGAAGTTGCGAATATAACCGCTGTTTTTGCCCGACATCGTGATTGGGGAAATGCCCAATTCCGCCATTTGCGCTGCTAATGCGGCGAATTGTTCGATTGTTTGCGGCAGTCCATCATCATAGTCACCATGGATGCCATTGGGGCCTGCGCAGAGATCTACGCCAGCATCATCTCTGACAAAATCAAAGACCTTTTTAGCCCCATCCATATCGAAAGCTGAACGATATTCATTCGCGGCATCACCAGCGAAATATAGGCGGTTTTTGCTGAAAAAATCGCGATCGTAAGTAATCCCATATCCTCCGCCATAATACGGTAGAGCATAATACCGCCCATCGATATTCAAATAGTTTTTGGATGAGTTATAAATTTTATCCTCAATTGATCTTGTTTCGCCATATTCAGTTAAGGTTTCCTTTACGATATCGGTGATATCGAGCATGTCGCCAGCCTCAACATAATTAAAATATGTGGTCTGTTCGGTGATGATGACATCGTGAATTGTGCTCTTATACGAATCGAGATTGATGAGGTTTCTTTCTTTTGTATAAATTAATTCAACTCCCATCTTTCCCTCTTCATAAGAGACATCATTAAATTCTTCTTCAAATCTCCGCTTCAGTGACTCAAGATATTCATCGCCAAAACCACCATCAAAAGTGGCAACATATACTTGGCTTTTGGTTTTATCAACCTCGATTTTTCTTCCAGTACATCCAGCCAATGAGCCAAGGGCAAGAAGCGCGGGAAGGATAATCTTCGTCAATGTTTTTGTCTGTTTCATGTTGATTTCCTCTATTTGTTTTTAATGCGTAAAATGCATTTAACTACTGCTTGAGCAAGAACTTCTATACCTTCTTCTGTGGGGTGAATCAAATCGTCTTTTCGAATATATCGATTGATATTTGAATTAACAACTGCAAACAAGTCATCAATTACAACGCCTTCGCTTTTCATGAGTTCAACAACCGCTGTGTTGTATTTAGTAATATCTTCGTTCTTGTGGATGCTAATATTCGGCTTTTGCCTAATTCTCTTAAGAGGATTGGTTGGGGTAGTTGTAGCAAATATCAATTTCGCCCCCGTTTTTTTAAGTTCGCGAACGATGCGATTCATATTTAAGAGATATTGATTTAATGGAGTGAAATTTCCGTCTTCATCATGGACAATCGCGATATCCCAAAGCCCATTATTAAAGTGAATAATATCGGGTTTTGGAACACTGGATAGCCATGTTGGTAGAGTATACAGCGTCAAAGAAGTGAATTTGCAATTTTCCATAGGAGAAGAAACATTGAATTCATCACCAAGTAAATCGCGTACTCGTGGTTCGTAAAACAGTCTGATTGAGTCCCCTAATAGCAAGATCTCAGTTTTTTTCATAGGCCTTGTTCTTATTTAACTATATTGTAAGCATTAATTACCGTGTAAAAAATAGAAAAAATATGATAATTTTTGTAATAAATCGTAAATGTGCCCAATTTTATTTTATGTGTAAATTACGATAAGTTTATAAGAAGGATTGCGCTAATAATAAGGAGATTAATTGGATTACGATATTCATCCAGTTAATGGGTTTAGGCTAATTAATTGAAGTTTTCAATTGGTCAACTGTTTTGAATTGAAAATTGTACAAAATAAGAGCACCAGCATTCCCTGATAATTTAAATACGTCATCTTGACTAAGAGTTCTAATAATTTCTCACGTTAACAAAACGAATCAAAGTTAATACTATTGAGACGACACCGGGTTTGAAAATGATATTTTTGGTGATGTATACTATGTCTATAAAATTCAAAAGCAAATGGTGAATCATGTCAAATAAAAAAACATTGACTCTACACACTAGGCATATTCCGATTGAGCATCTAGATCATACAAACCCTACTACCATTACGATAAAAGAAAACGGGTTATGCGATTCTATTTTTAATATCCAAAAACTGCAAGAAAAATACATCTCCGTCATTGAAACAAGACTCGTTCCAATTGAAAACAATAAACTTGATATCGAATGGCAGAGATTCGTTAAGGTTATTAAACACATTAAAAAGCACAACATGGGCGTTGGTGTTTTTTGTTGGCCTCAATATATTGATAAAAATTCAAAAATCACTCCCCTAAGGTGTTTAGAGCATAATCGCGAATCAACAATCGGCTCATTATGGGATCCGAAACTACTCACCAAATATAAGAAGGTATATAAAACCCTTTCCAAATATGAACAATATCTAGACTTCTTATACGTAGGAGTTTACGGCGATTACGGCGAAGTTAGTTTTCCATCTGGAGTAAAACATTATTTATTCAGTCCTAAACATGGTCATTTAGGCTTGTTTTGCGGTGATAATTATGCAAAAGACTCTTTCTTTAAATACGTTAAATCCAAGTTTAAAAACATCGATTTGTTAAATAAGAAATGGCAAACAAACTTTGCAAATTTCCGTGATGTAACCCCATATATTTATCTACAAAGTAATCAAATTGCGCCTAAAAAAGCCTTTCAAGAGTGGTACTGTGGTTCAATTACAAAGTTTGCTAAACAAGTAATGACAATTGCAAATAATTCATTTCGAAATATACATATCGGGCTTCCTTTGGGATTTGCTGATCAGCCCTTAGAAATTGGTCAAATCAAATCGCAGATTATTAAAGCGGCGAGCAAGCATCAAATATTGGTAAGGTGGACTGGTCTTGGTTTTCTTTCTAACTATGCAAAGTCCAATGTATTAGCTAAGGTTGTTTCTTCTCCTGCGCACTTTTATCACACTGCTTTGGGTTGTGAGGCAGCATTAAAACTTAATCTAGATTCACTGCTTGATGTGATGTATGAGGCGATATCAAATGGAGCGGAGATGATTCATAATGATCCCAAAAATATTGACATTCCCCACGAAAAATGGAAAAAAATAATCGCCAATTATAAAATTAGCAAACCCATAAATAACATTGGAGTATTTTATCCCACCGAAGCGGAAATGTTAAAATTATTGGATGTAGGCAAAAAAACTTTATTTCCTTTTGAATCCGAACAATTCAAGAAAAGCAAAACGATAAATGAGGCTTTTTTTGATAGTTTTTCTAATGATGATTATTCCTATAGCGACGTCAATAATAATCCGCTTGATGTCTACATCACAAGAGTAGCGGCTTTGCGTCAATCCTTTGATTATTGTGTTGTTGACTCACAATTAATAAGCGATGGGGCTTTAGATAAACTCGAGTATTTAATTATTCCAATATCATGTTATCTAAAAAATAAAACCCAAAACAGCATCAATAAATGGATTGCACGAGGTGGCAAATTAATCCTTAGAAAGGGTGTGAAACTTCACAATTTGGACACCTTAAAAGAATATAATCCCAGAGTTGTTTGGCTACAATATAAGACGGCATTCTCACTTCCGCCCTATGATGGTTTGCGTCGAATATATGGGGAAAACACTTATATCACTATACACGAAGATTTTATTTCTGTACTTGACAAAGAAAATACCACTATCAAGTATTACACGACAAAGATATCCGCCTAACAACTATAACAAGCCATAAAATGTAACATTGTCAATGTTGTCAAAGCAGATTATTTGAACATCAACAAGTTGTTTGGTTAATGTTTTTTTAAACATTGAATACGATTTGGATATTTGTCCGCCCACAATTAAAATATCTATTTTGTGTTTTTTTAAGATCGGCTTTAAAAACTTACCGAGCATATTACCCATTTCTAAATAAACTTCTTTCGCGATGAAGTTGTTGATTTGGGCCACTTCTTTTGCGCTCGTACAAATAATAGTTTTTGAGCGCTCATTATAATGGTTGCAAATACCACGATTAGATACATAATCTTCAAGTATTTCTTGGTCATTGACAGGAAGATTAAAGATAACTTCTCTGGGACCGCCGTTTTCATTTGTAATAATGCGCCCATCATAAAATAAAGACAAACCTAAACCTGTGCCAATAGTAATCGCAGCCACTCTTTTTCCTAATAAGTCTGGATGTAAATAAATTTGCCCTTTAAGAAAAGTATTAGTGTCAGAAAAGAAAAAAATATCAATATCGGTTAAGTCGCAATGATATCGAATTTCATCAGCAAGATTTAAACCATATAAGGCTGAAAATTTATGTCGAGACAAACTCATTGATTCGGAATAATTAAAAGGGCCAGGAATTGCGATTCTAATATCGCAAAAACCTTCTCTATCCCACAGAGAAATCGTATCCAAAAACGAATTTAAAATCTCTTCTTTGCTCCCGTTTGAATTAACAGGAACAAATTTAACGTCTTTTAAAATACCGTTATTAATGATGGTTGATTTTAAAAAAGTTCCACCTGCGTCAATCGCCAGAATTGAATTGCTCTTCATTTTCAAATCCGTCTTTCAGCATTGTTTTATGAATAATAACTGGACACGGACCAAGATTAACAATTTTGTAACGCCCCACGCTAGCTGGTACGCAAACGATATCTAAGAAATCGGCATGGTAATTCATTTCTGGATGATCGATAGACTGAATAAGCACCTTATGGCCATCCACCAATGACAAAACGTGAAATTTACCATTTGTATTATCTTCTATTTCTTTGTCAAACTCTAAATCGCGTAATGAAAAGTAAAGTAAATCATGTTCCCCAAGGATCTTCTCACGATATCCTGGTCCCTCTCTAACAACGCGAGGTTTTTGCACGATGTTCTGGTTTACCCAAGTGGTATTTCTTTCACGAGCGAGAACATTATTGCCGTGATAAGTATGAATGGGACGAGGTTTTCCATCTAAATCGAGGCGCAAATAATCGTACATTTTATATGTATAAGAACCAATCGTCAGACTGCCAATCTCAAGAATTAATTGATTTCTCCCCGATGCATGAATGGTACCAGCAGGAATCATTACTTGCACACCCGGCTTTGATTCAATAGCGTTAATATATTTCTGATAATCTATAACTGAATTATCTTTTTCGGATTTTTTCGCCAAGTCAATGAACTCTTCTGGATCAATATCCTCATTAAAGCCGAGATAAGTTTTTGCTCCATGTCCAGCGACAATAACGTAATAACTTTCATCTTGACGGCCAAGTTCATTGTAATTTTTAATATTATAATCGCCACCGCTATGACATTGGATAGACATATTGCCACTAGAATGGAAGGTATCATCATAATTAAAGCGGATTGGGAAATAGCCTTTAAATTTTTCTTCGCATAATTGTCCCATAATTTCCTTTCCTTTAGTGCGGAGAAAAGTGTAAAAGGGAATGTCAATCAACTCATCATCAAATTGAATTGCCACACTTACTTCCATTGGAATAAAATCAAAAACCCAAGCAATGTTTTTGCAAATGTCTGGTACATTTCTTTGCCGTTTAACAAATTGTCCCCCCCAAACACCCTCGATATAAACAGGTTTAGGTCTAAATGGCTTTTTGGATAATTTATCACAAAGACCAAATAATAAATCCTTTGATAAGAGTTTGAGTTCATTCGTGGAGTCGACATAAAAATCAATTAATCCATTTTCAAGCAAAAACGAACGAAGATTAAGGGCTAATTCAAAATCGATATAATAATTTCTTCGCATCATTTCCTTAAAAGGACGAGCGTATTTATCGCCAAGATTTTTGCTTTTTCCAGCCTTAGCCCGAAGAACAACCTCTTTGGGAATCATATCAAGAAAGATAATCTTATCAATTAATGATCTTAACTTTTCTGAAAAAGTCGAACCGAATCCATAAAGAACAACAGCATATTCTTGTTTTTTCAGTTCTTCGATTTCTTTAATCAGTTTCATGTATTGAGCGCGATCAAAAATGGTTTCGTATCCCCCGGTGATTCTTTTGCCAAAAAGTAAAACTGGATCTTTTTTGCGATCATTGGGGAGAAGTTCGGAAAATTCTAATTCCAAAGTTTTTGAATCTTTGTAATAATCACTAACATTGATAACCACATTTTTAATTCCTTTCAGGGTTAGTTGCGCAGAAAGTAAATTCACTAAAGGAGAAAATTCAGCAGTCGAATAACCATCAAATCCATACACAATTGGTTTCTCTGCTGATAAATTAGCTAAAAATGCGGCGATTACTGCTGTTCCCTTTTTAAAAATTTTATTCCCCTGAAAATTAGCATCAATTTTGTTAATGGCAGACCACTCATCATAGCGGCTTGGATTAAACATAAAACTCATATTGCTGTTACTACCTTTTATTAATATTACAAAAATTATAAGATAAATACGCGAGTTGTTAAATGTAAGAATTATGAAAGAATTTGTATTTTTTAGTAAAACCAAATATAATTAATTCGCAATAAAAGGATCGAAATATGTTTGATTTCACTAGTAATTCTTTGTCAATGAACATTAAAAACGTTTCCTTTAGATTTAATGTTAGAGCGCGATTCGATGTCGAAAAAAGACCTCAGAACGGTTTTGTTTATTATGTATCTGGGGGGCATCGTTTTTCTTTCGAAAAAACTGAATTTGAAGTTAGAAAAGGACAATTCGTTTATCTCCCCTACGGCGCAAAATACACCAATAGATTGTTAAATAAAAATACTGAGTATTATCAAATCGATTTATCGATTTATAACAAAAACGGTGAACCAATTTCTTTTTTAAAAGAGCCTTTTTATCTAAAAGAAGAGAAAAGCGAACAACTTGAATCTTTATTTAAAAACGCTTTTGAACTTTATTCTCAAACAATTCAAAACAACATTTTAGGGGTGTACAGTTTAATACTCCAAATACTATACAAAATAAGCCGAACAGATACTGGCATAAGTTATTCTCATCCAAAACTTTATAAAATCCGAAAAAGCGTCACTTATATTGAAAAAAACTATATGCTATCAACCCCTATGACTGAAATTGCTAGTTATTCCTCAATGTGCTTATCAAATTTCGAAAAATTATTCCGTCAATGTTTTGGGGTCACTGCATCTAAGTATCGAAATATTGTACGAATCAAACACGCTAAACATCTTCTCTCCTGCGGTTACTCGATTGCCGAGACATGTGAGAAAGTGGGTTTTTCTGATGTTTATTATTTTACAAAGGCCTTCAAAAAAATAACCAACAAAACACCTGGTGCCTATGTAAAAGAAACCAACATACTCTAATTCTTAACTATTTCGATGAATTTTTTCATCATAAATGGCATATCGTTTGGTCTTCTTGAGGTAATGATGTTTTTATCTACCACTACTGATTGATCAATATATTTTGCTCCAGCATTAATCAAATCTGCTTTTATCCCTGGATAACATGTGGCTGATACACCTCTTAAAATATCGCTCGATATTAAAAGTTGCGGGCCATGACAAATTGCCACAATTGGTTTGTTAAGAGAATTAAACTCTTTTACCACACTAAGAACATCATCGTTCTGTCTGAGTTTTTCCGGAGCCATTCCGCCTGGCAAATATAATCCATCGTAATCTTTAACTTTAATCTCTGTTGGTAATAACGTCGCTTCAATAGAAAAATGATATTTAGCTTTAATGATGCGTTTCTCCATTGAACAAACATCAACTAAGAAACCCTCCTCAAGCATCCGAAAAAGGGGATAAATGAGCTCTGAATCATCAACACCATCATATGTGATTATTAGAATTTTTGGCATAGAATTTATCACCTTCCTTTTGCGGTTTATTTATATAATAAATTTTACTAAAAAATACAAATTTCTTCATATTTATTTCATTTAATAGTCGGTATGTTCAAACTATACTTTATACGAGAATTACAAATAATTTTTACCTCATTCACGCTATAAAACAATCTCGTTTGATTCACCAACCAAATATATGTTAGCAAATAATAATTAGCAATAAAATAAAAAAATCAGGTAAATATCCTAACGGTAATTACAATTTCAGAAATCAAAATTTGATTATGTCTTAAAACTTTTAGACGCTATCAATAAGGGAGGTAATATGGCATTAAGAAAAGATTTCATCTGGGGGACAGCAACTTCTGCATGTCAAATAGAAGGAGCATCAAATATCGATGGAAAAGGTTTATCAAACTGGGAACTTTATCCTTTGATTGATAATGTCTGTTATCAAAACCAAAACCCTAATGATGGGGGCCATCACTATACTCATATGGAAGATGACGTAAGGCTTCTTGCTGAATTAGGCGTTAAAGCATATCGTTTTTCTTTTGCTTGGACGCGTATTCTTCCAGAAGGATTAGGAAAAATAAATCCAAAGGGGTTAGAATTTTATGATCGCTTATTGGATGAGCTTGAAAAATATGGGATTGAACCATATGGGACAATATTTCACTGGGACTATCCATATGAACTCGTAAAAAAAGGCGGTTGGTTAAACGATGAAAGTCCGCTTTGGTTTTTGGAGTATACAAAGATATTAGTCGATAGGTATAAAAATCGCATTAAGAACTGGATTCCCCTTAATGAACCTTCAAATGTCCTTGAAGTTGGTGGTCATTCCTTAAAAGCATCTTTGATTCATTCCACAAAAGAAAAACTGCAAATGCTTCACAATATTTTATTGGCCCATGGACACGCTGCCCAATACATTAAAGCCAATGGCGGCAGAGTCGGAACCGCTTTGTGTTCATTAGCCTTTGCTCCTTATGATGAAAATTGTAAAGAGGACATCGAGGCCGCTAAAAAAGCACTTTTCGATGTTGAAAAAGATGACATATGGCGATTATCTATCTGGTCCGATCCAATGATTTTGGGCAAATACCCTGATAAATATTATGAGTTATATTGCGAATTTGAGAGACCATATATCACCAAAAAAGATATGCGAATCATTTCCACCCCTTTAGATTTTTTAGGGTACAACCTATATTCTGGAACTCCAGTCAAAAGTGATGGAAAAGGTGGATATGTTATTATGAACCACCCCATTGGTAATCCGAAAACTAATATGGATTCGGATGTCTACCCTAAGATTATGTACTGGGTAGCGAAATTCATCTATGAACGATATCCTATGCCTTTTTATTTTATGGAAAACGGTTGCGCCATTACTGATATTGTTTCTGAAGATAAAAAAGTGCATGATGGACCACGAATAGAATTTATTAAACAACATATTAAACAAGTTAAAAGAGCATGTGCAGACGGAATTGATATCCGTGCATACTTTATTTGGTCATTTCTGGATAATTTTGAATGGTTTAATGGATATTCAAAACGATTCGGCATTGTCTACATTGATTATCAAACTAAAGAAAGAATCAAAAAAGATTCCTTTGAGTTTTATAAGGAAATCATTAAACAAAACGGAAACAACTTATAATCAGGTTTTTCAAAATAATAATATCTTAATAAAAATTAGAAAATTAACTTGCACATTTTAAAATATAATTTCAAAAAACAAAGAAGGTTTTGCATTGTTTTTTAATCAATTGTCCAGTCTTTTTAACATGTTTTTAATGGCGATTGCGCGTTCGATTAACAGACGTCTAGTATAGTAATATTGATTAGAGGCCTCAAAACCAATCTTGCCATCTTCTTTAGTTAAGATTAAGAGTCGTTGTAGCAATTTGTATAAACCTTTTAACGGAGTAACAAGGTCGCCCCCTTTTGCTTTGCTAACTGAAAATCTTGTGATTAGATCATTGCTCTTTAAATGTATATATGCTGCGGATAGATAGCGTTTGGCTTCCTCTAACGTATCATTTGTTCTAATATTATCGAGGATATCCAATGCATCATGGAATCCTTGACATACCTTGTTTAGTTCTTCGAGATATATCTCGCTGGGGTATGGATTCGTCCATTTTTCATAATCATCAAAAGAATAACAGACCATTGATGATTCAAGATTCGTTTTATTTAAAGAAAGATAATTTGCTGGTCCTAAAGTTGTGGGTGAAAAATAAATAGAATTCAATGAAAATGGATAGTGAGCAAATGCCTCACTCACTAGATGAAAAGCTAATGGGATGCGTTTATTATCACTGTTGAATACTTTTTTACACCATTCATCAAAATTAAAGGCTTCGTGTTTTAACGCTGCTAGGGACAACGCCCGTGAAGGAAATCCCCCTAAAGTCCAACTTAGCATATAATCATTCACCCCAATCGCTTGTAAGTTATTGAGATGTTCATGAATCAAACTAAAGCAAGGGATATAAGGAACCGCCGAACATTCCCAAGAATTATTAATCTGAATTTTCGCATACACCTTATGACCTTTTTTTTGAGCGAAAGTTAACATTTCTTCACTAATTTCACTTGGACCAGGGTGCGATATAGAATAATCAATTACACGGTTCTTAAAGCCTAAAACATCAATTTCTTTGTCATATTCACTAACGCACATTATGGATATATCTCGGTTGAGTTTTTTAATACCTTTAAATACATCTTTCCTTTCCCAATTCATAAAGGAAGACCATCCCCACAGATTAGCGATTACTTCTGGCTGGTTTTTACTGTCCTTGGCCGCTTTCGAAATTAAATTGTTAATTTTTACTGCAGAAGTATATTTGGCTTTATCTAGACATCGCGGGCAATTAATTTCTTTGAGGCTTTGGCAATGTGTAAGGTTTTCTGACATAGTGATGGTGATAACGCCATCAAAAGCAATATCATCAAATAAGTCTTTGAACATATCGTAAATCATCTTTTGATTTTCTGCATTCTCAAGACACAACGAGGCTTGTTGATTAATGATGGTTCCTCTTCTTTCTGATGGAACCTTTTCGATGTTTATCGCCCTAAGTTCATTGAAATAAAGATAGACACCAATGTCAAATTTGCGACACCTTTCTACGAGATTCCTCAAATTGTTTCGCCGTAACAAATAATCCACCGACAATAGAGGGTCTAATGGATTTAACGCCAATTTAGAAAGTATTCCAGTTAGCCAAATTCCGTTAATGTTTTCTTGTTTATAAGCTGTGAGATATTCATCGGTTAAATATTCCTGGGAATCGAAAAGAAAAATATCTCCTGCTGGAACTGAATAAGGATAGATAATCCTCTTATGATGATTATTATTACGTTCAAAAGAACGATTGGGCAACAAAGAAAAATCAAATAATGGACCATCATCTAAATCATAATGTTCGAGTTCTTCTTTGATTTGATTCGTTCTATTTATTTCTTCAACGTTCAATGGGGTATATGTGACATCTTTAACGTCAGGTTTGAAGTTTCCAAGTTTAACCGACAGAAAATCCTCTTCTAGCAATAATACCTCTAATTCGTCGAGACTCTTTCCGATTAATTTTGCGATTTGAGCATACGGCAAAAGAAACCAATTATTACGAATTAGAGTAATATAACCTTGATGGATAAAATTCTCATTATATCGAACTTTACCTAATCCAAGGCGTTTCGCTTCATTGATAATAGTTTTTTCATCCGTATCAAGAATATCGGCCAAGACATCATTTGCCACATACCCAAAATTACGAAGAATTACTATTTGAAACTTCTTCGGAGTAAGCCAAACGAGTTCATCAATCTTTTTTAAAGGTGGCAACATAACAATCTACGATTATAATACAACAATGACTTTGTAATTACATTAAGCAAAAAGAATCTTAATCGCTTTTGAAAAAGAAAACTATTTAAAAAAAGCCCGAATCTATTAAAGTGAGATTCTAGCTTTATTACTCTTTTCTTTTTTCTTTTATTTTGTAGACAGATTGATTTCTTTAATGCCGTTTTAATTCTTACTCAACCCCGACGATAAAGGAGTAAACAGGCTGTCCACCATTGACGATTTCGAATTCGACATATTCATTATCGGCTTCGAGTTTTTCCACAACTGGAGCCACATCTTCTTCGGTGACATCATCACCGAAAATAATGGCGACAACCGCTGTATCCTCATCGATCATCGAACGGACTAAATCATCAAGAACGATGAATTTATCAGGATTTGAAGAGAGAATCTTCTTGCCATTCATCGCCATAAATTCATCTTTACGCACTTCAATGCCATCAACCGATGTATCTTTAATCGCATAGGTGATTTGACCGGTTTTCACGGTTTCAAGGGCGTTGTTCATCTCTTCACTATTTTCTTCAATTCCGACTTCAGGGTTAAAATTCATGCAGGCAACTAAACCCTGAGGGATGGTTTTAGAAGGGATGACTTCCACAGAAATATCGCTTTCTTCTTTTAAAACATCACAAGCTTGTGAAGCGGCTAAAACGATATTCGAGTTATTGGGTAACAAGAAGAAATGTTCAGCATCAAGCCCGTTAATCGCCGCGATGAAATCTTCAATCGCCGGATTCATCGTTTGACCACCTTCGATAATATAATCAACCCGGTACTGTTTAAACAATTCTTTAAGACCATCTCCCGAAGCCACTGCAATTAGTGCATATTTTTGCTTTTCTTTCACTGGAGGTTGAGCCTCAGGTCGTTCTTTGTTATTTAAGATTTCTCCATGATGGCAATTTTCTCCCTCTTCTACTAAGTGAGAGTGTTGCTCGGACATATTTTCAATCTTCAAGGTGATGAACTCGCCAAATTGCTGCGCATAGTTCAAAATATTCCCCGGCTTTAAGGTGTGAATATGAACTTTGACGATATCTTCATCACGGACTAAAACAATCGAGTCACCATGAGAATTTAAGTAGTTGCTGAAACGCTTTTCGGTAAAATTACGCTTATTCTCATCATCGCCACCAAGGCGCATAATAAACTCCGTACAATATCCGTATTCTTCTTCAGCGACGATTTTCGCGCCCGCCATCGTCGGAACGGATTTTTCCTCCACCGCAGTGGCAACGGACTTTTCAATGATTACCCCTTTAAGCGCGGATTGCATTCCTTCAAGGATCGTCACTAAACCCGCTCCCCCCGAGTCAACTACCCCGACTTCTTTTAAGACGGGAAGCAAATCGGGCGTTCTTTCGAGGGAGGCTTTCGCTTCTTCTAAAAAGACATCAAAACATTGTTCAATCGTCCAATCTTTTCGCACTTGATCACTTAAAAATTGCGCGGCTTCGCGAACAACGGTTAAAATCGTCCCTTCCACTGGGCGCATTACCGCTTTATAGGCGATATCTTTTCCCGAGATCCAGGCATCGGCAAAATCTAGTGGTCCAGCGACCTTTTTCCCATCTAAAGCTTTAGCGAACCCGCGGAAAATCTGGCTGGTAATCACACCGGAGTTACCGCGCGCGCCCATTAATAAGCCTTTAGAAAAAGCCCGAGCAATTTCGGCAACATCCGTATCCGTGCGATTAGCGATTTCCTTCGCACCGCTACTGATGGTTAAATTCATATTGATACCTGTATCCCCATCGGGAACAGGAAAAACGTTTAAGGCATCGATGGCAGGGTAATTATTATAGAGGTGGTTAGCCCCAGAAATAAACATTTCTTTTAAGGTTTTTCCATTCAATTCTTTCATATAGAAGCCCTCGCTTTAAAGCATCTCCTTGATGCTTTGAACGTAGACATTAATCGCATGAAAACGCATATCGAAGGTCGTCTCTAAGACATACTTGACCTGTTTTTGCACCTCGGCGATAATCTCGGTGATTTTCACCCCGTGCACCAGCACCAGATGGAGATCGACTGAATAAGCTCCTGATTTGGTTTTCCGCGCAACGACCCCTTTAGAGAAATTTTCCTTGCGCAAGACTTCGTTGATATTACCAGATAAAGAGCTTTTGGAGGTTAAGCCGACGACACCATAGCAATCAAGAGCTGCACTTGCAGCGACAGTGACAATTGCATCAAGCGAAATGCTGGTACCGTCGTGGTTTTGCTTTTTTTCCATCGTGATCTAATCCCTCATGTGCAATGTTTTTGGCAAAATGCCTACTGCATTATACTATAAACTGAACCGATAGACAATACGCGCGCGCACGCGCAAACGCGCGAGACGTGGATGAAAACCAAAAAGATTATTCACCAAAGTAAATATCCGCCGTATTGACGACATATTGATTAAAAAGTTCAAGGAGTTGCTTATGAATTTCCCGTTCGTTTTGAAGAAAACTCACCGCATAAGTCCCCCGCTTTTTAGTAACGATAACAAGGTTGTTCCCTGGAAAGAAAATTTGTCTCGGCTCGGGAAGAAGGCCGATTGAAAGAATTTCATGATAAGGAATCGCGGTTTCTTTGTTCCACGCAGCATAAATTTTGATTCCCTGTTCATTCGCGATGAGGAGAATTTTCGGTAAAACTAAATACTGAAAAAACATCAAAATGAGAATTAAAAAAATAATCACCCCGACCACGAGCCAAAAAATCAAATCTTCGAGGATTGATTCCGCCTGAAAAGCAAATAAAAGCAAGATTACGACCAGAAAGACGCTAATTGCTAAAAGCAATAACGCTAAATATCGCCATAAACCTTTCTTATTTTTGTATCCCTTAATCATAAAATCTACCACTTTTATTATAAGCATTTTCCTCATAAATGAGTATCGATAGTTTATTAACACCTAATAATACAGGGGTTTTAATAGAAAACTATGGTAAAACCCTTATAAAAGAAAAAAGCCCGGCAGCGTGTTATTCTCTCATGCCAATGTGTCATGATACCGTCACCGCTTCGGTGCTTAACTTCTGTGTTCGGGATGGGAACAGGTGTGGCCACCGCGCCATCGCCACCAGACTTTTTTCATCAGAGCATTTGTTCTCTGAAAACTGAATATTAAGATAACCATTTCTTCCTAATTGATACCCAAATTTTATTTTAGTGAAAATCCATAATCTGAATTTTACAAATTTTAAGTCCTCGACCGATTAGTACCGGTCAACTAAATACATTACTGCACTTACATTTCCGGCCTATCAACCTACTCGCTTAGTAGGGGTCTTACTCCTTACGGATGGGAAGTCTCATCTTGAGGCTAGCTTCACGCTTAGATGCTTTCAGCGTTTATCTATGCCATAGGTAGCTACCCAGCTGTGCCACTGGCGTGACAACTGGTGGACCATTGCTATGTTCGTTCCGGTCCTCTCGTACTAGAAACGACTCCTCTCAAACTTCCTACGCCCACGACAGATAGGGACCAAACTGTCTCACGACGTTTTGAACCCAGCTCGCGTACCACTTTAATTGGCGAACAGCCAAACCCTTGGAAGGTACTGCCCCTCCAGGATGTGATGAGCCGACATCGAGGTGCCAAACCGCGTCGTCGATGTGAACTCTTGGACGCGATCAGCCTGTTATCCCCAGGGTAGCTTTTATCCGTTGAGCGACGGCCTTTCCACTCAGGACCGCCGGATCACTATACCCGTCTTTCGACCCTGCTCGAGTTGTTGCTCTCGCAGTCAAGCACCCTTATGCTATTGCACTCGATGCATGATTTCCAACCATGCTGAGGGTACCTTGGGGCGCCTCCGTTACTTTTTGGGAGGCGACCGCCCCAGTCAAACTGCCCGCCTAACACTGTCCCCCGACCGGTGAGGTCGTAGGTTAGAATAATCATAATCCAAGAGTAGTATCCCAAGCTTGGCTCCCCGAATGCCACAGCACTCGCTTCATCGCCTCCTACCTATCCTGTGCATGAAATACAATTACCCAATATTAAGTTACAGTAAAGCTCCATGGGGTCTTCCCGTCTAGTCGCGGGTAACCTGCATCTTTACAGGTACTAAGATTTCACCGAGCCTGCTGTTGAGACAGCGCCCAAATTATTATACCATTCGTGCGGGTCAGAACTTACCTGACAAGGAATTTCGCTACCTTAGGACCGTTATAGTTACGGCCGCCGTTCACTGGGGCTTCAATTCAGAGCTTCGCTTGCGCTAACCCCTCCTCTTAACCTTCCAGCACTGGGCAGGCATCACCCCATATACATCGTCTTACGACTTCGCATAGAGCTGTGTTTTTGCTAAACAGTTACTTGGGCCTCTTCACTGCGGCCAGCTCGCGCTGGCACTTCTTCTCGCTAACTTACGAAGTAATTTTGCAGAGTTCCTTAACAACAGTTATCTCGCTCACCATAGGATACTCTCCTTGACCACGTGTGTCCGTTCTCGGTACGGGCCACATATGCTTAAGTTAGCCGCTTTTCTTGAGAGCTGGCATCACCGACTTCCTTACTAGGGTTGCCCCATTCAGTCGTCGTGCGGCTTCGTGTATTGTCTGAGGGATTTGCCTCCCAGACCACTACTCCGCCTAAACCGGAATCCGATAACCGGATCGGCTAGCCTTCTCTGTCACGACATCACACATATGCGGGTGCAGGAATATCAACCTGCTGTCCATCGACTACGCCTGTCGGCCTGGCCTTAGGTCCCGACTAACCCTGGGAGGACGAACCTTGCCCAGGAAACCTTAGTCATTAGGTGTGAGGGATTCTCACCCTCAATCGTTACTTACACCGGCATTCTCACTTCCATGCGGTCCACGGCTCCTCTCGGTACCGCTTCGCCCCCCATGGAACGCTCCCCTACCACTTATATGAAACATATAAATCCGTAATTTCGGTATTATGCTTAGCCCCGGTAAATCTTCGGCGCAGAGATACTCGACTAGTGAGCTGTTACGCACTCTTTAAATGGTGGCTGCTTCTAAGCTAACATCCTAGCTGTTTAAGCGTCTCCACATCCTTTAACACTTAGCATAAATTTAGGGACCTTAATTGACGGTCTGGGCTGTTTCCCTTTTGACTATGGAGCTTAGCCCCCACAGTCTGACTGCCTGACTTGACTTAATGGCATTCGGAGTTTGATTGGACTCAGTACCGTTGGACACGGCCATCATACATTCAGTGCTCTACCTCCACTAAGAAACATCAGACGCTAGCCCTAAAGCTATTTCGGGGAGAACCAGCTATTCCCCAACTCGATTGGAATTTCTCCGCTATCCACAATTCATCCGCGGGCGTTTCAACGAACGTCGGTTCGGTCCTCCAGTGGGTATTACCCCACCTTCAACCTGATCATGGATAGATCGTCGGGCTTCGGGTCTATGTCATCGTACTATATCGCCCTATTAAGGCTCGCTTTCACTACGGCTCCATCTCTTCGACTTAACCTCGCACGACAACCATAACTCGCCGGTTCATTCTTCAATAGGCACGCCATCAGCCTTTAACGGCCTCTGACTTCTTGTAGGCATACAGTTTCAGAATCTTTTCACTCCCCTCCCGGGGTTCTTTTCACCTTTCCCTCACGGTACTGGTTCACTATCGGTCACTAGCTAGTATTTAGCCTTACGCAGTGGTCTGCGCGCATTCCGACAGGGTTTCACGTGCCCCGCCGTACTCTGGAAATCGCTAGCGTGCTACACGAGTTCGGCTACGGGGCTCTCACCCACTTTGGCCGACTTTCCCAAGCCGTTCGCCTGTCATGTAACAATCGCATGTTGCGCTCCGAACCCCAACCCTAAGGTTGGTTTAGGCTGCTCCGCTTTCGCTCGCCGCTACTGACGGAATCGAATTACTCTTTCTTTTCCTCTAGGTACTAAGATGTTTCAATTCCCTAGGTATCTCCTCACTGCACCTATGGATTCAGTGCAGGATAGCATGGCGTTATCCATGCTGGGTTTCCCCATTCGGACATCGACGGATCAAAGCTTACATCCAGCTCCCCATCGCTTTTCGCAGGTAGTCGCGTCCTTCATCGCCTTCTAGTGCCAAGGCATCCGCTGTACGCCCTTATTAACTTAAAACTTCGTAAAATTTAGGTTTCAACTTTATTTTTTTATCTCATCGTGATTTGGTGAAACCACGACTCAACAGAAAGAACATGTTATTTAATATTCAGTTTTCAAAGAACAGTTGCTGAGAGAGGTCTAATCTCTCAAAACTAAACAGAAGACTTGCTCCACCAACATCATCAATAACGACTAGTAAAGGTTTTAGGTTATATGTTGTGCCGATTAATCGGCGGTTTTTCTCCATAGAAAGGAGGTGATCCATCCCCACGTTCCCGTAGGGATACCTTGTTACGACTTAACCCCAATCACCAGTCCTACCTTGGGCGGCTCCCTCCTTACGGTTAGGATACCGACTTCGAGTATTACCAGCTCTCATGGTTTGACGGGCGGTGTGTACAAGGCCCGGGAACGTATTCACCGCAGCATGGCTGATCTGCGATTACTAGCAATTCCGACTTCATGGAGTCGAGTTGCAGACTCCAATCCGAACTGAGACCGACTTTATGAGATTCGCTCGACCTCGCGGTGTCGCTGCTCTTTGTATCGGCCATTGTAGCACGTGTGTCGCCCAGGACATAAAGGGCATGATGATTTGACGTCATCCCCACCTTCCTCCGATTTGCACCGGCGGTCTCCTTAGAGTCCCCAACTTAATGATGGCAACTAAGGACAAGGGTTGCGCTCGTTGCGGGACTTAACCCAACATCTCACGACACGAGCTGACGACAACCATGCACCACCTGTAAAGATTATTATCCCCGTATCTCTACGGTCTTAATCTCTATGTCAAGCCCTGGTAAGGTTCTTCGCGTAGCCTCGAATTAAACCACATGCTCCACTGCTTGTGCGGGCCCCCGTCAATTCCTTTAAGTTTCATTCTTGCGAACGTACTACCCAGGCGGAGAACTTAATGTGTTAACTTCAGCACTGGGTTACCCCAACACTTAGTTCTCAACGTTTACGGCGTGGACTACTAGGGTATCTAATCCTATTTGCTCCCCACGCTTTCGTGACTGAGCGTCAGTATCGAGCTAGTATGCCGCCTTCGCCTCTGGTGTTCTTCCATATATCTACGCATTTCACCGCTACACATGGAGTTCCACATACCTCTCTCGTACTCTAGCCTCCCAGTTTCCAAGGCGGACAGTGGTTGAGCCACTGGATTTGACCTCAGACTTAAAAAGCCGCCTGCTCACTCTTTACGCCCAATAATTCCGGATAACGCTTGCCACCTACGTATTACCGCGGCTGCTGGCACGTAGTTAGCCGTGGCTTTCTGGCAGGGTACTGTCAAAACCGTGACATTTCCTTCACGGTGCTTTCATTCCCTACAACAGAATTTTACGATCCGAAGACCTTCATCATTCACGCGGCATTGCTCGGTCAGGGTTCCCCCCATTGCCGAAAACTCCCTACTGCTGCCTCCCGTAGGAGTATGGGCCGTGTCTCAGTCCCATTGTGGCCGATCACCCTCTCAGGTCGGCTACGCATCCTCGCCTTGGTGGGCTATTATCTCACCAACTAGCTAATGCGCCGCAGGTCCATCGATCAGCGGGGCTTGAGAGCCCCTTTCAAATTCATGAGATGCCTCATAAATTATTATTCGGTATTAACCGAAGTTTCCCTCGGGTATTCCCAACTGAAAGGCAGGTTACCTACGTGTTACTCACCCGTTCGCCACTAGAATTAGAGCAAGCTCCAATTCTCGTTCGACTTGCATGTATTAGGCATGCCGCCAGCGTTCATCCTGAGCCAGGATCAAACTCTCTTAAAGATTATTATTTTCCTAGTTCATTATTTTGGATTTGTTTGTTCAAAAAAATTGACGTTAGTTTTGCTTGTGCTTCTGTTTAGTTTTCAAAGATCAGGGCCCGATTTACTCTCGTAAAAAAGCGGTAATCCGCAATTCGTGCTTTACTACTATAACAATAATCCAAGGCCAAGTCAATGAAATTCAGTCGAATTTTCCGTTTTTGTCCTTGGAGCGTAGTCGGTTTTGGGCGTCCCTTCTTTTCTTAGAAAAGATGAACGCTTAACCAATATACATTAAGCCCTTTATAAATGCAAGAAAAAGAAGTGATCTTTTTCAAAAAAATTCGATGAGGGTTGAACCCTTAAAAAAATATCGATAATCAGCCAAAGAGCAGTCTCCATTTAGGGGAGCAGTACAAGGGGGATGCTTTTTTGGTATTTGATTTAATTAACTGTGTAAAAAAGAATGATAAAGACCACTGCGACCAGCAAGAAAACCCCACCGATAATAAAAAGAAACAAATACCCCTTAATGGTCCGTTCTTTCGCAAGATAGTCAGCATATGTTTCATGCTTTTTCTTGCTAAACGGAATAAGCATTAAAACGAATCGTTTAAGGGCATAGCCAATCCCTCTAAAAGAGCCTTGATTTGCTGCAAATAGGAGGAATCCGCTACCGATATAGAAAATGCCTGGATAGGTAAATCCATCTGCTAAAATGCGGTAAATTTCTTTTAATTCTGTCTGCTTAAAAAGATTGCGAAGACCGACAATAAGAAAAAAGAAAGCAATTGCGACCACTATCGCGATAGCATATTTTAGAATAACCCTTTTATTGTTGTCCTTCATTAGTTTTTAATTGTTTTTTATAACGAGCTTCTTCTTGGCGATTACAATAGACGAAATGACCCGGTTTAATCTCGCGCATCGAGGGAAGATCACCACTTTGATAATCATGCTCAACAATTGGATTATATTCGAAACGAACTCGGTGTTTTTCATAATCGGGGTCGGGAAGGGGGATGGCGCTTAACAGTGATTTTGTATATGGATGTAATGGGTTTTTAAAGAGTTCATCACTACTGGCAAGTTCGACGATTTTCCCAAAATACATCACTGCTACCCGATCGCTAAAATATTTAACCACTGATAAGTCGTGAGCGATAAATAAAATTGTTAAGCCTAACTTTTCGCGAAGTGAATTCAGTAAGTTAATCACTTGGGCTTGGACGGAAACATCAAGGGCGCTCACGGGTTCATCCGCGATGAGCATCTCTGGCTCCATAATAATCGAACGAGCAATCCCTATTCTTTGGCGTTGACCACCACTGAATTCATGCGGATATCTGGTCGCATGTTCTTTAACTAAACCGACCATTTCAAGCACTTCATGAACGCGCTTTTCAATGTATTTTTTATCGCGAATACCGCGGATAATCAGCCCTTCACCAACGATTTCTTTAACGGTCATACGCGGATTAAGTGAACCGATTGGATCTTGGAAAATCATTTGAATCGAAGTGACGATCCGTGATTTTCTTGCCAGGCGCAAATCGCGGCGATAATGCTTGCGAATTTCCGCGATTTTTTCTGAGTCCTCTTCTCGATTTAGAATTTCCTCATATTTCTCCTTGGTTTCTTTAACTAATAAACGGGCATAGTCTCGATCACAATGCTTTTGATCATGTTTAGCGCGTTTAATTTGATGTTTTAATTCTTTAATGCGTTTATTGTTGTCCTTACGGAGCTTTTTGAACGCTTCCTTTTCTTCTGCAGTCGGATCTTTACGAAGCGACATGATCGCTTCGATTATTTGACCGCGTAGTTTTTTAATTTCATCTTGATAGGAACGAATTCCGGCCCCAATACGCACACCTTTAAAATAAATATCACCACTGGTTATATTGTAAATTTTAATAATTGACCGTCCTGTCGTCGTCTTTCCGCAACCCGATTCACCCACAAGACTAAAAACTTCACCTTGATAAACCTCAAAGGAAATATTATCGACAGCTTTGAGATCGTTTTTGCCGAGTTTAAAATATTGACAAAGATTACAAACTGATAATAAAACTCGCTTGTCTTTATTTTTCATCTGTCTTCTTCTTTCCTTTCCGTTTTTGTTTACTGAGTTTCATCCGGGCAATTCGCTCGCGAATAATCGCTGGCATTTCAACTTTAGGGGCCCGTGGGTCAAGCAGCCAAGTAGCCGCGCTATGGGTTTCGCTAATCTTGAACATTGGCGGCTCTTCTTCAAAGTCAATTTTAAGGGCGTATTTATTGCGTTCTGCAAAAGCATCACCTTTGGGGGGATAAATCATATTCGGCGGAGTGCCTGGGATTGATTCTAGTTTTTCTTTGGTGTCTAAGTCGGGCATTGACGAGAGAAGCGCCCAAGTATATGGATGGGCTGGCGAATAGAAAATATCTTCAGTGGTACCATATTCGACAATTTTACCAGCGTACATAACCGCGACTTCATCGGCCATATTAGCAACCACCCCAAGGTCATGGGTAATGAAGAGAATAGAAAGGTTACGCCGCGCCTTTAAATCATTAATCAACTCGAGGATTTGCGCTTGAATCGTAACATCAAGCGCGGTGGTAGGTTCATCGCAAATGAGAATTTCTGGTTCCGCACTCAAGGCAATCGCAATCACGATTCTTTGTCGCATCCCCCCTGAGAATTCAAATGGGTATTGACGGAATCGAGCCCGTGCTTCTGGAATCGCAACTTCCTCCATCAGTTTAATCGCATTTTCTTTGGCTTCCGTTTTGGACAGCTTATAAACTGAATCTTTGGCTTTTTGCTTTAAATAATTCACGAGTAGTTGTGAAATCTTATCCCATTTCTTGTACTTGCGTCGACCGAATTTACTAATTACCGATTCGTACTTTTTCGTCGCCGCATCAAGGGTGGAGATCATATCGTTGAGAATGTCCTCAAGCGCGATGAGTTTTTTCGGGGCAACTCGATAATCGAGTTGACGACCACGAGCAAGTTTGCGTTCATAAACCCTTGTTTGCCAAGCAAAACGCCGTTCTTCTCGAGCGTTCATCCTTTTCGCCAAGAAATATTTTTTCGTATCGGCTAGAAGCGAGTTAATCAGAATGAAGATCGCGCTATCTTTTTGGGTTTTAAGGGGTTCGATTGAATTATCGACAACTGGTTTTAAAACCTTAATTTTATTAATTAGTTCTTTTTTCTCAATTTGACCACGTTTTAAATATGCTCTTAAGTCAGCGTTTAAAACAAGAACCGCACGCTTATATTCAAGGGTTTTATAAATACTATGTTCTAAGGCGGCTCTAATGTAGGTGCTAAATTCTGGTAAGAACATCTGTTCGATATATTCTTTCGTGATCTCATTGATCTTTTTAAAAGACTCTCCGCTTAAATTAGCTTCTGGGTTTTTATGAATATAAAATCCTAGGTTAAAAAAGTCAATTTCCGTTCTCGCTAAGATTTTATCAAGACTTTTTTGGACTGCTGTTAATTTAGCAACGTTTTCTTTAATTAAAGCTGGGCGATCAACTGCGGTTACTTTTCTCCGTTCTTTATAAGCGGAAACAACCTCTTCTAAAAGGAGTTCGTTGCGCTTTAATTCTTCTCCAATTCCGTAAAGGAAATAGGCGTCGTTAATTTTTGTTAATTTACGATGCATGGCCTTAAGTTGTCCCGAGAGATCACCTTGATATTTATGCTTGACTCGTAAAGTAATGTCTTTTAGTTTTGAGGAAACATCAGTCACATGATTTTTCGCTTTATTAAAAGAGGTTTCAAGTTCACCACCTTTTAAACTCGCTTCTTTAAAATCATTGATAAGTTCGTTAATTTTCGCTTCATCAAGATTATCTTTTTCTTTGGTTTCCATCATCGCCGCATGTAAATGACGGAGCATATTTTTAAAATCACGCTTCGCTGCTTGGCGTTTAGCTTTATTTTTTAGAAGCATCGCTTCGGTAATCTGTTTTCCCACGCGGACAATCGGATTAAGCGATGAAAGCGGATCTTGGAAAATCATCGCGATTTTATCACCGCGAATATTGTACATATCCTGTTCGCTGCAACGGAGCAAATCTTGTCCATCATAAAAAATTTCACCCGATTCAATAATCACGTTACCAGCTGAAATTCCTAAAATTGCTTTGGAGGTAACTGATTTCCCCGACCCAGATTCGCCGACAATTGCGAGTGTTTTACCTTTTTCGAGTTTAAAGGAAATATCACGAACAGCCTTAACTGTACCATTTTGCGTCCAAAAGGAAATCTTTAAACGTTTAACTTCTAAAATAGCTATTATTGATCACTCCCTCTTAATGTCGGGTTAAAGGCATCCCGTAGCCCGTTGCCAAATAGGTTAAAACAAATCATAAGCAGCGAAATAATAATCGCTGGGAAAATCATCAGTGATGGATAAGACATCCAAATGGAGCTCGCATCACTCAGTAAGGTTCCTAGTGATGTCGTTTTCGCTCCACCTAATTTAACAATTCCTAAGTATGAGAGCATACTCTCAGAAAAGATCACGCTCGGAATGACTAAAACGGATGAGGTAATCAGTGTCCCCAGAGTATTGGGGAAAATATGCTTCCACATAATCCGGCGGTTACTCGCGCCTAAAGTTCGAGCGGACATGACATATTCTTGATTCTTAAAGCGGTAGAATTGGGCCCTGACTGCGCCCGCAGTGCCAATCCAGCCAGTGGCCACATAGGCAAACAGCAGACTAGCAAAAGAGCCGATTTTAGCCGCCAAGTGCAATTGAAAGAGGGTAATCGTCACCACAAAAGGAACGCGAGCAAGAATATCGCTAATCCGTTCCATGATTAAATCAATCGTCCCGCCATAGTAGCCTTCAACCGCTCCATAAAGAGCCCCGATAACAAAGTTAATCGTACTAACCAAGACGGCAACAATTAAGGAAAGCCGAATACCAGTAGCCAGACGATAAATCATCGAATAACCTTGCGAATCAGTTCCGAATAAGTAGTTTGGTTCTCTTCCGTACATGTAGCGATAATAATTATAATAGAGGACGCGCACGCGATATTGTGCGGTACTTGAGTCCCCTCCACCGGTATAAATCCGGTAGACGAAATTACCATCGAGATCGCGAAGATAGTTGTCTTCTAATTCGAGATTTTCATTATATTTTTGCACAACCGGTACCCCATCAATAATTTTTACTGGGTCCGCTTTCCCCCTGGTCTTATACCAAAAGTTAGCCGCATCAGCGGTATCTTGACCATATGTGTATTCGTTGTTGGCGATTAAGGGATACATAATTTTCAGATTCTTTTCTTCTTCATAGGCACGGATAATCTCAAATTGATCTTGTTCAATCGCGATATATTTAAACCCAACGGCTAAATATTGATCAACATTAGCGTCAAAACGATTTTCAATTGTGCCACCGACACTGGTGTGATAAGCTTTCATTTTCACCACTGGTTGATAATAGGAATCCATTGATTCAGCAATAGTTACGACTGGTTTTTCCTCACTAAATTCAGCCCCAACCCCTTTGGATAATTCATAGAGAATTGTGCGGTCTGTATAAACATTAGGAAGTGCCCCATCGACACCAAGACGATAAAAAGTTGTATCGCGTGGTCCTTTTTTGGAATAATAAGGATCCATCAGCGTTTGAACGTTCTTAGGCGTGGCCAGCGGAACTATAACGGCAAATAAAATAATCAGGATGATGATAATGGAGGCCGTAACACTTGCTTTATTTTTGGTGAAGCGATAGAAAGCATCAGCAAAATAACCGCGCGATTTAGTCGCCAGTTTATGATCGTGAAGTTCGACCCCTTCATGGGCAAACGTAAAGCGATCATCAATTACGTCTTTTTTAATTACTTCGTCACTCATAATTATCTTTGCCCCATCTTAATCCGTGGATCAAGGAAACCGTAAGAGATATCAATCACAATGCCAGCTGATAGGCCGATAAAGGTATAAAAAATCGATTCAAGCATAAAGATATCATAGTCTAGTTGGTTAATTGACATAATGTAGAGATTGCCAATACCCGGAATTGAGAAAATTTGTTCAATAATCATCGAACCACCTAAAATCCCGATAAAGGAGGCGATAATTGATGGAAGAATCGGAACCATGGCATTTTTAAGCGCATGCCGGGTCGTGGCTTGGGCTTTAGTGAGACCTTTCGTTCTCGCTAAAAGCATATAATCGGAAGTCAATGTTTCCGTAAGTTCCGCTCTAGTAAAGCGCGTTAGTCCGGCAATTTCCCCAAAGGAGAGAGCCAGGACTGGTAAAATCAAACTTTGAAACATTTTAAAGGAAAAGTAACTCCCGCCGGCATCAGCAAGGGAGTACATCACATTGGTTGGCACTAAGCGCCATTTAAAATAAATAAAATATTGCACCAAAAACGCGTAAACGTATGAAGGTACACTGACAAAAAGAATTACAAGAGTGGAAATAACGTGATCTTGCAATTTATTTTTCTTAATCGCCGCATAAATTCCCAAGCCAATTCCAACTGGAATTGAAAATAAAAGGGAATATAAATTGACAATAACGGTGGGCAAAATGCGCTCCCCCATTACTTCGATCGCGGGTTTCGTAATCGAAATTTTCCAAGAAGTACCAAAATCAAAGTTAGTAAAAATGTTTTTTAGATAAATGCCGTATTGAACAATAATCGGTTTATTATAACCAAGTGCTTCCCATCGAGCAGCAATAAGCGCTTGAAGGTTGGCCTCTTGCGGCATCTCTTGTGGAAGTAAACGGATGAGGAAAAACGAAATGGTGATAATCACAAAAAAGGTGAATATCATTAATCCCAATCGTTTAAATATATATTTAATCATCCGCTTGCCACCTTGTTTTCTCCCCCTTACGCATCAAACGCAACGTGAAACTTCGCGTTGCGTTTGAAGATAAGAGAATTGATTATCTATGACTAGTTTTTATTTGTAGTCAAGAGTTCCGCCACTCTTACGGACAAATTCACGCCATTGGAAATCATCCATCTTGAATTTGAGCAGACGGAATCCACCAAATCCATACATAATATTGTATTCTTCGGTGAAGTATTCGATTTGCATACTGAGTAAGAATGCCGCTGTTGATGAAGCAAGTGGAATACGATAGTACTTCTTCAAGTAGTGTTCTTCCATGAATGCTAAAATGCGAAGTTTCACTTCATTTGAGGCATTAGCATATGGGCCAGTTCCCACCATTGAGTTCGACCATGCCTTCCAAGTCATCGTATCTTCGAATTCGATGGTTTCACCATTTTTGACATATTCAAAGGTAATGGTCAACGTTTCGGCGGCTGGATTCCAGTTTGCTCTTTCGTTAACAGAGTATTGATCGGTATCACAGTAGACTTGCATGTTTCTAAACGGATAGAAAGCTGCACCACCCCATGCACCATAACCAATGGCAAATTTGCCTTCTGGTACTGCATTATAGCGGTTGTCTAGGTTACCAACTGCTTCAAGTTCAATGGTACCAAATCCACTACCCTCGAGAGCAGCATTAAGATTTTTTTGAACAATTGCAACTTGAGCAAGTTCGTCACTTTGAATGGCGCCTTTTGCATAAGCGAGCCTAATTTTAATGTTGGCACCGGCAACAATATCACCAGCGTCGACGAGTTCTGTATGCGCTTGTTTCATGAGCGCTTTAGCTTCAGTGAGGTTATAACCGGTAATTGAAGCATGCGCTTCTTCGAGTGTGGCATAGGTTTTGCCTTCGCCGTATTCAATTCCATAGAGATTGACTAAGGCTTGCATCGCCGGTTCACTCCTGCGATAACTGGAACTTGGATCGTTCCAAACGTCATAGTAATAGAGGTTATTCAATAACGAGAATGCTGGTTTATAACCGGCAGTTTTCGTAACGAATTCCGCTCTGTTAATCGCTAATGACATCGCTTTTCTAAAGCTATGGTTAGAAAGGACAATACTATTGGTATTCCCTTCGTTAGTATCCATATTTCTTAGAGCCTCGGGATTCGTATTCATAAAGAAACTCATTTGATAAGTTTCATCAACTTGATAGAGCGAATCCGAAAGGGTGTATTCTGGTAATTCAGAAGCTGTTGGAGCATAAGAGCTCAATTCGCCAGCTAAGAATTTTTGTTTGGCGGCAGCATCATCAAGAACGTCGATAACGACTCTGGTTGCTTGATATTGGGGCCGAACTTCGCCATCAACTTCAAATAAAGTTGTTGAACTTAGTTTACCTTTTTCGTCCTTGGTCCAGCCGTGCCAGTTTTCGTTGCGGACTAAAACCATTTGTTTGGCCGCTTCAAGCGTTTGAAGCTTATATGGTCCGTATGATTTGGTTGTGGCAACGCTCGTACCATAACTAGTTGTCGCTAATTCACCTGTAGTGTCCTTGTGAGCATTATATGTCGCTTCATGAACTAACCAGGTACTCGTAAAGCTAACAAAGGCTTGGGACTCATCAAGCGGAGTGGCCATGACATAGTTGAATGTTAAACCAGTCGCATCGCTAGTTTCTTTAAAAAGGCCAACCGTATCAAAGCTTTTTTCGGGGAAGAGCTCTTCGACAAATAAGAAGAATTGCCATCCTTCCAGTCCACCAAAGTTAAATGCAGCTTGTTGCGCAAAGAATTGTTCGATTAACGGCATTGTTGTTTCGTTAAGTTCTAATTCATATGCGTGTGGATCAGTTTCATCGGTAATGACATGTTCTAACATTGCCGCCCAAACATCTTGAGGGAAATAAGGGGCATAGTTATCTACATAATATTTCAATGTGTCGCCATCGAGTGCGATGACACTGTGATTCATGCCAAAGAAAACTCCATAATGTGAGTTTTTCTGGACATATTTTCCTCCAACTAATTCTAAGTCGTCCAATGACAGTACGGCAAAATTACCATGAGTCAGGTTATCGACATAGACGAGCGAGTCGGAATAAAAGCGGCCTAATGCACCTGCGATTGCGCTTTCGCCTGCTACATATAGGTTCGCGCGATAGTTTTTCATGTCAGGATCAAGTAATAAATCGGCTGATTTGACAAAGCTGTCAGCATTAATAGGAGTTCCGTCTTCCCACTTTAATCCTTCTCTGAGTTTGATTTGATATACGATTTGACCAGGGTTGTCTTCGCCAAGTTCATCAATCCAAGTTTGAGCTTCTGCTGCAGTTTCGAATGCATCTGAATGGAAGGTAGCGAGAATATCCGCTGAGTCTTTCGTAACGTCTGTAATTGATTCGGCCATATCAAATACCCATTGATATTCACCAGCTTGGGTATTTTTTGGGGCCAAATTAACAAAACCCTCTGATAAGTAGTCTAAAACACTATTGTCAGCGTTGGTTTCCCAACTATGAGGGTTCCAGTTTGATGCAAGAGCAGTGGTATAGGCCCGATAAGTAAATTCGCCTTTACCAACATTTTTGCCCCGACTACAACCGGTAAGTGTTAGTGAAGCAAGCGCTGTTGCAACAAATGCAATTCTTAATTTGTTGTTTCTCATACTTTATACTCCTTTCGTATTAGTATAGAAGCCATCTCCACCTATTGCGCAACATAGGTTAGTTTACGGCGCGTAACACTCGTTCATGAGCGATTTGCTACAAAAAAACGATATTACGTAATGTTAAGATATTAATTTAATCTATTAAATGCAACGATTTTAGAGTGTTTTTTGCGAAAAAGCGGTTACATTTACCTTGTCTTTGGGTTTATCTACGAGAAAGTTTTCGAGTCTAAAATAATGAATTTAATCTTTTATCCCGTTATGTGGTCCGTTTTTTTATAAATGGTAGTTGATAAAAAATGTTTTATTTTAGAAGTATTTACCAAAGGGGCGGTGAGAAGACTCATTCGTAAATATTCTTCGTTCTTCTCGCTGATATATAGAATAGAACTGAGATTAATAACCTAGTTAATTTATGAAAGAATCCTGATGAATTCCATCAAAAACTATGTCTTCTTCAGCGAAACCTATCGCTCTGAAACGATGAAAATTCAATATGGATAGACATCGTTGACCGGCTAGGCCTTAAAGAAATAAAGCGATTGGAAGTTAGCCTTGCTGCTACTTTCCATTTTCAATGTCGATGATTTAAACCACATTCTACAGATCTTCTTTTCTAAAAACACTTATTTTTTAGATGGTTAGGGGAAAACTAATAGTATGTATTTAGTTTGTAAACTGACTTTTCTTATAAATCATAGGTTTTGATAAAAGCGGATAATCGCTCTTTATCTTCTTCGTTAGGACGGCCTTTATTAATTCCCCCGATTAAGCGCAGTGGGCCAAACGTATCATAACCCAAGCAAGCATAGACGCGATGAGATGGTAACTTGAGTCTTTTTAAATAACGTTTAACTCGCCTTTGATAATGTTCAGGAGTTTTCCCCGCAGTGATGACGAGAGCCAGAGTTTTACTAGCGAGTTCTTCTTTTTGAGCCGCAATGAACGCCAGTAAGCGTTTATGCATTTTCCCATAGTAGATTCCCGAACCGAGGATGACTACATCAAAGTGGTTAAGAGCAAGATTTTTTTCTTCACCGCGCAGGAGATTGACCCACGTATACTCTTCAATTGGCAAACTCGCTTGCAATAAATTAAAAGTATTTCGTTGATGATAGGATGTGTAAATAATTACCTTTTTCTTCATGTTTTCTCCTTGCGTATCAATTAGGATAAAAAAGGAGGTTCATTAAATAACTAGGAGCATGATCGCCGCGATTAAATAATACGTTAAAAGGGCAATCACATCAGCGAGGGTGGTTAAAACTGGGCCCGAAGCATTATCGGAATCGACTTTGCGCTTAGTAAAAAATAAAGGAAGTAGTGTCCCGAGTAAGGCCGAGATAAACATTCCGGCAAAAAGGGCAGAGCCGACTACTAAACCTAATTTATACGGGGCGATCAATTCTCCTGTTTGTTTCACCTGTCCAGTAAGCCTCGAGAACACCGCGACAACCACAAAGCCTAAAACGGCAATGGTTAGACTATTTAATAGGGCAATGAGGACTTCTTTACGAAGATATTTTCGTCGATTAGTATCACTGGCGAGTTCTTCTTTGTGAATGCCTAGAATCGTCACCGCTAAATTTTGGGTGCCGATATTCCCCGCCATATCAAGGACTAGGGGTTGAAATAAAACTAGAGCAAAAACCTCAGCTAGCGTCATCTCAAAGGCGGGAATCAGCAGGAAAATCGTCGCGATTACTAAACTGATAATCGTCGTGACAATCAACCACGGCAAACGTTTCAAACTACGGTGAAGACCACTAACAGGATCTTCGCTCTTGGGTAAAAACGCTAAACTCCGATAGAGTTCATCATAATGTTTCATCAATTGCTCCAAGACATCATCCGCGGTGATGATGCCGAGTAAATTCCCTTGGTGATCGATGACCGCAAGCGAAGTTAAGTCATAATTACGCACGACTTCAATCGCCTCTTTAACCGTATTATCGTGATAGACAAAATGAAAATCGCGATCAAGCAAATTGCTAATCGAATCGCCCGCGCGGGCGATGATTAGATCTTTTAAAGCGATGACCCCGACAATCTTTTCCTCATCATCTAGGACGTAAACATTATCGATAAAATCGTTTTCTTTGACATTATTAAAAAGATAGGAGGTCGCTTGTTTGACCGAGTAATCAAGATCGATGATTAAAAACTCCGTCGTCATAATCGAGGGGGCCAAATGCTTTGAATAAATTAACAAATCTTTAATGATATTCGCTTTGTCTTCCTTGACAAAGGTTAAGATTTCCGCTTGCTCTTCCTCCTGATAAAACCCGATAAATTCTTTTAGTTCATCAACTTCGAGATGGTCGAGAATTTGCCTTTTCTGCCCCTCTTCCAGTTCATCAAAAACTTCCATCTGCAGATTCTTACTCAGGCGTGAAAAGACAATACTGCTTTTTTTCACCCCGATTAGTTGAAAGATGCGCAGCCATTCCTCCACTTCTAATTCGGGAAAAAGGGCAGCGATATCGTAAGGGGGGAGATTCTTTAACTCTCTTTTTAAAGAGTAGTTGGATTTGGAGAAATCAAGGTTGATCATATTAATCCTACCCCCTTTAAAACTAGCGTTGCTAAACCAAAATAAACCAGGCTGGAAGCCAAATCGATCACCGTGGTAATCAAAGGACCACTAGCAATCGCGGGGTCGACTTTAATCAGTTTGAAGAAGTGAGGAATCACGATTGCCAGCACGCTGACTAAAGCGATGACAATTGTCAAGGAAAGGCCGATAATCCCCGCAAAAAGCAGGGCGACTTCTAAATTGCTCCTCGAAGCAGCACTTGCGGGAAGCCCGATGCGGGTAAAGTAGACAAAGGCAAAAGAAATGATAAAAGTAATCACTCCTAAAAAGATGCTCGTGAGGAGATTAGAGACGAATTCTCGCCGCACTTCGCTCCTTTTCATCTTCCCTTGCGTGGCGATGGCTTTTAAGGAAACCGCCAGGGTTTGCGTCGCCGCATTGCCAGGTGAAGAAAGCATCAAGGGCTGGAAAAAAGCGATGATGGTAACCCCTGCTAAACTCCCGACCATCAAATTGGAAAAAGACATCAAAGGAATTGAGATGACCAATAAGATAATTAACCAAGGTAAACGCTTTAAAGCGGTCAGTAACCAGCCTTGCGATTGATCGCTCGCCGGCAGAGCAGCTAATTTTTCGAAGTCCTCTTCGGCTTCTTCTGCAGCGGCATCGATGATATCGTCCAGAGTCAAAATCCCCAGCAATTTATGCGCTTCATCGGTAACAGGGAGTTCATATAACTCATGGTTCTTCATGTGATAAACCGCTTCGGTAATCGGCAGGTCATAATTGACACTTGGAATATTCATCATGATTTCTTCCACCGTTTTCGGACTGCGGGCTTTGACTAGTGTCTTCAAATTGACTGCCCCTAAATAATGGTCATCTTCATCGATGACAAAAAGCAAATTAATACTTTCGGCTTCATGCGCTTGTTTGATTAGGCTGGTCGTCGCTTCTTTAACATCCATGTTCGGGTGGATATAAACATACTGATTGGAGATATACGCCCCGACCAAGTCTTCGTCATCATATTTAATTAGTTCTTTAACTTCTTCAGCATCTTCTAGAGTCGCGACAATTTCATCCCGCAGAGTTTCATCTTCATAGGCCTGCAAAATATCAATCGCATCATCCGCTGGCATCTCATCGAGGGTTTGAATCTGCTTTTCCTTATCGAAACCCTCTAAGACTTCCGCGGCAATTTCCGGTTCAAGATAAGCGACGATCTCAGCGATTTGTTCAACGGTTAAACACCGATAAAGTTCATCGCGTTCGTGAGGAGTTAACTCCATTAAATCTTCGGCGATATCATAAGCGTGCATTGCATCGATGCGTTTTTGCAACTCTTTGCGACTGAGTTTTTCTTCGAGCAATTTTTTGACCATGAAGTTTCCTCCTTTCCTTAAAAGAACATAAAATTAACAAAGTACCGATCGTTTCGAACAACTTTGGAGAATGACTAAATAAATGATTTACAACCCTTAAAACTCGGGTTGGATTCTAAAGATTAACGACGACTGCGAGCGATATTTAAGAAATAGATCACCCGGACGAGAATATAGACGAAATCGATAAAAAGATGTAAGGCGAAAAAGAGGGCCAAATTGCGCGAATTGGCACCAGTTTCCGAAATCCTTTGCAGTTGCCAAATATCATACATCGTGATTAACATCACCGCGCCAAAGAAAGCAAAGGTGACAATCCAGCCGATTATATCACTTTGGAGCAGCCAATTAAAAAGACCGAGGATGAGCGCTCCAATGATTAAGAAGGTGGCGACAAGTCCGACCCCGATTAAGTTCTGTTTGGTAAAGCGAGCATAAAGGGCCATAAGCCCGAAGATCACCACCGTTAATCCGAGGGCCATCACCAGCACTTCAATTTCAGTTATTAAAACGAGAAAGGAGAGTAAGACCCCGGTGTTGGCCGTGTAGAGAACATAGGGAATCAGCAAATTACTTCCTTCAGCCCCACGTCGCAGAATGCGAAACTGAACGACGAAAATCATGATAAATTGCACGAGGCCACAGATTGCAAGGGCGACGAGGTAGCGTTCTAATAATAATTCAATCGCCGCATCATCAACCGCGTTCGCTACTTGGGCATTGATGATCAGTGCAATCCCAACCGCAAGCGCCATCGCGATTAAAAGACCGATAAAAAGCCACCCAAAAGCCCCAGCTAAAAGCGAAGTTCGACTTCGTTGAAGTTGTTCGGGACGTTCAGGCTTAGTTGTATCAATGTGGTGAAGCATAATTAATCCCCTCCTTTTTTCAATAAGTATTATACTATAAAAACAAAATTAACACTGTTAAATATCAAAAAAGCAGCAAAATTTGCTGCTTTTCGTGATTGATTTTCCCCTTGCTTAATCGACGTTTGCAATCAACGCGGCAAAACTCTCGACTTTTAGGGAAGCCCCGCCAACTAAAGCCCCGTCAATATTGGGTTGACTGAGGTAGCCACGCACATTTTCGGGTTTGACCGAACCACCGTAGAGGATGCGAATCTTTTCGCTGCTTGCGCCGAATAATTCGTTTAACAATTCCCGAATGAATTTACAAACATCTTCAGCGATTTCTTCAGAGGCATTTTTGCCTGTGCCAATCGACCAGACTGGTTCATAGGCGATGACGACTCTTTCCGCTTGTTCGGCGGTGAGCCCTTTTAAGCCTAATTGCACTTGGCGTTTGACAATCTCTTTGGTTAAACCCGCTTCAAATTCTTGTAAGGTTTCGCCGATGCAGAATAAAGGAGTCATGTTAGCTTTTAATAGCGCCTGCACTTTTAAATTGCAACTTTCATCGGTTTCTGCGTAATAAGTGCGTCGCTCGGAGTGGCCCACTAAAGACCAATCAACCCCGAGTTCTTGCAGCATATTGACCGCGATTTCGCCTGTATAAGCGCCTTTTTCATGATAATCGACATTTTGGGCGCCAACGATTAGATGCGGGTTATATTTTTTGACCGTGGCAAGCGCAAGATAAGGCGGGCAGACACCGATATCGACGGCCTTTTTCTTGGCCAGTTCGACAAGTGGGAGGGCGGCAAGCGCGAATTCTTTGGCTTCGGCTGCCGTCTTGTTCATCTTCCAATTACCAACTAATAATTTTTTGCGCATATTTATTCCCGGATAATATCAATTCCTGGCAAATGCCCATCATTTTCAATCATTTCCAGCGAAGCACCGCCTCCGGTCGAGACGTGAGCAAAGCGATCTTTATAGCCTAATTTGGCCGCCGCGGAAGCGGAATCACCGCCCCCGATTACGGCAAAGCAATTGGGAAGATGCGCAATCGCTTGACAAACCGCTTCTGTTCCCTTAGCGAATTCATCTTGTTCAAAGACGCCCATCGGACCATTCCAGAAGACCATTTTCGCCCCTTGTAATTCTTTTTCAAAGAGCTTCGCGGTGGCAGGACCGATGTCCATCCCTTGATGGCCAGGTGTGATGTTATCTTGGACCACGCGCTTGACGGTGTAACCTTCAAAAGCATCGGTTTCAACGCTATCAACTGGAAGGATAATCTTACCCTTGGCCTCTTCATAGATGCGTCGAGCAAATTCGAGACGATCTTCTTCAACGGGAGATTCACCAGTTGCAAAGCCCAATGCGCGTTTGAAGGTAAAGGCCATCGCCCCACCGATTAAAATCTTGTCGCATTTTTGCAGCAAGGATTCGATAACTTTAATCTTATCGCTGACTTTTAAGCCTCCTAAAATCGCCACGTAGGGACGATCTTTAAGATCGACTTCAACACAACGGGTGAGGTTTTGCACTTCTTTTTCCACTAAGAAGCCAATTGCCACTGGTTTACCTTTAGCTTTTAAGGCTGCTGGAACCCCATATGTGGAAGCGTGGGCCCGGTGAGCACTACCAAAGGCATCCATCACAAAGGCATCGACTAAACTCGCCCATTCAGCTGCGAGTTCGGGATCGTTTTTGCTTTCACCTTTTTCATAACGGGTATTTTGAACGAGCAGGACTTCTCCCGCCTTTAAGCTAGCAATTGCGGTTTTTAAGCCTTCACCGCGAGTCGCATCGACAAAGTGGACTTTGACTCCAGGTAATAATTCTTGTAAATGAGCATGAAGATAGCCCATATTCGCTTTCTTTTTGGCTTTGGCGATTTCTTCAGGTTCTTTTTTGAAATCGATTTTGCCAAGGTGACTCATCAGGACGACTTTTGCCCCTTGTTGGAGTAAGGCTCGAATGGTTGGTAAAGCAGCAACCATCCGATTATCATCAGTAATTACCCCATCTTTTAAGGGAACGTTAAAGTCGACACGAACGAGAACGGTTTGGTTTTTAACCTTTAAATCTGTAACTTTTTTCATAGTTTCTCCTTTATTTTGATAAAAAGCGCCCTGCGTGAGGGCGCTTGCATCATCAGTTAGATTATTTAATTCCTTTGACTTTCGCTAAGGCACTCGCGAGGCGGATAAACTGACAGGTATAACCGAATTCATTATCATACCAAGCGACGACTTTGACGAATTGTTTGCCACCAGTCGTAAAGACTTTGGTTTGGGTGGCGTCAAAGATTCCCCCCGCAGGTGAACCGATGATATCGGAGGAAACAACGGCATCTTCGGTATATTCGAGTACGCCTTTTAAGGTGGTTTCCGCCGCTTTCTTCATCGCCGCATTGACTTCAGCTTCGGTAACTTCTTTTTCTAAGCTGAGCGAAAGATCGACCAGCGAACCATCGATGACGGGAACTCTTAGGGCTCCACCTTGGAGTTTGCCATCTAATTCTGGTAAGACTTGACCAATGGCTTTGGCAGCACCTGTGGTGGTCGGAATAATATTGGCTGCGGCCGCACGTCCGCGACGAGCATCCTTCTTCTTCGGTAAATCGAGGGTGGTTTGGTCATTGGTATAAGCATGAACCGTGGTCATAAAGCCACCGACGACGCCGAAGTTATCATTTAAAACTTTGACCACTGGGGCTAAGCAGTTGGTCGTGCAGGAAGCACCGCTAACGACGTCCATTGCAGCGGTTAAGCCTTTGGTGTTGACGCCGTAGACAAAGGTTGGAGTTTTCTTGTCGGAAGGAGCGGAGATAATCACGCCTTTCGCCCCACCTTTGTCGATATGAACCCGAGCGTCTTCGGATCCTTTAAACCGCCCCGTACATTCAAGCACAATGTCGACCCCGAATTTGGACCAATCGATCAGATTGGGATCGGGTTGACCGAGCACTTCGATGCGACGGCCCTTATAGATGATGGCTTTGCCATCTTCGCTAACGGCGATATCTTCGACCGCAAAGCGTCCGTGCGCGGAATCGTATTTCAATAGGTAAGCGAGATTTGCCGCATCGGTTAGATCATTAATCGCGACTACTTCAAAGTCAGCATCGATATCTGATTCTGCCCGACGGAAGGCGAGACGTCCAATTCGGCCGAAGCCATTAATTGCAATTTTGATTGACATATAAGCAATGTCCTCCTTCTATTTTTGTTGCAGTACTATTATATAACCAATCGGTTATAAATGGTAGTAGAATAAACATAAAAAAATGTTTTTTTTGCAAAAAAACCTGTGATAAAGCGAGTTTTATGGGGTAAATTTTTACCGATTAGAAATATTCGACAATTCCTTTAAAGAGTTCTGAAAGGGTGACATCAAGTCCGACCGCAATCCGACTTAAAATTTCTAAAGTCGGGTTTCTTTTTCCGCGTTCCAGGTCGCTAATATAATTCTTATTAACTTCCGAATGATAGGCGAGTGCTTCTTGCGAAAGCCCGCGTTGTCTGCGCAAATAGCGAATTCGCAATCCGAGTTGTTCATGAGCTTTGAGCATGGTGACCTCCGTAACGCAGCGCGAGTTTATCCATCTCGCGGAAAAGATGAGCGATATTGCTTTTAGAAACCGGGGGTTCAAGCCCCATTTCTTCAGACAAGAGCAAGGCGAGTTCTTGATAATTGGCATCTTCATGCTGTAAGCGCAGATAGGCTAAAGTCGTCATTTTTTCATTGGTCAAATTTTCTAGACCCACAGTTTTTTCTAAGAGGCGAATGCTGGCGATTTGTCTTTGCGCGGTCACCACCGTTTTTCGATAGTTATGCGCATCGCAAAGATGGATGCGATTCATCGCATTTCTTGTATCGCGGTCAATTCGCGTTTCTTCAAAGCGCAAAGAAGCGGATGTCGCCCCGATAAAAATGAGAAATTCCCCAATCTGATCGCTCTTTTTTAAATAGACCACATATTTATTCCGCCTTGGAATTACTTTCGGAGTGAAGTTAGCATGACGGAACTTTTCCATTAAGCGCGCAAGCTTTTCCGCTTGGACGAGTTCATGACAAGCAATTTCTAAATGATAGTTGCTACTTTCAGGTGAATTGACAGTCCCACTGGCTAAGAAGGCCCCTGAAGCATAGCCGCTTGCCGTATCATCACTATAGACGATACTGCGATCAATCGTGCCGGAGTTGTAATTGATTTTTAGTTGAGCGAGAATCTTTTCGACTTTCGCTGTTATCCGCACAAAATAAGCCGTGCGCTTGTTAAATCGCGTATTTTTTTCATAGGAGAGGGTGGGTTTAACCGCGAAGATTTCTTGGAAAAGGCGATAGATATACCGGGCGACTTTAGCGTTTTCACTCCGGAGGACGAGTATCTTTTGTCCATTTTCTTCCACCTTTTCTCCATTAAAGCGCGTAAAAGCTGATAAGAGAGCTTTTTTATGCGGCAATGAAAGAATTTCCGGTTGATGATCAAACCGCGCGATATCTTCTTTGACCACGGCGGTAAAAGAAAGACCGGTTTTCATTAATGATTCCTAAACCGAACCACATCGCGATGACTGACAAAGGTTCGATATTCTCTTTGATAATGCTTCTTTAAAAACTCAGCGAAATAGACCGAACGATGTTGTCCGCCACTACAACCGATGGCAACGGTCACATATCCGCGCGCTTCCTTATTGACTTCGCTGAGATAATAATCGAGATATTTAATCAAGTTTTCTTTAAATACCGGTGTCTCTTCTTGTTCTTCTAAATATTTAACCACACTGCGAGAACGGCCGGTTTTATCGGCAAGCGTTGGCACATAATAAGGATTAGGAATCGTTCTGGTATCAAAGACTAAATCGGCATCAATGGGGATTCCATGTTTAAATCCAAAGGAGACAAAATTGATTGAAGTAACATTTTTTCCCCGGTGTTTTCTAAACGCGGTAAAGATAATACGACGTAAATCGGAGACGGTTTTGCCAGTGGTATCGATGAATAAATATGCTTGATCGCGAACTTTCTCCTCGACTTCTTTTTCAATCGTCAGACCTTCCTCTAAGGTTTTGCCATGAATCTGCAAAGGATGGATGTGCCGGGTTAGTTTATAACGATTGAGCAGTTCGCCTTTCTCCGCGGTCAAAAGGACAAAACGCGCATTGATCTCCGGATGTTCGTCGGTGTATTTTAAAATCTTTTCCACCTCGAGAATATTGGCGACAAGAACACTTTTTTGATAGACACCGTCATCATTACGCGCGACTAAAGATAAGAGAGGAACGATTAATTCTTTGGGAATATTCTCGATGACATTATAGCCAAGTTCCTCAAAAGCCGTGGCCGCGGTCGAGCGTCCCGCTCCGCTAATTCCCGATAAAATAATCAAGTTTTTCATATTATTTTTCCTCGCTCTTTTCTTGTCTTCATCTTAGCACGAAATGGTCTTTCCACCAAGGCGCACACGGGTGATTAAGCTCTGAGTTTATGGGCGATATCCATCGCGGCAATCGCCCCATCATTAGTCGCGGTCACAATCTGTCTTAAACCTTTATCCACGATATCTCCCGCGCCATATAAACCGGGAACTTTCGTCTCCATATTCGCTTGGACTTCAATGAAACCACGGGGAGTTAACACGCCTAAATCCGCGAGAAAATCACTGCTCGGATCAAGGCCGATAAAAGGGAAAACCGCATCGGTCTTTAAGATGGTTTTCTCTTTGGTTTTCGTGTTTTCTAAGACGATGCCGGTCACCACTTCTTCGCCGATGATTTCAAGGGGAATCACCTCGAGCACAAATTCGATCTTTTTAGTTTCCCGCGCTTTTTGCACAAGATATTCGTCCGCGCGGAACCCTTGCCGGCGATGGACGAGGTAAACTTTCGCGGCAAGACTTGCAAGGAAAAGCGCTTCTTGGAAAGCGGAGTTCCCCCCACCGACGACGACGACCTTCTTCTCCTTATATAAAACTCCATCGCAGACTGCACAAAAACTCACTCCCCGACTAATATATCGCTCTTCGCCGGGAATCTGCAGTCTTCGCTCCACTGTACCAGTGGCGACAATGACAAAATCGGCTCGGATGATTTCTTCGTCGGTTTCCACTTCAAAACCAGGATTTAAAAAGGTGATGCGCGATGCTTGTCCGTATTCGACTTCGATGTTGTTAAATTGTAATTGCTCAAATAATTGATAGGCTAAATCTGGACCAAAAATCCTTTTGATACCAGGATAGTTTTCAATTTCTGCGGTTTGATTAATCTTGCCTCCAGGAGCGCCTAAATCGAGTAAAATCAAATCGATTTGCGCGCGTTTTAAATAGATGGCGGCGGTAATTCCCGCCGGACCACTACCGATGATCACCACTTGGGTCTGACGTTGTTTTTTCATATTAAAAACCTCCCAAATATAGATTGTGGTTTTTTTATTTTTCTTCGTCAACGGAAGTATCGGCGATTAGGGTGGCTTCTTCTAACATTTTTTTAGTTAAAACCACACCTTTTTCGGGAAGAGGATGGAAAATAGGTTGACGATAACGATGATAGATATGATTAGCGACAAGGGCTAAAATCCCCATCGCGATAAAGATAATACTCCAAACCCAAGACCATTTATTATCCATGCCCATCGTATAACTTGGATCGCGCAAGGGCTCCATAATAAAGCGGGTTAAGCCATACCAAATCGGATAAGAAGCGGCTTGGTCACCGACAATTGTCCATTTTTTTAGCGCCTGTCCCACTAGATAGCGAATTACCAGGTAGCCCGTGATATTAGTCAAAGATTCAATTAAAAATAAGGGAACACGGAACTGGCCCCCAATCGTCATCTGCTGGCGAATCGCAATCGATAAGAAGCGCCAATTCTCCACATTCGCCACCGCTCCATAGACTTCTTGATTAAAGAAGTTGCCCCAACGCCCGACCGCTTGGGCGATTAAAATCGCCGGGATAATCACATCGGCAGTCCAGCGATAGTTGAGATACTTTCTCCTTAAGACCACGAAAATCACTCCCGCCAGAGTCCCAAAAATCGCCCCTCCCATAATCGCTAGTCCCCCTTGCCAGATTTGGAAGATTTTACTGAAGTTCTGATTAAATCCATCGCGTTCCCAATTGCCGATTACATACCAAATCCGCGCCCCGATAATCCCTGCGGGAAAGGCTACGTAAAATAAGTTTTCCAGGATTCCGTGACGCCCATAACGTTTAAACATATAGGAATCGCAGAGGAAATAGACAAAAATCGCCCCCGATAAAATCAAAAGAGCGTAGAAGCGAATTTCAAAAGAGGCGGCAATTTTTATCCCGCTCACCAGCGGATAAGTAATCATCTCAAGATAGGTGAACCCATCGAGCAAAAAGAAAAGACTGACCACAGTGAGTAAGCCGCTTCCAACAATAAAACCAAAGAGAGGACGATCTTCCTGTGAGCCATACATCCCTGGTTTCTTATGATGGATGACCGTTGCGAAAATAAGACTGGCGAACATCGGTAAAAATAAAAGACCGCCACTTAGGGCTAACACTCCTCCAACCGAGCCAATCTTCGCCTTTTTATCGAGCAAATGACCTAAAACTATAAGAAATGTGCCGACCCCGCTTATCCCCACCCCAAGAGGTAAAAATAAGGCGGGTTTCTTCTTTAAAGCTCGAAGCGAACCTTCCTCCTTAATCAGGGGAATTGCTCCATAAATTGCCAGCATGATCATCACCAAGGCGATTATCCCGCCGCTCCATTTTAATAATTGTCCCATCATCTCATTTCCTCATTAACTGCATTAGTTTACCATTTTTAATTATAACCGATAAATCAGTTGCTTTTTTTCATATATTTCTTCGTTTTTTCTAATTCGCCCTTTAAATATTGACCCGTATAGGATTTGGGGTTTTGCGCAACTTCTTCAGGAGTGCCCGTTGCCACAACTTCGCCCCCGTGATCACCACCTTCAGGACCAAGGTCAATAATGTAATCGGCGACTTTAATCACATCGAGGTTATGTTCGATGACGAGCACGCTATCACCGTGACGGACAATCGACTGTAATACATCTAATAACCTAGCGATATCATCGGTATGTAACCCTGTTGTCGGTTCATCGAGAATATAAAGAGTTTTGCCCGTCGGCCGTTTTTGTAATTCATTCGCCAGTTTCACCCGTTGGGCTTCCCCACCTGATAAATTGGTTGCTGGATGTCCTAATTTTAAATAGCCAAGGCCGACATCCACTAAAGTTTTTATTCTTCTTTGAATCTTTGGACGATTCTCAAAGAAGTGATAGGCTTCTTCGATTCTCATCTCCAAAACATCATAGATGTTCTTTCCCTTATAAGTTACAAATAAGGTTTCCGCATGATATCTTTTTCCGTTGCAAGCATCGCATTTAACATAGACATCGGGTAAAAAGTTCATCGGAATTCTTTGCACTCCCGCACCTTGACAAACCTCGCATCTTCCCCCGGGGATATTAAACGAAAAGACACTTTTACTTAATCCGCGCGCTTTGGCTTCAATCGTCGAGGCGAAGAGTTCGCGAATCTCATCAAAGACTTTGGTATAAGTCGCGGGATTACTTCTGGGCGTTCTTCCAATTGGGTCTTGGGAGATATTAATCACCTTATCAATATTTTCCAAGCCGGTAATTTTATCATATTGTCCAGTGACAATTTTTCGATCAAAGAGCTCTTTTTCAATTCCAGGAAATAAAGTCTCATTGATTAACGATGACTTCCCTGAACCAGAAACCCCGGTGATTACCGTTAGGGTTCCTAAGGGGATTTTGACGGTGATATTTTTTAAATTATTGGTCTTTGCCCCAGTTAAAGTGATATATTTTCCGTTGCCCTTGAGGCGTTTGGGGGGCAGGGGAATAAATTTTTCTCCCGCTAAATATTTTCCCGTGAGCGATAGAGGGGCTTGGATTAAATCTGCTACTGTCCCTTGACCAACGACTTCGCCCCCATGAATGCCAGCTCCTGGACCGATATCGACTAAGTGATCCGCTGAGCGCATCATCTCCTCATCATGTTCAACCACGATAAGAGTATTGCCTAAAGCAACCATTTCTTTCATCGTCTTAATCAATCGTTGATTATCGCGTTGATGCAGGCCGATACTCGGTTCATCAAGCACATATAAAACCCCACTTAACTTGGAGCCAACTTGGGTAGCTAGGCGAATTCGTTGGGCTTCCCCACCTGAGAGGGTTGCCGCCATTCTTTCCAAAGTTAAATACCCAAGACCGACATCGTGGAGGAAAGTAAGTCGGTGGACGATTTCCTGTAACACTAAGCGAGCAATCTCTTTTTGAGTATGGGTTAATTTATCAGGTAATTTCTCAAAGAACTGGAGACTATCATCAACGGATAGTTGGGTGACTTGATAGATGTTTTTTTCATCGATTAAAACGGCTAATGCTAGGGGATTTAAGCGCGCTCCCTGACAAGTCGTACAGACGCGATCAATATGAAATTTGCGATAATATTCCCGCATAAAATCAGAAGTGGTTTCGCGATATAAACGTTCGACCTTTTCTTTGATTCCTTCAATATGCCCATGACGGTGATTGAGGTTGCCACTGGAAGATTTCAAGACATAGACATGATTTTGAGGAGAACCTTCCATAATAATCTTCTTTTGTTCTGCGGTTAACTCTTGAAACGGAACATCAAGGGGAATCTGATATTGCTCGCAAAGATAGGCGAATTCTTGCCATTCAAGATTTAAGGTTCCGACGATATTTTTGTAATATTCTACCGCCCCTTGAATTAAAGAAAGTTCAGGATGAGGAACTAATAATGAAGGATCAGCTTCCTGTTTAATCCCCAAGCCATTGCAGTCTTGACAATAGCCTAATGGAGCATTAAAAGAAAAGAGTCGCGGCTCAAGTTTGGGTACCGAGAAACCGCAATATTTACAAGTATGATGTGAAGAAAACAGTTTTTCTTCCTCATTGAAGATAATCACAATATGGCCATGCCCCCAATCCAAAGCCAGAGTAATCGCATCATAAAGACGCGAACGCACATCTTCTTTTAAAACGATCCGGTCGATGACGATATCCAGGTTATGACGGAGATTTTTATCCAGCGCTAAATTGGGATGTTCCGAAAGACGGAGGCGTTCGCCATTGATGCGCAGGCGTTCAAAACCTTGGGAGCGAATTTTATCTAAAGTATCTTTATGAGTACCTTTTTCGTTATGGACCACTGGCGCGAGAATTTGGATGCGCGTCCGTTGCGGATAGCCAAGAATTAAATCGGTGAGTTCGGCCGCGGAAAAGGCGATAATCGGCTCATGATGAGTTGGGCAATAAGGAACGCCGATTCGCGCATATAAAAGACGGTAATAATCATAAATTTCCGTCACTGTCCCCACCGTGGAACGGGGGTTATTCGAGGTGGTTTTTTGATCGATTGCAATCGCGGGAGACAACCCCTCAATCGAATCGACATCGGGCTTATCGACACTGCCTAAAAATTGCCGAGCATATGAGGAAAGGCTTTCGACATAACGACGTTGACCCTCATTATAAATGGTATCAAAGGCCAAAGTTGATTTCCCTGAACCACTCACTCCGGTGAAGACCACAAGTTGGTTTTTGGGGATTATTACAGAGAGATTTTTTAGGTTATTATCTCTGGCTCCTTTGATCACAATTTTATCTTTGCTCATATTCCAAACACCTCAGGATAATATTATATATGATTTCGATATAAGTTACGGGGATTTCGCCCCTGAAAGTTTTATGGACCATTAAATTTTCCAAGCGGCTTTTTACTTTTATTCTCATACCTTGAAGAAATTCCTCATTTTTGTATAATGATGTGTGCGAGTCGGGACGTAGCGCAGCTTGGTAGCGCACTACCTTGGGGTGGTAGGGGTCGTGAGTTCGAATCTCATCGTTCCGACCATGAAAATTAAATCCTTCATCCTTTAACTTTAACCGTTAGAAAATGAAGGATTTTTTTGCTAAATCCCTCTTGTTTTCAGAAAAATAACCTAGCAAAAAGCCACTGATTTTTCAGTGGCTCTTTTTTGAGTTTACTTTAATCCTAGAGGAATTTCTTAATCCGTTCAAAGCGTTTCTTCGCTTCTTCTTCGGAACGAGTTAAGAGTTCTTCCGCGTGTTTAGGATTAATCTTGGGTAATTGCGAGAACCGCGTTTCTCCCATGACGAATTCCCGGAATAAGGAGTAGTCGGGTTCTTGGCAATCAATAGTCAATCCCGATTTTCCATCTTTTTCTAAGCGCGGATCATAACGGAAAATCGGCCAGTAACCAGAATCGACCGCTTTTTTGGTCACGGTGATGTGGTTGGCCAAACCACCTTTAATCCCGTGTTCCGCACAGGGGGAGTAAGCGATGATAAGCGAAGGGCCTTTATAGGCTTCCGCTTCGCGAAGGGCTTGGATGGTTTTGTTAAAATTCGCACCTAGGGCAACTTGGGCGACGTAGACATCGCCATAAGCCATCGCCATTAAGGCTAGGTTCTTCTTATTGCCCGTCTTACCCGAAGAGGCGAATTTGGCAATCGCTCCAGTTTGGGTGGCTTTCGACATTTGCCCACCGGTATTGGAGTAAACTTCAGTATCAAGGACGAGGATATTGACATCGGCCCCACTGGCAAGAACGTGGTCCAAACCACCATAACCGATATCATAAGCCCAGCCATCGCCACCGACAATCCACACGCTCTTATCGAGGAAATCCTCCTTGTATTCAAGCGCTTTTTTAATCGGCTCGTTTTTGGTTTTTTCTAAGCCGGCGATTAATTCGGGGATAATTTTCCGCGCTTGATCGCGGTTTTTAATATTAGCTAAGTATTGTTCGATCACCTCGGCTAACTCTGGTTCAACATCCCCTTTATGGGCATTGAGAATTTTGGTGATTTGCTCGAGTTTATGATCGGTCGCCATTCTCATTCCAAAGCCGAATTCGGCGTTATCTTCAAAAAGCGAGTTAGCCCAAGCAATCCCCTCACCATTTTCATCGGTGACAAATGGAGTTCCCGGTGTCGAGCCACAGTAGATGGAGGAACAACCAGTGGCATTGGCCACTAGCATATCGCGACCAAATAATTGACTCACTAGGCGGTAGTAAGGTGTTTCACCACAGCCAGCACAGGAACCGCTGACTTCGTGATAAGGTCTTAAAAATCCGACACCTTTGGCACCGACCAGAGGGAATTTATCTGTCTTATAAGTGACATTATGATAGAGGTAATCTGCGACTTCTTCTAGATGGAACTCTTCTTTAGCGTCGACCATCTCTAACGCTTTGTTCCCCGCTTTTCCAGGACAGACAGCGACACAAAGTCCACAGCCGACACAGTTCGCGGGCGAGATTGTTTGCCGGAATTTCAACCCCTGCATATTTGGCCCCATCGCTGGCAGGACATCGTCTTTACCAGCCGCGGGCATCCCCTGCATCTCTTCTTCATCGATTAAGAAAGGTCGAATCGTCGCATGAGGACAGACGAAGGCACATTGATTACATTGGATGCAGTTTTCCTTTTTCCAATGGGGAACCGTGGGGGCAATCTTGCGTTTTTGCGCAAAAGTCACATTATTTCTCATCGTCCCATCGAGGAGTTCATCTTCGAGGAAACGGCTGACGGGAATGTCATAACCTTCGAGATTTTCAATCGGAGTGACAAAGGTATCGAAGTATTCATCCCCCGTGGATGGAACTACGCGTTGAGGATCGAGTTGAGCCCAAGCGGGATCAACTTGAACTTCACGCAGACCTTCTGCCCCTTTATCGATCGCTTTGTAGTTGAGTTTAACTACTTCTTCACCTTTACGACCATAGGTCTTCTTGGCGAGTTTTTTCATCCAATCAAGCGCCTCTGTATAAGGCATGATATCTGGATTGAGATAGAAGAATGAAGATTGGAGAATGGTGTTCGTGTGCCGCCCCATACCGATTTCGCGCGCGATTTCATTCGCATCAATCACGAAGAATTTCGCTTTTTTCTTCGCTAAACCCGCTTTCATCCGATTGGGCATCACCTGCACTAATTCTTCATCGCTCATCGCGGTGTTTAGTAAGAACGTTCCAAAAGGAGCGAGGTTGCGAATCATATCGTATTTGATTAAATAAGTGTCGAGTGAACAGGAGATAAAGTCGGCTTGTTCAATGTAATAGGTCGAACGAATGGGAGTGGGACCAAAGCGGAGGTGCGAACGCGTCGCTCCACCAGCTTTGCGTGAGTCATAGGCAAAATAAGCTTGAGCATATTGCCCTGTCGCATCCCCGATAATCTTAATCGAGGACTTATTCGCCCCCACCGTTCCATCACTGCCTAAGCCATAGAATAAACAGGCGCGGTAGTCTTGCTTGAGATGGTATTCTTCATCAATCGGAATCGAGAGGTGGGTCACATCATCGATAATGCCCACAGTGAAGGAATGCCAAGGTTTATTATTGAGGAAATCAAAGACACTCTTGATGTGCTTCGGTTGCGTGTCGCGGCTCGAGAGTCCATAACGGCCTCCCACCACGAGTTCGATTTGACGTTTTTCTTGGGCTAAAGCGGTGACGACATCCACATAAAGAGGTTCACCGGTGGCCCCGATTTCTTTCGTGCGATCTAAGACCGCGAGTTTTTTCACAGTCTTTGGTAAAACATCAACTAAATGCTTCGCCGAAAAAGGACGATAGAGGTGAACTTTAACCACCCCGACTTTTGCGCCTTTTTTCACTAAATCATCGACGACTTCGCGCATCGTTTCCGTGACTGAGCCCATCGCGACTAAAACAGCCTCGGCATCAGGGACCCCATGATAGACAAAGGGGGCGTATTTCCGGCCAGTTAATTGGCTGACTTTGGCAAAGTATTTATCAGCGACTTTAATCACTTCGGCATTTTTCTTATTCGCTGCTTCGCGACCTTGGAAGTAGATATCATCATTTTCCGCCCCGCCGCGGGTAACCGCGTGACCATGAGGATTTAATCCTCGCGCCCGGAATTCTGCGAGTTTTTTCTCGGGGATTAACTGCTTCCATGCTTCATCATCGATAAATTCGATATTTTGAATTTCGTGACTAGTGCGAAAGCCATCAAAGAAATGGATCACAGGTAAGGAAGAATCAATCGCCACTAAGTGCGAAAGCGGAGCTAAATCCGCGACTTCTTGCACGGAATGAGAGGCGATCATCGTCGCTCCAGTTTGGCGAACCGCATAGACATCTTGGTGATCACCAAAAATCGATAAGGCTCGCGTCGCTAGCGAACGCGCGGCGATATGGAGCACCGCCGGTAAAAACTCACCGACCCATTTATAGAGGTTGGGGAGCATTAAGAGTAGCCCTTGTGAAGCCGTATAAGTCACAGCGAGAGAACCAGCTTGTAAAGCCCCATGAACCGCTCCTGCGGCCCCGGCTTCCGATTGGAGTTCCACGACTTTAACCGGACTACCAAAATAGTTTAATTTGCCTTGAGAAGCATAAACGTCGACATTTTCCGCCATCGGGGATGAGGGAGTAATCGGATATATTGCGGCGATTTCCGAGAAATTATAACTAGCTAAAGCGGCCGCAGTATTGCCATCGACTGAGAGAAAGTGTTTTTTGACTGCACTCATTTAATTATCCTCCATGTAACATTTCCGTTTCATATTATACATGAAAGTATCGATAAATTATAGGTTAAAACGCCTTATTTCGCAGTTCGAAAAAGAAAAAGCGCCTCTAGGCGCTCTTCTTGAACAGAGGTCAGCAAAAAGAAGACGAGATTATCCTTGTTTTCGTCTTTTTTGCTCGTCGTTAATCAAGCGTTTTAAAAGTCGGAGATCGTGATCGCTTAATTCAACATTTTGATCGATTAAACCCGAACCCCCAATCGTCATCTTTTTAAAGACGAAATCCCCGATTGATTGATAGGCGCCGATTTCGCTTTTTTTCACGCGCGGAGGATGCTTCTTCTTGTTTTTCTCCGCGAGTTTTTCAATATAGGCTTCCAACTCGGAAATTAAAGGTAAAAGATTATATTGATCATCGAGATTGATTATCGGATCAAAGAGCGATAAATCCGCAGCGATAATCTCTGGATAAACTCCGATTTCTCGCGCCAGAGTGTCACGCGTCGCGTATTTGCCTTTAACATTCTTCAGGGCCCGTAAATACTTTCGGGCTGTAGTGATATTCATACTCATAAACATTTCCTCTTTTTAATTATAGCAAAATAAAATTAAAAAGTTTTTTGTCCCTGAAAAAAGAAAAAAGGTTGGTCGCTTACCAACCTATTTTTTTCTGAAGTGGTGGACTGTGAGGGGATCGAACCCGCGACCCGCTGATTAAGAGTCAGCTGCTCTACCAACTGAGCTAACAGTCCTCGACGCCTTGTTATTTTATATTATTAGGCTAGTGATGGCAAGAAAAAAACCAAAAAGAAAAGGCGATCAACCTCGATGGTCAATCGCCTGATTTTCTTGCTAAGTAAAACGGATTAAACCGCCTTTAACTGCGAGATATCAGTAAAGGCTAAGTTGGGATCATTATACCAACCAAGCGGACCTTCAAAGGTCACCGTTTGTCCCGCGGTTAAACCGTTGAGGAAAGTTTTTAACGCCGCTTGTTTGGTCGGACCAATGTGATAGGAAACATTGAGACAAATTTCCGTATCCCCCGCTTTAAAGACCACATCGCGGTGTTCGGCACCAGTGGTATCTAAACCCGAGACCGGTTTCTTTTCCTTGTCGAGGTATTTCCCCGTGAAAACCAATCCTTCAATTCGGACTTTAGCCGCGTCAAATCCCATTAAGGTGGTCACATCGATGAAGTTATCTTCGGTTAGCACTTTAACTTTTGGGGTTTCCGCGTAATCGGGAACTTCAATAATTTCGACCGTTTCTAAGAACCCAACTTCCGCTAAACCTTGATAGGGAGAATATTTTCCCACGGCTTTGACATAGTCGCCAATTTGTAAGGCGCGCTTTTTCCCACCATCGGTCATATCGGGAACCGTGGGGAAATCGAAATCTAAGCGATAGAGGCCAATGCCGTAACTGCCATCGGCAATATAGACCAAATTCCAGTCATGTTCAATCATCGCATAGACAAAGCCTTCCACCCAAACTCGATCTTTAGGAACGGCCTCTTCCCGAATTGAACCTAAATCAGAACGGGCAAAGAGGGCACTCGGGGGATAGAGATAAAAGACAAAACGCGCTGTAGCTTTGGCATTAAATAATGTCGCCGTCGCGGTTAAAGAAACCCCTTTGGGTTCTTCTCCATGTTCGGGATAGACGGGGTTAGCGCGGGTGGTGTTCTCATCACCGGGGAGAAATTCAAATGCATCTTCCCGATTGGTCGACCAGGAAATAGTGACCTTTTCCCCTTCGCGAACCCAGGAATTGGCAATGACTAAATATTTGCCCTCATCCGCTTTTAATTTCGTCGGTTCACCAAGGGGATCAAGTGGAATCGTCCCATTTTCTTGACAAATCGCTAAGCGTAAGACAGCTTCGACAATCCTTTGATCGCGTTCTTCATCGCGTTTTCCCCCATCACAACCAGCTAAGGTGCCAATTGCGAGACAGGTTAAGATCAATTTTGTGATTTTTCGCATATTCAACACTCCTTTTCTTTCCTTTGTTCAATCAAGCGTATTTTTTCAAATTTTCAGTTACTAGCCCAAGGACTCTTTTCGCCCAAACTTCGCGTTGGGTATCGGTGGGGTTTTCGCCAAGATTAGAGCCTTCACCTGCAAAGAGAATTCCAAAGGTATTACCGACTTCGAAACGGATTTCAGAAGAACCAACGAAGGCTGGGTCGACGAATTTATACCAGTTTTCCTCATCGTTTGTATAGACGTTAGCGTTGACATTTGCCGCTTCGATGACCGCGACATCGCTATCGACTAAATCGGTCGTATCTTGATTTAAGAACTCGGTATAGGTGGTGCTACTGGCCATCGTGTAGGTCACCGGATAATAAGCCGCACCAATCGCAAAGCGATCGTTGACTTTGGTAGTCATGAATTTGATGAAATTCCAAGCGGCTTGTTTGACTTCGTCATTACCTTTTTGGAACATCATTAAGTTCGTGCCTTGCGAAATCACCGTTTTATGCGCGGTTCCTTCCGCATCGACATGGTAGAGAAGCGGATTGACCGAGATTTTAAACTTGTTGCCCGCAGGGACATTGAATTTAACCCCGGCACTCGAAGAAACCGTCATTGCGATTTTATTCGCATTAAAGGGGTTGGAAGAATAGGAGGATTCCCCCCAAGTTGCGGGAATGCCGATGATGCCTTCATCGTAGATTTTCTTCATAAAGGCCATCATTTTCACAACTTTTGGTTGGTTGGTCTCATTATTAAAGAGGTACTTACCTGTGCGGCTATCGGCACCCATCGTTGTATATTCTGCGCCCCATTGTCGGACAAGGGTGATAAACATATTAGCGGTGGAGTCCCAAGAGAAAGGACGGAATTCGCCTGCTTTCACACCAGTGAAATCCAGGAGAATATCATCGCCAGTGTAGGTTTCACCTTCTGCTGGGGTGTAGATACTCTTATCGGTTTTGACGATTTTGCCCGATAGGTCATTATCGCGGAAGTGGGCGACCATCTTCGCGCCAACTTCTGCTAATTCTTCCCAGCTCTTGGGCATGACAATCGTCTCATCAACCGCGTAGAAATAATCCATCATCGTTTGATTGGCGACGACAACTTCTGTCGATTTATTAAAGGGAAGACCCATGGTGAAGGGGCGATCATAATCAAAGCCACCGGAACCATCGGTTTTACGCCGATAGGTGAGTTCTTGGTTTTCTTTTAAGTAAGCGGGAAGAAAATCATCGAGGAATCCCGCCTCCTCTTGTTCAATAAAACTATCGAGTGGTTGTAAGATATCCGAGACGATATATCCTGCCATATGGTCGGGATAACCGACCGCAAGATGGGGATAATTACCCGTGGACGCAGAAAGAGAAATCGCTTTTTGCAACCCATCATATCCACCTTTGGATTCATAGGTAATGTCGTATTCTGGATTAGCTTTTTCATATTCGCTAATCAGAGGTTCAATGACGCCGCTGACCGCGGTGCCAAAGCCTGTCCAAAAATTGATTTTTGGCTTGCCAGAACAGCTCGATACCACTCCGACACCGAGAAGTAAAGCCATTCCTAGGGGAATCATTTTTTTGTTTCTCATCTAAGAAAAACTCCTTTCTTTTTATAACTTCAAGAGCGAGACGCTCCTTGAATTAACCTTTGATGCCGCTACGAGAAACACCGCGCATGATGTATTTCCTAAAGAAGATAAACACCACTAGCAACGGGGCCGTAACCACCATCGAACCTGCAATTCGCAAAGTATCATAGGATCTAAACGTATTGGAGAACATGCTCATCAAGCCGTTGGAGACGAGTTTCATCGAATGACCAAAAACTGGGTTGTTGCCTGAGGCGACTAAATTCGGCCAGATGTAAGCATTCCAAGAGCCCATGACATTGAGAATCGTAATCGTGACAATTGTCGGAAGCGCAATCGGAATCATCACTTTAAGCAGATAGCCGAATTCGCCATAGCCATCGACTTTGGCTGCTAAATACAATTCGTTAGGAATCTGTTGGAAAGTTTGCCGCAAGTAGAAAATATAGAAGATGGAAATGCCATGGACAAAAATCAAAGCGGCATACGTATTTGTCCAATTAAGAGCGTTGGCAGTTTGGAAGTTGGTGATAATCATCATTTCCCCAGGAACCATCATCGTTGAAAGTAACAAGGTGAAAAGAAGATTTTTGCCTTTGAATTCAAGCCGAGCAAAAGCGAAGGAGGCTAAGACCGTGGTAATCACCATAAACACCGTCGAAACTACGGCGACAATAATCGTATTGATGAAGTATTGGGCGAAGTTATTTCCCGAAGAGCCAATTCCGAGTTCTGCGATTTCGCGATCTTCAGGAACAGCGGCAGAATAACCAAAATTCGCGCCAAAAATCGTACCGAAGTTTTTAAAAGTCAGTCGCGTTGGAAAGAGATTGAGCACTCCTAAAGCTTGTTCATGTTGATAATCGTTTGCGTGTTTAAGCGAGGTGATAATCATAAACCAAAATGGTAATAAGATGAACAAAGCAAACGCGGTTAAGAAGGCATAGATGACAACGCGGGAGATGATATATCCAGCGAGCCAGCGTTTTCGTTCGCTTTCACTAGCGAAATATCTTTCGTGATTTGCCATTTTTTCCTCCTCCCTAGTAGTGGACCCGGCGCTTGCTCACTTGTAGTTGAACTAAAGTGATTAGCAGGATTACAATCAGCAAAATGACGGAGCCCGCACTGGCGATAGAGGGAAGTTCCGCTCCTCTTCCCATCTCGCGATAGATATAGCCGACCACGGTAATCCATTCGGTCCCTTGAGAGCCACCAAAACTACCTGCTCCATTATTTTTCGTATTATCGGCAAATAAAGCAATCACACTCGTATAGGATTTAAACGCTCCGATAAATGAGGTAATCGTAATATAGAAAATTTGCGGGCTTAGCAAAGGCACGGTGATGCGACGGAAAATCGTAAAGCGACTACTGCCATCGATCCGAGCGGCATCGTAGTATTGCTTATCGATGCTAGCGAGCCCACTCATAAAGACGAGAATTTTGAAGGCGAGTCCGTTCCACACCGTATAAATAGTAATCGCGGTAAACATCGCCCCTCTAGTCGCGGCAGGAATGACGACACTTCCCGCATCAATTCGCAAGTGAAGCCAGTTTTGTGGCGCGACCCCAAACCAAGATAAGAACATATTCATTAAGCCGTTATCATGATAGGAAAACATCACGTTAAAAACCATCCCTAAGGCGATGGAGTTTGTCACATACGGCAAGAAGAAAATGGTTTGATAAAAGCCGCGTAAGGTCTTAATTGAATTTAAGAACACCGCGAGCAATAACGAAATCATAATCGTCAGGGGTACCGAAACAATCACGAGTAACATCGTGTTCAGCAGCGAATTTAAGAAGAGTTTATCAGTTAAAACGATTTGATAGTTTCGCAAGGTAAATACTGGCTGCACCGGATCGGTTAGCCCAGGATAATTAGCGGGATCGCGAATATATTGATTCCACTTCGCTAACGAAGCGAAAAATTGCGATAGGGCGAAGGAACCCGCATTATTTGCGATAAAAATCGTCCCAAATTGCGTCGTGCCATCAGCTTGGTGAATGTTCGCCCCGATAAATGAATACATGAAAGTGTTGATAATCGGATAAAACGTGAAAAACACCAAGAAAATTAACGCGGGAATTAGCGCAATCCAAGCTTTCGCCCAAATCGGAAAATGGCGATTTTGCTTGGTTTTCAAAGTTTGCTGTTCCGAAAGCCGGACTTTAGTTGGATCTTCAATGACCACGGCTTCGATTTCGGGAGAAGTAACTTCTGTCATCGCGACCATCTCCGGTTTCTTTTTGATTTTTTCTACCATATTCCCTACCTGCTACTTAATCCGCGTGCCACTTTCTTCAAAGACGTAGAAGCGTTTGGGATATAAGTCAATCTTATCCGCGTTGACTTTCGCCCGCATTTCACTAGGGATAATCACTCGGACTTTGTTATCGGGTTGATCGTGGACATTCCCGATAATCGAGATGTCGCGTCCGATATGTTCAATGTAGTTAACATCTAATGGGACTTTGCCTCCCACTGCACCTTTTTCAAAACCAAAAGCTTCAGGTCGCACCCCGACTTTGACGGGGCGATTGACACCTTTTTCTTCGCGAAGTAGATGAATTTGTTGGATGAAGTCTTCTTTTTCTCCTGTATAACCGTGTTCTTGCACGAAGGTGAAAATATTATCTAAATTCAATTCGAAGGGGATGATTTCAGTCGGCACAACGCCATTTTCATCAGCAACTGCACCGGGGACAGGCCGGGTCGCTTTGCCTTTTAACATCGCCAGATATTCTTCGAGAGTTAAGGTGAAGCCTTTTTCGACGGCTGCTGCAAAAATCCCTTCGTCCATCAGAGAGAATTCGCCTTTAGCTTTATAGCCTTTATCGAAGACTTTGCCATCGATTAAGAGATTGCCATTTTTTAGTTCCCCATTAAAGATGTTAATCGCTGGGTTGCCTAAGAATTTAGCGACAAATAAATTAATCGGTTCATCGTAGACAGTTTGAGGTTCATCAACCTGTTGTAAAATTCCTTTATCCATGACGATGATGCTATCGGAAATCGACATCGCCTCTTCTTGGTCGTGGGTGACAAAGATCGTCGTCACCCCAGAAACTCGTTGAATGCGGCGAATCTCTTCCCGCGTTTGTAAACGCAGACGCGCATCTAAATTTGAAAGCGGTTCGTCGAGAAGTAAAACTTGCGGCCTTTTCGCTAAGGCCCGAGCGATGGCCACCCGTTGTTGTTGACCGCCGGATAACTCCTTTGGTTTCCGGTCGAGCAGTCCACCAATATCAACCAAATCCGCCATTTGTTGGGCGATGACTTCCATCTCATCTTTGCTCAAACGCGGCCGGACATTATGCAGAGGGAACTGAATGTTTTGACGGACGGTTAAGTGGGGGTAAAGAGCGTAGTTTTGGAACACGAGTCCAATCCCGCGATTTTCCGGAGGGACATTGGTCACCTCTTCATCCCCAAACCAAATCTTACCTGAGGTCGGTTTGTGCAGACCCGCAATCATGTAAAGCGTGGTCGATTTTCCACAACCGGAAGGGCCTAACAACCCTAAAAGTTTCCCATCGGGAATCGTCACCGTCATATCGTTGACAGCGTACACATCCGCCCCCCGCTTGCCTTTAACTTTCGGTGCGGGGAAGACTTTCGTGAGATTTTCTAATCTTACTTCCATTATTTTTCCTCCAAATACGGCTTGATAAGAGACACATTTTACCTACTATTAATCATATCATAGGAATAATTAGTAAACCAATAATAAAAAAGTGTCCAGCACTTAATATTGCCAGAGCGAATTTCTTTTTGACAATGTCGTTTTTTAATCGGTTAAAAATGCCTTTAATTGAGTTTTTTGCACTAAAACTAGGGACAATTTATAAATTAAAACGCTAAAACCGCCGTCTTTCTTTCTCTTCTTTTTCGTATTCATCGCGGAGGAGGCGATTTTGGGCTTTGACTTCTTCAATCTTTGCCTGCGCTGACGCTTCAGCTTGAGCGGAATCATGAATAATTGAATATTTAGTGTCGACCACCAAAGTCGCCGCCAAAAGATCAACGAGGTTTCTTTGGTCTTTACGGAAAAACATGAACATTAAAGAGACAAAGGGAAGCGCGAGAAAAATTAAAAGATAATGGAGAAAGATTACCGTGATATTACGAAAGAGATGATGAATTTTATTCATTCGATAGCCAAGGGCATTTACCACTCCGATGTTAAAGAGGCGTTTACCAAGAGTTGCCCCCTCTTTAAGGATTAAGGGAATGATGGCTTGGAAAAAAACTAAACTCACCAAAAAACCAATGAGAATCCCTATCACCATGCGCCTTTCAAGAAGTTGGTTAATCTGATTGAGTCGGGGATGATTGTTCTCTAAATCATCAATCGCATTTTGATAGGCATCAAGATAAAACTCTTGTCTTTGTTCGGCAGTAGTGCTTCCTTTGATCGGAATATTCCACGGATCAAGCGGAGCGCCCTGATCAAAATCAAAGAGACAATCAGGATTAAGAGTCGGGACATCATTGACGATTATCATCCTTTGTAAAATCTGATCGTAATAAGCATCCGCATCCGCTAAATGGGCCCCAGTTGAAACAGCGACCTCACTTTCGACATAGTAACGATATAGTCCTTCTTCAATTAACCCCAGTGGTGTCTCTTCATTTTCTTCCGCATAAGGAAAAAGATAGATTTCCCCACCTTTATTATTAAAAAGATACGATTCCGTTTGAATTCTTGTGGCTTCATTGACTAATTGATTGCCTTGAAAAAAGCGATTGACGATGGGGATTCCAGCAAAGACAAAAAGACAAAAACCGATAAACGCGATAATTAAAAAGTCAATAATCACCGCTAAAAGGCGTTTATAGGTGGGAGCTAAGGTAATCGTTTTACTTGTTTCCATCTTCTTCCTGGATGGGAGTTTCTGGGATGACTTCTGCTTTTTCTTCAGGGGATTTTTCTTTTAAATCGTCTTCTTCGACCACTTCTGCCACGACCACTTCGGGCTCTTCTGGTAATGGCGGTGGAACGATGAGCCGGTCGGCATAACTGACTGTTTTCTCAGTAGCTTTTTCAATTTTCTCGCCTTCTTGCGGAAGCGGATTGAGTTCATCTTCCTCGCTTGAATCGAGATAAATCTTTGAAGTTCGTAAATCAACCACGCGCGTTCCAGCAATGAAATCGTGCAAAGCACGGTTCTTTTTACCAAACATCGATAACGTGAAGGAAACAAAGATGGGGAGCAAGGCCATCGAGGGCACGAGGAAGTAAAAGACAAAGGTCAAGAGTAATTCAAAGATGAAAAGGGCAAAGAAGCGGGCTAAATGTTGCCACCACAACGCCTTATATCCATAAGTGTTGACCACTCCGAGTTTGAGGGCTTTCTTTCCAAGGGTTGCTCCATGGGGGAAAACTAGGGGGAAGAGTAAATAGACCAGCATCCCCGCAAGGAAAAAGGGGATGATTAAATTGATTATTTGTAAACGCGTCGTATGGGCGTGATCGGGTTCAGCATTTAAATCATTGATCGCCGCTTTATAAATCCGAGTGTAGAATGCCGCAAGTTGATCATAAGTCGGTGCTTTTTCATCGCTGCGAAGAGCGACACCTTCGGGAAAGAAGGTAAAATCAGCGATGGTTTTTCCTTCGCTTGCAGCACTAGTTACTTCATCAGAACTCTCTTCACTGACGGATTCGCTTGCATCGGAAGTCAAAAGGGGAAACCAAGGTTTGGGAGCGGGTTCGGGATGATGAATACCGGGAACCGAAACGAAATAAGAATCATCATCATCGACACGCAAGACATTGGTTTTGTACCATTCATCCGCTGAAACAAAGGAAGTACCGATATTATTGCGAATGATTTGATTGACCGCGTCTCTTTCTTGATCGACATCGGTTTCTAAGGCGCGATTGAGCCGATAATGCGTATAAAAACGATAGACCATTTTCGGATAATACTCCGAAACGGCTTTTTCTGAAATGCTATCAGGATAATAAAGTCCATAACTGGCAACTTTGTAATCAAAACCTTCTTGGGGTTCAAGTGGAGTATAGGTGTCGCCAACCTCTAAATCAAGATCATAACCAACGACGATTTCTTCTTTGGCGGCATTTAAATACTTGACCACGTAAAGGGAAGAGTTTTCTAAGTCAGCGTTCATTTGAGCGACTCGGATATTGAGATGAGCCGCCGCATTCATAATCGGGGAAACCACTGCTAGATTTAGGAGAAAAAAGGCGGCAACAAAGATGCCAGCATCGATTAAAGCACTCCCAAAGCGGCGACCAATCGGCGCCGGAGTAATCGAGCGCGATTCCGGTGGGGCAGGTTTACCAACTTTTTCTGTTCCAAGTGTCTTATTCATCATATAGATATATCTCCTTAGCAATTATTACCATCATGTACAACAATTCACATTATATCGAGATAGCCCATTTTTGCAATCAAAAAAGACCCACCGAAGTGGGTCGTTTTCGCAAAAGATGGCTTATTTAATGATATCGGTAATCGTCCCTGCACCCACGGTGCGACCGCCTTCACGAATCGAGAACTTCGTTCCTTTTTCGATGGCGACGGGGTGGATTAATTCAATCACTAATTCGACGGTATCGCCAGGCATGACCATTTCCGTACCAGGCTTTAAGGTGATAACACCAGTGATGTCTGTGGTGCGGAAGAAGAATTGCGGACGGTAGCCGTTTAAGAAAGCGGTATGACGACCACCTTCTTCTTTGGAGAGGACGTAGACTTGGGCCGAGAACTTGCTGTGGGGTTGGACCGAGCCAGGTTTGGCGAGGACTTGACCACGTTCGACTTGATCGCGGGCAATTCCTCTTAAAAGGACCCCGACATTATCGCCAGATTCAGCGAAATCAAGCAGTTTCCGGAACATTTCTAAGCCGGTAGCCACCGTGTTTTGGGTCGGACGAATGCCGACGATTTCCACGGGTTCACCAACTTTGATGCGGCCGCGTTCAACCCGACCAGTGACGACGGTTCCACGACCAGAGATGGTCATCACGTCTTCGATTGGAAGTAAGAACGGGAGATCATTCGAACGGACAGGATCAGGGATAAAGGCATCAACCGCTGCCATTAATTCCTTAATCGATTCAATTGCATCCGGTTTGCCATCTAAGGCATCACGGGCAGAACCGCGAATAATCGGAGTATCATCTCCGGGGAAGCCGTATTCACTTAAAAGATCGCGGACTTCCATTTCGACGATGTCGATTAATTCCGGATCGTCAACTAAATCGGTTTTGTTTAAGTAAACTAAGATATATGGGACACCGACTTGTTTCGCTAACAAGACGTGTTCGCGGGTTTGCGGCATTGCCCCATCGGTGGCCGCGACAACGAGAATCGCCCCATCCATTTGGGCCGCTCCCGTAATCATGTTTTTAACGTAGTCGGCGTGACCTGGGCAGTCGACGTGCGCATAGTGCCGAGCTTCGGTTTGATATTCGATGTGCGAAGTATTAATGGTAATACCACGCGCTTTTTCCTCGGGCGCAGAGTCGATTTGGTCATAAGCCGTAGCAGTTGCACCACCAGCTTCCGCGAGAACTTTGGTGATGGCCGCAGTTAACGTGGTTTTACCGTGGTCGACGTGACCGATAGTACCGATGTTAACGTGGACTTTACTTCTGTCAAATTTTGCTTTTGCCATGTTGTTTCCTCCTTCGGAATCGTTGCGTTCATGCAACGATAATAATATAGCAATCTTTGATAAAAATCAATATCAATGATATTGTTTTAACTTTATCTTGGGGATTGTCCCCGGGAAGTTTTCAGGATTTCATCTTGCACATAACGCGGGGTTTCCCCATAGTGGTGAAATTGCATCACATAACTTCCGCGACCTTGGGTCAAAGACCTGAGATCAGTAACATAGCCAAACATCTCCGCTAACGGGACGTGAGCCCGAATGATTTTGGCATTGGCCCGCTGGTTATCGCCCACGACTTCGCCCCGGCGCCGGACCAAATCGCCAAGGGTGTCCCCGTAGTATTGCTCGGGCACAGTGACGTCAACTTCCATAATCGGTTCTAAAATCACCGGATCGCATTTTTTAGCCGCTTCTTTTAAGGCCATTGACGCCGCGATTTTATAAGCCGCTTCGGAAGAGTCGACTTCGTGATAGGAGCCATCAAAGAGGGTAGCTTTAATATCGATGACCGGATAGCCCGCGACAAGACCGCGATTTAAAGCGTCTTGTAAACCTTCATTGGTCGGTTTGATGTACTCTTTCGGGACGACCCCACCGACAATCGCATCGACAAATTCATAACCTTTTCCAGGATTGGGTTCAAAGCGAATCTTCACATCGCCATATTGCCCTCTTCCACCTGATTGACGGATATATTTTCCTTCCGTTTCCGCCGCTGAGCGAATCGTCTCACGGTAGTTAACTGAGGGACGACCAACATCAACCCGGACCCCGAATTCTCTGCGGAGGCGATCGACTAAGATATCGAGATGGAGTTCACCAACCCCAGCGATAATAATCTGTCCCGTTTCTTCATTGGTCTTGACTTTAAAGGTCGGGTCTTCTTCGGCTAATTTTGCTAAACCTGCACTCATTTTTTCTTGGTCGACTTTGGTTTTGGGTTCTACTGCTTGTTCAATGACTGGCTCGGGGAAGATCATCTTCTCTAAGATTAACTTCTTCTCTTCACTGCAGATTGAGTCACCGGTGGTCGTATTTTTAAAACCGATGACCGCGCCGATATCGCCACAGTGGAGTTCACTGACTTCTTGCCGGTGATTGGAGTGCATTAAGACGAGTCTTCCGACCCGTTCTTTGATTCCTTTGGTCGAATTGTAAACATAAGTTCCCGCTTTTAAGATGCCCGAGTAGACGCGCACGTAAGCGAGGCGTCCAATATAGGGATCGGTCGCGATTTTAAAGGCTAAGGCGGCTAAGGGCTGATCTTCATCAGCTTTGCATCGGTAGTCTTTTCCATCGACAGTTTCGGCTTTTTGCGCTGGGATATCTAAGGGGCTAGGGAGATAGTCAATCACCGCATCAAGCAGGAGTTGAATCCCCTTGTTTTTATAGGCAGAGCCGCAGAGGACCGGAAAGAAATTTCCAGTTAAAACCGCTTGGCGTATCACATGTTTAATTTCAGCGACACTAGGTTCTTCGCCTTCGAGTAATTTAAGCATTAAATCATCGTTGAAAGCCGCGAGTTTTTCCAGCAAAACCCCACGGAAAAGATGGGCTTTGTCTTTTAATTCTTCGGGAATGGGAATCTCAAAAGGCTCATCGCGCATATCGACATCGTCATACATCCAAGCTTTCATTTCCACGAGATCGATCATTCCCGCAAACTCGGAAGCCGCACCGATCGGATATTGGATGGCCGCCGCATTGGCACCTAGCCTCGCGCCAATCGATTCGACACTCATTTCAAAATCAGCTCCGACAGCATCCATTTTATTGGAAAAGACGATGCGGGGAACGTTATACGTCGTGGCTTGACGCCAGACGGTTTCCGTTTGAGGTTCAACCCCAGATTTGGAATCAAGCACTGTGACCGCCCCATCTAAGACGCGCAAAGAGCGCTCGACTTCAACGGTAAAATCCACATGCCCTGGGGTATCGATGATGTTGACGCGATTCCCTTTCCAATAAGCGGTTGTCGCCGCTGAGGTAATTGTGATTCCGCGTTCTTGTTCTTGTTCCATCCAGTCCATCGTCGCCGCCCCTTCGTGGGTTTCGCCGACTTTATGAATCCGGCCCGTGTAAAACAAAATTCGCTCGGTCAAGGTCGTCTTGCCAGCGTCGATATGGGCCATAATGCCGATGTTTCTGGTATGGGCTAATTCAAATTCACGCTTCGTCATAAACTCCTCAAATTAATAACGATAATGGGCATAGGCCTTATTAGCTTCTGCCATCTTATGAGTATCTTCGCGTTTTTTCACGGAGGCGCCAGTGCCGTTAGCAGCATCGATAATTTCACCAGCTAAGCGTTGCTCCATTGTTTTTTCGTTACGTAAACGCGCATAGTTCACCAACCAGCGCAATCCGAGAGTAATCTTGCGATCAGCGCTGACTTCGGTGGGAACTTGATAGTTGGAACCGCCCACCCGCCGTACTTTGAGTTCGACTTCGGGCATGATGTTATCCAAAGCGGTCGCAAACACGTCCATCGCCGGTTTGCCAGTCTTTTCTTCAATCCGGGTAAAGGCATTATAAAGAATGGTTTGGGCAGTGCCGCGTTTACCATCGTACATAATTTTATTAATCAAACGCGTCACCAGTTTGGAACTGTAAACTGGATCAGGTAAAACTGAGCGTTTAGGAATACTTCCTTTACGTGCCATATTGTATTTCCTCCTTCCTTCTTTATGGAAATCAATAAAAGTTTAATTAATCATTAGCTTGGGGACGCTTGGTCCCATATAAGGAACGTCCTTGCCGCCGGGATTCGACACCCGCCGTATCCAGAGTTCCGCGGACGATGTGATAACGGACGCCAGGTAAGTCTTTGACCCGACCACCGCGAATCAACACCGTGGAGTGCTCTTGTAAGTTGTGACCTTCACCGCCGATATAGGCCGTGACTTCGTGACCGTTACTTAAGCGCACCCGCGCATATTTTCGTAACGCCGAGTTCGGTTTTTTCGGGGTCATCGTGCCCACTCGGGTACAGACGCCGCGTTTTTGTGAGGAGTTTTGATCAATTTCTTTACTCCGGAGCGAATTCCAGCGTTTTCCTAAAGCAGGGGATTTGGATTTAGTCGTCACTTTCTTCCGACCTTGACGGACCAATTGATTGATTGTAGGCATAGGCAATCTCCTTTCTTCTCGAATTAATCATTGCACACAATGCCGGGTGTATCAGATACACTAATAAAAAATGGCAAAGTCTGCTTCCAGATAGGAATTATAAAGAATGGACCCTTTGAATGTCAAGTGGATAATTTTCCGAGATACTAGAAGCATGCAAAATGAATGTTTCAATCTTAGAAATTACATGGCACTTGGCAACTCAACCAAAAAGTTAGGCAGGTAATTTCCTGATTTTTTTATCACCGGAGCAAGCAGTGATCGGTCATCTGGTTAAAAACCATTTTCCCCTATTGTAAATGATAAAAACTGATGATTAGTTCACTTTTAGTCTGTTTGATAATCTTAAACCCGAGATCGAGTGCGCTCTTGTCATCAAAGCGGAAATCCGCATAGAATTCCGTGCCAAAATCATCGCCTAAGATAAAGAGACTTTGTGCATTGGCTAATTCACCGCTTTTTAAAGGGGCTATCCCGCGTTTATCGAGAAGTTTATAAAAGACGGGGACATCATTTAGCGCATCATTATAGGTCGGAGAGTTATCATGCGCGATTATCGGAAACGTCACCAGTTGGTCGCCGACCATCGTCGTCCGGTCGGTCAATGTGCTGTTGACATGATAGACTTTAAGGCCATATCGATTAAGAAGTCGATAATTACCTTGCAGGTGGGCATCGTAATAATTGAGTTTTGTAGGCGCGTAATACTCCAGTAAGATAAACTCATCAAAAGGCGAATCATTCCATGTAGGAGCAAGTAAAATTAGTTCCCCAGAAGTGTTAAATGGCTTAAGGCTGACCGTCGTTGGCGCATGGACATAAAGAGGTTTAACCCAATTTAAGAGCATCTTGGATAATCCCGTATGATCACCAAGGGAAAAATCCATCATATCCATCCCGCCTGTTGGTCCATAAAGGGGATTATTACTAGCACTATTGGTGTTGTAGTAATCATTCAATCCAAATAGATGACCGACTTCATGAATATAAGTATGGGCATCGGGTTTGTTTTGTAACCACGTATTGCCTAGATTTAAAAAGTCGTATGAAGCCCAAGCATAAGCGTTAGCTTTCGGGGACGGTTTAGGCGAACGCAGATCATGACTGCTATAAGCCCAATATAACTCATTCGTTCCGCTGAATTCGTGTTCTTTGACCCCGCGGCTAATCGGACTCGAGTAAACCATAAACACCGCATCGATAAAGCCGTCCTGATCGCGATCAAAATCCTCGACTAAATCAGGAAATTGCCCTTTGAAATAATCGACGGACTGCCGGAGGAGTTTTTCGGTAATCTTCGTATTGCTCACCGTGACAAGCCCGCGATCATAATCGGCAATGTTATCGAGGACTTGATCGTCGTTATTCGGGGTGTACCAATCGAGAACTTTACCTGTGATTTGCAGTTGTCCATAACTCGATTTGTTATAGAAACTGGCAACTGATTCCCATTGGGTGAGTTTTTCCTGTCCAAAGAAAGCATTTTTGATGATGGTTAAAGCATCTTCTCCGTTGTTCTTATCGAGGAGATTCGCGGGGCGATTCGGTAAAGAAATGGGAATAACGAGTAAATTTTGTTCACCTAAAGCCCGACAATTGATTTGACGATTGGAGGGATTAGCCCGATATACCTCGTTAAAATCAATCGCGTATTCCGCGGGGCGATAAGTGGCGGAATTAGTCACTACTTCGAGGGCAATTTGTGTGGAAGTTAAGGGAATATAGGGAAAAAACTCCACCCGCGAAAATTGGCAGCTGGTCAGCAAACCAGAAATTAGCAAGGTGGTAATTAAGGTTTTTTTCTTCATCTTCTTCCTCGATTTAGACGAAATTATCATAACATTTTCCCTAGGCTTTGACCATCAATAGACCTTTTGTAAGGCGATTATTAAAGGCTAAATCTCCTTCGTCAAAATTAAAAAAGACCCATTTTGCTCAATGGGTCTATTCGTTTGTTAATCTCGAATTATAACTTCGTGATTTTTAAGGTGATGCCACTAGGATTCATCGCGAGGACTTCAAAAGTAAATCCCAGCTTTTCGCCCGTGTGGAATTTGTAATCGACATAGGTATCGATTCCGAAACTATCGCCAACTTTAAACAATGCTTTATTGTCAGCGTGGTTGTAATAGCCTTTTCCGGTCGAGCCATCGCGGAATTGGACATCAACTTCTTGCGCGAGCGAATTAACCCCAGAACTTTCAAGTAAAGCGAGGAGTTTATGATTGGCGTTGGGATGGTTGCGCGAAGCGGTATTGCTATGAGCTAAACCGGTATAGCCACTTCCCCATTGCGGTTCAGTGGAAATTGAAACGTATTTCAAGAAAGAGTATTCGTCATTCTTATAGGTGTAACGCGCTAAACGAGCATCGACATGCATTACGCGTAATCCCGGTTCATTGTAGAAAAGGGGATAGCCACCAGCATAATTTTGCCTTCCATCATAACGTCCCACTCCCGTCGGAGTGACGTATTCGAGCATTAAATATTCATCTAAATGCTCATAGGCATAACCCGGGCGGGCAAGCAAGATCGATTCGCCGCTTGTCGCAAAGGGTTTTAAGGTGATTTCGACCGATTTTTTCACCCAATATGGATGAGCCCAATCGAGCATCCACTTCGACCAAGCGTTATGATCACCGATGTTATAATCCATCATATCCAGACCGCCAAAAGCGCCATAATCTTTCCCTTTGGTGCCTTCAGTGGTATTGACATCGTCATAAGTATAATAATCATCTAAACCGAGTAAATGTCCGGTTTCGTGAATATAAGTGTGGGCATCAACTGGAGCACGACCACTAGCGATATCGAATTTATTCCAAGGGAGATAACTGCCATCGGGACGGTAATTGCCCATTTCATACATGAATTCCCAAGAGGCGAACATATAGTTATGACCATTGGGGGATTCCACGTTCGGGGAATCAGAAGTCCAAAAGACAAAGGCCCAGAACATGTTGTCATCATCAGCAGTATCAGGATCACCGCCGATTGGCGCAGAGTAGATTAAATAGATGGCATCCACATAGCCATCGCCATCTGAGTCAAATTGTTTGGTCGAATCAGCGCCGTTTTTGCTCTTATACCAATCAAGCGCGGCACTAACTAAAATTTTCGTCGCTGTGGCTCCGCCTTTGGCGCTCATTTCGCCCAAGGTATAACCGCAGTTCCACCACTCGGTGACCTCACCGCTGATTTTTAATTTTCCATAACTCGATTTTTCATAATAGGATGAGAGGGATTCCCAAGGGAGTTCTTGGCCCCCAATACCAAAGAAAGTGGTGCGAATCGCTTTACGGATGTGTTCGGCTCCACCAGGTAAATTAGCGGCAAGAGCGTCATTAAATTCCACCGGAATGACGAGAACTTTTTTCTCGCCTAAGGAATTTAAGTCGTGTAAACCTTGGTTAATCCGCACTAAGGGAAAGTTGTTCCCTTCTTTGTAGAGTTTGGGAGTGACTTGCTCAACTTCATCAGGTTTAAAAGTTGTCCCACCGGTAGGTCCGCAAGCGCTAAGTGTCAGAGCTCCGGCGAGCAAGGGAAGGTAGAGGAAGGTTCTTTTCTTCATAATTTTCTCCTTTTTGGTTCTTTAAGACTCAACATCGCTTTGAATAGACTTCACGATGAATTTAAATTTTATAACTTATTGTATCTAAATATCAAGTATTATTCATCATTGATGCTCAATTTAAAGCGTTTTTATCTTAGGTCCTTCTTTCTTGGCTTTTTTCTTTTTTCTTCCGACGTGGAATCACAATATTTAAAAGAATGCCCAAAGCCATAATGATAAGCAAGGGGTTAAGTTGAACATTTTCAATGGTGATAACGCCGAAGTTTAGTCCAGTCCAAGCATTAATGGCGTTTAAAACGGCGAAACCTCCGCCTGCGACCACGATGATGGTAGCGATAATAATGTTTTTCTTATCGCCTTGTTCAAGAAAAGAAACCTTGATCATCTGATAGCCATGACCGATGATTACCATGAAGGAATAGGCGGTAATCGCTAGATAAATCAAGGGGGGAATCAAATAGAAAATATTGTTAAACCACTGCCAAATTGCTAAAACCATTATCGCGATTACCGCGAACAAAAGCAGGCGGCGCTCTTCTTTTTGCGCCAATCGTTCATCATAGACACGCTGAGCATAAAAAGGGGAAACCCCCGCCGCACTTGAAAGCATTAAACTCAAGCCATTCGCGAATAAGAAACGATCATAATCAGCGACATTTAAACTCGTGTTCAGCAATAACCGCTGATCGTTTTTTACCGCTTCGAAAAGTTCAAAAAAAGCAATAATGGTCAGAGGGATAATCGCCAGGGCAAGATCCCAATTAAACCGCAAGTGATCAAGATAGCCAAACAACTCGCCCTGCTGCTGGAACGGAGTAATTCTCCTCCATGAAAGAGCATTAGGACCAGTAAACATTAAGAACAGATGTGGTGTCCCCTCTTGAAGAGCGGCCCCATAAGCGATCACTTCCATACCAAAATAAAAGACCGTTCCACCTAGAAGGGCAAAAAAGAAGTAGGCTTCGCGGAAAATACTCTCTTTTTTCGCTTTAGTTTTAATCAGGTGAGCGAGTAAGATGGTGAAAAGAAGACCGAGAACAGGAATAAAGGGAAAAGCTGTTCTTTCAATTAGAGGAACGATGAGATATTCTCCGCCCACGAGCAAAAGAAAACTAAAGGCGAGGACAATGCTTAAAGCGCCGATGAGGTAAGGAGGAAATGCCCTTCTTAATTTTTGGTAGGGAATATAACGAGCGATGATCGCTAAGATAATATGGAGAATGCCCGCCAGCCAAAAGGCGACGACTAATTCGCCAATCGCCCCCAGATAATCATTGGGGAATAACTGATAATCCAAGGAATTTAAAGTGCGATAAACGAGCGGGATAAAAAGAAAGTTCGGGGCGAAAAACGTTCCGAATTGTCCCCTTGATAAAAAAAGATGAGCGAAAGAAAAAACCCCCGCGAACAATAAACCCAAGGTTAAATTCATCCCCCCGACCATCATTGCGGTGGCGGTAACGAAGAGAATTTTTAAAAGATAACCAAGAAAGGTAATAAAGGAGGTTGCTTTCTTTTTTTCTAACCGCGCAATCATATGTCCTAATTATAATATATTAGGCTCTGGAATAGGAAAAAAAAGGCCATCACTCCTGTGATGGCGCTTTTCTTTATTCGTAATCGGAGACGTAAGTCGCTTCGACTTCTGCTAAACGCTCTTCAACCGAGAAGTTCTCTAAGATGGCTTCTTTGTCCTCGTGGGAGAGAATGCCGCGACCTGCGGGAATTAATTTTCCCGTAATCACGTTTTCTTTTAAGCCATGGAGATGGTCGATTTTACCTTTAATCGCCGCATCGGTTAAGACCCGGGTTGTCTCTTGGAATGAAGCAGCCGAGAGGAAACTTTCGGTTTCCAAGGCGGCTTTGGTAATACCTAAGATAATCGGTTTAGCAAAGGCAGGACGTTTTCCTTCCTTGAAAACTGCTTCGTTAATTTCGGTAAAGCGAATTAACGGAATGCGCATCCCCGGGAGAAGATTGGTATCACCACCATCGATAATTGCGACTTTTCTTAACATCTGCCGGATGATAATCTCGATATGCTTATCCGAGACATGAACCCCTGCTGATTGCCGATAGACTTTTTGGACTTCGTTGAGGATGTAGTTTTCCACCGCAGTCGTATCCGAGACTTCCAGTAAGCGCTTGGGGGAAATCGTCCCTTCGGTTAAACGTTCACCGTTGAGAACAGCTTGACCTTTACTCACGCGGAGACGAGCGCCGTAATTGGTTAAATAAGTTTTCTCATCGAATTCGTTTTTCACCGTAATCGAGTAGCGATTGCCAGTTTCGACAATCTCGGTGACGGTTCCAGCAATTTCGCTGATGACGGCTTCACCTTTGGGATTGCGGGCTTCAAATAATTCTTGGACCCGCGGTAAGCCTTGGGTCACGTCTTCACCACCAGCCACCCCGCCCGAGTGGAAGGTCCGCATCGTCAATTGCGTCCCCGGTTCACCGATGGATTGAGCGGCCATTACTCCGACGGCATCACCGACTTCGGAGAGTTTACCCGTAGCTAGGTTACGACCATAGCAGTGGCGGCAGACTCCATTTTTCGTTTCACAGCCAAAGACCGAGCGAATCTCCACCGCTTTCACACCGCGAGCTTCGATTAATTCTGCTGTTTCTTCATCGATTAAGGTGTTGCCTGGAATGATCACTTCTTCGGTTTCGGGATCGATGACATCACGGACAGTGAAACGGCCGATTAAGCGATCGCGCAAGCGCACGATTAAATTGGTCACGCCCGTTTTGTTTTCCGAGATGGCGGTGACGACAAAGCCGTGATCGGACTGACAATCTTCTTCGCGAATAATCACATCTTGAGCAACGTCGACTAAACGACGGGTTAAGTAGCCCGAGTCAGCGGTCTTTAAGGCAGTATCGGCCCCACCTTTACGGGAACCATGGGAAGCGATAAAGAATTCTGAAACAGAAATTCCCTCGCGGAAACAGGATTTAATCGGGAGTTCAATCGTTTCACCCTTGGGTGAACTCATCAAACCCCGCATCCCCATTAATTGGAGGAATTGCGAGTCATTCCCCCGCGCTTCTGAGGTTTTAACCATGTAGAGCGGATTATAAATATCGGCGTTAAATTGTTGTTTGAAAGCATCTTTGACTTCTTCAATGATATTTTTCCAAGTTTCGACCACATGCGCGTGACGTTCTTGATCGGTCATCAAGCCGCGATCGAAGCTCTTGTTAATCTTAGCGACGATTTCATCACCTTTGGCGATGATGTCCTCTTTACCTTCGACTAGTTTGATATCTTCAATGCCAATCGTCAGACCCGAGACCGTGGAGAAACGGAAACCAGTATCCTTGATTTTATCGAGGACCGCGCTAGTTTTGGATGTACCATAACGTTGGAAAACCGCATCGATAATCTTCGAGAGATTTTTCTTGGTAATCGGCTTGCGGAGCGGAGTGCGCGTGAGAACCTCTTTGATATTCGTGCCACGGGGAACGAAGAATTCAGGCAAGTTTTGCTCGTAATTTTCTTCATTGGCCTCATTGATAAAGGGGAAATCAGCTGGGAAAATCAAATTGAAAATCACCTTGCCAACCGAGGTTAAAATGTAGCCATTTTCCATCTCGGGGGTAAAACCTTCTTTTTTCAGCGCATAGCCAGGAAGGGCAATCCGATTATGAAGATGAACTTGCTTGGTGGCATACGCGACGAGAACTTCGTCGATTGAACGGAAGACTTTTCCTTCACTTGCCGCGTATAATTCGTAGCGTTCGGCTTCCTCGACATCACCATTTTCTCTTTCTTTTTCAGCGCGAAGTTTAAATTCTGGCGCGGCTTTTTCTAATGTCACATAGTAATTACCGATGACCATGTCTTGCGAGGGGGTCACAATCGGTTTTCCATCTTTAGGACCAAGGATGTTATTGGAAGCGAGCATTAAATTGACCGCTTCTTCTTGAGCGGCTTTCCCAAGGGGGACGTGAACTGCCATTTGGTCACCGTCAAAGTCAGCGTTAAAGCCCGTACACACAAGCGGGTGGAGACGAATTGCCCGACCCGAAACAAGCACCGGTTGGAACGCCTGAATCCCAAGGCGGTGGAGGGTTGGGGCCCGGTTTAAAAGCACGGGGTGATACGGGATAATTCTCTCGATCACTTCAAAGACTTTTTCTTCGTAGCGATCGATGGCCTTATCCGCCCGACGGTTGCCAGGGACATATTTTTCATCGATCAAAATCTTAGCGATGAAGGGCCTAAATAATTGAATCGCCATCTCGACGGAAATCCCGCATTGATACATCTTCAAGGCTGGACCAACCGCGATGACTGAACGGCCAGAATAGTCGACGCGTTTCCCAAGCAGGTTTTGACGAAAACGACCTTGTTTGCCCTTTAAGTTACTCGAAAGCGACTTTAAGGGACGTCCACCAGTACCGGTGACCGGTTTGGAACGACGACCATTATCGATTAAAGCGTCAACCGCTTCTTGAACCATCCGTTTTTCATTCATCAAAATGGTCGAAGGGGCATTGACATCGATAAATTTCTTTAAGCGATTGTTTCTAGTAATCACGCGGCGATAGAGATCGTTTAAATCGCTCGTCGCAAAGCGACCACCATCGAGTTGGAGCATCGGACGCAAATCCGGAGGAATCACGGGAATCACATCTAAAACCATCCATTCCGGTTTATTGTTGGAATTGCGCATCGCTTCGACGACTTCTAAACGCTTGACCGCTCTTTGGCGTCTTTGACCTGTGGCGGTTTTTAAAGTCTCGGTCAATTCTGCAAATTCTTTTTCCAAATCGACTTCCATCAGTAAGCGTTTGACGGCTTCGGCACCAACACCGAATTCAGCCTGAGTATGCTTGGAGATAAACCGCGCATAGGAATAGAAATCGAAGCGCGTATAATCGGATTCGATTTTCGTGATAATCTCTTCTGAACGGGCATAAGCGTGGCTTTCAGGATCGAGGGTCGGTTGAAATTCACGAATCGTGGCGATGAAGATTTCGCGCGCGACTCGTTCACTTAAGAATTGCTTATATTGGAGAACCGTGGAGGTTCCCGGATTCAAACAGACGTGGGAGGCATAGTAGATGATTTCTTCTAAATGCTTTGGAGACATATCTAAAAGCAGTCCCATTCTGGAAGGAATGCCTTTTAAATACCAAATATGGGAACAAGGAGTGGCTAATTCAATGTGGCCAAGGCGTTCGCGACGGACTTTCGAGGAAATCACTTCCACACCGCACTTTTCGCAGATTACGTTGCGGTTGCGCGAGCGTTTATACTTGCCGCAGTGACACTCATAATCTTTGCTTGGACCAAAAATCTTCTCGCAGAAAAGCCCATCCATCTCCGGTTTTTGACTGCGATAGTTGATCGTTTCTGGTTTGGTGACTTCCCCGTAGGACCAACTGCGGATCATCTCCGGAGAGGCAAGGCCTACCCGAACCGCGGCTAAACGATTAATATCAAACATGCGCTTTCCTCCTTTTCCTATCCTTGTTCGCCCGAGTGCGATTCGCTATCGGGACGAATATTTAATTCTTCAGCGGCTTGCTCTTCCAGCGTTTCCGCTGTTTCTTCTTCTTCCGTGCGCACTGGTTCGCGGATAGCGCGACGCAACTTGCGTTCTTCTTCGATGTTATCTTTGGCGATTTGATTGAGGTCAATCGCTTCACCATCAGCATCAATTAACTCGACTTCCATCGCTAAACCCTGCAATTCGCGCGTTAAAACTTTAAATGATTCGGGAATTGAAGGTTGGGGTAAGGGTTCGCCGCGAATGATGGCTAGGTTGGTTTTATTCCGACCGACCACATCATCGGATTTAATCGTTAAGATTTCTTGTAAAGTATGGGCGGCCCCATAAGCTTCTAAGGCCCAAACTTCCATTTCTCCGAAGCGTTGGCCACCGTTTTGGGCTTTACCACCGAGAGGTTGTTGGGTGATTAAGCTATAAGGTCCCGTGCTCCGAGCATGTAACTTATCATCGACCATGTGGACGAGTTTAATCATGTACATCACGCCGACTGAAATCCGCTCATCAAAACGTTCACCCGTACGGCCATCATAAAGGACGGTCTTGCCATCGCGGGGGAGACCAGCTTCTTTCATCAAAGCAAAGATTTCATCGTTGGTCATTCCATCAAAAACCGGGGAAGCGATTTTAATCCCGAGTTTTTGACAAGCAAAACCAAGGTGTAATTCGAGAATTTGCCCGATGTTCATCCGCGAGGGGACGCCGAGGGGGTTAAGCATGATATCAATCGGAGTACCATCAGGTAAGAAGGGCATATCTTCGGTTGGAAGAATCCGGGAGATAACGCCTTTATTCCCGTGCCGCCCCGACATCTTATCCCCTTCGGAGATTTTCCGTTTTTGCGCGATGTAGACGCGGACGACTTCATCGACACCCGCGGGTAATTCATCTTTATTTTCGCGGGTGAAGACTTTGACATCAACCACGATTCCAGCACCACCATTGGGGACGCGGAGTGAGGTATCTTTGCCATCTTTGGATTTATCGCCAGCAATCGCTTGCATCAGTTTATCAACTGGGGAAAGTTCACTTTGACCTTTCGGGGTCGTTTTTCCCACGAGAATATCGCCTTCTTTAACTTCAGCGCCAGTGATGACAATCCCGCGTTCATCGAGGTACTTCTTCGCATCTTCTCCGACATTAGGAATATCGCGAGTAATCAATTCTTTACCGAGTTTAGTATCCCGGCATTTGACTTCGTATTCTTCGATGTGAATCGAGGTATAAGTATCATCTTTAACTAGGCTCTCACTCATAATCACCGCATCTTCATAGTTATAACCATCCCAGGTCATAAAGGCGATGGTCACGTTTTGACCAAGGGCGAGGTCGCCATCTTTCATTGCTGGTCCATCAGCAATCACTTGACCATAAGCGACAAAATCACCAGTTTTGACAATCGGATTTTGATTAAAGCAAGTGCCCTGGTTGCTTCGAGCAAACTTCTGCAAGGTATAGACATCTTCGCCATCTTTGGTTTTCACTACGATTTTTTGGCTATCGACATAGCTGACTTCTCCGGAAGCGCGGGCGATAATCGCAGATCCGCTATCGTGAGCGATGCGATGCTCCAGTCCCGTGCCGACTAATGGCGCACTAGGCGCAACTAAAGGCAGGGCTTGCCGTTGCATATTAGCGCCCATTAAGGCCCGCATCGCGTCATCGTTTTCTAAGAAAGGAATACTGGCCGCCGCGATGGAGACAATTTGTTTAGGAGAAACGTCGATATAATCCACTTTTTCTGGAGAAGTTAAAATATTGGCTCCATCTTGACGAGCGACGACTTCTTCATCGAGAATCGTTCCATCAGCACCGATGCGCGCGTTAGCGTGAGCAATCGTCACATCGCGTTCGCCATCAGCAGATAGATACTCGGTGACATCCGTAACTTTATGAGTGACTGAATCAATTTTTCGATAAGGAGTTTCCAAAAAACCATAACGGTTGACTTTAGCATAACAAGCCAAATTATTAATCAAACCGATGTTTTGTCCTTCAGGAGTTTCAATCGGACAGATTCTCCCATAGTGCGAATAGTGCACGTCACGGACTTCAAACGAAGCGCGGTCACGGGTTAAGCCCCCGGGGCCGAGCGCGGAAATCCGACGTTTATTAGTTAATTCCGCTAGAGGATTAGTCTGATCCATAAATTGCGATAACTGCGAGGTGGCGAAGAATTCGCGAATCGCCGACGTCAAGGGGCGAATGTTGACTAAACTCTTCGGGGTCATTCCTGTGGTTTCGGAAATCGACATCTTTTCTTTGATGGCTTTGGCCATTTTGGTCAAGCCAATCCGGAATTGGTTTTGGAGTAATTCGCCTACACAGCGAATGCGGCGGTTACCGAGATGATCGATATCGTCAATCATGCCAATCCCTTCTTGAATATTCATGAAGTAGGAGAAGGTGGCAAGGATATCGGGGATGGTAACGCAGTGTTCTTCTAAAGTTAAATCTGTGCCGACGATGTTAATCGTGTGCGTTTTCTTTTCATTCGTATAAACACTTAAAACATTGACCAGATTGTGAACATCCAAATCGGGATTGATTTCTAATTTACGGACATGAGCTCCGCTTTCAAAAAAGGCTTGGGTTTTGAGTTCATCAACCATCGCCTTGGTTAAAAGTGTACCTTCATCGTAGATGATCTCACCTTGGTGAGAAACTAAAGGTTCCGCGATAATTTGGTTGACTAAACGATTATAAATCCCGAGTTTCTTCGCGAATTTATAACGTCCAGCCCGACCGAGGTCGTAACGCTTCCGGTCAAAGAATTTTTGTTTTAAGAAATTAGTTACCCCTTCTTTGGTGGCGGGTTCACCAGGTTTTAATTTGGCAAAAATCGCATAGAGGGCATCTAAACTGGAGACATTTAAAATATCTTTTTGCAAAGTGAGTTCTAAAGGCGAGAGTTCTTCCTCAGCCACCGCAGCTTTTTTCCGGCCCTTTTTCACCGGACGCGCATCAAATAGTTCTAAAATTAAGTCCTGATTGGTCAAACCGAGAGCTTTTAAGAAAATGGTCGCGTGCATTTTCCGTTGCCGGTCAATCGAGACGTTAAGGAGCCGTTTTGTATCGTTTTTAAATTCTAACCATGTTCCGCGTGTGGGAATTAAGTCACCTTCATAAAGCCAATTGCCCGATTTAGGATCCATTTCCCGGAGCATATAAGCCCCTGGAGAACGGACGATTTGGCTGACAATGACGCGTTCAGCGCCATTGACGACAAAAGTTCCTGATTCGGTCATCAAGGGTAAATCCCCCATGAAAACTTCTTGTTCAGTAGGTTCTAAAATTTCTCCACTGCCGGTATTTTTAATTTTTAACCGAAAGGTGGCCCGGAGTGGGGCCCCATAAGTTAAATCGCGAACTTTGCATTCGAGATGGGTATATTTGGGTTCTTCTAACCGATAATCGACAAAGGAAATCTCAACATTTTCCGCATTGTTTTTAATCGGGAAAATATCGTTCATCACTTCTTCGATTCCTGCGGTTAAAAACCATCGATAGGAGTCGGTTTGAATCTCCACTAAATTCGGCAAAGGCAGAGAACCAGAAATCTTCGAATAATCATAACGATGATTGGGCAACATTTTGCTTGGGCGGTTGGGATTGGTTTTACTCATATGAAGCCTCACTTTTTGATATTTGGACTGTTGGTTGATTCACCGCGCGATAGACATAGAAACCGCGATTTTTCTTAACGAGTTCGCAATTGCCAAAGATGGTCTCGACATATTTAGCCGCAGATTTCGCGCCATGACTTTTGCGCATCACGAAGTAGAGTTGTCCATGTTCTACTAGATGCTTTTGGCTTTCACCAAGAAAACCGTAAACGACTTGCTTCCCCGCGCGAATCGGGGGATTGGTGACGATTATCGCGAACTTTTCGGTCTCCGATAAAGCACTATATATATCGCTTTGACGGATATCGACGTTTTCAAGTTGGAGTTTCTCCGCATTGATTTGCGATAGAGCGACCGCACGGGAAGAGATTTCAAGAAGAGTGACTGGGACGCCTGGACGCAGTTTAGCAAGTGTGAGTCCAATGGTCCCAATCCCGCTTCCTAAATCGAGAAGAGGGCCTTGAATTTTTTCCTTAAGAAGCACTTTTAAGAGCGTTTCGCTTCCGAGATCGAGTTCGTCTTTGGAGAAGACGCCTAAGTCGCTTATCAAGGTAAAGCGGACATCATCAATCACATAGGTGACGAGGCGTTTTTCGCTTGGTAAATCGTCATTTTCTGTGAAATAATGCCGCATTTATCCCCTCCTCATAATGCGCGAAAAACCCGCCAGAGGCGAGTTTCTCGCAGTTGATAGGTCAAAGTTATTTAATTTCAACTTCCGCACCCGCCGCGACCAGAGCTTTTTTGTGTTCTTCCGCTTCGACTGGGGAAATCTTTTCTTTGATTGCGATTGGGGCTTGGTCAACGAGTTTCTTCGCATCCATTAAGCCTAAGCCAGTAATCGCTTGGACCGCTTTAATTACCGGTACTTTGGTTTGACCAACAGACTTGATGAAGAGTGAAACTTCAGATGGTCCTTTGGCGACGGTCTCTTCTTCTTCATGGGCAACAGCCGCTACTGGGGCAGCCGCAGTCACACCGAATTCTTCTTCAACCGCTTTGACGAGATCGTTTAATTCAACCACGGTCATCTCTTTTAAGGCGGCAATAATTTCTGTAATCGTTAATTTAGCCATGATATTTTCCTCCTTGATGGCGATTAATTTGTGCCGGCGTCGGCCACAGCCTTAACCGTGGCGGCAAATTGCCGGATAGGTGCCTGAAGCACCGACAAGAACATGCTGATGAGTCCGTCGCGACCTGGTAGCTTGGCTAAGGCAGTCACGGTTTTGTCATCGACGACCGTCCCTTCGATAATTCCGCCTTTAATGCGGAGTTGCTCGTTGCGACGGGCGAACTTAGCGACGACTTTGGGTCCGAGAATGGGATCCTTAGAAAAAACTAAGGCATTGGGACCAATGAGCATCTCTTTAGCCGAGGCATCGTAGCCGAGTTCATCGATAGCTCGTCTTACTAACGAGTTTTTATAAACGACTAGATTGGCTTCGTTTTCCTTGAGATCATGTCGTAGCTCCGAGAGTTGGGCAACGGTTAAACCGTGGTATTCGACGATAGTAATCGCTCCTGCGTTTTTTGCAGTGGCCACAACTTCTTTGACGATATCTTGCTTGGTTTGCAAGACTTTTTCATTCATTGTTCTACCTCCTTTTAAGATTTGTATTTCTTGAGGCATTAATATCCATGAGGTTGGCGTTTAACTTCACGATCATAAGCACTTGTGAACCTCGGCAACAGATTAAGCTCAATAGCGGTTGCGGTCTTCGGTTATCAATGCGTTCAAAACTAAGAATTAACGACCCTCAAAGGTAATCGGGACTGAGGGTCCCATGGTCGTATGAATGACAGCGTTTTTAATAAACGTGCCTTTGACCACCGCTGGACGCGCTTTGACGATGCGCGCACAAAGAGCGGTGATGTTATCGACTAATTTATCGTTTTCAAAGGAAACACGACCGATGGAAACGTGCATATTCGCTTCTTTGTCAACCCGGTATTCAACTTTACCGGCTTTGATATCAGCGATGGCCTTAGCCACATCCATGGTGACGGTTCCAGCTTTGGGGTTAGGCATTAAGCCTTTGGGTCCCAAGAGCCGGCCGAGTTTGCCGATTTCGCCCATCATATCAGGGGTGGCGACCATCACATCGAAACCAAACCAGTTTTCGGATTTGATTTTTTCGAGCATCTCTGGCCCCCCATAGAAATCAGCACCAGCGGTTTTCGCTTCATCTAATTTGCTTTTGGTGACAACTAAGACTTTTTGCGTTTTGCCATTACCGTGGGGCAAAACCATCGTTCCCCGAATTTGCTGATCAGCTTGACGGGGATCGACATTGAGATGGAAAGAAACATCAACGGTCGCATCAAACTTCGTGGTTGAAGTTTGCTTGACTAGTTCTACAGCTTCATCGATTGGATAGAGTTTGGTTTTATCAATCAATTTGGCCGCAGCTGCGTATTTTTTACCTCTCTTCATAATTTTTCCTCCTCTGTGGTCCTAACGAGATTGTCTCTCTCCCACGCTTAACGATCGACGACAATGCCCATATTTCGGGCGCTGCCTTCGACGATTTTCATCGCCGCTTCCACATCGGCGCAATTTAAATCGGGCAATTTGTATTCAGCAATTTCCCGTAATTGTTTTTCGCTGATATGGCCAACGATTTCGGTTTTGGGGTTCGAACTGCCTTTTTCAATGCCCGCCGCTTTTAAGAGCAAGCCCGCAACTGGGGATGTCTTGATGACAAAATCACAAGATTTGTCTTCATATGCGGTAATAATCACAGGGACGACTTCGCCCCGGCGATCCGCGGTCCGAGCATTAAAATCCGAGCAAAACTTCGGCATCACGATACCAGCAGAAGCAAGTTTGGGTCCTGGTTTGGCCTCGCCGCCGATTAATTCGAGTTTAACAACTTTAGCGATTCTTTTACTCACGTGACTTTCCTCCTCATAATCGATTTGTCCGTGTTGTGGTCAAGGGACCGATCGTAAGTCCTTCCACGACGTTTATAATGTCTTAATACTTATATAGATTTCCCTATAAGACACTAGACTGTGATATTATATAACGCGAGCGCGGACGAAATCAACCAAAAATTTGTAATTTTCTTTAATTTGCCCTTTTTCCAAATAAAAACTCTGTAATTTCTGCGCATCAAAGTTCTTGCAAAAACAATCGCTAATCATAAAAGCAAAGCGGTTTTGATATGGTTTTCAAAATATTTCATAAGGGTTTTCCCTCTTTTTCTACATAGACAAGGTATTTGTTCGATGTTAATATTTTTTTGTTATCATGTATAATCTTTTGAAAAAAATTCGCCTTAACCCTTATCTAGCCGTCTTGCTCAGTTTCATGTTCGTGATTGTCATCGGCTCTTTTTTATTATGGGTCCCTTGGGCTCATCAAGATGGGAAGGCCGGATTTTATATCGATAGTCTTTTCACCGCGGGAAGCGCAGTTTGTGTAACTGGGTTATCTGTCTACTTCAATATTAATGCGGAGTTTACCCTTTATGGGAAAATCGTCATCGGTCTTCTTATCCAAATTGGCGGTCTTGGCTTTATTGCTATTTTTACTTTTTTTCTCACTCTTTTTGGTAAAAAACTCAATGTTTTAGACCGGTATGTCGTTAAAGAAGCTCTAAGCCTCAATCAGTATATGGGGGTTATTTCCTTTGTTCGTTCAATGGTCATCATCTCGCTTGTTGTTGAGGCGATGGGGACAATCCCCTACATGTTGGTTTTTGTTCCCGAATTTGGTTGGCTCCATGGATTTGGAAAATCACTTTTCCATTCAATTAGCGCTTTTAATAATGCGGGACTTGATCTTCTTGGTGATAGTTCTCTTGTCGCCTATAAAAACAACTACATCATTACCATCAACACGATGCTTTTAGTTATCACTGGCGGCTTAGGTTTTGTCGTGATTTCCGACATCGTTAAAAATCGCCGAGCTCGTCAATGGCAAATGCTCACCAAAGTTTCCTTGACGATGACGGGAATTCTCGTCTTTGCTGGAGCGATTACCCTCTTCTTTAGCAATCTCAGCATGAACATCACCCCAATGGAAGCAGTTTTCCAGAGTGTTGTCGCCCGTTCGGGAGGTTTTGCGATTATCGATGTAGCAAAATTTTCCACAACTGGCAGGTTTATTTACATTTTGCTGATGTTTATCGGGGCCGGTTCTTTATCAACAGGGGGCGGAATTAAAACTTCCACTGCTTATGTGATCATCAAGACTGTAATCGGTTATATGCGCGGGCGCGAAGCACGAGGATTTAAACGCAAACTGCCGCAAAAACTCTTTGTTCAAGCGGTCACCCTGGTCATTATTGCCATTGCTTTTATTGCTTTGGGAGTGTTGATGATTAATGCTTTCGAAAAAGAAAATACCCATAACCTTTTATATCAGGAGCCTCGTTACGGTATTGAAGCAGCGGTTTTTGAAGGGGTTTCAGCTTTTGCGACAGTGGGAAATTCATTTGGCATTACCCCTTATTTGACTAATGGTAGTAAACTTGTGTTAATTGTTTTAATGTATGCGGGTCGAGTTGGTCCGATGACGGTAATGAGTGTCGTTAGCGATACGATGTATCGTGAAGAAAAATTACATTATCAATATGTTGAAGCCGAAATGATTGTCGGTTAGGAGGAAAAATTTATGGCTAAAAAGAAAACATTTGCCGTGATTGGTCTAGGGCAATTTGGCACTTCAATTGTCGAAGAATTACTGCGGCTGGATAAAGAAGTCATCGCTCTTGATATCGATGAAGAAGCGGTCCGCAAAGTGGCGAAAATGGTTCCCAATGCTTTCGTTTGCGACTCGACCAATGAAAAAGCTTTGCGGGAGTTGGGAATTCAAGATGTCAGCAGTGTGGTGGTTTGCTACGGCGATAATGTCGCCGCCTCAATTTTGACCACAACCATTCTTGCTGATTTTGGCATCAAACACATCGTCGTCAGAATGGATAATGAATACTACATTCCGATTATCAAAAGGCTCGGCGCTCACGAAGTTGTCACTCCCCAACGTTTAGCAGGAGTTGGCCTTGCCAACCGGATTGGTAATGAAGACTTCCTTGATTATTACAACCTAAGCGGAAATTACTCTGTGATTAAAATTACCGTGACCGAAAACTGTATTCCCGTCACAATTCAAGCTTTGAATCCGCGCAATGAATTCGGTGTTAATCTCATCTTGCTGCAAAGAGGCAATACCACTTTTGCGCCAAAGGCCTTAGATAAAATTAAACCTGGTGATATCGTTTTTGTCGTCGGACATGTACCCGACATCGAAGATTTCGGGAACTACATCAATCGCGAACCCGCGAAAAATCTCGATGCCGAATTTGAAAGTCCGAGCGAATTTAAAAAACGGCGGCGAAAAGCGAGCAAATCCACTACTAAAACCAAGACGAAAAAGACAAGTAAAACCAAAAAACAAGTCTGATTTGTGCGTAAAAAACAAAAAAACAGGGGTGTTTTTGCCCCTGTTTTTAAATTGGTAAATAAATTACTTAACTCTTTTCGATTTGGCCGAAGTCAATCGTCGTTTCGGTCGGACGACCAAAAATAATTAATTCGATAACTACATTGCCCGTCTCTTTATCGATGGAGAGAATTTTGCCTTCCATTCCTTCAAAGGGACCGTGAATAATTTTGATTACATCACCTTCGTGATAGTGACTATACATCGTATCATCAACTTCACCCATCCGTTTGAGCACTGGTTCAATTTGTTCGCGCGGAACAGGGAAAGGTTTAGTTCCTCCGCCTGAGGAGCCGACAAACCCAGTCACGTCAGGGGTGTTTCTCACGATGTACCAGGCCTCATCAGTCATTTCCATTTCGATGAAGACGTAACCTGGATAGAGATTTTTCATTTTGACTTTATCGGTTTTGATGCCGTCTTTAATCACCGGTTCTTCCACTTCCGCGACGACGACCCGATGAATTTTATCTTCTAATTGATAGTTAATTCTCCGCATTAGGAGGTTGTCACGAACAATGTTTTCACGTCCAGAATATGTACTGACGACATACCACTGGATATCTTTTTCTTTGTTTTCCATATTTCCCTCCTATTAATTAATTTTTAAAGATTTGGAAAGCTTCTTCAACAGTTCCTAAAAGACGACCTGCTGCGAGGTTTTCTAGCATTAAGATTAAAGCCGCAATAATCGTGATGGTTAACACGGTGGCAACCGCGACCAGAAAATCATTCCGTTTTGGCCAACGGACGCGCTTTCCTTCTTTGATTACTTCCTTCGTAAACTTTTTGATCCCCATACTTTCCTCCTAACGACTTTCTTTATGTAAAGTCACCTTGCCACAGCGCGCGCAGTACTTCCGACGTTCAAGCCGTTCAGTTGCTACTTTTTTCGGCGCGCGGGTCGTGTTGTAGTTTCGTGATAGACATTCAGAGCAAATTAAAATTACTTTTTCCCGCATAGTCACACTCCTATATATTACTACAATCGTTGTTTAGAATATATCATAAGATAAAAATTCGGTCAATAAAATGTGCGATATCTTCGACGAGATCTATAAAATTAATAAACCCTTTTAATCAGAAGGTCAATGCGCTTGAATTCAATCGAAATTTTTAATTAATAAAAAGCGTGATTTGCATTTTTTCATTGCTAAATCACGCTTCTTTTAGTTATTCAGTATCTCGACGTTTACGTTTGCAGGAGAAGATAATCGCTAAAGTGATTGCAGTGATTATCCCTAGGAAAATCCCCCCTAACATGTAATCAATTTTCAGCATTGAGAAATTAATACTCACTGGCGAAGCAGGATTTCGATTTAGGAAATCCGTATAAGTGGTCGTGCCGTATTTATTAACAATGTAGTCATAGCGCGCAACCGCTTTTTCCACATCGGTTCCAAGCGGATTAGCCGTTGCGTTTTTCAAAATATTTTTCGCGCTTTGATCTAAACTGGCACAGGTAAGTTCTAATACATACCATGATTTAGCACTAGCAAAGGTGGGGGCGCTATTACCGCTTCCATCACAAGTTAAATATTTCAAGAAGGCAGTTGCATATACCGCAGCGCTTCCCTCTTGAGTGGTAACAAATTGGACGTGATAATTTGAGACGGTCTTGGTCTCAAACATAAAAGCAGCAAAGGTTGTATAAGTGCCATGAGTTCCAAAAGTATAGAAATCTGTACCGATTGGGTAGCAAATCACATCGCGGTCATTGGAATAAATCCACGCCTCACTCGGAACCGCTGTGCCAAATTTGAAGTTTTTATGATCGCCAGATAATTCAACATAAAAGTAGTTTTTCACTCCGCTTGCATAGAAGTAAAGGTTTTGACCTGTACCATTTTGTTCGAAATAGACATCAACACCATTATTTTTATTAGTGGAGGTCGCTCCATAATATCCCGTCATTGAACCAATAAAATAGTAAGACGAGTAAGTGTTCGATGTGAAATACATCTTGTAGGGCACACCATTAAGATAAGGTGAATCTTGGGTTAATAGTTCTTCTGGAACTGCTGGGGTAGAATCCGTAATCGTGACGCTACAAGTGCCTTCTTTGGTTGTATCAAAGGTTGAAGTTGCGGTAATGGTTACCAAACCAGCTTTAAGCGCAGTGACTAATCCATTACTGCTCACCGTGGCAATCGTATTATCGCTCGAACTCCATGTCACTTCTTGACTTGGACCATTTGTGCCATTAACAGTCGCAGTTAAGTTGGATGAAGGATTATTAAAGACGTCCAAAGATAAGGTTGATGGAGTAACCACAACATCGGTAACAGTCGGAGGAGTAGCAGCCTCTGCAAAATGAAGAGTGATGCCGTTGATGTAATTGCGCTTTGTGGCAGCAACGGTAAAGGAATTAATCATGCTTCCATCTAAAGTGAATGTATAATCGCCAAAACTAGTTGATGTAATCGTTTGCGAGGTGCCGCCATTGACTGAAAGACTAGTTGTGTCACTACCATATTTACAAGCGCTAATCACAATTTTGTTAATACCATAACTTTGATTAAGGTTAATGGTAAAAGTTCCATTGTATTTACTGCTAGATAGTTTAATTCCGTTTGCACCAGAGTAAACTTTGTAAATGTTAGTAACTGAGGTAATAATGTCCGCACCAGAGATGATTTCGGCAAGGAATGTTTCATTGGTTAAGTCTTCTGTACCATCACTGGAATTCGTTTTGAATGAAAGCGTATGAGAAGACGCCGGCGCAGATACTTTTACTGGAATTGTTTTGGTGTTATCGAGATTATCAGTAACCGTAAGGGTAGCATTTCCCTCACCGACTACGGTCACTGTTGCAGTACTGCTCGCTGTATTTAAGCCAGTGGCCGAAACGGTAAAGACATTGGTATTCGAACTCGTCCAGCTTTTAATGGTTGAACTTGTTGAAGTCGCAGTAACATTAGTCGGACTTGATGTCGTTAGTAAATCAAGAGAGTCAACATCAACCGCAAGTCCTGTCAATTCGCTATCGATATCAAGGAGTTCATAAACATCGAGTCGACCATTGCCATAATATTGGAAACTCGACAAATCTACCGAACTGGCATATAAATCAGTTTCAAATTGATCAGGGGTTCCCAAAGGATGTTTTTCCTTCCAAAGCGCCGCCGCGCCAGCGGTAATAGGTGAGGCAAAGGATGTACCTTGGGTCGCACCATAGCCAGGATTAGGATAATTACTCGGACTATTTCCCAGTTCAGTTCCCTCAAGACCAGGCGCCCACACGTAGCCAGGGGCCATAACATCGACATTGTGATCGCCTGCAACAGTGTCGCCGATTTTATTAAAGTTCGAAAACCATGCTCTGGCGGTACTGCTGTTTTTATTAAGAGCACCAACGCCAATAACGCCAGGGTTACATGCTGGATATGATTTTGCACTAGTATTTTCGTTACCAGCGGCAGCAATGACAATTGCCCCTTTGGTATTGCGAGCATAATCAATACTCTCATCGAGAAAAGAAGCAACACCAGAAAAACCGCCATCGGGTCCAGGATCGCTACTATCATAGGCCCCCAAAGACATATTGATTACATCGGCCCCACAATCAGCAGCATATTCAATCGCCAAAGCTAAAGAATTAAAATCAAAATCGATTTTTAAGGCGAGGATTGTCGCTTCAGGAGCAATCCCAACCGTTCCCACGTCATTTAAAGCCGCCGCCGCACTTCCGGCCACATTTGAACCATGAGTATCCCATTCGCCATAGTCGCTATCATACTCATGTTTCATGCATTCCCAGTTATCGCTTGTCGCTGGCACCCTATACACATAACCCGCATCATAATCGGTGTAAATATATGAAGATAAGTCGCTATAAATCGAATATCCGCCCGCATCGACGAAATCCTCATGATCATAAACAAAACCCGAATCAATAATCGCAATCAGGGTGTTTTTTCCCGTATAATAATCCCAGGTTGTTTCAATATCGCCAACATTATTCATCGAGTATGCTTTTTGGGTGTTGTAATAATTGTCGATTGGTGTAAGTAATGGTTTGAGTTTGTGGTTTTCAAAGTCGCTCACACCGATTTGGGAAATAATTCTCCCTTGTCCATCAACATCGCCCACGCGCACCTCGCGCTTGTTATTGGCTCCTAATAAAAAAGAGAAACTCAATGTGGCAAACAGTAAGCCGATCATTGGTTTCTTTTTAATCATATATTTTTTCTTTTGCATTCTCATTGCCTCAATCTTTCATTTAAGGATTACAGTGTAATTATATTATCTATCGACTTAGAAAAAAAGCATTCAATGTACTACATTGAATGAATGCTTGGATTGAGTTTGAAAAGATGAAAAGCACAATTATTGTTTTGTGTAATCTGATAGTTTATTTTTTAAGGTTTTCGCAATGGCAAAAACTTTTTTTCGCGACCATTTCGTCATGACGATAATCTCATCGTAAGTATACCCGCGGAGGCGATAAAGAGCTAACATCGCTTCTTCTTCAGTAAAATCAATCTCGATATAATTTATCAGATTTTCCAAATCGTCTTCAGGAATCGTGTTATAAGCAAGGTGAGGATCATAAGAACCTACTGTATCACCAAGTGTAATTTTGCCATCTTCAAACAATTCTTGCTCAAGAGACATAGCATAATTAAGCACGGAAAAGTTCTTTGTTGAACATTCTTTCATATAAGCTCGCATTGCCCTTTGGATTAGAAGCCGCGCATAGCCAGCGAAAACCGATTTACCAAATTCAAAAGAGTTAACTGCTTGGATGAGCGCAATTACTCCAACTCCATGAAAATCTTCGCGTTCTAATCCAGTATACGGGTATTGTTCAATAAGATCATTAGCTTCCTTTTTGATGAGAAATTCAAATTTTTCAATGATGATGTCTAATCCCTCTTGCACACCGCGTCGATAGACGATAATGCATTCTTCTGGTGTAACCTCTCTGTCGATTTTGCAATCACTAATCATATCGTTTCTCCTCTTAATTCTCTCTTTTCTGTATTATTCCAGCAATTAAGATCGCAGTTGCCACTGAGGCATTTAAGGAATTGACATGGCCAGTCATAGGAATTTTTACCCGATAGTCACTGTTTTTTAAAAGAAGTTTCGGAACTCCTTTTCCTTCACTACCAATAATTAAAACCAGAGGAAAATCATAAGATAAGTCCATGTAGTTAGTATCAGACTCACCTTCCGCACCGACAATCCAATAACCTGCTTTTTTAAGAGTGGTTAGCGTTTGGTTAAGATTGGTCACTTGACTAACTTTAACAAAATCAAAAGCGCCAGTAGCTACTTTTAAAGCCGCTCCCGTTACTTGAACGGATCGATCTTTAGGAATGATAATTCCATCAACACTAAAAGCATCTGCTGTACGGGCAATGGCCCCGAGATTATGCGGGTCTTCCAAACCTGCTAAAAGCAGAAGAAAAGGTTTACTTTGGCTTTTTGAATAAGCAATTAAATCATCAAGTGGGGTATAGGCAAATCGCTCAATTAGAGCGACAACCCCTTGATGTTTATCGCTTTTTACCATTTCGTTTAGAACGGAGTTTTGACAAAATTCAATATCAATACCCTGTTCTTTTGCTAAAATTAAAATTTCTTGGTCCTGAAAATTATTCCGGATGAAAAGTTTATAAACTTGATTATTGATTAATCTACTACGGACCGCATTTCGTCCATATAGAAAAGTTTTCATAATTAATGATCAGCAGAGATGCGGAACTCCAATGGCTTAATCGTGTCTTTTAAGGCGTCGGTAAACGCGGCGATATTTTTTCTCGAAGTAAAAGCGCAATTCAACTCAACGCGGATATATGAATAGCCATTGATGACGACTAATTGGCTTTCTGAGTCGCGAATATTGACTCCAAAGCGCGAAGCGACTAAATGAGCATCGCGAAGAATTGGGGTATCACTGGGGACGACCAGGGTAATTTTGGGCGCGCGGCGATTAGCAAAGCGTTCCACGCGACGGAAGGCCACAAGGACAAACATCGCTAGTACAGTAGATAAAATTGCTAAAACGAAGCGGCCCGTACCACAGGCAAGACCAATCGCCATCGAGAACCAAATCGTCGTCGCTGTAGTTAACCCCTTAATATCGGTCCCCGTCTGAATAATAGTACCCGCTCCTAAAAAACCAATACCTGGTACGATTTGGGCTGCAAGACGTAACGGATCGCGAGGGGAATCACCAGCATAAGTAAATCCATAAATGGAAATTAGGGTAATGACAGTGGAGCCCGCCCCAATGAGAATATGAGTTCTTAAACCCGCCGGGTGTCCGTGATATTCCCGTTCAAAACCAATCACACCCGATAAAATAAAACCCATGGCAAGACTTAGAAGAGCAAGGAGTAAATTACCCCAAATTCCAAGGTTATTGAAAAAATCGACAATTACCTGATCAATAGTAAAAATGCCTCCGCCGATATCACCAGCGCCAGCAGCAAGGAAGGGAAATAAATTGTGGAACATAAGATGTTACCTTTCCTTTCGGAGCCTTATAGGATATTGCGCGCGATTAACTCGGCTCTTAATTCATCGCTTTCTTCGTATCGTTTCTCGGCGCGCGCTTTGCGATAGTCAAATAAAAGTTTTCGGGCCTTTTGGTCCAAAACTGGATATGATGCTTTGATTCCTAGTATTATAAGCATATCACGAAAGACCGCAAAGTAGTTAAGCATTTTTTCTAAATCCGGCTTTGGTAAACGAAGTTCAGTATTAATCTTTTTCAAAAGAGCGAATAAATCACTAATTGCATTTGGTGTGTTAAAATCATCGCCTAATGCTAAAAGAAAATCATCGATTTCAGCCGGGTTGCCTTTAGTTAAATCTTGATCGTGTTCTTGAAGGAAAACGGCTAATTGCTTGTAAGAGTTCAGGATGCGGTTTACTTCGTTTTGAGCCGAGAGTGCTATTTCCTCGGTGAAGTTAACTGGGGCGCGATAATGAGTTTCCAAAAGTAAAAGGCGAATGGTATTGCCGCCATATTTTTGTAAAGCATCTCTAGCAGTGACGACATTCCCTAGTGACTTTGACATCTTTTGGTCACCCAGATTAATAAAGCCATTATGCATCCAAATTTGTGCAATAGTGTTGTTATGTAAAACTCGAGCTTGGGCAATTTCATTCTCATGATGGGGAAACTTTAAATCGAACCCCCCTCCATGGATATCAATTTCTTTTTTAGGGAAGACACTACCAATCATCACGACACATTCCGTATGCCATCCAGGACGCCCCTGACCCCAAGGGGAATCCCAACGGATACCATTGTCGGTTTTTTTCCACAGAACAAAATCTAAAGGTGATTCTTTTTCAGTATTCTCTTCAATGCGCGCTCCCACGAGCAATGATTCTTTATCAGTGTTGGAAAGCTCACCATAATGAGGGTCAGCCGCAACGCGGAAATAGACATTGCCATTAACCTGATAAGCGGCACCTTTTTCCATCAGCTCCAAGATAAAGGCAACCATTTCCTCCATATATTCGGTGACCCGCGGATTAATTGATGCGGGTTTTGCATTAATATCGCGCAAATTCTGTTCATAAGACGCAATATAACGATCAGCGATTTCCTTTTCGGTGATTGCTTCATTTTCCGCTTTCGCAATAATGCGATCATCAACATCGGTGTAGTTGGAAACAAATTTAATGCGATAACCAAGATATGATAAAAAGTTTGTCAAGGTATCAAAAACAACAACTGGTCGAAGATTGCCGATATGGACTTCATCATAGACCGTTGGTCCGCATACATAAAGTGATACTTCACCTGGTACAAGCGGCCGAAGCACTTCGATTTGGTCAGTCAATGAATTATAGAGTTTAACTTCCATCATCATCGGTTTCTCCTTGGTAAACTAATTTTACTAAAACTCTATAATAATGCCAAATAAAACGAGTTTTAATCAACTAATTTCAATATTTCTAAAGGTGTATCCACCTCGTATATTCTCTTCGTACTACCAATGTCTTCTAAGGTGCGAAAACCATAAGTGACAAAGCAACTATCAACACCTCCATTACTTGCCAGTTCTAAATCCATTTCTGTATCGCCAACAAAAAGCGTTTTTTCGCGTTTTACATTATGATTTTCGAGCAGATGATTAAGAATTGTCGGATCTGGTTTAACTGGAAGATGCTCAACTTGACCGTAAACCGCCTCAAATATCCCGGGTAAAAAATAATTGATTACTCTTTCGGCAATCGCATGCGGCTTATTGGTTAAGACAAAAAGACGGACCCCTTTTTCTTTGAGTTTCGCTAGAAGTTTATCCATTCCCTCATAAATAGAAGTGTGGTCAATCTGGGGACTAAGATGGTAGTTTTGAAGATATTGACGATAAACTTGTTCTTCTTCCTTTAAAGGGATATGAAAAGGCTCAACCGCTCGTTTAATTAAATAACGTGCCCCTCCCCCTAAAAGATAGCGGCCTTCTTCCTTTGAATATTGATAGTTAATACCAGAATCGCTAAGACTTTTATTTAAAACTGCCATAATATCGCCGAGAGTATCTAAAAGAGTTCCATCAAGATCAAAAATAATTGCTTCGTATTTCATCGTTTCACCTCAACCAAAATAAAAGGCTCCGTAATGCGGAGCCTTTGCATAATATTAAAAATATTAATCAATCCAAAGGACTTTATCCGCAAAAAGGATCGTAATGATATCAACCAACCATAACCACGGAAGCCCAATTACGATTAAGAGAATCGCCAAAACCACTCCAAGTGTGCTCTTTTTAGTAATGCTCTTCACAAGGCGATAAATTACCCAAACGATGTCAAGCACTGGGAGAGCGAGAATAACTTTGATAAGCTTCGAAGCGGAATCCATCCATTTAATAAATTTCTTCATAAAACCATCTCCTTCCAATTAGAATTATAACATAGAATTTTTCTTATTAAATACTCGACCTTATAACTTTTCCATCATCACTTTTTCAATTTGGAAGGGTAGGTCCCTTCAATTTTAGCCCATGTGATAATGCGCTCTGGAAGGACGCGGAGCATCTCATTGAAAAAGAAACCATCTTTTAATCCGAGCTTTTCCTTTAACGCAAAAACATAAAGAGTATAAACATGGGTTTTATCAGGAGGAGCCATTCCTCCGTAACCATGGGCATCGTCTCGGTGATTTCGCCCATCATACCAAGAATTGATTCCCTCAATTAATCTCCCTTGATGACTCTCCCCTTTGGGCATCACTGGTGAGACAAAATCACTTACTAACCAGTGAATAAAAGGCGCACCACTAACCGGAACGGCATCATAATCGATAAAAATCAGAGCAAAGGCTTTTGTTTCTTTCGGATAATCCTCAATTGCAAATGGAAAGGAAATATGCGGCATACCATTTTTATCTTTCGGGCCGAAATTGCCAAATTCCAATGCAAAAGCCCCATCTTTTATTGCGTTTGTAATTATCTTCATCTTGCACCTCCATTACCATTTTAACAAAAAATTGCCATTTATAAAAAACAAGGGGAGCTGTTCCCCTTGTTTCAATGAAATTTTTGGTGTTGAGTTTATTCGACGAATTCGAGTAACGCCATTGGGGCATTATCGCCTCGGCGGGCGACGAGTTTTAGGACACGCGTATATCCACCATTGCGGTTTTGAAAACGCGGTCCAAGTTCATCGAATAAAACTTCTAAAGCGGTTTTGCCATCGGGGCGTTTAACGCCTTCGCGAACGACCGCGGCAGCGAGACGACGTGAATGTAGGTCGCCTCTTTTCGCTAAAGTGACTAAACGATCAGCTTTGCGACTGACTTGATATGCAACTTTTTCTAAAACTTGCACGCGGCCATGAATAATTAATTCGGACACGACATTGCGGACCATGTTTTTGTCTTTACTCTTTGTATATCCTTCTTTAAAGCGGACACCACCTTTTCCGTGTACGTTTTTCCGTCCAGTTGTTCCCATAATTATTTACTCCTTAGTCGAATTGCCGGAAGGTAAGGCCATATTCAGCTAATTTATCCTTAACTTCTTTTAGTGATTTTTTACCGAGATTACGAACTTTCATCATATCTTCCTCAGTTGTTTGCGTTAACTCTAAAACAGTTTGGATACCAGCTCGTTTAAGACAGTTGTAAGAGCGGACCGAGAGATCGAGCTCTTCAATAGTCATTTCTGGTACGGCATCGTGTTCTTTTTCTTCGTCCTTGATAATTTGAAGTTTTTCCGCTTTCTTATCAAGGGTAGCAAATTCTTCATAGAAGACGATGAGAATGCGCGCGGCTAAAGCAATCGCATCTTGAGGTTTAGTTGCCCCATTAGTCCATACTTCTAAAGTGAGCCGATCGTAATTAGCGTTATGGCCAACCCGAGTTGGATCGACTTTATAAGCAACTTTAGTCACTGGTGAGTAGTTACTATCGGTAATAATCGTCCCCACCGGCATTTGCAGATGTAGAGCCTTGTTGTTTTCGCCGGTGATATAACCGCGCCCATTATGAGCGTGCATCACCATTTTTAAATGTCCGCCTTCGGCGACATGAGCGATGACAAGTTCGGGATTAACCACGGTAAAGTCACCAGGTTTAATATCCGCAGCGGTTACCGTTGCTGGACCTGCGACATCGAGTTCAAGACGACGAGTAGTATTTTCACCACTTGGAATTTTTAAGACTAAGTCCTTGAGATTGAGGATGATGGTCGTCACATCTTCGACGATTCCTGGAAGGGCGGCAAATTCATGCCGAGCGCCTTGGATTTCGACCGCGTAGATGCTCGCGCCAGGTAATGAGGATAGGAGCACTCTTCTTAAAGAGTTTCCTAAAGTAAGACCAAACCCGCGTTCGAGGGGTTCAATCACAAATTTACCGTATTTCTTATTTTCTTCAATTTGGATGACTTTGAATTCTGCTCGTTCCATCGGCATGGCAATGACTGACATCTTCTTTTCCTCCTTTAATTGCTTATCCACGGTTTAACCTCTTGGCCGTTTCGGGGGCCGGCAACCATTGTGGGGGATTGGGGTGGTATCGGTAATTGATAGAACCCGTAATCCCGCCGTTTGCAAAGCGCGAATCGCACTTTCGCGACCTTGACCAGGACCTTTGACGTTGACGTCAACTTGAGTTAAGCCTTGGTCAACTGCAACTTTCGCGGCGGCTTCCGAAGCGACTTGAGCGGCCCAGGGTGTGGATTTTTTCGAACCTTTAAACCCTAAAGCACCGGCAGACGACCAAGCGATGGCGTTACCGGCTTCATCGGTAATTGTAATAATCGTATTGTTAAAAGTGGAGTGAATATGCGCAATCCCTTTCGTATACGAACGACGGATTCTCTTTTTGCGACCAGCTGGTCTTCTTGCTGCTGCCATAATCTAAAATCCTCCTCTTTTAACCTTGAGACGCCGCTTTCTTATTCGCGATCGTTCTCCGCGGGCCTTTTCTCGTCCGCGCGTTAGTTCTAGTTCTTTGACCATTGACCGGTAAACCCCGACGATGGCGAATGCCGCGGTAGCAACCGATTTCTTGTAAGCGTTTGACATTGAGCATTACTTCCCGATGCAAATCACCTTCGACGCGAACTTTAGCAACTTCCGCGCGAATGGCGGTTAATTGCTCATCGGAGAGATCTTTGACGCGAATATTCTCGTCAACTTTGGCGCGAGTTAAAATTTTCTTCGATGTGGTTTGCCCAATTCCATAAATATAGGTTAGGGCGATTACCACGCGTTTTTCATTAGGAACGTCTACACCAACTATACGTGCCATAATTCCATTTCCTCCTTATCAACCTTGTCTTTGCTTGTGCTTGGGATTTTCGCAGATCACCATTAATTTGCCTTTGCGGCGAATCACTTTGCACTTATCGCAAATCGGTTTAACTGAGGCTCTTACTTTCATAATAAATTCCTCCGTTTTTCCCTTTCTTGAAATTAACCCGTATTAGATTGTGCGGGAGGGAACTTCGCGCCGGATAAGATCGAGATAATACGAGTTATCTTGGTCTTATTCGAAACGGGTTATCTCGAAGTCCAACGCTATCCTCACATCAAAGTATCTTAACTTCGGAAAGAGTGATAACGCTCCGCTTATTTAACGACGATTTGCCCCTCGATGATTTCCATCTCTTCTAGCACCGTGAGGATTCGACATCCTTTTTCGGTGATTACTACGGTATTTTCATAGTGAGCGGCTAATTGCCCGTCGCGGGTTTTGACCGTCCAATTATCGGGCATGATATCAAGTTCGACGCGTCCAGCATTAACCATCGGTTCAATCGCGAGACACATTCCGACTTTTAGACGGGGACCAAATCCCGGAAGCCCAACATTAGGAATAATCGGGGCTTCGTGCAGATTGCGGCCAATTCCATGTCCAGTGAAATCTGGAGTTAAGGTATAGCCGCGACTTTCACAGTAACTTTGAATCTCGTGGGAGATGTCACTGAGAGGGGAATGCGGTTTTGCTGCAACCTTGACCGCTTCCCAGAAACTCTCTTCGGTGGTTTGTACTAACCGTTGAGCTTCTTTTGAGATATTACCGACCGCAAATGTTCGCGCGGCATCTGCGCAGTAACCTTTGTAAGTTGCCCCGACATCGAGGCTGACGATATCCCCTTCTTCTAAGATGATCTTTTCCGAAGGAATACCATGAATTAAGGTGTCGTTGACTGAGACGCAAATATTCCCAGGGAAACCACCATAACCTAAGAAGGTGGGAGTTGCTCCTGCTTCGCGGATAATCTCCCCCGCCATCTGATCGAGTTCTAACGTAGAGACTCCCGGACGGCAATGGGGTTTTAATCGGGCAAAGACAGTCGCAACGATTTTCCCGGCTTCGCGCATTAAGGCGATTTCGCGCGGGGATTTGGTTTCAATCATGCCGCATCGACCTTTTTAAAGATGGCGCTAATCTCGGCAAAGAGTTGTTCTTTTGGAGTCAGACCATCGAGATCGAAGAGCAGACCGCGTTTCCGATAAAAATCTTCTAACGGTTTGGTATCTTCGAGATAGTGTTGTAAACGCGTTTGTAAAGCAGTGACTGTATCATCTTTCCGTTGATAGAGTTCCCCTCCACAGATATCGCAGACTCCGGCGACTTTGGGACGCAAGGTGTCGATATGATAGGGGGCGCCACATCCGCGACAGACGCGACGACCGCTAATCCGGCGGACTAATTCATTGGTTTCTGCGTTTAAGTTAATCACCGCATTAATCGGCGCGCCTAATTCTTTAGTCATCACTTCTAAGGCTTCCGCTTGCGGTAAGGTGCGGGGAAAACCATCGAGGAGATAACCGCGCTTACAATCTTTTTGACTGAGGCGTTCTTTGACCAGTTTAATCGTTACATCATCTGGGACTAGATCGCCTTTTTGGATAAAGGTTTGGGCGAGAAGGCCAAGTTCGGTTTCGGCTTTAATCGCTTCCCGAAACATATCTCCAGTAGAAATATGGGGAATTTTGAAGGCTTGAATCAGCAACTTGGCTTGGGTGCCTTTACCGGCGCCAGGGGGCCCCATCATGATGACATTGATCATTAACGACGCCCTCGCTGACTGACGACTTCATCAAATGATTTGCCTGCGAGCAAACCATCGATTTGGTTGTTTAACTCCATCGCCACCCCGACGACGATAATCAGTCCCGTTCCGCCAAGAGCGAGACTTTGATCGGGGACAACTTTAAGTAAGACCAGCACAATTGGTAAGGCGGCAATCGCGGCAAGCGCGGTCGCACCAATCACGGTAATTCTTGTAACGACTTTATTCACATAGCGTTCCGTCTCATTGCCAGGGCGGACACCTGGAATATAACTGCCATTTTTCTGGAAGTTTTCCGCGAGTTGTTCAGGATTGATTTGAATTTTTGCGTAGAAGAAGGCAAACAAGACAATTAAGGTAATGTAGATGATTAACCCCCAAGGCATTTGCCAAGTCTTGTTATCAAACCAAGGCATGGTCACCAACTGCGAGGAACTAAAGATCTTTAACCATTCCGCGTTTTGATCAGCACCGGCGATAAAGGAGACAATAACTTGCGGGGCCATCATAATCGAGGAGGCAAAAATCACAGGAATCACCCCCGAGGAGTTGATTTTAATCGGAAGGAAGGAGGCCTGCGAATACTTCGCGGTCATCCCACCTTTACCCGCGTGTTGTACGGGAATTTTTCTTTGACTCATCTCGAGGAAAGTAATAAAGGCGATGATGATGACAAACGCGAGAATATAAACTCCAAACTGCATCGCTCCCGAGAGAATTCGAGCTGGAGTTTGACCATATTTATCAGCTAACCACGTTTGATATGCGCCTAAGATTTGATTGGGAAGACTAACGACAATTCCAGCAAAAATAATCATCGAAATTCCATTGCCAATCCCTTTAGTGGTGATTTGGTCACCAAGCCACATCGTCAGCATCGTTCCCGCTAACATAATCGTAATGATATAAGCGTAGAACCAAAATCCAGTTGACTCAAGAGTGATATAACTATTAGCTTCCATCGTTTTGATGATGCCGTAAGCCTGCACCGCTCCGAGCATTAAAGTTAAATACCGGGTGGTCATTTCTAATTTCTTTCTTCCCGCTTCCCCTTGTTTGGACAGTTCGGTCAACGCGGGGAGAACATCCATCGAAAGTAACTGCACGATAATCTGCGCGGTAATGTAGGGGCTGACCCCAAGAGCAAAGACCGAGAAACTCTGCAAGGTCCCGCCGCCAAGAAGATTCATCAATCCGAAGACATCATTGTTTGCAAACGAAAGGTCGCTGACAGTGACTCCAGGGACTTTAACTGCCGCGCCAAGCCGAAAGACAAATAGGATCATGATGGTAAAGAAAATCCGATCGACAATCTCTTTGTTTTTGAATATGGACGCGATTTTTTTCATGACTAAGCTACCTCGATAACTTGAGCGACACCGCCGGCTTGTTCAATCGCAGCTCGGGCACTTGCGGAAAAAGCATGGGCTTCGACGGTTAATTTGCGATTTAAAGTGCCACAACCTAAAATTTTGACACCAGAATATTCTTTTTTGACCAGTCCCGTCTCAACCAATAATGCTGGATGGACTACCGTGCCGTCTTCAAAGCGGTTCAGGTCTTCGAGATTGACCACCGCATACACGGTGCCGTGGGGATTGCGAAAGCCGCGCTTAGGTAAACGGCGATTAAGGGGGGTTTGACCACCTTCAAAGCCGAGGCGGACTTTACCCCGACCACGTGATTTTTGTCCTTTGTGACCAGTGCCCGCATTTTTCCCTAAACCGGAGCCTTCACCTCGCCCCCGGCGTTTGCCGAGTCGGCGCGCGCCTTCAGTGGCGGATAATTCGTGTAATTTCATACTTTGCATCTCCTTATTTTAATCGTTCTTCACTAATAGCCCAAGCCTTATTCGTTCACACCGCGGAGTTTTTCGATTTCCGCACGCGATTTTAAATCGGTTAAGCCGGCTACTGTTGCCCGAATGACATTTAAGGGATTTCGGGAACCATAAACTTTGGAGTAGACATTGCGCACGCCTGCGAGTTCGAGAATTGCCCGAACTGGACCGCCAGCGATGACACCCGTGCCTTCTGGAGCCGGTTTTAAGAAGACGCGGCAAGCACCGAATTTCCCCACGACTTCGTGAGCGATTGTGCCCCCTTCGACGATTTCGAGTTTGCGCAAGTCTTTTTTGGCTGATTCGAGCGATTTTTTAATCGCATCGGGGACTTCAGCCGCTTTGGCGTGGGCGTAGCCATAACGACCTTTGCCATCACCGATGACAGTGACGGCAGCAAAGCGCATCCGCCGACCACCTTTTAAGGTTTTGGAAACGCGGTTGATATGGACGACGCGTTCTTCAAACTCTTTCGGAGCATCTTGACGAGGGCGTCTCCCACCTGGACGACGAGCGCCACCAGGGCGACGCGGTCCGCTGCGGCGATCGCTAGGACGACGGGGCCCTCTTTCTTCTCTTCCTGTTTCGGGGGCTTCAGTTTCCGTCTGAACTTCTTCAGTTTTGGGAGTTAATAATTCTTTTTCTTTTTCCATGAGCATTTCCTCCTAGAACTCGAGGCCACCCTTGCGGGCACCTTCGGCGAGCGCTTGGACGCGCCCATGATAGAGATAGCCACCGCGATCGAAGACGACTTTCTTTAAGCCGGCGGCGAGCGCTTTTTTGGCAATTTCCTCTCCGACTTTGGTCGCGGCTGCTTTATTCCCGCCGTGATCAAGACGCAGAGCTAAACTGGAAGTACTAACTAAGGTTTTTCCGGCGACATCATCGATAATTTGCGCTTCGATATGCCGATTGGACCGGAAAACACAAAGGCGAGGAGTTGTTGCGGTTCCACTAATTTTTCGTCGTACGCGCGCGTGGCGACGCCGCCGAACTAAATCGCGATTAACTGGATTGATCATACACTAGACTCCTTTCCTTATTTCTTCCCACCAGCGCGTTTACCTTCTTTGCGAAGGATTCTTTCGTCGCTGTATTTAATTCCCTTACCCAGATAGGGTTCGGGTTTTCTCACGGCGCGAATCTCGGCCGCGGTTTGACCAACTGCTTGGCGATCTATTCCTTCCACGATGATTTCCGTGGGGGATTTGACGGTGATATTCGCATTGGGCTCAGGTTGGATTTCGGTTTTGTGGGAGTAACCGACATCGAGGATGACTCCCTTACCACTTTGGGTGGCGCGGAAGCCAATTCCGACTAATTCGAGTTTTTTGCTAAATCCTTCCGAGACTCCGATGATGGCATTTGCGAGCAAGGAACGGGTCGTCCCATGAAGTTCGCGTTGTTTGATCTCGTTAGAGGAACGTTTTACCGTAAGGTGATGGTCTTCTTGAGAGAGGCTGATGCCTTTTGGAATAGCGACGGTCAATTCACCTTTGGGTCCTTTAACGGTGGCGACATTGTCGGCGAGAGTACAGGTCACACCTGCGGGAATCTCGATAACTTTGTTTCCAATTCGTGACATAGTTACTTATTTCCTTTCTTACCAAACGTAGGCGATGACTTCGCCACCGATGCCGCGGGTGCGCGCATCACGGTCAGTCATCATCCCTTGTGAGGTGGAGATAATCGCAATCCCTAAGCCGCGGAGAACATAAGGTAACTTATTCGCCTGGGCCGTCACGCGCAAGCCGGGTTTGGAGATTTTCTTTAAACCCGAAATTACCCTTTCGCCCGAAGTTCCATATTTGAGATTGAGGGTTAAGGTTTTTTTAATTTCACCGTCGACCTTGTAGTCTTCGATAAAGCCTTGTTGTTTAAGAATGCGGGCAATTTGCACCTTGTTACGGCTCGAAGGCATACTAACGGTCTCATATCTTAGCGCATTAGCGTTGCGGATGCGTGTCAGCATATCCGCAATTGGATCTGTCATTCCCATAGTAATTTTCCTCCTTACCAGCTGGATTTTTTCATGCCGGGGATTTCGCCCTTATAGGCGAGTTCTCGTAAACAAATCCGGCATAATCCAAATTTGCGATAGACGCTATGAGGACGTCCACAGCGCATACACCGAGTATATTCACGGACTTTGAATTTTTGCGGGCGCGATTGGCGAGCCCGTAATGATTTTTTGGCCATACTTCGTCCTCCTATCTCTTGAATGGCATACCGATTAATTTCAGTAATGAGTATGCTTCTTGATCAGTTTTTGCAGATGTGACAATCACGATGTCCATTCCGCGAATCTTGTTGATTTTGTCGTAGTTAATCTCTGGAAAAATCAATTGTTCCTTGACGCCTAGGGTGTAATTCCCCCGACCATCGAAAGCGTTTTTGCTTACACCCCGGAAGTCGCGTACGCGCGGCAAGGCGATGGTGATTAGCTTATCGAGGAAATCATACATCCGCGCCCCACGCAAGGTGACTTTAGCACCGATAGCATGACCTTCACGAAGTTTGAAGTTCGCAATTGATTTTCGCGCTTTAGTAATCACGGGTACTTGACCGGTAATCACCTTGAGCTCTTCCACCGCATCATCGAGAAGTTTGCTATTAGCCGTGGCATCACCGACGCCCATATTGACGACGATTTTCTTAACCGCAGGTACTTGCATCACCGATGTGTATGTGAACTCTTTGATTAAGGCGGGAATTATTTCCGTTTTGTAACGCGCTTCTAAACGCGATTTGAAGGTTTTTTCTTTGACGGGTTTTTTCGCTTTTTCCGCCTTCAATTCTTGCGCCTTAGGCGCAGTTTCTGATGCCGCTTTGGCAACTGTCTTAGGAGATGCTTTTCCTTCTTCTTTCTTTGCGGCAACAGGGGCTTTTTTGGCCGCGGGTTGCGCCGCAGCTGCCTTGGTCTCCGACTTTGGGGCCGAGGTGGTTTTCTTGGTAGCGGTTTTGGTCACTTTTTCTTCACTAGCGACCACCGTTTTCTTTTCTTCTGCCATATTCCCCCCTCCTAATCTAATTTATTTCCCGCGGTGGAAACGCGGAATTTCTTGCCGGTTTTCTCATCCAATTGATAGCGAATCCGGGTTGGTTTTTTGGTTTTGGGATCGATGATTGCGACGTTGGAGACATGAATCGGCGCATAGATTTCAAGAATCGATCCTTCAGGATTTTGTTGAGTTGGTTTTCGGTGTTTCTTGCGAACGTTGACCCCTTCAACTACAACTCGACCTAATTTTGGATAAACTTTTTGCACGACGCCTTCTTTTCCCTTATCGGCGCCAGCGATGATTTGGACTTTATCGCCAACTTTAATTTTCATAATCGCTCCTCCTATAAGACTTCAGGGGCCAATGAGACAATTTTCATTGCCCCTTCGCCTTTTTCACGTAATTCCCGAGCGACTGGACCAAAGACCCGGGTGCCGACGGGGCTGCCATCTTCATTGATCAGCACCGCAGCATTATCATCGAAGCAAATCGTCGAGCCATCAGGGCGTTGAATTGCCTTTTTGGTGCGAACGATAATCGCTTTGACGATATCTGTTTTTTTGACTTTCGCGTGGGGGGCAGCCGCTTTCACAGAGCAGATGACGATATCGCCCACCGAAGCTGATTTGCGATTTCCAGTTCCTGGGATATTGAAGACGCGAATGCTGCGAGCTCCGGAGTTATCAGCGACTTTGAGATTAGTTTCCTTGTGAATCATCTTCCGCCTCCTCCTTCACTTCCGCTTTAATTTCAGCTTCTTTCGCTGCTTTTTCCGCTTTGGCCTTTTCGACTTTGGCTTTTTCTTCTTCCGCATGGCGAGCTTTGGCAGCTTTTTCAATTTCTTCCACTTCTTCCATGGTTTCTAAGAGAGCTTCTTCGCGAAGGGCTTCGGCTTCTTTGACGGTTAATTCCGCTTCCGCCAGCACTTTAACTAAGCGCCAGCGCTTGGTGGCACTTAAAGGACGAGTAGCGGCAATGAGAACTTTATCGCCAATTCGGGCAACATTTTCTTCATCATGGGCGTAGTAGGTTTTTCCGTATTTGACCCGTTTGCCATAAATTCCATGACGGCGATAGGTTTCAACCGAGACGACGATCGTCTTGTCCATCTTGTCAGATTTGACTAATCCGACTAGTTCGCGACGTTGATTGCGTTCCTTACTCATACTTCAAACCTCCTATTTAATACCCAGTTCCCGTTCGCGAAGAACAGTATAAATCCGGGCGATATCTTTCCGAACGCGAGTGATTTCTTTCCCGTGTTCTAATTGGCCGACAGCTTGACGTCGGCGCAGATGGAATAATTCTTCTTTTAAATCGTAGATTTTGCCGTTTAAAGTTTGCGTATCCATCGCGCGAATTTCTTTAATTTTCATAATTAACGGCCCTCCTTGCTCACGACGCGAGTCTTAATTGGTAATTTATAACCAGCAAGACGTAGCGCTTCGCGGGCGATTTTTTCGGGAACCCCGCCAATTTCGAACATGATTTGTCCGCGTTTGACGATGGCCACCCAGCTATCCGGTGATCCTTTTCCAGAACCCATCCGAACTTCAGCGGGTTTTTTAGTTTTAGATAAATGGGGATAAATCCGAATCCAGATTTGTCCCACCCGCTTCGTATAAGAAGCGAGCACAATCCGGGCAGCTTCAATTTGGCGGTTGGTAATCTCGTGACCAGTTAAGGCTTCAAGACCGTATTCACCAAAGGCAATAGTCGTGCCCCGCGTGGCTTTTCCCTCATAGGATTGGCCGTGCGGACGACGGTACTTAACACGTTTCGGTTGTAACATAACTTATTTACTCTCCTTTCGTGTCCTTCTTGCGCTCAGGGCGAACCTCTCCCCGACAAATCCAAACTTTGACGCCTAAGCGACCATAGGTGGTATGAGCTTCGACATGAGCATAGTCGATATCACTGCGCAAGGTATGAAGGGGAATAATCCCTTCTTTGTAACCTTCACTACGAGCGATTTCGGCTCCGCCTAAGCGCCCACTGACTAAGGTGCGAATGCCTTTGGCGCCTGAGCGGCGCACGCGGGCGATTGTTCTTTTTTGGGCGACGCGGAAGGAGACCCGCTCCTCGAGTTGTCGTGCGATGTCTTCCGCAACTAATTTCGCATTCAAATCAGGATTAGGAATATCTTTGACGTCAATGCGCAAGGTGCCAGTTTTGACCACCTTTTCTAATTCTTTCTTGATGCGGTTGATGGTGGAGCCATCGCTACCAATGGCGACCCCAGGACGCGCGACATGAACCGTAACGACCACGGAAAGACCTTTTTCTGCGGTATTGGCCCGTTCGATTTCCACATGGGAAAGTTGGGCGTCTTTTAATTCTTTTTCTAGATATTCACGAATTTTGAGATCTTCATTTAAGAAGGTCGCAAAATTTTTCTTATCGGCAAACCAGCGTGAATTCCAATTGCGGTTAATACCGATTCTCATGCCTACAGGATTAACTTTTTGTCCCATTTTGCTACCTTCCTTTCTTATTTAGTTCCAACGACAACGGTGATATGGCAAGTCCGCTTGATAATCCCCGAGGCGGAACCTTTGGCCCGGGGGCGATATCTTTTCATCCGTAATCCGTCGTTAGCGTAGATCTCTTTGATGAAGAGTTCGTCTTCATTCATCTTGAAGTTGTTGACCGCATTCGCAGCAGCGGATTTAATCGTTTTGACTACTGGAGTTGTCGCTGAGCGATTGACGTTGGCCAATAAGGCGAGCGCCTCACTGACTTTCATCCCGCGCACTAGATCGATCACCAATCTAGCTTTTCTCGGGGTGAGACGGACGGTTTTGGCAACCGCACGGGCTTCGGTGACCGGCTCGCGCACAGGCTCGACCACTTCTTCTTTTTCTTTCGCTTTTACTCTCCGTGGAGTTTTCTTAGTGACTTTTTCTTCAACCACTGCTTCTGCCACTTTTTCTTTTGGTTCTTTGGTGGCTTTGGCTTTCGGTGTTTTCGCCTTGGTCACTTTTTCTTCGGCGACCGTTGTTTCAAGGTTTTTTTCAGTTACTTTTTCTTTTGCCATAACTCTTTACCTCTACTTCTTTGCCGCGGCGACTTTATCAGCCGCAGTGTGCCCGGTGTGTCCGGTATACTTTCTAGTCGGAGCGAACTCGCCGAGTTTATGACCGACCATATCCTCGGTCACATAAACGGTGATGTGTTCACGGCCGTTATAGACAGCGAACGTATGTTCCACAAAGGATGGATAAATCGTCGAACGACGCGACCAAGTTTTGATGATTTCTTTTTTGCCACTAGCATTTAACGCATCGACTTTTTTCAGTAAATGCGCGTCAGCGAAGGGACCTTTTTTTAAACTACGTGCCATTATTTACTTCCTCCTTTGCTTATCTTCTCTTCTTGCCTCGGGCTCTGACGATTAAGCGAGACGAGGCTTTTTTGCTTTTTCTAGTTTTGACCCCCATGGCTTTCTTGCCCCAAGGAGTTCTTGGTGCATCAAGGCCGATAGGGCTTTTGCCTTCACCACCACCGTGGGGGTGATCGACGGGATTCATCGCCGAACCGCGAACGGTGGGACGAGTGCCTTTCCAACGAGATTTACCAGCTTTACCAAGATTGATTAAGTTGTAATCTTCGTTACCCACAGCGCCGATGGTCGCCCGGCAGGTGAGCAAGATTTTTCTTACTTCGCCTGATTGGAGACGGACAATTGCGTATTTGCCTTCCTTACCGAGGAGTTGGGCCATCGTTCCGGCAGCGCGGACTAGCTGTCCGCCTTTACCTGGAGATAATTCGATGTTATGAATCCCAGTTCCTTCAGGAATATGGCTTAAGGGCATAGCGTTACCGACTTGGATGTCGACATTTTCACCGCTGATGACTTGGCTACCAACGATTAAGCCTTTGGGGGCTAAGATATAGCGCTTTTCCCCATCCGCATAAGTGAGAAGGGCGATATTGGCGTTTCGATTGGGATCGTATTCAATCGCCGAAACTTTTGCAGGGATGTTATCTTTGTTGCGTTTGAAGTCCACCAAACGATAGAGCCGTTTATGTCCGCCGCCGATATGACGGGTGGTAATCCGACCAGTGTTATTGCGTCCACCGGTTTTCTTTATGGGAACGGTCAAATTCTTTTCAGGAGTGGTTTTGGTGATTTCTTCAAACGTCGAATTGGTCATATTGCGCCGCGAGGGTGTCGTCGGCTTGTACTTTCTAATTGACATTTTTCATTGCTCCTATATTCGCTTTTACAAGCTTATTCTCTAAATAAGTCAATCGCTTCACCTTCAGCAACGGTGACAATCGCTTTCTTATAGCCGGGAATGGTGCCTTGATAGCGACCACCTCTTCTAGTTTTTTGCGCGCGCACGTTGGCGATGTTGACTCCTTCCACCTGGACGTTGAAGACAGCTTCAAACGCTAATTTGATTGCGGTCTTATTCGCATCGGCGGGAACTTCGACGGTGACTTTATTTTGGTTTTGCATTAAAGCCATCGTTTTTTCCGTGATTACGGGCCGAATAATCGTATCGAATTGTTTGACGGTTGGACGCCGTACTGGTTGTTCGACTTTTTTGCTTCTTTTTTTCGTTTTCGCCATTATTCGTCACCTCCCGTTTCTTTGACTAATCTGTCGGTTAAAATTTTAATGATGTCTTTGAGTAAGACGACTTTATCAGCATTGATCAGGTCATAGACAGCGACATGAGCGGAATTAACGCGTTTGACTCCAGGAATGTTCCGTAAGCCGCGATCGATATTCACATCTTCTTGATCGCTGACTAATAAAACTTTGCCCTCAGCTTCAATCTTCTTCAAGACTTCGACAGCTTCTTTGGTTTTGCCTCCGAGAACTAAATCTTCAAGGACGATTAACTTCTTGTTAGCAACCACGGAGCTCAGCGCGCTCCGAAGCGCAAGATTATGCGCCGCTTTATTCATCGATAACTTGAAGTTTTGTTTGCCATCAGGGGTGTGGATTGCTCCACCACCAACCCAGATGGGAGAGCGCCGCGAACCAGCACGCGCTCGACCAGTGCCTTTTTGACGCCAGGGTTTTCTTCCGCCGCCCCGAACATCGGAGCGATATTTCGTTTTCGAGGTCGCTTGGCGCCGATTGCTCAAGTAGACTTGAATCGCATCAAAGACCACTTGGGGTTGTGGTTCAATTCCGAAGACTTCGGCATTTAAGCGAACCGTGGAGGATTTTTCACCCGCTTGATTGACGAGCGGATAACTAATCGTTTTGCGTTTTGGTGTAGCCATAACTTTTCTCCTCCTTACTGTTGTTCTTCAACCGGAGCCGCGACTGCGGTCCGATTGATAATCGGTTTCACTTCGAGTTTTGGGGTTCTGGCCTTGACCGCATTACGGATGATGACCATCGCTTTTTTGGGTCCAGGGATTGCTCCTTTAATCAGAATGGCGTTTTTCTCCGGGAGCACTTTGACGACTAAGAGATTGAGAACAGTCGCTTGTTTATGGCCATGATGACCAGCCATTTTTTTACCTTTGAAGATTCGATTATAACCAAGCCCGTTGGTGTGCGAGCCTAGTTGGCGATGGAAACCCGAGCCGTGTGCGGCTGGTCCCAAAGCTTTGTTCCAGCGTTTGACCACGCCAGAGAAACCATGACCTTTGGAGGTGCCAATGACATCGACGAGTTCGCCCTCTTCAAAGATATCGACGGTGATTGATTCACCCACTTGATACTTCATCATCTCTTTGCCTTTTAATTCGGCAATTTCGTATTTCGGAGCGGTGTTCGCTTTGGCAACAATGCCTTTTTCAGCTTTATTAGCACGGTGTTCTTTTTTATCCTCGACTCCAACTTGAATGGCCTCATAGCCATCGGTTTCGCGAGTTTTAACTTGAAGAACAACATTGGGAAGAACTTCGACCACGGTGACGGGATACATCGTACCGTCATCGGCGAACACTTGGGTCATTCCCATCTTGCGTCCAAGAATTGATTTCATGATGCACTACCTCCTTAAAGTTTAATGTCGATATCAACACCACTGGGGAGGTCTAAGCGACGAATCAATTCCACTGTATCTTTGGTGGGATTGACAATGTCGAGTAACCGTTTGTGGGTGCGAATTTCGAATTGTTCGCGGGAATCCTTGTATTTGTGAACCGCGCGTAGAATGGTGTAGACTTGCTTCTCCGTCGGAAGCGGAATGGGACCAACGATTGATGCTCCCGTTCTTTTGGCCGCATCGATGATTCGTTCAACACTCGCGTCGAGCAATTGATGATCATAGGCTTGCAGGCGAATACGGATTTTTTTTGATTTAGCCATGAATTTTTCCTCCGTTTTTTTATTATCAGGCTCGTTGTCTCCAAGTTCATTGCGAATTCCCTAACCACCTCATTCATGACAACGCCTGTCGGTGTGTTAGCAACCTCGCAAATCATCGCTAAGCGACAACGTTAAAACTATACCCTAAAGCGCGTAAAGTAGTCAAGTAAAAAATGACAATTTTTATTCTTATTATTTAATAATCTATAAATATGGCGGTGTCGGTGATAAAAAAATAGAGTTATTTTTAAAACAAAAGAGCGATTTTTTTAAATTACCCCAGAAGGTTGTTTTTTAGATTTTTACTGTCGTTAATGAGTGCAAAATTCTTTTCGATAATCGGGTTAAACGCCTTTTCGGCAATCGCGTTCATCAAAGGAAAAAGCACAGCCACAGTAGTCCTGGCAATACAGTTGATATTTTTTAATCAATTTGCCGCCTTCAATTTGACCACCGTGCTTTTTAAAATCGCTATAAAAATACTTGGTTTTTGCGTGTTTTTTTTCTAATTCGTCACCGATTTGATTGATAACTTGGCTTTTTTTTTGTCGGGAAAAAGTCATCGCTGTCACAAAGTAATCAAATCCATTCTTTTCAGCGAAATCATAGGCCTCTTCCATGCGGACCATATAGCAGCGACGACACCTTGTTCCGCCTTCTTTTTCATCTTTCCCAAAGAGAAGATATTTTTTTGTATAGTCCTCGTTGTTGTACGGGGTAATCACTAATTCGATGTTGGCATCTTTAAATTCTTCAAAGGTTTCGAGAATGCGGCGCAGCTCTGATAAACGAAGATCATACTCCGCTTTCGGATAAATATTGGAGTTATTAAAGTAAACCGTTACCTGAAAATAAGGCATCAAGAAAAGGAGCGCAGCAATCACACAAGGACCGCAGCAAGTGTGGACGAGAATTCGCGGCTTCTCATCGGTTGATTCTAGTTTTGAAACTAGATTTTCCGCAATTTTCTGATAATCAATTTTTATCATAAATTATCAATAAACATCGCATCTCCAAAGGAGAAAAAGCGATACCTCTCCTCAATGGCATGTTGATAACATTCAAGGGTTAATTCCCGTCCAGCAAAGGCGCTAACAAGCATAATCAGAGTCGATTTGGGTAAATGGAAATTAGTTAATAGACAGTCAATTGCCTCAAATTGATAACCCGGAGTAATAAAAAGTTCTGTCTTCCCAGACGTAGCGATAAATCTTTGATGTTTGCGAAAGACGGTTTCAAGAGTGCGGGCAACCGTTGTCCCTACCGCGATAATCCTTCGACCTTCATTTTTGGCCTTATTTAAAATCCCTGTCGCTGCTTCAGAAAGAATGTAGAATTCCGAATGCATTTTATGTTCCGAGGTATCCTTGACTTTTACTGGACGAAAAGTTCCTAACCCAATATTTAAAGTAATCGAAGTGATTTCCACTCCTAAATTCTTAATTTCTTTAAAAAGTTCGTCCGTAAAATGAAACCCAGCGGTAGGTGCCGCACTACTTCCAGGGTTTTTAGCATAAATGGTCTGATAGGAGGCATATTTGTCTGCTGAATCATTGATATAGGGAGGCAAGGGAATTTTAGCAACCCGTTCTAAAACCGCAAGAAAATCTCCTTGATAAAAAAAGCGCAAATGACGAATCCCCTCCGGATAGATTCCAACTACTTTCGCCTTTAATAAAGAGCCATCACCAAAAACAACTTCCGTTCCTTCTTTTAATACACGGGCATTTCCACACAAACACTCCCAAGTGTCATCGGTTATGGGGTGAAGTAAAAGCGCCTCAAATTTCGCGCCTGTTGTTTCCTTAAATCCCAACAAACGCGCTGGGATAACTTTGGTATCATTAAGAACAAGCACATCACCTTCTCGAAGAAATTTGAGCAAATCAAAAAAGTGATAATCAGCATAGGTCTGACTGCGACGATGAACGATTAAAAGACGCGAATGATCGCGTTCTTCTAATGGATATTGGGCAATTAGTTCTAGGGGTAAATCGTAATCAAAAAGTTTTATATCCATATTAAAATCCTTTAGAATTGCCAAATTTCTCCAACGTTTCCCGCTTGAATTCAAGAAAGCGATCTTGTTTAATCGCCATCCGTGCCTCTTCCATTATCCGTGTTAAAAAGCGAAGGTTATGGTAACTTAAAAGACGCGCTCCTAAAGCTTCACCACTGATGTATAAATGACGAAGATAGGCTTTTGTGTATTTTTTACAAGTCGGACAATCGCATTCAAGATCGAGAGGGCTAAAATCTTCTTTATATTGAGCATCACGGATATTAACTCGTCCAGTCGAAGTCATCGCTGCTCCATGACGAGCGATTCGCGTCGGCAAGACACAATCGAACATATCGACTCCGCGCGCTACACCCTCAAGAAGATAATCAATTGAGCCAACCCCCATTAAATAACGAGGTTTTTCCTCAGGGAGATAAGGAACAGTCATATCAATCATGGCCAAATATACATCTTTAGGCTCACCAATCGAGGTTCCACCAATTGCATAGCCTGGAAAATCCATTTTCACTAATTCTTGGGCACAATGTTTGCGTAACTCAGGATAATCACTTCCTTGGACAATACCAAAAAGCGCTTGATCGTCGCGTTTTTTTGCATCGAGTCCGCGTTTAGCCCAACGCAAAGTGCGTTCAACGCTTTTCTTCGCATAATCATAAGTAACTGGATAAGGCATACATTCATCAAAAGACATGATAATATCTGCTCCAAGTTTTTCTTGAATTTCAATCACACTTTCAGGAGAAAAGAAAAGTTTATCTCCATTTAAATGATTGCGAAAGTGCACTCCTTCTTCAGTAATTTTGCGATTTTTAGCTAATGAAAAAACCTGGAAACCACCAGAGTCAGTTAAGATTGGACCATCATAATTCATGAAACGATGAAGTCCACCAGCCTTTTGGACTATATCCTCACCAGGACGCAGGCTCAGGTGGTAAGTATTTGATAAAATAATCCCTGCTCCAAGTTCTTTAATTTCCTCAGGTGAAAGGGTTTTAACTGTCGCCAAAGTTCCCACCGGCATAAATATCGGCAGTTCGACCGTGCCATGTGGGGTGTGAAGTAAACCATATCGAGCTGCACAATTTTGATCAACATGGAGAATTTCTAGGAAAAAACTTTTTTTCATCTTGCTCTATTATTCCTCGACACTATTATACGGAAGATTTTGTTCAGCACGAATAAAATTAAGGAAGGTCGGCCTTTTTTCTAAAATCAAAAAGACAATTAGCCCAACTAACATCACCGCCCCTTCGCCTAAGGCTACGGTACCAATGCTTGCCCAAAGAGGAAGTCCGAGTACAAAATGCAGTTCAAGTCCAATCACAATGGCATTAAGTACAATCGGAAAAATCCAAGCGATGAATAATTTCTTAGAAAAAGAAATAAGTAATGCACTGATTAATGTGGCTAAAGTTCCAAAAACAACATCAACCATTCCTAAATCAGTCGAAAAGAAATTGGCAATCAAACACCCAATGGTTACACCAAAAATATATCGTTTACGATAGAAACAAAGTAATAATAGTATTTCAGCGATCCTAAATTGTATTGATTGATAGGCGAATTGCCCAAGAATTATCGTAAAAACCACATAGATTGCTGCAATTATTGCATTATCCGTTAAATCGCGGATATCGATTTTTTTCATAGACTAGTCTCCTTGTTTTTTTCTGATGGTTAGGCAAGTAACATCAAATTTGTGATTATTTACGAATTTCTTCATTGACAATTTGATTGACAATTGATGGATTAGCGCGCCCGCGCATCTTCTTCATCACCTGACCGACAATAAATCCTAAGGCGCGATCTTTACCGGCTTTAAAATCGTTAATTGATTGGGGGTTTTCTTGTAAAGTTTCAAGGACAATCGGGCGAATAATTTTGGGATCAGAAATTTGTAACAGTTGATGTTTGTTCGCAATTTCTTCAGGTGAAGAAGAATCATTCAGCATCCATTCAAAGATTTGCCGTCCTTGTTTATTGGAAATCTTCCCACTTTCAATCAGATTGATTAAAGCGGCTAAGCGCTTGGGTTCAATTGGGAGCGAAGTGATTTCAATTTGATTTTTATTAAGATAAGAGGCAACCTCACCATTGAGCCAATTGGCTAATATTTGATACGAAGATGTAAATTGCGCTGCCTCATCGAAGTAAGCCGCAATCGCTTTCGAAAGCAAGAGAATATCAGCATCATATTCTCGTAATTGATAATGTTCTAAAAATCGCACTTTCTTTTTTGCCGCTAGTTCAGGACGGCTAGCAATCGCTTCCTCGATAAAGGACTCCTCTAATTTTATCGGAATAATATTGGCTTCCGGGAAGTATTTGTAATCAACCGAATCTGTCTTTAAACGCATCGTAACTGTTTTTCTACTAGCTTCATCGTAACGACGGGTCTCTTGAGCAATCGATTCACCTTTCAAAAGGCACTGCTGTTGACGGATAATTTCATAATCGATCGCACGTTGAATATTAGCGATTGAATTTAAGTTTTTAATTTCAACTTTCGTTCCCATCTTCTTCGCACCAAAGGGACGAAGAGAAATATTAACATCACAACGAAGGGAACCTTCTTCCATTTTCCCAGTACTCACTTCAGCATAGGTGACAATTTCCCGAATCTTATCGACATAAAGCATGGCCTCTTCCCCCGAAGAGAGTTCAGGATACGAAACAATTTCAATTAAAGGCAGACCGGCACGGTTAAAATCGATTAAGGTTTGGTCAGCCAAGTGATGTTGCATCGCGGTATCTTCTTCAAGGTGAAGCCGTTCAATCCCGATGCGTTTTTTCTCACCACTAGCAAGGATCAAATCCAGATATCCATTTCTTCCAAGCGGATGTTTATCTTGAGTGATTTGATAACCTTTGGGAAGGTCGCTGTAGAAATAATTCTTTCGATCAAAATGAAGGGTACGGGCGATTTCCATATGCAACGCGTCTGCTAGTTGAATTGCCTTTTTAACTGCCATTTCATTGACGCGCGGTAAGGTGCCAGGAAAAGCCAGATCTAAAGGCGCCACTAAAGTATTTGCTGGTGCGGAAAAATCAATTGCCACTCCAGAAAACATCTTGGTTTTCGTTTTAATTTCTACGTGGATTTCTAATCCGATTACAGCCTGAAAATTCACTATTTCATCCTCCGCGCAGAAAGATTTCGATAACCCGTTATTTTTTCAAGTTGATGTGCAATTGCTAAAACGTCAGTGTCATTAAAGGCAGGTCCAGTGATATTGACCCCAAATGGAAGTTGTCCTTTAAAACCAAGGGGGATTGTAATCGACGGAAAACCACCAAAATTACCAATCGCTAAATGATTATCTGCGATTAAATACTCATCCGATAAAACATCGATATTTTTTGTGAATTCAGGTGCTGATGATGGTGCAGCCGGAAGAAGAATCGCATCATAATCTTGGAAAACTTGATTGACCGCAGCGACGATTAAGCCACGTGCTTTTTGGGCGCGCAGATAAAGCTCAAATTGATTTTCTTTACTTAAAGCAATGCTACCAATGAGAAAGCGGCGCTTGATTAAAGGACTAAATCCAGCCGTGCGAGTCCTGGTCATAATTTCTTGATAAGTTTCCCCATCGATGCGTTTCCCAAAACGAACCCCATCAAGATTGGCATTGTTTGAAGTGGCCTCCGCACATAATAAAACAATATAAGTCGAATAAATTGCTCTCATTAATTCGGGGCTGATATCAATAAAATCAACGGTAAAACCCACTTGTTTTGCTTTTTTAACTAATTGATTAAATTGCGCGATTACATCCCGATCCTTGATCGTGTTAAAGATTTGGTTGAGGATCGCGAGTTTTTTACCTTTAATTTCTTGTTTAATTGCAAGATGGTATTTTTCAACAGGTTTTGAACTTGAAGTTGGATCTTTTTCGTCTCGACCCGCGAGAAGTTCAAGCGCTAAGGCAGCATCTTCCACTGAACGAGTAAAAAAAGCCACATGGTCAAGCGAAGGCACAAAAGGAAAGAGTCCATAACGAGAAATGCGACTCCATGTCGGTTTAAATCCAACCAAACCCCCGTGCGAGGCAGGCTTTCTCACCGAATCACCCGTATCGGAACCAAGAGCGAAAGGTACAATGCCAGCGGCAACCGCTGCCGCCGAACCACAACTGCTCCCTCCAATAATATGGTGATGCGAAGGATCATAAGGATTAAAAGTTGGGCCTTTGCGACCAGTGACCCCGTTTCCACCCATGGCTAATTCATCCATTGTAGTTTTACCAATTGGCAAGGCTTTTGACGCGTATAATTTTTCAATCACTGTTGCATCAAAGACAGGAACATAACCTTCCAAGATGTTGCTTGAGGCGGTGGTTTCCACCCCTTTAGTAGAATAATTATCTTTAATCATGAAAGGAATTCCCCAGAAAGGATTGTCAATATCAACTTCACCAAGTTGTTCAAGGCGCTCGTAGGCCTCTTTTTTCATGCTTGTTTCTAGCAAATTGTTCTTATCCTTTTCTAAGCGGCGAAAAACCTCGTCGAGGATTTCACGTGGAGTGATTTTCTTTTCGACATACGCTTGATGAATTTCTTTTAAGGTCAAATCCAGAATGTGCATTATCCAATCACCTTCGGGAGTTTAATTTCTTGTCCTACGACTTCAGGAGCATTTTGCAACACTTCTTCAACCGTCAAAGGCATCTCAATTTCATCTGAACGCATCTTAGAAGTTATAACTGGAAAAGGAAAAATCATCGGCGTGGCTTCATCGACTCCTTTGATCTCTTTAATTAAATCCATCTGCGCCATAATTAAGGAAAACTCTTGCTCGAGTTTCACATATTCTTCTTCATTCATCGTGAACATCAATTGCTTCGCAGCTTGTTTGAGAATTTCGACATTTACTTCCTTCATATACTTACCTTTAGTTTCTTTTATAGATTATCACTTTTTGCCATTAATGTGCGCAAGGAATGTCTCTTCATCGAGAGTTGCAATCCCGAGTTCGTGCGCTTTATCGAGTTTTGAGCCCGCGTTTTCTCCGACAATGACATAGTCGGTGGCTTTGGAAACTGAGCTGACAATTTGAGCTTGATGGGCTCTGAGTAAAGTCGTGGCTTCATCGCGAGTTAAAGTGGTAAGAGTTCCTGTTAGAACCACTCTTTTTCCAGTGAAGATGGACTCTTTTAAAGCAACGCTCTCATATTTCATATTCACCCCAAGTTCTGCCAACTCTGCAATCATCGACAGATTTTGGGGATTATTAAAATAGGTAACTAGCGCATTGGCCGCAACTGGACCAATATCAGGAATCGTCAAGAGCTCTTCTACACTCGCTTGAGCTAAGGTGGTGATATCTCCATAACGATGCGCTAACACTTGAGCGGTTTTTTCACCGATTTCCTTGATGCCAATCCCAAAAAGGAATCTTTCCATTGAACGAGTTTTGCTCTCTTCAATCGCTTGCAACAAATTATCGACTGATTTATAAGAGAAGCCTTCCACTTCAATTAAGGCCTGGCGATGCCGATGTAAACGATAGATATCGGGGATATTTTTAATAAACTTTTCCGCGAATAATAATTCGACAATCTTTTCGCCTAGTCCTTCGATATCGAGGGCCTTCTTGGAACTGTAGTGGATTAATCCTTCAATATGACGGGCGGGACACTCGAGATTTAAGCAAAAGTGCATCGCTTCAACTTTGGTTAGGGGGGTTCCGCATTCAGGACAATTTTCAATCATCACAAAGGGTTTTTCTTTCCCGGTTCGTCTAGATTTAACCGCCTCAACCACTTCGGGGATAATATCGCCGGCTTTACGCAAGACAACGACATCGCCTAACATTAAACCTCGTTCTAAGATGAAATCTTCATTATGGAGAGTTGCTCTTTGAACAAGGGAGCCAGCGACACGAACTGGGGCAAGAACAGCATTAGGAGTAATCTTGCCCGTGCGCCCGACGGTAAAGATAATATCTTTTAGCTCGGTCATCACTTCCTCGGGAGGAAATTTATAAGCGATGGCCCATCTTGGCGTTTTCGCAGTGTATCCAAGCACTTCCCAAGTGGTAATATCGTCAACTTTAATGACAATACCATCCGTGTCATATGGAAGGTTTCGCCTTTTTTCTTGATATTCCTTGACAAATGCGATGACTTCTTCAATGTTTGCACAAAGGCGACATTCGCGATTTGTGCGAAAGCCAAGTTCTTTAAGTTGTTTTAAAGCTTCAAAATGCGATTCAATTCCAAATTCATCGGCATTGACAAAATAATACCAGAAAGCATCTAACTGCCGACTCGCAGCTACTTTCGAATCAAGATTGCGAATTGAGCCAGCAGCAGCATTTCGCGTATTGGCAAAAAGCGGCTCATTATTCTTTTCTCTTTCTTGATTGAGTTTGCTTAAACTCGCTTTCGGTAAATATACTTCACCCCGAACCTCAAATGGTTGCGTAAATTTAATCTTCGTAGGAATCGATTTAATGGTCAGCACGTTGTTTGTGACATCTTCACCAACCACGCCATCGCCACGAGTCGCCGCATAGTTAAGCCTTCCATCAACATAATCAAGGCTCATCGCGAGACCATCAATTTTAAGTTCGGCAACATATGTGATTTGATTCCGCTTTAATAAGGTTTTAATTCGCGTATCAAAATTTAGTAAATCTTCATCATTAAAAGCATTTGCTAAAGAGATCATCCGCCTTTTATGAGGGATTTTTTGAAATTCGGTTAGGACTTGACCACCGACGCGCTTAGTCGGAGATAAAGGATCATCAAGTTCTGGATGGCGTTTTTCCAATAGAGTAAGTTCGCCAATTAAACGGTCATACTCAGCATCGGAAACCGAAGGGGTATCTAAAGCATAATATTCGTAATTATATTGTTCCAGCAATGAGCGCAATTCGATAATGCGTTTCTTTTCGTCCATCTTAATCTCCCTTCTGAATCTTGCTAATTAATGGATGATTTCCCATTAAGCGCTTCCGGCCTTCTTTGACGAATTCTACCGTGATAATTCTCTCGCCGACGACCTCGATAACTTTACCTAAACCGAAGTTTTTATGGTTGATTTCATCGCCAATATGCCAAGTTTCTTCTGGCCTAATTTCATCAATGTCAATCACGGGTGTCGGCCTTCTTCTTTCTGATTTAGGGTCGCTAACTAAATTGATTTCTGGGAAGAGACGATCGCGGTATTTTCTCGAAACGCGCATTTCAAATCCCGCTTCCTTGAAAAATCGTGATGGTTTATTATTGGCACCTAAGACGAAGGAATAATCGTTATTGCACGATAAGAAGAGTTTTTCTTGGGCGCGAGTGAAGGCGACATAACATAGGCGGCGCTCTTCCTCCTCGGCGATATAGCCCGCTTCTTCTAAAGCGCGGTGACTTGGGAAAATTCCCTCATTTAAACCAAAGATAAACACATAAGGGAACTCAAGGCCTTTGGCAGTATGCACAGTCATAATTTTTAAATGATTTCCCTCCTCAATATCATCTTGAGCGCTTAACAAGGTGACATTTTGCAGATATTCTTCAAAGTTAGAAGAAGGATTCTCTCTTAAATAGCCACGGATATCATCGATTAAAGCATTGAGGTTATCGAGGCGCACATCGCCGTCTTCACGTCCAGCTACATAAATAAAATACTCGAGTTCTGCGAGATATTCTCGCAAAACCTCGGAATAAGCTTCGTCATTAAGTTCGAGTTTTTGGCGATATTTCTCGACCGTTGTCAAAAAAGTTTGCAACTTTTTAGTCGGTAAAGGGCGAAGTCCCCAGTTGGCAGGATCCGTATATTTTAAATATTCGAAAAGGCTGTATTCTTCTTCTCGCGCCTTGCGTTTGATGATATCAAGAGATTGATCACCAAGACCGCGTCGCGGGACATTGATAATCCGCGCGCAGGAAACTTCATCACGAGGATTATTGATAATGCGGAAATAGGCAAGAGCATCTTTGATCTCTTCCCGTTGATAGAAGCGAATCCCCCCATAAATCACATAAGGAAGCCTTCGCCTAGTCAGAGCTTTTTCTAAAGGCAAGGTGAGATATGCCGCTCTGACTAAAATAGCGACCTTTTGTAAATTAAAATTGCGTTCTTCGCGTTGCAAACGCGTAATTTGTTCTACCACCCAACTCGCTTCTTCATCAATCGTACGCGCTTGATGCTTTTTAATTTCGCTACCTGTTTCATTTTCGGTATAAAGGTCTTTTTTAACCCGCATTTTATTGTGATCAATCAAGGCGTTCGCTGCATTTAAAATCGTCTTGGTTGAACGATAATTGCGATTGAGAATAATCGTTTCCATCCCTATTTCTTTTTCATCGAGAATCTGATATTTTTTATCGAAATAAGTATAGGCAGTATCCAAAATAATCCCTTGATTAGCTCCCCGCCAAGTATAGATAGTTTGGTCAGGATCACCCACTACGTACAATGAAGTATCATTCTTCAACAAAAGATGGAGGAGACGCGCTTGAATATCATTGGTATCTTGAAACTCATCAATGAGAATAAAGTCAAACCGCTTTTGCCATTTCGTGCGAATTTTAGGGAATTTCTGCAGGATGTTGATAGTCTTGATCAACAAATCATCAAAATCTAGAGCGAAGTTTTTTTCTAAGCGCTTTTCATATTCAATCCATAAATCGCGACATTCCTGATAACGCGGAAACCTAGACCATCTTTTCTCATCAATGTCAGCGGGATAACGACCTTCAGTTTTATTGATTTCGATAAAATTCAAAGTTAATCTAACCAGTTCATCGTTGCGACGAAACCCACGATCAACCACGATGGTCTTCATCAAGCTCTCTTGATCTTTTTCATCGAAAATCGTAAAGGTACTCCGATAGCCGATTGCCTCGATTTCCTCACGCAGAAACCGAGCACAAAAACTATGGAATGTGCGAATTTTTAAATTGTATTCTAGGTCGGGAACCAATTTCTTCACGCGCTCTTTCATTTCATTGGCGACTTTATTCGTAAAAGTAATCGCTAATATACGATAGGGATCAACCCCCATCTCACTGATTAAATAAGCAATGCGATATGTGAGAACTCGCGTCTTACCACTACCAGCTCCAGCGACGATGCGCACAAAAGGATAGGCGGTTGTTACCGCCTCATATTGCTTTTCATTTAAACTCTTTTTGAAGTCCATATCGCCTTTTTTGCCTCATTGAAAACGCTACTTTATTTTACCATACACCCCCTATTCTCTCAATCAAAAGACCAGCCGTTTTTCGTTCTGTTTTTCAAATAAAAAAGCGCTTATTATTTTCGCGCCAACAAGAAATTTTGCGATAGCATGCGCCTTGATCAAAATTAAGGTGGGGACGCCTGGGATGCTTAAATCGTCGAGTGTTTTAATTCCAAGCAATTCCTCTTCCGACCGTAGTGGACCATAGACGATTTCATCATCATCAAAAATTACATACATGGTTATGTCATCCTGCAAATAAAAAAGTAGCATCTCCTCTTTGATGCTTTGACAATGACCGCAAAGCGGAGCATAAAAATAGATATAATATTCTTCCGCAGTTGGAGTAAAAATCTCCTCCCAAGCAAGGCGAGATGATAACCATAGATCATAGTCATAAGGAAAGATTGAAATCGAACTGTTTTTTTGCGTTTGACAGCCAGTCAAGATGATGGATAGCATTAAAATTAATTTCCTCATATACCAAAAATAGGAAGTAACTTAGAAACTAATCACCATAAATTCTATTTATGGTAAAGTAAAAGCATGAAAATCAAAACAACCGTGGTGCAAAATCTCACCTTTATGGCGTTGATGTCGGCAATCAATGTAATCGCGAGTGTTTTAGCGCTTTTTGAGCCTTTTTTAGGTGTAGCATGGATGTTGGTTTTACCCTTAGTAAGCGTCTTAGTGGTTATCTATTGCCAAAACCGTTATTTACCAATTTATTTAATCGCTTCAATTGCAATTGTTACTATCGCCAGTCTCAGTGATTTGGGAAATGTTTTTTTCTATATTATTCCTGCAATTTTAACTGGAACTATCTTCGGATTCTTAATCAAAAGCAAGAGTAGTTTAAGTCTTGCGATTCTCTTTGGCGCTTTCGCCCAAGTTCTTTTGACTTATATCGGTCTTTTAGTCGCGGAAATCATTCTTAATCAAGATTTCATCTTTTTCATTCTTAAGCTTTTTGGCCTTCATGTACGACCCGATATTTATCTCATTGTTCCTTGTGGTATTTTTCTCCTGAGCTTAATTCAAACTGTACTCAGCCTTTTTGTGGTGATTGAACAACTCCCCAAATTGCGCATTGAAATCAATGATACTTTACCTGAAGTTTATGCATATATGGCAGGTTTTCTTTTTGTTTTAAGTTGGGTCTTACCTCTATTCTTGCCAGATTTAGTCTATTTTGTCTTTGCAGTTGCCGTCTTTCTCTCCGTTTCTCTACTCATTCCAAAAATTATTAAACGCCAAATGAATCTGCTTATTGCAGGAATTATTTCTGTTTTTTTGACCCTGATTTTAATTGGGATATTAAACCCTCATCTTCCGCAAAAATATATTCCTCTTTTAACTGGTACTCCTTTTTTGATTCTTGATATCTTCATTTTGTTCGACTACCATTTGCGGGGTAGAGGACAATCAAGTAAAATTAGTAGCAGGAAAGATAACAAAAAATGAAAGAATTTTTCAGAAAAATCGGACAGGGAATTTTAGGGATTGTCACCTTGCCTTTTTTTATTGGTCTGCTTGCAATCGGCCTAGTCGCAGGTGTGATTGTCTTTTTGGTTTACCTCGTTATCATCATTGTTCGCTTCTTCCGTGGATATGATTTATTCCCCATGAGCGAACGCGAAGAAAAGGCGGGAGAGATGTTACGAGCCAAGGCAGCGGCTAAGGCGGCAGAAGCCCAAGCGCCTGGAACACCTCCAACGCCGATGCCATTTCCTTATCCCACCCCCCAAGTAATCATTATCCAAACGGGAACTGATCAAAGTGGTAACCCAATTTTTTCTCCAGTGACCAATCCACAATATCAAACGATTGTCGAAGCCGTTCCCACTCAAGGGATTGCCCAACAAGAAAATACTGCCCCAAAGGAGCTTATCGATCAAGATGTGGAATAGTTTGATTAAACTTACCGATAATGATAAGCGATTGTTAATTGCCATTTTCTTAATCGTTATTTTACTCTTCCTAATCGCAGGATATATTTTCGAATTGATTAAGCGCATCACCCAAAGACAAGGACGAAAAATCGATGCTGTGATGGCCAATATGGTTAACATGGCAGTCTTACGTTCTCCGAAAGAATTTCGCCGAGAAGCTCATATGAAAAATATAACCTTGTTGTTTAAGAGTTATGTCCTTCCTTTTGTTCTCGCGCTTGTCGCCCTCGCGATTCATCTTTTAGCCTCGACTTTTTATGGGCACGTAATCGATGTTTTCGATTATAAAAAAGAAGGTTTTATGACCATCATTTACCTCTTTGATTGGAAGAATATTCCCTATAACAAATTCTTTGGTGTCTCACTCCCGAGTGACTGGCCTCCTGTAATCAATAAACCGCACTTTGAAGCGGCAGCGATTATCAGTTATATCGTAGGACCGATTTATATATTTAGCCTTGCCTGGATTCTTATCTCAACTCAAGCATTTATCGCCCGTACCTATCGGGTCTTCCAACTAAACCGCCTCTTATTCAGCGATGATTTAACTTTGAAACGACTCGCTGATGTCACCACAAAAAAACCCGGGGTTGAACAACCGGAAGTCGGTGTCGCTTTAAGCGATGCCCCAAGCGATAAACCTTTATAAACCTTGAACTAAGTCAATTATTTGATAAATAACCACAGCAAAAAGCAAAATGTCAATCGCGATTAAAATAATCGAGAGACGTTTTTGAGCGCGCGCTTTGCGAAAGATTTCTTCGGCGCTTTCTTTTTTCTTTTCTTGTTCGCGTCTTTTCATAGGTAGTTACTCTAATATCTTATATTACCATAGTTACGCGCATAAGGTTGCACATCGCGGATATTGCTCATCCCAGTTAAATACATCATAAATCGATCGAAACCAAGGCCAAAACCTCCGTGTTTGACTCCGCCATATCGGCGTAAATCTAAATACCATTCGAGGCCTGCAACGTTTCCTTGTTCTTCCATTTTCTTTCGCAAAACATCATAGCGTTCTTCGCGTTGAGAACCGCCGACGAGTTCGCCGACATCTGGGACTAATAAATCACAAGCAGCAACAGTTTTTTGATCGTCATTTAAACGCATATAAAAAGCCTTAATCTCCGCAGGATAATCCGTCACGAAGACCGGTCCACAAATAATTTTATCCGTTAGATAACGCTCATGTTCGCCTTGAAGATCCATTCCCCAGAAAATATTGGGATCTTCGAACTTATGCCCTTTTTTCTTCGCCTGCAAAAGCAGGTCAACTGCTTCTGTGTAGGTCATTCTCTTGAAGGGGGCTTCAAGTAAATTCTCGAGACGATTGAGAAGGTTTTTGTCGATGAATTTATTGAAAAACGCCATCTCTTCAGGAGCGGATTCCAATACAAAGTTAATGCAGTATTTAAGACAATCTTCAATTAAGTCCATTAAATCTTCTAAATCAGCAAAGGCGATTTCTGGCTCTAACATCCAAAACTCCGCTGCATGACGCGGTGTGTTACTTTCTTCCGCCCTAAAAGTGGGCCCAAAAGTATAGACATCGCGGAAAGCAAGGGCAAAGGCTTCAACGTGAAGTTGTCCAGATACAGTTAACGATGTCGGTTTACCAAAAAAGTCGGTTTCACTATTTTTCTTCCCTGTAACCACTTTAAAAGCTTGTCCTGCTCCTTCAGCATCATTCCCAGTTAAAATTGGAGTGTGAACGTAAACAAAACCATTCAGATCAAAATAAGAATGAATCGCCATTGAAAGAACGTGACGAAGACGGTAGATTGCATTGAAAGTATTGGTTCTAGGTCTTAAATGAGAAATATCACGCAAAAACTCAAAACTATGTCGTTTCTTTTGTAAGGGATAATCAGATTCAACATCACCAAGAACTGCAATCTTCATCGCTTGGACTTCAAAAGGTTGTTGTCCATCAGGAGTTAAGACGAGTTTGCCCACAACCTCTATTGCGGACCCTAAGGAAATATGAGTCCATGGATCAAACTCAAGATTATTTTCGCGATAATAAACGATTTGGGCATTGCGGAAAAAAGTCCCATCATTTAATTCGATAAATCCAATTGAGCCAGAATTGCGATTGGTTCTAACCCAGCCTTTTAAATTAACGATTTCGGGTAACCCTGCTTTTTCTTCATCTTCGCCAAAGCGAATGACTTCATAGAGATATCGAATCACTTGTTCTGTTCCCATAATTAAGACCTGCACTTTCTAAGCGAGTAAATATATTATAACGAGAATATGCGATAAATTAGCATATCTTTCGTTATTTAATAAGTGAATTTTAAGATTCTAAAAAACAGCATATTCATCAATAGGCCAATTTGGATCAACCCCAAGATCTAAAGGTGCAAATATTTTGCGAGAATATAAGTGTTCTGCTAGTTTAGCAATCATCGCTGCTTGATCAGTACAACACCACATTGGCGGGCGAATTACTGGAATGTTTTTCGCAGATAGTTCTTCTGGTAATTTCGTTCGAAGATAAGAATTAGCAGAAACACCACCAGCTAGAACCACCATTTTTACTGGATATTCTGCAACGGCTTGTAAAACGCGTTTAATAATCATCCCGATTGCCACGTGCTGAAAACTCGTCGCTAAATTCGCCACGTGGATGTCTTCACCCTTTTGTTTTGCGTTATGAACTAAGTTAATAATATGGGTCTTGAGGCCGGAATATGATAAATCATATCCTTTTTCATGACTAAGAGGTATTGGTAGATCATAAGTTGGTTCCCCCTTATTGGCTAATCGATCAAGGGCAAGGCCACCAGGATAAGGAAGCCCAAGCACACGGGCTACCTTGTCATAACACTCACCTACCGCGTCATCTTTTGTTTCCCCGATAATTTCGAAATGAAGATGTTCTTTCATATAGACGAGTTCGGTATTACCACCGCTCACCACCACGGCTAAAAGGGGAAACTCCAGCGGAGCAACAAATTCATTTGCGTAAATATGAGCAGCGAGGTGATGAACGGGAATCAGCGGTTTATTAAAAAGCATCGACAAGGTTTTAGCCGCTTGTAAACCCACGTGTAATGCCCCGATGAGACCAGGACCGCGCGTACAAGCAAAAGCATCGATTTCTTCAAAGGATATTTGAGTTTCTTTTAAAGCGGCAGTCAAACAAAAACCGATATTTTCCGCATGCAGACGGCTGGCGACTTCTGGCATCACTCCCCCATATTTTTGATGCATTTCCACCTGGGTACTAACGATGTTAGTTAAAAGTTTGCCATCTTCAATAATCGCTACGCTAGTTTCATCACAACTCGTTTCAATCGCGAGTATTTTCATCTTTTTCCACCCAGTACTTTCAACATATAGTAAGCATCTTCTCCATCAGAATAATAGGCAGTTTTGCGGTGATCTATTTCAAAACCCACCTCTTTATAAAGGTTAATCGCAGTTTGATTGGATACTCTGACTTCTAAGGTGATGACCGCCACCTCTAAATCGGAGTTGATTCTTCGCAAAACATCATCGAGTAATAGTTTACCAAGTCCCATTCCGCGAAATTCAGGACGAACGGCTATTTTATTAATTGTTGCCGAACCAAAGGTAAGCCAAAAATCGCAATAACCAATAATTATGTCACGATAAGTGAGCACGACAATCGTCGCATAAGGATTTTCGATTAACTCATAGAGAAATTGTTGTTCGTTCCAAGGATCAGGAAAAATCTCCATTTCTAGTTTGCTGACTAATGGAAGGTCATCACTTGTAATTGGTCGTACGATCACTTTGGCTTCGTTCATACTCATAGTTTCTTTAAATATATCGGATTTACTTGTAAAGGGTCTGTACTCGCCTTAAGAAGGGGGAGGAGTTCTTTCATTCGCGAAAGGGGGTTCAAAACTACACCTTTCAATTCTAAGTATTGCAAATCACCACAAAGAATATAATCCGAATTTTTTTCACAATATGCTATCGCTTCTTCATTGGTGAGAATTCGATCTTCAACTAAGGTCTTTTCGCCATGATAAACACCAAAATAAGAGCGGTTTGAGCGCGCATTGATCAAGACGATTGAGGGGTGGACTGGATGAGAGAGAATTTGTAAAGAACTCACAGGAATTAACGGAATGTTGATGGCGATGGCAATAACTTTTGCCACTGTTAAAGCAATTCGCACGCCCGTATATGAGCCTGGGCCAATTCCCACCATCACTTGGTCGATGTTTGCTCGGGTCCACCCTTTTTCTTTCAAGGCTTTATCGATGATGGCCACCATGAGTTCTGATTGTTTTTGCCAAGCTTTTTCATGATAGGCAAAAACTAGTTCATCATCTTGAACAAAACCAATCGAAAGATGCTCATTTGCCGAGTCAAGTAAGAGGGTTAACATCGTCGTTAATCTCCTTTAATTCTTGAAAGAGGGGGCGATAGCGTTCGCTATTACTTCTAAAAACGAATTGTCTTTCATCATCGGCAATAATGGTGATATTCACTTCACAGATTGGAACGGTAAGCAATTCTTCAATATATTCAGGCCATTCAATAAAAGTCACACCTTCACCTTCAATAAACTCCTCTAAACCAATATCCTTATTTCCTTCTTTGAGCCGGTAAGCATCAATATGAAAAAAAGGAATTTTTGCCTCAAAATAACAGCGAAGAATATTAAAAGTCGGAGAGATAACGCGATGTGAACATTCAAGACCACGGGCTACCCCTTGGACAAAAGTAGTCTTGCCCGCGCCTAAATCTCCAGTTAAAGTCCAAACATCACCGCGACGTAAAGTTGAGGCGAGTTTTTGACCAAGATTACGAGTTGCTTCTTTCGAAGTTGTTTTGATAATAAACTCCATTTCTCTCTTCCTTTAAGCGGTTAAATTATAGCACAATAAGCATATTCTGACTTTGGATAAAACCATAATGTATAATTATGGGGAGGTGCAACTATGACAAAGAGATTTATTCATCCTCTAATCATCATCGGCGGAGGTCCAGCGGGACTTTTAGCAGCAACCAAAGCTAGTAATCTTCACATTAAAGGTCTCCTTCTTGAGGGTTCAACAAAACTCGGCGGACAAGTTGCTCAACTTTATCCTGCTAAAGAAGTCGTCGATTTACCAATTTCACCAATTTTAGGTCATGAATATGTTTCTCATCTTTTGATGGAATATGAGAAAACCCCAAAAACAATTAAACTTCGCACCCATGTAAAAATCGAAGCGATTACTCCTTGCGAAAACTTTGTCGAATTACAAAGTAACTCCGAAATTTTTTATGCAAAAAACATTATCATTGCCACTGGACTTGGTGCCTATATCCCAAGAAAGATGAATATCCCTAATGATAACCTTCCCGAGATTGTTTATGCTCTTGAAGATTATGCGCCTTTTGAAAACAAACGCATCCTCGTTTTAGGGGGTGGGGATTCCGCTCTTGATAGCGCCAAAATGCTCCATCGTTTTGGGGCGCTTGTTACTATTATTCATCGTCGTGAAGAGTTCCGCGGCAATGAAGAAACGATTAAAGATTTAGATATCGTTATTAAAAAACCTTATGTTCCGATATCGGTTAACGAAAAAGGTGGTCATGTTATCGGTTTAACCATTGAACGCGTAGACACAAAAGAACGAGAAATTTTACCAACTGATTATATTTTTGTTAACTTTGGTTTCCAACCATCAAAAAACACCTTCAACTTTAAACAGTTAGGACCTGGAATTAAAGTTGATGAAAATTATGCGGTGGCTCCCAACATATTTGTCATCGGCGATGCTGCTAGTTATCCTCATAAACTTCGGCGCATCCAACCTATTTATCATGAAATTGAAAGGGTTTTTGCATTGATTTCTTTTTAAAACCCTGTCTTTTCTAAGAAATCATTATAGTATTCTCGGACGGTGTTTTCATTAAAGGGGAAGCACCCTTCTTTGATTTTTTGCATAATTAAATCGGTAGTGAAATGGATGATTTTTTCGATGTCATCGCCATAGTCAAAGCGTTGGGCGTGTTGACTAAATTCTCGTTCATCGAGAAGACGGGTTTCCCCAGAGGGAAAAAGCTTGATGTCGACATCATAATCGATATATCTAACTCCTACTTCATTCAAGAGGGAAGGAGAAGCGATATTGATATAAAAGGAGATTCCTTCTTTTTTAATCATGGCAATTGCATTCCACCATTCATGACGATGAAAAAAGGATACCGCTGGCTCACGCGAAAACCAAAAGCGACCATTGCCTTCCACTACTTTGGTTTTCTTGCTTGCAACCACAATAAAATTCTCATTGACATCCAATAATAAGTTTTTCTGCCAATGACGGTGCAGACTTCCATCATGTTTATAACTTTGGATAAAAATCCATTTTTTAATATCGCTCATAAATAGATATCGACATCCGTAAATCTGATTTTTTTATTTCTGGAATTCAAGAAATTCCTCACAAGCCTTAATTGCTGATTTAAGATGTTCCAAGGCCTCTTTATTTGCAGGCGCTTGATAAGGGATCACCATAATCGCTTCCGATAAGGATAAAGCAAAATAGGTTTTGCCCTTTTTAATTGAAATAGTTAAATCAATCAGGTTTTGATTGATTGGAAATTTAGTTAAAAAATTTAATGCCTTCTTAGTTAATACCTTTTCAATTTTGTCGCTTGTGGAATAGAGAGCAAAGTCTTGGTCTTCATGCTTTTTAGTTAGGCCTTCCAGATCAGTCGGTCCCAATGCATAAGACGGAAGTTCAATTTTGGGTTTTAGATATATCAAGGTGCGTTCATCGTGTTTTTGCTGATTATCTGCGACGAGTATTTTTCCATAAAAAACGCCTTTTTTAAGAGTTCGCCGCTTGACTTGTTCATGGATATAAGCGACAACATCGGCGGATTCAAAGGTAGTCTCACCAAGGCGATATCGCACGACATTGCGCGAGTTAACATCGGTTAAATCTTTAATCATCTGCGCCTCTTGGATAACTGTTAATCCTATTTGTTCATCGGTAAATTGATAATAATCTTCAACTTCTTCACCCCAAAACACATATTGGTCGACTAGTTTACAGTAATCATCAATATAAGTAATGGTCGCCTTTGAAGTTTTTTTCTTCATCTGATTTCCGTAAATAAAAAGGACCACTACGAAGACTAAAATAATACCAAGAGAGATGTATGTTCCGTAATCTTTAATCGGCATTACCCAGATCATCACCGGAATGAAAGCGATAATAAAAATCGCCATCAAGGCCGCGTTTACATTGCGATATTTTTTGTATAATTGAAGAAAAGCTGTTCTCTTCACTTCGATTTGCCTGATTAATTCTTCCATAATTAAGTCCCGCTTTCTTATCATAAGAATAGCAAAAACATGTTCCTATTACTATGATTTTTCAAATAAAAACCTTCGCATGAGGCGAAGGTCTTTGATTTATTTATGTGTGAGTTCTCTAATTTTGGCAAAAGCAGGATGATAGCCTTGTTCATGAGCGCGTTCAAGCCAATAAAGCGCTTGGCTCCGATCAGCCAAGACGCCTCGCCCCTCTGCATAGCAGACGCCGAGAATATACTGCGCCTTACGATAACCAAGTTTAGCGCTATCCTCGTAGAGTTTTGCTGCTAAAACCAAGTCTTTTTCAACGCCAAATCCCATTTCCGAAAAGAAACCAAGTTTATAAAAGGCTTTGGCAAATCCTTGTTCTGAAGCTTTTTTATACCAGATCCAAGCGGTTTGATAATTGCCGGGAATGACCGTGCCACGTTCATAGGCAATCCCCATATTGTATTGAGCAGCATCGTGCCCACCTTCGGCAGCTTCTAAAAAAAGATCCACTCCTCTTTTTTCATCTTGAGCGACACCTTTGCCATAAAAATAACAATATCCGAGAACGGTTTTCGCTGGGGCAAATCCAGCATCAGCACCTTTTTGAGCAAGAGCGAAACCACGCTTATGATCTTCGGCGATTCCTTCGCCTTGGACAAGACGACGTGATAATTCGTGAATCGCCCCGAGTTCTTCACGTTCGACCCGCTTTTCTAATTCGCGGTTACTCATCAGTTTATAATTAGCCATGGTTCCCCTCCCATATTCTTTCAATTTATTATATCACGGCTTTCCGTTTGAAAGAAAAATAAGTATCATCTCTCCACTTAGCAAATTGATTGAATTTTATAAATTGGACCTTATGATTCCTTTTTATGAGTTTGACGCGTTTCACTTGTTGGAAACCGCTTGTTAATCATCGTTAAAGGTGAATAAAGAATAATCATTAAAACCAAAACCACCGCCCCACTTGCAAGAATATACCAATTATAAGTAAGGGCAAAGCCCAAAGAGGCTTCATATATTACCATTGAAGAAATTACACTTCCTAAGTATCGCCCCAGCGTGCCTATCACAATCCCTAACGAATACCAAATCACATGTCTTGCTTTCGCTTTCCCTTCAAGGGGAAAAGCGAGTTTACGAAAAAGTCCTGCTAATCCGATTAGACCGAAGGCGATTAAATAATCAAAAGGATAAGTCGCCAGTCCATAACCATCTAAAAGATTTGACAAAAGACCAAAGATTATTCCACTCGCGATAAATCCTTTTACTGGTCCCAATCGATAAGCGAGAATAAAAAGCGGTAAAGTTGCTAATCCAATCGAGCCCGCCCCCGCTCCAGTGACATCGATTTTTACAAACTGATCGAGGATTAAGGCAATCCCTACTAACGCGGCAATTTCCGTCATATCTCTAATGGTTAATGCGGCTTCTTTTAATAACTGGGAAAAACAAAGTAAAGCACCGACAATCGCTGTTATTCCTAAAAAAACCATTCCCAATTGGGTCTTCACTATAAAAGTCGCGGAATCATCATTTGATAAAATTGCTAAATAAACCGCCTGACCCAGCATCGCAGTGGTTCCCGAGATTGTATAGAGGATTAAAGCGATTAAATTCAGCCGCGGTTTCTTATGCGCCAAAACATAGAAGACGCTAGCAAGTAAAGGCAATAGAAAAGCGACGAAAAGAATCGGTGCTGCTAACGTTTCTAAACTCCCAAAAAAGATTTGCCAATTAGACAATGCGAGAACTTCACCGTTCTTTTCAAGTTTTAAAAGCGGCAGAAACATCCATATTATCGGGAAAAGCCCCAGCAATCCCCCTATTAAAAGGCGGAGATGAAATGGCTGATGTTTTTGAGTTGGCGGACTTCCTTGTCCTTCTGTGCTAGTGTCAATTTCCATGATTGGTTTTTCTTGATGCATATTCTCCTCCTTAAAAAAGAAAATTCCTTTCCGTCGGAAAGGAAGAAAGGTGATTCCCTCCGCCGGCATTATCCGGATCAGGTACGGTCGATTCTTCAATTCGAATCCTCTCAGCCAGAAATTACCAGCTCCCAAATATTATTATAACAAACGTTTTAAGTATTATGCCATTTTATCGCTGGATAACCTTTGTTTTCGAGATACTCATTACAGCGGATAAATTGCCTCTTACCAAACCATCCACCCCGATTGGCGCTTAAGGGAGAAGGGTGGACACTTTCTAAAATTAAACGATTGGGATTTTTAATAAAGGGTTTTAGTCCGCGAGCAAAACCGCCCCAAAGCATAAAAACAATGGGGGAATTATTCAAATCGATAAAAGATAAAATATCACTAAGGAAGGCTTGATATTCTTTGATGTTGTGAGAAAGGGGTTGACTGGCTCGGACTGAAAGTCGGGCATTCAATAAAAGCACGCCTTGTTTGGCTAAATAAGTTAAGTCGCCATTAGGAATCATTTCCTGGCCGAAGTTATCCTCAATCTCTTTGAAAATATTTTGCAAAGATGGAGGAAGAGTAATGTTTTCCGGCACACTAAAAGCAAGCCCCATCGCCTGACCTGGTTGGTGATAAGGGTCTTGACCGATAATTACCACGCGAACTTGGTCGTAGGGAGTGAGGTTAAACGCATTAAAAAGCAAAGGGCGCGGAGGATAGCAAGTGTACTTGCGATATTCCTCATTAAGGAAGGTATGGAGACTTTCCGCGTAGGGTTTTTGTTTGATTTCGTGAAAAATCGTTGTCCAGTTCATACTTTGTTCCTGTTAAAATTGTAGCATATAAACCCGCTTTTCTTTAAGGTATAATATGAACGAAGGACGCATGTTGATATGAAGAAGATCTTCTTTGTTTTCAATCATCCCGCCCCTTATAAAGTGGCGTTATTTAATGGGCTTACCGATTACTTTGAGCTTCATGTCATCTTTGAAAGACCCAAAAACAAAGATCGTCACCCTCTTTTTTATAAAAATCCAGACTATCGTTTTACTACTCATCCAATTAAAGGGGTTTATTTAGGCAAAGAAAATGTTCTTTCGACGGGGATTAAAAGACATTTAAAGAAACATTCGTATGATTTTATTGTGATCAATGGTTATTCAACTTTTGCGGAAATGATTGCGCTTCGCTATTTAAAAAAGAAGAAAATCCCTTATGTTTTTGCCATCAACGGCGGGGTGGTTCGTCCGCATGAAAATAAATTTAAACGCGCTTTGAAACATTACTTTATCAAAGGAGCGAATTTTTATCTTTCCCCCTGCGAAGAAGCTTCACGTTACCTGCTTCATTATGGAGCAAAGAAAAAAGATATCTACCATTATCCCTATTCGACCATTTATCAAAAAGAAATCATCTCGAAAAAACTCACCTCGATTGAAAAACAATATCGCCGTAAACAAAAAGGCATCATCGGTGAGCAAGTCTTTGTCTCGGTGGGTCAATTTATCAATCGCAAAAACAATATGCTTCTGCTCGAAGTTTGGAGAAAGATGCCTAAAAATCGCACATTGCTTCTCATTGGTGAGGGTCCTGATAAAAAGAAATATGAAAACTTTATTGCAACCCATCAATTAACAAATGTCATGATTCTCGATTTTCAAAAACGCGCGGATATTTTGGAACTTCTCTCGATTTCCGATTATGCGATTTTTTTATCTAAAGAAGATATCTATGGTCATGTAATCAACGAGGCTCTCTCGCAAGGTTTAGGGGTGGTTGCTAGTGATAAAATGGTCGCCGCCTTAAAGTTAATCGAAAATGATGTCAATGGTTATATTGTTAATATCGAGAATGTCGATGAAATTATTCAAGCGATTAATAAAATTGCTACGAAAGATTTCTTTGCGGAGGCCATCGCCACTGCCTCAAAAAACACTATCGAATTAATGGTAGCGCGCCACGTGGAAATTTTCCAAGGAGAAAAAAGATGAAAATAATCTATTTAACTACTTCTATGCTCCCTGAAGATTTTGAGGCTTTAAGTGCTAAATGCAATCCTAAACCTAATCCCTCTAATCAAAATTTTCATCGCCATCTTATCTCCCTACTAGCAAAAGACCACCGCATTGATGTCATTTCGATTCGTCCTGTCGCTCCTGGGATGACGCGTGAAAAACATTTTCCTTCCTACACCAAACATAATTACCACTACGTTGGTTTTTACAATAGCAAGATCCGCAGGAGAATATCCTTGTTCCATCAACTAAGAAAAACGATTATGAAAATTCTTGAACTAAACGGGCTCAATACCCTTCTTATCGTCGATGGATTATCATATTTATTAACTCGAGTTGCGCTTGAATTCAAGAAGACCTATCGCTTACCAATACTCGGCATCTATACCGATAATCCGAATAATCTCACTGGTGTTTCCCAAAAATATATTAAAAAATTAGAAAAGACTTATGCTGATATTGATTTATATTTTTCCATCTCACCCGCTTTAAATCTCTACGTTAACCCCAACGGCAAACCATCGTTAATCTATGAAGGATTAAGCGTCCCTTTAAAAGCGATTAATCCGCGCATTCCCGAGGAATACGGACGGTATTTTTTCTTTGCCGGAGCGCTTTTAGAAAAATATGGTTTACGGATGATGATCGATGGTTTTTTAGAGAGCCATGTCAAAGATAAACTTTTAATCGCCGGGCATGGAAAAGGGGCCGATATTGTTCTCGAGGCCAATCGCCGTAATAACCGCGTTATCTATCTTGGGTTATTAACCGAAAATGAAGTGGCGAATTTTGCCACCCATTCTCTAGCCAGCCTTAACCCGCGTCCTTTAGATTCGAAGCGCGATTTGCAGTCTTTTCCTTCAAAAGTGCTCCAATATCTAAGTATGGGAACCCCAGTTATCTCCACTAAACATCCGCGGCTTTATGATTTATTTAAAGATGAAGTTCTTTGGTTAAAGGACGCTGATGCCACATCGATTAAAAGAATGCTCCAGAAAGTATCCCGTGATCCTTATCATTATCAAGTGCAAGCTAAGAGGGCGCAAACAAAAACTCAAGAGATTTTTGGCATTGAACCAACCCGACAAAAAGTAAATAATTTCTTAAACAAGAATGTTCGTTTTTAAGGATTATGATTTTATCTTTAATCCATTTATAATATAAGGCATGAAAACCAAGATTCGCAGTCACGTCCTCGTCAATTTAATCCGGACTGTGACTATTACTCTCCTATCATTTATCTCCTTTCCTTTCGCTGCTAAAGCTCTGGGTGATGCGGGGATGGGCCAATATAGTTGGGCCCATACTTTCGTTAACTATTTTCTCATTCTCGCTAAGCTTGGAATTCCCACCTTAGCCATTCGCGAATGTTCCAAAGTTAAAGAAAATCAACAGCTTTTCAATCGCAAAGTGCAAGAGTTTTTTTTCTTGCAATTAGTCGCGACGCTTCTTTCATTTATCGCGATGATGATTTTTGTTTTCACCTTACCTGGGCCCTTTACCGATGTGAAAATGCGTTCTTTAATCTTTTTGCTCTCGATTAATTTTCTTGTCGGAGCTTTTTCTTTTGAATGGGTCTATCTCGCTTTAGAAAAACATTACTACATCGCTTTTCGCTCAATTGTAGTTTTAGGGATCTCAACCCTTCTCATTATCAGTTTCATCAAATACGATAATCAAATCTATCTCTATTCACTTTTTACCGTCTCGGTCACGATTATGACCGCCATCGCTAATATCTTTCTTCTTCGAAGACAGGGAGTGAGTTTAAAACCGGTTGGAGGATATGATTTTAAGTCGCACTTACTCGATGTGGTTTTCATCGGTTTTATTTCATTATTAATTACTGTTTATAATGAAACTGATACCTTTATGCTCGGATTTATCGATTCAGAAAAATCACTGGTCGGATCTTATTCCGTAGGAATTAGAGGGATTGAAATTGTCATTACCATCATCACTTCTTTGGCAATTGTCTTTATTCCTGTCGCGACTGAATACTTTCAAAAAGGGATGAAAGAACAATTTAAACGCCTGACGCATTATAGTTTTAACATTGTGCTTTTTATCGGGGTTCCCGCAGTGGTGATGATGATTCTACTAGCACCAGAAATTGTCAATTTCATCGTCTTAGACAGCAATCAGTATTGGAGCGAACAAGCCATTGTCAATGCGCAAATTGCCTGTGTGGTTCTCGCATTGATGATGTTAACCTACTCATTGGGTGATTTCATTTATATGCAGGTTTTACTCCCGATGAAAAAAGTTCGATACTATTTACTCACTTTGCTCGGAGGCGTGATTTTTAATTTGCTCTTCGCCTTACTTGGGGCCTATGTCATCTTTAAAGATCGTCCCCTGTTAGGAGTTGCTCTTGCCGTTACTATCAGCGATCTCCTCGTGGTAGCGACGCTTCTATTTATCACGCGTCAACACACTTGGAAAGCTTTATGTAATTTAAACTCTTTGAAAATTGTTGGGGTTGGGTTCGTTCTTGTTATAGTTAACATCTTCTTATTACCTTTGATTAAAACCTCACCTCTTATCAAAATCGCCCTAGCTATTTTGATTAGCGGTATTATCTACGTCGGTTTATTACTTCTTTTAAAAGAAGAATTAATTACGGTATTTTTCCAAATTAAAAAACGTCCTAAAATAATCAAAAAATAAACTGCCTTTTGCATAATTTCACCTGCATAAAGGCGATTAAATGATTTTTCGATAATTAAAAAGACGGAATTCAATCCGTCTTCTTTTTTGGTTTTTTTTCTTAAGGATGAGCGACGCCCCATTCGACGGGAATCTTATGCGGGTTCCAGTTCGCATTATAAATATTGGTATTAAATGAATCTTCAAATGGGTTTTCAATACAGATAACCAGTCCTGGATTGCCCGAGACGGAACCAAATGCATAATTGCCTAACTTCGCATTAAGGGGAATATACACTCTTCCAGTGAGGGCTAGAGTATCATAGAAGGCGTGATTTTTAATTTCTTTTAAAGACGAACCCTTGGGAAATTCTAAAGTAGTCATGTTCGTACAGTGAATAAAGGCATAAGAGCCAATCATCTCCAAACTCACGGGAAGAATTAACTCCTCTAGAGCTGTTGCATTTAAGAAAGCGTAATCTTCAATTGTTTTGAGATGGCTATTTTCAGCAAAGACGATTTCTTTCGGACCAAGTCCAGTTAAGCCAGACGCAATTTCGTCTGGGGTTAATTCGATTTGACTGTTAGCAAAAGCGTGTTTACCGATAAACTCGACTGAAGCAGGGATGATTACTTTCTTTATTTGCCCACGTGCTTCCGCGAAACAGTATTCATTGATCACGCGGACGCCTGCGGGAATTTCAAGGATGCCATCAGCAGGCAATTCCCCTTTAAAGCGATAAAGAACATGATCTAAAATGACAAAGCCGTCAGCGGGTTGTTGAGCTTCATACCAACCGGTGCCGCTAAAGGCATCCTTACCAATCGAGGTAACTGTTTCGGGAATATCAATATTGACTAAACTCGTATTGTTTTGGAAAGCAAAATCGTTAATCCGCGTGATATTTGGTGCTAGTGTCCAATCGATTGCGGTGATATTGGGGGAATCTTTAAAAGCTCCAAGGGCAACTTCCGTGACACCAGCAGGAATTGTCGCAGTGGTCATTAACTTCGAATGCGCGAAAGCGTAATTCCAAAACTGCAACACCATTCCCGCATCGAAGTTAACATCGATTAAATTATCGCAATTTCCAAAAGAGTGTTCATAGAGATGGGTGACCGTGGCGGGAAGATTAATCGTGGTTATGGCATCACAATCAAAGAATGCCCGCGCTTTAATCGTCTTGAGATTTTCTGGAAAAGTGACATCAATTAAGGAGTCACAATTCTCAAAAAGGGACTCGTTAATCGTCACGACTAAAGTCGGGAAAGTGAAGGAGACAAGTCCACTATTTTGAAAAGCGGAATGGCCAATCGTACGCACAGTATTGGGTAAAGTTATACTACTTAAAGACGAAGTGCCTCGAAAAGCATGTTGTTTAATTTCCGTTAATCGACTCCCTTCGCCAAAGGTTACATTGGCTAAATTTGTTGCATTTTCAAAGATATTGGTGGGCAGAAGACTAATTCCATCAGGAAGGGTAATCTTCTCGATGCCACTTTTAGCAAAAACATAACCAACATTGCGTTGGACACCGAGGTCGCGCACCGTATTTGGAAGCGTGACTTCATTAAGAGGGGAGGTCAAAATTAACTCTTCTGCAGTGGTATCGTAAGTCGCAAATGTTTTTAAATTAGGAGTATCAAAAAAAGCATAATCGCGCAGCGAACCAATTCCTGTTTGAGTCACTGCCCCTTCCGCTAAAAACGGTTCAGCGACATAGACCGCAGTTAAATGCTTATTTTCGCGAAAAGTACCACTTAAAATCGAAGTTACTTTTTTAGGAACTGTAAACGTTGTAAGAGCGGTTTTGGCGAAGGCTTCACGGCCAATCATGGTGATTTTGCTATGATGATCAATGTTAATCGCCGCTAATTTTGTACAGCCTTGGAAAACCCTTTCCCCAATTGAAGTAACTTCATCTCCTATGGTAATTGCCGTGATGTTGCTCGCCCCTTCAAAGGTGGAATTGCTAAGTGAAGTAATCGCTTCTGGAATTACGACTTCGCCAGTAATGCCCGAGAACATAAAAGCTTGTTCGCCAATTGATGTCACTGTATTAGGAATCGTAACCTCGGTCAATTTTGGCGTTTGATAAAAGGCTTTGGCAGCAATTTCACAGACGTTGTCGCCAAAGACAATTTTTGCCAAATTGTTATTGTTAGCGAAAACTTCCCGAGCGACTACAGTAATTGCGTCAGGGAGATAAACCGAGACTAATCCTGGTTGATTTTTAAATAGCCCCGGCGCTAATGATTCGACCTCTTCGTCGAATTCAAGCACATTGGGATAAGCACTATATTCTGGATGATCCTTTTCACCAAAGGGAATCAAAGCGGTGCCATTAGGGAGGACTCCTTTGTAGGCGTAAAGAGTGTGCCCGACATAGAGAAAACCATCATCGAATTCATTAAAGAATTTCGTGTTGGTAAAAGCATCAACGCCGATGTTATCAATCGCACTAGAAAATTCAAATGAAGAAAGATTTGGGCAATTATAGAAGGCCCGGTCATCAATCGTTGTGATAGTATGAGGCATTTCGACCCTTCTTAACCGTTTTAATCCCGCAAAAGCTTCCGTGCCAATCTTTGTCACTGGTCTTCCAAGAATTTTTTTAGGGATGATGAAATTCGCTGGATAATTCGTGTTATAGAGAACTTTAGTAATCGTCACTTCTTGTTGATCAAGAGATAAACCCGGGTCAGCACGATAGGAAAAACGAAGATAGGTTAAATTGCTTAAATCGTTTAACCATAACTCGATTGCCGCTGCATAAATTGCCGCAATTCCCGCGGCAATCCCTGTCAAAATACCCGCCTTTTTCCAAAATTTACGCTTCTTATAAAAGGGGGCTTTTACTGGAGTTGAGTTTCCGTTTTCATTGACTTGATTTGGAGACGCGTTTTTGGCCATCGGTTTTACCTCCTTCTTTTTGGATGATTTCTAAGTATGTCGCTAGTTCAGCCGCATTAGCGCGGACGAAGTGGTTAGGTTCAACTTCGTAAAGATCAGCGGGGTCATCTTTCGTATAGCGATGCATCAACGGATTGTAGATGATAATTTGCTTATTGGCTTCTAGCTGCGGATCAGGTAGGGGAACCGCGGTTAAAAGCGCTTTGGTATATGGATGAAGTGGCATTTCAAACAGACGATCAGCTTCGCATAATTCGACAATTTTTCCATTGTTAATCACGGCGATACGATCGGAGATATAGCGGACTACCGATAAGTCGTGCGCGATAAAGAGCACGGTTAATTGGTCGCTGATTTGAAATTCTTTAATCAGATTTAAAACTTGGGCGCGAATCGAGACATCCAACGCGGAAATCGGTTCGTCAGCGATGACGAATTCTGGTTCCATCACCATGCAGCGGGCTACACCGATTCTCTGTCTTTGCCCGCCACTAAATTCGTGCGGATAACGCTTTAAGAATTCTGGAGGAAGCCCGACGCGATTCATCATGTTGCAGACTTTTTCCACGCGCTCTGCTTCATCTTTGTAAAGGTGGAAAGCGCGAAGTCCTTCGGAAATCACATAGTCGATATTCGCCCGTTCGTTTAACGAAGCGGAAGGGTCTTGGAAAATCATCTGAATGTATTTTTTCATGTTCCGTTCGCGATCGCGAGGAATTTTACCATTGATTTTCACATTTCGATAAAGAATATCGCCACCCGAGGTTGGATAAACGCGGTTGATGGAGCGACCAATCGTGGTTTTACCGGAGCCAGATTCGCCGACTAATCCAAGAATTTCTCCCCGAAAAATATCGAGATTTAAATTTTCAATAACCGAGCGATAGTCAATCCCGCGTTTAAAACCTACGCGCACATCGCGGAACTTGACAAGGGGATCTTTATCGGGGTTTTCCCGAATAAATTCTTCCATGACTTCTAAATAAGTGCGGGCTAGTTTCTTTTGACTCATGCGGCCTCACCTACTTTCACTTCGCGTTGTAATTCTTCCGCGGATTCCTTCATCCGTTGTCGTAAGTTTTGAATTTGTCGCGGCGGTTCCACCTTGGGAGCACGCGGATCAAGAAGCCACGTTTTAGCAAAATGCGTATCGCTAATTCTAAACATCGGTGGGTCAAGCAAAAAATCGACTTTCATCGCGTAGATATTTCGCGGGGCAAAAGAGTCCCCGATAATCTCATGGAGAAATGAGGGGGGATTACCTTGAATATAAACAAGGGGATCTTCCTTGCTTCCTAGTTGTGGTAGCGAAGAAAGCAGCGCCCAGGTATAAGGATGAGAGGGATTATAGAACACGTCTTCGGCCGTGCCATATTCGACGATTTGTCCGCCATACATCACCGCGACGCGATCAGCAATATTAGCAACCACTCCCAGGTCATGGGTGATAAAGATTACAGTCCATTTGTATTCTCTTTGTAAGTCTTTAATGAGTTTGATGATTTGCGCTTGTACAGTCACGTCCAAGGCGGTGGTGGGCTCATCGCAGATGAGAATTTCGGGATTGCACGCTAAAGCGATGGCAATAACCACTCTTTGGCGCATTCCTCCTGAATATTGATAAGGATAATCATTGAAGCGATTTTCCGCTTCGGGAATTTGCACTTTTTTCAAGAGTTCAATCGCCTCAGCCTTCGCGGTTTGTTTATCCATGCCGCGGTGAAGCCGGAGCACTTCGGTGATTTGATAACCAATCGAAAGCAGCGGATTAAGCGAGGTCATCGGGTCTTGGAAGATGGTGGCGATGCGCTTACCGCGAATGCCTAACCATTCTTTTTCCGTTTTTAATTTCGCTAGGTCAACTCCATCAAATTCAATCGTGCCGCCATCGATGATGCCGTTGCTATCAAGCATCCCGGTGAAAGTTTTGGTAAAGACTGATTTTCCCGAACCAGATTCACCGACAATCGCCAAAGTTTCACCTTTAAAGACATCTAAAGAAACATCGCGAATCACGTGGGTCTTTTTTCCATGTGATAAGAAACCGAGATTGAGGTGACGGACTTTTAAAACCGCTTCTCTTCCCCCCGAGTTAACATCATCGGGGAAGTCGTTATCGGCGTACTTGTAAAGAATTTCATCTTTGCGCGCTTCGCGTACGATTTCCGAGGCGGAACGCGTCCGAATCGGGGCATTAATATCGTATTCAAGTTCAGCTTTGTCAACTTTTTCTTTTTTGCGCAGATCCCATTTTTTCATGACACTTTCCTCCTTTACCGGTGATTTTTCGGGTCCGTCGCATCCGCGAGGATGAGACCGATATAAAAGAATGCCACCGTCATCGGCACCATGACGATCATCGGGGCGATTAACATGTAGGGATGGGAGTTCCATACGTCGTTAGTGGCTTGGGTTAAAACTTGTCCTAAAGTCACTTGGGAAGTCGGTTGGAAACTCAAACCAAAGAAGGCCAGCGAAACTTCGCTAGCAATCGCTCCCGGAATCGCCGTGGAGATGACCGTGACGATAATTGAGACTAAGTAAGGTAATAAATTATGGAGAATCATCGCCCGGGGCGAAGACCCTAACGTTACCGAAGCAATATTGTATTCGCGGTTACGGATGATGATGATTTGGTTGCGCATAAAGCCCGCTAATCCCATCCACCCAAACATACAAAGGACGAGGACAATTGTCCAAAAAGAGGGCCGGAGGAATTGCATCATCAAGATGTAGAGTAATAATGAAGGAATGTTATTAATGAAGTTTCTAAATTCAATCAAAATCGGATCGAGCCAGCGGAAGAAACCCCAAGCCGCTCCGACTAGAAGACCAAGCATGGTATTAATCAAAGCGACGACAACACCTAAAAGCAAGGAAAAGCGCGTGCCAATCCAAACTAGGGTCCAAAGGTCCATGCCACTAAAGCCACTCATACCCTTACCAGCGGTGCCAAACCAAGCGTAACTATCTGGTTGACGATAGCCAATCGATTTAATCGCCTTATCGATATCGGCTTGGGTTCCAGTAGGGTTATTCGCGAGATAATTCATACACCATTCGCCCTTACCAACTAAAGGCCCAGTAGTAAAAAGACACCATTCACCTGGTCGATCAATCGTGACCGTGCCCCCGTAAGAATAAATATCAAATTGCCGGAGCATCGGACCAATAATCGCCATGAGGACGATTAAAAATAAAAGCACCATAAAGAAAATTGCTAATGGTGATTTTAATAGTTGTTTAAAGGTTGAACGCCAATAGGAATAAGGTTTAGATTCTAATTTTTCCGCATCTTCATCTTGATTGCCGATGACCGTAAAAAGATCTTCGATATCATGATGGATCGTGGTATCAATATTTTTAATCATCTTTCCTCCCTCCTATTCTTTTGAAAAACTAATGCGCGGGTCGACCATGGCGGTGACGATGTCGCCCGAAACGTATGCCACAATACTAATTAAGGCTGAAATCACGACAATTCCTTGAATCGCAAAATAGTCTTGCGGGGGATTATTCGCTTGAATTAAAAGTCCCCCAAGTCCAGGAATGGAATATATTTTTTCAATATAAAAAGAGCCGAGTAACGCCCCTAAAATCGCCGCGGGAATCGAGCGCACCAGTGGCACGATGGCATTGCGCAGAATATGGACCCACATGATGCGGTTTTCACTTAAACCCTTGGAGCGCGCAAATTTGACATAATCAGCGGTGAATTCATTGAGCATGTACCGTCTTACCCATAGGGCAATCCCCGCCATCCCCGTAAAGGCAATTGTTAAAATCGCAGGAAGCCAACTAGCAAAATTATGTTCATTGTAAAGAATTGGGAGCCCAAAACCAAAACAGAAAATGGTCATCCAGATATAGTAATAAGCCACACCAGGAATGGCATCAATCGAGATGATATAGGCTTTTCCAATCCGGTCAATCCACCCATCGTGGTGTTTGGCCATATAAACCCCTAAAGGGTAACCGAGTGCTAACTCTAAGACGATCGAGATAGCCCCGATTTTGAAGGAGTGGGGCATCTTTGATTTAAAGATAACGTCAATCACATATTGACCAACATAAGAATCAAGGAAGTAAACCTTGCCTAAATCGATAATGAAGTTTCGGCAGTTTCTGGAAATGACATTGATTTCTAAACCTCCACCTGATCCAAGTCCGACGATCATCTCAGTGGAACAAAGAGTTTTCGGGAAAGGAAGAATTCGATAATAATAGGTAAAGAGCTGTTGCATCACACTCCCGGATAATCCGAGTTCATCAAGAATTTGATTACAGCGAATTTGGCGAATTTCCGCGTGGAGTTTATCCCAATTGTTAATCGCCGCTTTACAAAGCGTAAGCGTATCCTGAAGTCTAATTAACATATAAGTCGCACTGACTGCGAGTAAAACCGAGATAATGCCACTGACTACCCGGCGAATAGAATAAACCATTAGTGGCTGACCAAAAAGGCGCCGAATCGTCATATTATTCCGAAAAATGACGCCGTTCCCCACCAACATCACAAAGACGATAAGAAAGACGAGGGCCAAGATAATCGTGTATCCAACCAGGAATGTTGCCATCGGTTAAATCTCCTTTTCCAAGTGTTAGTGTCACAAGTACTGTTTGTGCTAATTTTTTAGCCACAATATTATACGCGTATATAAGCTCGTGTGTCGAGTTGATTTTCTACTTCAAAGACACAATTAAGACAAATTAGGGTTAGAAGTCTAAGCCTCTAACCCTAACCTTGTCATCATTAAACAACTTTTAAGAATTAATTAAGTGCAGTGCAACTTAGTCAACGATAGTCGGGGTAAAGACGCCCGGATCGGTGGGTTCAATTGCCGCTTTCGCTTGGTCAAATTGAGCCTTGAGTTGACGACGGGTGGCCCCATCGAGAACCTCGGTTAAGACCCAGAGACCTTTGAGTTTGAAGCTGGAGAGTCCGTAAGCAGCGGTCGGCATTTCGTAGGCCATCGTCTTGGAGACGCTAACCACCCAGCCTTGTCCACCGTTGTAGGACATTCTGATGATATTAGCATTGAAGAGTAGTTCAATTTCCGCCGTTGCGAATTTTTGGAAACGTAACGGTTGGTCATCAGTAACAGCTTTCGCTTCATCGACTAGCGCCGTGTACTTACCAGCGATGCCTTTGTAGACTTGTCCACCAGTTGCGGTGAAGGAGTCTTCAACTAATGTTTCGCCTTCTAAGTGCCAGCCCGGAAGCGGATTTTCACGGCTGGTATCATTGGTGAAGATCGCCATATCACCAGCAGTGGTATAGGTGTTGAGGTAGGTTAAGGGGTCAGCATAGTCTGGTCCCCAACCCATGACGTGGATTCCATACTTTCCACTTTGCCCCATTCTGGAGTAACTGTTGCCATCGACAACCATATCGACACCGATTAAATTGATTTGGAAGAATGGGTAGACGCCTCCTTCGCATTCGGGGAGACCCGAAGTGGAGTCGGTTTTAATCGTACAACCATTGGTCCGTTCGTTGAAGTCATCAATCCACCCTTGATCGAAGCGGTTGTAGTCCGCATCGGGGAGACCTAAGAATTCGGTCTTTAAAGGAAGGGCGATTTGATTTTCAGGATGAGCAGCGTTCCAAGCTGTAATTTCAGCTTTCGCATCGTCGACTAACGCGGCGACTTGAGTGTCGTCGAAGTTGGTGACACCATTGTAGTTGGTTTGACCAAGAGCTAAGATTTCGCTTGCCGGGCTATCAGAAATGGCCGCAGCATCAAACGCATCATAAACGTATTTGGTGACGTAATCATTACCATCGCCATCAACGACGAAACCTTTCGCCGTATAGGTGTGGATTTGAATTTCGTCTTGAGCGCGGGTGTCAGCCCCACGGGCTTTGTTGTACTCTTTGAGATCGATGCCTTTTAAGAATAACTTGCGAACCGCGCGGAGTTTAACCGCGGTGTTCCAGTTTTCAACTTCAGCCGCCGTTAAGGTCGATTTATCCTCTTCCCACATCGATTCAACATCGCGTTCGAGGTTGAGAATGAGGTGGAAAGCGTAGTCAACCGTTTCAATGTAACGGGAGTAAGCCGCACCATTGGCTGGATTTTCTAAAGTTCCAGTTCCGTCTTTACCGGTGACGTATTTTTCCCATCCGACCGTGTCACGATCATTGACGGAGAAGCCATCAATCGCGCCACTTTCGAATAAGGTTCGGAGATAGTCATAGCCAGATCCACTTGGATAGAGCGAATAGTGAACTTTATCGAGGTGGACATTTTTCTCATCCCAATATTCCGGGTTGCGCGCGTATTCAATTTCAGTTTCAGTCCATTTCGCCGCAGTATAAGCGCCGTTGTAGACCATATTTTCTGCGCTCATACCAAATTGGGCAAAGCCGACTTCATCGATGAAAGCGGCATTAACTGGTAAGAAGCAGGTGTAGGTTAAAACCGAGGGGAAATACGGAGCAGTATGGGTGAGGTTGAATTGGATTTTGTTATCGCCGACATCGGAGACACCAATTCTTTCGCCCGCAGCAATTGCTGGTAAATCAGCCGGGGCAATCGTGCCGACATCAACGCCATCAAAATAGAGAGCGCAGAAGTAAATCGAAGCACAAATGAGCATTTGTTGAGTGGCTTCATCGGCGTCATCAAACAGATTCTGCGGTAAAAGGGCAGGATAGCCTGGTTGGTCAACAAGAATTTGATTTTCGTCGTTGACGAAGACATAAAGACCCGCTTCATTTGCTAACCTTGTCATGACATAGGTGTATTCGGCATATTCCGCCCCACCTTGAATGAACATTGCAACGATATAAGCGGTTTCTGAACCATTAGTAAAATCAAGGTTCAATTTAATCGCTGTGATAAAGTCATCCGGCGTCACAAATTGCGGAACTGGTTCACCAGCGACTTCAGCGACATATTGCGTTCCATCATTTCTAACCCATTTAATGTCTTTTTTGATTTTGAATGTGAAGACGTCGTTTGAGGCATTGGCGGTTGCGCTTTCGGCTAACGCATAGGTCAAACGTCCGTACTCATCATTTTCAAGAAGTCCGTCTACGAAGTTGGCGATGTGTTGTCCGTCAGCGCCAGCTTGGCTGATGACCGGGTTAAAGGTTTCAGCATTGTAGGCCATAATGGCGTTATAATCCTTGTAGGCTTTTTTACCAGTAAGATATGGACCGGTGACTTTTTGAGTCGGCCGGGTTTCTTTTTTGGTACAGCCCGCGAGAAGAACGCCGGCAAAGGCAAATACTAGAAGTGCTTTGCTAGATTTTCTCATAAAACTTCCTCCTTTGTTTTGATAAAACCATCAAGATTTTATGATTATATAAGCCTATCGAAAAAGCTGAAAAAAGTCATTAACTAGTAAGAAGGAACGGTTATGAAAACGCTTTCAAATTAATATGAAAATAGTTTACACGCATATTACGTGTAGCGCGAGATAATAAATAAAGTCAATTTTGATGCGAGTTTTTCTTTTAAAAGCGCATTAGGAAATCTGAAAAACTTAAAAACCGATGAAAATCAAAAAAAGCTAGGTTAATTGAGAGATTATCAGGAAGTCAGTAATTAATCCCGTTATTAAACAAAACAAAGCTGCTAAATAGGGAGCGGTGCGAATCAACCATTTTTTCGCTCGCGTTTGCTCATCGAGACGGCCACTTAAATTTCCCGACTTCTTCCGTTCTTTAGCGTCGATGATATCTCCCGCTAAAAAGCCAATGAGAAAATAAAGCAATGCGAAGAAAATAAGCATGATTGCTGGATATTGCTGATTGATGGAAGCGCGGGGGAAAAGCGCGGTGTAATTAATTAACACCCACGGCAAAAAAGCAATGAGCGACGATCCCAAGATCATCGCTACAAGGGCGATTATCACCCGTTTATCACGAAGAGCATTTTTTATAAAATCAGGCTTTTTCATATCTTGTCCACATTCTAGCACGGAATAGACAAACCCCGAAGAAAAAACTATACTTTGAACAGAGGAAAATCATGGCTAACCCTAATTTTAAAGAGAACAAAATCAAGCGTTTGATGGCAAAGTCACTTCAACCTTTATTACGAGTGCTCAACAAAAAACTCTACATCTCTTGGCAATATCGTTATATCACTGGGCATCGTTTGAATTGGAAAAATCCGAAGCGCTACACTGAAAAACTCCAATATCTGCGCCTTTATGTTTATCCCCAAGACCCCTTAGTCATTAAATGCGCTGATCGGGTTGGAGTGCGAGATTATGTCAAGGAGGTCGGACTAGAAGAAACGTTGATTCCTATTATAGGCACATATTGCAAGTTTGATGACATTCCTTGGGAAAAACTTCCTCGCGCTTTTGCGATGAAGTGCTCGCACGCTTGCGCCTTCAATTTAGTTACCAAAGATAAAGAAAAAGTCGATTACCAACGAACGCGAAAGCAATTTAACCGCTACTTAAAAACGGACTATGGAAGAAAAACAGTTGAACTCCATTACTCCCCAATTGCCCCGCGCATTCTCATCGAGGAGCATCTTCTCCCTAATCAAACCGCTTTACCAGTGGAATATAAAATCCATGTCTTCAACGGTAAGGCACGCTATCTCTATGTTGTCTCTAATCGCGGCGTCGATATTCGTTACGATAATTTGTTTATCGATTGGACCCCTTTTCCCGAAGCTCAATTTAATCATTGGTCTTCTAGCGAAAAACTGCCGCAAAAGCCATCTAATTTTGCAGAGATGGTCAAGATTGCCGAAACCCTCGCTGCTCCTTTTCCCTTCTGTCGCGTCGACCTTTACAACATTGAAAATAAAATCTATTTTTCCGAGATGACTTTCACCCCAGCCAAAGGCACATTAATATTTGATGATGATCAAGCTGATTTCATCATCGGTGAATGGCTGGATATCTCAAAATATTTACGATAGTATTTTTTAATTCCACTTAGAATGCGGAAGCATCAATTCATAGAACATAAACGCATATTGATAATCAGCATAAGCTGCTAGGGCAGGAGCGCCTTCGGGTTTTAAACATGGATGGTCTAATAATTCGTAAGTGAGGCTAAAACCTTTAGCTCTTTTTAAAGCTTGTGGGTTAGTACTGAGAATTTTTTGCAAATTAATATAAAGAAGATTGGTATTTGCTCCACCCGCATCGGTATTGGTCACACAGATTTTTTTGAAAGAATGCTGAATGTATTGATTACCATCAGCGACATAAAACGCAAAGTTAAAGGCCACGGTGCTACTGCGCGAAGCGGGCAGAAGTTCAGAGGGAATATTAGTCGCCCCTCGAAACGCCATCAGGATCGTCGAGTAATTGATTAGTTCGTTTTTAAATATTTGGCCAAAACCTTCTTCTTTCAGTTGCATGCTCACCCGAGGACCAGTGCCATCGCAATACATTAAGCCATCGGTGAGTTTAGAAAATGCTCCATAGGCAAAATTGCGTTTCGTTTTCATGAGGCAATTCCGAAAAGAATAATCGTTATAAAGCATCAGCATGTTTCTTTCTTCTGGTTGCTGATAGCGTTCATATAATTCACTTTCATATCCTAATGCGTGGTCTGTGTCGAGGATATATTTTAGGGTAGCAGTCTCTTTATTGGAATCGTTTAACGAGCCATAGTAATGAAAGGAGGGATCGAAATCATCAAGATCGTATTCATAAGTGGCTTTTACCTTTTCTCTTAACTCATTGGGAAAAATCTCATAGTAGTTTTCGGTAAAATCTGCACTTTCAAATTGACCTCGCGAATAGAGTTCATCGAGTTCTACCCCACATGAGGTAAGAAGTAAAAGGCTCAAACTAAGGAAAACAAATTTGTTTTTGTTCATACATTTTCCTCCTTGTTAGTCGGAATTTTCACTACGGGCGCAATCGCGCCATTTTTGTTTTTTTCTTTACGGATAGGCTTTTCCTCTTTTGTTTCCTCTCCCGCAGGACGGGGGAAATAAATATACCCTAAAAGGAATAAAGCGATTAGCCAAAGCTCACTCCGAGCGAAGGGAAAGAAATCGGTCATCCGCGTTTCTGCAGTGATTTCGGCAAACTGATGGAAAGGATAATTAAAAGCCACCAAGGTAAAGTAGGCGACTAGATAAGAGGTGATTAAAGTGCGAATTAGGGGTGTATCGCGATCACTGCGGACATAGAGGATCGTTTTATACGCCGCTAAAATTGTAAAAACTCCCAAAAGCAAGAAAGGGATAATTCCCGTATGACGGAGCGTATCGAGTAAATAGTTTTGGGTCGTATACACAAAGGGACGATAACTCCGTGTTTCTAAGTAGATCGTTGTGCCAAACGGATAAAGGGTCGATTCGCGAATGGCAGTTAACCAAGGGGCAATATAAGAGTGGGCCATGACTTTATTGAGCAAAGGAATGCGATTGAGAAGCGAGACGATAAAACCCACATCAAACGCATACAAAATTCCCAGTAAAACCAAGAAAGCAAATCCTCCTAAAGCGACGTAACCAACAATTTTGAGAATGCGATTTGGTTTAGGGAAGATAGCTAGGAGTGCCACCACCACTAATGAGGGGAGAAGATAGATTAAAACTTTAAATAAAGGCAGGCTAAGCAAACCAAACACCCCAATCGCCACAATACCTATCATTCCCCATTTCGCATAGCGATTGGGCCACTTTTCTTTTCGAAAATAAAGAATGGTCGGCAGTATCATGGAAAGTAAGAGGGTGACATAGAGCACTGGGACATTTAAAGTGCGCTCTCTTACTTCAAAGCCTGAGAGCCACTTCACATGTTCAGATATCGGTTTAAGTGCTCCAGCCAAGAAAATATATTCCCCTTGAAGACGAACGATATGGAATATGTTATAAGCATAGAAAGTGACAAAAAGACTAAGTAACAGCACTAAAGCAAGACCAGCAAACAGGGCTAAAAGCGCATAGAGAATTTTAAATTCTGTTAATTGCGCCATCGCAATCCCCAAGAGAAAAAAAGCAAGAAAAGCAAAAAAGAGTGAGATTGTCGCCAGAGTATCACCGAAATTAACCATTGGATTAATCGCGGTTAAAGCCCCATAAACAAAGAGTAATCCCGCCCCAACTAGAGCTGGTTTTTGTGTTTTCTCATCAAGAAAAATTGGCTTGAGAACCGGAAAGCAAAACACGGCTAAAACCACTCCGAAAAAGCGGAATATACTATCGATTTTAAAAAGGCCGAATGTTAAGAAAAATAATAGTTCTAATATGAGAAAAATGAATAGGGCGGTGTTGTTTTCTAAAATGGTTTTTTTCTGTTCTGGTTTAACTTTTTTTGTCTCTTCCATATTACCAATAACATCCTTTCTCGACATTTTCATAGCCTTGTGGACGATGGAAAGGTCGAATCCAATGGGAATTAATATATTTTTGCACGTAGGGGCGGTTTTCCCAGCGTTTGCCGATAATGCCAAAAAGCAGTTGTGTGGCCCCGCCCGTTTGGATTGCTTGCTTCCCTAATTGTTTAATATACACGCAAAGCGCAGTTCCATAAACCCCCGAACCAACTAAAGCGATATCAAAATCAATTTGGAGAATGCGCATCTTCATATAATCTAAGGCTTCAAACCAATTGGAAAAACGCGCATCGCTTGCATCGGCAATTGTTTGAACCGCACGCAATGTTTTTAGTTCAAACTTCGGAAGAATATTGGCCTCAGGTGGAAAAATGTCCTCCCTTTTCACATATTGAGTTTGAATTTCCTCCTCTAACGGGGAGATAATTAGAACCTTCTTCCCTTCTAAAAGATGACTCCATTCTCCGAGTAATGGATCTAAAGCCCAGTTTTGCACCACTTCAGCTTTTGGTGCATAAACATCGCGGAAATAATCTTCCATATGTAAGCCGGATATACCTAAAACATCCGCGTTTTGCAGGTCTTTTTGCAATAAACGACCATAATGTTTTAAATTCTCATCATCAACTGGGAAAAATCCTCCGTTGTTTTTCATCGCGTACCTTACTTTCTTTTTAAAGGTATGCGCAAACTTAAATTGGATTTTTTGAAAATTATTAAGCGCGCTGATTTCTGTTCCGCCAAGGCGAATCATCGCAAATGGACGCTGCGACTTCATCAAGTCGCTCACAACTTTTTTACTATATTCCAAGGTGATGTTTTTTTGTTTACCAATCCGATCATATCGCGGTTTACGCCGGAAAAGTTTATAGAACAAAACTTTAGGGGCGTTCCTTAAGAAATAAATTATGTATTTCCAACAACTATTTTTCATATTTTCTCCCTTAGCCGTCCTCTTTAATGATTTTATCGACTATTTGCGACATAATTGCTAAAGTCACAAACTGGATATTTTCCCGATGTGTTTTTATCATTCTATCAAGATTAACCTTTTTTTGATTAGCCAAAACAATAATTTGACAAATTTCTTTCCGAGTCGGGGCAAAAACACTAAACTTTTCTTGAAAATCAGAAGTTTTTTGATAACGGGAGACGATTTTCTCATCAATCACAATACTGTTATCAATGACATCAATAAATTCGCGAAGGTGATAACTCGGCGCAGGATCTACTCCAAATTCTTCAGCAGTGATTTCTAAAACACGCAACAGATAATCACCTGGATCATTGCGCATGCTACTTTCACGGCTAAGTAAAGCAAAAACGCGATTGCTATATTGAGGATTAGTTATAATCAGTCGATGGACAAAAGCACGACCATATTCATCAATTTTTTCATCGTTATAAAAAGTATATTTGTAACCTCTTCTTTTTTTGTAAGCTTTTAAACCATCGTTATACCCAAGGGCGATATTGCGCTGAATGACTTCTTGATCAAAATGAAGGACGCTGCCTAATTTCCATTCTGGCCCAATTGTCTTAACAATCGGAAGCCGACTTAAGGGGTTGTTGAAAAATGAACGCCCCCCATAGACATCAACCACGATGATTTCTTCTCCGCCCAAATGCAAAGCGAATTCAATCGGAATATTATCGCGGTATCCACCATCAATATGTTTTTTACCATCGATTTCTACCATTGGAAAAGCGGGAAATAAGGCGGATGAGGCTAATAGATATTTTTTGACCTTTTCTTTGGGAAGTTGATTGACTACAGTATCAATTTGTTTTAAAGAAGGCCAAATAACCGAAACAGTGCCTAAAGTCATATTGCTTTTTCGGATTAAATCAGCATCGATATATTGATCGATTAACTCATAAAAGGGGCTAACATCAAGTTGGCGATTTTTAAGATATGACTTAATCATTGCTTTTAATCGTCGTCCATTATCTTTGCTTACAGACTTTTGAATCGCGTGATAATCCAAATCAATCGCATTGTTGAGTACTTGGTCAATTGTGACGTTTTTCCAAAGTTTCATCGCCAAATCAAATTGATCAGTTGCGACAAAAAAACCAATTAACGCTCCGATTGAGGTGCCGGTGACTACATCAAAAGTGATTCCTAACTCTCGGAGAGCTTTCCAGACCCCCATTTCATAGGCCCCAAGGGTTCCTCCCCCCGAGAGCACCAGTGCTCTTTTCATGTTTGCGTCCTCTTTAAATATTGCTCTTTAGTAAGCGAGCGATAGGCAATATCCATCAATTCTTGGGTGTCAATTTCCGGAACATCTTTTTCAATAAAATTCAATTGATATCCACATTTTTCTTGTGCGCGGATGCTCGCTTGATTATCGACATTAGCCCGAATAAACACTTTTAAAAATCCCACTTTTTCAAAAGCGAACTCGGTCACTTTTTGAAGCGTTTCGCTCATTAAACCTCGATTCCAATACTTTCGACTTAAAACATAACCGATTTCACCACTTTGTTTTTCTTGGGAAATTTTAACGAAATCTATCGCCCCGATGACTTGAAGCGAAACTCTGTCAACAATTGCCCAATGAAAGAAATAAGGGTTTCTATAGTTTTTAATAATCATCTCGACATAACCATGGGTCACTCCCACATCGCTGTGAGGTTTCCAAGTAAGATGCTTGGTCACTTCGGGATCATTACAGTAATTAGCAAACATCATTAAAGCATCGTCTGGATGAAAACGACGTAATTCAAGGCGCGGCGTAAGCAATGTTACTGTACCTAGAGGTTTCATGGGCACTCTCCAATTATTTTTTTAACCACATAACTTGCCATTAGAAGCCCCATTGCTGGGGGCACAAACGGCGAAGAGCCAAGAGTTTTATCTGGTGTTGCAATTGGTTTTTCAACTGATGCCACTACAGTGAGATGAGAAATATTTTGCTTGCGACATAATGAGCGGATTATTTTCGCAAACGGATCATTTCGCGTTTCATAGATGTCCATAATTCGCAATTGGGAGGGATCGAGGCGATTACCTGCCCCTAGGGCCGAAATAAGCGGCACCTTTAATTGCGTCCCTCTCTTAATAAGAGCAATTTTGCTCTTTGGAGTATCGATAGCATCGACAACAAAATCAAAATTTGTAAAATCAATTTCGTCAATCAATTCTGGAGTCAGATAGTCTTCACGAACTTTAATTTCTGCTTTCGGATTGATATCCGCGATTATTTCGCGCAAAACCGCGGTCTTTTTCTTGCCGATCGTCGAATGAAAAGCGAGCATTTGGCGATTGATATTGCTCGGTTCAACAACATCAAAATCGAAAAGATAAAAGCAACCCACGCCAGCCCGCGCTAAAGAAATTGCCGCTGCACTACCCACTCCGCCCAGACCGAAAATGGCAACTTTTTTCTTAAAAAGAAGTTTACGATTATCTTTTCCGATTAGGGAATCAAAACGATTAAACTGTTCATTGTTAACCATATGAAAATTATAACCCATCTAATGATGAACACCAAAAGCGATTTTATTGATCGTTTATGAAGTTCGGATGACTACGCTTTCTTTAATACTTCTTCAACTTCATGGCGAAGCGGGATTGCTTGTTGAGCCCCATGACGAGAAATAGCAATTGAGGCGGCAATTGTCGCTAGTTCCATCGCGGCTTTCATCGGTTTCCCTTCGGTCAGAGCAGCCGCTAATGTTCCGATAAATGTATCCCCTGCTCCCGTTGTATCTACCACTTCAACAAGACGAGCCGGAACAGAAAATTGCTGTTTTTCATCGCGATAAATCGCGCCTTTTTCTCCCAAAGTAATAATCACACTTGTAACGCCACTTTGGAGAATCTTCTCGGTTAATTCATCAATTGAACATAGCCTTTTTTCATCTTCAGCAAAAACATGAGCCTCAATTTGATTAGGGACTAAAAGATCAATTAATGGACAAAGTTCTCGGGGAAAATGCGCCATCGCTGGGGCAGGATTGACAATTACATATAATCCCATTTTCCGCCCCTCTTTAATTGCGGCGGCCACAACGGGGAAAGGAAGTTCAAATTGGACAACTAAGATATCGCCTGGCTTGCCAATTTCGCGCAGAGAAGCAAGCGCAGTTTCAATTTGATATTTGGCATTTGCCTCACCTGAGATGATAATGCGATTGTCTTGGTTTTCAATGATGATTACAGCAATACCACTAGGTCCTTTTATTTGTTGGACATGTTCGGTATCCACTTGATAATTTCGAAGGGTTTGAAAAAGTTCACCCCCGAAAACATCATCGCCCACTGCGCCTAATAAATAAGTTTTCGCCCCAAATTTAGCCGATGCAACTGCTTGGTTGGCGCCTTTGCCACCGGGGTTTGTGAGAAAATAGTCCCCTTTAATGGTTTCACCTTTTTTAGGAAGAACTGAGGTGCCAATCACCAAATCCATATTGACACTGCCGAGCACGATGACTTTTTTCATATTAGGTCTCCTTTAGTTTTTTTATTATACGGGAATAACCATCAAATATATTTTCATAATCTTGTTTCTTTTTGTCAACGAATGGCAAGGAAAAAAGGAATATATCCACTATAAGGTTTGATTTGTTATATAATAATCGCGTTGAAAATAGAAAAGAGGTAAATGACTTATGATACTTGACGCGCTCTTCCCCTTTCTCGCGGATGTTGCCTCCTCTCAAGTCTGGTGGATGGTGGTAGTGGGAGTTATTTTTGTCGTCGCCTACGCCTTAATGTTAACTTTTGCTAAATGGCGCGCTTATATCGCCGCTAGCGCTGCGGGAATCTTCCTTATCGCTTATTTAGTTTGGGCGATTATCGACCCCAACATGTGGGAAATCTTCGCTCGGGGATTCTACAAAGAAGGTACCACTGGCGGTATTGACTGGAATGTCATCTTGATGATCGCGGGAACCATGGGCCTTGTTGCGATGTTTATCGATAGTAAAATGCCCGCATTAATCGCTGATAAAATTATCGAAAAAACCTCTAATGCCAAATGGGCTTTTATTTCTCTTTCCCTATTCGCAGGAATTATTTCAGCTTTCATTGATAATGTGGCGACTGTATTAATTGTTGCTCCAATTGTGCTCAATGTCGCAAAAAAATCTGGTGTTAATCCCATTAAAGGAATGATCGCCATTGCTATCGCCTCCAATCTTGAAGGAGCCGCTACTCTTGTAGGTGATACTACCTCGATTATTACCGCGGGCCATATGAACTTGAATTTTGCGGACTTCTTCTGGTATCAAGGGCGCCCTTCACTTTTCTTCGTAAACCAAATCGGCCTTCTTTTAGCAACTTTGACGCTCTTGATTGCTTTCCGGAAAGACACACAAAAAATCGTCGCCGATAGCGAAACAAAAGTAAAAGACTTGGTCCCGACTATTTTAATGATTTCTTTGGTTGGCCTTTTAATTGTTGCTTCCTTTATCCCTTGGCCTGATCACTATGTTTCCAATTTGATTAACGGTTTAATCTGTGTCGGCTTAATGCTGGTTGGCATTATCTACACTTCGATTCGGCAAAAAGGTTGGCAACCATTTAAAGAAACTCTGGCGAGCATCGATTTCCAAACCCTTTTGATGTTGGTCTCAATCTTCGTGATGGTCTACGCTTTGACCCAAAGTGGCATTGTCGCTTTAATCGGTCAAGGCATTTCCAAATTAGCCGGAGATAATCTCTTCCTTGCTTATACAATTATCGTTTTTGTCTCTGTCTTAGTCAGTGCATTCATCGATAACATTCCCTATGTCGCGATGATGCTTGGTGTCGTGGAAATTATCGCGATTAACTTTGCAAATTCACCACAATTTGAATTTCTTGGCACTCAAGCCTATGCGCTTATTTCAACTCCATTGTTCTTTGGGCTATTGGTGGGTTCTACTTTGGGAGGAAATCTCACTCCTGTAGGCGCTTCAGCAAATATTACGGCCCTTGGAATTCTCCGCAAAGAAGGTTATGAAGTTTCCACAGGACAATTTATGAAAATGTCCTTTCCGTATACTATCGTCGCCGTTTCGTCTGCTTACATTTTTGTCTGGCTTCTCTACGGGGTACGTCTTATCGCCTAATTTTTTAATTGTGTCTTTACCAATACCCCATTTTCTCTTCGTGGAAAATGGGTTTTTATATTAGGTTTTATTACCTGCATGATATACTAAAAAAGAGGTAAGTTGTTATGGATATACAAAATATTGTCTTGCAACAAAAAAAGTTTTTTGCAACAGGAAAAACCTTAAGTTATGAGTTTCGTATCAACGCTTTAAAGAAATTAGAGCAAGCGATTAAAAAATACGAAAAAGATATTTATCAAGTTCTTAGGGCCGATCTTGGCAAAAGTGAATTTGAAGCTTATTTAACTGAAGTCGGGATGGTCTATAGCGGACTACATCATACGATGAAAAAACTTAAAAAATGGATGAAACCAGAAAAAGTACGTACCCCTTTAGCCAATTTTCGCGGTTCCTCCTATCGGCAACCTTCTCCCTATGGTAATGCTTTGATTATGTCGCCATGGAATTATCCAATTTTGCTCACTCTTGATCCATTAGTTTTTGCCCTCGCTGCAGGAAATACTGCTGTGGTCAAACCGGGGAGTTATTCGAAAAATGTTTCCGAACTTTTAGCCAAGATGCTCGGAGAAATTTTTCCATCTGAATATGTCGCGGTTGTCCTCGGTGGAAGAAAAGAAAATACCGAACTTCTCGATCAAAAATTTGAATATATCTTCTTTACTGGTTCCACCACGGTGGGACGTCTCGTCCAAGAAAAAGCCTCAGTTCATCTTACTCCGATTACTCTTGAACTCGGGGGTAAATCGCCGACGATTATCGATGCAACGGCCGATATTCAATTAGCTGCCCAAAGAACAGTCTTTGGAAAATTTTTAAATTGTGGCCAAACCTGTGTTGCCCCCGATTACTTCCTTGTTCATAAAGCCATTCATAAAGAATTTGTGGCAGCGGTAAAACACGAAATTGTCAAACAATTTGGTGAAGAACCTTTAAAAAACGAAAATTATGGGAAAATTATCAATACGAAACATTATGAGCGTCTCCTCGGTCTTATTAATCAAGAAAAAGTGGTCATTGGCGGAAAAGGAAATCCCGAAACCAACCAAATCGAACCAACCGTTCTTGACAATGTCACTTTGGATGATGCCGTAATGGGCGAAGAGATTTTTGGACCCATTATGCCGATTATCGTCTTTGAAAAAGATGAGGAAATTGAAGAGATTATCGCGCATAATCCCACCCCCTTAGCATTCTATTTATTTACAAAGCGCAAGGATTTCGCTAAATATTTAACCCGGAAAGTTTCCTTTGGTGGCGGTTGCATTAACGATGTTATCGTCCATCTTGCCACGAATAATATGCCTTTTGGCGGGGTTGGTGAATCAGGAATGGGCGCCTATCATGGAAAATGGGGCTTTGATACCTTTACTCATTACAAGAGCATCCATAAAAAAGAAGCTTGGCCGAATTTGACCATTCGTTACCAGCCCTACACGAAGAAAAAACTCAATCTTGTGAAAAAATTCTTAAAATAAGATTAAAAAAAGATGGCGCCTATCTTTTTTATTTATTCGATAATCAGTCCGACTGGACAATGGTCGGAACCGAAAACTTCATCATAGATTAAAGCATCTTTAATGCGGTTTTTATATCGTTCTGAGATGACAAAATAATCAATTCTCCACCCAATATTGCGTTCACGGGCTTTAAAGCGATATGACCACCAAGAATATTTGATTACTTCGGGATAAAGGTAACGGAAGGTGTCGATAAACCCCATGTCTAAGAGTTTCGTAAAAGCTTCTCTCTCTTCATCAGTAAAACCTGGATTACGGCGGTTAATACTTGGATTTTTAAGATCGATTTCTTGGTGGGCGACATTGAGATCACCTGTGAGTATTACCATTTTCTTTTTGTCGAGTTTCGCCAGATAATCGCGAAGATTTTCTTCGAAAACAAGGCGATAGTCGAGTCTCTTCAAGCCTTCTTGAGCATTTGGACTATAAACGTTGACCAGATAGAAGTCAGAATATTCCAAAGTGATGGCGCGCCCCTCGTCATTATAGAGACCGTTTTCTAAACCGTAATGAACATTTAATGGCTCTTCTTTAGCGAGAATCATCGTACCCGAATAACCTTTTTTTTCGGCGGAATTCATAAACAGATGATAGCCAGAAAAATCAACTTCGAGTTGTTCAGGTTGCATTTTGGTTTCTTGAATACAGAAAAAATCCGCATTGATTTTGCGAAAAAACTTCATAAATCCCTTGTTGATTGCCGCGCGCAGTCCGTTTGTATTCCAAGAAATCAATTTCATATTTTACCTCTTTCTTCGCTGAATTTTAGCATAGCAAGATAGGCTCAGCCGCAAAAATGCTTTTTAGCTTCTTGTTTTTAATGTAAAGAAAAAGCGCTGAAAAATTAAAATCTCAATCTCTCAGCACTTATTAATTAGACACGTACTTTTTTTAATTTAGCGTAGGCAACACGTCCATCGACATATTTTAATTTAATGCCTTTGGCAATTAAGGGCGCGAGATATTCTCTCATTAAAATGCCTTTACCATGGACATCAGCAATTAACTCAGGCGACATTTTCTTTTCAACATTGGCAATTTTACCGAGGTGTTTAAGAGCGAGTGTTGAACGATAAGGATTGTTAGAAACTCTTTTGATAATCACCATCGCATCACTCTTGCCGGCGATGACCGAACGAACCGCTTTCGCCGAAACTCTAATCGCTTCTTTGGAATCAACTTCTGAGATATTTAGGGGATTAGCTCTTTGCATTAGGGAAAATTCGACCGGACGAACCCCAAAACCGAATCTTTCTTCAAGTTCTTCTCCGAGCATATTGGCCACACCGCCAAGTTGCATGTGGTTAAAAGCATCGACTGAGATGTTTTTTCCTGGCAAGAAGGCTTGGACGCCTTCGGAAACTACAATAAAAGCTTTCCCGGTGTTTTCATAGATTTCTTTTACTTCCGCGAGGAAGACCTCTAAATCGAAGTGGTCTTCGGGGAGATAAATCTTACAAGGGCGAAGTTCTTCAGGCAATAATGCTGCTGCTGCTGTAAGCCAACCAGCATTCCTTCCCATGATTTCAGCGACGATAATTTTACCGCGACGATAGGAAAGATTATCAACTTGAATATCTTGTAAAGATTGGACAACGTAACGCGCTGCGCTAGGATAACCCAAGCAGTGATCAGTAAAATCAAGGTCGTTATCGATGGTTTTGGGAATACCGATAACCGCGCAATCGATATTTGTTTTGGCAAAATATTGCGAGAGTTTATGGCAGGTATCCATCGAGTCGTTGCCGCCATTAATTAGGAGATAACCAATATTATGCTTTTTTAAGGTGTTAACGATTTTTTGATAATCTTCATGAGTAAAATCGTTGGAAAGTTGATATCGCGCTGTACCCAAAGCGGCTCCGGGGGTTTGTTTTAAAAGTTCGACCGTCTCATCATCTTCAGCCCGAAGATCGATTAAGTGATCATTGATTAATCCTTTGACCCCATAGACGCAACCATAGATGCCATCGATAACGTCAGGATGTCTTTTCGCTTCTTTAATTACGCCATAAAGCGATGTGTTGATGACCGATGTCGGTCCTCCAGATTGGAGATAGGCAAGTGAACGTTTTTTCATAAAATACCTCCGTTTTGTAATTTTTATATAGCAAATCGCCACTAACTCAGTTGTTTAAGGATGCTGCTTTAAGACGGTTTAACGCCCGATTTAAGGCGGCCTCTGCGCGTTGAACATCGATGTTTTTATCTGTGTGTTTTCGTTTGATGAGTTCTTCAGCGCGCTCTTTCGCGGCCAAAGCTCGCGCCACATCAATTTGATCGCTGCGCTCAATCGCACTTCCTAAAATATAAACGATATCGCGTTCGTTTTGCATCACCCCTTGCGAAATCGCATAGTAAATCGGTTTTTCTTTGACGGGGATGACTTTAATAATACCGGTAACTAATAGAGTAATTAACGGATAGTTTTGATAAAGAATCGTTAAACTTCCGCGGTCGGTCGGGACTAAAACTCTTTCGATTTCCGCGTTATAGAGTTCTTTTTCAGGGGTGAGAATAATCAAACGAAATTGTGACATACTATTTTAATTTTTCGGCTTTTTTAACTGCCTGTTCAACGGTGCCAACATAAAGGAAGGCTTGTTCAGGTAGATGATCGTGTTTTCCTGCAAGAATTTCTTTGACGCTACGAACTGTTTCTTTCACTGGAACAAAAAGTCCTGGAGTATTGCTAAAGGCTTCTGCAACGTGGAAGGGTTGAGATAAGAAGTTGCGAAGGCGACGAGCTCGCGCGACAATTTTCTTATCTTCTTCACTTAATTCATCAATACCTAAAATCGCGATAATATCCGATAAATCGCGATATTTTTGCAAGACGGCTTGGGCTTCACGCGCAACCCGATAATGCTCTTCTCCAACAAATTCAGGAGCGAGTGCTCTCGAAGTGGAGCCAAGCGGATCGACTGCAGGATAAAGCCCTAACGCGGCGATACTTTGATCAAGAACAGTTCTTGAATCAAGGTGAGCAAAGGCAGTGGCGGGGGCTGGATCAGTTAAGTCATCCGCTGGGACATAAATCGCCTGAATCGAAGTAATTGAGCCATTTTTAGTTGAGGTAATCCTCTCTTGAAGTTGCCCCATTTCTGTCGCTAATGTCGGTTGATAACCAACCGCAGAGGGCATTCGTCCTAAAAGGGCGCTAACTTCACTACCCGCTTGGGAAAAGCGGAAGATATTATCGATAAATAATAAAACATCTTGTTTTTTTTCATCACGGAAATATTCCGCAAGAGTTAAACCGGTTAAACCGACCCGCATTCTTGCGCCGGGGGGTTCATTCATTTGCCCGAAGACTAAAGCGGTTTGTTCAATAACTCCACTTTGAACCATTTCCAAATAAAGTTCATTACCTTCACGGGAGCGTTCGCCAACTCCGGCAAAGACGGAAATCCCGCTCTTTTCGGTAGCAATATTGTGAATTAATTCTTGGATGAGAACCGTTTTTCCCACACCCGCTCCGCCAAAAAGACCGACTTTACCACCCTTTAGATATGGGCACATTAAGTCGAGAACTTTAATCCCAGTTTCCAAAATTTCATGAGAAACCACTTGATCTTTAAACGCAGGAGGATCGCGGTGAATCGGTAAATGCGGTTCTTGGGAGAAGTCACCGCCTTTTTCATCAATCGGATGTCCGAGCACATCAAACATCCGACCCAAGGTTTTTTCTCCAACTGGCACAGTAATAGGACCACCAGTATTAATCACTTCCAAACCGCGAACAATCCCATCGGTTGAAGACATTGCGACAGCGCGCACCGTATCATCTCCGACATGTTGAGCGACTTCGACGACTAATTCCCGCTCATCAAAGGGGATAACCAAGGCGGTTAACAAGGCTGGTAACTTATTCTCTGGGAATTGAATATCGACAATCGGGCCAATCGCTTGGATTACTTTGCCATTAGCTAACTTTTTCTCTTTCATATTTCCTCCTATAACGAACCGCTGACGAGTTCGGAAATTTCTTGGGTAATCGCCGCTTGACGAGCCATATTATAGCGAATTTGAAGTTCATCTAATAAATCATTGGCGTTATCGGTCGCTTGCTTCATCGCCATTCTCCGCATAGATTGTTCGGCGACTTCCGCACTCATGAGGGTAAAATAGAGCACATTTTGTAAATAAAGGGGGATAAATTCGTCGATGAAACCTTTTTTATCGGGTTCGATAATCGGACCAATCGGTTCAAGTTTCTCATTTTCAAAAGGAATAGCTCCGCCAATCGGAAGGAGAACTTCAGTATTAGGCCGAGTGGTCATCGAGTTGATATAGCGAGTGAAATGGAGTTTAATCGCTTGATATTCGCCACTTCTGAATGCGGATTCAATCCTTCTTTCCAAGGGAAGGACATGGAGAAATTTAATTGCTCCTCCAATATCGACGAATTCATCGATAAGCATCAAATCGTTTCGTTGGGCAAAATGACGATAGGCGCGCTTACCGATAGTCAAAACGGTGTCACCAGACTTTATCGCCTCATCAGCAAAACTTAAAACCGTATTGTTATAAGCGCCACAAAGCCCCATATCACTAGCAAAAACCACATGAAAAGTTTTACTCGCCCCTTCTGGAGAACGGAAATAGAGCGAATCTTCACGCTTGACTCCAGAAAGTAAATCTTTACTTACCTTAGCGAGGATAGTGCGATATTTTTCATTTTGATGGAGACGATATTCCCATACTTTCAGTTTGGTAACCGCGACCATTTCCATCGCGGAAGTGATTTTTTCGGTCGCTTTAATCGAGCGAATCCGTCTCTTGGTATTTTGTAGTTGAACCGACATGTTTATCTAGAAACCTCTTCGTGATTAATTTGCAGATATTCGGTGATGAAGTTTACAAGTTTTTCTTCTAACTCATCACTTAAATTTCCCGCATCAACAATTTCTTGTAAGTATTCCGGATGTTGAATTTGTAAAGCGTCATACATCTTAACTAAAGTTGGACGTAATTTTTCTAAAGGAACTTCCTCGGTTAAATGTTTTTGAACCGCCAGGAGTTCAAAAACTTGTTGTTCCACTGGATAAGGTGAATATTGTCCTTGCTTTAAAACTTCCATGAGTCTTGCACCGTGTTGCAACACTTTTTTTGTATTCGCATCAAGATCACTGCCAAATTGCGAGAAAGACTGTAATTCGCGATAGTTGGCTAATTCGATTTTTAAACTGCCGGCGACTTTGCGCATCGCTTTAATTTGAGCACTACCGCCAACCCGACTTACCGATTGACCTGAATCGACCGCGGGCCGTTGACCCGCATTAAACAAGTCAGCAATCAAAAAGATTTGTCCGTCTGTAATCGAGATGACATTGGTCGGAATATAAGCTGAGCGGTCACCCGCTTGGGTTTCGATAATTGGTAGAGCCGTAATCGAACCACCACCATTTTCCTTTGAAAGTTTACAGGCTCTTTCTAAAAGACGACTATGGAGATAGAAAATATCCCCTGGATAAGCTTCGCGTCCAGGTGGGCGTTTTAACAGTAAGGAGATAGTCCGGTAAGCAACCGCATGTTTTGATAAATCATCGAGTACGATTAAAACATCGCGTCCTTCTTCCATCCATTCTTCCGCCATCGCCATTCCCGCGTAAGGAGCGATTTGTTGTAAAGGAGCAAGTTCACTTGCAGTCGCACTGACAATGGTGGTATATCCCATCGCTCCCGCATCTTTGAGACGTTGATAAATATCGGCCACACTTGATTGTTTTTGTCCGATTGCCACATAGACGCAGAGAACGTTTTCTTTCTTTTGATTAATAATCGTATCAATTGCAATCGCGGTTTTCCCCGTTTGCCGATCGCCGATAATCAATTCCCGCTGCCCACGGCCAATGGGAATCATCGAGTCAATTGCCTTAATCCCAGTTTGCAAAGGGGTGTTCACAGGTTCGCGCTTCATCACACCTGGAGCGATTCGCTCAATCGGACGGGTCTTCTTTGTTTTGATTTCACCAAGCCCATCAATTGGATGCCCTAAAGCATCGACCACCCGACCGATTAATTCATCGCCAACGGGAACTTCAACCACCCGCGAGGTCCGATGAACCGTATCTCCTTCTTTGATTTCATAGGCGTTACCAAACAAAACTGCACCGACGCTATCGGGTTCAAGGTTTTGAACCATCCCATAGACATCGCCTGGAAAGATTAAAAGTTCGCCGAGCATCGCTTGGTCGAGTCCGTAGATAATTGCGATGCCATCGCCGACTTTCATTACGGTCCCGACATCTTTTTCGACAATCGGGGCTTCGTAATTCTTAATCTGTTTTTCGATTAATTCGGCAATTTCATTCATTTTCAGTTTCATAACTTCACCGCCTTTGCGCTTTGGATATGTTTTTTCATCCCCACGAGTTTATTAAGAATTGTCCCGTCGTAAACCTGATCGCGGATTACAACTTTCACTCCGCCGATAAGGCGGGAATCAATTAAGTTTTTAAGTTCGACTTTACAGCCGCGAATTGCAGACATTCTCGTCTCAATCGCGGTTATTTCTTCAGGAGCAAGGTCGACCGCTGAGTAAACGAACCCTTCATCAACACCAAGGAGTTTGTTGGCCTGAGAGATATATTCTTTGACGATGCCACTGAGTTCGCTAAGTCGCCTTTGATCGATAAGAAGTTTATAAAAATTCACTAAATTGGGAAGTTGAAAAATTGCAAAACTTTTTTCAATGACTTTTTTTCTTTCTGTTTTAGCGACGAACTCGCTTTTGAGATACTTGGAAAACTCCTCGTTTTCTTTGAGGATTTTCTCACACAAAAGCAAAGCATTTTTATACGCTTCAATTTGATTTTCTTGTTTGGCGATTGCGACGAGAGCGTCCGCATATCGAAGGGCTACGCGACTCATTAGGCCTCAACATCCTTGATAAAATCTTCGAGAAGACGCGTATGATCTAAAGGATTAATTTCGCGTTTTAAAACTTCTTGAGAAGCTTGCAAAGCGACATTGACAATCTCTTTTTGAATCTGCTCATGAGCATCGACTTTGGCTTGCTCAATTTCCGCTAAGGCTTTCGCTTTTTCCTTTGCGACTTCTTCTTTAACTTCGGCAAGCATTGCTTCGCGCGCCCTAGCGCTAGCCGCTTCCGCTTCAGCAACGATTCGTGCTGCCTTTTGTTTTTCCGCTAAGACAAGCGCATCGCTTTCTTCTAGTTTACGCGCTAATTCCGTTTTGTCCTGTTCAGCAGAAAGGATGTTTTTAAGAACATTTTCTGCCCGTTGATTGAGGATTTTCTTGACTGGTTTGTAAATCAAAAGCCAGACGATAAGCACAATGCCAAGAAACGCCAATAATTGAGTAACTAACGGCCAAATGTTATCAGGGATGATTTTTTCGATGAAATCGTCTCGAGTAAATGGGGCCGATAAGATGACCAACTTTCCGAACATGGTTTATTTTCCAAGGAAAAAGATGCTCAATATAGCGATTAATAACGCGTAAATACCAGTCGTCTCGACTAAGGCAACCGAGAGAATCATCGTTGCCCGAAGTTGGCCCGCTTGTTCAGGGGAACGCATCATCGCATCGATGGTTTTCGCACAAACATGAGCTTCACCAAAGGCATTTGCCATACCGCTTAAAGCAGCGATTCCCGCACCGATTGCCACAAGACCGTTGTTAATGTCGCCAGTCGCGGCAAGAACGTTGGCCAAATTTTGTAGTAAGTTCAGCATAATCAAATCTCCTTTTACTGAAATATATTACTTACCCGCTTCGCTTGAAGTCACTAATGGTCTCGACTCTTCTTCGGAATCATCGGGATCTTCACTAGCGATAAACATCATCGAGAGCGAGATAAATACCACGGTTTGAATGACGGCAGAGAATAAATCAAAATAAAGGTGAAGAAACGGCGTTATCAGTGGCGGAATCACAATCATCGCCGCTGGTCCTAATAAATTGCCAAACAAGGCGTTAGAAAGATTCTGTAAGGCCCAATAAACTAATCCTAAAATAGAGAAACCTGCCAAGGCATTACCAAGCAGACGGAAAGTCAAGGAAATAATCGGTGACCACATACTGATTAAGTTAATCGGTAAGAAAAGTGCAAATGGGTCAACGTAGCGCTTGAAATAGCCCCATTTATTTGCACGAGCAGCAACAAAGTGAATCATGACAAAAGTCACAAGCGATAACATTAACGGCGAAATAATTGTCGACATCGGACTAGGAAGCCCAACTAAACCTAAAGTAAAGCCAAGGAACATATACACCGCCACACCAAACCAATAGGGAGCCATTTTTTTGAATTTATTTCCCATTGAGCTTTTTGTCATATTGTCAAAAGTGGTCACGCCAATTTCAGCAACATTTAAAATTCCCTTAGGTTTTTTTAAAGGGTCAGCGCGACGGGCCTTAATGCTGACGATAATGCCGACAATTAAAACGATAAAAAGGATAATGATACTCGCGTATCCTTCTCCCGTCATTACAAATTCCCAACTAAAGGAGAGATCAATTAACAATTTCATCATTCTCTTCCGGCCTCAACTTTAACCACATGTTCTCTTCTTTCTAAAAAGGTAAAAAGGTAAATTCCTAAGCGAATAGGGAGATAAGCTCCAAAAACTGTGAATAAATTAAAAAGGCGAATTTCTAATTTGTAGAAAAGATACGCCGAAACAAATAAACCAAGACCGTAAAGAAAAAAGCGAAGCGAGAAAAATACAGCCACTAAAGCCCCGCCACTGACATTTTGTCCAGTAAGAAAATATGACTGGGCGACCAAAAGACCAAAACAAATAAATGAGATGACCATTCCTAGTAGCCATCCGAGTAATAAATGGATTCCTGTGGGGACGAATAAAAGTAAAGCAAAGACGATGATACCAAGAAGATAGATACCGCTAGCGGTAATGAGAACTTTTTGATTTGTGGTCATTTTTTTCAATCGCATCTTCTATCTCCATCTAAATAACTATTAGCAATTATAACACATTGTATGTGCGCGCGTAGCACAAAAGTAACTCGATACTTTCAAGTGTAGATTTCACGAATAGTTAAAAGTGTTCTATAAGGTTTTTTAAAATTGCAATTATAAGTTTTCGACATTCGCCAATGTTGACGCAAGGGCCTTAACATGGGTTTGGGCGACCTCTTTGGAAATTTGCTTTGCTAAAAACTTATGGATTAATTCACCAACTTTTTTAGCGTTTTCCTCACTGAGACCGCGGGTGGTTAAAGCAGCAAGACCTATTCTGATTCCGCTAGTGATAGTGGGCCGTTCTGTATCACCGGGAAGCATATTTTTATTGACGGTGATTCCGATTTCTTCCAATCGGTTTTCTGCCTCAACCCCAGTAAGTCCATAACTTGTCTTGGTATCAAGTAAGAAGAGATGCGTTTCAGTTCCACAGACAGTGGCTCCAAGTTTAGTTAAAGTGTCTGCCGTTGCGGCTGTATTGACAATAACTTGTTTGGCGTATTCTCTAAATTCCGGTTGACTGGCCTCATAGAAACATTGAGCCTTAGCAGCAATGATGTTTTCTAATGGGCCGCCTTGTAAGCCGGGGAAGGTAGCTTTATTGATTTTTTTGATGATTTCTTCGCTATTGGTAAGAATGATGCCACCACGAGGGCCCCGCAAAGTTTTATGCGTTGTGGAGGTAACAACATCGGCATACGGAAGGGGCGAAGGATGAACTCCGCCAGCAATTAGACCAGCAATATGCGCCATATCCACCATAAAAACCGCTCCGATTTTTTTTGCGACTTCACTGATACGAGCGAAATCAATCAGATAAGGATATGCCGAGAAGCCAGCCAAGATTAATTGAGGACGCTCTTTTAAAGCGATTTCTTCTAGTTGATTATAATTAATTCGACCATCTTGGTTGAGGTGATAATGAAGGATGCGATAATACTTTGCCGAGAAGTTAACTGGTGAACCATGGGTTAAATGTCCACCCTCATCAAGTCCCAAAGATAAAATCGTGTCCCCTGGATTTATTAGGGCATAGTAAGCAATCATATTCGCACTTGAACCGGAATGGGGTTGAACATTAGCGTACTTGGCTCCATAGAGTTGGCAGAGGAGTTCAATCGCCAGACTTTCAATTTTGTCGATGTTTTGACAACCACCGTAGTATCTTTTCCCAGGAAAGCCTTCGGCATATTTGTTAGTTAAAATTGAGCCAGCGAGTTCGCGGACGGCCTTGCTAGCGAAGTTTTCGGAAGCAATTAATTCTAAACCTTCGTTTTGACGTTTGGTTTCATCTTGCAAATAAGTTAGTAATGATTTTTGCATAAATAAGGTACTCCTCTTTGGTTTGTCCGTTATAATTATAAGGACAACATTAAAATTTTGCATCCTCAACCATCGCATAAAATAATTTTGAAACGAGGTTTCTTGCCATGAAGTGTCAACGCATGAAAAATGAAGCTTTGCTTGCCCCTTTTTTAGTCCATCCCATCGCCCATCGCGGGCTCCATAATGAAAACATTGATGAAAATTCGCTCGCTTCATTTAAGGAGGCGATTAAAAATCGCTACGCGATTGAAATTGATGTTCACTTAACCAAAGATTATGAAGTGGTCGTTCTTCATGATTCCACGCTGGAACGAGTCACGGGATCTGCTGGAAAAGTCGAGAAAATGACCATTAATGAAATTAAACGGTGCTCTTTGTTGAAAACCAAGGAGAAAATCCCACTTCTTTGGGAAGTGCTCGAATTAGTTAATGGCCAAGTTCCTTTATTAATTGAATTAAAAGTCGTGAACAATCGCGAACCCCTTGCCGATGCAGTGATTAAAACTTTAGAGAATTATCGCAGTAAAACGATGATTGCTATTCAATCATTTGATCCAGTAGTTATGCGTTATCTTCGTAAAAAATATCCAAAAGCCTATGCTTATGGACAATTAGCGTCGCGTGATATTGGCAACGATCAGCCCTTTCATGTGCGTTTGCTCTTTAAAACCATGCTGGTTAATTGGATTTCAAAACCGAATTTTACCGCATACGACATCACTTATTTACCACAGAGGAAAATTAAATTTATTCGTCGCAAAATGCCTGTTCTTACTTGGACTATTGATCATGACGAAAAATACCAACGAGCGGCAAAATATGCGGATAATGTAATTTTTGAACACATTATTCCTCGTGACTAAGACTTTGTTTTTTTCATGGTAACATGATGAATATTATCGACAAATAAAACAGAATGGAGATTTAATTTATGCCAGAAGAAAAAAAGGTTGAAATAACCGGTTGGAAGTTGAACACGAAACGCGTCTTTCTCGTGGGACTAGCTTTCCTGATGATCTCAATGTTTTGGGGTCTTTACGATCAGACGATGAAAATTATCTTGCGGAACCGTTTTGGTTTGGACCATGCCTTCTCAGGGATTGTCCTTGGTTTAGATAACTTTCTCGCTTTAATCTTTCTTCCGCTTTTTGGAACGTGGTCCGATAAGACTAAATCCCGAATTGGAAAAAGAAAAATCTATATTTTAATTGGGACCGTCTGCGCGGCGATTTTACTTGTGGGCCTCGCTATTATCGATGTGTGGCAATTCAATACTGTTGACGCTCATCAAATTACCCAAGTTTTTGAAATCGATGGAGGGTTTAATTTTAAAATCGCCGATGTACTCCAAGATGCCGATTTGAATACCGCGGGGATTCAGCATTTTGCCTCTTCAGATTTAGCGGAGAATGCTCGAGCTGCTTATATTTTTAAAAATATCACACAACCCAATTGGCACATCTTCACCATCTTCATGGTGGTCCTCTTTTTCTTATTAATGGCGATGTGCTCCTACCGAAGTCCAGCTGTCGCCTTAATGCCTGATGTCACCATCAAACCACTCCGTTCCAAGGCGAACGCGATTATTAATGCGATGGGAACGATCGGCGGAACGATTACAATCATCGCCGGGATAGTTCTCGGGCGCATCAATTTCGTTAATGATAATCCCTTGCATTACATCCCGCTTTTTGCTCTGATTGCTGGTTTAATGTTCGTGTTCCTCGCGCTATTTATGTACTTTGTCAAAGAGAATAAATGGGCGAAAGAAATGGAAGAAGAATCCTTTAAATACGGCATTGAAACTCGCGAAGATGTCGAATTAATCAAACAAGATAAAACTATTAAGATGCCCAAAGATGTCCAACGGAGTTTTATTTTAATTCTTTTGTCGGTGGTTTTATGGTTTTTTGCTTACAATGCGGCTTCAAGTGCGATTGCTTCCTATGCTAATGAGGTCTTACGAATTCAAAACACCTTTGCGGTAACCGCGATTGGTTTTGTCGCCGCCTTAATCGCTTTCTATCCTGTCGCTATTGTCAGTCAAAAAATTGGACGTCGTCGCACCATTTTGATTGGCATTTCCATTATGTTTGTCGGCTTTATCTTTGCAACGCTTTCAGGGGCGCTTGAACAAATCTGGCTCCTTTATTTAGCCATGGCTTTAATCGGTGTTGGTTGGGCAACAATCAACGTCAACTCCTATCCAATGGTGGTGGAGATGTCCCACGGTCCAAATATCGGCAAATATACTGGTTACTATTATTCTGCAAGTATGTTTGCTCAAATTTTAACCCCGTTTATCTCAGGATTATTCATGGATCAGTTCGGGACTAATGTCCTCTTCTACTACTGTTTGTTCTTTACCCTCTTAGCTTTCATTCCGATGTTTTTTGTACGACACGGTGAACCAAAACGCCTTGAAGATGTCAAAGGAATTATCGAAGTTGAAACTTCGCAAGAATAGGCAATGAAATTAACTGATGTATTTGGCAAATCTTTAGTTCCTTTAAAAAACAAGCGCTTATTTCTGCTTGATCAAGATGGAACGATTTATAAGGAGAATCGCCTCTTTTCTGGGGCGATTCCCTTTTTAAGTGCTCTTAAAAAAACCGAGAAAACTTTTATCTTCATCACCAATAATTCTTCGAAAAGCACCGAAGATTATGTTTTAAAAATGAGGAAGTTAGGGATCGAGGTCACTAAAGAAGAGTTTTATACTTCGGTCGATGCTACCATCATTTATCTTCAGACCAAACATCCGGGGAAAACTGTTTTTCCTGTCGGTACTGCTTCTTTTATCAAAGGCTTGAAAGAAGCGGGGATTCCTTTGTGTTCAGCTCAAGAGGCTGATATTGCTCTACTTTCTTATGATACTGAACTCACTTATGAAAAGTTGATCACACTCAGCGAAATGTTGAGTAAACGCGAAGTTATCTATCTGGCAACTAACCCCGATTGGGTCTGTCCAACAGCGTTTGGTTATGCCCCCGATTGCGGATCCTTTGCTTTTATGATTGAAAAAGCGACGGGGAAACTACCAGTATTTATTGGCAAACCCTCCCCTTTAATGATCGAAACTGTATTGGAAAAAACTGGTTTTAAAAAAGAAGATGTGGTCGTCATCGGTGATCGCCTCTATACCGATGTGTTAAGTGCCCATAATGCTGGAGTGGATTCGATTGCTGTTTTATCGGGCGAAGTAACCTTAGCAGAAATCAAAAAATCGGAGTTTGCTCCGACTTATGTGATTGAGGATATTGGGGACTTAGTCCCTCTTTTTCAGTAAAGATTGTAATAACGATTAAATGGTAAAATCGCCTTTTTGGTAGAGTTTTGCTTTGCGGAAAATTAAGTCAATTACAAAGACTAAAACAATCGGGAGAATAATTTCTAAGACTAAAACCGCAATTACTGCATGAAGATTGGTGCCCATTTCCGCAAAAGTCCCAAACAGACCAACCAAACCGCTGGTCCCCATCCCCGCACCTTCTTTATTGCACTTTAATTGGAATATCGTAGTCGCTAGCGGTCCAAGAATTGCTGAAGCGATAATGGTCGGAAGCCAAATAATCGGTTTCTTTAAGATGTTTTTAAATTGCAGCATCGAGGTGCCAATTCCCGTCGAAATAGTAACTCCGATGGGATTATCCTTCCGGCCTTGAATCGCAAATCCAAGCATTTGCACACAGCAACCAACCACCGCTGCTCCTCCGGCTAAACCTGAAATCCCAAAAGCAATCGCAATTGCCGCTGAACTAATCGGCGCCGTTAAAGCCATGCCCATAATCACCGCGATGACAATCCCCATTAAGAAAGGTTGATAAGTTGTCGCAGTATTTAAAAATTGCCCGACGATGACGGTGATATAATGAATGGGAAAATCGAGAATAAAAGTTAAAATCCCTGCAAAAACAGCATGGATTAAGGGAATGATGATAATATCAACTGGGGTTTCTTTCTTTAAAATTAAATCAACTAAAGTTGAAGTTATTGTCACGACAACATAAATGACCAATGGATCGTTACTAAAGCCGAGTAAAGCCGCATTGCTAGCAATCCCCCCTACCATCGCTAGGGAGATAAGATGAAGGCCTTTTTTCTCAAGGCTGATGCCTACACCAACGGCAATACCAACTCCCATCAGTCCTTTCAGAACACCGCTTAAAGCGATTAAGGCGCCGCCAATATTCCACTCGCGGCTAAGAAAATAGAAATTATAATTAAGCAATGTGCCAATTTGACCGATGATCACCCCGATGATTAAGGTAGCAAAAAGACCTTTAGCCATCCCGTTGCTCGTTTTAATGAGATAGGCTAAAAACCTCTTCATTAATTCCTTAAAAGCAGTTTTTTTATCTTTCTTTTTTTCGTGAGAGTTGCTTGCAACTGGTTCAACGAAGTCTTTTTCTTCTGCGGGCACTTTGGGTTCCATATGTATGAATATAGACTAAATTAAGCAAATTCGCCATCTATTTTAAAATCAGGATTTTAAACTTTCTGAATTCTATCCCCGATTTTCGCCCAAATAATCTCGAGTATTTCCTCTTTGGGCATTCCATCGGGAATAATTACGTCCGCATGAACTTTTGAGGGTTCAATATATAATTCATGCATCGGGCGTACTGTTTTTAAATATTGTTCGGCTACACTTTCAAAGGTGCGTCCTCGTTCACGGATATCGCGATGAATTCTCCTTAGGAGACGAATATCACTTGGAGTGTCAAAATAGATTTTATAATCCAATAACTCGCGAATTTCTGGAATTGCTAAAACGAGAATTCCTTCGACAATAATCACTGGAGCCGCTTGGGCTTCAACTAGTTCTTCTTCGCGAAGATGGATAGTAAAGTCATAACGCGGTCTTAACACCCCTTGGCCTTTTTTTAATTTTCTTAAATGTTCTAAAAGCAAAGGAACTTCAAAAGTAGCAGGACTATCATAGTTGACTTGATCGCGCTCTTCTAGGGTTAAATCTGGACGATGATAATAATAGTCGTCAAGACGAATGACACAAATACTATCTTTGGGAGCACTCTGCACGAGCAGTTCCACTAAGGTTGATTTACCCGAGGCTGTCCCTCCAGCAATTCCAATCATGAAAGTTCTAGTTAAGTTAAAGATTTTCCTGTCCTCCTTAAATACCGAAGCGTTCTTTTTGCCTTTTTATCTCAATTTCTACTTCTTCAGGCTCAATCCTAAAAGTGTCTTCCCCCATGTAGAAAGCAGCGCGTGCCGCCTCCATGACTTCCCATTCTCCTGTCTTAAAATTGTACCCCTCTGCTAATTGGCCGGGGGTTTTTCGGTAAATGCCTCCGTCATATCCTGCTCTATACTTATACTCTTTATTCAACACGACTATCCCCCTTCAAATACTGTGCGATTATTCTTCTCTTCTGGCAAAAAAAATCTCCTTATCTTTCGAGGATTAATTCTGGCTCATTGAGATATTTTTGAATTTGGGTGATTGCTTGTCCTAGATGAACCCCTTCAATTAAGGCGTGATGAACTTGAAAGTTTAAATGCATCGTGATTTTATCGTCTTCAAAATGAAATTTATCCCAAGCAATGCGAGGAATATAAGCTAGGGGACCATTATCGATCGGTTGGGTTAGGGAAGTAAATTCCATCCAGGGTAATGAACTGAAATAAAACTTATCAAGACGAACATCGATTTGCTCACCGCTTAAATAAGTGCCTTTTTTGATTTCAGCTACAAGTGGAACGGCTTCTTGAAGAAAGGTGTGAAAGTCACTATGAATGTCGATATCATCACAATTATCATAAACGCCCATATCGGTCATCACGGTAAAACCTGGATCGATTCGATCAAAAAGCAGGATATTTTCTCCATCAAACCGATAGCAAAAGGCGGTGATTTGATTTAAGGCTTTGGTGATTAGATACACAAGCGAAAGATAAATCGGATATCCGTGTTTTTTGGCATATCGATAAAAGGCAGTTAAATCTACGATGGTCGTCAGGCTATAGGTTGGATCGGAATATTTAGAAAAAAGTCGGAAATGCTTCTGACCGATAAAGTCTTCTATTTTAATGATTTGATAACGATTCATCTGTTTGCCAAAACTCTCACTTTAATCTGCAAATATTTGAACAAAAGGAACATAACTATAGAAAGCGAAAATATCCTTTGTTTCTAAATGAGCCGGGTTGATTCCATAGATTTTTGTTCCAATTGGATAAGTAGCATAATTTTGAAAACTGCCATTTTCATTGATGACATGGGAGGTTAAAAACTCTCCGACTGTTTCGTCGTTAAGAACTTTCAGGATATTTCCCTCTCCGTTAGAGATAACTTCAAATTCATAAAGTTCGCCGCGACTGACGCTGACGTTATAAAGTTCAAGTTTTGAAATATCAATCGTGCTCGGGTAAGTTTCTTGAAGATTCCATTCGCCAAAATACTTGATGGTCACATAATCTCCCGCGATAAAACCATCAACATCGTAATCTAAAGGATTGAAAAAGATGAGAGTAGTATCAAGCAGAAGCGTGACTTTATCTTCAATATGAAAACCATAATCGGCATTAATGACCATCTCTATTTGATGCAATTCACGGTCGCTTATCGAACTTTGTCCGGTAGTTAAAGAGGGTTTTGCACAAGCAACGAGATTAAGAACGCTAAGTCCAAGAAGCCCAAAAGGAGAAATTTTATTTTTCATAATTTAATATTACACTTTTTTTGCTTATGAAAAAATCACATAGATTATTGTCAAACCAAAATTCAATTTTGTTATCTAAAATTTTAAAGCATTAAAAAAACCCGCATTGTCCTTGGGTAAAAGAAGTTGAATACGGGTTTTAAACCATTTCTGGCCTTTTGTTTTTTGGTGGAGATGCGGAGAGTCGAACTCCGGTCCAAAGAAAGTTCCATACTAGTTTCTACAGTTTAGCTAATTTTAATTTTAACAGATGGGTAGACATTAGCGGACATAACATCTGCGAGTTGTTGAGATTTTCTTCGTTACCCCCACAACTTAGGTAACGCCTATCCCTTTGGTATGACACCTTCTCGCTGCGTGAAGGAAGAAAACCAGCGAGGGCGCGCTTTCCTAGATCGCTAGGCCCCAAAATTAGGGGTGATTAAGCAAAAGCGTAACTTGTTTTTGTGTTGCCAGTTATTACTGGATTGGTGATTACGTCACCGCTCGACTGCCACTAGTACCAAACCGATTCCCTGTCGAAACCATGACATCCCCATGTAAGGAACCTTTTTGAGCGCAGTCATTCTATCACGAACTATTAAAAAAGTCTAACAATAACAATCAATTCCTGATTAATGGCAACAAAATCAAATTTCATCGCTCTTATTTAATTTTTAAATTTATTGACACTTTCGTTTTCTGGAGAAAATGTAGTTGCGAGCAAATACTCCGACCACAATTAAAGAAATAAGAAGCAAGGTAAAGGTAAGGGAGTGGCGTGTTGTCACATTAGTAAAGATGGGGTTTGTTTGATTGGCGTTAACCCAGCGTTCAATATATTCATAACGCTCAATCGCCTCATGCACATCGCTATCTTCGCTGGTGAGAAAAGCGGTTTGACCTTCGGGGGTCATGGCGCCAATTGCCCAACTCAAAACTGGTAAAACTGTTTCACAAATACCCTGAGCACCATTGCCGTTACCAAATAAAATGTCATCAGTAATGCAAGCGACTTCATTCGCGGGCGTCATCGTGGATTCATCGACAAAAAGTTCAATATCCTTCTCATAATTCGTGCTGAGTAACCCATAAGTATTAAAGTGAAACGAAGTTGAATGGTACCTTAGATACCGAGGATTATTATTAACATGCGTTTGGAAAATCGCAGCGAAATTTTTGTCAGCATCAAAGGAGATATTCCAGGAGGAGAACGATTCTTTTTTAGTTAGTAAATAGACTCCCTGAGAATACCCTGGACTCGGTTTAGGGAGACCATCTGAAGCACTTAAATATTTATTGGTCCCCACCACTTTTAGAGCGAAGGTATTAACTAGAGTACCGGGTTCTAAGACGAATTTGAGTGTATTGTCTAAGACGTAGATTCCATTTAAATCCGGTGTGTATTCTGCATCATATTCATCGATGTAATGATTTTGACCAATTGATGTCTCATTTAAATTCATCCCTTTGGTTCCTAAAGAACCAATGGTATAAGTTGCGCCAAATCTCAATTTATCCATTGAATCAACCTTGGTATAGATAAGCGCATCCGTCACCGTGACCGTGCAAGTCGCAATGATGGAAGGGTCGATAATTGAAGTTGCGGTAATTATCGCCTCGCCTGGAGCAATGGCCGTCACTATCCCTTCTTGATCGACCGTGGCAATACTATCATTACTCGTTGACCAAGTTACACTTCCATCAGCAGAAGATGGTACTGGTGTCACACTTAAAACTCCTGTTCTTCCAGTGTAAAGAGACATGCTTTCTGGATGCATTTCCAATGCTTCTAAAGGCGTGGGAATTTCTTGCCAAGTCACGGAATATCTTTGACAATACAAATATCCAGCTGATGTATCGATGCGAAAAGTAATTGAATTAGAAATGGTAATATCGAGAAGACGGGTAATATCGACGAAGAAAACCGAGCTGCTCCCATACCAATCAGCAAAAGAACTATTCGGAGGAATCACCGTCTGATAGTCACCACCATCGACTGAATACTTCAAACTGGCACGAGCAGATCCCGCCCAACCTTCGCGCATTGATAAAGTTAATTTTGTAACTTTGATGTTATTGTAGGAATTGAGGGTAAGTTGTTGATAAGTATTGGCGACCATGTAGTAACCAAGAAGAGCACCGGGATTTGAATTATAAAAAGAGGCGGTTGAATTATCGGGAGTTTTTCCGCTTGTATATATCGTCGTACGTGTAGTAGGGGTATAAACCGCGACCCCTGATGCCAATTCTTGTTTATTCGCACTTAAGGCTTGTAAGGACGTTGCCGCTCCTCCGCCTCCTTGGCGAATGTGGGCATTACCAATTGCAAAAAGAAAAGTGAGGGCTGAAAAGGCAGCCATGAGAGGAATTAGAAGGCGTTTAATAGGTCTTTCTCTCATAAATTAATCTCTATTCCTTTCGCGCGCGAACCATAGTTTTCTATCACGCTAATCTCGTTTTTTTAGTTTGTGAAAAAACTCCAAAAACTGTTGGTAGTTTAACATGTATTTCTATTGATGTAAAGACTTTTTAAAATAAAAAGTTAGTGATTGCTAATTATCAGAGTAATTTGGGTAAATAGCATGTTTGCATATTTAAAGCGATTGGGCATCTGGTATTTGTTTTTCTCATACTAATTTAATATAATGGACAGGCGAAATATCGAGGAATTAACTATATGGCTAAATACGTACAAGCGAAAAAACAAAAAAATCAAAAAAAAGAGATTTCTCCTGCTTTTTTGCGGTTTAAACTCTTCTTTAGATCATTGATTAAAAACGATGCCGCGGTCGAAGGAGGGCGTTTCTCTCCTTGGTGGACCTCACTTCTTATCGCTTTAAGTTCCGTGGTTGTCGCCTTAACTCCCACTTTTGTTCAAATCGGTAAAACCCATGGCAATCAAATTCTTAAAGGGGATACTTATTCCACCGATGTCGGTCTTGTTGCATTTTCCGAAGCGTTAAAAGAACACCATGTCAGTTTAACGATTGAAAAAAATACAGAAGGTAAACATCGTTTGCTCAATGCGGCCGATGAAGCGACAACTAAACTTGTCTTTACTGAAAACCTCACTCTAGACACTCAATCCTATGATTATTTTCTCTATAAAACCAGTGATGATGTTGCTAAATTTAAGGTTTTTTATTTTGTTGAAGGCCCCACCTCTGATTTTAAAATTCTCCGCGAATACTTACGAAACTTAAAATATAGTGAAAAAAATCCCATTGAAGGACAAATCAGACCAGTATCTTATCTCATCTTAACTGATGTTCAACTCTCTGGGGCTAATTACAAATTCGCCACTGAAATGAATGGCACCACAACTGCCAGCGCGGTTTCTGGTGATTATTCACTTTTACCAACTGGTTATTCACTTGCTACTTTTGCAACCAAGTCAGCAACTGGGGAAAACATCGTCACTCTAAAAGAGAATGCCGCAACTTATGAAAAATACGTCGAAGGAGTTCTTTCAAATTGGAGCAATTTCTATAACGAAGCATATAAACCTGTAAAGAAAATCGCTTTCTGGACTTTATCGGGAACTTATGCTGGTGCCTATGTGGTTATCGTTCTCTTCTTGGGTTTAGTTCTTTTTCTGATTACCCGTGGCAAATACAGCGTTAACCGCGATTGGAAATTTTTCCAAGCAATGGGGGTCGGCGCCTGGATGTCTTTCACTCCCGCACTTCTTACTTTACTGGTCGGCCTTTTCTCACCTGGTTATGCAGCGATGGGTTTTATTATGCTTAACTCTTTCCGCGTAATGTGGTTCTCGATGAAAGCAATGCGAGAAAGTACGCCTCCTACAACAAAATAAAATAGGATTTACATATGTTTTTAAAAAAAGCGGACTAAAATGTCTGCTTTTTTATTTTATCGCATATTTAACAAGGTTTTTTTGTAAATGCTTGACATTTTTGTTGCAATGAATGAAAATAGGCGCATATATCTTTTGGTATGAACGGAGGTATATCAAACTATGAAATTTACTAAAAAGAAAACATGGATTACTTTAACTGCCGGGTTCGCTCTTGCGGCAGGCGTTTTAGGTGCTGCCGATTTAACGAAAACCAATCCTAATTTGGAAGCGGGTGCAGCGACTCCGCAGAGCGATAGACGAATATATGTCGTTCTCGAACAATATTGGGGAAACGATATGTACATTCATTATTGGGGCGGGGGTCATGGGACCGATTGGAACAACTGCCCCAAAATGATTAAAGTCGTTTCTGATTATTATGCAGGGCTTTTTTATTGGGATGTCCCTGTTGGTGTCACTGATTTTTTAGTAAAAACTTCAGCTGGTAATGTCGGAAAGACATCTGATCAATCTAATGATATCGCTATTTCTAATCTCCAGGTTGGCACGAATTACAAAGCCGCCCAAGTGAAACCATGGGTTGCCGACCACCTTAAACGCGATGTTACTTTCCCCGATACCCTCCCTAGTAATAGCGGACAAGCCGCTGCGATTTTAGGAAAAATTGAATCCTGTGAAAATAGCCATGCTAGTGGATATAATGCTTGGCCCCAATTAAATGATTTATTTATTTCCCCTAGTTCTCTTGATGGGAATACTTCTGTTTATGAGTTGAATGGTAATACTACGACTATCACTAATAAGATCGCTATGTTACAAAGGGAATATGCCGCTGATCAAGCATCGCCAGTTTTAATATTCAATGACCAGCAGAAAAATATTCCGACTATCTTGATTGTTGGTGTTCTCGGTCTTGTTTTACTTGGCGCTTTTATTTTCTCTAATCGAAAAAGAATCGCCTAATCTTTTCTATTTGTAACCCCCTAAAACACCTAGACGAAAATCTAGGTGTTTTTAATCCCCGTAGTCCGAACCACGCGAGATATCGTTTAATAAAATGTTTAAATGATTGGTAATGTCGGTTAATTCTCGATAAATATAATCTGGTTGATCAACTAGAGGAATTTCATAGTTGCCCGTAAAGATAACTTTTTTTTCTTTTTGAACCACTTCTATCATATAGGTGATGATTGTTTCTTCTTGATTGGGAAATTTTTCAATCAATCGTAATAATTGCGTGTTAAATACTGGTTCAATATAAAAAGTTTCTCCCGTGGCCAGAAGGAAAAATTTAGCGAAGTTTTTTTCGGGATGAGTCGGATGTTGTAATTTCATCAAATCTGCATAATTCATCATCTTTACCTTCGGTATTTTAACATATAATATAAAGCATTAGGAGGAAACCAGTTTGAAAGAGCGCATTAAAAAGATTAAAGTCGTAGTTACTGATATTGATGGCACCCTCTACTCTCATCAGAGCAATTCGGTTCCTCAAAGTGCAGTTGCAGCCGTGGAAGAACTCCAAGCAAAGGGAATTAAGGTTTTTTTGTGCTCCGGTCGCAATCTCTATTTAATTCGTAAATCTGGTGTTTTAGACTATATCACTCCTGACGGTTATATCACGATGAATGGCGCAAATGCGATTATCGATGGAAAGATTATTTATCGTTATCCGATTCCTTCTTCTGAAGTTAACGCTTTAATCAAGTTTGCCAAACGTTTGAAGTTTGGTTTAACTCTAATCGAAGAAGATGCTGGTCATATTAATATGGTCGATGAACGCGTCATTTCTGCACATGAAAAATATAATACTCGGTTTCCACAACCGCGGACTTTTCCAGATCATTATGACCGTGTGGTCTATCAGGCAATCGCCTTTTGTGATGAACTTGATGAGTCGTTATTCTTGCCTCATTTACAAGGTTGTAAAACTGCGCGTTGGGATGAATTTGCTGTCGATATTATGCCAAAAGATGGCGATAAAGCCAAAGGAATTCTGGCGATGCTTGAATACTACAACTTTCAACCAGAAAATGTCTTATCGCTTGGTGATGGTCTCAACGATGTCGAAATGCTGCAATTTTCAGGAATTTCCATCGCAATGGGGAATGCTCGTCCCGAAGTCAAAGCTGTCGCCGATTATGTAACCGATAATATTGATGATGATGGATGGGCGAATGCCTTGAAGCATTACGGACTAATTAAAGGTCAATAAAAATATTGTAAATTGGCTGTGATTTGTAAAAAAACAAGTACTAAAACCGCTTGTTTTTTATTTATGGTAAGGTTCATTTTTAGCGATTCGAAAAGCGCGATAGACTTGTTCTAAAAGAATTAAACGCATTAGTTGATGAGGAAAAGTCATCTTGGAAAAACTAATCCGTCGTTGTGCCCGTTTCCTTATTGTTGGGCTTAATCCTAAAGAACTACCAATTAAAAAAGTAAGACACGCATTACCAAGAGCAAACATCTTCATCAACTCCACGCTAAAGGATTCTGAATCAAAACTCTCCCCTTCAAGATCAAGAGCGATGACATAATCATAAGGCTCAATGTTTTTTTCGATTTTAATACTCTCTTTTTCGAGTATTTGCTCTTCTTCTTTTGGGCTACTATTTTTAGGAATTGGTAAGTCGGGAATCTCGATAATTTCAATTTCGGTATAAGGTTTTAAACGTTTTTCGTACTCTTTAATTAAAATTCTCAAAGCGTGTTCTTTGATTTTCCCCACAGCAATTATTTTAATTTTCATCTCGGCCTCCAATGGTTAACTGCCATTGTTTGGCGGGATAAACCCGATATTGATTAATATCGATTCGTTGACGAAGGAAAATTTTTCGATAGGCCGCAAGAGCAAGTTCCGGGGTATTGGCCTCTTCCGAAAGGTGGGCTAAAACAATTTCTTTGGTTTTTGGACCAATAACTTCGGTAATATACATCGCGCTATCTTCATTGGAAAGATGACCATAGTCGCTTAAAATTCTTTGAATTAATTCAAAAGGGCGTTCGGTTTTCAAAAGCATCCGCACATTATGATTGCTTTCGATAATGTAATAAGTCGCATTTTCTATCAAACGCAAATTTTTTTCATTAATAAAACCGGTGTCCGTGATATAGACGAGTTTTTCATCATCGACCTCAAAAATATAACCAAAGGTTCCTGGACGATCATGGGAAAGTTCGAGAGGAGTCACTTTAAAACCATAGAGGTTATAAGCTATGTATGGTTCGAGGATGTTTTCTTCCGTAGCTTCAAGATATGAAAGAGTTTCTTTAGAGCCATAACAAACATCTTTTGGAATACTTTTAAAATCCCGTAAATGATCTGAATGATTATGAGTGTAAAAAATCGCCTGAATACTCTCTAAAGCAATCCCCGCCTCTTCTAGACGTGTATAAAAGTCATTTAAGGCCAACCCCATATCGATGAGAATTCGTTGACCTTTGTGGCTCAAAACCGTGCAATTTCCTTTTGATCCACTAGCAAGAATATAAAACTTCATCGTTAATCATCACTAAAGGCTGGTCCAGCTCCAGAGAAATCAGCAGCGTGGGTTAAGGTATCAAAACGACCAATTGCTTTTGAGAACAAAAGGGTGGCAATTCCTGTGGGACCATTGCGGTTTTTAGCAACGATGACTTCGACTTCGCTTGGATTTAAGGGACTGGGAGGAAGGGGTTCGCCTTCTTCTTTTTTCTTCTCTTCTGAATCGCCTTGATAGTCTTCGCGATATAAAAGCATCACCACGTCAGCATCTTGCTCTAACGATCCCGATTCGCGTAAATCAGAAAGAAGCGGACGTTTACTTGGGCGTGCTTCAGCGCGACGGGAAAGTTGTGAGACAACAATAATCGGAATTTTTAAATCGCGCGCCAATTCTTTTAAGGCACGGGAAATTTCACTAACTTCTAATTGCCGTGATTCAAATCGCTTGGATCCAGTTGTAATCAGCCCAATATAGTCGATGACAAGCATTGATAAATCGCTGTGTGCGGCTTGAAGTTTTTTCGCTTTAGCAACTAAGTCCAGCAAGCGAATCCCTGGTGTATCATCGATATAGAGTGGTAATGACGCAAGGACTGAAAGGGCATCAGAAACTTTTTTTTGATCGTCGCGAGATAAGCGATTTGTTTGAATTTTATCTAAAGGCACGGTTGAATGACAGGCGAGTAAACGCATAATTAATTGTTCTGCTGGCATTTCAATTGAGAAGATGCCGACCGTTTTATGGGTTTTAAGAGCGGCATTATAAGCGAGGTTTAAAGCAAATGCGGTTTTGCCAACTGAAGGACGGGCAGCAATAATGGTCATCGCCCCTCTTTGAAAACCATGAGTTAATTCGTTGAGCCGAGAATATCCAGTTGGAACACCAGTGACCTTACCATCACCGCTAGTTTTAAGGGTGGCTAAAGTTTGTTCAACTACCCCGGCGATATCGGCTGCTGATCTAAAGTCAGAAATTCGTCTTTTTTCCGTCACGCTGCCAACCTTATCACCTGCGATAGCGACGAATTCTGAAAGATCTTCAATCTCTGTTTTTTGATAGTCATCAACAATTTCTTCAAGAGTAGTTAAAAGTTGCCGGAGCACCGAGTTATCTTGAAGGATTTTGATATAGAAATCAAGATTGGTAAACCCAATTGAGGAACTGGCAATTTCATCGAGATAATCAAGTCCGCCGATTGCTTCAATTTCTTTCATATTAGTCAGTTCTTGGAAAAGCGTTTGTAAATCGACTGGTTCGCTACGGCTTTGCAAATTCTTCATCGCATTGAAAATCGACTTATGTTCGGGGAGAAAAAATTCTTCTTCAGTCAACCTTCCAAGTCCAGTTGCGAGGGCTTCATGATTGAGCACCATTGAACCAAGGACAGTTTTTTCAGCATTCGCATTACGCGGTAATTCAATTTTTGCCATCTTCTAAATCCTCCACGATTACAGTAATAGCGCCAATCACTTCCTTATCAAGTTCAATTTCAACCACCGTTTCACCTCGGTGAGTAATCGGAGTATAATCGATTAATTTTCGCCGATCAATCACGATGTTATATTCTTTTAAAAGTTCGGTTTCGATTTGTTTTGAAGTAATTGATCCAAACATTTTGCCATCTTGACCAATGCGGACCTGAAAAGTGAGCTTGATATCTTGTAATTGTTTCTTAATCTGCAAAGCTTCTTCTTTTTTAGCCGCCTTTTGATCTTTGACCGCTTGTTGTTGTTGTTTGAGAACTTCACTACTTCCCTTTGTGAAAGGGACAGCGAGTTTTCGAGGAAATAAAAAGTTGTTCGCATAGCCAGCGCTCACTTCGACAATCTGATCTTTTTTACCAACTGATTTTACATCTTTTAATAAAATTACTTTCATCTCCCCTCACCTCATTTCTTCTCCGACACCCGCGCTTCGTTTAAATAGAGTTGTAAGACCTGCATTAGGCGAGCTTCAACCCTGTCAAGAGCTTCGTTATGGAAAGCGGCGCCTGCGGCGGCTTGGTGACCGCCTCCACCGAGTTTTTCAAGGAGAATTTGAACGTTGATTGTTCCATCGCTTCGGGCAGAGATACGCACTTCTTTTTCGCCAGTGACCCCAAGAACAAAGGCAGCACTGACACCTTTAATTTGAATGCATTGATTGGCGACTTTAGCTAATGTAGCGGGATCAACCAGATTTTTAAGATCGGATTTAGCAATTACCACACCAAAGAATGGGGTCTTTAAGGTCGACATAATTTTGGTTTTCAAAGCATACTCCTCATATTCATCCTTGAGGAAATCATCAGCTTTGCCATTATCTGCACCGAAATCCTTTAAAACCATACAAGCCTCAAAGGTTCGCATTCCCGTCGTGTTATTGCGGAAATAGTTCGTATCTAGATAAATGCCTGCGAGCATGATTGTCGCGTAATTTTCATCTAATTCAAATTCAGGGAAGTTTCCATATTGAATGAGTTCAGTAATTAATTCACTGGTTGAAGAAGCACTCGGCTCAATATATTGGAAAACAGGGGAAGCGATAAAACTCTCCGCCCGGCGGTGATGGTCGATAACCGCAATCGAATTAAACATATCTAAGGCTGGGGGATAAAGCACGTTTTCCGGACGGGAAACATCAACGACAACTAATAGAGTATTTGGTTTGACAATCCCGCGCCCATTACCAAGATCGCGAGGCGAAATAAAGATTGCTTCCGCTTCTTCTTTAGAAAAGGAAGAACTGACTGCTCCGCGAGTTTTGCTTTCCGTACTATTGGTATCATAAAGAATTTTCGCTGGGATAAATTCGCCATCCGAATCGGGGTCGTTACGTTTGACATAATCAGCGACCGCTTTCATTCCTAAAGCTGCGCCAATTGCATCAAGGTCAGCCACAGCATGAGGCATAATAATGACATTGCCTGAATTCTTAATTAAGGCTGAAAGCGTGTCCGCCGTAACTCGAACTCGAACTTTATTGCGTTTTTCAATCGCAACTGCCGCTCCACCAAAGTAGCGATGTTCAGCGCCATATTCCGCTACGACCACTTGGTCCCCCCCTCGAGCCATCGCTAAATCAATTGCTTTAACTGCCATATCGTTAAGTTTGACGATATCGGGGAATTTGTAGGCAAACGCCATCGAAAGGGTAAAGGGATTTTCTTGATTTTCTTCTAAATCGCGAACTTGATCTAAAAGCGAAAATCGATCGTGTTCCATTTTACTATAAGCAACATAATTGCCAATCAGTAAAAAAGCATCATCGCGATAACGTCGGACGAGAACGTCGTATTTTTTGCAATATTCATAGATGGCTGAATGGATTAGAGCGGTTACGGGGTTATCGGCTTCGCGATTAATGGTTAAATCGGTATAGTTATCAATCATGATAATTCCAACAAAAACTGATTGATCTTTGTTCTCGCGATATAAGTACTCTACCTCAGTAATATCTTTGAAGATAAAGAGATTTGCATCACTTAAATATTTAACCGCGTAATTGCGCGCGTGAATTTCCAATTTTACAATCTCTTCATCCGCCGCGTCATCGCTATTTTCGTCGACTTTAACTAGATTCTTTAAACCCTTTTGCCATTCGAGGATATTTTTATCAAGAATATTGATTTGTCGCTCAGTGAATAATTCGCTCGCCCAAATCACATTGAAGTTTTTATCAACGACAACTAGACCAAGCATCGCGAAGTGATATGCTTCTTTGACATCACTGCTGACAATTTCAGAGGCCGAAAAAATATTCCGAGAACGGACGCGTTGAATATGAGTAACTGTCGCCCAAATGAAAACCAAATCCAGGACAATAAAGAAAGTGAAAATTAGGACGAGATACTCAAGGTTAAATAATTCTCTTTGAGTTGGCCAAAATGGTAATTCGAAAAAATAAAGAAAGACCAAAAGACCAATTATAAGAATTTCAAAAACAAAGAGGATAATTGCGTTGCGTTTTGCTTTTTTGATAACTTTGACCATATGCGATACCTACATCGTGATAATTATACATTATTTAAGCAGTACAAGATAGAATAGCACAGCCTTTATTATAGGCTAAATTTCGCGTTTACATATAAAATACATTTCTCAAATAAATACAAGGCGTTTATCTCGTTGTCATTGACCAAATTAAAAAAGGGGCGACTTCTGCATAAAAAAGCCAGTGAATTCCATTGCGTTTTTTATATCGGCGTTTTCCATTATTGAAAAATCGTATTAAACAACAACGAATATTTAATGTCGCCAAAAATAAAAAGGCCTTTTTTCTCAGGCCTTTTGTTTTTAAAAGAAATGGAAATCGTTAAGGTTTCTTCTATTTTTTGTTTAATCAACAAAATAAGGAAGAAGACCCATAAAACGAGCATTTTTAATCGCCCGCGCTAATTGCCGTTGATACTTTGCGCTCGTACCAGTAACCCGGCGGGGGGCAATTTTACCATTCGCGGTGACAAACTTTTTCAAAAGTTCCACATCTTTATAATCGATCCACTTGATGTTATTTTTAGTGAAATAACAAACTTTTCTACGTGGACGCATTTTTCTAAAAGAAGACATAAACTCATCCTACCTTTCTAGTATTTTTAGAAGGGTAAATCATTACCCACAATGTCGATGGAATCAAGATTTCTTGAATCATCTTCGGCTGGGGCAAAATCATCGGTGCTTTCTGGAGCAGTACTATCACCACTCTTCGGTTCTAAAAATTGAACCGAATCAGCGATAACTTCGAATACTTGGACCCAGCCCCCGCCATCACGGCGTTCATAAGAGCGTTGGGTTAAGCGTCCATCGACGCCAACAAGCACTCCCTTACGGGTATATTTTGCAACAATTTCCGCCAATTGATTCCAGCAAACGATAGGAATAAAGCTAGCTGTTTTTTCGCGACCGCGATTATTCACGGCGATGGTAAAAGTAGTAACGCTTAAACCTGACGACGTTTTCCGTAATTCTGGATCGCGAGTCAGACGACCGACTAAGACAATTCGATTAATCACGATGACATCCTCCTCTTTGATTATTCGTGATCTTGTGTAATTAAATGACGCAGTACATTAAGATTGAGTTTTGCACGCCGATCAAATTCAGCAACTGCAACTGCTTCTGCCTGTACTTTTAAAACGACATAATAACCTTTGGTTTGATCTTTGATTTCATAAGCAAAATCGCGAAGACCCCACTCATTGACATCGTTGATTTTTACACCTTGCTCTATCAATATTTGATTGAGATCTTCCATGACCTGTTTCCGAGCATCTTCATCGATGTTAGCGGTTAGAATGTACATAATTTCGTACTTCTTCATAACTTTTACCTCCCTTTGGACTTCGGCTAGAAATAATTTGCTAGCAGAGAGTAGATTTTATTAAGATAAACTTAACGGACGTATTATATAATATACGTTATTAAATGTAAACCATATAGAACCTGACGATTCCCTCGCTACGTACTTAATAAATAGGGCGAATTTGACTAATAAGTATCCAAACTTTTTTACCGATCGCGCATCGTCGGGAAGAGAATAACTTCACGAATGCTGGGTTGATTAGTAAGAATCATCACTAAGCGATCAATCCCAATCCCAATCCCACCGGCTGGTGGCATTCCATATTCCAGTGCTTCGAGAAAGTCTTCATCGATTTCGTTAGCTTCTTCATCCCCTAATTCCTTCGCTTTTAATTGGTCTTCAAGTCGCTTTCTTTGATCAATTGGATCATTTAATTCCGTATAAGCATTAGCGATTTCAGCCGCATTAATATATAGTTCAAAACGTTCAGTAAATCTGGGATCTTCGCTCTTGCTTGTCAAAGGTGAGACCTCCAGCGGATGACCATAAACAAAAGTTGGCTGAATTAAATCATCTTCGCAGAAAGTTTCAAAAAACTCATTGATAATATGCCCCGTAGTATAGTGTTTTTCGACTCGAACACCATGCTTTTTTGCTAAAAGTTTTGCTTCCTCAAGGGTGATGTGTTGCCAGAAGTCAACGCCGATTTTTTCTTTAATCGCATCGACCATATGAACGCGTTTAAAAGGTTGACCAACTTCGATTAATCGATCCCCATAAGGGAGCAAGGTTCCTCCAGTAACCTCAATAGCAACCTCTCTAATTAATTCCTCAGCTAATGTAAACATATCGTCAAGATTGCCATAAGCAAGATAAGCTTCTACAGTAGTAAATTCAGGGTTATGTCTAGGCGACATCCCTTCATTACGGAAGAGACGTCCAATTTCATAAACCTTTTCCATCCCACCAACAAGAAGGCGTTTTAGTGGTAATTCTGTCGCAATTCGCAGGTAAAAATCTTTGTCTAAGGTGTTATGATGCGTGACAAATGGGCGCGCATTGGCCCCACCTAAAATTGGTTGTAATACAGGCGTTTCCACTTCCACAAAACCGCGTTTATCAAAATAATGTTGGATTGCACGAATGATTTTCGGGCGAAGGAAAGCGACTTTGCGCGCTTCTTCGTTAACGATTAAATCAACATAACGACGACGATAGCGCTCTTCGACGTCGGTTAGTCCATGATATTTTTCTGGTAATGGTTTTAATGCTTTAACAAGATGAGTGTATTCACTAACTTTGACTGTTATTTCGCCGGTTTTAGTTCTCATTATCGCGCCTTTGATACCAACAATATCTCCTAAATCAGCGCTTTTAAAAATTTCATAAACTTCGTCGCCGACATTGTCGCGTTGAATGAATGCTTGAATTTGTCCAGTTTGATCTTGAATGTTAAAAAAAGAGGCCTTGCCCATCTTCCGAATAAACATAATACGGCCAGCGGTGCTTATTTCGTGCAGTTTTTCCTCAAGTTCTTCTTTACTAAGGTTTTTAGCGAAGTCACGAATCGATTCAGTGCTGTCTGTCCGATCGAAACGATGACCAAAAGGTTTAATTCCCGCCTCGACTAATTTCGCGATTTTACCACGCCGAACTAGTTCTTGCTCAGTTAAATTTCGTTCCATAAATTCATACCTCATCTCTTTAAACTATACTAAATCTAGTGTTTTTTTTATATAATAACTCGCTCTAGTTCGATTTTTTCCACAATCTTTAGGAGTTCATCGATCGTCGTTGCTTTTTGCGTAATTTCAACGCGGTATTTTTTCGTGTGAGGAAATCCAGTTAAGAACTTTGGGAGAATACCGCGCAATTCATTTACCGCGCGTCGTTGGTCTTGGTTCTTCGTGGCTTGGTTAAGCAGATTACGCATCGCATTAAGTTGTTCTTTTAATGTTGCATCATCAATTCTTTCTCGGTTTCGAAAATAGCAATCGATTTGTGTAATAAGTTTTGGATTCCCAACTCCGCCTCGCGCTACCATTATCATATCAGCCTTCGTCATTTCTTGAACTTTAATCGCATCATCTAAAGAAAAAATATCACCGCTAATAATTAGGGGAATGCTCATTTTTTTACGTAAATCCCTAATCAATTCATGCTTTGCTTTTCCAGAATAAACTTGAGCTCTAGTACGAGAATGAAGCGCGATAGCGGCAACGCCCGCTTTTTCAAGACCAGTAACCACTTCTTCAAAATTAATTTTTTCTTCATCCCAACCGAGGCGAATTTTTGCTGTCACAGGTTTGGAAGAACAAGCGACGATTTCTTTTATCATCTCAAACATTTCCGCTGGTCGTTTTAACCAACTAGCCCCACTCCCTGTCTTGGTTACTTTCGGCATCGGACAACCTAAGTTAATATCCAAAATATCATAAGGAACTTTTTTATCTTCGATAATTTGTAAAGCCTGAAGCAGGGTTTCCTTACGACCACCAAAAAGTTGGAGTGCTAAGGGGCGATCGGTTTCTTGGCTCGGGAGATAAGAAATGGTTTCTTGATTATTGTAAATAATGCCACAATCACTAATCATTTCGGTATACGAAAGCGCGACACCGTAAGGTTTAAGAAATCTTCGGTACTCTTCATTAGTGATGCCGGCCATCGGACCAAGGGCGACCACACCATCGATTTTGACGTTGCCAATTTTTAACATATAAAAGAAGGAGGTTTTTATTCCTCCTCCTTGCGCTTGACTTCTGCTTTTGTTTCTACCTTTTCGGGCTCGACAGTATTTTCCGTTTCACTTTTTTCAGGAAGCACCACCGTAGGATGATAGCCACCGTTTTTCCGCGGTGGTAAAGTGCGCTCTTTGAGGAGAATTTCAATTTCTTCAGCGGTAATCGTTTCGCGTTCAAGTAATGTTTCCGCAAGCAAAATCACGTCATCGCGACGTTCAGTAAGTAATTTATGAGCGGCATCGTGAGCGTTTTCAATAATTTTCCGAATTTCTTTATCAATTTTAACTGCTACTTCGGCCGAGAAATGTTTTTGATTAGATGTATAGTCGCGTCCCAAGAAAACTGAGCCAGTATCTTTTTCATATTGAATTGGGCCTAACTCACTCATGCCGTATTCAGTGACCATTGCCCGTGCGATAGTGGTCGCAACTTCGATATCATTATGGGCTCCTGTAGAAATATCATTAAAGAAAATTTCTTCAGCGGTACGTCCGCCTAAATAACCGACAATTCGCGCTTCAAGTTGCTTTTTAGTCATTAAGAAGCGGTCTTCTTCGGGGGTCATTAAAACATGTCCGCCCGTGCGTCCGCGCGGGATAATCGTGATTTTTTGCACCTTATCCGAGAACGGATGAAATAAGCCAACCACCGCGTGTCCCGCCTCATGATAGGCGACAATTTTTCTTTCTTGTTCGCTCATGCCGCGGCTTGCGCGCGCTGGACCAGCAATGCGCCGATCAATCGCTTCATCAATATCGGCGATGGTAATTTCTTTTGCGTCTTGTCTAACAGCTAAAATAGCCGCATCATTGAGAATTGATTCAATATCAGCACCCGAAAAACCAACTGTCCGTTTTGCTAAAGCGTGGAAATCGATGTCGCTTGCTAAAACTTTATTGCGAGCATGGACCTTAAAGATTGCTTCGCGACCCTCTAAGTTAGGAAGGTCAACTGTGATTTTGCGATCAAAACGTCCAGCACGAGTTAAGGCCGGGTCAAGAACGTCTTCACGGTTGGTGGCCGCAATAACGATAATCCCCGAATTATCTTCAAAGCCATCCATCTCCACGAGAAGTTGGTTCAAGGTTTGTTCGCGTTCATCGTTACCGCCTCCAAGACCTGCGCCACGTTGACGACCGACAGCATCGAGTTCATCAATAAAGACTAAACAAGGAGCATTCTTTTTAGCTTGGCGGAACATATCACGGACGCGTCCTGCGCCCACGCCGACAAACATTTCGACAAAGTCGGAACCAGAAATCGAGAAGAAAGGAACATGGGCTTCACCCGCGACCGCTTTCGCGAGCAGGGTTTTACCTGTCCCTGGTGGTCCAACTAAAAGGACACCTTTGGGAATTTTAGCCCCAAATTTACTGTATTTTTTTGGGTTTTTTAAATAATCGACAATTTCAACCATCTCCGCTTTTTCAGCCTCACAACCTGCCACATCACTAAAACGAACCTTGGAAGAGGAAACCATGCGAGCGCGTGAACGGTTGAAATCCATCGCCGAACGGTTCGAAGCGTTTGCTGAAGCAGCCATCCGTGAGAAAAGAAATAAAACAATGACAACTGAACCGACTAATAAAAGAATGGTCGGTCCCCAAGTTTGAAACCAATTGGTCTGGAAGCCATTGATGACCTCCCATTTTTCAATAGTGGTTTCTTCGAGCAATTTAGCGTAAATAGTGTCATTGTAATAGATATTTTCAATCATCGCCTCGAAGTGTTGCGAAACACCATTTCCATCGAGATATGTTCCTGTGATATAGGTGACCGAAGTTGTTATCCGTGTGCTAATACTCGTGATGTTGTTATCTTCAATAAAGGTGAGTAAATCATTTTGGGCAACATTGAGAACTTGCGGACCAGCACGTCCGATAATCGTCCAGACAAAAAAACCAATCACCGCTGCCATGATTAGGTAAGGAACGATAAAAGATAAAATTCCGCGTTTTCTTGGAGGGGTTGGTTGTCCAGGTTTAGGTTTTTGGTCCATAATTTTTCTCCTTCAATCTATATAGGTAGGTTAATTTTATTCAACGTTTCTTATTGTATAAATACAATACTCAGTAATTATACATTTTGCATCACTTTTTAACAAATAAAAGGCAAGCGAATGATTAAGTCGGAGTCTTCAACCAACTCAAAATCTTCGCGATAACGCGGAATATAGATGATTTCACCTTTTTGATTAACAAATACTGGCCACATCGCCCGAAGATGTTGGGGGATTTTCCAATCGATAAACAAACGACGAACTGAGGTCAGATATCCGTTAATCTCGTACTCATCATCATCTTCATACGATCGAATGGTTAAGGGATAGTCTTCTTTTTTGATGCCGCGATGCGTTTTTTGAGATCTGAAATCAATTTCAAGCCATTCATTTTTAAATTTTCCTGGTTTTTCTAAAATAATCTCATATTTTTCTAACTGCTCATTCGGCAGGAGATATAATTTTTGATAAGCTTTTGCGAACTTAAAATCCGAATTAATTTTCCATTCAATGTTTGGTTTTGGGGAGAGGAGAACCTTTCTAACTTCGCGTAAGGCCCCCTGACTTAACGGGTGATGAATTCCTCGTCTGGATAAATACATGAAAAGCAAATAGGCGAATTCCTTTTCTGACAAAGTGAGCAAATCCAAAAGCGGAAGCGGCTTCTTTAAGGAAAATTTTTTGAGAAGCTTAAGGCGCATCTGCTCTAGAAGAAAATTGCGATTTTGAATTTCTTTAAGTAGATCTCGGCGTTCATCGCCAGTGAGATGCTCCACTAATTCATGACGGATTTTGTTGCGTGAATAACTTAGATCGCGATTTGAGGAATCATCAGCAAAAGGAATCTCTTTTTCCAGACAATATTCTCGTAATTCTATGCGCGTTTTATCCAATAAAGGTCGCAAAACGATGATATTTTGAATTTCAATCTCTTCTTGAAGTCCAAACCAATATGGTCGGTTTTTTCGTTTCTTTTGAAGGAGATAAGTTTCAATTAGATCATCTTGATGATGACCGATTAATACCGCAGTAAGCAAATTGTTTTTCGAAATAATATCTTTGAAGAATTGGTAGCGTTCATGTCGCGCCCATGCCTCGAAATTGCCATAGTGTTTCTCATAATATGTATCATGAATATGAAATGTGTATCCTCGTTCTTCCGCATAACGGATTAAATTAGCGGTTTCTTCATCGCTTTCTTTTCCGCGAAAATGATAGTTAACATGTGCGACTTCAAAATCATAGCCTCCCTCTTGAAGCAAGCCTAAAAGCGCCATGGAGTCGGGACCGTAACTACAGGCTAAAAGATATTTTTTCTCTTTATCTAAATTCAGTCTCATCAATTGTCCTCATCAACAACTTCATCTTTCAATAATGTGTATAAAGTGGCGCTTTCCTTCCTGGTGGCAATTTCATTAATAGCATCCACCCGAACTTCAAGGCGATGACGACCAAGATTGAGTTGAAGGATATCACCGATTTGTACCTCGCTTGATGGTTTGGCCTTGCGCCCATTAATTGAAATACGCCCATTTAAAATTATCTCTTTAGCAATGGTTCTTCTTTTAATTAGGCGTGACACTTTTAAATATTTGTCCAAGCGCATATTTATATCCTTTCTTTTTCATAGAGTTTATGAATATCGAATATAATCTTCTCCAGCAAATCAAACCAATCCTCATTTTTACCAATTTGAAGTAAGAGTTCCTGTCCAGAGAGCACTACTTTAATATTTTCGGTGTAATCGGATATTTTTTCAAATAAACCGGTTCCGATTCGGGGAATGCGCGTGAAATAACGGGATAAAGTCAGTGTTATTGTCTCGTTATCTTCTTTTAAGCCGGTAAATTCTTCACCTTTAAGATATATTTCAATTGCTTGTTGGCGAAGGAGGGTTTTAGTCTCCTCAGGAATGCGTCCATAGATATCGCGTAACTCTTTTTCAACTTGATTTAGTTTATTTAAATCTTGACAAGAGTCGATGCGTTTATAAAGAGCAATTTTATCAATTTTGGGGGCATACTCTTGCGGGATATAAGCATCAACAGCCATGTTGGACGTCTTTCGAGGCTCGGTTTGCGATGGGGGCTTGCCTGTTTTTTGTTCTAAAATTGCCTCGTTTAATAGTTTCATATACATATCAATCCCAACCGTTTCGAGGAAACCCGCTTGCTCTGCGCCAAGAATATCGCCAGCGCCCCGAATCAATAAATCGCGTTGGGCAATTTTATAGCCAGAACCAAATTCAGTAAAATCTTGTATGGCTTTAAGTCGCTTTCTTGCAGTTTGGTTAATTTCTTTTTGGGGACTATAAAATAAATAAGCATAAGCGATGCGATTGCTACGACCGACCCTGCCTTTAATCTGATAAAGCTGGGCTAGACCAAATCTATCGGCGTTTTCAATAATTATCAGATTGGCATTGGGAACATCAATACCATTTTCGATAATCGAAGTACAAACTAGAATGTCGATATCGTTTAAATAAAACTTTAACATCACATCTTCAATTTGTTCTCTTGGCATTTGGCCATGTACCACCCCGATACGAGCCAAAGGAAGCAGCGATTGAATTTGCTTGGCTTTGTTTAAAATTGAAGAAACGCGGTTATGAACATAAAAAACTTGACCATGTCGAGCGAGCTCGCGTTCAAGGAGTTCTCTTACTACCTCCTTATGAAAACACATGACATAAGTTTGAATAGGGCGTCTTTCTTCTGGTGGGGTATTTATTTGTGAAATCGAACGTATGCCAATCAATGACATTTGTAATGTTCGTGGAATTGGAGTAGCCGACAATGTTAAAACATCTATATTAACTCTTAAGGATTTGATTTTTTCTTTTTGTTCAACGCCGAAACGTTGTTCTTCATCGATAATCAAAAGTCCCAGTGCAGGATATTGGATTTCTTTCGATAAAAGGCGGTGTGTGCCTATGATTAAATCAATCTCGCCAGCATTTATTGCCTGGATTTCCTTTCTTTGTTGTGCATCAGATATTAAGCGAGATAGGTGCCCAATTCGAATCCCAAAATTAGCAAAGCGATTGGTCGCCACTTCATAATGTTGGCGAGCAAGTAGAGTTGTCGGGCACAATATCGCAACTTGTTTACCGGTGCTAATAGCTTTAAACGCCGCGCGGAAAGCGAGCTCGGTTTTTCCAAAACCAACGTCGCCACATAATAAATGATCCATTGGGGCTGGTTTTTCCATATTTTCTTTAATTTCTTGAAGAGCTTTTTCTTGATCAGGAGTCAAAGAATAGGGAAACTCGTTTTCAAACATCATTTGAAGTTCGTCGTCTTCAGGAAAGGCAAATCCAGGCTTTTCAGAGCGGAGTGAATAGAGCTCTACTAATTCTTTCGCTATATTTTTCACACGTGATTTGATGCGATTTTTCGTTTTTTCCCATTCCTTTGTATTTAGACGGTTTAATTTTGGAACAAGACCTTCGCGACCTAAAAATTTGCGAACTAAATGAAATTGAGCAAGTGGCACATAAAGCACATCACCAGCCGCATAGTTAATATGTAAATAGTCGCGATGAACCCCATCCACAAACAAAGTCTTAATATCTGTGAATTGTCCAACCCCGTAAATTTCATGAACAACATAATCGCCAGGTTCAAGTTCATCGTATGATTTAATAATTGTCGCTTCATGAAATCGTAAAACAAAACGGGATGGATGGGTTTTAGAGCCCAACAATTCGCGCATTGTCAAAATCACAAGATTATAATCGGGTAGTTCAAAACCGCGTTCTAAATTGAAAAGTGTAACCCCTATCTTACCTTTAGGGATATTAAGTCCCGTTAAAATTTCATAGGCGATTCTCTCTTCTGTAAAAAGGTTTGCAAAAAGTTCTTGTTGTTTGGGGCTTTCAAAAGTAATTATCAATTTTCGTCCTTCTGTTAAATAATATTCAATCATTCGTAGAGCTTCTTCGGGTTTTCGTGATTGTCCAACAATAGGGCGAACTAAGAATTGAGTATCATCGAGAGTTTCGCGATTTTCAAAGAAACGAACGACTCTTTTTGCTCGTCCAAAAACCTCATTGCTCCTTTGATAAATTTGTAAATGCGAAATACATTGTCCGCAATTTTGTAGTTCTAAAAGATACTTTATCGATTCTTCTTGGAGTATTCTTTCATGAGTTTCAAATTGACCTTGATTAGGAACAACAATCGTTACTGAAGAAATGTAATCAATCAAGGAATGTGATTTTTCCATTGCAAATCCCATGTATTTATATAATCTACTATGGTATTCGTGATTGATGATTCGCTCCATGTCTTCGCTTATTTGACTTTCCAATTTTTCCCGAAGATGATAAGGAAGATAGATGATGTCTTTTTCTTTTTGAACATTCACTTCATGGATTAATTTTTCTTTTTGCTCTAAAGTTAGAATCATATCAGTCGCAGGGAAAATTTTGATTTCTTCGATTTCTTTAAACGAAGTTTGGGTTGCTAAATCAAACAAACGGATACTTTCGATTTCGTCATCAAAGAATTCAATGCGCACGGGGTTTTTGGCATTTACACTAAAAATGTCGAGAATATCGCCACGCAAGGCAAATTGCAATGTCTGATCAATTTTATTTACGCGCGTGTAACCACTTGCGATTAGTTTTCTCGTGATTTCTGAAATATCGTAGGTGTCACCTAAATGAAAATTAAAACAATGTGTATTAAAAATTTCTGGTGATGGTAAATATCTCAAAGCGGCGGCAAGATTACATACAATAATGTGAGGTTTCTTATCATTTAAGGCACTTAAGACTGAGAGCTGTTGCGCGAGCATGTCCTTGGAGGCGGCCAGCGATTCTGAACGAAGTAATTCGTCCATCGGAAAAAACAAAACAACACCCTCGCCTAAGAGAGTAACCAACAGCGAATAAACCTGTTGAGCATTATATAAGTTGGTAGTGACAACAAGAAAATTCTCAGGTTTCTTTTGAAAAGATGCGGAGATTAAAAGGCTTGTTCCGATTACATCATCCACGACTAAACGCCCCCGCTTTTCCGTAAGGAGGGGGGTACGAGGATCAATGGTAAGCAACTTCAATAAATTCGTCTCAGATATCTCCTTTATTAAATTTGTTCATCGCCTCAGCAAAGCCGTGTTCGAGATAATGAATCACCGCGTCCCGCGCTTGAAGTAATCCAGATTTAATTTTTTCCCAATCTTCAGGGTCGGGTTTACTTAATACGTAGTCAACAATTTCGCCAACAGGTGGTTCTCCCGTTCCAACTCGTAAGCGTTTAATTTCATTAGTTTGAAGTTGATCGATGATATTTTGAAGTCCTTTTTGTCCTCCTGAACTTCCTTTTTCACGTAAGCGAATACGACCAGGAGCAAGAGCAATATCATCTAAAATAATCAAAACTTCTTCAATGGGAATTTTAAAATAATTAATAAATTCAGCAACCGCTTTACCAGAAAGATTCATATAAGTTTCTGGTTTAAAAAGAATAATAGCCTCGTTTTGATGTTTGAATTTTGCAAAAACCCCATTAAAATCACGTTTATCTAGTTCGATTTTTGCCCATTTTGCTAAAAGGTCAACCACGAGAAAGCCCATGTTATGTCTTGTGTGTTCGTATTTTTTTCCTGGATTTCCTAACCCGACAATGAGTTTCATAAAACATCTACCTGCTTTTTGTATTATACCACTTTTGTATTAGGACATTTACGCTAAAATCGCTATACTTATTGATACAGGAACAAAGCTATGCAGAATAATATTTTCAAAAAAATAATTCAGGGAATAATTGTTGGTTTCGCCTTCATCATCGGAATGGGCGGAGGCACCGTGGCAGTCCTTATGGGAATCTATGATGATTTGGTCAAAGGAATTGCTGACTTCAATAAAAAACCAAGAGAATCTTTTCGGCTTTTGTGGCCCTGGGGAGTAGGAGCTATTCTCGGAGCGGCTCTACTTCTTTATCCAATCAAACTCGCTCTTGAACACTTTCCTCTTCCGGTTACAGCTTTGGTTGTTGGCTTAACCGCTGGCGGTTTACGAGAAATTACGAAAATTACTCGTAAAGAGAATTCCTTAAAAAATATCCTCCTCGCTATTATTGCTATGTCAATTGCGGTTGGAATCGGTGTTATCTCCTGGTTTTCCGTGTCATCAGGCGTGTTAGACACATTGAGTTTTGGCAAGCTTTCACTTGTTTTTGGGATTGGTGCTATTGAAAGTGTGGCCATTGTCGCTCCAGGGATTTCAGGAACACAATTCCTCTTAGCGATTGGATATCTTGATGCTATCCTCGGATTGATTGTCGGTTTGTTCTCGGGGGGGAATATCACCACGAATCTTATTTTTATATTGGTGCTCGGCCTTGGATTTCTTATTGGTTTGATATTCATTTCAAAAATCATGAATTTTTTCCTGACTAAATATCGAGCCTCAACTTACTTTGTTTTGCTCGGCTTTATAGTGGGTTCCTTTTTCGCTTGCTTCTTTAATGGGGACATCAAAACCGCTTATTCCATATTTACTCCTTGGACCGCGAAAACTCTCTGGATGGTTATCAGCGGTGTCGTTTGTTTAGTTGTTGGATTTTTCGTTTCTTATTTTTTGTTAAAGTTTGTTGAAAAACGCGAAGAAGAATCTTCAGAATTTACCGTCATTGAGGAGGAAAAATAGTATGAGTTGGGAAATCGATTTTTTAAAATGGATTTGGGAAAATCTCCATAGCGTCAATATTATTAATGATTTCTTTAAATATCTAACTGCCGCTGGAGATAGTTGGTATCCTTATGTATGGCAAACGCTAATATGCATTATTCTCATGATTTTTAAAAAGACCCGCAAAACTGGCTTTGTTCTAGCGTTTTGTTTGATTTTTTGGTCGGTATTAGTCAATAATATGCTTATCAAAAACATAGTTAAACGACCACGGCCATTTACACAAGATAATGAATTATTGGCGTACGTAGAAACCGTTTTTAATGCGGAAAGTGGTCCGTTAGCATTGCCAGATTCTTGGTCGTTTATGTCAGGGCACACCGTGAATGCTTTTGTGCTTTCAACTGTCATTGGCTTTTATCACCGAAAAACAAGGATACCTCTTTTAATTTATGCAATTTTAATGTCTTTCTCCCGTCTTTTCTTCGGTGTCCATTATCCATCTGATGTTATTGCGGGAGCTTTGTTTGCTATTGTGGTCGTGACTGGTACTTGTTTATTAGCTAACCGTATTGAAAAAAGGATTTTGCATCGTCGCAAACAAAAAGCTAATGTCGATTCGGCTTGACAAGTATCTTTCTGATGCTTTGCAAATTTCTCGAAAAGAAGCGCGCGCCTTGATTTTAAAAGGGGTTGTTTTTGTCAATGAAAAAAGAGTTTTAACCATTGGTTTTCCGATTGATGAGAATTTTGATTTAGTTACTGTGGATGGCCAAAAAGTTATCTACCAAAAATTCTTTTACTTTTTACTAAACAAGCCAACTGGATATCTTTCTGCGACAACTGATCAATTTACTCCCACGGTAATTTCGTTGTTTCCCGGTTACGAGAGGGCTAAACTTTTTCCGGTTGGTCGGCTTGATAAAGACACCACTGGCACCCTCCTCGTCACCAATCATGGCACACTTGCACATCGTCTCACCAATCCAAAATACAATATAGAAAAAGAATACTTTGTAACGGTTAATTTCCCATTAAAGAACGAATTAATTCTTGCTTTCGCTGAAGGAATTGTTCTTGAGGATAATCTGATTACGCGACCAGCAAAATTAACCCTTATCGATGCTTTTCACGCCCGTCTTATCATCACAGAAGGAAAATTTCACCAAGTTAAAAGAATGTTTAAATATTTTGGTTATGAAGTCTTAAGCTTGGAACGAATTCGTTTTGCTAACTTGAGCGCAAGCGATTTAGAAGTTGGAACTTATCGCTTCTTAACCAAAGAAGAAATTAGTTCGCTTTTTCAACTCGTCTCGCTTGAAATGTGTTAATACTTAGATTATAACTTTTGTATTGTTTAAATTGTCAATGATTAAAAGGATTTGAGTCTATGCCAAAAACCAGAGAACAAAACGAAGTTATTAAACGCAAACGTCGAGGAGAGATTATTCAAGCTGGCCTCAAACTCTTTGCGCTTAAAGGCTATGATAATGTGACAATCAATAATATTACGACTGCCGCTGGCTGTTCGCATGGGCTTTTCTATCACTATTTCAATTCTAAAATTGATTTATTAAAGAGCATTCTAACTAGCATTCGTTCGGTGGCCGATGTTTATGTCAAGCGCTTTGAAGAAGCTGAGCATAATATCGCGGAGATTTTTTCTCACATCGTCCGTTATGTTTTTAGCGAATTAAACAATCCTCGAAACTTGCTTTTTGCTTATCGCGCGCATATTTGGTTTACTTTGCATTTACAAAAAACACTGCCTACTGAGAAGAAAACTAAGGAAAAATCTCTTTATCTATCTCCTTATGTTTTTATTGAGCAAACTTTCACTAAAGGACAACTGTCGGGAAAGTTTAAAACCAATCATTCCGCGCCCGAATACGCTCTTATCGCCTTTAATCTTTTACAATCAATTATATACAATCGCGTTCACTTGAGTTTTAGACGTTTTAAAGCCCCTGCCGCTGAGACGTTTATCAATTTGTTTGTAATGCGTTAAGTTAGGGGGTCTTGATGTTAAAACTACTGCGGTTTACGAGAAAGCGATGGTGGCAAATACTTCTAGTCATCATCATGGTCCTTGCCAATTCTTATCTCACTTTAGAACTCCCGGCTTATACGGGGCAAATTACTCAATATATCATTGAAGCCTCCTCTACGACCGAAGGTATCCAAACAAGCCGAATTTGGGAATATGGTCTAAAAATGATTGGCATTTCCTTGCTCATTTTCTTTTTTGAGGGTTCAATTATGGCTTTAAACATGAATATTGCCAGCCATTTTGCCAATCGTCTCCGACATGCTATTTTCTTAAAAACCCAATCTGTTTCCCTCCATGAATTCCGTAAATTCGGTACCGCCTCGATGTTAACAAGGATTACAAGTGATGTGCGTAACGTCAAGGCCATGCTCCAATTTGGAACCCGCCTTTTGATTATGGCACCGACTATTTTAGTTGTGGCGATTATTCGGGTTATCCCTATTGATCCTCGTTATATTTTAGTAGTGGCTCTTGGAATTCCGGTTTTGCTTATGGTGATTATTTTTGTTTTAGTCAAAGCTGGGCCGCTTTTTACCCGCGCCCAAGAACAATTCGATCACGTAACTTTGCTGATGCGCGAGGGTTTAACAGGTGTGCGTGTGGTCCGCGCTTTTAATCAAGAAGAAAGAGAGAATCGCTATTTTGATGAAGCAAACCGCAAGACGGCGGAAATCAATGTTAAAGCCTCGCGTACTGTCTCATTCTTAGAGCCGATTATTCGCATTGTGATGAATGTCACTTATATCGCTGTTTATGTCCTCGCTTTTGCTTGGTTAAACAATCAAGTAATTATCGAAGCTTCTGATTGGAAAGGGGTTATGTCTTCTTTTGCTGAAGCGGTAGAAATTTCTCAATACATCACCCAAATTATGTCGAGTTTTGTCATGCTCGGTTTCTTATTTATCATGGTTCCACGGGCGACCGCCTCGGCTAAGCGGATTAATGAAGTTTTAGATACGGAAATATCAATTATCGATCCAGCGGAACCTGTTGCTAAAGCAAATATCTGTGGTGAAGTGGAATTTCGCGATGTGAGTTTTAAATTTCCCGATGCTGACGCCCCCACACTTTGTAATATCAGTTTCAAAACTAAACCTGGAACTGTGACTGCGATTATCGGTTCAACTGGTTCGGGTAAATCTTCCATTATCAATCTGATTCCACGTTTTTATGATGTAACCGAAGGTGAAGTTCTCGTCGATGGGATAAATGTCCAAAAATATACCCAAAAGGATTTGCGGGCGAAAATCGGATTTGTCCCACAAAAAGCCCTTCTTTTTAGTGGAACGATTCGGGAAAACTTACTTTTCGGTAATGCTAATGCGACCGATGAAGAACTCGAAACCGCTTTAGAAATTGCCCAAGCCAAGAACTTTATCAGCAAACTCGGCAAAGAAGAGGGGACACCAGAAGAAATTTTTGCCAGTGCGCTTGACGCGGGGGTCGTTCAAGGTGGACGCAATTTCTCAGGCGGACAAAAACAACGTCTTTCAATAGCGCGGGCCTTAGTAAAAAAACCAGAAATTTATATTTTTGATGACTCCTTCTCAGCGCTTGATTTTAAAACTGATATTCGGTTACGGAGCGCGTTAAAGGGATATACCCAGAATTCTTCCGTGATTATTGTTGGCCAACGCGTCTCTTCAATTATGGACGCTGATCAAATTCTCGTTCTCGACGATGGACGAATTGCTGGTATTGGTCAACACAATGAGCTCCTTCGTTCTTGCCGCGTTTATCAAGAGATTGTCAATTCACAACTCGATCCTGAAGAAGTTGAAAAAACTAAGTTGTTACGTAAGCAAATTTTATTAAGTGAAGGAGAAAACGGCAATGGCTAGAGGTGGGCGCAGACGCGGTGGCAGACCTGGCGCACGCGATTTTAAAATTCAAAACCCCAGACAGACAATTAAACGCATCCTTAAACTTTTCTCCTCACAAGGAGGGCGAATCCTTTTTGTCGCTTTCTTACTCATAATTGCTGCTATTCTTGCAATTGCAGCTCCCATGCTTTTGCGCAGGGTGATGAACGGAATTAGCGTTGACCTCTCTTCATTAACTGATAGTGGTAAAGGCGTTTATTTTGAACTAGTTGACCAAGGTGAAGGCTCAGCCTTAAAAGTTATCTGGTCAAGCCTCCTTTTAAGTTTTGGGATAATTATTTTTTCTTATATTGTTAACGCTTTTGTCCGTTGGTTAGCCAATTGGATTATCGCGAAAATTAGCGCTTATTTTGCTTATGGGTTGGGGAAGACTTTCAAAGAGAAACTCGATCGACTCCCGTTAGCTTTTTTTGATCGTCAAACCTTTGGAGAAATTCTCTCACGTGGCACTAATGATATCGCGACGATTTCTGGTTCTTTATCGGAAATTCTCTTCCAAATAGTTTTAGGCATTTCAATGTTTATCGGCGGCTTAATTGCGATGTTTGTCACCGATTGGCGCCTTGCTCTTGTCGCTTTAGGCACAGTTCCAGTCTCTTTGTTAATCGCTGGTTTTATTTCGATGTTCTCCCAAAAACAATTCATTAAATTCCAAATGAAAATCGGACATTTAGAAAGCCATGTTGAAGAAACATTAAGCGGTTATGATGTGATTAAATTATTCAATCAAGAAGAGCGGGTTATCGATGTTTTTAATGAAATTAATGACGATTTAAGAAAAACCGAATTCTTTGCTCATTGGATTTCTGCAATTGTCCATCCAGCCCTGCGATTCGTTAGCAATATCGGTTATGTCATCATTTGTGTGGTCGGCGGTCTTGTCTCTGATGTTCCGACAATTATCGCTTTCTTGATGGTTCTCAACCTGTTTTTACAGCCCATCCACAATATCGGCGGAATTGTTTCATCTGTCCAAATGACTTTAGCAGCCGCGGAACGCGTATTTGAAGTGATGGATGAAAAGGAAATGGAACCAGATCCTGTTGATGCTCTTAATGATGAAAGTGGAATTCGAGGAGAATTTGTCTTTGAAAATGTCGATTTTAGTTATGTCGAAGATCAACCTTTAATCAAAGACATGAATCTCCATGTTAATCCTGGGGATACGGTTGCTATTGTCGGTCCGACTGGTGCGGGCAAAACCACTCTTGTTAATTTAATCATGCGTTTTTATGAAATCCAAGGTGGCTCAATTAAGCTCGATGGTGTTGATTTGCGCAATTATACTCGAGGCACTCTCCGCGGTTCGGTCGGAATGGTCCTTCAAGATACTTGGCTCTTTAATGGTTCAATTAAAAACAATATCAAATATGGTCACACTGATGCGACTGATGAAGAAGTTATCGAGGCGGCGAAAGCAGCTCACGCCGATCACTTTATCCAAACTCTTCCAGGGGGTTACGAATTTGTTTTAAACGAAGATGGAACCAATATCTCCTTAGGGCAACGGCAACTAATCACTATCGCCCGCGCGATGATTAGTCAGCCAAAAATTCTCATTCTTGATGAAGCGACATCCTCGGTTGATACTCGGACGGAATCATTAGTTCAAAAAGCGATGGATCGCCTCATGGAAGGAAAAACGGCATTTGTCATCGCTCACCGTTTATCCACAATTAAAAATGCCAAAACAATTATTGTGATGAACAAGGGCGATATTGTCGAAACTGGTAATCACCAAGAATTACTAGCGCTCGATGGATTCTATGCTGAACTCTATAACGCTCAATTCATGGGCACCAACCCCATGGAAACAAAAGAAGAAATAATTGATTATTAACAAAAAGAACCAGCAATTCCCGGTTATTTTTTATAGTTAAGCAATGTTATCTGGACGCTCATCTCTTCTTCAAGCAAACCCGCATGATGTCCTTTCATTTTTTTGGGCGCATTGGTTGGCGAATAATGAAATGCATATTTATCAATCGCAACTGCGAGATAGTCCCCAAGGAAAACACGAGCTTTATCACTCATAGGAGCAGGGCCAAAAAGTTTTTCTTTGATTACTTCTGAACGAGTGTATAACCGGAAATATTTTCCATAATATTGGTAGAAGGTTTGTTCGAATTGATGTTTAAATTCGTTTTTTACATAGAAGTTTGCCGCTCTTCCTTCAAGGGTATGAGGACGAATTAAAGTTTCGAAAAAATCATTATGTTCACATATATTTAAAAATTCGACATCGGTCATCCCGTGATCAGCTAAAATCACAAATAAAGTATCTGGTTCTTTTAACTCAAGTTTCTTTAATCTACGATCAATTTGATTCATCACTCGACGGACTTTACGAGCTTTTGTTCCTCGTGCGTGCATCGTAGCATCTGGCTCAATCCAATATGCATAAATCAAGGTGGATTTCTTATTCTTTAAAGTTCGACGGATTTTTCGATAAAATTGTCCGAGGTTTTTAGCCCCATTTTCGACAAAGCTAGGCATGATGATATCCACGTGTACATCTTGGCATTTTTCCCTGATGAGATTAAAAATATTTTGAATTGGACAGCGTTCGTTCATCACATGACCAGGTAATTTTTCTCTGGTCCAACTATCGATATTAGCAAAAACATCTAGCGCTCGATTGAGGTCAATGAAATATTGTGACCAACCAAGCCAGCCATTTTCGCTAGGATAGCGGCCGCTTAAAAAAGCGTTAGTAGCAGCCACTGTGGTTGGCGGAAAAATTGAAGTGATTTTAATTTTAGGCCGATTTCTTAATATGCTATCTGTTTTACATGTTTTCTCGATAACTTTTTCACCAGCGCCATCGAGCAATATAAAAACAATACGGTCATGCTTTTTTAAAATTTCATCAAGTTCAGGCAAAGAATTATGATAAGTAGCGATGCCATATTTTTTTAAGATGGAATTCGCGACGTTAACTAAGTTAGCAGTTGGCGAGGGGAAGAGAATGTTTTTCATTGTAGATTCTTAAGTTCTTATAGATTTTTGATAGTTTGGGATAGAGATTTTTGTAAATTTTCTTGTAAAGATAAGTATATTTTTCAACGTTTTCAGGATTGGGAGTGAAGGTGTCTTTCACTTTTACCATCGCTTCGGTCGCTTCTTTATAGCTGGTGAAAACTTTATGAGCTAAGAAAAGGGTAATCGCTACTCCTAAAGAAGAACTTTCTTCAGTTTGAATACGGGAAACTGGACGGTTGAAAATGTCTGCGGTGATTTGACAAATTGCTGAGGAACGAGATCCTCCTCCAGAGACTCGTAGCTGTTCAACTTTAATTTTCTGTTTTTTTTCAATGCCTTCAAGGGCTTCCCTGAGAGCAAAACCAATTCCTTCGACAATTGCCCGATAAATATGCATGCGACTATGGTAGTCACTAAAACCAACTATAGCGCCTCGGGCTAAGGGCCTTTTTAACCCTGGTCCCCAATAAGGTTGTAAGATTAATCCTTCTGATCCTGGGGGGATTTCAAGCATTTTTTCATTTAAAAGTTTTTCTGGAGCAACACGTAAAATCAACGCTTCAGCACTTTCAGTTTCCCCAAATTCATGTAAAAACCAGTTAATCATCCAATAACCGCGATATATTTGCACTTCCATCTGATAGTAATCTGGGATTGAACTCGCATACGCAGGGAGGAAAGTTTCTGGTTCATGATATTTACGATTGTGGACGTCAACACTCGAGGCGGTTCCATAAGAAATTGAAGCCATGGTGGGATTATCACAACCATTTCCGATTGTCTCACACCCCTTATCAGTTCCACTTGCATAAAATGGAATGTCTGCGGGAATTCCCGTTAAAACACTAATCTCTTTCGAAATATAACCTAAGACCTCTCCTGGTTGTTTTAACTCGCACAATTTATCATTAGGTATGCGGAAGATATGTCCTTTTAAAGCTTTATCTTTATACCATTTGCGCTTGCGGAAATTAATTGGAAAATGGCCGGTTTGATTGGCGGAACTATCAACGAATTTACCAAGAATTTTATAGGTAAGATAAGTAGAAATATTACAGTAAAACCTCGTTTTTTTCCAGATTTCAGGTTCGTTTTCTTGGACCCAAATTGCTGGTGTGCGCTTCATATTTAATCGCACTGTTTCCTTCATGCCTACCAGACAAAAAATTAAACGCACAAAAGGATTGAGTTTTTGTTTTAATGCTGCTTGGCGTTGATCAAGCCAAAGCACCATTGGACGCACAGGTTTATATTCTTCATCAAGAAAAACAGGGGAGTCACGAAAGGTGGTTAAACCCATCGCCACTACCTTATTAAGAAGGTCGGAATTGTTTTCTTTAAGACGGGTGCAAACGTTAATAATCGCATCAAAATAATAATCGGGATTGTGCTCAGCATATCCTGGCTTTGGTGAGTGATAGGCTGGTTTGTATTGTTGACGTTCAATTGCTCTAATTTGACCAGTACAATCGATAATTGAAGCGCGAACACTTTGAGTCCCAACATCAATTGTTAAAACTAAAGGGGAAGTTTGGGTCATGGTTTCTTACCTCTGAATTTGATTATACATTGTTTACTGTGCTTAATAAACCAAGTCTAAACTATGAACGCAATAGCCGATTATTAAATTTCTTTAACTTTTCTCAACAAAAAATATCCAGCTTTTGCGTAGAAAAACCTATTATTCCCTATTGTTTTTTAAAAACAGGTAGAATCTTTTTCGGCCTTTTTTGAGAAAAATAAATATATTTATGGGAAACAGTAAAAAAGTCCGTTCCATCTACCTAAATGTAGGTAAGTATGATATTATACTAATCGCGAGTGTGTCGCCAAACACACAAAAATAATTGTTATGGAGGATAGACAATGGCAGTTAAAAATTACGTTTTTGACTTTGACGATTCCCACGGTCTTGGCAAGGAATTAATCGGTGGTAAAGGTGCTGGTTTAGCCGAAATGATCCATATCGGCGTTCCGATTCCCCAAGGCTTTACGGTTTCAACGGAAGCTTGCACTCTCTACTATGATAGTGGAAAAAACCTTCCTGAATTTCTCGTCAAACAAATCTTCGATGCAGTCGCTGTCATCGAAAAAAAGACAGGTAAAAAATTCGGCGGCAAAAAACATCCTTTACTTCTTAGTGTTCGTTCAGGCGCTCGAGTTTCAATGCCAGGGATGATGGACACCATCCTCAATCTTGGACTTAACGATGACACCTACCACGCACTTGTTGAAGAAACTGGTAACAAGCGGTTTGCCGCAGATTGCTATCGGCGTTTCATTTTGATGTTTACCAACGTCGCCAAGGGACATTCTAGAGCGGAAATGGATAAAATGCTCGATGATCTAAAAAAATCAAAAGGCTACAAGCTTGATACGGATATTCCTGAAGACGAACTCGTAGAACTAGTGAAACGATATAAAGATTATTATAAAAAAGTCTTCGGTGTTGAATTCCCCTCTGATCCAAAAGAACAATTGATTGAAGCGGTGAAAGCTGTTTTCCGCAGTTGGGACAACCCCCGCGCTAATGTTTATCGTAAAATGCACTCGATTCCTTATAGCTGGGGAACCGCCGTCAACGTGCAAGTCATGGTCTTTGGTAATAAAGGCGAAACTTCTGGCACCGGTGTGGCCTTCTCGCGCAACCCCGCTACTGGCGAAAAGGGTATTTATGCTGAATATTTACCCAACGCTCAAGGTGAAGACGTGGTTGCTGGCATTCGCACCCCTTTACATATTGACTACTTAAAAGAAACGATGCCAAAAATTTATGATGAATTTATGGCAACGGTTGATTTACTCGAAAAACACTATCGCGATATGCAAGATATGGAGTTCACTGTTGAAGAAGGTAAACTCTACTTCTTACAAACTAGAAGCGGCAAGAGAACCGCTCAAGCTGCTTTAAAAATCGCTTGTGATTTAATCGATGAGGGTATGATTGATGAAAAAACTGCGGTTTTACGCATTGATCCTTCTATTTTGGACACTTTACTCCACCCGAGTTTTGACGATGCTGCTCTTAAAAAGGCCAAAGTTCTCGGTACAGGTTTACCAGCTTCTCCAGGAGCGGGTGTTGGAAAATTAGCCTTCACCGCCGAAGATGCAGAAGCACGTCATTTAAAGGGTGAGAAAGTTATTCTCGTTCGTGCGGAAACCTCGCCAGAAGATATTGTGGGCATGAATTCTGCCGAAGCGATTTTAACGATGCGTGGTGGTATGACCTCCCACGCGGCAGTGGTCGCGCGCGGCATGGGGAAAACCTGTGTTGTTGGTTGTTCCTCTGCGGTCATCAATGAAGAAAAACAAACTCTTACCTTTGGTGATAAAGTTTTTGGTGTTGGTGATACCATTTCCGTTAATGGAACCACGGGTGAAGTTTATGCTGGTGAAGTAAAACTCGTTCCTGCCAATCTCACCTTAGGTGATTTTGGTCGGATTATGAAACTCGCTGACAAATTCCGCAAATTAAGTGTTCGCACGAACGCTGATACTCCGCGGGATGCCAAACAGGCGAAAGATTTCGGCGCAGAAGGTATCGGCCTTTGTCGAACCGAGCATATGTTCTTTGAAGCAGAACGCATTTTCCATATGCGCAAGATGATTCTTTCCGAGGACGTCAAGGTTCGCGAAGCAGCTTTAAATGCCATTCTCCCTTACCAACGCGATGATTTCTACAAACTCTATCTCGCCATGGAAGGTGCGGCAGTTAATATCCGCTTGCTCGATCCCCCACTTCACGAATTCTTGCCGACTGATTCGGCCCAAATTGCTGAATTAGCCAAAGCATTAGGTGTCTCGGTTGAACATGTCAATGAGCGCATCGCTTATCTCCACGAATTCAATCCGATGATGGGCCACCGTGGTTGCCGTCTTGCGGTTACCTATCCCGAAATTGCTCGGATGCAAACCCGCGCGATTATGGAGGCGGCTGTCCTTGCCAGTCGTGAACTTAACAAACCTATCGAGCCCGAAATCATGATTCCTTTAATTTTTGGTGTGAGAGAATTTAATTTTGTCAAAGGTATCATCGTCGATGAAGCTGAAAAAGTTCTCAAAGAAAAGAATGCCAAACTTATCTATCATGTTGGGACAATGATTGAAATCCCACGGGCAGCGGTCACCGCCGCTTCCGTGGCAAAAGAAGCGAAATTCTTCAGTTTCGGCACAAACGACCTTACCCAAATGGGTTTTGGTTTCAGCCGTGATGATGCGACGAAATTCCTCCCTGATTATTACGAACATAAGATTTTAGAACAAGATCCCTTTGCTTCGCTTGATCAAGAAGGTGTTGGCCGTTTAGTCAAACTAGCCACCAAAGAAGGTAAAGAAGCCAATCCTGAACTTCATGTCGGTGTTTGTGGTGAACATGGTGGCGATCCTGCGTCCATCGAATTCTTCCACAAGGCCGGTTTAGACTACGTGAGCTGCTCTCCCTTCCGGGTTCCAGTTGCTCGTTTAGCTGCAGCGCAAGCTCAAATCAAAAATCCCCGTTAATTAAGGGGCGAAATGAAAAGGAACGGTGTAAATTCCCGTTCCTTTTTTTATTTCCTTAATGGTTTATTTTTTCTTGTTGTGAATTATTTCCGCATAATTTTCTTTATTCTCTTGTCTTGCTCGCGCAATGGCTAAAGCATTTTCAGGAACATCTTTATTGATAGTTGAGCCCGCGGCGGTATAGGCGCCTTTTTCCACGGTAATCGGAGCAATTAATATTGTTCCTGAACCAATAAAGACATTTTCTTTGATTTCAGTGTGAAATTTGTGTACACCATCATAGTTCGCAGTAATCGTTCCACAACCGATATTGGCTTTCTCGCCAATATCAGTGTCGCCCAAATATGAGAGGTGGGCAGCTTTGACCCCATCCTTAAGTACGGCATTTTTCAATTCAACAAAATTTCCTATCCGACAAGAAGAACCAATTTTTGTATTGGCGCGGGTCTTAGTAAATGGACCAATTTCATTATTGTCACCAATCTCGGTATCCATTAACCAAGAACTTAAAACTTTATTTTTATCACCAATGGTGACGTTTTCTAAATATGAGTTGGGACCAATCGTGTTTTCAAAACCAATTTTGCACTTTCCGAGAATGCTCGTTCCTGGAAGAATCGTGGTATCCGCACCAATAGTGACAAATGGTCCGATGTAAGTGTTTTGCGGATCGATAATCGTCACTCCATTTAACATGTGTTTTTTGTTGATTCGCATTTTCAATACTTCTGTGGCTTCTGCGAGTTGAGCGCGATTATTAATGCCGAGCATTTCTGTGCTATCTTGCAACACTGAGGCTCCAACCGTGTAACCTTTTTTCCGGAAAAGACCGATTAAATCAGTTAAATACATTTCGCCTTGAGCATTTTCGGTCGAAAGATTTTCGAGTTGTTCGAAGAGTTTTTCATTATCGATAACATAAACGCCCGCGTTAACTTCTTTGATGTTTTTTTGTTCGTCGGTGCTGTCGGCTTGCTCGATAATTCTTTCAACTAAACCATATTTGCTGCGAATGATACGGCCATAACCATGGGGATTTTCAAGAACTGCTGTCATCACTGTCAAATCATGTCCTTTTTTCTCATGATCCTGCAACATGTTTTCTAGGGTTGCCGTTGTAAGTAAGGGAGTGTCACCACAGAGAATAAAAGTTACTCCTTTTTTCTTGGCGAGATAAGGTTTGACTTGAATCACAGCGTGTCCCGTTCCTTTTTGTTCTCTCTGCCAGACTGCTTCGGTGATATCACTTTCGACAACTTTTTTTGTATGTTCACCCGCAAAACCAATTACGGTATAAATTTCTCCATCAATCAAGGGTTTAACCGCACGGAGTACATATTGGACAAGGGGGACACCGAAAATTGGATAAGCAACTTTTGAACGCGAATCATCACGCGATTTCATGCGCGTTCCTTTACCAGCAGCTAAAATAATCGCATTGATATTTTTTAACATTTTTCCTTCCTCATTTTTAATTATTTAATTTCCGGATTAAAGTCGACTAAAAAGGTTTGGTAGCCTTTTTGTTCATATTTATCGCGGAGGTAACGAAGTTTAATCTCATTACGACTAATGATGTAAACCGCTGAACCCGCTCCTGTCATCTCCACAATAAAATCGCCTTCTTTTTTTAAACTATTTTTGATTTTGCCGACCGCTGGTAAAAGGCGAACCGCTGCAGAGGTTAAATCGTTATGGAATAGTTTTTTATGTGTATGATCAACGCCGCTTTCTAAAGCTTTAAGGAGTTTTTCGATATCTGGTTTTTCTTCAGTGACTGGGGCGGCATCATAGGCTTTATAAACATCTCGAGTAACCAAAGACTCCTCCGGTTTAACCAACAAGACTTTTTGGCCTTTATTTCTTACTTCAATTGGGGTGATTTCTTCACCGACACCTTGAAGACGAGCGGGTTTTTGTTTCAAGAAGAAAGGAACATCACTACCGATTTCTTTGCCAAGAGCAACTAAATCTTCTTCCTTTGCAGGAAGATCAAAGATTTCTACTAAAGCGCGGATGATGGTCGCGGCATCAGAAGAACCCCCGCCAAGACCAGCACCAATTGGAATACTTTTTTCAATATGAATCGCAAGATTTTCTTTAAATCCATATTTTGCACGCATGCGATTAAGAGCCACAAAGGCTAAGTTGTCGCTTTCACGAACGTTGTGTCCTTCTGTGTAAATGAATGATCTCGGGGCTGTTTCTGGTAAAACTGAGATGGTGATGCGATCGTATAAATCAATCGGCACCATAATCATATCTAAATCATGATAGCCGTTGGGAAGAAGACCGCGGATGCGTAAATAGAGGTTAATTTTTGCATAAGCACGATATTCGCGTTCCATATATACTCCTCCTGAGAATTGGTTTTATTTTGTTAATATTTATATTTTACACTCTCTAGACAAAAAAACGAAAACCACTTTGAATTCTGATGTTTTTATCAAAAATCTAAATATTGATATAACTCTAAATAAAAAATTGGATCAAGTTGCTCAGGACGAGAATTCATTTGGGTTTTGAGTGTTTTGAGAGTGATTTGCGCTTTGTTTTTATCTTTCAAATAAAGAGTTAAGTTATTAAATATTGTTTTACGACGACTAAGAAACATCGCTTTAGTTAAAGAGAAAACTCCGTTAATCACCTCTTGTGGATAGCGATGATGGAAACGGAAATGATATATAGTTGAAGTTACATGAGGGCGAGGATAAAAAGCTTCTCGAGGAATGTTAATGACAACCTTTCCCTCAGTAAACAAAGCTAATAAAATTGCTAGTGGACCATATTCTTTATCACCTGTTTTCGCTTTTAATCTCCCGATTACTTCCCTTTGTACCATGAAATAAAAATCGCTTACTCCCGATGATTCTTTAATTACTTTTTCAATCACTGAGGTGGTTATGTTATATGGAAGATTTGAAATAATGCGCAAGGGTGTGGGAAATTCATGAATTTTGCATTGAAGAATATTTTTGTTTATCAGTTTTAAATTAGAGGCATTATGAAAATTAGCCTGCAAAAACGCAGTTAATTTGCGATCAATTTCCACGGCAAAAACCTGTGCTCCACTTTTGACTAATTTTTCCGTAAGCGCACCTAGTCCAGGACCAATTTCTAAGATGTTTTCGCCTTTTTTAGGATTAAAAGCGGTAATGATTTCATCAATTAGTTTTTGATCAAGTAAAAAGTTTTGCCCATAGCGTTTTAAAGGAGCGGTTTTCATCATTTTCATTAAAGCTTCGACATCACTTGGTTTTGAAATTGGCATAAGCGAGCTCCTTTGTTATTTCCTCAAAAGAAACATTAAGTTGATTGAGCCTTTTTAGGAGGGTTTTGCCGTTAGTTTCGCCAAAACGGTAATGTTTTCCTAAATAAGTCCTTTTCGCACGGGCGTCTTTTGTTCCAATAAGTCCCAATTTAAATAGATGATTAAAGGTCAGGGTTCCTTTGTTTTTCGTCGTTCCTAAAACGATGTGGTTAAAAGCCTCTAAAATTGTGTCGTCATCAGCGTTTTCCACACCTATCTTATTCTTTTTTTGGCATTTTTCTCGAGGAAAAAACACGTGATAAACCTCACCTATTTCCTGTTCTAAACGTGCGCGAATTTGTTCGCCTGGACCATCAGGATCAGTCAGTAAAATAATCGGGTAGGTTTTTGATAGGGTTTTGATATATTCTATTGTTTCACGTGAAACTTCTGAGCCGTTTGTTTGCACAAAGTTGCTTTTTATAATCGAGGAAAGGCGCTGCTCGTCCTTCTTGCCTTCAACCACGATGACCGCATGAGAAAAGTCGAGCATCTTTAAATTTTAAACAACCTTTCCGCGTTTGCGCTCGTTTGCTGAGCGACCTCTTCTAAAGAGAGTTTTTTAATCGCACTAATTTCTTTAGCAACAAGAGGAATTAAAGAGCATTCGTTTAGTTGACCTCGGTAAGGATGAGGGGCGAGATAGGGACAATCAGTTTCGATTAATAACCACTCTAACGGTACAACTTCTGCAACTTCTTTTGGGGTTTTTGCATTTTTAAAAGTAACTGGCCCGGCTAAAGAGATATAAAGTCCAAGTTCGATATATTGAAGTGCCATCTCCTTGGAGCCAGAATAACAATGCATTACACCTTGATAAGTAGGGATGTTTTCTCTGAGAATGTTATAAGTATCTAGACTGGCCTCGCGGGAATGAACAATAATCGGCTTTTGAATCTCGTTAGCGATGTGAATTTGCTTAACAAAATACTCGCGTTGTCTTAGTCGCGAATTTTCATCCTTGCTCCAATAATAATCAAGACCTATTTCACCAATAGCGACAACTTTTTCATCTTGGGCGAGTTCTTTAATCCGTCTTAACGATTCATCATCGATATTTTTTAGATTTTCTGGATGAAAGCCCACGGCCGCATAAATAAAAGAATAGTGATGTGCCAACTCAATTGCTTTCCGCGAAGAGGCCTCGTCCCATCCAACCACAATGATTTTTTTAACCTGCTCTTTTTGAGCGCGATTAATGACTTCACTCAAAATGTTTTTAAATTTGTGGTCATTGAGATGCGCGTGGGTGTCAATTAGCATATTTTATTTTCCTAAACAGAATCGCGAAAAGATTTCTTTGCTCAAATCGCTATCTGCTGACTTTCCTAAAAGATCATTAATCGAATCAAGGGCGGCGATTAATTCTACACTGATTAAATCCAAAGGAACTCCTTCCTTGGAAAGTTTTTGGGCATTTTTTAAATAAGTGTGCGCCTGTGCGAGCAGACCTAATTGACGACTGTTAGTCAGCGAAGGCCGACTGAATGACTCTTGATCAATCGAAAAAAGCGAGATAATTGCTTCTTCTAAAGGGGCGATTTCTCTGGTTAAAGCTGAGATATAGAGTTGGCCTTCATCGCGATTAAACGCGGTTAAATCAGCTTTGTTATAAACGATTAGTCTTTTTCTTCCTTTGGTCAATTCTAAAAGTTTTTTATCTTCTTGATCAAGCGCTTGTGATGCATCAAAGACCAGAAGAACAAGGTCGGCATTTTCTAAGCTTCTCTTGGCTTTGTCGATGCCAATTGTTTCAACCGCGTCTTGGGATTCTCTAATGCCTGCTGTATCAAAGAGATGAAGGACGATCCCGTGGAGATTAATTTCACCTTCAACAATGTCACGAGTAGTCCCAGCAATATCAGTCACGATCGCTTTTTCTTCTCCAAGTAAGGCGTTTAATAAAGATGATTTGCCCACATTGGGTTTCCCGACAATTGCCACATTAAGTCCCTCTTTAATAATTTTGCCTTGTCTTCCTTGGTCGATTAAAATCTCGATCATTTTGATGATTTCTCCAGTGTCCTTAACCACTTTTTGATTCGTGGCAAGTTCAATGTCGGTATATTCAGGATAATCGATATTTACTTCAATTAAAGATACCAAGTCGGCGATTCTTGTTTGCAATGGCCAAATTTTATCACTGGTTTTCCCTTCCAAAGAATAAAGAGCGAGTTTTTTCGCTTCCGCAGAAGTAGCGTTAATCATATCGTTAACCGCTTCGGCTTGAATCAGATCCATCTTGCCGTTTAAAAATGCACGACTCGAAAATTCACCTGGTTCTGCCATTCGTGCTCCATATTTAATTAATAAGGCGATAATTTGCTGGGCGATTAATGGTGAGCCATGAAAGATGATCTCTGCGATATCTTCACCAGTAAATGAACGCGGTTTCTCATAAATTAAAGTGATTACTTCATCGATGATTTCATCGCCTTCTTGAATAAATCCGTGATAAATCCCTCTTTTTTTACTGAATTCACCCGAAGGAAAGAAGACCTGCTCTATGATTGCGAATGTCTCCGTTCCCGAAAGGCGAATAATCCCTAAGGCGCTTTTTAAAGGAGGGGTAGCAAGAGCTACAATTGTATCTAATTTCATATCACCAAAATTTTAACATAAAAAGGAGCCACTTGGCTCCTAGTTACTCGGCGATATACTTAATCGAGATTTGGCGATTTCGTCCGGTTCCGACTGACTCTGTTTTAATATTGGTATAACGAGTTAAGGCTTTGTGAATCACGCGTCTTTCATCGGCTGGCATTGGATCAAGCACAGCATCGACTTTGGTTTTTTGCACTTCTCTTGCGACTCTTTTAGCGATTGAGACGACTTTCGCATATTTATCAATCTTATATTCATTGATATCCAGAAGTACACGAATTCTCTTTTTGAATCTAACCGCTAAGGCAAGACGAACGATTTCATTGAGCGCTTGTAGAGTTCGGCCGTTTTTACCGATGAGAATTGAATTGTGATTTGTGCTAATGGCGATATGGATGATGTCGTCATCAATAGTCGGAGTCAATTCAGACTCAATCCCAAAAGCGGCGATTACTTTGGTTAAGTAATCAAGCGCGTATTCGATTACATCACTAAATTCATACACTTGTATTGTGACTGTTTTTTTGAATAGGCCCTTTTTTTCTTCAACGACTTCGTAGATCAATTCTTCTTCATTGGTAACACCGAAATCTAAGATAGCAAGACTAAGAACGTCTTCTAAGGTTTTAGCTGTAAATGTTTTCATCGTTTTTGTCGCTCCTTTTTCCCCATAATATATTGAGTGATTGATGTTTGGACAATCGAAATCAAGGCCCCGATTAACCAATAAATTCCCATCGCGGCAGGTAAAGACCAAGACATGATAATGATGAAAACAAACATCACCCACATCATGATTTTCCCTTGATTAGCTTGTTTTTTCGCTGAGGGATTAACTACTAATTTTTGAACTTGTTTGCTCCGCGATTTTTGAATCCACTGTGGAAGTTGCATTGAGATAAATTGGCTAACGCCCATCAATAAGAAAAGAACAGTCGCCGTCCACCATGAAGCGGAGAAGAAGTTTGCGGAAATTGTTTGCCCTAAAGCCGCGTTTAAGTTGAGACCCCAAATCGCGTCAGAAGCAAGTGAGGCCGAGCCAGTCATCGCTCCCCAAACCGCAATAAAGATGGGAAATTGAATGAAGATTACTAAAAGTTGACTCAAAGGTTTAACGCCGTGTTTCTTGTATAACGCCATCTGCGCTTGCGCCAACTGTTGTTTTTCATATTGATTGGTATCTGAATTAGGATACTTTTGCTGGAGTTTTTGTACTTCTGGCTGTAAAGCTTGCATTTTTTGTTGCGATAAGGTTGAACGGAAGGTAAACAAAATCATTAGACCTCTTACCAAAATAGTGACCACTAAAATCGCAAATAATTGCCCATAGCCATTTGCTCCAAATAGATTGGTAAATTGTTCAATTAACCAGGCGACAGGATAGACGAGCAATCCTTCAATGAGGCCTTTTTTCCAAGCGTAAGACCAACTTTTTTCCTCAACGGGAATTTTCTCGCCAACTGGTCCATAGATTCCTTCTTCAATCGCGATACATGCCCGACTATTTTGAATTAACCGCATCATTTCTTTTTGATAGAAGGTTTGGAAGTCGCGATCGGGAGCGACCGCTGGACCAAATTCTTCATCAATTCGAATTTCGTTGACCCAAAGATTCCAGTTTCCCCAAAGTTCGGTAGTTGGTCTTTCAGCCGTGGGAGCAATCGTGTTAGCAAATTTCGCAAAACCAAATTCTTTTAACGCGATTTCAACGGTGACATCTTCAAGGACAAAACCTTCCTCTGACTGATGCTGAGCGATATATAATCTCTGTGCTTCTTCGGCATTTTTTTTGTCCATCTCTTTCCAAAAGGTAATCGTGGGAATGGTATATCCGTGTTTTTCCTGAGCGGTGGAGATAATTTGAGTCAAGGTTCGGTTATAAGTATTTTCACCGATGACAGAAACGCCTTCTAATTTATATAAAAGATGTGCCTTGTCCGTCTCTGAACAAAAATTCGCGGTACAAGAGGCCGCAAAAATAATCAGCCCTATTCCCAGGGCGCTCATTTTTAAAAATTTCTTTGTTTTATTACTTATCATGGAGATTCCTTTCGAAGGTGGTCATCAATTTAATAAACGCCCCTTCCATTGCCGCGTATTGGTGCGGGTCGTAATCATCACGAGCGATGATGATTAGGTCAAAGTTTTGGGTCAAGTCGATATTCGTCTGGCAAATTGCTCGAATTTGCCTTTTAATTAAATTGCGTTTAACCGCGTTTCCGCGTTTTTTGGAAACAGCGATGCCCACACGGACATAATCGCGATCTGTCGATAAGAAATGACAGACGAACATCTTATTTTTTAAGGTGATGCCGCGCTGAATAATCGTTTGAAAGTCTTGGTTGCTTTTAACCCGATGCTTCAGTTTCATCTTTTCTCCTTTTTTGAAAAATCGCCAATCAAAAGCGATCAGCGATTCGCGTTTTTTAAACTGTTAAAGTCTTGCGACCTCGAGCTCGACGCCGTGCTAAAATCTTTCGGCCGCTGGTCGTTTGCATTCTTGCCCGAAAACCATGGACGCGATTGCGATGTAATTTACTTGGTTGATAGGTTCTTTTCATCGTCTATACCTCCAGATGGAGCAATGTTTTTGCACCCCATCAATATGATTAAAATATGCGAAATAGATTATATATGTAAATACTGAGTAAAGTCAAACGCATTAAAAATTGTATATTTGTAAAAACGTAATCATCATAAGACTTTTTCTTTTAATCTCTTTGTAGACAAATTAAATTTTTGTTTTTTTGCGATGCAAGAATAAATTCGTTGGCCATATGTTTTGTGGTTGTTTTTTTATTTTTATTTTTTGAAAATTAACTTTCCACATATCCCCAAGTCTTTTTTTAAACCCTTGTGGAAAATCCCTTTTTTATTCGGAGGTTATTAGTTTTTTTGATTGTGGGTTTTTAGAGTTGTTGGGGATTTTGTGATTTTTTATCCCCCTAATTCTACGTGGAAAGAGTTATCCACATTTTTATCCACACAATAAAGATGTGGAAAGTGCGTAAAATCCCGCTTTTACAAGGTTTTTCAGGAGGCAAAATGTGGAAAATTTAAAATATGTTTTTTCCTCCCTTTTTTCACTTGTTGATTATGCTAAAATCAAGCATAGAGATTTCATTTTTTGAGGAGGAATTATTATGGCGCGTTCAATTTCAGAAATCACCCAACTATGGGATCGGGTGCTAATACAATTAGCCAGTAGAATTAATGACCGTAATATATTTGACTCCTTTTTTCGAGAAACATATATTCATAGTATTAATGGCAATTCCATGGTCATCGTCGTCAATAGTGGCCTAGCGGCGAGCATTCTTTCGACCAAATACAATGATTTAATTACTGATGTGGTGACCGACACAACTCAAAGCAATTTTGTTTTATCCTATGTGCAAAAAAGCGAACTTCGATCCTTAGAGAGCAAACCCATCGAAGAAAAGCCAGTTTTTTTCACGAATGCTGCAATTAATCCTAATTTTACCTTTGATAACTTTGTTTCTGGTCCTTCCAACCTCCATGCTTTACAAGCGGCTTTGGTCACGGCTTCTAGTCCCGAAAAGGGCCGCTTCTATAATCCGCTTTTTATTTATTCGGATTCTGGTTTAGGTAAAACCCACCTACTCCATGCTATGGGAAATTATGTGAAAAAGAATTCGCCTAATGCGAAAGTTTTATATATCACAACTGATGATTTTGTCGATGAATTCATCCGTTATGTCCACGGTGATAAAGATTCTGAATCGCTAAAAGATTTTTTTAAGAAAATTGACTTCCTCCTCGTTGATGATATTCAATTTCTCGCAGACAAGACTAAAACCGAGGAGATGTTCTTTCATATTTTCAACAACTTAATCGCCGCGAATAAACAAATCGTTTTAACTTCCGATCGCCCACCTTCAGAATTAAAAGGATTAGAATCGCGTTTGGTGAGCCGTTTTTCTTCTGGGTTAACCGTCGATATCACTAGGCCTGATTTAGAAACTTCAAAGGCGATTTTGCGGAAAAAGATTACTGCGAACAATCTCGATATCAACCGCTTTGATGATGAAGTAATCACCTTTTTTGCTGATAAATTCTCTAATAATGTCCGCGAATTAGAAGGAGCGCTCAATCGTTTACTCTTCTACATCATCAACATTCGCGAAACGGATCACGTCACCTTAGAAATCGCTGCCGAATCCGTTCAACCGCTAATCGATAGCGAAGAGATGAAGACCAAGTTGTCTAAAGAAAAAGTTATTCGCATAGTCGCCGATTATTACAACCTCACTCCCAGTCAGCTCACTGGGAGGATTCGCACTCAACAAATCGCTCTCGCCCGTCATATTGCGATGTATCTCATTCGGGAACTACTCGATCTCCCCTTCAAACAAATCGGCGATGCCTTTGGTGGTAAAGATCATTCAACTGTGATTAACGCGATTAATAAAGTGGATAATCAGTTGAAAAATGATAGCGCCTTGCACGTCGCTTTGAAGGAATTGAGAAAAAGATTAAAATCTTGATAATCACCAAGGTTTTCTGTCTCTTTATTCCACCCGCGTGCTATAATAAGTAAGTGATATTTACAACTCAAAAATGAAGTTTTCCACAAAATCCACGGTCTTTATTATCATTATTATTATTTAGGAGGATAAAAAAGAAATGAAAGTAACAATCAATCGCGAACAATTGCTTAAGAGTCTCAACATCGCCCTCCATGGCATTGCTTCAAAAACCCCCATTCCAGTAATGAGTAATGTCAAACTTGAATTAAACGAGAAAGGCTTATTTCTTTCAACGACCAACAATGAACTCTCGGTAAAAACCATGGTTCCTTATATGATAGGTTCAACTGAAATTATCACGAATTACCGTGAGGGCGCCGCTCTAGTAGACGCAAGAACTTTAACGGAAGTAGTCCGAAGGATGGAAGGGACCGAAATTAATATTGAACTTGTCGATAATGTCATCCTGCAAGTCGACGATGGGCGTTCTAACTTTAAATTGAACTCGGTTAAAGTTGAAGAGTTCCCCTTACTTGATTTCGAACCATCAGGAGTGACTTTCACCCTTCGGGTTGCTGATTTTGTCCGCCTTGTTGATCAAACGGCTTTTGCTGCGAGCCAAAAAGAACAACGCCCAGTCTTAACGGCAGTTAACCTTTCCGCCAACGAGCAAGTGCTTACAGCGGTTGCCACTGATAGCGCTCGTCTTGCGCGCAAGGTTTTACCACTTGATCGCAATGTTGTCTTTTCAGCGAATGTCCCAGCTAAATTTCTCAACGAAATCGCAAGAATGACCGAAGGCGAAGAAGAAATTGAACTCTCAGTTAGCGAAAAGAAAGCTCTCTTCTCGTTTGACAATACCGTAGTCAATTCCCGTTTGATTTCTGGAGAATACCCAGCGACGCAAAATATTGTTCCGCGTTCCTATAACTACTTTTTAGAAGTAAATGCAGAAGAACTATTGAAAGCGATGGATCGGGTAGCTTTACTTTCGGGCGAACGCGAAAACGTTGTCAAATTAGCGATGACTGAATCGGAAGTGACGATTTCCACTAAATCGAGTCAAAAAGGCTCGTCAATCGATCGTCTCGCAACTTTCCAATTCACAGGCGAACCATTACAAATTTCTTTTAACGCCTCTTTCGTTGCGGCAGCGGTTAAGGCTTGTCGTTCCCAAGATGTAACTTTGAGTTTCCTCGGTGAGATGAAACCCATCAGCATCCGCGACATGAATGATGATACGCAAATTCAAATCGTCACCCCTGTACGCACCTATTAAAACAACTAGAAAGAAGTGACCTTCAAGCGAACATTGCATGTGTTCGCTTTTTTAACGCCTCAAGCAAGCGAAAGCGATGAAGGATAGAAAAACATCTACATAATACCTAATGGCGTTTGCAGGAGGAATAAAGGGCGAAAAAAAGCAAATAAAAGGAATATAAATATTCCTTTTTGACATAAAAAATGATATACTTTTAGCAGGGTTAAAAAGGATTAAAGAGATTGTGCAAAAACGAGTCATTCGCATTAAAGACATCTTCATTACCCTCGGTCAACTTTTAAAAAAAGAAGGGATTATCCATCTAGGTGGCGAGGCAAAGTTTTTTCTCGAAACCAATGAAGTCTATGTTAATGAAGTCCGAGAAACCCGTCGCGGAAAAAAACTCTATTCTGGCGATGTGGTCGTAATCGGGAAGACATCCTTGACGGTCAGCGCGGATGTGGATTGAAAAACTAACTCTGCGCGACTTTCGAAATTACGCACACCTCAACCTTTCCTTTCGTCCGGGCGTTAATGTTTTAAGCGGCCCCAATGGTTCAGGGAAGACGAACATCGTGGAAGCGATTTTTTATTTAGTATTCGCGAATAGTTTTCGGACCAATGAGGATATCGACTTAATCAGAGATAATCATCCGATCGCCTATATTGAAGGGATTTTCCAAAAAGGTAAAAACGAACAAAAGGTGCAGATTGAACTTCAACCCTCAGGAAGAAAAATCGCTCTCAATGGGCGCGGACTCCGACGCCTATCCGAACTAAACAGCGTGGGAAATGCACTGGTTTTCACTCCAAAAGACGTTTTTTTCTTCGATGATGCTCCAAGATTACGCCGAAGATATCTCGATACGAATATCTCTAAAAATGCTAATTACTATCTGAGGACATTAGTTGTCGGAGAAAAAGCGCTTAAAGAAAGAAATCGTCTCCTTAAACAAAAAGAACCCGATCGAACACATTTAGCGATCATCACCAAAAAACTGATAGAAGCAAGTGAGATAATTGTCAATTACCGAGCTGAGTATCTCGAAAAAATCCAAAAATCCTTTGATTATGTCCTTGGCGAAATCAGTTCTGGAATCCCTCCAATAAAACTCAACTACTCACCATTTGTGAGTTTAGGACCGAAATGGAAGGAGCGCGCCCAAAAAGCTTACGATCGATTGCTCGAGACTGATTTAGAGCAACGGAGCACCTCGATTGGTTATCAACGTGAAGACTTCACGGCCGAGATTGATGGGAAAGAAATCACCACCTCGGCCTCACAAGGACAAAAGCGCCTAATCGCGATGGCGTTAAAACTCGCTCCGTATTTCTTGATTGAAGATGAGGAAAAAAAACCGATTATCTTCCTCGATGATGGGCTGAGCGAACTCGATGAAAAACATCGCGATAAACTTCTTAAATTTCTGACCAATCTCAATCAAACATTTATAACCGTGACGAAGTATGCCGAATCAGCCGCGATCCATTACGCGATCGACAATCGGCAAAACGTCACAAGAAAGGACAGCATATGAGCGACAACAAAAAGAAAACCGCCAAAGAGTTAGCTCTGGAAATGGAACAAGAATCCAAGCGCCTTGAAGCGAACAAAAAACGCGCGGAAGAGCAGGAGGCTGAACTCCGAAAAGTCGAAGAAAAATTTAAAGCCGATGTAGAATACACTGGCGAAAACATTCAAGTTCTCGAAGGATTAGAGGCGGTAAGAAAACGCCCAGGAATGTATATCGGAACGACTGCCAGCGAAGGCCTTCACCATTTGATTTGGGAAATTATCGATAATTCGATTGACGAGGCTTTAGCAGGGTATTGTACGCATATCCTTGTGCAAATTAACCCAGGAAATTCGATTACCGTTAAGGATAATGGACGGGGAATTCCCGTTGATATCGTGCAAAAAACTGGTCTTTCCGGAGTAGAGACGGTGTTTACCGTTTTACATGCTGGCGGCAAGTTTGGTGAAGGCGGTGGTTATAAAGTTGCCGGTGGTCTTCACGGGGTTGGCGCCTCGGTGGTTAATGCCTTGAGTGAATGGTTAGAAGTAACTGTGAATAAAGACGGTCGAAGTTTTTATACCCGCTTTGAAAAAGGCGGAAAAACGATTAAGCCTTTAACTGATGTCGGAGTCACCTCTGATACTGGAACTGCGGTGACCTTCAAGCCTGATCCGATTATCTTTGTTGAAGGAACAACTTTTGATTACGATAAAGTTGCTAACCGATGTAAACAGATGGCTTACCTTAATCGCAACTTGCGAATTACTGTTAATGATGCTCGTGATGAAGAAGAATTAATTTCGCAAACTTTCTGCTTTGAAGGAGGGATTAAAGAATACGTCACTGAGATTAATAGTGCGAAAACTGCGATTTTCCCAGAAGTAATCTATTGTGAAGGTCAAGGCGAAGCCGTTATCGGAAAAGACGCAAAGGGCGAAGACAAAATTGGAATTGTCTTTGTTGAAGCGGCTTTACAATACACAACTGATTACAAAGATTATATTTATTCCTTCTGTAATAATATCTCCACCAGAGAAGGCGGAACTCATGTCGAAGGTTTTCGATTAGCGATGACGCGAATTATTAATAAATATGCGCGTGATCGTGATTTTCTTAAAGAGAAAGATGATAACTTTGCCTATGATGATATCGTCGAAGGATTAACGGCGATTATCTCAATTAAGCATCCAAACCCTCAATATGAGGGACAGACAAAATCACGGCTCGGTAACTATGAAGTACGGCGTATTGTCTCACAAGTAATCGGCGAACAACTCGAACGATTTTTAATGGAAAATCCTAATATTGGTAAGTTAATTTTAGATAAAGTTAAATTGGCTGCCAATGCGCGCGAAGCCGCACGAGCCGCCAGAGAAAACATCCGTCGTAAAGGCGCGCTTGATTTCACTACTTTACCAGGTAAACTCGCTGATTGTTCTTCGCGCGATGCTTCTAAATGTGAATTATTCATCGTTGAAGGCAACTCTGCTGGAGGTTCGGCGAAAAATGGACGCGACCGCGAAACTCAAGCGATTCTCCCGTTGCGCGGAAAGATTTTAAATGTGCAAAAAGCTCAAGAGAAACGGATTTATGCAAATGCGGAAATCGGCAACTTAATCACGGCGATTGGAACGGGAATTAATGACGAATTCGATATTAATAAACTTCGTTATCATAAAATCATCATCATGACCGATGCTGACGTCGATGGTTCACATATTCGCGTTCTGCTTTTGACGTTCTTTAACCGCTTCATGAAGCAATTGATTGAAAATGGCAATATTTATATTGCCCAACCTCCGTTATACAAAGTTGATTATCACGGTAAAACATACTATTGCTATAACGACGAACAATTAGAAATCCTTAAAAAGCAGCTCAATCTTCGAGCCGGTTATCCTTTTCAAAGATATAAAGGGCTTGGGGAAATGAATGCTGATCAATTAAAAGAAACGACAATGTGTGTCGAAAACCGCAAATTACTTCGTGTCACTATGGAAGACGCCCTAGATGCCGACAATGTTTTTGAGGCTCTAATGGGGGATGCAGTTGAGCCGCGGAGACGCTTTATCGAAACTAACGCTCGCCGCGTGAAGAATTTGGATATTTAAGAGGAGGGGAGAGTATGTTTGTAGATAATCACGATCAATTCGATCCGAAAAATCCAAAATTAAATCCTGATCAAACCGAAGAAGAAATCGATTTAGATGAAGTCGAAAGAATCGAAAGCGGAATTGTCCCTGGTTTAAAAGATGTCGATATTGCCACCGAAGTTCGAGGGGCTTTTCTCGATTATGCAATGTCGGTTATCGTTGCGCGGGCGATTCCTGATGTTCGTGATGGTTTCAAACCAGTCCATCGACGAATTATTCATTCGATGAATGAATCAGGAATGACTCCCGATAAGCCGCATAAAAAATCAGCGCGGATTGTCGGAGATGTCATGGGGAAATATCACCCTCATGGCGATGCTGCGATTTATTCAACCTTGGTTCGTTTAGCACAACCGTTCTCGATGCGCTACCCTCTTGTTGATGGTCATGGTAACTTCGGTTCTATCGACGGAGATGAAGCTGCCGCTATGCGTTATACCGAAGCGCGGATGTCAAAAATTGTTTTAGAAATGGTTCGTGACATCGACTTAAATACGGTCGATTTCACCGAAAATTATGACGGTTCTGAAAAAGAACCTGTGGTTTTGCCGTCTCGTTTTCCTAACCTGCTCGTTAACGGTACATCAGGAATCGCGGTTGGTATGGCGACCAATATGGCGCCTCATAACTTAAAAGAAGTAATTAATGCAATCGTCGCGATTGCCCATGATCCTGAATTAACCCCGTTAGAGATTATGCAAAATTATCTTTTTGGACCCGATTTCCCAACAGGGGGATTAATTTTAGGCCGAGCGGGAATTCGCAAAGCCTATGAAACTGGTCAAGGCAGCGTAATCATGCGAGCAAAAACGCATATCGAACCACTTGATAACGGCAAAAATCGCATTGTAGTTACCGAAGTCCCCTATCAAGTTAATAAAGCGCGTGTAATCGAAACCATTGCTGATCTTGTTCGCAACAAAGTTATCGAAGGTATCACCGATATTCGCGATGAATCAAACTCGGAAGGAATTCGTGTCGTAATCGAATTAAGAAAAGATATTATTCCTGAAGTGATGCTCAACCAACTTTATAAAAACACCCAACTCCAAAATAGTTTCGGCATTATCAATTTATGTCTAGTTAATAATTCTCCAAAAGTTTTACCGATTACTGAACTTCTAAAAAATTATCTCGAGCACCAAATCGAAATTATTCAAAAACGCACCGAACATCAACTCCAAGTTGCTGAAGCACGTCATCATATTGTTCAAGGATTGTTGCGAGCGCGCGAACATATTGATGAAATCGTCGACATTATTAAAGATTCGGCGACTCCTGATGAAGCGAGCAATCGCTTGATTGAACGGTTTGAATTTAGCGATTTACAAGTTCGCGAAATTCTCAATATGACCTTGCGGAGACTGACCGGATTAGAAGAGCAAAGACTCGAAAATGAAAGGCTCAATCTCGAAGCGTCAATTGCTAACTACCGCCGTATTCTTTCCAGTCGCGAAAATATTCAAGAAGTTGTTTTAAACGAATTAGAAGAAATCAAAAATCGCTATGGAGATGAACGGCGCACAGTCATCTCAAACGATTATGCGGATATTGATGACGAAGACTTAATCCCCGAAGAAGAAATTATCGTCTCTTTAACGAAAAATGGATATATCAAACGTCTCTCTCCTGATACTTTTAAGACCCAACATCGCGGTGGAAGAGGCATTCGCGGGATGCAAACCAACGAGGACGATGTCGTCGATTTGTTGATTCACACGAAGACCCATACCGATGTTTTATTCTTTACTAATCGCGGGGTCGTTTATCGTCTTCGCGGCTACAAGATTCCCGAACAATCGCGGACCGCGAAAGGAATTCCGGTGCAAAATTTGCTCAATTTAGAGCAAGAGGAAAAAGTTAGAGCGATGATGAGTATTGATGAATATTCCGAAGATGAATACTTATTCTTTGTCACGGTCAACGGAACAGTCAAACGCACCCGTCTTTCAGAGTTTGAATCGATTCGTACCAATGGTAAAATCGCAATTTCACTTGTGGAAGGCGACCAATTACTCGATGTCAAACACACTGATGGCAATTGTTTAATTGGAATTGGATCAAACCATGGGAAGATGGTCAAATTCGCTGAAGAAGATGTGCGCCCGATGGGAAGAACTGCGCGCGGTGTTCGTGGGATTACCCTAGAAAAAGGCGGAAAAGCTGTCGGAGCGACCACATCTAATGAAGGAAACTTGATGCTTGTTCTCACCGATAAAGGTTATGGAAAAATGACTAAAGCCGACGAATATCGTTTGACCAAACGCGGGGCTAAAGGAGTTATTACTATTAACGCTACCAAGAAAAACGGTGAATTAGTCGGTCTTAAAGCAGTTAATGGCGATGAAGACGTTTTGATCATTACCTCAGCTGGTATCGTGATTCGCATCTCCTTAACTCAAGTTCGAGTGATGTCTAGAAACACACAAGGGGTCCGGCTTATCCGTCTTGATGAAGGACAAGAAGTCTCATCCTTTGCCACCGTAAATCCTTCTGACGAAGAAGAAGTGATAGAATAAATGTAGTGTTAATTCTTTGGATGTTATGAACACAACCTGATTTGAAAAAAACGTGATTTGCATTAAAACCAATGCGAAAAGCCACTATTTTTATGGATAATGGACCGTTTTATAAAAAAATAGGATAACGATATAAAAATATCAAAGGAAGTGATTATTATGCTTGACATCAATAGAATTCGTCTAGAAAAAACGAATGTTGAAGCTGCCTTAAAGAAAAAAGGATGGGATGTTAATCTTGCGCCGATTATCGCTCTTGATGACGAAAGAAAAGAGCTACTCAAAAAAGTCGAATCTTCAAAGGCGGAACAAAATCGTCTTTCCGCTTCCATTCCAACAATTAAAAAACAAGGCGGCGACCTTGTGCCAATCTTTGAACGTGTTAAAGAATTAAAGAACGAAGTTGCCGAAGAAGAAGCGAGACTTAAAGTGGTTGAAGAAGAGTTAAAGAGGGCACTCGAAGAACTTCCTAATCCTCCCGATGAAGACCTTTTATCTGGCGGCAAAGAAAACAACCAAGTGATCTATGAATTTGGCAAAAAACCTGAATTTGATTTTCCGTTAAAAGATCACGTTGAACTAGCGGAATCCCTTAATCTCATTGATTATAAACGTGGGGCTAAAATCAGCGGATCTGGAACCTGGATTTACTCAGGAAAAGGCGCAGAGTTAGAATGGGCATTAATTAATTATTTTATCGATGAACATTTAAAAGATGGTTATGAGATGATTTTGCCCCCGCATCTTCTTAATTATGAAAGTGGTTATACCGCGGGGCAGTTCCCAAAATTCCAAGAAGATGTATTTTGGCTTGATGGAAGCGAACCAGCCAGGTTTATGCTTCCGACAGCAGAAACCGCGTTAATTAATTTTCACCGCAATGAAATTTTAGGACACGATGAACTTCCAAAGAAGTATTTCTCCTATACCCCATGCTATCGCCGTGAAGCTGGATCTTATCGGACTGAAGAACGCGGGATGATTCGCGGTTATCAATTTAATAAAGTTGAACTCGTCCAAGTTACTCGCGAAGATAATTCCGCTGCAGCTTTTGAAGAAATCGTTAAAAAAGCCCAAACGTTGGTGGAAAAACTTGGACTGCATTTTCGCATTACCAAACTCGCTGCTGGCGATTGTTCACACTCTATGGCAAGAACCTATGATATCGAAATCTGGCTACCATCAATGGGCATTTATAAAGAAGTATCCTCGGTATCTAATGCACGCGATTATCAAGCGCGGCGCGGCATGATTCGTTATCGTGATAGCGAGACAGGAAAAACAAAATATTGTCACACCTTAAACGGAAGCGGACTGGCAACCTCGCGCTTATTCCCAGCAATTCTCGAACAATTACAAAATTCTGATGGAACGGTAACAATCCCCGAAGTTCTCCGGCCTTATATGCGGGGGCTCACTCATTTGAAATAGGTTTTAGATTAAATATATGGCAAAAAACGCTTTAATTTTAAAAGGTTTTTTTAAGTTGTTATGAAGAATGTATTTGTTATAATTAATATGCCATCGCGATGGAATAATTTCGAACCAGGTCAGGACGGGAACGTAGCAGCCTTAAGATTGCATTCCATGTGCGATGGTTTTTTAATCAAAATTGGGAAGCGTTGTGTTAAATTGTTAATAAGATGAGTAACAACGAAGTTAATCACAAAAAGTTTATGCAAGCCGCTTTGAAAGAAGCGGAAAAGGCTTTAATGTGTGATGAAGTTCCTATTGGCGCGGTAATTGTTAAAGATAATAAGGTTATCGCCCGAGGTTTTAATGTTCGCGAACAAAACAACGATCCAACTGGGCACGCTGAAATTGTCGCGATAAGAAAAGCCGCAAAAAAACTCAAATCATGGCGTTTACCCGGATGTCGTATCTATGTCACTCTCGAGCCATGTGCAATGTGTGCAGGCGCCATACTTTGGGCTAGATTAGATGAGGTGGTTTTTGCAGCGTTTGATCCTAAAGGAGGCGCGTTATGCACATGTTTTAATCTTTATGATCAACCCGGATTAAATCATCGACCGAAAGTAATTGCGGGGATTGAAGCAGAACAGGCTGCAAAGCTGCTCAGTGATTTTTTTAAAGATAAACGAACCAAGACAAGTGAATAAACACATAAACAAGCGCAGAAAATAATTTTGTTATTTAGAAATAACAAACAAAGAGGCTGTCTTTATTTTAAAAAAACGGTTTACTATAATTGTGAGTATGACACGCATTAAAAGAATTCATAGAGACACATTGAGTTGCGAAGCTATCTTTAGAATTGCCCCAGATGGTCATTATTTTATTGTTTCCCAGTGTGGCGGTCCTACTGAACCTCATCCCGATAATCGGGTCTATATTTTTCATAGTTATAACAGAGGAAGAACTTGGAGTAAGCCATATTTAGTTATCGAGGATAACGGCCTAGCCCAGTATCAAACCGAAGTAGCAGTTATCGATGATGAAATTCTAATTTTTATGACTGAACATAATGGAAATTTCTGCAATTTTCATTCTTATGTAATTTCAAGCAAAGACAATGGGTTAACCTTTCAAAGAAAATTTAGTTTACCTCTATTAAAAGGGTTTTGTTTTATTCGCGGCATGATTAAAGTCGATGATGAATACCTTTTCCCGTATCAACATTATCCGATTTCCCAAAAAGAAAACGATTATCTGGTTGAGAATAATTTGAAAATTTGGCAAGGCGAAAACAATATTGTAGAGATGGGACTTCTTCGCACGAAAACTTTTAAGGAGTTTGAAATTTCCCAAAAACCTACAATCTTAAAATTAGAATGGAAAGACAAAAAGCGCTGGGTGTGGAGCGAACCTACGGTTGTGCCAGTAAAAGATAAGCTGATTATGTTTCTTCGTTATGATCCGCGTGGTTATTTATTTAAATCAGAGTCCTTTGATGACGGCTATACATGGAGCGAGCCAGTACAGACCGATATTCCCAATCCTTCTAATAAACCCAAAGCGATTAAATGGGGAGAGAAAATCGTTCTATTAAATACTCCACAAAGCACAGTTGGGTTTGCTCATCGCAATCCTCTAGCGGTATGGATTTCCCAAGATGGTGAAAATTGGTATTACAAGAAGAACATCGTTAAGCGCAAGGGCTGGATTTCCTATCCAGATGGCGTAATAAAAAATAACACTCTCTTATTAGCGTTTGAATATAATCGCAAAGATATTTACTTTGTCAAAAGAAAACTACGTAAATGATTAACCGAACAATTTTTGGCGATATTCACTCGGATACAAACCGGTTTTTGATTTGAAAAAAGCTGAAAACCGCGAACAATAATTAAAACCAAGACGGTTACTAATATTTTCAATTGATTCATCAGTTTCTACAAGCAGGCGTTTCGCTTCATTGAGTTTTTTAGTAAGGATATAATCTTTGGGGTTTTGGCCGATTTGTTTTTTGAAGACAATACGAAAGCGATCACTGCAATAACCGACATTTTTGGCTAGTTCATTTAAATCGATTTTTGTTAAGTAGTACTCATCGATAAACTTTACGGCGCGATTAATCGCATCGATATAGGGTTTTCTTTTCGAAATTGCTTTCTCTCTTTGGATGCAGACGAGAATTTCTTTGATGTTGGCTTCAATGATTTTGTCATAATAAACATCCTTATTAGTTTGTTCTTTCATAATGTTTTTGATTAATCGGCTTATTTCGATGTTCTCTTGGTTGGAAAAGAATAAAGGAAATTCCTCGTTAAAAGTAAAGCCAATAACATAGAGCGAGGTCCGACCATCATGACGTTCATCGTGCAAAATATAAGGCGGAAGCAAAACGAAAGAACCATCATTAAAAAGGTATTCTTGGTCGCCAATTTTGGTTTTTCCTGACCCTTTTATGTAATAAACGAATTCATAAAAACTATGAGAGTGAGGCTGTATCACCCGTCTCACCTCATAATTTCTGGACCATGCATAGATTAACTTAATCATCAATTTAATTGTAGCAAGTCCCCTTAAAAACACCACCCTCTTTCTATTTGGATTTTTTGTAAAAATCGGAAAACAATAAAAAAGTAGCGGTTTATATTATTTAACTATTTACCTTTTTTCGTTATCTTGTAGGTGATGGAAAGTGCTTACGAGATTTCAAGAGCACCGAAAAAATCTACTGTAAAAATACAATTAGTTCTATTTTGTGCTCTTGGAATGGCCTTGCTCTTTGTATTCCACTACATTCCCATGTTTGGAGTTCTTTTATCTTTTAAAGATGGGGATAAGCAGTTAAATATCCTGCGCATCCTATTTGATAAGAACATCCCTTGGACAATACAAAACTATTACAACCTGTTATCGAGCGAAGATTTTTGGAAAATCATGCAGAATACGGTAGGGTTAAACTTCTTGTCGTTGCTGGTTAACTTCCCCGCTCCCATCATCTTTGCATTACTTCTCAACGAGATTAGAAGTAAACGGTTAAAAAACACCGTTCAAACCATCACCACCTTTCCCCATTTTATTTCCTGGGTGATTTTCGGTGGGATTATCAACGCTTTGACCGATATGTCGACGGGTGTAGTGAATCCGCTTTTACAATTTTTCGGCCTTATCTCCGAAAGCAGTCCTTTGGATTTAAATTTATCTCAGTATTTCTGGGGAAAAATGATTTTTACCACCTTGATTAAAAATGTCGGTTGGGGATCGATTATTTATTCAGCGGCGATTGTCGGTATTAACCCAAGTGTTTATGAAGCAGCAAGAATTGACGGGGCTAATCGCTTTGATTGTGCAGTGAGAATTACTTTACCTTTAATTTTACCGACAATTACAACCTTTTTATTGCTCAGTTTATCTAGGATTCTAGGAAACTCTTTTGAACAATTTTACGTATTTCAGAGCGCTGCTAACTTAGATAAAAGTGAAGTTTTAGCCACTTATGTTTATTCTCAGGCGTTCTCTTATCGCAATTACTCAACTGCCGCTGCCGTTTCGTTTTTTGAAGGAGTTGTCTCGGTGCTCTTATTAACAATATCTAATCAAATCAGCAAGCGCTTGACAGGAAATAGCATTTTGAAATAATCATGGAAATTGCACAAAAAATCAAAAAAAGACGTTGGAAGTACTCAATCAGTGATATTGTTATCATTTCCATTTTGATTTTTACCGCCTTTGTCACTATCTATCCTTTTATTTATACGGTCGCTGGCTCCTTCTCCAATGGCAAGGACTTTGATTTAGGGGGTGTGTGGCTGCTCCCGCGCGTTTGGACATTTGATAACTATAAACTGATTTTAGGCGATTCACGGTTTTGGAGATCTTTGGGAAACACTGTGCTGAGAACGATTATTGGTACGTTAAGTTCGTTGTTGGTCACTTCCATTGTGGCGTATGCGATGTCGCATCCCAAACTTCCATATAAGCGTTTCTTTAGAACTTTCATGGTAGTTTCGATGTACTTTAGCGGAGGAATTGTCCCGTTTTTCGCCTTAGTTAAATTGCTCGGTTTATATAACAATTTCTTGGTTTACATTCTTCCTTTGCTCTATTCGGTTTACAACATGATTGTCATTTCCAATTTCTTCAAAAGTATCGATGAAGGAATTCGCGAGGCAGCGAGGATTGATGGAGCGAATGAGTTCCAAATTTGGTACAAGGTTTATCTCCCTATTTCCATCCCAGTTTTAGTAACAGTGGGGATGTGGGTTGCCGTCACGCATTGGAACGCCTACTTAGCGACTTTACTTTATACCGATCACTCGGAAAGTTTGTGGACATTACAATACTACATTTTAACCATCGTTAAAGACGCTTCGTTACCAGAAGGAAATGTTTCATTGAATGAAAATATTACAGCGAAAACCGTATCGTTTGCCGCAATGGTCCTCTCAATGCTGCCAATTGCACTAATCTATCCTTTCTTCAGTAAGAAATTTAATAACAGCTCAAGCGGAGCTAGTAAGGAGTAATTATGAAAACAGGAAAACGCCTACTTTTAATTTTTGTAGCGGTTGCCTTTTCAACCGCCCTATTAGGTTCATGCGATAAAAACCCTTTTATCATCGATGAAGACGGATTGAGATATGATGAATATCCAACCGATTATGATCCAGATATTGATTCTTGGGAACAAATTGATCCCGACGATGAAGATGTCGAAATCACTTGGTGGGTTGATAATCCGGATTGGTCCTTCTACCACATTGACCGCCTCATTGAAAAGCGTACAGGTGTTAAAGTCAAATTTGAGAGTGCGTTACGAACTGATGGAACGGAACTGGCAACGATGATTGCCGGCAAAATGAAAGATGTGATTACCATCACCGATTATGCTACGCGAACACAACTAGCCAAGGACGGTTATGTCTATGCGCTTGATCGTTTGGCAGAATCATATGCGCCCAGTTTTTTAAAACGCGTCTCCCCTGAACAAAAAGCTCATTATACGGCAAGTGATGGTCATTTTTATGGGGTTGCCAATAATTTTTATAACGATGCGGATATCGCTTCTTATGAAGAAATGGGCAATAAGATTTTACCCAACTATGCGATTGTGGTTCGCAAAGATATGCTAAAAGCTTATCTAGCTCATAAGAGATCAGAAAATCCAAACTTTAACGAAAACGTGGAAACCACAACCGCCGAAGGCTTTATCGAAATGGCATTATGGGTCAAACAAAACTACCATTTACCTGATTCCAATCCGACAGTTTGTATGTCGGAATTCCCAACTAAAGCGATGAATGGTTCTTTAAGCACCGGCATTTCTACATTGATGGAATATTTCAATGTTCCAAGAGAAGATGCGGATGGAAATTTGGTCTATCAATACGAAACGGATGAATTTAAAGAAGTTCTGGCTTTTATGAACCAATTATTTAATAAAAAATTATTGATTTCTGGTAATTTCTCATATTCTCGAGCCGATATTATCAGCCATATTAAAAACGGTCGTCCTTTCGCAATTATTGGCGGGATCCAAAATTACTCCACAGGATTTTCCGCTTTTAGTGCGGGGGGATATAATCCAGAAACCAAAACCTTCGCCGATGAACGCGAATATGTTCCCATCGTGATTACCAACTCCAAAAAAGAAGCTCCTGTTCTTTGGAGTTTAGCGGGAAGAGGGTTGCGCGTCTCGATGATTACTAAAGACGCTAAACGCGTTGATCGGATTATCAAAGTCTTTGATTATATGATGTCAGAACAAGGACAAAGAGAAGTTTACTACGGTGAAAACGAAGGTGTATATTACAACTTCATCAAGCGCCCAGGGGAAACAGAAACGATTAATGTCCATGGAAAATCAGTCGATTATACCTATCCATACGGAAAAATTGAATGGACCAGAGCGGCTAAAGATTTACTTGGGGCTGCTGATGGGTCTGGATGGTATCACGCTGGTATTAAGGCAATTTCGGTTCTTGCCAATCCAATGTATGTGATGCTTACTTCCGTCTATGGAGCAGAAATGGACACCTATCAATTCTATACGCGTTATAACCAAAAATGCGCTTTGCTACCCTATACCCACTCGGCTTTGGGCTTTAAATTTGCGCTTGATTATTCCGATCCTAAAAAATATAACGAGATGATTAATATTCAAACTAAAATTGAAGAAGCATGGATTAAATCGATTCCGCAATTAACGATGAGAGCTAATATCGAGTCGATGTTAAACGATTATGGAACCACGCTAAGAAAAACAATAGCGCTTGGTTCGCAAAGATTGTTAGAATTCCAAAACGCATCATTTTTAGCCAACAAACAAAAAATGAATTTGGCTTTCGCATATGCTTTAAACGATTCAGAGTATGTTGCACCAGAAGTGATGCTTGAAGGCAATTACGCTTTATACAGAAAAGAAGTACCGGATTATATCGCTATTAGGGAGTAATACATATGCCATATGAAAAATTTATTGTTGACACGGATATTGGCGACGACATTGACGATGCGTATGCATTAGTGTATTTGAGCCAAGAGATTCGCGCAAACACCCTTGGTGTTACCACGGTTTTAAAAAACGCATTACAACGCGCCAAAATCACTGCCCATCTTTTAAAACTGTTAGATTGGGATATTCCTGTTGCCGCTGGTGAAAGCCAACCTTTAAAGGCGAAAATGATGTTTTTACCCTTTGAGACTCCCTCAGATAATCCGAGTATTTCTCAATACGAAGAGGAGTTTGCCAATGAGAAAATCCTCGACCAAAACGCTGTGGATTTCATCCTCGACCAAATTAAAACCAACGAAAAACTAACGCTGATTTGCATTGGTCCATTAACAAACATTGCCTTAGCGATCAAAAAAGACCCCAAAACCTTCAAAAAGATTAATCGCATTTTGATCATGGGGGGTTCCTTCAACACTAATTATGTGGAATGGAACGTTAAATGTGATCCTGAAGCATTCGCAATTGTTCTCAATAGCGGGGTCAAACTAGAAATGGTAGGACATGATTTGACAAGAGATGCCTTGCTTACCCAAAAAGATGTCGACTATTTAAAAAAGTTAAACAGCCCTCCTTTGAAGTTTTTAGAGAAAATAACATCTAATTACCTCAGATATTACAACTATACGCGTTTGCCGTGCATGCATGATCCTTTGGCGGTTTCCTTGTTGAAATATAACTTTGTCAAAATGAAACCCATGCGCGTGTGCGCAGGCATGGACGCGGATAAAAAAGGATTATGTATCATCGATGAAAAAGGAGTGCTGGTAAATGTCGCCTACAAGGCCAACCAATTCTTTTTTAGAAAACACTTAATGAGGAAACTCAAACAAATAAACAAAATACACCAATAATTACACGAAAGGAGAAACTGATGCCAAAGCCAAAAACTTATCTAAATTTAGAAAAGGAGAGAAGAAACATGAAAAAGAAAAAAAGCTACTTACGATTTGTTTCATTAACAGCTGGCGTTCTCACCATGCTTGGGGCTCTTGTCCATGCGACAATAAACCCAATGCGCACGGGAGCGCTAAGAAATTGTGAAGAAGGTATTCATATTTCGCAAATTGAGGGCTGGACTAGCGGCAATAGACATTCGGGCATTAATTTTACATTAGATGCAGGAAGTAAAGTCACTCCCACCGCCAATACCGCCATCGTCATCGATTATGAAAACCTGGCTGTTACCGATACGTATGTCTCATTTTATTTAAACAATTTAGCGACTACACATCGTCTTAACAGCACCAACGCCGAACCCCAAGGCGAATTGTATTTATTTAACGACCAAACCCACGTTAAAACCTATCAGGTTTCAACGGGGACTGCGGACATCTTTGTCAAGAACACCGAAATCGGCACTTATAACAAAATGGTGATCAAGATTTCCCACTTTAATGGTGTTTATGCTGAAGGTGTCGAAACCGATTTAACCAGTTTGTTTTACGCGACGCGGTTGAATTTATCGAAGACCGATCGAACGAAATCAGACATCAAAGGCTTGGTTAAAGGAATCTACACTTGTGAGTTTGCCGGTGTAGGTGCTCCTCTTGATTTAACAGGAGCGACCAAGATCTACACTCCTGCCGCAAACAACTTTACCTCATTAAGTGGTAATTATGATGCCTCTGCTAAATATTTAGCGCTTGAAGGCAAATACGCGGTACCAACCGACTATGAATTAAGCGATGATGGCAACGGCACCTTATCGCTTACCGACAAAGTCTTCGTTGGCGCTAAAGTTACGCTCACAATTACTCCTAAGAGTATTTATTATGTTTTAGAAAAACTTACGGTCAATATTTCTGATGTTACCACGGAAGTCGTCGGCAACAAATATGTCATCGAAAGTGTTCCCGAGGGCGGCTTTATGGCACATGCTAAATTTAAAGAAGCCGAGCCAGTTAACTGCACATTAATCGATGATGGCAATGGTACATTGTCGCTGGATAAAGAAACGATTTATGCTGGTGATTCAGTTGTGATTACAATCAAACCTAACCATCACTATGAATTAGGAAGTTTGAAGGTTGATGGCGCCGATGTCACCAACGAAGTAGTCGATGGCAAATACACTGTTGCCTCTGTTCCTTCTGGTGGTTTCACAGCCAATGTCACCTTTGACAAGGTGATTAACTTTACCGGTGAAAACGGCTGGGTAAAATTCCTCCCCTTTGCCGCTGGTGAAGATACCGTCATTACGATTGTTCCCGATGCTGGTTATGAAGTCGAAGCAGCCAAAATCGGCGGAACGCCAGTGGTTCTTAATAAGTTCAACAAATATTTGGTAACTGCGGCGGCCAAACCTTTAGAGGTGATGGCAACTTTCAAAAAAGCGACCATTTATCAAATGGATGAAGCTTCACTGTTCTCGATTAATAACCGCAAATTATGTAACACCTTTGCTTTGTGGGACTGCGTGAACGTCAAAACAGCGGTGACACTTGAAAATACAACCGAACAATTTGTCGGCTTAACCCTCAATGACCTGAATAAAGCAGTTGAGGGTACGGAAAACCTTGTTTTACAGGTTCAAAATACGGATAGCTATGCGAGGACGTTCTTTGTTGAAGTCAACGGAACTGCCGCGGATGGCTCAAAATACTTCTTATTAGACCGACTCGGCAATGTGATTCCCAAAACAGGAGAAGGAATCGAAGTTGGCACCTACGCTCGCTTTGTCAATGCCACTTTTGATTCTCAAGCCGATATGGAAGGTTTTGCTGGACACATTATTCTCCCATTAGCGCGATATGGAGCATTAACCAAAATCGATACAATTACAGTTAGAACGGCGGTGACGAAAACATCGCGGGCAAGATTCAATCTCGGCTCCATCTATCTCGATACCACTCTCAACAAAGAAGTGGGATGGATTGATGAAATTTCCGAAACTAATCTCGTGTGGCGTCCAGGAGAAACGAACTGGTCAACCTATGTAACACCAGCAGCTGGTGAAGGTGAAAACCCGATTAACTACACCGAACAATATACGAGAACCAAATTCCTCGAAGCGGGAACTATGGTTTATGGTTTAAAAGACGAAGTCGTTCCAGAAAGCCCGAACTATGATACCTTCCATGGAACTTTCCCTCAAAACATGATTGGGGAAGACGGTTATGTCGATCTTAAATCCTTAGGAATTAAAGGGATTATCTTTGATGTTGTCAACGCCAATGTGGAGCAGGTTCAATTTGCCATCAGAATTGCTGGTGCGGAAAATATTTCATTGACGAATACGAGTTTACCACTATGGCAAACCTCAACTTCAGGGAATGGTCGCTTCGCTAAAGTTATTTATGATTGTGGTGTGGTCCAAAATCGCGGATCGAGATATTTGCCCTTTAGTCCTAGTCTCGATACCGTCTTTAACGGAAGTATGTACGTCCCGTTATCAACAGAAGGATTCACCAAAATCTCAAGCGATGCTGGCGACTTCCCCGAAAAAATTCAACCGGTCTTTAGAATTTTGTTCGCGGATCCCAAAGACTATTACATCGATTATGCGGCTAAGATCACTAATTATCGCTTCGTCACGGATGATACGCCCTATCAAACTAATACCGTCACCCTCATCGGCCCAGACTGCACAATCAATGCTAATGTCGGCTCCATGAGCGTGCAAAACGATGCGAATAATCACCTTTTAGATGGTACTACCTTAACCTTCGATATCGAACCAGAAACCGGTTACCATGTCGAGTCAGTTACGGCAGCGGCTGATGGAGTTGAAACCATCCTACTTCCCGATAATAACGGCAAGTATACGATCGTGGTCACCAGCGATACCGTCATCTCGGTGGTGTGTGCCCCCAATGTTTATAACATCAATTACCACTTGGACGGTGGTACCAATAGTGAAAATAACCCCGATTCCTATGAATATGGAGGGTTAGCGATTGAATTAGAGGATCCGACTAAGGAGGGATATCGCTTCCTCGGCTGGATTGATGAAGAAGGTGAGGAAATTACAGAAATTGATACCTTTGCTGCTAAAGACTACAACCTGACTGCTCGTTGGGAAAAGATTGCAGTAGCTGACGCTGGCCCATCTAATAAGACTACTTTAATCATCGTGGGCGCCTCGGTTGGAACGGCATTAGTAGCAGGCGGCATTGTTACCTTCTTCGTTGTTAAAAGAAAGAAAGGCTAAGTAGTATGGTGAAGAAGTTTTCCATATTACTATCCTCGATGTTATTCGTCTGCATGTTGGGGAGTACAAATGCTAAAGTAGTGAAAACTGAAGCGTGGACTGCGGCGTGGAGAGTTCCCGCGACCGTAAAGGTTGTTGACGATGAAGTTTTAAATAGCATTATTGACCCACGTGCAGACGGAGAAACCGAAAAATCTCCGGACTCAGGCGTTTATTATCAACGCGAGACCTATCATCCGGATGATCGGCAATGGCAAGGACTAGTCACAGTTGCTTGCACAGGCAAACGCTTATGGGCCACCTGGTACACAGGTGGCACCAAAGAGCCTGATCCATTTAATTATGTCGTATTGGCTTATAGCGACGATGATGGGGAAACATGGGTCGATCCATATATCGTCATCGATCACCCCGATCCAGGCACTAATGGTGTCTGCTTAGTGTTACCCCATCTCTATGTCGAAGGTGATGAGTTGGTTCTGCAATATCTGCAGCAATTTCTATACAACGTCAGATTTCAAAATCCGGATGCCGAAAATATCAACGACGTTATTATTGGCGAACCTCAACTCATTTCAAACGTTAAAATCCATAAAGCCCCAACGCGATTAACCGATGAAGACGGTAGTGAAATCGCGGTTGTAGCCTATGAAACCATCGTCGGTGCTACTGAAAGTGTAAGCGTCACCTACATTGATGTTTGGAATGAAACAACGAAAAAGTATGAAAGAAGAGGAATGGCCTCCAGTTCGAATCCTTCCAAAAGGCGGTGGCCAGAATCGCAAGTTGTTGAACTTGAACGCGGAAAATGGATGGTTGTCTCGCGGATTGAAGGCGGGACAAACGGAGGCGTTGAAGTCGCCTATTCAAATGATTATGGGCGCAATTGGTCTGCTTATGAGGACAACCTAGGTGAACCGTTTATCGGACCTGGATCCAAAGGTCATATTATGAAGTTGGCCTCGGGTAACCATCTAGTGGTCAATCATGACACCACATCTTCGCGTTCGTCTCTTTGTGCCTATTTATCCACTGATAAAGGCCAAACATATCCTTATAAGTTAAGCCTTGACGGTCGCAACGATCTTTCCTACCCCTCCGCCTTTGAAAAAGATGGATACATTTACGTCGTTTGGGATAAAGGAAGATATCTGGAAAAAGAACTGAGAATTTCCAAAATCACCGAGCGAGATATTATCGAGGCTGAAGTTACCGCCCCTGGAACTTTTGAAAAGAGAGTCATCACTAAACTCAACGATGATTATGCGGATATCGTCTCGATTGATCATCCCTTTCCCAAAGTATTTAACGTAAGACCGGGAACACCTTCGGCTGATATTAGAGGCCAGTTACCCACCACATTTAAGGTGACTGATAGTCAAGGCGAGCAACACACCGTGACGGGGGTATGGAAAAGCGCTGGTTATAAACCAGACATTGTCGGTAAATATTTCTTTACCTTTAACACGGACTTATCAGCTTATCTTCAAGACACTTACAATCTCTTGAGGGTGAAAGTGATTGTCGAAGAAGCCCCTCCAACAACTACTGATTTTACCTGGTTGATTGTTGTGGGAGCACTTGTCGCTGGTTTAGGCGTGTTAGGTGGAGGAGCTTTCCTAATTTTTAAGAAGAAAAAAGTATGATGCAGTTATTTATTGATGTCGGAAGTACAAACATTAAATATGCAACCTCGGGGTTAAATGATTTTCGCAGTATCTCCTTTCCAAAACCAATAATTAACGAAGGTGGCAAGTTTGAAGTTAACCCCGAGGAAATTATCGCGAGGATTAAGGGAATTATTGACGCGATTCGTCCTGAGGAAGTATATCTTTCTACTCAAATGCATGGTTATCTCTTATTTAATCAAGGTCAAAGAGTAACAAATTATATTTCTTGGCGTGACGAAAGAGCAAAAAATGAAAAACCTAAGTTTGCAATTAAAAAAACTTATGGAGTTGATATTAAACCTAATCTTCCCAGACTATCGCTCCAAAAACAAACGGTTCAATTTGATGAGTTCATGACGTTAGGATCATTCATATCCTACTCATTAGCTGGGAAAAACGCTTCACATATTAGCGATATCACCCCAACCGGCTTGTTTGATCGAGCAAAGAAACAATACGATAAGTTACCTTTTGCTGCCCCCGAAGTTTATGAAGAAGTTGGAGTAGTAGGAAAATATGGAGATTGCTTAGTGTATTCGCCAATTGGCGACCAACAATGCGCTATTAAAGGTGTTCTCGATAAATACAAAACTGAAGAAGGTTATGTATTGAATATCGGAACTGCATCGCAACTTTGTTGTGTAAGCCCCGGTCTTCCTTTAGGAGCATATGAATCGCGCCCATACTTTGATCACAAAACACTGTGTACGGTGACTCGTCTCCCAAGTGGAACGGCGATTAGACAAATTAAAAATGTCGATATGGTCGTGGACGTCTTGTTCAAAGAATATGCTGACGCTTTAAAAAAACTCCCCACAAAACAACATATCTTTGTCACCGGAGGGGGCGCCAAAAGGTATCGTAAAATTATTGAAAAAGTTTTAAAAAAACTTGCAATTGACTATACATTTAACGATGATTTTGACGCTTTAATAGGTCTTAGTAATATCGCAAAAGGAGAAAAATATATGAAAAAGACAGGAATAATGTTATCGGAAATTTCCCATCATTCCCTCCCAGTGATCATGAAAAATTCAGGATTAGATTTCTTCATTTTGGATTATGAACATGGGGGCTTTGATTATGAATCAATGGCTAAAATTATCATGATCTCCAATCTTTGCGATTTAAAATGTATTGTTCGGATTCCGAATAATGAAAGAAAAGACATTATTAAAGTATTGGATATGGGAGCGGATGGCCTCCTCTTACCGATGACTAACAATCATAAAGACATCGAACAAGTTGTTAAATTTGCAAAATATCCTCCGCTTGGAAAAAGAGGGATTTCTACGATGCGCGCCCATACCTTGTATAATCCAAAAGATTTGATGAAATATATTGAAGACGCCAATCAGCGCATCGAAGTCTATGCCCAAATTGAAACAGTGGCAGGTATTAAAAACATCAAAGACATCATCAGTGTCAAAGGCGTAACAGGTGTAATGGTCGGTCCCAATGACTTAAGTGCGGATTACAATTGTCTCAATGATAAAAACGCAAAGGAAATTCTCGACGCTATTGCGTTAGTTGGCCAAGAAGCGGATCTCGTGAACAAAAAAGCATTTATTATTACAGGCAATAAAAATTATCTAAATAAAGCAAAAGAGTGCGGTTTTGCAGGGGTTTGCGTCGGAAGCGAACTTAATGCAATGAAGGATTATTGTTTGAAAGTAGCCGCCGAGAATAAATAGGAGGCAGCGATTATGGCAGAAGTGGTATTAAAAAATGTAAAGAAGGTTTACATTTCTGAAAACACCAAAAAGAAAGACATCGCCCAAATTAAGCCCGCGGTTGAAGATTTTACTATGACGATTAAACCAGGAGAATTTGTGGTCTTTGTTGGTCCGTCTGGTTGCGGAAAATCAACAACATTACGAATGATTGCTGGTTTAGAAGAAATCACCGCAGGCGAAATATATATCGATGGGAAATATGTTAATGATTGTGAACCTAAAGATCGCGATATCGCCATGGTCTTTCAAAACTATGCTCTTTACCCGCATTTAACCGTCCATGGCAATATGTCATTTGGTTTGAAATTAAACAAAGCGCTCCTCCCTAAAGTCGATCGTAAAGGCAATTCAATTCTTGATGAAAATGGCGAAATCCAACTGGTTAAAAGACATTACACCAGAAAAGAAATTGACGAAAAAGTCGTCGAAACAGCAAGCATTTTGGAAATCAATCGCTATCTCAATCGCAAACCTAAAGAATTATCTGGTGGTGAACGTCAACGAGTCGCAATTGGTAGAGCATTGGTGAGAAAACCTAAAGTCTTCTTAATGGACGAACCATTATCCAACCTTGATGCTAAATTAAGAAATCAAATGAGAAGCGAAATCATCCTCCTTCATGAGAAGATTAAAACCACCTTTATTTATGTAACCCACGATCAAACGGAGGCGATGACTTTAGGGGATCGCATCGTAGTGATGAAAGACGGTTTTATTCAGCAAATCGGTACCCCTAAAGACGTTTTCTATTCGCCAGCTAACCTGTTTGTAGCGGGATTCATCGGCACCCCACAAATGAATTTCTTTGAAGCGACATTAAATAAGGATTACACAATTGAAGTTTTAGGAAAAAAACTTGAACTCCCTCCAAAAACTGTAGCTAGATTAAAAAGAAATAAAGAACTTAAAGAAGAAATTATCATTGGAGCTCGTCCGGAATATATCGATATAATCCCTGCCAAAGATTCTTTTGTTGGAAAAATCACCGTTTCGGAAATGATGGGAAGTGAATATCATGTCCACTGTCTAATTGACAGCAAGAAAATAATTATTCGCACCCCAGTTAAGGGGAACAGTGATGAAGTAATCAATCTTATTGAAAAAAATGAAACAATTCCTTTTCAATTTAATCTCGATGAAATTCACTTATTCGATAAAGAAAGCGGAATCGCAATTTAGTAAAGGAGGTATCGCTATTGAATTCTAAAAATAGTCGTTATTATTGTCCCAGTCTACTAAAAACTAAAATAAGAAAGGAAGAAAATATGAAAAAGAATATTTTTAAAAACTTAATCGTGCTAGGAGTTGCTGTTGCGGTGTTTGCGGGTGTAGCAACGCCAAAAACCGAAACCGTAAAAGTCAAAGCAGCAGCAACAACTAATACCACCAACGCGGTTTATGTGTCACAAATAACGGGCTGGCCTGCCTATAATCGGCATTCAGGTGTGAATTTCACCTTAGACACCGGAAGTAAAGTGACGCCAACTGTGAATACCGCGATTGCTATTGATTGCGAAAATTTAGCTACTTGGGAAACTTATGTTTCATTTTACTTAAATGGTTTTGACACAGCTGCGAATAGGCTCAATAGCACTAACCATACCCCTCCAGGTGAAATGTATCTTTTCAACGATGCAACCCATGTGGTAACTTATCAAGTCTCAACAGGAACCGCTGATATCAAAATGCAAAACAACCTATATCCTACATACAATAAAATGGTAATCAAATTGTCGCATTTCAACGGCGTGTTCACCGAAGGTGTAGAAACAAATCTCAACAGCCTGTTTTATGCAACGAGGTTGAACATCGTTGCTTCCGATCCCACTCGTGCAGATTTTAACTGTTACATAAAAGGGATGTATGTCTTTGAGTTTGCTGGTGCGGAAGCACCACTGGATTTATCAGGGGCAACAAAAATCTATACTCCAGCTGCAAACAACTTTGATTCTAGAAGCGGTAACAATCAAACAATTGCCTTGGCATTACAAGGTGAGTACGTGACCCCAGCAACCTTTGATATTTCTGGTGATGCAAATGGCACATTGGAAATGGCGGGCGGCGCTTACATTGGTCATGGAACCGATTTGCTTGTCGTACCAAATGCTAACTACATCTTGAAAAAACTTTTAGTTGATTCAATAGATGTGACCACAAGCGTGGTTAATAACAGATACCATATCGATGCGTTTACAAGTGCTACTTTTGTTGCTACCGCAGAATTTGAATTATTTACTGCAGTGAAGTTTGCCCAAGAGTTTATCGGCACAACAGGCCCTGTATGTAGTGCCGCTGGTGATGATCATTTAACGGAGTTACAAGCTGCTTGGCCAGAATTGGTCTCGCGCTATTCAATATTATCCGCTGAGGAAAAAACGGCATTTGCTGACCCAGCAGCGACTAATACTGATATTCAGAATGCGGTAGCGCGTTATAAATTCATTTGCGGTAAATACAATACTGAAACCATTAAAAATTTAGAAGAATTTGCTGCAGAAATTGTCGTTGTCTATAGTGTCTCGCCGTTAGTGGAGTTATTCCACAATGAAACATCAACGGGTGTTTCGGTGGTTTTAATCTTTATTGCATTTATTTCAATCTATGCTTTTTATGTTTTAGTCACCAAACGGCGGCGTAAAAATATTAATCAATAGTTAATAGTTTTTAAAAACACAGCAGACTCAATTGGCGATTATTTTGAACACGCCTTTAAAGTGTTTAACAGGGGATTTGCTCAGTTATTGCGCAAATCCCCTGTCTAATTTATAAAAACACTTCTTTCTGAAGGAGAAATTCGCAAATTTTGACATGTAACTTCAAAGATTCTGGAGTTAACGAATAGTATTTATCATTAGACCGAACAAGTTTAATATATTAAAATTAATACGCTGCAAAAAAGTTTTTAAAAAACTTAAAACACAAGATATTTTTACGCGAAGAAAAAACATGAACATTCTCGAAGTTATCAATTTATTTGATATCCCCAGCCCAGCATTAACTTATCGTCCCTATGGTAATGGACATATTAATGCTACTTTTTTTGTTACCACTGAAAACGGCAACAAATACGTTCTTCAGAAAATAAATCATAATGTGTTTAAAGATACCAATTTGTTAATGAATAATATTTTCTTGACCACGGAGTATCTTCGCAGTCTTGGTTTTGAATCGCTTCGTGTTATTCGCACAAAAGAGGGGGAATTATTTTTAAAGAATTCGTCATCGTATTATCGCCTTTATGATTATATTGAAAATACAATTTGCCATGAAAAAGTCGATAATATGGCGTTGGTTTATAGTGCCGCTAAAGCCTTTGGTAAACTACATCGAGCTTTATCGAATTTTGATGCGTCTGAACTCGGAGAAATTATTCCTGATTTTCACAACACCCACAAGAGATATCTCAATTTATTAGACGCAATTAAATTAGACAAATTTGATCGTGTCAAAACTTGTTTTCCTGAAATTGAAATAGTTAAAGCTTTTGAAGGAGAATTTAAAAAAATTACCGATGGAATCGAGCGAGGTGAAATTGCCCATGCGGTCACCCATAACGATCCTAAGATTAATAATATTTTATTCGACCAATTCTCTGGTGACATCAAAGCGGTCATCGACTTAGATACGATTATGCCGGGAAGTTATCTTTTTGACTTTGGTGATGCTTTAAGAAGTCTCTTCACTGGCGCCAATGAAGATAGCGAGGATTTGAGCAAACTCGTCGTTGATTTTGAAATTTTTGAAACCTACACTCGAGGATATCTTAGTGAAATGGAAGACGTTTTAACGCCTAAAGAAATTGAATTACTCCCCTTCTCTGCCTTTTTATTAGCGATTGAATGCGGAATTAGATTTTTAGAAGATTATATTCGCGGTGATGTTTATTTTAAAACCCAATATCCCATTCACAATTTGGTGCGAGCGCGAACTCAAATTACATTGGCCAAGAATATTTATAAAGAATTAGGCGTATTATCAAAAATTGTTGAAAAAGCGAGAAAAAAGGTTGTTTAACCGTAGAACTCAAAGCATAAAAAAGTTAGAATAAAACCATGCTTGAACTGCGGAATATTTATAAAGATTATTACGTTGACAAAAAACCTCTCCGCGTTTTGAAAGATATCAATCTTTCTTTTCCGGACAAGGGCTTTGTTTCACTTTTAGGACCTTCAGGATGCGGTAAAACAACTTTACTTAATCTCATCGGCGGTCTCGATCAATATACAAGTGGCGATATTATCGTCGAGGGAAAATCAACAAAGGATTATATCGATGAAGACTGGGATGCTTATCGCAATCATCGTATTGGCTTTGTTTTTCAAAGTTATAATCTAATTACCCACTTGACCGTTTTAGAAAATGTAGAAATGGCCTTAACTTTAGCGGGGATTGACGTTAAAGAGAGAAAGTTGCGGGCGACAAAGGCTTTAAATAGTGTTGGCTTAGAGACCGAACTCAACAAAAATATTAACCAACTTTCTGGTGGACAAGCGCAAAGAGTGGCGATTGCCCGTGCTTTAGTTAACAATCCCGATATTATTCTTGCGGATGAACCCACGGGGGCCCTAGATACAAAAACTAGTATTGGCGTTCTTTCAATTTTGAAAGAGATTTCCCAAACGCGTTTAGTGATTATGGTCACTCATAATGAATATCTCGCGCAAGAATATAGCGACCGCATCATCAAAATGCTCGATGGGGTAATCACTGAAGATAGCGCTCCTTTAAACGGGAATGATGAGGAGATTATTCAAGGCAAAGAAAAGCGAACTTCGATGTCTTTTGGAACCGCGATTAAGACGACTTGGAAAAACCTTAGAACCAAAAGAGGGCGGACGATTATGACTTCTACCGCGGCAAGTTTTGGGATTATCGGGGTAGCTTTAGTCCTGGCGGTTTCTAATGGATTCTCTGGTTATGTCTCGCGCGTGGAAAAAGGAACTTTAGCTTCCTATCCAATCGGCATCTATGCAGATTCGATCTCGATTGTTATTCCAGATGAAATTATCACTCCCGAAAAATTCCCCGAGAAAGAACAAGTGCTTATCCAAGATGATACTAAAAACACCAGTCAATTTATCGTTTTAAAACACAATGTCATCACTCCAGAGTATCTAGAATATCTATATCAAATGGAAAGCGATGGTATTGCTGCAAGCGTAGTGGTCAACTATCGCGCTTATTTAAATTTAGTCGGTGAAAAGCCAGACGGTAGCGAAGACGGAGTCGGCATTTATCAAATGGGATGGACAAATTACGACTCAGCTTTCAACCCTGTTCCTTACGGAAACTTCCATGAATTACTTGGTGGGCAAGAATTTGTTAATGAATATTACGATTTAATCGGTCAAAATTCTCGTTATCCCGAAAACAAAAATGAAGGAGTGATTATTGTTGATCAATATAATCGCATCCAAAAAACCAAATTAATTGATCTTGGAATCATCCCGGACAATTATGCTGGAGAATACATTGATTTTAGCGAGTTTATTGGGAGAAAATTCAAAGTTTATAACAATGCAGAATACTATCAAGAATATCAAAGTTTCACTGTAGAAAACGCTTTTGATGGAACAACCAAGGAAATCAAAACCTATCGAGGGCCAACCAATGCGGAAAATGAAGCGTGGTTCAACGATCCCGATAAAGGAGAAGAACTAAAAATCGTTGGTATTTTAAGAGTGAAAAAAGAAAAATCCCTTTATGATTTGATGGATTCTGGCATTGGCTATTTAAAAGAACTAAAAGATGAGATTATCCAAGCGAATGAAAATGCCCCAATTTGCCAAGCATTAGAGAACAACTATACAGTTAACAAAACCGAAAGCGAGATTCTTGCCGAACTTCAAGCAGCCATCGAAAGCGAAGAAGATAATCTGGAAGAACTCTTTGCTTCAAATAACTTCTTAAGAGAATTTTTTACTTTTTATAGTCCGTTTAATTACGACTACTATTATGGTTCGGGGAATCCTGTTACCAGACGCGAACGACTGATGACGGACTATTTACAAATGGCGAGATATTTAAGCGCTCCCCTTGATGGAGGAAATTATTTCTTAAATGTCTTTGAAGAAATCATCGAAAATCAACTGCCGAATATCATCACAATTGAATATTCATTGTTAGAGTTGACATACTCACGCATTTTTTCTATTGCAATTTTTGCGAAAGATAGCGATGGCAAAAAAGAAATCATTAAACGCCTAAAAGCATGGAATGAAGGAAAAGACGAATTTGCGCGAATCAATTATAGTGACGTCGTTAGTGTCGTCACTGATAATATCGCAACCCTTGTCGATATAATCGCTGCGGTTTTGATAGTGTTTTCAAGCATTTCCCTTGTGGTTTCTTCGGTGATGATCGGAATCATTACCTTCACTTCGGTAGTGGAGCGGACTAAAGAGATCGGTATTCTTCGCGCCTTAGGTGCTCGAAAAAAAGATATTAAACGGCTGTTTAATGCAGAGACATTTATGATTGGAGTTTTTGCTGGCGCCATCGGAATTGGCGCTACGATATTCTTGAGTGTAATCATCAATACGATTCTTAACTATGTTTATCCCGAAGCGATGTTAGGTGCAATCGCTTTGCTAAATCCTTTAGCGGGTCTTACCTTAGTCACTATTAACATCATCCTCACTTTAATCTGTGGTTTAATTCCAGCGCAATTGGCGGCCAACAAAGACCCAGTAGTAGCGTTAAGGACAGAATAGAGATTATATCGGTGAGAAAATATTAGACACGTGACAAAAAATAATCCCCCTTTCAAGGTGCTAATGGTATATAATTTTTACATATAGGGACATAAAAATGAGGAAATTTTCGATTCGTTGGAAGAAAAAAAGCCTAAAAATAGACGAAGCGATTAATGTCGAACGGTTTTTACCTAGTCCGCAAGAAGGATTAGATCGAGAACAAGTCGCGGAGCGGATTAGGCAAAAATTGACGAACTTCACCAAAGGGAGATTGACCAAGAGCTATTGGGAAATCATTCGCACGAATATCTTCTCATTTTTTAATATTCTCCTTTATATTATTGCTGCGGCCATGGTGGCCGTGCGTTATTTTTCGGGATTGTTTTTTCTTGTAATTCTTGTTTTAAATACCTTGATTGGATTGGTGCAGGACATTCGCGCAAAGAAGATGGTGGAAAAACTCTCATTAATCAGTAGTCCCAAAGTTGATGTTATTCGTGAATCTGAGATTACCACGATCGATAGTCGTGGAATTGTTCTAGATGACATTGTGATTTTGCGCGCGGGTGATCAAATTACGATTGATGGTGAAGTGGTCGATGGCACCCTTAATGTTGACGAATCACTTTTAACAGGGGAATCGGTGGCGATTCATAAAGAAATTGGCCACGATGTCTTAAGTGGATCATTTGTTACAAGTGGTACCGCCAGAGTACGAGTTAACAAAGTGGGAGCAGCCAGTTTTGTACAAAAACTTCAAGCTCAAGCAAAAGAATTTAAAAGACCAAAATCTAAGTTGCTCGGTGCGATTAATAGTTTGTTCAAAGTTATCGGTGTGATCGTTTTTTTGCTTGCTGGACTTTTAATTCTTGGAAATGTTTATCAAGGTATTGATGTGGCCACGAACGTCAAACGCGTTTCTGGCTCGTTAGTCTCGATGATTCCTTCAGGAATGTATCTTCTTACTTCGATGACATTGACGGTTGGAGTCATCAATCTAGGAAAAAAGCAAACCCTAGTTCAAGAAATGTATTCGATTGAGATGCTCGCCCGCACCGACGTTTTATGCATCGATAAAACAGGGACGATTACCGATGGAACTATGGATTTGATTAAAATTCATAATCTTGGCAATTTTCCAAAACTCCAAGTGGAAAAAGTGTTGGGATCTTTTTTATATGCAACCCAAGATCAATCACCCACAGTGGATGCGATTTTACAAAAATGCCCTTATAACCAATACTATCAGGCGGAAACGATTATTCCTTTTTCAAGCGCTGCCAAAATGTCAGCGGTCACCTTCGCCAATCGTAAAACCTTTGTTCTCGGAGCGGGCATTTTTGTTTTAAATAAGAAAAACTACGCGATGATTCGTCCGCTTGAAAAAGAATATATGCGCCAGGGATATCGTGTTTTAGTGTTAGCAGCCAGCGATATTCCCATTCGCAAAGACAGGATTCCTTCACGTCTTCAACCGGTATGTTTAATCGTCATCCAAGATCATATTCGCGAAGATGCAAAAGCGACAATTAGATGGTTTATCGAAAATGGGGTGCAAATTAAAGTAATCTCTGGTGACGATCCGATTACTGTTGGAAAGGTCGCGGAAGAGGTGGGAATTATCGGTGCAGAAAACCCCGTTTCTCTTAATGGGCTGAGCGATTTAGAGGTTTCGCGTCTAGCTTTATCCACGACTGTCTTTGGCCGGGTTACCCCCGAACAAAAAGCGGTTATTGTTCAAAGTTTAAAGCGAAATGGTCAAACAGTCGCGATGATTGGCGATGGAGTAAATGACATTCTCGCCTTGCGTCAAGCAGATTGTTCGGCCGCGATGGCCAACGGGAGCAGTGCCGCCAATCATGTCGCTCATCTGGTTTTACAAAAATCAAACTTTTCTTCATTGCCTTCGGTTGTCAATGAAGGAAGACGAGTAATTAACAACCTTCAAAGAACATGGTCGCTATTTCTAGTGAAGACTTTTTTCTCGATTATTATGACGATTTTATTTGTTGCCGCTTCCATTCTCGCTCCCGGTGGTGCGGAAGTGGCTTATCCATTTACCACGCAAAATATGTATGTTTGGGAGATTGCCGCGATTGGTGTTCCCGCCTTTTTCCTCGCCCTACAACCTAACCATGCGAAAGTAGAAGGTACGTTGATGACAAACGTCATCACTCGTGCTTTACCAGCGGCATTAACCATGGTTTTAGGAGTGATTACGGTCTATGTTTTAAAAGCTTTTGACGGGGTATTCCACGGTTCAACCGGAGTTAATGATATCTTGATTGTGATTGCGATGGCGGTCTTTATCATGGATTTCTTTTCCTTTGTGATTTTGTTCCGGATTTCCTGGCCATTTAATTTATATCGCGCGGTTCTTTTTGTCAGCCTCTTTACCCTGACTTCAATTTTAATTGCTGTGTCGATTTGGAAAACTTGGGATTTATTTGATATTCATTATCCATTGCTCACCTTGCAACATATACTTGGAATTGCCTTGATTGTCATCGGAATGATCATTCTCTATTTTTTCCTTGATCGCTCAATGACAAAGACGAGTAAAAGAGGTCACTTCGACTTTTTTGAAGACAATAACGATGAACAAGAAGAGGAAAAAGCATGATAAAAATTGCCGACCACATCGCCGAAGCGATGCGGAAACATCAGCCGATAGTTGCTTTAGAAAGCACGATTATTTCCCATGGGATGCCATATCCTCAAAATGTGAAAACCGCCTTAGAAGTCGAACAAGTGATTCGCGATAACGGGGCTATCCCAGCGACGATTGGAATTATCGATGGAATTCCGATTATCGGGATGACTCCTGAAGAAATTGAAGCATTTGGAAAACGTGACGGGATTGAAAAAGTCTCAAGACGCGATCTACCAGAGGTAATCGCTAATGGCAAATGGGGAGCGACCACCGTGGCCGCGACGATGATTTTAGCGGCGAAAGCGGGAATTGAATTCTTTGTCACTGGGGGTATTGGTGGCGTTCATCGTGGAGCAAGTGAAACGTTTGATATTTCCGCCGATTTACAGGAACTCGCTCAAACCAATGTTACGGTGATTTGTGCAGGTGCCAAAGCGATTCTCGATTTAAAATTAACCTTAGAATATCTCGAAACGATGGGGGTGCCGGTTTATGGTTATCAGACGGATAAACTCCCCGCTTTTTATACGAAAGATTCCCCTTATGAAGTTGATAAAAGAGTGGATACTCCGGAAGATTTAGCGCAGATTGTCTACATCAAGCGCACCTTCCCGCTCGATGGAGGAATCCTTGTTACCAACCCGATTCCCGATGAATATTCTCTCGATGCTAACTTGATAGAAGCGACGATTGTCGCCGCACTTAAAAAAGCTAAAGAAGCGAGCATTGAAGGAAAAGATACGACCCCCTTCCTTTTAAAAGAGGTGGTCGCGATGACCAAAGGCAGGTCATTAGAAGCGAATATCGCCTTAGTTAAAAACAATGCTCAATTGGGAGCAAAAATTGCTAAAGCTTACAGGGCGGTGATTAAAACGAGGACGCTAAAGTGAAAACTGAAAGAAAACTTGGAAATACTTTAAAAACCTTGATGATGACCGAACCGCTCGAAGCGATTACCGTGAAAAAAATTGCTGATCGCTGTCGGGTAAATCGCCAAACCTTTTATTATCACTTTCGCAACATTTACGACTTATTAACTTGGATTTATCTCCACGAAGAAATTCCTGCGATTGAAGAGGCATCAACTTGGAAAGAGGGACTCGTGCGTATTTTAGAATACGTCAATGAGAATTCAGAATTTATCACGAATACCTTAGCAAGCGCAGGCCGAGAATTGTTTATTGAATTTCTGTACAATACCATTTATGGCTCACAACTGCGAATCATCGATGATCTCGATGTTGATAATGCTTTAGAAGAAGAGACGAGAAAGTTTATTTCGCAGTTTTATGCACCGAGCTTTGTCTATGTCATCGTCCGTTGGATTGATGGAGGACGAGTAGAAAAGCCTGAGCATTTAATTGCCCAACTTGAAGTATTTGCAAGCACATATTTAACTTCTGCAATTGATAAATTTAAAAAAGAGGAGGCGAGACCATGAGAGATTTCACTTATTTTAATCCGACAGCGATTTTTTTTGGACGCAACCAAGAAAAGAATATCGGAAAAATTGTGAAAGAATATGGCTTTTCCAAGATTATTGTCCATTATGGACAAGGATCGGTGGTTCGAAGCGGACTATTAAAAACAGTGCGTAGCGCTCTTAAAGAAGAGGGAATTAACTTTATCGAAATCGGTGGCGTTCAACCCAACCCGGATATCTCCCTAATTCGCGAAGTGATGCCGCGATTGAAAAAGGAAAAATACGATTTAGTTTTAGCTCTAGGAGGAGGATCGGCAATTGATTCCGCGAAACTTATCGCGAATGGATATTATTATCATGGAGATCCCTTTGATTTTTCTTTGCGAAAAGCCAAACCTGAACGCGCTTTACCTGTGGGCGTGATTCTTACCATCAGCTCAGCCGGAAGTGAAATGTCGACGAGTTGTGTGATTTCAGATGAGAGTAAAAACCTCAAGATTGGCTTCAATTCACCGACAAATCGGCCCTTATTCGTAATTGAAAATCCAGAATTAACTTATTCTGTTCCTGCGCTTCATACCAGTGCGGGAATTGTGGATATGATGATGCATACTTTGGAGCGCTACTTTAATTACAGCGAAGAACTTGAAATAAGCGATGAAATAGCCCTAGGTGTCTTGCGGACGATTGTCGTTGCCGGAAAAAAGGTTTTAGAAGACCCCACCGATTATCTCGCTCGAGCGAATCTGATGTTAGCAAGCACGCTTTCTCATAATGGTTTGACAAGCCTCGGCAAAACTTCAACGATGCCCGTTCATCAGTTGGAACATGCGCTAGGCGGCCTATATCCTCAGGTCATCCATGGAGTTGGACTTGCGATCCTTTTCCCTTACTGGGCCAAACAGTATGTAGAACTGGATCACCATAAATTCGCTCGTTTAGGCCGAGAGGTCTTTGGTGTTGAAGAAGAAGATGAACATAAAGCGGCGCATCTTGCTTTGTCATCACTGCAAAAATACTTTATCGAATTAGGGATGCCGATAAGTTTGAAAGAACTGGAAATCAGCCAAGAGAGCATTCCTTTTATCGTCGATCATCTCTTTTCTGCTCGCGATGTGATTAGAAATCATCTAAAACCATTAAATCGGGAATTAGCCCATCGGATATTTTTAAATGCTTTTGAAGGAGAAAATTTATGAAAAAATCAGATTTTGCCACATTAATCGTCTATATCTTGATGTTTGTAATCGCTATCTTTGCTGGGACAATGGTGATTGGACCCGCGCTTGAACAATTAGAACTAAGTACGACTTCTTCGCGTTATCTATTTGCGATTTTAGCAATTTTACTTGGTTTGATTGTCAATATCCTCCTTGTCGAGGTTGGACATATTCTAGGAGCAAAACTTGGAGGATATCGCATTCTCTCCGTCAATATTCTCGGCCTTTGTCTTTATCAACAAAAAGGTAAATGGCGACTAACCTTCCGTGGTTTTGATGGTTTTACTGGTGAAACACGAATTGTTGCTAAAAATGAAAAGTCTTCTCCCAAATTATATTCTTGGGGCCCGCTTTTTCTTTATGCGCTTGAAGCAATAGCGCTGATATTTGCGTATTCTATTATTGAAAATCCAAGTGGGAGCGCGGTAGAGTTTTCTGCCTATGTCAAACATGCCTCATTAATCTTTATCACCATCGGCGGAATGTTGATGTTCTACAACATCATGCCCTTTCAAATGGATACAATGAATGACGGCTATCGCCTCATGCTAATTAATAAACCGATTAACGTTAAAGCTTTTAATGCTTTATCTCTCATTGAAGAAAAGACGATAAATCATGAGGAAATCTCGCAAATCGCCACTTTTTCTGAGATTACCATTCTCACGAGTCAAGTAAATTTACATGCGATTCATCAACGGATCCATTTGCAAGATTTTGCAACAGCGGAAACTTTGATTGATGAGATTATCGAAAATAAAAGTCGCGTCAGCGTGGAAGTGGTGTCGCAAGCTGCAGCACAAAAAATCTATCTATTATTAGGACGCGGAGAGAACGCTCAGGCGGAAGAGTACTTCATGAACACCATGGATAAAGAAATGCGGAAATTCATTGGTAACGATTTAGCCCTCCCAACCCTTCGCGCTTATTTCTTGTATAGTGGACTCGTTTCCAAGTCGGTTTCAGAATGCGCTTTTGTCTTGGGACGCCTTAAAAAAGCTCGTAGTCGCGAACAAAATGTTCATTTACGGGCCATTGAAGAGAAATTATTCAATGAAACACTTACTCGTGTTAAAGAAGCAAATCCCACTTGGGAATTTGCCGATTTTGAATAAAAAAACAGGTCGTCGATCTTTCAATCAACAGATTATTTTTTAAAAAATAACTCTGATAATTTTTGGTAAAAATTGCAAAAAGTTTCTTTAATAGGAAAAATTAAATGAAAAAGCCAATAAAAAAGAGGATGAATCCGTATTTATGATAGGAGCAGTGAGAAAAGAGACAAAAACTGAACTTTTAATCGCTCTCCTTACCAAGATGCAAGCAGGTGACTTGTCCTCTTTTGATGAGTTTTTTGCATTGACGAAAAATCCTCTTTATTATTCGGTAATCGCCGTTTTAAAAAATGAGACCGATACTGAAGATGTCATTCAAGAAGCTTATTTGCGCTTTTTAGAAAATCTTCCAAAAATCAATCCTAAACATAGCCCTCTCGGCTATCTCCTGCGCATCGGCCGCAATCTAGCGATGGATGAGTTAAGAAATAGACAGAGAATCAATTACTTAAACGAAGAGGAAAATCCCGCCATCCTGAGGATCGATGAAGAAAAAGTTGATGATGACTTTGCGCGTCTTCAGAAAAGAATGCGTGAAATTCTCCGTCCAGATGAGTACCAAATTGTCATTCTCCATGTTCTGGAAGAACTTCCGCATCGCGAGGTCGCAAGAATTCTTGGGAAACCGCTTGGCACAATAACCTGGGCGTATAATAATGCGATTAAAAAACTTGAGAAAGGACTCCGTGATTATGTCGAAGATTGATGATAAAAAAATCAAAGCTCTAATCAAAGAAAAACAAACTGATCCGAAAATCAATTTGACATCTGCGGAGATTTTAAAATTGCATAAAATTCGCCAAGAAGAAAAGAAAAAACGACAACTCTCCCAAAAGAAAAAGTCGCTTTGGCTCTTCCCCTCGAGTTTATTATTAGTGGCCTCGGCCGCAATTGCCGCGGTAATAATTATAAAACCTAATCAACCTGGATCATCTAGTAGTAGCGAAATCATTATTCCTCCCATTACCTATCAGGATAAAATCCCCGGAGGTCAAAAAGGAGAATTCGCCTTTATGACCGCTTCCGCTTTAGCGTTTTCCGATACGGACAACATTCTTTTTAAGAAACCAGAAGTAATGTTTAACAACTCGAGTTCCATCGGTTCGATAGAGGATATTGAAACCACCCTCGATTATACGATGCCATTAATTGAGACCCTGACGGAGGTTAGTTCAGGTTTTAATTTTGAAGTGGAAGAAGGGGAATTTGAAGGGGAAATCAAGACATATGCCTATCGAATTCTTTTAACAGAAGAATTCTATATTTTATGCAATATGGAATTTGAAGAAGATGAGGAAGAGACCGAAACCGAGATCGAAGGTGAACTTCATACCCCGAGTGCGTTCTATATGATTGAAGGCGAAAAAGAAGTGGATACCCTGACCCAGGAAACAGATTTAAGCATTAATGTTCATTTAAGTGAAAGTAAAATGATTGCTATTGAAAGCGAGCACGAGAATGACGAGCAAGAATTTATTTATGAAATTTATGAAGATGATGAACTCGTCTTTTATTTAGAAATTGAAACCGAAGTTGAAGATGAACTCTTCTATATTTCAGTGTTAGTTGAACAAGACGGAGAAGAACTCGCTTTTATTGTCAAGGTTATCGATCAAGAGAATTATTATCTTGAAAGTGATCATTGGGTGATTACTGTCGAAGTCATTGGCCCTAAAACCTATATTTATCATCGTGAAGAATAAAAAAATAAAAAAATCCAATAAAATCCTCCTGCTCCCCGTATTTATAGTGAAGGCAAAGAAAAGGAGGCCTAAAAAATGAAAAAACAAATCACAACTCTCGGTATCACCTTCGCTGCAATCGCATTAGTCGGATGTAAGGGGGGGTCTAACAATCCTGTCGAAAATATCGACACCCTTGGCTTTGAAGCCGCAACTGCAATTTCTCTAATGACTGCTCCTAGTGGGGCCTTTGGACCTCAAGGAGCGATGAGGCGAGTTCCGTTATTCCTCAATGGAGGAAGTGAAGATTCAAGTGACACCACGGAAGTTAGCGATCCGAGTTCTCAACCGAATGATGTTACCGATCCATTCCTTGATCAATTGATTGTCCAACTTGATTTTCTCTATTCTAATGGCAGTGGTTTTAAGAGCGAAACCAGTGAAAGCGATCGGGAAGATTATGCAAGGATGCAAACCATTTCGCTGACTGATGCGACGGGAAAAGAAGAAATTTACAAACTCTATTACAATGATGAAAAAGTTGAAATTGAAAACGATGATGACGATGATGATTCCGGATTAGATTATGAGATCAAAACAAAAATCCGCGGAATTGCCATAGTCAATGATGTTGAATATCAATTTAAATCCAAAGTTGAAGTCGAAGTCGAAGCGGAAGATGATGAGTACGAAGAAGAAATGACTTTCCATCTCTTCCTTGATGATGATAACTATGTATTAGTCCAACAAGAAATCGAAATTGAAGCGGGTGAACGCGAAGAAGAATTCTTCTATCAAGTCGTCGTGGATGGAGAAACCGTCTATGAATATAATCTCGAAATTGAATTTGAAGACAATGACGAGGAAATGGAATTAGAAATTACGGTTAATGGCGACACTTACAAACTTGAATACGAAGTTGATACAGGCGATAGCGACATCCTCGCCCATATCCAAGTTAAAGTTAATGGCGAATTAATTGCCACCTATGCGAAAGTGCTTGTGACTGACGCCGAAACTGGAGAAACCTCCATCGAATATCTCCTCATGGTCGAGGAATAAAAGCCACATTAAATAAAAAGACCCCGGTCGGGTCTTTTTTTATATTAAAAGAACATTTAAGTAAAGATACGCCTTTTAATTTGAGGAAGAATTATTTTTCTTTTTCTTTCAAGAGTTCGACGATTTCTTTTAATAAAATCGCTTCTTCACTGCTTTCAGGTTCTGGAGCTGGTTCTTCAACAACTTCCTCAACAACTTCTTCCGCCTTGACCTTATGTAATAAGGCTTCGCGAGCTTTAGCGGCTGCCATCGCTACTTTGATGATAATGAATAAGACCAGTGAAATAATTAAGAAGTCAATAATTGTTTGAATGAAATTACCATATCTTAAGATGACTGCTTCTTGGATGACTTCACCTTCAACTTCACCAAGGACAGCGGGTTTAATCACCCAAACCCAGTCGGAAACATCTTTTCCGGCCACGGCCGAAATAAGGGGCATAATCAAGTCGGAGACTAATGAATTGACGATTGCCCGAAATGCCCCACCGATGATGATACCAACCGCCATATCAAGGACGTTACCTCGGGTGATGAATTCTTTAAATTCTCGAAAAAACTTTTTCATAATACAATCTACCTTTCTATTTTTTAATTGTATCACATTTATTAAACCCCAAAAGAATAAAGCCGTAGGAACCGAAGACTAAATAAAAAGCATCATTAATTGAAGAAGCAATCATTTGTTGTTATAATAACCCGGCAAGGAGAGCAAATGTTTATGAGAAAAATTAAATTTATCACCGATTCAACTTCGGATCTCACTCCTGAATTGTATCAACAATATGACATTGAAGTTTTACCTCTAAGCGTGATTTTAGATGGGACTGAATATCGCGATGGAGTAGACATTAACACCGATGAACTCAAGCTAAAAATTGAGGAAACAAAATCAATGCCAAAAACAGCGGCGATTTCACCAGGAGCATTTTTAGTTGCCTTTGAAAAATGGCTGGAACTTGGTTATGACATTATTTACATCGGAATTGGCTCAACTCTTTCTGCCACTTTCGCCAATGCAAATCTCGCTATTGAAGATATTGAGGTCGCCAAAGAGAGAATTCGCTTATTGGATTCCCGTAATTTATCAACCGGCATCAGCCTGACGCTTTTACATGGTATTGATTACGCTAAAAAAGGACATACCCTAGACGAAGTCGCGGCCGAAATGGAAAGAGTAATCCCTTTAGTCTTAGCGCAATTCGTCGTCGAAGATATGACTTATCTATATAAGGGCGGACGTTGCTCTGGACTTACTTATTTAATGGGAAAACTCGTGCGCGCGCGCCCATTTCTTCAAGTAATTAACGGTAAAATTGAAAATACTGCTGCTCCCAAAGGAAAAATGATCAAAGGTCTTAATCATCAATTAGATATCTTTATTCAGGATTATCAAGCTGGTATTTATCTTAATCGGGTTTTTGTCACTCATGCCCAAACCCCTGAAAGCGCGCAGTATTATATTGATGAAATTAAAAAAGTTGCCCCTGATGTGGAAATTGTTCTTACTCAAGCAGGATGCGTGATTTACTCGCATTGTGGCCCAGGCGCAATAGGAATCTTGTACATCCGTAATCAAGTGTAAAAAATATCAACTAAAAAAAGAAGGGAAATACGTGATTTATTATGTAAAAATCCCTTCTTTTTGTTTTAAAAAGTTAATTCAGATGATTAGCTGGCCACCATTAGACCTTTAATTAAAATTGAAGGCGTACTTGTGGAAGAAAGCTGTAATTCAAGGTTGTTTCCTACCGCGACCACATCTTTAAAGACATCAAGGAGATTACCAGCGACAGTAATATGGGCGATGGGCTCGGCTAATTTGCCATTGCGAATCGCAAAACCGCTTGCTTGGAGAGAGAAATTGCCACTAGTGGGATTTAATCCCGCGTGGAGCCCTTGGACCTCGGTGAGGTAAAAACCATCTTTTACTTTTTCAAAAAGCGCTTGTTCATCTAAACGACCAGGTTTTAAAACGAGGTTCGTGTAACCTGTGCCGATCTTTGAACCGCTTCCTTGGGCATTAGCGGTAGTTTCCACGCCTTCTTTAGCGGCGGTTGTTAAGTTATAAGCGTAGAGTTTTAAGACGCCTTTTTCGACAAAGGCTTTGTTATAAGTAGCGACCCCTTCAGCGTCAAAGTAGCTGTAGAAAATATTTTTGAGCAACGGCTTTTCTTCAATGGTTACTTTTTTGCTGGCGATTGGCGTATTTAATTTTCCCATAAAAAGCGAAGTGTTTTTCTGAACGTTTTCAGCGATAGCACTTTGCATATAAAAGTTGAGTAAACTCGCGGTCACTCGCGGGTTGATAACAGTTTTATAACGACCAGTCGGCAAAGGCTTGCCACCTAATTTTTCTAAAGCATTACTTAAAACTTCATCAACAAATTTGTCGATTGGGAATTCGGCAAAGTCATTATGCAAGAAAATGCGATATCCCGTTTTGATTTCTTCGTCTTGTTTAACGACCACAGCAGCATAGATATAGAAGTAGTTATTGCGACTATGAAGATTTAGCCCATAAGAATTCATCAGCGCGTACTCCGAAAAAGATTCCTGATAAGTGACGCTGGAAACTTCGGTGACACGAGGGTCAGATGTTTTTAAGCGTTTTTCAATCTCAAATAGAAGAGCAATTTTTTCATCAACGCTAACTTTTGCTAAATTCTTATCAAAAATATGTCGTTTTTGATATTTTGGTGAACCCGGAAAAATAATCGCTGGATCAACGTTTTCATTAATTGTGGCACTGCTTGTAATTTTGTCGACTAAACCGACCAAACTTTGCTTATCGGTTTTTTCAGTACTAGCCGCGCCAAAGCGTTTTTGATAAATCCCGCGCGCGTTAACCACTTCTGAGTCATCAATCGAAAACCCAGTGACTTCAGAACGAAAGATTTCAATATTAAGAGAACGTGATTTAGTGCTTGAAAGTTCGCTTGCACTTAAACCGCGATTTTTGGCTTCTTCAAAGAAGGCGAGATATTTTTTCTTCATTCTAATTTTCCTCCTCGTCCACCCACGGTAATTTCGCTCACTAAAATGGTGGGTTGACCAACATCAGTCGGAATGTTTCCGGAAGCCGCCCCACACATTCCTTGGGATCGCCTCAAGTCGTTTCCAACCATCGTGATATTCTTTAAAATTTCCGCTCCACTCCCAACTAAAGATGCTCCTTTAACCGGTTCGCAGACACGGCCATCACGGATAATGTAAGCTTCAGAACACGCAAAGTTAAATTCGCCGGTCGTCGGATTGACCGAACCGCCACCAAGCGATTTTGCATAGAGCCCGAGTTTAACGGAAGCGATAATTTCTTCGGGAGTCGATTTACCATTAGCGATATAGGTATTGGTCATCCGACTCGTTGGTTCAAAGCGATAACTTTGTCTTCGGCTCGCGCCATTAGGCGCGGCGTTCATTCTCCGTCCGCTTAAAAGATCAATCATGTAATTTTGTAAAACGCCATCTTTAATTAAGACTTTCTTTTGGGAAGGAATACCTTCATCGTCAATGTTGATTGAACCCCAACCTTTTTCGATGGTGCCATCATCAATTGCGGTGACAACTGGGCTTGCGATTTGTTCGCCTAATTTACCTGCGAAGACCGATAACCCCTTCGAAACGCTCGAAGCTTCGAGTGAGTGTCCACAGGCTTCGTGGAAAATAACCCCACCAAAACCGTTGCCAATTACCACTGGCATCTTGCCGCTTGGACATTCTTTGGCGTTTAAAGTTCGCACAGCTTGCTCGGCAGTTTTTAAAGCGGTTTTCTTCGCGTCATGAATATCGGTAAAGAATTCCCAACCACCCATAGCACCAGGACCTTCGCCAGCTGTTTCCATGCCATTTGGACCAACCGCGATTGGCAGGAAGAACATTCTTAAACGTGGCCGGAGATCTTCAAATTGCCAACCATCAGAATTGAAGATGGTAACTTTTTGTTCCGACTCGGCGAAAAAGACGCGGGCAATTTTAATCGATGGATCGTATTCCAACATTAAATTAGAACACTCTTTCATCAGGGCAATTTTTTCTTCCATGGGAACTTCCGCCAGCGGTTTTTCCGCAGGATAGTAATTGCGGCTGCGTTTTCTTTTGATTTTTTCGACAGTTTTCACGGGTGTTCCCACAAAGGAAGCTGAGAGTTGAGAAGCTAATTTCAATAAGCCCTTCTTTGAGAGATCATTCGTGGAACCGTAAACACTTTGAACGCCTTTGAGTAGGCGGATTCCCGCGCCATAAGTTAAAGCGCTATCGATTTCCTTGACTAACCCATTTTCGACTTGTAAAGCTAAAGTGGGCTTTTCTTCGAGGAAAATTTCGACAAAATCCGCTCCGGTCGTCAGACCGGCATTGAGCACTTGCAGAGCGAGATTTTTACTAATCATAGAACCTCCTTGAGTAATAAAAATTCAACAATGGTTATTTTATCATAGTTTAATCGGCTTGAGACATCGATTTACCTGCTTTGGCAAAAATAAGGTAAAATAAAAACATGTTAAATCCCTCCTTAGACTTGTTAAGAGAAAGTCGCGAACATTTTACCAAGGTACGAAATTCTTTTGTTCAATCGGATATTAACTTCCTTCTTCGAAGAGAAAATTTTAAAGACCGGCTTCATGGTTTTTTAAAACGCGATTATTATCAACGGGAAAAACTCTTTCGTGAGGGGCTAATTTTCTTCGCTTATACCTTTAAAAAATATCTGCCTCGTGCGAGTGAAGACGAATATTTTTTCACTTGGGCACTTTTTTCTTCGGAATTGATTTTTGAAAAAGAGCCGCACCTTTTAGGAGAAATTACTGAACGACTTTTAAGTGAATACAGCAACAAAAAACCTAAAGGTCGTGAAGAACGTCAAATTTATAATGCTTTACATGAAAAAATTTCAGAACCGCGTTATCTTCTCCTTCCTTTTGAATTGACTGAAGGACATATGGTTTATCTGCAATTTATTGAAGGGTTCCCCGATCAAGTAATGAACTTTCAATTAGGGTATAACTTGATTATCGCCTTGCCTGGAAAGAGTAAAGAAGTTTTTTATCTCCCTAAACGTTATTGGTCAAAGAATTATAAAAAAAATTATGAGGAATCTCCTGAAACACCAAAAGAATAACATCATCGCAATCGCGATTACTGAGGCAATTTCGCTTTTAATCTTGAGTATCTATCTCATCTTGCGACATTATTTTAAAACTGGCATCGGCAATACTTTTCGCATGATTTTTGCAGTCTTAACTTTAGGAATTTCTTTTGGTTCCTACTTAGTATTTTTCCTCTATAAAGGATTGAGAAAAAGCCAAAAAGAAAAGATGACGATTTTTGAATGGAAGAAGTATTATCGTGCGACCTTTATTGTGATTGCTATTTTTCTTTTGTTGTCAATAGGAGTTTATATTCTTGCTTGGAACTTTCCCCCCTATAACTACCCACTTATAAAAGCTGCCTGCATTGTTTATGGGGTTATCATTATAATTGGCCTTTTATTATCCCCGCTTATTTATTTTACCATCATGGAACTGCTCGAACTTAAAAAGGATATTAATGAAACAATTGTTACTCGCAAAGAAGAACCACTTTGGCCAGAAGAAAGCGCAAAGAAAGAACTCGAATAATTACCAAACTTAATTAAAAGTAGTTTTTGTAATAATTCACCTGCAAAATCCCGATGTTTCTAGTTTAAATTTCTGTTTTTCTTTTTAAAAACTTATATTCCGCCTTAAATAGAAAAAAGTTTTATACTAAAGATAAGATACTCCCTAGAAAATATAACCTTATAAAACATCGACTGTCAGCAAGGCAAAACAGGAATAAACTTCTTAATTAAAGGAGGACGAAATGATTGATTTTAGAAAAACGGCAATCGGTATCGAGCTTGGTTCAACGAGAATCAAAGCCGTTTTAATTGATGAGAAAGGTCGAGTTTTATCCCAGGGCAGTTACGCTTGGGAGAACCAATTTATTAATAATTTTTGGACTTACCCAGTTGAAGATATTCATCGGGGGTTACAAACATGTTTTTTAAATCTCAAAAACAATTTTCAAAACCAATATGGAAAAAAACTGATTACCACAGGTTCCATCGGCATTTCGGCGATGATGCATGGCTATATGGTTTTTGATGAAAATGATCAGTTGCTAGTGCCATTTAGAACTTGGAGAAATATCAATGCGGAATCAGCCTCGAAACGGCTTACTAATCTTTTTGAATATCGCGTTCCCGCACGGTGGAGTATCTCCCATTTATATCAAGCGATCCTCGAGCAAGAAGCACATGTGAAAAAAATTAAATTCCAAACAACTCTAGAAGGATACATTCATTATCTTTTAACTGGACATAAGGTAATTGGGATTGGCGAGGCGAGCGGAATGTTCCCCATCGATACTAAAACAAATAATTATGATACAAAGAGTTTGAAAATATTTAATAGCATTCTCGCTGATAATGGCTATGAGTTTACTTTAGAGCAAATTTTCCCCCGGGTTTTAGTCGCCGGCGAAGATGCGGGAAAACTCACTGAAAAAGGCGCTTTATTCCTTGACCCAAGTGGAGAATTTCAAGCCGGGGTCATGCTTTGTCCTCCTGAAGGCGATGCGCAAACGGGCATGGTCGCTACAAATGCGATTAAACCTAATACGGGTAATATCTCCGCGGGAACTTCCATTTTTGGTATGATTGTCCTCGAAGAAAATTTAAAAACTGTCTATCCAGAAATTGACCTAGTTACAACTCCCATTGGCGATATGGTAGCCATGGTGCATTGCAATAATTGCACTTCTGAAATTAATGCCTGGGTCAGCATGGTTGATGAAATTTTAAAATTATTTGGAACTCAGATTAATCAAGATGAAATTTATGAAAAATTATTTAAATGTTCCGTGGAAGGAAAAAATAACTGTGATGATATCATGGTTGTGAATTACCTTTCGGGCGAAAGCATTACTCAAATTGAAAACGGCAGACCTCTGGTGACAAGAAAAACAAAAAGCCAGTTGCGTTTGCGTGAGTTTATGCGTTCGCAGATTTATTCCTGTTTTGCGACCTTAAAACTCGGTTTTGAGATCCTGTTCAATGAGGGGGTAAGGCTTGATAAAATCGCTGCTCATGGGGGAATTTTTAAAACCGAAGGAGTGGCACAAAAATATTTAGCCGCCGCCCTAGATACTTCGGTATCCGTGATGAAAACCGCTGGAGAAGGTGGGGCTTGGGGGATGGCACTTTTGGCTCTTTTTGCGCAAAAAGGCGGTAATTTAATTGAGTTTTTAGATAGTTGTATTTTTAAAGGTCGCGAAGAACGCATAGAAAAACCCGATGTTGAAATCAAGAGAGGATTTGATGAATATATGGAAAATTATAAGAAAGTTTTGATAGCAGAAGCGGTGCTTTCGGAGAAATTCTAATGCTAGAAAAACTAAAAAAAAGAGTGTGGGAACAAAATCTTCGTCTAAGAGAAAGTGGTCTTGTCACTTTAACTTGGGGCAATGTTTCTGCGATTGATCGAAGAAGCGGACTTGTGGTCATAAAACCTAGCGGAGTTCCTTATTGCGACATGAAAGCTGATGATATGGTAGTTACTGATTTGGATGGAAGGGTTGTCGAAGGTCAACATCGGCCTTCGTCTGATCTATTCACCCATCTCGAACTTTACAAAGCTTTCAAAGAAATTGGTGGAGTTACCCATACGCATTCAACTTATGCGACTGCCTATGCGCAATCTGGAAAAGATATCACCGCCTATGGGACAACGCATGCGGATACCTTTTATGGTGATATCCCTTGCACGCGGGCGCTAACTGCAAAAGAAATTGAAACAGATTATGAATTAAACACTGGTAAAGTAATTGTTGAGACTTTTAAGAATAAAGATTATCAAGCGATTCCAGCGGTTATGATTAAAAATCACGGTCCGTTTACGTGGGGAACTTCTCCAGAAGAAGCGGTGGAAAATGCGATTATTTTAGAAGAAGTAGCCAAAATAGCTGCTTTAAGCGAAAGAATTAACCCGAATATCGAAAAAGTAGATGAACATCTTTTACGCAAACATTATGAAAGAAAACATGGAAAGGATGCCTATTATGGGCAAAAGAAGGATAAATGAGATGAAAAAACTGTATTTTGTCGTTGGGAGCCAACCATTATATGGCCAAGAAGTGTTAGAGCAAGTTGATCGCAATGCACAAGAAATGGCGAAATTCTTAAATAAGAAAATCAAAGGTGTAGAAGTAGTCGCCCTTCCGGTGGTGGAGTCCGCTACTAAAATTGAGGATACTCTCGTAAAAGCATCAGTGGATAAAGATTGCGTTGGAGTTATCACCTGGATGCACACCTTTTCGCCAGCGAAGATGTGGATTAAAGGTTTGCAAAAACTCCATAAACCTCTCCTGCATCTACATACGCAATACAATGAAAAACTTCCATATGACACAATCGACATGGATTTTATGAATTTAAACCAAGCAGCGCACGGAGATCGTGAATTTGGTTTTATTTGCACGCGGCTAGGTCTTAAACGAGCGATTGTCTCGGGATATTATCGAAACGAAAACGTCATTAAGCGCATTCAAAGATTTGCCGATGTCGCTAAAGCGATTGCTTATTCCCGCAATCTGCGCGTGGCCTCATTTGGTAATAATATGCGTGATGTGGCTGTCACCGATGGCGATCGCGTTGAAAGCGAAATTAAATATGGCTGGAATGTCAATTACTATGCGGTAGGTGACCTTGTTGAAATCATAAAAACTATTTCTCCCGAAGAAATTCAAACGAAGATGAATGAATACCAAGAAAAATATGTTCTCAATACCACTCGCCTCGATGCGGTAAAAGAACAAGCAAAGTATGATATCGCCCTTCATAAATTCTTAGCGCAAGAAAGAATCTGCGCTTTTACGGATACTTTTCAAGATTTACATGGCTTAAGACAATTACCAGGTTTATCAGTACAAAATATTATGGCGGAAGGCATCGGCTTTGCCCCCGAAGGCGATTATAAAACTGCCGCTTTGATGGCCGTACTTTGCAAGATGAGCGAAGGAAGAGAAGGGGCGACGGGCTTCTTGGAGGATTACACCTATGATTTAACTGAAGGTGAAGAACTAGAATTAGCTTCGCATATGTTAGAGGTCTCCCCCGTCTTTGCGCAAAACCAACCCAAAATTGAAGTCCATCCCTTGGGCATCGGCGGTAAAGAAGATCCAGCCCGATTAGTTTTCGATGGCATTGAAGGCAAAGGAATCGCGGTTTCAATAGTCGATATGGGCACGCATTTTCGACTCATTTGTGCAGATATCGAATTAGTTAAACAGCCGAAACCGATGCCTAATTTACCCGTTGCCCGCGTGATGTGGAAAATCCTTCCTGATTTTGCTACGGGCACAGAAAAATGGATTGAAGCCGGTGGAGCCCATCATTTCGTCGTTTCCACCGCCATTACGCGAGCGGATATTGAATTATTTGCCAAACTAACCGACACGGAATTAATTGTCATCGGCTAAGAAACATTTTAAATATCAATTATTTAAATACTCCCTATCAATGTCCCAATCAGATAGAGGAAAATTATTTACTCCGATATTTCTTGCGATATTGATGGGGAGTGATATTTTCAACACTTTTAAACAAATTAATCAGATGAGCAGTGGATTTAATTGAGCAGAGATCACCGATATAATCAAGGGAATAATCAGTTTCTTCAAGATAACGCTTAATTACCTCCACCATTTTTAATTTACGGTCATCACGTGGGGTGATTTTAAAGAATTCTTTATATTTGATGCCAAAATACGTTTCGGTAAAACCGATTGCTGCTGCCATTTTTCTCACGGTGTATTCAATCGGGTTCGCATACATCAAACTCCGCACATTAACGAAAGAGGCTCTTAGACTTGAAGAAGAAAGAGAGCGGTTCAAGTTTAAACAACAAATACTCAAAGTTTTAAAAATTTTATCAATATATTCAGGAATTTTAGGAACAAGTGATTCCGCGTACGGAGTATTGACGATATAAGAGAGGCGATCCATATCAAAAACAATCTTTTCGGCATCCTCTTTAGAAAGAGCAATAATGGTGTCAAAAGGAATCTTATAAGGAGTAAAAAAGGATTCTTTTTCGTCGATATACATGAAACTATTTAAAACTGGTGTCCCTCCACTTCGATATGCTTGTAAAGTCCCAGGTTTATAAAGAATAGCGCTATTTGAGGGAATTTTAAAATAACTTTCCCCATCATAGGAAAAGAGCATATCAGTCTGAAAAATTACCAATAAAAAAGCGGTCCCTGGAATGATTACTTTTTGATTATAATCACTAGGTTCAATTTTATTTGTGAGGACGATTATTTTATGTTCGCTATCCACAATTGTAATTTTAATAGAAAAAAAACAATTTTCAAGATATAGAAAAACAATAATTTCACATTGAAACACTGCATTGAAAACGCTTTATTAACTTAATAAAATATAGTTAAGAAATGAAAAAGCGAAAATTATATCCTTTGTTTTTGGCGTTGTTAACCACTGTTTCTGGTTGCAATAACGAGCGAAAAAGGACCGAAACGGCACCTTTTCTTGAGGCTATTAGTTACCATGCTGAAATGGTGAACCGCTATATTTTGGTTAATGAGCCTCTTGATTTCTCCCCATCTTATTTTTTGATGACTTATTCTGATGCAAGTACGGAAACGATTCCGTTTAACGAGTCGATAATCACAACCTACGATTCTTCTGTTTATGGCATTGATGAAGCTGAAGTTTGTTTGAATTTTGATGATTTAAACTATACCTTTGCTTTTGAGTATTTCGTGTTCGATAATGACAGCAATCGCACATTAATCAAAGCGATTGATGCTTTACCTTATCTCAACAAACTCACTACAGATGATGTTGAGACGATTATTGATCTCCTCAATACTTATATGCAATTAAGCGAAGGTGAAAAGGATTTTTTAATCAATCATTTTTCGATAAAAATCGAGCGACTTCGCCGCTCCGAAAAAGCACTTATCGATGCCTATTTTACGGAAAAGGAAAAAGAATTATTCGATTTTTCCAATACGCTCAATGTTGGCGCTTATAGTGAGGAAGCTTTGGAGACAATCAGAAATTATTGTCTGGAATTCGCCGCAGGCGTCTATACTTCTCTTCAGGAAGTTGTCGATAAGTATGAAGAGGCTTTGCAAAAGATTAATGGCGTTGCCAAGAGAGAACTTTCTCTTGAAGAATATCGGGCGGAAACAATTGCAGCCCTGAAGAATTGTTTTGTTATCTCCCTTAACTCCGTTGTAGAAGAAGCGGGAGTTTATTCATTTATTGAAACACCAAAAGATTACACCTTAGAAGCCCCAATTTCTAATATTGTGGTTTCCTTTGCAGACCAAGTAGCGATGATGGATGTTCCTGCGGAAATCGATGAGCTTTATACGGAAACTTATCGTGAAATCGAAGCAGTGCTCCTGCCGTTATTTATACCCGATGCAGTTACAAGTATTAATAATGTTTTCCTCAATACCAAAAACATTGAGGCGGACTTACTAAATTCCTGGAACAGTATTACGATTTCTGTTTCTGGTCTCTATGACAACATCTTGGTTGATTACTTGGATGATAATCGGTGGTGGATTCCGGAAGCTTATCGCCCAAGTATCATTTTGGAAAAATCTGAAGATGAACTAAGGCTTAAAACATCGATAAGAACAGTGGTAGCTTCGTATAATGATTTGGTTTTTGAAATTTTGCGTGCGACATTAGAAAAGAACTTGGAGATGTTTTACGCGATTCATCGCAATCATAATCCCGCTTATGATACGACCGATGTTTTTTACTGGCATGTCATCTCTGATTATTTTGGTGATACCCCTCAACAGCAATTTATTTATGATGGTCCCTTAAGCGAATATAGAGGGGTCGCATATGGCAATTCGCGAAACAACACCTTCCGGCTTGTCGGCGCTTTTTACAATGATGCCTACCGCATGCGCACTTCGCCAGCCTTATTAGCAAAATATTTCGAATTAAGAACTAACATCGCCCCCGATCCTCTTGCGGTTAAGGATATCAAAACCGATTTATCGCAGATGAAAACCGAGTACAACATCGGTGAAAATCTCGATTTGACAAACGGAAAGATTATCGTCACTTATAACGATACCTCAACTTCTATCATCGAAATGAGTAATGAAATGATTCAGGGGGAGGTCGATATGGAAACTAGTGGTAACAAAACGATAACCCTGGAATTCAAAGATGAAAAACTCAATGAAGACCAGACGGTTTCCTTCTCGATCGTGGTTTTATCAGATTCAGATGCCTTTAATGAGATTATTACCAAAATTACCGCTTTAAGAGAAATCGATCAAGCTAACGAAGAAGATATTGCCGATATTTTAGCGATTTTAACATTAATTAATCATCTCTCCAGTGATAATCAACAAAAATTTGCTGAAGAATACCCCACTGAATATCAAAAATTGAAAAACTCTGAAAAAAAAGCCGCTAAATTATACGGTGAATTATCGATTAAGGAACCAATCCACGGATACGAAACACTGAACTATTATGTCTATGATGCGACAAGCCGAGGTAATCTTGACACCTTATATCAACAAATGATTAATACCTCGATTACCAGTATAACCTTTGCGGCTATCGATAATGCAGTTCAAGCCTTTGATGATGAATATCAGGCCTTGACAATTGATGCCACTCTTAATTTGGAGCAATTCTTGAATGCGAGTCTAAATTCACTCAATCGCTTATGTGAATACCAAATTAATCAGTATGGCGGGACGATGGCGGCGGTCACCTTTGGCAATGTGACCAAAACCGTTAAAGATGAAACCAATGTTAAACCCTTATATGACGACTTGGTCAACGCCGTCAGCGCCGTCAGCAGCATTGAAGCAGCGACAGCAATTATTGCGGAAAATATCGAAGCGCTCTATAGCGAAATTATTACCGCCTATTCTGCAAACGCGAATGCAAACTTAAAACAAACGATGTATGATTTGCGCGCGACCATTTCGCCGTTATGGAACCAAGATGGCAATAGCGACATTATCGAAATGAACGGAGAAGGAAACGGCAAGATGACCACTGATTATCTTGATGATGATGGCTATTATTGTTGGTACGTCCCCAATGCGTTTCAAACTGGCAATCTCTACTCCAAGATTTCTGTAGGGATTTGCGCGAGTAAATATGAGATTTACAAGAAGTATGAATTTGCTTTAGTGGATATGTCGCGGGTGACGATGTATCGCAATATTATCCATGCTTGGTTATATGGGCATATGAGTGTCAATTGGTGGCAAATCATCTACTATTCCCCAGGATTTACTTATGATGGATGTTTGCCAGAATATGAAGGCAATACCTATGCCGACAGTAGTTTCAGATTGTGGGGATGGGGTTGGCGACCTGGAAGTAAAGTGACAACTGTCGCTGATTTAGTTGAAAAATACAATTACGATATCGCTCTTTATCTATAGGAGGTTGTATGACGAGATTACCCAATAAAATTTATCACGGTGCCGCTTATTATCCCGAAGTGTGGGATATCGAAACGATTCGCAAAGACATCGTCCAGATGAAAAAACTAGGAATTAATGTCGTGCGGATTGCTGAATTCGCTTGGTGTTTATTAGAGCCTGAAGAAGATGTTTTTAATATTGGCTTATTCGACGAAGCCATTGAAGAGTTCGCTAAAAACGGCATTGAAACTATTATGTGCACGCCCACCGCCACTCCGCCTCGATGGTTCACGAAAAAATATCCAGAATCGCTAATTCTTGACCGCTGGATGAATCGGGCCCATCACGGTTCGCGCGAACACGTCTGTTTTAGTGATCCTGATTACTTAAGAAGAAGCAGGATTATCGTTAATAAACTAGGTGAACATTACGGAAAAAATCCCCATGTTATCGCTTGGCAATTACATAATGAATATAACTGTCCTCCAGTGAGCGAGTGCGTCTGTGATAACTGCGAAAAAGCTTATCGCGAATGGTTGAAAAAGAAATATGGGACGATTGAAAAATTGAATGAGGAATGGAACAGCACCATTTGGTCAACAAGATATAATTCCTTTGATTGCGTAATTGCCCCACGTCCAACCCCAAACGGTCACAGCGCCTCAATGTCGACCAATTATACTCTGTTTACTTTTGACAATGTTTCTCGATATAACAAGATGCAAGTTGACATCCTAAAAAAATATGTCAAAGTTCCGATTACACATAATACTAATCGCGTTTTCCACATCGACCAAGAGGATATTTTTAAAGAATTGGATTTTGTCTCTTTTGATAGTTATGTGACGCAAGATCGATATCCAGAAATTTGTTTTGAAGTGGAAATGAGTCGTTGCTTAATTCCTGGTGTGCCTTTTTGGGAAATGGAAACTAGTTGCGGAACGAGTGCCAATCTCCATGGAAGAAGCCCACTTCATAAACCTGGTTTTGTCAAAGCGACAGCGGTCAATCAATTTTTGGCGGGTTCCCAAGGTTTTTCCTACTGGCTTTTCCGGCAACATCGCGGTGGAACCGAAATGCCTCATGCCCACGTTGTCACTTCTTTCGGAACCTTAAGTGCAACAGCGGTAAATGTTCTCGATGTGAAAAATGAAATTGAAAAACTAACCCCCTTCTTAACTACAACGCAAACCAAACAGGCAGAAGTGGCCCTCCTTTATACCGATAAAGGAAGAGCGTTTGTCACCAATGAAACCTTAGGAGGAAATAATTATCTCAACGACATGGTGAGTGTTTATGACTCATTATTAAAAACCTCGATTTATCGCGATATTATTTATCCTCATAACTCATTCAAGGGATACCAAGTCATCATCATTCCTTATGTTGCTCACTTGACCGATGAATTGGTCCAAAAAATTGTGGATGCCGCTAAAGAAGGAGCGACGGTAATTGTTGGTCCGTATTCAGGTTATCGGACCAATAGCCATGCTTATTACACGAAAAATGCTTTCGGCCCGATTGAAAAGTATTTTAAAGAAGCAATCATTGATTGGGATCATACCCTTGGACAAGATGCGACCTATGAAGCTTTTGGTCTCTCGGTTCCTTTAGAAAATTATGCATGCGTGATTGAAAAAGGCGTTGGTGAAATTAAGGGGGGATATTTTACTGGCAAATCGCTTATTAGTGAAAACGCCATTGGACTCGGGAAAATCGTTTTCGTCGGCACGCGGTTTCATCAAGAATTGCAAGATAAGCTAGTCGAGCATTACCTAACTGAAAAAATCAATAAGAAAGTCATGGCCGAAAAATCAATTATCGTCTATGAACGCCAAGATGAAAAAGATGAATATCTTTGTTTAATCAACATGGGTTTTGAAGAAGCGAAGTTTGAGATTATCAAAGGGGTTTTTGAAGATTGTTTCAATCAAAACATCATTAAAAAAGGCTCTTTGGCACCTTGTGATTATTTGATTTTAAGAAAGAGATAAAGAAGAAGAAATGACAGCGACCACTCTGAAACGACATAAGCTTAATAAGAATTCGTTTGCTTATAAAATCAAAAAAGACTTTAAGAATAACCGCGGGTTGTATGCTTTGATTATCCCTGGATTTTTACTTTTAATTCTCTTTTCGTTCGTGCCGCTTTATGGTATTACGATGGCGTTTCAAAGATATGACTCCTCGTTAGGCGTCTTTGGTTCCCCTTTTATTGGTTTTGAAAACTTTCGCAGGTTTTTTAGCAGTCCTTATTTCTCAGAAATTTTTAGAAACACTCTGCTTATCAGTCTTTTTTCCTTAGTGGTTGGTTTCGTTTTCCCTTTAATCTTCGCCCTGAGTTTGAATAGTGTAGAAAACTTACGCTTTAAAAAGTTTGTCCAGATGATTAGTTATGCCCCCTACTTTATTTCGGTGGTAGTTATCGTGGCGATGATTAATATTTTCTTTGATGGCGATAATAGTGTCTTTGCTAATTTTGTCCGGCTCTTTGGTGGGGAAGTGAAAAATAATCCTATAACCGATCCAAAGTCTTTCTACTCGCTTTATGTCTGGTCGGGGCTGTGGCAAATCTTGGGCTGGAATTCAATTATCTATGTCAGTGCGCTTTCCAGTGTATCCCCCGAACTATATGAGGCGGCAACTTTAGAAGGAGCCACTAAACTACAGAAAATTTGGTATATCGAACTCCCGACGATTCTCCCGACAATTGTCACTTTATTAATCTTATCGGCAGGAAGTATCTTAGGGGTCGGATTTGAAAAGGTCTATTTAATGCAAAACGCAGATAATTTGGAAACTAGTGAAGTGATCTCGACTTATGTTTATAAAAAAGGCATTTTATCTTCGGATTACGGTCTTGGCACCGCGGTTGGATTATTTAACTCGGTGATTAGTTTTTTGATGTTGATGATTGTTAATTTCTTCGCGAAAAAATTCACCAAGTATAGCGTGATTTAGGAGTGGTTATGAATAACAGAGTAAAAATTAGCCCTTCTAATCCAGTGAAACGCAAGGGCAAAATTCAAAAATGTAAGCAGGATAAAATATTTAATGTGGTCAACATTAGTATTCTTGTACTCTGCACGATAATCTTTCTTTATCCATTGATTTTTGTGGTTTCAGCCTCTTTTACCAAACCAAGTGATGTTCTAGCAGGGAGAATGTTCCTTTTCCCAACTTCCTTATACTTCGAAGGTTACGAAGAAATTTTTAAATATGAAGGTTTGTGGAAAGGATTCATAAACTCGGTGATTATTGTCGTGTTTGGTAGCGCCCTCAATATGGCGGTGACTTTCACAGTAGGTTACGCATTAAGCAGAAGAGATTTCTATGGCAGAAAATTCTTTTTATTCTTCTTTATTTTCGCAATGTTTTTCTCGGGGGGATTGATACCTTTCTACTTGTTGGTAGCAAACACTTTAAGAATGAATGATTCCTTACTCGCTTTGATTATTCCAAGTGCAGTTAGCGTTTGGAACATTATTTTAGCGAAGACCTATTTCTCAAGTTCCTTATCCGAAGAATTATTAGAGGCGGCAAAAATTGATGGCTGTAGTAATCTTCGTTTCTTCTTTAGGATTGCACTCCCGCTTGCAAAACCGATTATTGCTGTCATTCTTCTCTATAACGTAGTTGGAAGATGGAATTCTTATTTTGATGCGCTAATTTTCTTACAAAATCCTGACAAATATCCCTTACAACTCGTAATTCGTAATTTGATTAGCCAAAACGATATTAGCACCATTGATCCTGGTGCTGGACAAATTACAATCGATAATATGTATCGGGTCGAAGGGATGAAATATGGAGTGATTATTCTCTCGACGATTCCGATGCTGGTTATATATCCATTTGTACAAAAGTACTTTATCAAAGGTATTATGGTGGGCTCACTTAAGGGCTAAAGGAGATTGATTATGAAACAGATGAAAATTTTAATTCCGAGTGCGGTTTTACTGGCGACTTTATGTGCGTGTACTGGTCAGACCTCACAAAAATTACATTCGCATCCCGAAGTTTTAACTGAACCGGGCACTTTTCCGATCATCAAGGAAGAATATCGCGGCGAAGTCTCTTTAAAAATTATGGGAGCAAGCAACGCGGCGATTAATCCTGATTGGTCGAAGAACAAGTTCTTTATTAGGTTTAGCGAAGAAACTGGAGTTGATTTCACCTTCAATGTCTATGGCGATGGGATGTACAATGACAAGAAAGCTTTTGCTTTAGCGACCAATAATAATTTACCCGACATCTTTTTTAAAGCAGCGCTCAATAACTATGACGAAGTAACTTATGGGGGAAAAACCCTTCGCCCTTTAAATGATTTAATCGATGAATATGCCCCGAATATCAAACAATTATTAGAAGATAATCCGATTGTCAAAAAATCAATTACGACCACGGATGGAAATATTTATGCCCTTCCTACCATCTATACCAATCTTCCGAATAATACGACATCAAATATGCGCGGTTTCTTTTGGATTAATAAAGATTGGATGGGAACCACCCCGATGCCTAAAACACCCGCAGAATATAAAGCAATTTTACAAACCTTTCGACAAGAACGATTAAAAATCCGCGACTCCTATCCTTTAGTGGTCGCGGGAATTGACGATTTGCTCAAAATTTTCAATTTCTTTGGACTCGATCTAGTCAACTACTGGGTTCAAGGTGATGAAGATGGTCAATTAGTTTTTGGCCCGAAAACCGACAATTTCAAACAAGGATTAGCTTTTATCAAATCGTTAATTGATGACAATTTGATGAACGCTAACTGGTCGACCATGGAAGCAGCCGAAATCAATGCCCGCGGAGCAAGCGGTGATTATTACGGCAGTTTCGTCCAAGCTGGTCCCCAATTTGCAGTAGGGTTTAACAAGATGCGGCAATATACGACCCTTGATCCGCTTTCGGTCACTGGTGAAGGCGGTTTCTGGGGAGCAAAAAACCCATTGCAAAGAGGATGTTTTGCTTTGACTTATGAATGCAAATATCCGGAAGCGGCTATCCGTATGATGGATGCTTTATATGATATTGATGCCCCTTATGGCCTTTGGTCATCAATCGGTAAAGAAAACGAAGAATGGCAATGGCTTGACGAAGAGCATACAGCTTGGAAATCGACAATTAGTGATAATCAATATTCAGAAGTGATGTCGACCACCATTATCCAAACTGGTGATGGAATGCCTTATGCGATTGATGAGTCTTTTTGGGAAAAACAAGCAACAGAAACTGATACTTATACCCGACCGTTAAGAAATCGCCAGATGACATTTGGTAAAGTGGGCTACCCCGATGTTTATTTTGATTCAGTTCAATTGACGGAAATGGCAGATTTATCGACTGACATCAATACACATATTACCCGTTATATTGCTGGTGTTTTAAACGGCTCAAAAAATCTCGAGGGTGATTGGGAGACCTTTATCAAATTTTCTCGTCTTAATCTCGATCGCTATTTAGAAATTCTGCAAGAGCGTTACGATGATTTTAATCAAGCGATTCAATGAGGCAAATTATGAAAAGGAAATTGCGATTATTTCTATTATTACCAATGACAATTCTCGCTAGCTGCAATCAAAAAAAAGTTGGTTCAGAAAATTTTGCCTTGTCGTATAAAAAGGGTAGTAATGGTTATTTCATTGTTTTGAGTCGACATAACCAAACTTATACAACTGAGGGGGGATCGCTTGGAGTGCGTTTTGATAAAAATGAATTCCGAGCTGATGATCCGATTTTTAAGGACTATACCACGGTTGAAGAAGTGAATGGAGTTCTCTTAGCAAAAGGACAAGTAGCTTCTAATTATGGAACGACTATCGATTTTATTGATTCTTTCAAGGTGGTTTCAAATCGGCTCTTAGTCAATCGCGAATTCTCGGTTACTAATGCGGGTGAAGATTTTGGCTTCATGGTGGAACAAAAATGGTTAGATACCAAAGAAGGCAAAATTCATGACCGTGAAGGGTTTATTCCTGCTTCCTATTATGTCAATGGCAATCGCTCCTTCAATGATTGTTCTACGCGGATGTTTTTCGGTGGGGATTTGCTGGTGATTCCTAGTGATGCCGTCTCCGTTTTAATGGCGAGTTCCTTTAAGGATGGTGTGGCTTTTGCGATGCTTGATACTTCGAGTGGCTATCGCGAGACCTCGATCGTTGATCGTTATACAGTTGATTCAGCTTATTTACACATTGATGAGAATTTTAATTTTTCTGGCATTGCTCTTAGTAATGAAGAGAATAATCGCATCGCTTATAATTACCTTTACCCTGCTTATAAAAATGCGAACGAAGATAGTTTTAATTATCGGCTCCTTCCAGTCGAAAAAGGCTTAAAACGCAAAGTGTCGTATTCGCTCTTTATCGATAAATTTAATTCCTACAACGAGATGTATACTTCAATGTGGCGAAGTGCCTACGATGTATATCGCTACCTTGATAAGCGTTATCAGATGCCTGAGGTTTATGAAACCCTTTTAAAATATGTTCGCGATTCTTATTCAGATAACAACATTTGGGGGCCGATTCCCTTATATTTCACCAATGCTGATCATTATCATCCAGATAGCGGTTTCCTTTTCCGTAATCTGGAAATGGGAATGTTCATGATTAAATATGGGCGAAAAACTAATGATCAAACCACGATTGATAATGCTTTAAAGGTCATAAATTATCAATTAGACAATGATAGTATTGATGCGCGGTTACAACTCTATACGCGCGATAGCAGCGTCTTTAAGCGCACGATGTTTGACGGCTTAACTAGCACAGTTAATTTATATGCTTATTTAAAAACGACATCTTTTGGTGATGAAGTGATGAAAACCTTGATGGAGAAACTCTTTAATTACATCACCGTGAAAGCGGAATTGTATAAAAATGAAACTAGTTTAATGGCGCTATCTTTTTATTCTCGCCTCTACCAGTTAAAGGACTTATTGTTTCTCGATTACGATCAGGTCGCATTGAGATTGGCGGAGGCCGCGATTGCCCAAACCAAAGAATACTCAGGCTACTTTGGTGCAATCGAAAATAAGGATACGCGAATTTCCGTCGCTGAAGATTATATGCTTTTACTACGAGGGTTGATGACAATTTATGAAACCAATCATAACACCCGTTATTTACGCGAAGCGATTCGCTTAGCGAATTATTTAGAAACATTTAATGTTTTGACCCCCATGAATATGAATCCAGTTGGCGCCACTGGGGCCGAAGGATATAACTTTGGTTTTATTGGCAATGAGCGATTTCTTGGTAATGGTTATGCTTTTAACAATACTAACCATGGAATTCTTGATTGCCCCACCTCAAGTACTGTGGTGGAGTATATGAAACTTTATAAATATACTGGTGATCAGCATTATTTAGATTTTGCGGAATTCAAATTTATCAACTCTCTCCTTTATGTCAACATGGGAGATAAAGTTGGTCATATGGATGATCCCCTTCACTCTTCGGGCAATGGATTTATCAATGAGTTTTGCGGGAATGCGACCACGATTGAAGGATATCGCGATGGCGGTATGCGCGGAGCGGTTCATGATTCGATTATCCCGTGGAATGTATACGAATTACTCGTGGGATTTGAATATTTAAAAGAGAATAATTATCCAGGATTTGCTGAAGATTATTCCTTAAGTCATAATCTTGCCCGGAACAAAGTTGTTACAATTGCGAATGACAATCTCGCTCATTCAGTCGCTGAAGCCTTTGATAATTTAGAGGATTCTTTCTACTTCGCAAATGAAGCTAGTGAATTTATCCTTGATTTGAATGAACAATGTCATATTGATTCGATTGAAATCGAGGCGGAAAAGAATTTAAATGTCTATCAATCGAGTAACAACATCGATTTTGAAGAAATAACTAATTTAACCAACCTCGAATTAAAAACTCGATATATCAAATTTGTCACTGAAGCCAATAACAAAATCAATAATATTCAAGTTAACGGCTACCCAGTTCACTATCAAGATTTAGCGGTGGATAGTTTGGTTTTAAATAATGCTGGTTCGATGAGAAATGCGATTGATAAATCCAATTATCAAACAATTTGGAATGCGGGAAGTAGTCAAGAAACGCACATTCTAACTCTAGATTTACTAAGTGAATGCGAAATCTATCAAACTGCACTTATGTTTTCGGAAATTTCTTCAACCGCTTTTAAAATTGAAACCTCGCTCAATGGTGAAAATTATGTTGAATACGCGCTCGAAGCAGGCGACCAAGATAAATATATCTTCGTCAATCGCGGCTACCAAAAGGCCCGTTATGTGCGATTAACCATCTTGTCCTCTTCGTTAGAAAACATTTTGGTAAGAGACTTTAAGGTATTAGGGAGCCGATAATATGACGATTAAAGATATTTATATGCGCGATCCATTTGTTTTTGTGGAGAACGGAACCGCCTACTTAATCGGTACAAGTGATGAAAATATTTGGAGTGGAAAAGCCGATAGTTTTCTCGGCTATAAATCAACGGATTTAGTAAATTTTGAAGGACCTTATGTTTTATTTAAAAACACCGATGATTTTTGGGCGGATGAAAATTTTTGGGCGCCTGAACTGCACAAAATCGATGGGAAATATTATATATTTGCTTCTTTTAAAAACGTTGATCGCCCTCGCGCTTCCCAAGCTTTAGTTGCCTCAACTCCTTTTGGAAAATATACTCCACTTGCAAAACCTTTTACTCCGAAAGACTGGGAATGTTTAGATGCGACTTACTTCGAAGAAAATGGTCGAAAATATAGCATTTTTTGCCGAGAATGGCTCCAAGTTCACGATGGTGAAATTTGTGTTGGAGAATTAAATGATGATTTAACCGAACTTAAAAACATTAAAAAACTCTTTAAAGCAAGTGACGCCCAATGGGCCCAATATTTCTATAACGGAGATGATAAAAACAAAAAGTATGTCACTGATGGTCCATTTATTTATCAATGTGAAAATGGGCGATTATTGATGCTTTGGTCATCAAATGGAAAAGAAGGATATGCCCTTGGAGTCGCTTATAGCGATAACGGAATTTTAGGAGAATGGAAACAATTAGAGGAACCACTCTTCAAAGATGATGGTGGTCATGGAATGATTTTTTCTTTTCAGGGAAAGAAATATCTCATTCTCCATACCTCGAATAAAACGCCGCTCTCTGAACGTCCCTACCTTATTGAAGTTATCGAAGAAAATAACATGATTAAAATTAAATAGGAGCGAATAACATGCTGAAAATTAAAAAAAACCTCATGATCTTTTTATTTATCGGGTTGATATCGAGTTGTGGTGGCGGATCAAGCGCGATAGACAGCATTGTTATTGATGATATTGATTATACAGTTTCATATTACTTTGAAACTCTACAAGGGGAGTATGTTATCAATGACGAGTACACCTTGAATAAAACCGGAAAAGAGGGTAGTCCCATCAATATTGATATTCGCGAGTTTGAAGGTTTTACCTTTGATGAATATCATCCTTCAAATAAAACAGAAGGCACTTTATCTAGCGGAACATCGATTTTTGCTCTTTATTATTTACGAAATTCATACGATGTTGTGGTTTTGGGCGGCGAAGCCTCTAAGGCTATCGCTAAATTCGAAGAGACCATTACTATTACCCCATATCTTGGTGGGACTTCCATCACTTTAAATGACAATTCCAAAGCCACACTCAATGGTCATGAGCTGACCCTAGGAGCAGAAGATGTCACAGTCATGTGTTTAACTCAAAATAAATATTCACTCAGCGATACCCTTCTTACTAAAGAGCGAGATTATTCAGCAAGTGTCAATCTTACTGTAAAAGAAAAAGACAACATTCAAGGCTTGGTGTTTAGTTTTATTTCTAAAAATCTCTCTGATGATGGACACGAGCAATTCTACCTCTTTGGCACCCGCAATGATGAAGTTGGTTTTTATCGTTATTCGGGCGGTTCGCTCAATCTAATTAAATCAAAAGTTATGACTGAGTTTGAACTCGGAAGCCACAAATATGCGATTAACTTTATGGAAACAGGAAGTATTAGATGTTTTATTGATGATATTAGCATCTTTAATGTCACCCAAGATGAAATCGTAAACCAAGGCTTTGCCCCAATTGATAGTTATGGAAGAGTAGGGGTTTACTCGCAAAAACAGTATTTTGAATATCAAAATTTAATCGCGGAAAATCAAGTGGTCAGTTTAGAAGAAGCAAAGCAATATTACATCGACAAATATAATAAATTTATTTTTTCCCAACATGTTTTTGACACCGCGACTTACACAATGAATGATGGAGATGTTCAGATTGACATTAAAGATGTCAAAGGATATGCCTTAAATGCCATCGAACTAGAGGAGAACATCAACGCGGCAAATAATCTACAAGAAATTGATACTGCTCTTGATGGTTATAACGAAATTAGAATAGCTGCAGCAAAAGCATACACCCAAACGCATTTACTTGAACTTCTTTACGATGTTCATTATGCCACCATCATGCTTTATGCAACCAAACATCAAACAAAATATTATGATTCGGCCACTACATTAGATCTTAGTTATTTAGTACGAGATGAAAGACAATACGTTCCTAGTGCTTACAAACTACGCGGAAGTGAAGGTGAAACTTGTCTTTTAGATCAATTGGATGTCGATCTTAATAAAGCGAAAACCGAGCGAGAAATATATGTGATTTCTAACAAATATGCACTCGATTTAGTGCGAGCTTTGAGTTTTAGAAATTATGAATTCTATTATTGGAATCAATATCATCAGTATCCCGGTTCTAATTATCAAGTTTGGGATATGCATTTTTATAATTATTTTGGTGCTGCTGGAAGTGGATTTAAGTATGTTGGAAAAGTATTTGAAGGTTTTACTTGGTCCAAAGATTTCCGTTTGAATCGCTTCCTTTTTAATCCCGATGAACCTAACTATGCAAAGACGATTCAAGAAGTTATCGGCATGACTGATTGGATGATTAAACACCAAACAATTCGGTCGCGACCTTATATAGTTACTTTGAATGCTGACGGGGGCACGTTAACAAACTATGAGTTAAATGGAACTTCGGCCAATGCACTCGTCCTACCAACTCCAAGCAAGGAAGGACATGTTTTTGATGGATGGTATCTCAACCGTCTTTTAAAAGGGACGAAACTCACTTCGGTGCCGCAAGGAAATTTGGAAGATAAAACCTTGTATGCTGCGTGGAAAAAAGATGGTGTTCGAGTCGAAAGCGTTATTCAACCTGCAGCCTACATTACGGAAAATATGATTATCCAACAAAATCAAGATATTGTTTTTTCAGGAAAAGGGAAAGATGGCGTTAATGTCACGGTCAGTTTCGATGGTGAAAACAAAACCACAGTGATTAGCGATTCAAAGTGGCAAGTTACTTTTACACCACGTCAGGCCGCATTTGATCCAAAGATTATCTCGATTAGCGGTGGCGGCGTAACTTATGCCTTTAAAAATGTTCTCGTGGGCGAAGTTTGGCTCTGCGCTGGCCAAAGCAATATGGAAATGCTCGCCTGCTGGCTCAATGGTCGGGGGGTGAAATACGCAGGACAATACGGTGACTTTGATAATCTCGACAAAATCAGAGTATTTAGACAATATATCGATGATTTAGATCCTTTCGCTCAATTAAATGCTGATAACGATCGCTGGTGCATTCCAACTCGCGCTATGGATTTGGCGGATAAATCAATTTTATCAGTCGCCTTTGCTTGTAATTTACAAAAAGAACTCAACATCCCTGTTGGCGTTTTAACAAGTGCGCGTGGTGGCACCTATATTGAAGAATGGCTAAGCGAGGAAAATGTTAACCTGACAGGCAATACAATTCCTGCCCCCCATCAAGATATCGCTTCCCGCTATTATGAACAGATGACAGTTGATTTAATTAATGCGCGTTTGGCCGGGGTTATCTGGTATCAAGGTGAAAATAACTGGCCATATCCAGAAATCTACAAAGGTCAATATAAGGCATTGGTTAGTCAATACCGAGACGTATTCAATAACCCGAACCTGCCAGTAATCGCCCAACAAATTGTTGATTATGGTGAAAATGATGCTGATTTTTCTGACATTAGAATTGCCCAATGGGAAGTGGCAGGAGAAATCGCAAACGCTTATTGCTCAGTAGCCATTGATACGGGGGAAAAGTATGACATTCATCCGATTGACAAACTAACTCTCGGTAGAAGAATGGGAAAAATTGCTCTTGAATTCGCCTATGGAGTGGGCAGCGATTCATTATCTTACGCTCCCATCAAGGCCGAAGTAATCGAAGGAAAGATTCGCATTTCCTTCAAAGAGGGTCAAATTATTCAATCGGGTGAAGAACTGCAGTTTTTCAAATTAAAAAAAGTCGACGGCACCTTCGTTTCGGTCACGGCGACATTAGAAAACAATCAAATTGTAATCGAAGATATCGATGATGCAGAGATGGTTTATTATGCGCATCAACATTGGTTAGGACATGTCACCCTTTACGGGGGGAATGACTTGCCAATAACTCCGTTTAAAATCAATATTACAAGATGATAAATAAGTAACATCGATAAGTTGATAAGGTTTTTTAAAAAACACAAGCAATCCTGACAACGTAGAAGCAAATAACAGATAGGGAGGAATTGGTATGTCGAAATCTAAAAAGCATTGGACAATATTTTTGCTTATTGGTCTGCTATCAAGTTGTGGTGGCACAAGCACGATTGATAGCGTGGTCCTTAATAATGTAGATTATACAGTTTCTCATTATTTTGAAACTCTAGAGGGAGAATATGTCATAAATGATGAGTATACACTTCATCGAACAGGAAAAGCGGGCAGTAAAATCACTGCGGATATTCGAGAATTCGAAGGTTTCACGTTTGATGAATATCATCCTCTAAATAAAACCGAAGGCATTTTATCTAATGAAGGATCTACTTTTTCCCTTTACTACTTAAGAAATTCATATAACATTGTGGTTTTCGGTGGTGAAAGTTCAAAAACTACGGCTAAATTTGAAGAAACAGTTACCATTACCCCATATCTAGGCGGAAGTTCGATTACCTTGAATGATAATGCTAAAGCTACGCTTAATGGTAACGAATTAACTCTAGGAGCGGAGGATGTAACCGTCATGTGTTTAATCGAAAATAAATATTCACTCAGCCCCACCATTCTCACCAAAGAAAATGATTTTTTAGCCAGTGTAGATATTAACGTGAAGGAAAAGAGCAATTTACAAGGACTAGTTTTCAGTTTTGTCTCTAGAATTTTTTCCAAGGAAGGGCAAGATCAATATTATCTTTTAGGAACGAATAATAATGAAGTTGGTTTTTATTATCATTCGGGTGGTTCGCTCAATTTAATTAAGTCTAAGGCTCTAGTCGATTTTGAACTGGGAAATCATAAATACGCGATTAATTTTATGGCGAATGGAAATATAAGATGTTTCCTCGATGATATTAATATCTTAAGCGTTACCCAAGAGGAAATTATCGCTCAAGGCTTTGAGCCCATCGGTGATTATGGACGAGTTGGGGTTTATTCTAATAAACGCTATTTTGAATATCAAAATCTAAGCGCAGAAAATCAAGTGGTCGGTTTGGAAGAGGCCAAGGAATATTACATTAACAAATACAATAAATTTACCTTTTCTCAACACGCTTTCAGTTCAATAGATTACAAAGTTAGCGAAGGCGATGTTCAGATCGACATTAAAGATGTCAAAGAGTATGCCTTAAATGCGATCGAGCTCGAGAATAGCATTCACATGGCGAATAATTTACAAGAAATTGATGCCGCTTTTGATGGTTATCACACCATTCGAATGGCCGCGGCAAAAGTTTATACGAAGACGCATTTGCTCGAACTGCTTTATGATATTCATTACGCTACCGTTATGCTCTATGCGACTAAACATCAAACTCAATATTTTAATTTTACCCAAACATTAGATCTTGATTATTTAGCAAGAGATGAGAGAAGTTTTGTACCAAGCGCTTATAAACTTCGGGGGAGCGAAGATGAAGTGTGTCTCTTGGATCAATTAGAAATCGATCTCAACAAAGCAAAAACCGAACGGGAAATATATGAGATTTCCGACAAATATGCGCTCGATTTAGTACGAGCGATGTGTTTTCGAGATTATGAATTTTATTATTGGAATCAGCATCATCAATATCCCGACTCCAATTATCCAGTTTGGGGGGTACATTTCTATAACTATTATGGGGCTAATGGTTCAGGCTTCAAATATGTCGGAAGAGTATTTGAAGGATTTAGATGGAACAAAGATTTCCGTTTGAATAAATTTCTTTTCAATCCTGATGAGCCGAATTTTGCCACCACGATTAAGGGAATAATCAACATGGTCGATTGGATGATTAGAAACCAAACCATTAAAGCTCGTCCCTACACCGTAACTTTAAACGCTGATGGTGGCACCCTTGAAAACTATGAACTAAGTGGCACTTCAGAAAACGCCTTGCCCCTCCCTACTCCTAGTAAGGAGGGTTACACCTTTGATGGGTGGTATCTCAACCGGCTGTTTGTGGGAACGAAATACACCTCTATTCCTAAAGGTAATTTGGAAAACAAAACTTTGTATGCCGCTTGGAAAAAAGATGGGGTAAGAGCAGAAAGCATGATTCAACCAGCGGCTTATATCACAGAAAACATGATTATCCAGAGGAATCAAGAAATTATTTTCTCAGGTAAAGGTCAAAACGGCATTAGTATCAATGTGAATTTTGACGGAGAAAATAAAACCACAGTTGTCAATGATGCGAAGTGGAGCGTTACTTTTTCAGCCCGTCAAGCTTCCTTTGAGCCAAAGGTTATCACAATCACTGGTGCAGGTATCACTTACACCTTTAACAATGTTATTATTGGCGAAGTGTGGCTTTGCACGGGGCAAAGTAATATGGAAATGCTCGCCTGTTGGCTCAATGGGCGCGGAACTAAATATATAGGACAATATGGCGAATTTGACAATTTGGCTAAAATTAGGATGTTTAGACAATTTGTCGATGATGTCAATCCCTTTGAACAAAGCAATGGCGATAATGATCGCTGGTGCATTCCCACACGGGCGATTGACTTATCAGACAAGTCCATCTTAGCGGCTGCCTTTGCCTGTAATTTACAAAAAGCACTCGATATTCCCGTCGGGGTTCTCATCAGTTCTCGTGGCGGAACATTTATCGAAGAATGGCTCAGTCAGGAAAATGTCAATCTTACAGGTAATACGATTCCCGCAAGTCATCAACACATTACTTCGCGGTACTATCAACAAATGACTCTAGATCTTATCAATGCGCGTTTTGCTGGGGTTATTTGGTATCAAGGCGCTAATAATTGGGCTCATGCCGAAACGTATAAAGGACAATATAAAGCGCTTGTTAATCAATTCAGGGAAATGTTTGGTGCGAACTTACCGATTATCGCCCAACAAGATGTGGATTGTGGTGTTACTTCTCACGATAAAAAAGATATCAGAATCACCCAATGGGAAGTGGCAGGAGAAATTGAAAATGCTTATTGCTCAGTGTCTATCGATACTGGAGAAAAAGATGATGTCCACCCAATTGATAAATTGACTCTCGGTAGGAGAATTTGTAATATTGCGTTAGAATTTGTTTATGGTATTGGTAATGACTCCCTATCTTATGCTCCAATTAAAACTGAAGTGATTGAAGGGAAGATTTATGTTTCTTTCAAAGAGGGACAAACCATTAAATCAAATGGAGAATTGCAGTATTTTAAACTGAAAAAAGCTGATGGCGAATTCATCTCAGTACCAGCCATTTTAGAGAACAATAAAATCGTGATTGATGATGTTGAGGGGGCAGTCATGGTTTATTACGCCTATCAACAGTGGCTAGGAAATATCACACTCTACGGAGGAAATGACTTACCGATTACTCCGTTTAGAATAAACATCACAAGGTAAAGGGAGATTCAGTGTATGGCAACATTAAAATTTATTGACGTCAATAAGATTTACCCAAATAATGTACATGCGGTTTTCGATTTTAATTTGGAAGTAAAGGATAAAGATTTTATCGTTTTTGTGGGGCCTTCGGGCTGCGGAAAATCCACGACCTTACGGATGGTCGCTGGGCTAGAAGAAATTACCTCAGGCGAAATTTATATCGATGATGTGCTCATCAATGAAGTTCCTCCTAAAGATCGCAATATCGCGATGGTCTTCCAAAACTATGCACTTTATCCCCATATGACCGTTTTCGATAATATGGCTTTTTCTCTTAAGTTACGAAAAGAAGAATTTCCAGTGATTGATATCGACTATGATAATCCTGACTATCAAAGAAGGTATCAGGAATTAGTCGCGGCTTTGCAAAAAGAAACGGATGAAGGGGTTGCCGAAATCAAAAAAGAAGGCGATAGTAAAAAGCGCAAAAGTACCAAAGACCAAATTAAAGAATATGTCTTTATCCAAAGTAATAAATTACTAGCGGAAACGAAGAAACTTCAAGATGAATATTCATCGCAACGGATGACTTATGATGAAGAAAAAGTTAATCAATTAATGGAAGAATACCGCGCGTTAGTCACTGCTCAAGAAAAAGATGAAGTGGCAATTGCCGCCAAAATTAATGAGATCAAAACCGCCAAAGAAGAAAGGGTAAAACCTAAATTTATCACTCGGCGTTACAGCAAGGATGAAATTGCCGAAAAAGTTGCCAACGCGGCCGACATTCTTGGATTAACCCCTTACTTAAAGAGAAAACCTGCCGCATTAAGCGGAGGGCAAAGACAACGAGTGGCCCTCGGTCGCGCCATCGTGCGCAACCCGAAAGTGTTTTTAATGGATGAACCCTTATCCAACCTCGATGCAAAACTACGCGTACAAATGCGCAGTGAAATCGCCAAAATCCACAAATTCGTCGGAGCGACCACCATTTATGTAACTCATGACCAAACCGAAGCGATGACCATGGCAAGTCGCATCGTCTGTATGAAAGATGGATACATTCAACAAATTGGCACCCCGAAGGAATTATTTAATACTCCAGCCAATATGTTTGTCGCGTCATTTATCGGCAATCCAGCGACCAACCTTATTCATGGAAAATTTGATGGTAAAAGTTTTGTGGTCGAAGGTGAAGATTTCAAAATTGATTTGCCCCCAGAAATGATTAAAAAACTCAAAAAGTACGTTAATAAGGAAATCGTTTTAGGAGCAAGACCAGAAGATATCTATGTTTTTGATGATGAAGCGGTGAAAAATCCATCCAACATTTTCGAATTAACTTGTGATATTTCTGAACTTCTCGGAAGAGAATTAGTTATTTATAACCAAATTGGCGACCAAAGGATTATCATTAAGACGACAAAAAGGGATGATATCGTTTCGGATAGCAAAGAAAAATATGTGCTCGATTTATCATTGATTCACTTCTTTGATCCTGAGACCACGAATCGCATCTAACCATGTTGGCTCTATTTGAAAAGTATTCGCAAACCAGCGAAGAAAGAAAACACAAAATTCATCCTCTCTTAATCAATAAGAGTGCTTATTTAGTCTTTGATAAAATTGCCAAATATCTCGCAGAAGAAGGGTATGCAAATCTTACCCTCAACAAGAACTTTTTAGAAATCTACTGCACGGATTACGGTTTTGAAATCACAGTTATCGTTTCCAGTGAAGATGAGGCTACTGCTTTAGTCAATGCCTCGGTTTATGGGGAAAAGAAACGCGGTAGAACCAGAAGCAGGCTCAAGAAATTCATCTTAGAGATTGATCGGTTATTCGTTTAAGAAAAACGCGAACCCCGTTAAAGGTTCGCGTTTTTTTAATGGGTTTTAACTAGTGATTAAACGCCTTCAAAAATGGCAGAGATTTGTTTTTTAATTAACCAGTTGCCCGCGCCTAAAATTGTCGCTAATGGCTTTACTTCGCCCGTACCTGAATCGAGTGAATCAGGTCCAGAAACAGCGCTACAAAGCCGATAATTTGTACAAGAGGCCGGATCGAATTTGGCGGGGGGCATCACGCCAGTATATGCATAACCGCTCGCACCATAATAGGTCCACAAAAACCACCATTCACTGCCGATGTGTTGACCTTGCGACTCTGCATAATGGAATTCGGCTTCAGCGATGAATTGAAGCGAACTTCTCGCCACATCAACCATGAATTTATCAAGAGTCGCGGTCGCCTCTTCGAGGCTGGTATATGTCGCTTTTAATTCATCGGCATAATCGATGATGTTTTTAGCGACAAAAGGATAAGGATTCCACCAGCGATTATCAGTACTTCCCCAAGTGGTATTTAAGGGGTCGATACTTACCCATTGGGCTGCTGCGGCGGAACCAACAGTAATCCAGTTCCCGCTTTGAATAACCGTTCCTAGAATCCCGTTTTTAACGGTCCCATAGAAAGTTGTTAAACTGTTGAGAACTTGCGTATGAATATTCACGCCGTATCTTCCAATCAAGGTGGAAATAAATTGGTTTTTGGCAGTTGCATCAAGATGAGCGGTATTTTCATCAACACCAGCCATCACAGCGTTGTAAGCGGCAGCCACATCGGCATCGGTAGCGATCATATCCACCGTTCCAATGTCAAAACCGATTTCGTAAGTTTGTTTCGTGGCGTAATACAACTTTGGCGTATAGTATTTGACCTTTGCCATCTCTTGCAATTCTTCGGCTTCCGAAGGAAGGTAAGCCAGATGCCCTTTAGCAATCCCGCCACTCATCAGAGCTGGAGTTCCTTCTTCCCAAGTGCCAACGAGTGGTTGAACGAGGAATTTCTCGTGGCAAGTACAACAAGCCCAGAATTCCTGGTGACCTGGAACGATTGCTTTAGCCGCTTTGGCTGCGTAGTGATATCCATGGTGTTGACAACCTTCACCGAAAACGGGAAGATCTTGATGATTCTCTCCCATAAGGGCAACCGAAGCGCTAGCAAAACAAAAAACACTGGTTAACAAAATTAAGAAATGTTTCTTTTTCATGATATTATTCTCCCTTATATTAATATATTACTATATCCATTTGGATATAAAATACTCCTATTATCAAAGAAAATATCTTTTTTCTATATGTGAGCCAGTCAGGTATCTTTTATTAAGTTTTGGGGTTAAAATACTAAATAGAGCAGAAATAATACGACAATTAACACTTTCCATTGAAATTTAACGGAATTTAAACGCGCATTTCCGCAAGAAAATATATGAAAAAAGGAGGCACCAACTGATCATGAAATACATCGGCTTAGATATTGGGACCTCGATGGTTAAAGGACAATTACTCGATAGTGACGGAAGCGTTTTGCACACTTGTGAATTTGAATCACCGACTTACGCTCAGGACGGAGTTTTTTATTTACGGGCTCAGGAATTAAAGCAAATTATCTTTGCTATTATCAAAGAGTTAGCCAAAAAAGCTAACGGAAAAATCAAAGCTATCTGTCCTTCTTCCTTAGGCGAATCTTTTGTGCTCATCGATAAAAAAGGTGAACCAATCAATGATTTTATTCTTTTCGTCAGCAATTTAGGCGAAGAGGAAAAAGATGAATTATTGCAGAAGATTGATCCTATTACCGTTGCCCGAATTACTGGCGCATATCCGAATAAAATGTTTTCTTTTTCCAAATTAATGTGGATGAAGAAGGAATGGCAAGAAAAATATAGTAAAGCCGATAAACTCCTTTTAGTGACGGGTTTTGTCGCGTATTTATTAACTGGAGCTAAGGTTAGTGATTATTCCCTCGCCGCCCGGACAATGCTTTTCGATCTTAAAGAAAAGCGGTGGTCCCAAGAACTAATCGCCTTATGCGGCCTCCAAGAATCTTTATTTCCTCGCTTAGTCAAGGCTGATGAAGTAGTAGGCACCGTTCAAGAAGAGATTGCCGTTGAACTTGGTCTTAATCAAGACTGCCAAGTTCTGGCTGGGGGGCATGATCAATTTATGGCGGCGATTGGTGCGGGTTTAATCAAGCCAGGAATGGCTAATGATGGAACGGGGACTTCTCAATGTGTGACCACAATTTTTAAAGCAATCCCCCAAGATGAAAGATTCTACGAAAACAATTTCTGTGTCATTCCTTATATTATCGAAGGAACTTACATCACCTATGCCTTTTTAAACACAGGTGGAGCCTTGCTTAAATGGCATCGCGATCATCTTTCTCCTTTGGAAAAAGAACAATTAAAAGAAGATTATTATTCTTTCTACTCTGGACGTGATATTCAACTTCCCACCTCATTGTTAATCCTTCCTCATTTTGCCGGAAGCGGCACCCCACATGTTTGTGGTGAGGATGTTGGGGCAATAATTGGTCTCACCAAAGAAACCACCAAAGAGGAAATCTATTTTGCCTTGATGGAAGCAGCCACATATGAGATGAAAGCCAATTTTGATTTGCTCAAAAATTCCGGAGTTAAGATTTCAGAATTAAGCGCTACTGGTGGGGGAAGCAAATCGCCGAGTTGGCTGAAGATTAAAGCGAATATCTATAATCAAAAAGTCAAAACTTTAACTACGCCCGAAGGAGGGATATATGGGTGTTTTCTGCTCATGAAACATCACGATAGTCGCCTCTCCTACGAAGTTTTGATGGAAAAATATATCAAAACTGGAAAAGTTTATAAACCAAACAAAGAGCTAGTTGCTAAATATAAACAACAGTATCGAAAATACAAAAAAATCGATCCGTTAGTTAGAAAAATTTGGAGGTAAGGAGATGCTGGTTAATTTAAAAGAGGTCTTAGCTGAAGGGCGAAAAAGAGGGGTGGCTGTTCCTTCGATTAACACCCCGAATTTAGAATCGATTCTCGCGGCGATTCAAGAGGCGGAAGCCCAGAATATTCCGCTAATTATCGCTCATGCTGAATTACATGAAAGTGTGATTAGCATGGATGTAATCGGTCCGGTGATGCTTCTTTTTGCGCAAAGAGCCAAAGTTCCCGTTTGTGTCCATCTCGATCATGGGGAATCCTTTGCGGCGTGTAAACGGGCGATTGATCTAGGTTTTACCGGGGTGATGATCGATGCTTCAACTCTTCCTTATGAGGAGAATATCAAGGTGACCAAAAAAGTTGTTGAATACGCCCATCAACGCGGTGTTGGGGTCGAAGCTGAACTGGGTTGTTTGCCCAATCGCGAAACTGGGGGCGAAACTGTAGGCGATCCCAAACTTCTATATACGGAACCGCACTTGGTTCCCGATTTTGTTAAAAGAACGGGGGTAGATGCGCTGGCGATTGCTTTTGGTACCGCCCATGGAATCTATAAAGTTAAACCCGTTTTATCGATTGATGTCATCCGCGCAGTGCGCCAAGTAAGCGATATCTATCTGGTGATGCATGGAGGGAGCGGGTTGTCTCCCGATGATTACCGCGGGGTAATCGCAGCGGGAATTGACAAGATTAATTACTATACCTATATGGCTTATGCGGGGTATGATGCGGCTAAAAAACTTATTGAAAAAGAGCCGACTGGCTTTTATCACGATCTTTGCACCGTCGCAACTCAAGCTCAACAAAAGCGATTGAAAGAAATGTTTACTCTTTTTGCGGAGGGACGTCATGAATAAAGATTATTTCTCTCACCTTCGAGATGCAATTGGGGCGACAAGGCTCACTTTTCAAGAGGGCAAAGCCAAAGGTATGGAGGTGATCATCGCCCATAATGGTGTTTTGACAATGTATATCTTGCCAGAACGCGGCATGGATCTTTATCGCCTGGAATATAAGGGGGAAAACGTCGCTTATATCAGTCCCAATGGTCCAGTAAGCCCCTTTTATTTAGGGAGTGAAGGAAACCCTTTCGCTGCGACTTTTATCGGCGGTTTTCTTTTAACTTGTGGTTTGGATAATGTGATGGGACCAGAAGAGAAAAACGGAAAAACATTAGTGCAGCACGGATCATATACCTATATCCCAGCTCGCGATCTAAAAATTGACACTATCGAAGAAGATGAAATACGTTTGGAAATCAGCGGGAAAATGGAGATGACTGCCATTTTTGGCACAAGAATCACTCTCAAGAGAACGATTATCTTAAACTATGGTGAACCCACATTTACTTTAAGAGATGAGATTAGTAACGAAGGCGATCAAGAGGATGAATACATGGTGATGTATCATCATAATTTAGGCTACCCCCTCTTTAATGAAAGAAGTGTTCTCAAAGTAGATAATCATAAAATAAGCAAAATTAGCGATAATGCAATAATCGATCAATTTGATGTGTTTGATTTGCCTAAGCGCAACATCGAAGAAGAAGTCTTTCTCCATTCAATTAATAAAGGAGAGAAAGAACACGTCTCATTAGAAAACGAAAATTATCGATTAACAATTGCCTGGAACCAAAAACATCTTCCCTACATGGTGCAATGGAAATGTCTGCAAAAAAACAATTATGTTCTGGGATTAGAGCCAGCGATGTCCCCTTATCCGCAGAAAAAATATCGTCAAATAAAACCAGAAGAAAAACACGAATATCAATTAAAATACCAATTTACTGATAAATAAGACATCTAATCAAAAAATAAAAACATCACCGCGAAGCATTGACAATCCGCTCTTTTTTGCGAGTAATCAAATTGTCAATTATCGCGCGGTTACTTTTGATGAAAAAGTTTTTTAAGGAACACTTAATTTAAAAAACAAACTATTTGTTTTTGAAAAACAAAGATAATCGAATGAATAAGAATAACTGACATTAGTTATCACAATTGCAGTTAAGCAACTTTTTCTGGATCAGAAGATCTTGAGCTGCTAATCTAATAGTATGCTAAAAGAATTATTTGGATTTGTATTAAATAATTACATTAATGAGTACAAAAAAGCGGAAAAATCCGACCCGAACTACAATGTTTTAATGCAGCAAATTCCCGCAGCGCTTAACGCACTTTTTCCAATGCGCAAGGATTTGCTCATCTCGGGATCTTGTGGGATTGGACAAAAAACCGACTACCCGTGGGTGGCGATTTTTAATCGTAACCTTACCACCACGGCCCAAAGAGGGCTATATATGGTTTATTTGTTTAAAAAAGATATGTCAGGCTTTTATTTATCTTTGCATCAAGGGATTACTTATTTTGAAAAGCGCTTTAAACGTAAAAGATATCAATATGCAAGAAAAGTCGCCGATTATTTCCGTAGTGAAATCGGAGATGAATATTTCGATCGCGGTGAGATTGATTTACTCGCTTCATCAGCGTCGCTTGGTCGGGGATATCAAGAAACGAATATTCTTTCGAAATACTACGCGAAAGATTCATTCACTAGTGAAGAAATAGAGAAAGATCTATTGAAAATGCTTGCCATTTACGATGAGTTGGTCGGAGTTCTCGGTGAAGATAACTACGATTATAATAACGCGATTAATAAGATTGTCTTTGATGTTCAAGACGCCTTTGAAGATGCAGTTTCAGGGATTGATAATATCAAAAAAGCAATTAGTTCCCCGAAAGATGTCAATGTTATTCGAACACTCCGATATATTGAGCCGCAAGAGAAGAGAACGAAAAAGTACTCCAAGATTAGAAGCACGGGTTCGGTAAGAAAAATCGACTATATTGAGAAAGCGAAAACCGATGCCGAAGTTGGACTATTGGGGGAGATGCTCGCTCTTTCTTATGAACGGGAAAGGTTGATTAGGGAAGGTCACAGCGATTTAGCGGATAAAGTTCGTCATGTCGCCTCGGTTTCGGATGCCTTTGGTTACGATATCATCTCCTATCAATTAATCGGTTTAGAAATGAAAGAAGTTTATATCGAAGTTAAAACGACAACCAACAAGTTGGATGTCGATTTTCCGGTGAGCAAAAATGAAGTTTTAACCTCGAACGAGAAGAAAGATCGTTATTGTATCTTTAGAATTTATGATGCGAAAAGCGTGACTCCTTTGTTTTATAAAGTATTTGGCAAAATTGAAGAACACTTTGAATTAGACCCCGTATCTTATATGGCTAGATATGTTGGTAAAAGACAAACAATTAAGCAAATACCGCTATAAAACGATGTTGAAGATTAACGATGATTAAAATCAATAAATTTATTTCGGACGTGAAAGTTATCGCATAAGGTCGGTTCAAGGGCGAGTAAAATGTAATTGGATTTTATCCCCTTGGTTTCAATTCGATAAACATTGTGTTTTATATTTTGATAATCAGCGAAAGCAGTTAGATCGATTCTAATTTCAACTTCGTAGTCGTCACCTTCAATTTTGCTTTTGGCAAAGAAAAAGTCTTTTTTGATAAACTCAAGGTGGTCATGGTATTTTTTTGCAACAAAAGTCGCACCATTAGGGGCGACTTCAAATTCATAATAGAAGTCTGGATCGCCAAGGTCGAGAAAAACTTCAACCACATCACCGCGATATAATTCATCGTTATCAATCTCGGAATAACTATTGAGGGAAGAATCAAAGGCTTTAATTTTATAAATTAAAACATCAGCTTCTCTTCGAAAGGAAACCAGCGTTTTAACTTGAGGTTCTCCCCCAGTGCGACTATCTTGAAGAAGCTTCATATGAATCATATTAGAGGAATTTGCGAAGAGATAGAAGATTTTTGAAAAGGTTTTAAATGTTTAATAAGTTTTTATTCCGCATTCCTTTTGATCACGATTGCGGTAATAATGTCTTAGTTTATAAATTATGACATATAGATTATTTCTCAGAGATGCAATTGGAGCGGCTTTTCTTTTTGCAAATGCCTTATAATATTAAGCGAGGTAATTGATATGAAAAAAATCGTGCTATTAGGCGATTCAATCCGCATGATTGGCTATGGAACGATAATCCAAGAATATCTTCCAAAAGACCTTGAAGTTTGGCAAGAATATGAAAAAATAGTCTCCAAAGAAGATGACAATGTCCGCATTGAGATGCTTGAAAGATTCGCCTTTTATGAACGCGCTAAAAAGGCTTATGTGGTAATTGCTACGGGTGAAGAGAGAACTTATACAAACATCGTCTTAAAGAAAGGTGTGATTAAATAAAATGATTGCGATTGGCATTGATATCGGTGGCACCTCGATTAAAGGGGCGGCGATTACAGAGAAAGGAAAAGTATTAGAAGTTTTTTCCTTACCCGTTATCGCTGGTGATAGCCAAGAAACAACAATTAACAATTTAATTGCCACGGTGAAAAAATACATCGTAGAACAAGGGTTCAAGCAAGAAGAAATCCTCGGAATTGGCTTGGGTGTTCCTGGAAGTATCGATTCAGTGCGCGGCTATTGCGATTATTCCAATAATTTAAAATGGTCCAATCTTCCGATTGTGAAGATGTTTGAAAAAGAATTTGCTTTGCCGATTAAAATTACCAATGATGCCAATGCGGCTGCCTTAGGTGAAGCGAAATTTGGTGCAGGCAGAAAATTTAAAAACATGATTCTTCTCACCTTGGGCACCGGTGTCGGCGGCGGGATTATCATCGATGGTAAACTCTATGAAGGAAACGCGGGGAAAGGGGCCGAATTAGGCCACACTGTCACCAAAATGAATGGGAGAAAATGCACTTGTGGTCGCAAAGGTTGCTTAGAAGCATATGCTTCGGCGACTGGATTGATTTTTGATACTAAACAAGCAATGAAAAAAGATAACAAATCTTTAATGTGGAAAATAAGTAAAGAACTCGGCATCATCGATGCTCGCGTGGCCTTTGAGGCGGCAAAACAAGGCGATCAAACCGCACAAAAGGTCGTGGATAATTACATTATGTATTTAGGAGAAGGGCTATTGAACTTCTTTAATATTTTCCGTCCTGAGGCCGTGGTACTCTCGGGAGGAATTGCAAATCAAGGCGAATATCTCTTCGGTCGCTTAGATGCGTATTGCCAAGAAAGAAAATACGGCTTTGAATGTACGCCTGCAGTTAAAATTCTCGGTTCAGAATTAGGCTATGATTCAGGCAAGATTGGGGCAGCAGCCTTGTTTTTCCAAGGAGATTTTTAATGAAATTAATCAAACTCACACCCGCGGTTAAATCTTATCTTTGGGGAGGGGACTTCTTTCAAAAATACGGCAAATTTCCAGAGACGAAGATTATTTCTGAACTTTGGGAATTATCAGTTCGCCCCGGAAACTCATCGCTGATCGCCTCAGGCGCATTTAGAGGAAAACCACTCGCGGAAGTTTTAACCACAAAAGAAGTCGGTCGAGCGTCTGAACGCTTTCCTTTTTTTCCAATCCTGATTAAATTAATTGACGCCAAAGAGAATTTATCCGTCCAAGTTCATCCAAATGATGAATATGCGCTCAAACATGAAAACTCTTTTGGCAAATCAGAAATGTGGTATATTATCTCGGCCGACGAAGGTGCAGGACTTTATGTTGGCTTTAATGATGATTACGCCCCAAAAGAAATTGAAGAACATTTAAACAAAGGGACCATTCTTCAAACTCTAAATTTCTTCAAAGTAAAACCAGGCGATTGTTTTATTATTAATCCTGGAACGATTCATGCGATTGGCCAAGGAGTGCGCTTGCTGGAAATTCAACAAAATTCCGACTTGACCTATCGCCTTTATGATTATAATCGCACAGAAAAAGATGGTAAACCACGAGAACTTCATATTCAAAAAGCACTCAAAGTCTTAAATTATTCTAAGTATGTCCATCATAAAACTTCAAGTTCCGTTCTTGCGGATAATCAATATTTCACGGTGGAACATCACCCAATTAAACAAGAATTAATCATTAATAAATCGAATTCTTTTGTTGCTTTCACTTTTCTATCAGGAGAAGGAAAAGTTGACGACTTGGAATATCGTTCATTTGATACATTCTTTTTACCAGCGGGCCAAACTTGCAAAATTAATGGTCATGGCGAGATAATCATGACTTATATTACTGACGATAAAAAATAAAAAAGGCTCCATTATTTGAAGCCTTTTTTGGTAAGATAAGCGATTAGTTCATCAGCGATGACTTGATGGCCTTTATCGTTAGGATGAAGACCATCATGAAAGAATTCACTTGGTTGCTGGGTATCGGGCATGGGAATTCCTTCAATTACGAGATAATCAATTCCATAATGTCCACAGACTTGTTTGATGGCCTGGCGATATTCTTTTAAGCGAGGTACCGTGCGGTTAAGAGGATGGTGATCACTTTTGGGATTATTTTCGTTATAGCGATACAGCGGTAAGATAAAGCAAATTTTTTCTTTGGGAAGCTTACCGACAATCAACAGATAATCGATAAGTTGTTTAAGCGCTCCATAAAAAGTGTAAGGAGTAACATCACCAAACTTTCCTAAAGGGGCATCACCATGTCCCCAGTCATTGGTGCCTCCAAACACAAAAAGCATGTCGCAAGTATAGTCAATCCATCGCGCTCTTAAAATAAAATCTTCATCAGGATTAGTGGGAACATGAACCCTTTGACGGGCAATCCGCGTACCCGAAACCCCATAATTTAATTCTTTAGCATTGAAATGTTTACAAACTAATTCGGGATATCTTTTGTTGTTGATTTTAAAAACTAAATTATCAGTAATTGAGTCGCCTAAGAATACTATTTTCATGATTTACCTTTCTTTCCATGTATCAATGCTTATTCAGATATTTTTAACTAAGTCAATTAAATATTCGCCATGAATTTCGCCAATAAATTCATGTCCTTTTGGCGATAAATGTAAACCATCAACAAAGTAAGATTTAGGATCGTTACTTAGATAGGCATTGAAAAACAAGCCATCAAGAGGGATAAAAGCATCAGCGTATTTCAACATCTCTAAACGAATAATTTCCTGAAACTCAATAAGAGTTGGTCGTGCTTCATAACGCTTATAAATATCAACGGGACAAAGATAGGGTTCGACCACAATAAGACGGGCTTCGTATTGTTTAATCAATTTTAAAATTGCTGTGTAGTTTTCCTGGAAAAAAAGAGGAGTATAATTTGCTCGAGAATCGTTTACGCCAATAAAAAGCGAGACGATATCAGGTTGATATTTTATTAGTTCTCTTTCAAGCCTTTTGCGCACATCATCGGTTTTACTGCCCGCTACCGCCTCATTAAAAAAGACGAATTCAATATTTGGGAAAGCGGTTATAACTTTGTTGGCACTGATAAAAGGATAGCCCTTTCCAAGCGAAGCATCGGTTTTTTCAAATGAATTAGCTGTGAGGCTATCACCTTCGAATAAAATGGTTATTTTTTTCATATTTAAATAATAGCAAATTTAATCATCGAGTTAATGTTTTGGTCTCATATCTTCACATTTAGAATATCGAAAACAGTAGCATTGGAGTTATGGAAAGTTTCTGCACCATTAAGAGCAATGCGGAGCACTAGATATAATTTGTCTTTTTCAATGAAGAATGAAGGGTATTGAACCCCGTTTAAATCTTTATCAAGATGAGTGATATCATCGATTATTTTTACTTCATCCCATTTTTCTAAGTCGCAAGACCGATATAATTTCATTACTTGTCTTGGGAAGCAAGTGGTGTTTCCCATCGCATAATAATAACCTTGATATTTTTCTATGTAGAACTTGCACCACCCACACTCCATATCTATTGTTTTTTCAAAGCGAAGTTCGTTTGATTGCAGGTCATAATGCAAAACAAGAGCGGTTTGATAAGCAAAGCGCAGAAAGACATATATTTGATTATTATATTCGACAATATTTCCTTCCTCCGCATAGCGCATCGTTTGATCACCGCCCCAAGCAAAATCGGGAACAATTTCATTGGAAATGCGCCACGAAGCAGGATGCATTAATCCAGAGCGAATATTACCGCTTGCCACTTTAACATGGGATTCATTGTCTCCAACCACGCCGCGGAAAGCAAAAACAATATATTTATCGTCGACTAATATTTGAGTAGGTGATGTTCTACCTTCTTCAACAATGGTTACCGATTCTCCCCAATTAAAACCATCGTTAGATTTAATTAGGTCAATGGAGTTATCGAATAAATTGCTGCCATAGAAATAAAGTTCATTGTTAACTACAAATAATCTTCCCCATTGGGAGGGGACAAAATCGCAGACAAATTGCCAAGATTTTCCTTCATCTTCTGAGACAAATAACATGGTCGCGGTATGACCATTGTCTTTGGTTCCACCATTTTTAAAGATGTCCATCGTCACCCATAATTTTCCTTGAAAACGGATGATAAAAGGTGAACCTAAGAAGTTCCCACTATGGGCATATTGGGTTTCTTCTTTGTCGACATAATTGATAACATCATGGAGAAAATCCCCAGTATGAAATTTTCTAATTGCGCTTTTGTTCTTTTTAGAGATGATTTGAACTGTTAACTCCGACTGTTCAGGGAGATGATTAATCGTAACGCTTTTTTCTTGCGTTGTTACTTTCTGAAATATCTTTTTATTTTTGCGAACTATAATAGTGAAGTCTTGATCTTCACTTGCAAAGTTGACAGTCACTGAATTTTTACCAGGCGCTAAACGGTTAATAAAAATGCCATATTCAAAATCATCTTGTTTATAGGGTTTATAACACTTTAAGGGATTCATATGTTTATTTTCTCATTTAATTTTTTGAGAATTCTCCTTTTTGAAAATAATTGGGATTTGTGCAGGAATTTCCTCTAAAACCGCATAGTTTTCTAGATTATAGGGAGATTATGCAATTCGATATGGACAATCGCCGTCCTCGTTTTCATAACTTTCACAGTCAAGGCATGTATAGGAATATAAATGTGCGCGGAACATCTTGAATTTAAAACGATGATTTTTCTTTGACGGCAATTCGGCCATGTCTTTGGCCCAAGTCACTCGGTAACGAAGTTCATCGATGGGTTCGACTTTACAATCATCAAAGCCAAAACCTTCGTAAGGTGTATTTTCTTCGTTGGTAATCGCTACTTTGATATACGCTTTTAGCCCGATATCAGCATTGAGAATCAGTCCTTTGCCAACGTTTAGGGGAATGGTGGTAAATCCTCCATGTGATTCTGCATAAAGAGAAGTATAACCATCCTCGCGATAAATCATTCGCCAAGTACCAGGTTTTCCCTCGGTGCCGAAACCACCACCATTATGACCGCCTTTAAATTTTGTTAAATAGTGGATGTATTTATTGTCCTCGGCGACAAAACCAAAACTGACATAATGCCCCATATAACCATCCGTTTCTTGATTGATTAACGGCATATTCTCGTGCGGGATGGTCCAGGTATTTAAGTCTCTAGAGAAGGCAATAACTGGTTTTACTGTATCTTCGGTGCGATGAAAAATTGAGGGCATCATGACAAATGCCGTTTCTCCAGTTCCGGGCCAAGCCCAAAAAGGCGAAGTATAGTAATCAGTATCTGGTTTATCATTCATGGAACCATTCAACAAAATTGTTCCTTGATTCCAATTGATAAAATCTGGACTTTCAAAAGCCACAATCGTCCGTCTAATCAAATGATTGGAAAATTGCGCTTTGGTCATGGCCACATATTTGCCGCTTTCTTTTAAATAAATCAAACCCGGGAAAGAGTCGCCTCCTTTAAAGGCCTGACGATAGTTTTTCCAATGAATTCCATCCGCAGAGGTCGCAGTGTAATTATCAACGCTTTCCACGACTTTACCGCTGTATTTCACTCGGGTAAAGAGCAGTTTGAAACGCTCATTTTTCGGCGCGTGCTCATCATAGTAAACAATATCTCCTTCGTCGACCCAAGGCATTCCTGGTTTCCCTTCCATGCGCACGATATTGTTTTCTTTCTTGCCTTGGAATTCCACCAAACCTAAATTGGGTTTGACCCAATTAACCCCGTCATCACTAGTTGCATAGCAAAGCATAATCCATTCGGGAGTTCGATTGATGGCCTCATACCACATATGATATTGACCATTGATTTTTATTACCGAACTCATGCCGGCTCTACCGATATCCCAAGGTTTATCAGGCTCGAGGATTGGTGTGGACTCAAGGAAAGGTTTATGAGCGACGATTTTCACTCCATAAGGACTGCCATCTAAAGGTTGATATCCAGTTAGATCTACACCATAACCAGGATCGACTTCATACCAATCGACAAAGACGTGTTTTTTATTTTTAACAGTTTTTTTCGCCATAAGGATATCTCCAATTATTTTAAATCTTGCGTAGCTTTGATTTGATTTGCATCAACTTTGGCTTCGTGGTCGTGATCGAGCAAACCATTTACTTCCTGTTCCACATCACTGACTTGGGTGTAGCAATAACCCGCCAAATAAGGAAGGTTTTGCAGAGATTTTATTAAAGAACAGACACGTTCGATATATTGTTTATCATTTACGACAGCTTCCCCATAGCCCCAATTTTTATCATCCACATTCTTTTTAAAGGCGGTGCCCCCGAATTCAGAGAAAATAATCGGCTGCCCTTGATAATGATAACCTTGAGCAAAAGCCCCTTTCCAATGCGACTGCCAAACTTCGGTTAAAGCTTTTTCTTGGTCTTGGTAGTAGGAGAAGAGTTTATCAGCATCTTGTTCGTAATGATGAAACGTAATAATATCTGAAATTGTATGTTCCCAACCATCATTAGAGATGACAAACCGATACGGGTCATAAGCTTTGGTCAATTGATACGCACGAACCGTAAAATCTTGTATTTCTTGATTAGTTAAGATATCTCTAATCCCCCATGATTCATTAAAGAGGGTCCAAGTAATAACACAGGGGTGATTATAATTTTGTTTCAAGATGTGAGGTAATTCATGCATGTAGTTATCCATCATCGCTTGCGAGAATTCATAAGCGGATGGAACTTCTACCCAGGTAATAAACCCAAGGACATCCGCCAGAAAAAGAAATCTTTCTTCCTCGATTTTCTGGTGTTTCCGGCATCCGTTAAAACCAAAAGCCTGCATTTTTTTAATATCGTCCTCTAACGCTTGAACATTGGGCGCAGTTAAGTTGGTGTGTTTCCAGTAACCTTGATCAAGGACGAGTTTTTGATAGAATTCTTGACCGTTAAGATAAACCTTAGCCTTTTTAGCATTTATGGAACGGAAACCACAATAAGAGAAAACCTGATCGATAATTTGCCCACCTTCTTTAATGATGAACTCTAAATCGTATAAAAAAGGATGCTCAGGTGACCAAGGAGTCACCTGCTTCAAAGAAGTAGCAATTTTAATAACGTCTTTGTCGATGATTGTTTCATTAGATGCAATGAGGACATTATCCGATAAAACCCTCACCATAAATGTTTTTCCTACTGCATTATCCGTTTCGACTTCCAACTCTAAAGTTTTAGTGGTTAAATGCGGATCAATTCTCACGTGCGAGATGTAACTTAAAGGCACTTTTTCCAACCACACATCTTTATAGATGCCAGTGGTGGGAACGTAAAAACACTCATAACTTTCATCGCGACTTCGCTGTTTGCCGCGAAGTTTTTCCTTGGAATAGTCATCTTCACATTTAATCACTAGTAAATTGCGACCTTCATGTACAAAGTCAGTAATTTCAAGGGTGTGTCTAAAATAAGCCCCCTTGGTTTTACCGACAAGTTTTCCATTGAGGAAGATTTTACCGATGTAATCAAGTCCTTCTAGATGCAGAAGAAGCCGTTCATTCTCATTTTTAGAAATTTCAAGATATCTTTGATACCAGAGATAGTCGTGCCGAGTTTGATCGTTGACTAAAGAAGCAGCGGTTTCAAAAGTGAAAGGAACAAGAATATCTTTTTGCTTATTAAAACCATGATTGTAATTGAGGGATTCGCCCTTATTTTGATCATCAAAGGCGAAACCCCATAATCCGTTTAAAAGCACAAAATTCTCGCGGAAAAGCGATGGTCGCGGACATTTTAATCGCTTGTTGTAGAGGCTGATCATAAGACGATATCCTCAAAGAGAGGATTGCTTTGAATTTCAGCAATCGCTGCCTCATCATAAAGTTCTTTCAAACCGATAATTTGGGTCGAAGCTGCCGCCCATGACCCCATATAAACGCCAAACATATACGAATCACCTTCATGAAAGCGCGGTTGCAGGGTTGCAGGATCTTTCGGCATGAAGAAAGTTGTATCAGTATAGAACACGGTCACTAACACCTCATCGATATAGACATAGAAACAATCGTTAGCAAGAACCACGGTTAAATCGCGATCTTGATCGTTGATTAAGGTCGGATTATCATCTTTGGCCACCTTATCATAGTAAAGAGCTTCACATTGTGGCGCGTCGCTAATTTCGGCAGCCCGGGCATAGGCGTGTTGATCGATATTGTTGGAAGTTTTTAAACCTTTGACATGAAGACCGATATCCATGGCTACCCAATCACCAGGTTTTCTTAATCCGACCGTATGGCCTTCAGGTAAGGTAGTCCCATTGGTAAAAGTAATTCCGCCACAGGGTTGACTCCCACCAAGGGTGATGATTTCTTTGGGAACTCGAACTGAGAAAACAGCGGTGGTCGCAAAAGTCCCACACATTAAATAGCCATAAGGAACCGAGTTATCCAATTGTTTGGTAAGTTGGTAAACCCCATTGGTTCGCCGCATAAAGCTGCAAATCCGCGATGAAACCCGATAGCAAACCCGAAGTTCGAGTTCGCCATCATTAACTCCAGTAACCATTGAGTCGGAGGCGGCATATTCATAATCATCTTTATAACCATCCACGGGAAGATTGGCGTCACTGGGGAGATTTTTCTCTTCCTCTGACAAGGTGATCACATCATAAAAGTCTGCAGTTAAACCCGTAATCTGCTTAATCAGTTGATAATTGGCGTCGGCATCCATCGCGTAGTATGAAATGGTATAGGTCGGATTAGAGATGAAGTATAAACGAAAGACCGCTTCATCATTAGCCCGCGCATAACCTTCGGTGTTGCTTTTTAATTTCATAAAGACATAACCAGGTTTGTCGGGCACAGTGATTTCAATTTTTGCATTGTAGGTTGCCATTTTGGTTTCGCGACTAACTAAAACCTCATCGAGATAAGTTTCAATGTAATATTTGACGTTTTCCGCTGTAGTCGCGTAAGAAGTAATCAATGCGCCCGCGGCTTCGCGCACTTCAGCAGTGAGAAATTCATTATCCACGGTTTCTTCCGCTAAATTAATTAAGGAAGTGGAGTTGTGATTGGCTTGGGCGAGGCGATGGACGTTAACCCCAAATAAATTAGCTTTGATAAAGGAAATGCCAGTGTATTCTAAATCGACTGCCCCGTATAACCGCACATCAAATTTGCCATTTACTTCGACATTATGCGCGGTTAGTTTGGTGAGCGAATCCACGCTATAAATTGTTACTTTTCCCGTCTCGGTTTGATTAATCACATAAGTTGGATTACTTCCAAAGACCGATTCGACCGTTACTTCGCCATATTCGGCGACATAATAGGTGGGGAAAACCAGCGTTCCCAAGGAGATATTTTGATATTTTTGTTTAATTTGTTCGTATTCTCTTCTTAGCATATAGCCGTGGAATGAAAGTTCTTGCTCGGCAGTAAAGCGCACTCCCTTTTCCATGACAAATTCGCAGTCATAGAAACTATCGTAATTTTCATCGATGACGGCAACTGCATTTCGCGGTCCACTTGTGGCCATAGAAGTAAGTAGAAGACCCGAAACCAAGATGGTCAAAGCAATCTTTTTCATATTAAATCACCTCCGGATAAAGGGCGCTAAAATCGGATAGGAATTGTAAAGCCTCATGGTTGTAGAACTCTTTGACGATTTTGGCTTTAATGCCAGAACTTTGGTTGTTGGTGAAGTTAACCCCAAACATCACGGGGAGATCATTGGCGAATGAATACTCGTAAGAGGTACCATCTTGATCTTTAAAACTATAGAGGAAGCGATTGGAATTAAGAGCCTCGCTATACATGAAAGCGCCGTCAAGATAGTAGTATAGCACGTTATCTTTTAAGATGACCGTGAATTCACGTGTATGCGGGTTAGTTCCACCAATTGCGGCCTCAGCGGTGAATTTGTGGGTAATGAAATCCAGTGGACCGAGGTTAGTTTGAAGGCCGGTGTGCGACATCCCGACGTGAACTCCATAATACTCGTTGCCAGGATTATTGTATGGCCGAACCATGTTATTGTTAAATGGTTCAACGATTCCTGTGATGTCACTAGACATTAAATCGCCTTGTGTCATGATGACGCCGACGTTATAACTCCATCCGGGATAACCCCAAGAGCCAATTTCTGAGGCGGATTCAATTTCAACCGAATAGATCGCAGTATTGGCAAAAGTTCCGCTATATTCATAGCCGCTATGCTTGAAGTTGTTCGCCCTCGAATAGTAGACATATCCACCATCTTCAAACACCTTATCGATATTGAGATTCATACATAGGTTCGGTGCGGTAAATGGATCGAGTTCAATGCGCGCCCCCGCATCAGCAGGGACCTCAACTTGCCCGACAAGAATCGGGAAATTAGATTGTTCGATATAGAGATCATAGACGCCGCTGACTACTAACTGCTTACCACCAATTTCGTAGGTGCCAGCTTTTGGAAGAACCATCACCACCCCACCAGCTGATCCAGTCATACTCGAGAAATAGAGGCGTTTATCGTTTCCTTTAAACGAGAACTTCGCGTTAGAAATCGGTAACCCCGTTTTTTCATCGACAATCGAGGTAAGGATGCGTGAAGTCGCAGGGGGTAATTGTTCAAACTTCACATTGATGATGAGTTTTTCGGTGACATTTGCGATGAAAAGTTGACCATCGATGACATTATTTAAATAGTAATCCAAATTAACTACTTCACCATTACGGGTGATAATTTGACCACTTGCATCGGTGACATAGAAGTCTGACAAGATGTTCCCGCTAATTGGAGCGACGGTCACAGTGGTCCCCTTACCCGAGACGACTGCGCTCGGCGTCGCAACGGCGGTGCCATCACCAGTGACTTCGACCTTAATCGGATAGGCATGTTTCATGATTTCCTGTTCTAGACCTTCATCATCACCTTCGTAATCGATCGCGTAATAATCAAAATAGAGCGCTTCGCAGCCCAAAGTATAAAGACCAGGGCAACTACCGCCTTCCCCAAAGTGAGCGATGTTTTCCGAACCTAGATAATTATCATTGATAATGTAATGGAAAGTTAGACCATCGCGAATCACTTTCATGGTGATGATTTGGTAACCGGGGTTGGTCACCGAAAAGAGTGTCTTATCAACCCAACCGGCGCGTCCATTATTATCAAGGCTTAAATGGTGAACAGCCCATGAGGGGGAATTATTGAGTACATCAACCCCTGTGATGTGGAAGGTATCAAAAATAATTTCATTTTGGGCGTTGCAGACCCCCGCACTTGGATAAGTGTCATGAATCCCCCCGATAATCTTCATCTTTGTTTCAAACACGTATTGGGTCGAATAGATATCTTTAAAGAAAATCGCTTGGGAGTGCGGGCCATCGGAAGTCACTGAGCCGATATCGAGTTTGGAAAGGTCCCAACCATCCGATTTGGAGATTCCATTTTTGGCGTTGCCAAGAATCGCCCCAGGAAGATCGGCATTAATATATCCATCTGGTCCAAAGCGCCCACTGGTGTTGTGGCGCCCGTTATCTTCAAAGAAGAAGAGCGGACGAACCCAGTCATTAGCAGCACTTTTGGCCGCTTCCACATAGCGATAATGCGGGTTGACGCGGATGACATCGGGATAATCTTGGCCCGCGGGAATCTCGACATGAAGTTCATCCCACGACATAAAGAACTCCACCGTCATCACCGATGCCCCTTGACCAATCGGCTGATCGGTGACAGCCTTGGCGACAAAGCGGTTTAAATTTCGTGACACGGCGTTATAGGGATCGACAAAAATATTAAAAACTTCGGTCGAGTGGGTATACACTTGGTCAACTTGTTTAATATTGAACCAAAAACTTGAATTATTTTGGAAAAAGAGACGAGAAAACCATTTAATTCCAGGATCTCTGGCAATCCCCGCCAGATAAAACCCGCGCTTCGTGAAATAAGAGGTAAAGGATAATGAAATCCCCTTATCGGTATGGTGCAACCATTTCCGATTTTGCCAAACAGGTTCATCTAGATAACCATCGATTAACATATAGGGATCATATTCATCGACGTTTTCCGGTTCATAAACCCATCCGTATTCGTGATCATTTTCCACCAGAAGCAAATTGTCTTTGCTGGTGCATCCTCCTAAAGCGGTGAGTGCCAACAAGCACGTTAGTGAAAGAAATAGAGTTTTGGTCTTTTTCATAATCTCACCTACTTTCCTAACACCCAGATATCAGAAATTTTGATATCGGTTCTCGCGGTTGAATATTTACCGGATACTTTGATTTTGATGAAGTTAACAGTGATATCATCAAATGACGCTAAGCAGGATCCACCAGGACGCATGCTGTTTTGTCCCGTGATAAAATCACTGGAGAATTCGATATTCGAAACGCGGGCGCGGTTTACCAAGGCATCGCCTTGATACCAACTCGGCGGTTCAGCCAGCCCAAATTCGATATAATCAAGTTTTTTAAAGGCGTAATTGTAATCATAGGAGTTATAGACCATCACCGCGCCAACTGTCTGCGGTTCGTCAAAAGCAATTGTAATGATTGTGTCATTGCTCACTTGCGTTTCCCAATTTTTGTAATATTCGTGGGAAACAAACATCCCATCATTGATATAATCCTTACCCGAGACGAGATTAGTGAGAGTGAAAGTACCCTTCGGGGCTACATTGCGATAACCTGAAACATCGGCCAGTTTAGGCTGGCACGATTTAGTCGGCCCGTTACCATACATCAGTTTTCCATATTCGGTATCAACAAGGAACAAACGGTCAAAAGCACCAACTCGGCCCGCACCTTGTTGAACTTCGCCTCTCCAAGGGGTGTTTGAGGTATCAAGGGGATCGCCTTGCACCCAGTAGTAACAGAAGAGCTCATCACCTGAAGGGGATTTCACAAAGGCCGAATGCCCTGTCCCTGTCATAAAGTCATTGTTATCATTAGCGCCAATGACTGCTGAAGGCCGTAGTGGTGGTTTAGTGAAAGGACCTAAAGGATGAGTGCCGTAACTTTGTGAAGTGTCATAAAAAACATCGTTATAGCCCCGTGCGGAATACATCAGAAGGTAACGATTATTGGCCACCTTATAGACATAAGGCGCTTCGTTACCGCCACCTTCCCACTTATAACCTTCAGCGGTAATTTTACCAGTGTCGAAAGGGGCGTTAAAATCATCTTCACAATGATAAGCCTCATATGACCAGCGCTGATCAGCCCAATTAGCTTTTTTGGTCACTTGTTTGCAATTGGGATAAAGGAGCATCGTTAAAGTATCGTAATCGGGGGTAATCATATCTTTCATTTTCATCCCCCAGATAGAAACGATGGAGTTTCCCGTGCAAACGTGGCGCGCAAAATAAAGGTAGAGATCGCCATTTTCATCAAAGAAAGGCGAAGCATCAATCACCCCGAATAATTCTCCAGAGTTAAAGTGATATTTGATATTAATTTGCGGATTTAAAGTAGTGACGATTTCACCATTTGGATTGGCTTGGTTGGGGTCACCATAATAATTTGCACTTGTGGCGACACGGAAAGGTCCTACCGGAGTATCGGATACGAGAATACAAAGGTAGAAGCGATCGTAGTTATTTCCGGTGTTCCCCTCGTAATGATAAGTCGCGTATTCGGCACTGGTGGAGCCATCGATATAATGCGGATTGATTTTCGAAGAGGCGTTATAATACATAAAATACTTTTCGCTGACTGGGTCATAGATGACTTCAGGCGCCCAAGTCGCTGTTGTACACCAATCGGTTTCCTTATCGATGTAAGCGGCAAAACCATTATTAACCGCTCCGACTAATTCCCAGTCATTTAAGTCTTTCGACCTGACGACAGGAATCGTCGCATAATAGGTTCCATAGTCTTGAGCGTACATATTATCGTTTCCAGAATGATAGAGATAATAGTAACCGCCATAAACCGGATCCTGTTCCTCGCTGACGTAGATTACCCCAGCATCCCCGCCAAAATTTTTCAAATCATTGCGATAGAAGAACTTGGAGTCGTAAGGATCGTTCATCGAGTTGTTGGTAAAGGCCGACATCTCAAGGTACTCTTTGGTGAGTTTTTGGGTAATCGCCCGATTGTCGACACAGGCGCTTAATGCCAAAATAGCAATCGCAGTTAGAGAAAAAAACTTTTTATCCATATGTTTACCCTTTTAGCCCACTGGTGATGGCTAATCCTTTCGTAAGCAATTTTTGTGAACAAATATAGAGAATAATTAACGGGCTCATCCCCACCACACATCCCGCCATTAAAGCGGGATAGTTTTGCGCATAAGGCCCCCTTAGCATTGTCAAGGCAATTTGTAAGGTGTAATATCGATCGTTTTGGGCGAAAATCAAAGCCCCCATGTAATCATTATAAGAAGTGATAAACATCAAGATGAATTGAGTCAATAAAGCGGGAATGGAGATTTTAATCATCAAGCGATTAAAAATTCCCAACGGAGTTAAACCATCAATCTTGGCTTGATCGATCAAATCGTTTGGAATCGTTAAGTAATATTGCCTTAAGAAGAAGACCGCGGAAATATTACCAAACATCGGTGGAATCATCAGAGGCAGCGGAGTTCCCATCCATCCCAAGGCGTCAAAGATAATCACTTGAGCGATAATCGCCAATGTATTCGGCAGCATCAAGGTAAACATCAACACCGAAAACATGAATTTCTTCGATCTGAACTTCAGTTTGGCAAAGGCGAAAGCCGACATGGCTGACATATAGAGACCAACGATAATCCCGGGAGTGTAAATCCAAAGCGTATTCGCTAAACTGCGAAAGATATTAACTCCTGTAGTATTTTTAAAAACCGTCATATAGCCCTGAGTGGAGAAACCAAGCGAGGGCCACAGGCGAAAAGTGGCCAAATTGGCCTCTTGTTCGGTCATAAACGAGGTTAAAAGCAAAATATAAAAAGGAAAGAGAACATATAAAATTGCGATGATGACTAAAACATAATCAATCACGCGCGGGCGCTCAACTAAATTGGTGCGAAATTTTCTCATAGGGGCATCCATCTAGTTATCGTAGGTGACAAGTTTATCACCGACTTTGAAGAGAATACGGGAGAAGAGAAGAATAAAGATACAAGTAACCCAAGAGAGGGCACTGGCAATCCCAAACCCTTCAATATTTGTTTGGGTAAAGGCCATCCGGTAAATGTAGTTGGTCAACGTCATCGCGGCAAAGTTAGGCCCGACGTCACTATTAGCGATCAGTGACATAATCGCCATTTCTTGGAAAGCGGCGATATACGACATGACAATTACGTAAAAGAGAGTGGGGGAAATCGCCGGCAAAGTAACCTTTAAGAAGATTTTTCGTTTGCTAGCTCCATCGATTGTCGCAGCTTCCACCAAAGTTTTATTAACATTGGATAAAGCGGATTGAAGTTGCATGATATTCGTCCCGCGCATCCACACAGCAATAAAGATACAAAGGGGCATAAACCAAGTATCGGTGGTCATAAACAAAATCGCCTCTCCTCCAAGGCGTGTGATAATCGTGTTAACTAAACCAAACTCAGAAAAAATCCACTGCCACATTAAAGTAACTGCGACCGCGGAGGTGACACTGGGCAGATATAAAATCACGCGCGCTACTTCTTTACCTTTAAGCGGTTTGGAAAGCAGATTCGCCAGGAAAAGCGACATTAAGACAGTGATTGGCACCCCCAGGGAGAAGTAGAGGGTGTTGCGAATGGCGATATAAACCCATTTTTTAGAAAACAGGGAGATATAATTGTCAAACCCAATCCATTCAGCTTTATAGATATTAAAGGATTTGAGATCGCAAAAGGAAATATAAAGCGAGATAAACATCGGCAAGAGACCAAAAATAAGATAGCCGATAAACGGCATACAGGCCATCAAAGTCCCCGCCAGATTCTCATGCCTCTTCGCATCTTTCATGCTGCTGTTTCTATCGAGGCTTTTGAAGGCTTTATCTCGGACTTTTAAAATATAATTTTTACTTCCTAGAGCAATCATACACTTAACCAGTATTTTTCCCTTAATTCTCGATTAGAGTCATCAACGACACGGTTTTTCCATGATTCATAGGTTTCTTTGTCATTGCGAACATTAGCATTTAAGGTATTAGCCCATAAATCCACCCAAGTATAGTTGCGTAGATACCACCAGTCGCCTGGGCCTTCAAACTCTAGATGTTCAAAGAAACAATCGACATTTCTTGCCTGCGAACCGGCATAGATAATTTCATCCTTAAGTGAGACTTGGTTAGGGAAGAAGCCATAACGCGCTTTCACTCGTTGGCCTTCTTTGGAAGCGCACCAAGCGATGAATTTAGCGACGCTTTCTTTCTTATCGCACATTTCTCGGGTCACCAAACATTTCGAATTGGAGTGCCCCGCGGCTTTTCCGCGTGCCACCACCGTATCATTGCTTGGTTCAAAGGGATCTTCATACTCTTTAAATTGTGCAAGTGGGGCAATATCCCATTCATAGTTTACCGCTTGGCATTGTTGGGAAACCGTTTGCATATAGGCCGAAGATTCGACTAAAAGGGCGATTTTTCCCGAATAGAAATACATTGTCGGAGTCCGGTTAGAGAAAGTCGCTGGGTTGGGCGAAATGGCTAAACCGTATTTTCCTTCGACTTCAGAAGATTTCGAAATACCAGTCTTTAAGTAACGGCAAAACGCTTCTCGCGTGGAGGGGAGTTCAGCTAAAATTCCATTATTGGCCGCATCTTTAACCGTTTGCCGGATGGTTGCATCACCATTATCGTAAGAATAATTCCCATTGCTCATCGCAACGAGTTTCTTGGTGATGCTGCATTCATACTTATCCTTAATGTCAAGAGTTTCCCCTTTAATGTAGTGTTTTCCGGTAAATGTTCCTTCAAAGCCTTCATCGCTGACCACGATATAATTTTTAGCAGGATCAAGAAGCGAGAAGTTAAATTCGCCAGTGCCGCTTAAATCGGCTAAGCAGTCGCCGCCGACTGACCAACCGTAGTTAAACCACCATTCGGTAAAATAGCCATAAGCGAGCGTTTGGGAAATGTTTTTGTAATTAGGATTATATGAAGGGGTAAAAAGCATGGCTAAATCTTCGATTTCATCCCAGTTACAGGCGATGCGATTGTTGAAGACCATGATTTCATTGCTTTGAGGCATCGACCAAGAGTAACCAGAGACATAGGGGTTAATGCTCCGATAAAAACCTTTTTTGGGAATGGTGATACTAGCAATCTTGGGAAAGTCAGATTTTTTCTTGCCACGGCGATCGGCAATTTCCCCGCGATTCCAAGCCTCCATATCCTCTTCATCGACGGAGATGACGATAATTCCCGCTTTTTTCATGAAGGTTTCATTGTAATAAAGCGCGGTGGCCTTGGTATCAATGGGCATCCCATATTGAGGTTCGCCGCGAGCGCTAGAATTCGTCTCTTTGTTATATCTTGTTCTCAACAAGACATTTTCAGGGATATCGGAGAAATCGATATCGGTAATCGCATTGAATTCATCAGTCAATGGATAAACGATATCCATATCCACCCATTTTTTAAATTCATTTTCCGTCACCATGAAAATATCAGGGCCTGATTTTGAGGAAGCGGTATATTGAATTACCTGTGTATAACCGCTACCGACAGGCTTGGTGGAGGTTTGGACTTTGATATCATGTTCTAAACCGTAGGTTTTGTTGAATTCGTCGACCATCTTGTTATAGGAATCGAGTTCATTGGCGTCACCATAAATCCAAAATTCTAAAACACTGGAGTCGCGCGCACATGAGGCTAAAGAAGAGAATAGCCCGAGAACAAGTGGTAATAACAAGAGATTGGATAATTTTTTCTTCATGCTTTTTCCCTCTGTATCTTTAATCATTTATTCAATGTTAATCATTTTAAATTCACCGTCTCTTAAAGATTCGTCCGCCTTGTACACGCAGATATGCGAGGCGATGGAATCATCGATTTTGGTCGTGGAAATACTCGGTTCTTCCTTTCTTAAGATGCGGACAAAATCTTCCATTAAGAGCGAATCGCCGCCACCATGGCCGACGGTTTTATCGACAAGATCGTTAACGTCTACTTCCCTTTTATCATACCATGAGGTCTGGAAATTTTGCTTTCTCACCACGTAGGTTCCCGATTCAAAGAAGCCCTCGATTTCTCCCTTTGTGCCGATGAGATGAATCGATCTTCCAGGACGTGGAACTGCCGAGATCATCGAGTGAACCGCTGTCGACCCATTCTCGAATTTAACAATCAGGCTTTGGTGATCGACCACATCAGCGGTGGTTTTGTAAATGCACTCTCCGAAAGGATCATCAGTTTTAAGCGCCTCAATTTTTTCTTTCATCGTGATTTGATCATGCGGCTTATCAATTCCCGCGAAGGAATAATGCGGGAAGAGATCATTGAGAAGGTAGAGTGATTTGGCGCTGTAAATACAAGTGTCGACATGGGGACAATCTAAGCAGCGAGCGGTGGAGTCTACGGGGGCGTTTTCTTTAACTAAATTATTTCTTCCACCCATACTGACGACTGAGACCGGTGTGGTTTGATTATTCAACCAACAGATTAAGTCCAAGTCGTGGCAGCATTTAGCAAGGAGCATCGAGGAGCCACATTCCTTTTCATTTTTCCATTTGCCGCGTGCGTACGAACAAGAAGTATGCGAGATACCGACGAACTCATTGGTTTGCATATGGATGATTTTCCCGATGGCTCCATTGAGAACTTCTTGTTTAATCGCGGTGTAAAATGGGGTATAGCGCAGGACATGACCCACCATCATGAATAGACCTTTAGCGGCAGCTAAATCGCGAAGTTCAAGCAATTCCTTTTCATTATTTACCACCGGCTTTTCAATCAGCATATGATAGCCCTTTTCTAGGCAAGATTTGCCGTGATAATAGTGCAATTCATCCATCGTTGCGACAATGGTTGCATCGGCAAATTTATCTTTGGCGATGAATTCTTCAAACGAGGTGAAAAGTTGCTCATCACGGAGATGGAATCTTTCTTTAGCGAGATTTAATTTGAATTCATTGGGATCGACAACGGCTTTTATTTCTAATAACTCGGGATGATCAACGGCGTACTTTCCATAGATACTACCGCGATCTCCATAACCGACAATCACTGCTGAAACTACCATAATTAACAACCTTCTTCTCCGAGTAATGTTTGCTTTCAATCAGTGCCCTTACTTCAAATTCATCGAAGCATCATAATGAACATCGATATAATCCAAGGCGGCTTGATCATAAATTGCTTTGACCAAGGTAAGAGAAGCACCGATTGGAGCAGAGCATTGTTTGTAAATTCCAAACATGAATTTATCCGCTGATGAACCGAAGTTTTGAGCTGGAACCACACAGGTATAAACGCTAGTTGAATAAATTAACTTATCATCGATGTACATATAGAATCTCTTGTTCAACAAGATAATCGTTAAGTTGTGTGATGAACTGCCATCCTTTAAAGGGGCGGTATGATTGACTTTATCGTATTCAAACTCTGGAACGGGTCCAGCATTTGTCGCCCGCAAGTATTGCCGTGAGACAAGATTGGTCGAGAAGATAAGCCCATTAGCTGCAATCCCGTATTCATGTGATTTCGGTCTCCCATCAGTTTGCAGGGTGCCATCGGTAATTGTAATGCCGCCATAGGAGTGGTTGAGTTCAACTCCGGGGATGCTGTGATCGGGAATGGTGACTTCGATAATGGCGGTCGAGGCCATCACATGTAAATAGTGGTACATGCCATTGCCAAAGTATGTACAACTTTCTGTAGTGGTGAAGATGTTTCCGTTGCGTTTCATCCCCCAGACTGAATCGATGTCATAAGTAGGATCAAAATACAGTTTTAGCGTGAGTTTCCCTTCCGAAACGACAAATCCAGTAGTTGTGGAGCGGTCTTGATTAATCGCCCACCCTTTTGCATAAGCGTTAGGGATGGGCTGATCAGTAAGTTCACTAGGAATGTCTGTGGGGGCAGTCACTAGGTCACCAGCCGAAAATGGAGCACTCGGTGTTGATTCGACGGTCTTGATGTAGGAACTCTTGAAGTATTCATTTTCATTGGTTTGGAAATAATATTCCACCTTATATGAAGCGGGGACGCGGGTGGCAAAGTAAATATTGAAAGTTGTATCGCCATTGACTTCTTTGCGCAAGACGTTGATTGCATCATCTGTGCCTTCGGGAACAATCTTTTCCGCCATTAAATCCGCGGCTCTTTCGCCAATTAATAACATATCGTCAGATGAGAAGTGGTATTTGTCGTAACAACCCGGCTTGGGTTCTTTAGTAATCGGGTCGCAAATTTCATATGTTTCAAGCGCGTAGACATCATTCATCTTGGCGGCGATTCTCTCTTGTTCATCGCGAACATTGGAAACGCCGAGATGACCGCCAGCAAAGGTTGAAGAAATCTTCCCGACAATAAATGGGGCAGTTACCGCATTGTAATCAAAGATGGCATTGAAATCTTCCCGCAAATCGTTGATTAAGGCTTCTAAATGGATGCCATAATCGCCCGAGTTAGCTTGCGATGATTCTTGTTCACCTTGAATCCAGAGCATTCCGCCTAAGCGCACCATATAGCCACTATCTTTATAATGCTCAACCGCATTACTAATCGTGGCCATGAAAGAATCATAGGCTTTACCAGTAATCGTCGGATTAGCACCCGCCCCTCGCATTGAGGGAGAACACCAGTTGCCATATGTTTTTGAGACATTATCATCTTGATAGTCATAGAGCCAACTACCGCCAAAAGCGGTTTTGACAATAGTCGACATCCCACTTGGATTATTTCTTTCAATAATCCTGCCCATCCCCACTTCGGGACCGAAGTGATTGGCGCTTGGACCAAGGCCGAATTTAACTGGGGTCGACATATTACTCACCACGTTCGCATCGGCGCGTCCATAATAGGTAACATGGGTAGTTTCGGGATAGTTATCAGCTTTATCTCCCGTAACTCCACTAACCAAAGAATAGCCAGCAGCATTTGATTGACCAGCGATGAGATAAATATCAGCAATTGTGCTCGATTTAAGTTCGTAATCCTCGGGATTTTTATCCGTGGCTAAGATTTGGTGGAATCGCGGTTCAACCGTATAGGTGGTGTGATTGGGGACTTGGAATGATTCAGTATAAGCTGGAGTGGTTTCATCATCGATAAATTGATTGATGGTCACCGTAGCTGGATAAAGAGGTTCTCTAGTGTAAACCGCGGTATAGGAAGCGTTTTTAGTCACGGCGACCAATTCTGGAGTCCAACTATCAAAGGTATAAGTCCACGTGTTATCGTCTGGTCTAGTTGGGGGTTGCCCTTGATAGACGGGAATTTCACCGTAAGCAGTGGGAATATTAGCAATTAAAGCCCCGTTATAATTTAAAAACCGAATATCGTATAACCTAGCTGCTTCGGAAAATTGGGCAATATACTCGGTGTCTTCGTAGATGATTCCAAGTTCTGGCAACCATCCTGAAAAACTGTAAGTTTTATCAACAGTGGACGGCTTGGTGGGTTCAGCTCCCTTGTAGACTGGTTTGGTCCCACTTCCCGCTAGGGTTTCGGCAAGGATGGACCCATCATAATTTTTGAAGACGACATTTAAAGGAGTAGTTTCGGTAAAGTAAGCCACAAGCGTGACATCTGCTTTAACGATATCCGTATCAAAGTCCCATAATGTGGTTGTACCCTTGATAACCCAACCTTCAAAGTAGTAGTAAACATCACCTTCAAGATAACTTTCCAATGGCGTTGGTCTTTCAATTAATGAGCCATATTCATACTCGGTTGGCGGACCATCATCGATGATTACGATATAGGTATTAGTGCTAGTTGTATAAACCGCGGTATAAGTTTGATCGGAATCAGCGGGATGGAGCGCAGGATCCCAACCGCCGAAGCGATAGGTATATTGGGCATCAGCTGCCCGCGTGGGAGTTGGACCTCCATAGGCGGGCATTGCTCCTTTTTTCGTCTTTGTTTCATATAAAAGGCTGTCATCATAATTGACAAAGCGAATATCATATTCTGACTTTTCTAAATCAGAAACGCTGCTCGAACTATCACAACCTGATGCAGTGCCAGTAACAAAAAATGAGATTAAGGCAAAAATCATTGATTTGGCTAATTTGTTTTTTTTCATACCTTCTCCATCCAGTGAATTATTTTCACGAACTTGGATTTATGATTTTAATTATGTAATTTGTCTTATCCTATCTAAATTTTACTAGACGTGTCCAACACATTAAATAGCAGAGTTTGTTGTATAATTTTCAAAAAATGATTATTATGGTAGTGTAACCAATTAAAAAAGGCAAAAAATGAGATATTATGAATGGTATTTATGAATCGCTTGCCGACGATAAAGAATACTTGCTTTTGAACTTTTACGAGAGTACAGAAATTTTTTCTCACTATCACAAAAGTTATGAATTTGTTTATTGTCTCGAAGGAAAAACTGAATTTTTTATCGATGGAAACACCATTATTTTGCATCCACACGAAATCTTTTTTGCCCCCTCTTTTGCGATTCATAATAATCGAAATGTCGGGCCAAATAAAATTCTTTCCTTAGTTTTCTCAAGTGACTTTATGTACGATTTTGAAAAGACATACCCCAATAAAACCTTTCCTAATGTTTTGGGCGATCACGAATTCAACCAAAGCCTTTTGGATGAATTAGTAGAATTCGCCAATGAAAAGCCGTTAGAGCATAATAAGTTAAGCCGCCTTCGCAAAGTTGTTTTCATCAACAAATTCCTTTGGAAATTATCACAACACTACCCGCTTGTGAGTTATAAATTTACAAACAAAGACAAAAAAATCACTAATGTTTTGATGTATATCAATGAGCATTTTCGGGAGAATATCACTCAAGAAAAACTGGCCAATCACTTTGGTTACAACGCGCAATATTTATCGCGTTTATTTAATCGCACGGTTAATTGCAATTTAAAAAATTATATCAATAATCTGCGACTTAAATTCGTCGAAGAATCGTTGAAAAATAATCCAGAGAACAAAACTCTGGCTCAGATTATCGATGAGAGTGGATTTGGCTCTGCTGCAACATATTATCGAGTTAAATCCAAACAGAAATCATATACACAGGAGACATATTGAACTGGTTAATTGAAGACTTTCACCTTAACAAAGTCATTAAAGAAGAGAGTGCTATTTTCTCGAAAAATGACATTTCTTTTGAATGTCGTTTGCTCTTTGAACCCCAAAAACTCGTATTGATTACCAATTACGATCGCACGATAAGTTATTCTGTAGAAGATTTTGTGGTTGCGGGCAACAAGTTGATTTATGTTGGAGAACACATTGTTTATCTCTCTAAAGAAGAATACGAAGGAGAAGATGGCGATGCTTTTGATTTAGCAGAAATGAAGCGTTTTCGCATTAAACGTCCATATTATTCTGAGACTTTTCTTCAGAAAAAACAGTTGCTCATCACCTATTATCCAAAGAGTACGACCGATTATTTTTCTATCTTTGAAAACGATTCTTTGCAGAAAGTTAAAAGAAAATTAATCAATCAAGAAAGGATTAAAGTTGTCATCTATGGTGATTCTATCTGTGTTGGTATGACTTCCAGCGGTTATATGAAGCGCGAACCATTTATTCCTCCTTGGTATAACTTAGTAAAAATGGGACTGGAAGAACATTATGGAGTTAAAGTGGAAATAGTTAATGGCTCTGAAAGCGGAAGGGATGCTTTATGGGGAGCAAACAATATTGATAGCCGCATCCCGTTAGATGCTGATCTCTATATAATTGGATTTGGAATGAACGATGGAACAGGGGGAATAGAAGAGACTATCTACATCGGTAATATAAAAAGGATAATTAGGAAAATCGGAAATAAAGACATCATTCTCATGTCGACAATTTTGCCAAATCCTGATGCCGAACTTTTTGATGGAACAAAGTTTTTAAACAAACAAGAAAACTATTATAAATGGCTAAAAGCATTAGAAGATGAGCAGATAGCAGTTGCTAATTTTACCAAATTGCATAAACATATATTATTGAAGAAGAACTATTACGACATCTCGGGAAACAACATCAACCATCCTAACGATTTTCTCAGCAGATGTATCGCAATTGGCATCTTAAGAATGCTAGATTACAAGAGGAGAAAAGTATGAAAACCAAAAAAATGACACTGGAAGAAAAAATCAAGTTAGTTACGGGCAAGGATTTGTGGCACGTCGATGATCTCGGAGGAAAACTCCCCACCTTATCTTTTGCTGATGGTCCTTGCGGACTGCGAAAAATGCGACTTAATGAACATGGTTGGTGGGAAGATATCCCCGCAAATGCTTATGTTTCATTAGGGGGAATCGCTAATTCTTGGAATAAAGATCTCGCCAAGTTACAAGGGGCATTAATCGCAGATGATTGTATCGAAGCAGAGGTCGATGTTTTGCTTGCTCCTGGTGTTAACATCAAGAGAACCCCTTTATGCGGACGGAATTTTGAATATTTCAGTGAAGATCCCCTTTTGACGGGGATTCTTGCCAAAGCTTTTATTGAAGGGGTGCAGGAAAAAGGAATTGGAACGAGTTTAAAACACTTTGTCGCTAATAATCGCGAAATAAGAAGATTTAATCAATCGAGCGAAGTCGATGAGAGAACGCTTCATGAAATCTATGCGGAAGCTTTTCGCATCGCCTTACAGGCCAATCCGTTTTCAGTGATGATGTCGTATAATCCAGTTAATGGCATCTATGCTTCGGAAAACGCACATTTAATCAAAGATATTCTCAGAGATGAATTTAAATTTAAAAATCTCGTCATTTCCGATTGGATGGGGGTGCATAATTCCGCCAAAGCTTTAAAAGCAGGAAATAATTTAAGGATGCCTTTTGATAAAAAAGCCGCTGCGCAAATTAAAGAAGGGCTTAAGGAGGGAGTTATCTCAGAAGCTGATCTCGATGAAAATGTAGCGAAAATTTTAGATGCTCTCCAAACAAATGAAGTTAATAAAAAACTCCGTAAAATTGAATATTCACCAAAAGAAAGATTAGAAAAATCACTGCAAATCGCACATGAATCAATCGTTCTTCTTAAAAATAACGGGGTTTTGCCGCTGAAAAAAGATAAAACGATCTTTTTGAGCGGAGAATTAGATGAAAAACCATACATTTCCGGCTCCGGTTCGGCTAAAGTTCGCTCTTGCATCACGCAAAAAAGGATTTCCGCTATTTTGCAAGATGATGGCCATAAATGCATAAGAAGCCAAAACAATTTCTTAGATTCTTGCAACCCAAGCCACTTTGATCGCGAAACAGTCAAGGCCTCGATTGAAAATGACATCACAATATTGCTGGTTGGAAATAGTGATAAAATCGAGGGCGAGGGATTTGATCGCGAAACAATTCGCCTTAGCGAAAAAGAAGAAACATTGATCAAACAAACAGCCAAAGTTGCTAATGAATTAATCATTGTAATTGAAGCTGGTTCGGCAATTGATATGAGTGAGTGGATTGATGATGTCTCGGCAGTTATCTTTGCTGGTTTTCTTGGAGATAACACCAATCAAGCAATCGCTGATATTTTAAGCGGTAAAGTAAATCCATCGGGGAAACTTTCTGAAACTTTCCCTTATATCATTGAAGATACGTACTGCCAATTAGATACTGGCAGAGGGAGTTACGAAGAATACACCGACAAACTCCTCGTTGGTTACCGCTGGTTTGATCAAGAAGAAATCGAACCACTTTTTGAATTTGGCTTTGGTTTAAGTTATACGAATTTTGCATATTCAGATTTAAAAGTTGAAAAAATCTCGGAAGATTCGTTTGCAGTTACCTACAAAATCAAAAATATCGGTGATATCCCTGGCAAGGAAATATCTCAAGTTTATGTCAGTTCGGTTTCATCGATGGTTCCTAGAGAACGCAAAGCCTTAAAAGGATTCTCCAAAGAGTTAATTAATCCTGGGCAAACGAAAACTGTGAAAATCGTTCTTGATGCACACGCCTTCGCATATTATGACGTTAACAATAGAGAATATTATGTTGAAAACGGGTATTATGATATCCTGATAGGAGCCTCAAGTAGAGATATTCGTCTTACCCAACGGGTTAAAATTCAAAAAGATAGCAAAACGCAACATTCAATTTATTAACGATTTGATTTAATTGGAGCAAAATCATACTAAGCTTCCGTTTTTCACCAATTAGACAAACTTTTCCCTTAAACCTATCCGCTTTCATTGAAAGATTGAAAAAAACTATCAAAAAATGACCACTTGATTTTATTGATTGACTAATGAAACCGATTTCATTGCTCGTAATTATCAATTAATTTAAATTGAAAATAGAAAGGAGTTTAAATATGAAGAAAAAACTTTTATCTGCAAGTCTTTTATTTATGACCACATGCACCGTGATTGGGTTAGCGGTTAACTCCAAAAATGCCATGGGCGCTTTTTGGAAACCCAAAGGCGGCGGAGTAGATTACGTGATGATTATCGATGAAGCGACGGATAATCCCACGCACAAAACAGGAGCGGTCGGGACATTTTTGAAAACCACAACTAGTGGTAACCAAATTAGTTTCCCTACTAACCAGTGGGTTTCGTACGCTCCAAATGGATGGGGATCAATTTTTGAAAATGGCGCTCACTGGGATGCCAATCTTTACAATTCAACCCCTATTACGGGGATTAAAAAAATTGAACTTCAACTTTGGCTTAATATTTTTAACGGCGCCATCGTGGATGATGCCCCTTATGTTAATTTAAGCACATGTGCTACCAGTGGCTTTACCGATGGTGTGACCAAACAACGTCTTTCTAAAGGCGAAGGACAAGCTGCTGGTCTAGGAGAAATCTTTGTGGTGGAAACACCAGATTTACCATCGCATCTGAAAATTGATTTTGGTGATAATGCCAACAACACTTTCACCACGAGTATTGTCAAGATTAAAATCACTTATAGTTGTGCAGCCCCAACTCAAAAATATATCCACCATGTGAATAATATTAATAATGTCTTCAATGCGACGATGTTAGATGGGGCGGGCTTTAGCAATTTCCAAAGTTCCTATTATTATCTTGGTAAATATTCTGATGCCGCAATTATCTCCACAACCCTCACGCTGATTGACCACAACGCCCGTGCTTGGTCTGGCATCACCCTTACTAATGGATCACCAAACGGAGGTATTACCCCCTCAGATGCTCCAAGAAACTTCCATGCCTATAATGTAGGACTATCAACCCCGGGTTTATTCAGTTTCATCAATAAGGATGGAGCGACTGGTTCTACGCTGCGCGACACAGGCAGTGTTTACCCCGCAACCACCGTTGCTGCAACAGGTGAATTAACGATTGTGTTATTAAATGATACCCTTTACTTCTACATCGATAATGTGTTTAATACACAAAAAGCTCTTTCGGAAAACTTTATGGGCGGATTTGCCGCGGGTCAACAATATATGTTAGGCCTATACTGGAGCAACTACTTCAATGCATCCCGCACCTCGACTTTAACCAAAGAAATTTACGGTGCGACTGATGTCCAAGCAGAAATTGCTGCAAATGATGTCTTTGCCAATCTCCGCTAAGATTAACGTTTTCATCTAAAACTCTTACAGAGATTTACTCCTCTTCCTGCTTTAACGGGAAGAGGAGTTTTTTGATGATATAAAAAGTAGACAACATCAACTGTTGTCTACCTTCTTTAGTTTTTAATCAGTGGGATTAAGGGGTTAAACTTATTTAATTCTCTGATCAGTTTCTTTATCAAAGAAATAAATGTGCTCGATTTTAAAGCAGATACTCACTAGGTCATAAGTTTTAATTTTATGAAGCGCTTCGGTTTTGGCAGTAATCTTTGTGCCGAAGAAATCAAAATGCAAGAGAAGTTCTGAACCGAGTAATTCCGCATAATAACATTCGAGTTCCAGAGGTTTACTGACTAAGGTATCACCTTTTTCTTTCTCTAAAACAATCGCTTCGGGCCGGATACCGATGGTGATTTCTTGATTTTCATAGGCTTGAAGGCACTTGGCTTGTTTAGCGTTTAAATCAATGACATATTTACCTTTATCATCAGAAATAATCAATTGCTTGTTTTGGACAAGAGCATCGATAAAGTTCATGTTGGGCGCCCCGATAAAGCCGGCGACAAATTTATTCGCGGGATCAGAATAAACTTCATCGGGAGTGCCAATCTGTTGAATCCAACCATCTTTCATTACCACAATTCTGGTGGCCATGGTCATCGCTTCAACTTGATCGTGGGTCACATAAATAGTCGTTCCCCCAGTGTTTTCGTGGATTTTGGAGATTTCAGCCCGCATCGCCGCCCGCAATTTAGCGTCGAGATTTGATAATGGCTCATCCATCAAATAGACTTTGGGTTTTCGCACGATAGCGCGTCCAAGTGCTACCCGTTGACGTTGTCCACCTGAGAGAGCTTTCGGTTTTCTGAAAAGATATTTAGTCAAATCAAGAAGAAGTGCGGTTTTATTGATTTCAATTGCAATTTCCAAAGGAGTCAAATGTCTTTTTTCAAAAAGTTGCACTTCGTTTTTTTCTAAAAAAGCGATTCTTTCTTCGAGTTCTTTAATTTGGGTGGTCTTTTGTTCAATCGCACTCACGACCACACTCTTAATAGAATCATAAGTGGTTCCTTCAACCGGGATTAGTAAACCTTTATCTTGTTTTGCCTTTAAACTCACAAGGGTTTTTTCCGCCGCCGCAATCTCTTTCATAAGTTTTTTAATCGTGGTTTTAGAATTAGCAATTTCTTTAACATCAATCCCGTATGTTGGTTTTAAAGAGGCATCATATTGTTCTTTCAATTCGAAGATTTGGTCGAATAATTCCATGTGTGCGTTTAGCAATTCTTCGCTATCTTGTTTTTTGGCAAATTTCCGATCGATGCGTTTAACTTTAACATAGGTTTCATCTAATTCTTTTTTGATTTCAAGATTAGCCGCGGATGCATCAAGAAGAGGCATTTTGATTTTTCTAACTTTTAAAGCAAACGCCATATTTTCAAAAACGGTCATCTGCGGATAAAGCGCATAACTTTGAAAGACCATCGCGATATCGCGATCTTTGGGAACGACGTTGTTAACCAGTTTGCCATCGATGTAGAGTTCACCAGAAGTGATGTCTTCAAGGCCGGCTACCATTCTTAAGGTTGTCGATTTCCCACATCCAGAGGGACCGACAAAAACGATGAATTCTTCGTCTTTAATTTCGAGATTGAAATCAAAGACAGCTTGGACGTTATTGTCATAAATCTTGTTGATGTTTTTAAATGTGATTGTCGCCATGGTTTTCTCCTTCTTGCTTGGCTAACCCTTTGCGATAAAACTCAAGGTAGTCGTGGACATTAATAAATTTATCAAAAATATGGGCGATAAATAATTTCCAAAGCAGCAAATAAATTGGCACGATAACTATTATTAGTATGCTGATAATTAAAATAATAATAAATAGTTGGCTAATATTTGAGAGATAAAGGACAAAAAATAAGCCAATGGAGAAAAGCCCAGTCGGGATTAAAGTGAGCACGGTAAATTTAAAAGAAGCTTGGATATTATTGATGAAAGTAATGTTATAAGTCGAGTTTAATTCAAGCATCAACATCATCGTTGGCACGACGAATAAATAGACGACAATGACTAAAACGCCGTTTAAAATCGCAGATAGTGTCGAACCTTCAAAAGTTAAATAATTGGAGCCAAAACTATAAACCGCCTTGACTAATCCAAAAATAATAGCAGCGAATAAATACGCTTTCCATGCTTTTTTAATGCCGTTGATAAAATCATCTTTAAATAAAACGCCCTCGCCATAAACGAGATTACTCATAACCCTCATTGTTCCCGCGAGTCCTAAACTTAGCACGGAGTAAGGGATGATAGTCCCAAGATCGAATAAGGCATGGAAGATGATCATATTAAATTGAATCGTTCGCTCATCAAGGCCGCCTTCAATTAAAGCTGAACTATAAAAAGCGGCATAAAAAAACCGAAAAGCATATAAAACCAGATATGGAAGTGCGAAAAGAAAGAGAATAAATCCTAACGCCAAAAGTGTCTTCCATTCATTCTTAAACAAGTCCTTAAACTGTTCTCGTCGAGTTTGAGGGAGCAAACTAGAGGTGAAATCAGCTTTTGGGTGCTTAATCTTTTTCATCGAAAACCTTTCTTAAAAATGCCATGATTTGATCATCCTTGCAATCGGCTTCAAAGCCTTCAGCGTGGACGGAGTTACGGTTAACAAAGGCAAAGTAATTTTCATCCTGATATTCGACATCCTCACTCCAAGGACAATCATTTCCTTTGCCGAAGAAGATACCGACATGTTTGTTTGCTTCAAATACATAATTAGTTTCAGCGAAAAACTCGTTGTCTGACGAGAGGACAGAATAAACGGATAAATCCACTAAGGGAAAACTGCTTTCAGGCAAGATGATAAGATCACTTAATAATGCTTCAGCCCCGTAACGAATAGCGAAATATGAATTGCTAGGTGCACAACTTGAAAAGGTGTTTTTGATATTCCCATATTCACTGACATAGTCGCCGATTCTTTGGGAAATGGTCGCGGTGGGTTTTAAATCTGCCCCGAGAAAAACCGCAAATCTTTCAGCTTTACTAGGGGTGGTTTTTAATTCAATTCCCGCGCACAAAAAGATGGGAACGAGGACAGCAAAAATCACATAAAAATACACGCGGTGTAAAAAGGATTTTTTGAAGGGAAATTTAATCTTTACTTTCATAGCCAATGATGTAATGATGCGCTTCCTTAATGAGATAGTTTTTTTCTTCTTCAAAGACATTATCAAAAATATTGCTCAAATATAAGACACTCTTTTTCTTGTTTTCCTCGACGGTAATCACATAAACACAAGAAGAATCCGCTAGTGTAATAAAGCGTTTGGGGCTCGCGATGATTTTTACTTCTTTAATCGTGTTTGAGGCAGCAACTAGGTATTTATATTCTGAGACAATAATCATCAGATACTTGGATTTATCAATGCAATATATAAGAGAAATAACCGAAAACACCGCTAAAAGTGAGGCGAAAATCATAAAGAGCGCTTTCTTATCATAAGTCGCAAAAAGTAGTAACAATACTTCAATGACTACAAACAAAATAATGATTGAAATAGATAAAACTTTAAGAGAAAAAATCCTTTTCTCGATTTTACTACAATCTGTTTCGAAATATAAATTAATCATGCAAGAAAAAAAATCCTTTCACAATCGGATTATCAGATGCGATAACTTGCTCTTTAGTTCCCGCTTCAACCACCATGCCCTCGTCCATGATGACAAAATAATCGCCGATTAAGAGGGCGGTCTCGACATCATGACAAACAAAGACCACGGTCGCATGATATAAAGTAAAAATCGCTTTCATCTCTTGGATGATATTGGCCGATGTTTGCCCATCCAGCGCGGAGAAGGGCTCATCAAAAAAGTAGGCATTGGGTTTCTTGATTAATGAGCGAGCAATAGCGACGCGCTGACATTGACCCTCCGATAAATCTTTGGGTTTTCTAGTTAAACATTCACTGATCTTCATTAGTCGCGCTACTTCATGAACGCGGGCTCTGACCTCGTCTCCAGAAATTCGCAAAGCTTTTAAGGGCATCGCAATATTATTAAAAGTGGTAAGTTTTGGGAATAAGGAGAAGTTTTGACTAACATAGGAAAAAACTCGATCTTGCACGGAAATATATCTTAAATCAGTATTATCGAACAAGATTTCCCCCTCATAATCAACCAAACCGAGAATCGCTTTAAGTAATGTGGTTTTACCACAGCCACTTGCCCCGATAATCGCAGTAACTTGATGTTTAGGTAAAGCCACGGAGACATTATTTAAAATATTAAATATTTCCGTTTTAGTTTTATAGGTGACATTCACATTTTTTAGCACAATACCAGACATACTATAAATTATACCCTTTTCAAAGTTTGATTTCCCATGTTAGCAAAGTAACACAAAAAAAGCATTTTTGTTTTAGGTTATTTTCCTTTCAAATCTCATTTCTAAAATTTTCTTCGTGTTGGTCTGTAATTGTAATCCGCGCGTATCATTATAATACATAAGATAATCCCGAAGTATGGATGTCAGGACTAAGCATCATTCTCAAGAGGTGAAAGTGCTCAATTAATTCTGGTTTTTGGACATTTATTAATCAAAAAGTGATTAATGATGTTCGTTGGAAAAATATTTGCTAATATTCTATTTAGTCTGTTCAAATTTTACAAAGAACAGTCTTTGAAAAAAAGAAGAATGGAAAGCATCAAATCGAGAATAACAGTCAAATCCCTATTTATGTACACTCTGATGATTGTGAGCGGTATCCTAATCATCATTTTTTCCATTCAAAGAAGAGCACCAATCATTAAGGTAATCCCCTGTCTGGTCACGCTTTTAGTACAATTTTTTAACAGTAAGGCGAATAGGTATGCAAAAGTTATCGGTGGGATTAATAGCATTATCTACGCCATCGGCTTTTTCATGGATGGTCTTTGGGGACCATTTTTAAATGCCCTACTCATTTCTTCAACATTGCAATTTATCACCTTCCTTAGATGGAATAAAAATAAATATAAACAAGGTACAATCTATCGAAAACTATCACCAAGATTAAAGATTATCGTATATATTTCAGTGTTTTGTGTCTCAATTGTTTTTGCGAGAATTTTTCAAATGCTTCCAAATACAACTTACCCAGAGCTCAACGGAGTTATCTTTGGCTTATCCCTTGTTATCACTTTCTTACTTATGTTCGCTGTGATTGACGGAGTTGCAATAAACATCCTTAACTGTTCATTATCGCTTGCGATGTACATCTATATGGTGGTGACCCAAAGTCCAGAAAACCTGCATTATATTGTCATCATGTCATATTCGGTAATTTCCGAAACACTATGTTTCTTTACATGGCAAAAATTATACAAAGAACAGACAGCAATTAGAGGAAAACCGCTGCTTGATTTTGAAAAAGCCTCCTTATAAGATTTTTTAAGACTTACAACTGCTTCGACATGAGGCACTGTGTTTGTTAACTTAATCAACAAAAAAATAATTTGCAATAAATTTAGTTGTTATTTTTAAAAACATTTGATTTTTTCATTATAATCATTAAAAATTGAGGACCGAATCAGCGAACTTTTACGATGCTTATTTTCGAGGCAAATCAAGCATTATATCATTGAAAATCCGTCCAGTTTTAATGGTGCTTTTCCAAAAAAACCATAGCATATCCGCCATGTAAATCTGAATTTCAATTTAAATGATTGAGCGAATTCAAAAAGATTTTTAAAGAGTTAACGGATTAAAAATATTTATTAATTACTTCGACATAATCTTTAAAAGCTTGTGTGCCGAATCGTTCAAACCATTGTTTATTAATAAAACCTGCAAAGGTTGTAATTGTTGTCGCACCAGAACTTTTATAAAATTCACAGTCGCGGGCAAGAACTTCTTTATTAATAACAATATTTGATACATTTTCTTTTTTCCACTGGCAAAAGTATGAAGCATCTAAGTAATACTCAAGAATTTCAATATCTTTGAACTTATTTTTGAGCGCATTAAGTACCGCTCTATTATGTTTGTTTTTCTCATCATTTGATGTGATTGGTTCATTGTGATTGCGTAAGATTGGCGCAAATTGCAAAAAAAGATTATCGCTATGTTCAATGGTGATTTCTCCCATAGCATCTTGATAGGCTAAGAAAGACAATTTTGCGTTTTCATCATATCTTTTTAATCCCTTAAGCATGGCTTCTGCGATAATTATCGCCTGATCAGCCCCGGTTAATTTTGCACATTTCTTGCAATAACAAATAGAATCTATACTATCATCTGGCCATAAATAATATTTATGATTTTTTTGCCGTAGAGCAAGAGCCAATTCATAGGTTCTATTTTCAATATATTGGAGAACCTCAGCGTTTGAGGGACATAAATTCCAATCATTTATGCGTTCGTGATCTTTGTTTTCTCTAAACCATTCTCGATGATTTTCAAATAAAGACTTAGGCAGAAGATAATCAAGGACGTGCAATTGATGGACAAAAATAAAACCTTCGGCTTCAAACTTTTCAATTAGCGCTTTGGTTGATTCGCGATGAAGCCATTCTAAATAAGCTTCGACACCACCCAATTTATATAGAGAATGGAGGCCGATTAGTTTGATGGAACTTGCCTTTAAAATAGGGAGCCAATCTTCCGTAAAATCATTATATATGATGATTATTCCTTTGTTGTACATCAATTAATCCTCTACAAACTTCATTATTGCTTTCCGGATATCCCCGATAGACAAACCATTATTCACAACAAAAGTCGCTATATTTTTAATTCCTAATTTATGATATGTTTCTAAATCATTGTCAACCCGAACGGAACAATCCAAATAATCCTTCAAATTATAGCTAAGGAAATATTCAATAACTTCAAAATTACTAATCTTCTTTAATAATTCAAGTTTTTTAATCCATGCTTCATTTTCATGATGATTCAGTGCCACATCGTGCCTTCTTTTAAAAGGGGCAAATTCAATAAAGAAATCAGGACTAAGCCCCTCTTTTAATTCCTCATTTCCATAGATTAAATATGAAATTGTAGCCATCTTATCATATTTTTTAACCCCCTTTAAAATCGCAGTTAAAAGGAGAAGATTTTGTTTTTGAAGCGTTAATTTGCGGCAATTTTCGCATTGACAAGAAATGTCATTACCTAAATCATCATCAAGCCAAAGATGATAGCGATGTGATTTCTGACCTAATTTTTTGGCCAACTTATAAGCATTGTGTTCAATGATTTTCAAAGCTCGCTTATTTGATGGACAACAATTAAAATCAGGATTTCTTTGCCCATTTTGGTCTACTCTGAAAAAATGAGGTTTTTTCTTGAATAACTCACGATTTAATAAAACGGAAACCGCATGAAAATAATATTCGATTATCACCTCTTTACTCTCTAAAAAAATAATAAATTCTTGATTTTTTTCAATAAAATCGAAATACTCTGTTGCACTATTTTTATAGGGATTATAGTGAAGTCCGATCGTCTTAATTCCGCTTTCTAAAAACTCAGGAGTTATCAATTCCTCATTGAAGTTTTCGAATAGCAAAATGATATTTTTTTTCATTATTTGGTCGTTATTATCAAATTTTTATAGGACATGGAGGCCCCAGCGGAATAGAAGCCAAAACGCCCACCCATAAAGGCGATATCATCAGTAAAATTGAGTTCACCGATTGTTTGATTGGCCATATCACTGATTAAGACCGAAATCGCATTATTGCTTTTGGTGATTTTAATATGAAACCAAGAATCTGGAACTACACTGGCCCTAGTAGCATCGGCATTGCTGTTGGTGTGTGTATAGTTGAGTTTTTCGATTTTTAAAATTCGCTTATTAATCGAAATGTAGTATCCCTGCATATACTTATAATCCTCATCATAATAGGGCGAGTTTGAGTAGCGATTGCCTTCAACGATAAATCCAGCTGTTGAAATACTTTCTCCATTAAGTCTAAAATCACATTCAGCAACATAATTTGTGAGTGAATCATCGCCAAAATAGACTAGTGAACGAGCGCCTTCCTTACAGAACAACGAGGCCTCTTGGTCGCCTTCGTTCTTTTGGAATCTCCATAATGTCTTTTGTTCCATTCCCTTTTCGGGTGCTTTGTCAAGTTTAGCTTCATAAACAATTTGGGAATTATTAGTTTTAGCAAAAGTAAAAGAGTGGAACTCAAAATCATCTCCGACATTAATAAAGGAAACATTTCTAACCCCTTTGGCAATTGGCAATTTTCCTATCTCAATTTTCACTAAAGAAGTCTCACTGGTGGGATTTATCGTCGCTGGAACTTGTAAAACATAGATTTCACTCCCGTCGATCCGAACTCCGATTTTTTTACCTGCCATCTTCTTATTCAATGTTAAATATAAAGAATAGTATCCGGTGGAATCCTTGCCATTTCGCGTTTGTTCAAAATCGACCAAATAAGACGAATTATCACCGATATTAACTAATTTCATTTTCCCCATACCCACATGCTGCCCATTATATTCATCGCTTTTGACAACATCATAACCAGACCCATGACCAAACAAGGAACCAATGCACTTGTATTGATTTGATGGAAGATATGATTCAGCGCCAATATTTAATTTGGATGATTTCGGCTCGAGAGCATCGCTTAACCCTTGAGCGACATTAGAAAAGGCGGTGTATCTTGCTTCGAAATGATTACTTTCGTATAAATAGCCAATTTTTCCCCCTTGCAGCGCTAAGGTACAATTTTCTATTTTCTTTAAATCATCGAAATAGACCTCAATAAGTCCCTCTCGATAGGAGACTCTGACCGTTTCATGCAAATCGCAAGCATCATAATCTCTAACAATCGCACCGGTTTCAATGAGGGAATCGACACCATTTTTGACTTGATGAAGATTGATTTTTTTGTTCGCGATGTCCATATGAACGTAAGCATAATTATTCTCATCTCTGTAAGAAAAGATACACTTTGTATTTTTTCCTACATAGTTAAACTCAGCAGTGAAGATGTCACCGCTTTTATCATTGGATAAAATTTGATGATTGTTAAAAGAAAATTTTCCATCATTTAAGGGATCATATGAATACAGGGCTGGCCGCTTAGGCTTAACCGAGTGGTATTGGGTTTGATTAACATCGATAGCGGCGCCGTTAAAGATCAGGCGGTCAATGCCAAAAGTAGCATTAGGACCTGAGGAGTTGACACTAAAGTAATGGTAGTAGATGCCATCCATATCAGGACCAAGCAGTCCATTGGCGTGTCCAAGCGAATAGAATGTATCATTAGTTTCACATCCCATCGGGAAATCGATGCCTTGCTCAAAGCCAGGCGCATTTAACCGATCGGCGGTTCCAAAACCTTTCTTCCAATCTTCATTAAGAGCGGTTGAATAATGTGATAAATAACCAGGAGAGAGGATGTTTGAACCAGTGTACATTAAATAATACATACCATTTCTTTTAATGATTCCATTTCCTTCCGTCCAACCGCCTACCGATGAATTAGCGATATTAATATAGTCGTCTTTTCCGTAGGAAACCTGATCCATTGACGGCATTTTAAATGCGCGAATCCCGCTGAAATAAGCATCTTGATGTCCAGACATAAAATAAACATCTTCGTTGTCATCAATGAAAATATCGCCATCAATATTCAATGTGGTCCCATTGATGGTATAGGGTTTAATACTGCCATCTTCCTCGGTGATGAACTCAAAAGGGCCGATGGGACTATCAGCTTCTAAAATATAGGTTGCTTGCTCAATAATATTATTTTTAACATATGCATACATGTAGAATTTATTGTTGTATTTTGCAACAACAACAGGATAAGTAAAATAAAGACGCGGATCATCTGCGCAAAAACCTAAAGGATTAATGCCATTATTTACTTGTTGCCACGTCATTAAATCTTCTGAAGAATAGCACCCAATTGCCGTGCCATTATAATTCGAAGAGCCTAAGTACATATAGTATGTTCCGTTATATCGTAAAATGAACGCATTCCCTGAACCATATATACCTTGATGAGGAAGATAAAGATCAGCTTCTTGCTTGTTATAATATGCATTGAATTGCATATTGTTATAGTATTCAACCCGATAGTTAGGTTGTGTAAAATCAATTTTATCCATATGCAAAATATCGGTTTTATTATCGCAACCGGCGATAACTCCTAGCGCTAAGGCGAGGATACTACATTGTATTAGGCTCTTCGCTTTCATTTTTTTAAAACCTACTAATCCGTTTGAGTAACAGCTTGGAAAGTGGCAACACCGCCATCAAATGGCGCGGGTGTTCCCGAGACATTCATGCAGATATAAACTCCATAAGCGTTAGCTTGTGAAGCATATTTTGTACCGCCCACATATTCAAAAATCTGGAAGCCAAATGATTTCGTTGCCGCGGTAATTAGATATGTTTCTAGATACTCATATGAATAGAATGCCTCAAATGTTTTTGAGTTGTCTTGTTCAACGGTAACACTCGTCACAATGCCAAGCGAGGAAGGTTGGACGTAATTTCCCGCCCAGCCCCAGTCCCCATATTCATGGTGATCAACTGTGCCCAGCGTGGCAAACAAATCACAAAAACCAAGTTCAGTTGTAAAGTTACCAAGCATGATCCCGTAACCAAAAGTTTCTTCATTATATTTTGCGATTTTTACATAAATACCTTTGTCTGTTTGGCGAACCGATGGTACGGATTGATTTGAACCAAACGGTTCGAAAATCGCAGAAGCTAAGGTTTGTTCGGGAGGAGCTTCCCTTAAGACAACTGTGACAAATCCTGTGGTTGGACCATCAATTCTGGCCTCGACGCCATTCACCATTTGCACGTTGTAAACGCCATATTGTGAACCACCTGTCGGCACCCATTCATAGAACAAAATGCTAATCGATAGTGTTTCATTAGTGATGCCTAAAGTTTCATTGCTGAAATAAATGGTACTAATGGTATACTCGCCCTCAACGGTTCTTAAAGTAGTGGCATTAACATCAGCGGGTAAGCGTTGGACCCAATTCCAATCACCATAGACTTGTTTGGCGACGCATGCATTTTGATAAAGAAGAATCGAATAGGTTCCTTCGGGTACTGATAAATTCATTCCATATGCAAGTGTATCGGCACCTTCTTTGGCGATGTATTCTACCAATAAGCCTTCACCAGTTAAGATTGCGGTGCAGTCAATATGGTGGGCACCGAGATTCTTATATTGATAATTTACCTTTGTGCATTCCATCTTGGCGTATAAAATAAGATCAGTCGTTACTGTATCCGTTGATTTCCAAGCGGTTTCTAGTGCAGCATCTTTGTACCAACCCTTGAATTCATAATGATCTTCTTCGGGAACGTAGGTAATTGTGGAATTGATGTCCACGGTTTCCGTTTTGAGGGTTTTAACGCCAAACATATAAGTTACACTCTTTTGAATCATGGTTTGCGAATAAGTCGCAGTATAGGTAGCAGGACCAGTAACAGCAACTACCGTTGGCGTCCAACCGGCAAATGTGTAAGTATATGTCCCATCTGATTCCTTGGTGGGAGCGGGTTCTCCATAAGAGGGAACCACACCATATGCGACAGATTCAGTTTTTAAAAGGGAATCGTCATCATCATTCCAAGTGATTTCGTATTTTCTTGTTTCACTGGAAAATTGGGCATAATAGGTAGCGTCTGCGGTCACTGCCACAACTTCGGGACTCCACCCTGAGAATGCGTAGACTTTATCTACACTTGCTTCTTTCGTGGGAACAGCGCCATCATACGAGGGCATTTCCCCCTTTTTCACATTTTCATCGACTTCGAGAACAACATCGCCATTTTTCCAAGTAATCGTATACGTTGGATCTGAGGGTTTAAGATTACAGCCGCCTAGCAAACTTAAAGATAGTGCAAGCGATACTGTGCTTAAAACTTTCTTTGCTTTTTTCATATTTTCTCCTTTCGCCTTTGAGCTTCTCATGATTGACATTAAGAGCAAATAGCCATGAGAACTATTTGCAATTGCTCTTTGAGAGCAAACATTCCATTTACGTATGGAAAAACGCCTGCAAACCATTTTCTAAACAAGTGAGAAACGCACAAATTCACTTACTCCTTGATCAAACGCTTTCGGGACCCCATCGACATTAATGCAGTTATAAACCGAATATAAATTACCCGAAGCATCGGTTACATATTCAAAAAGTTGCACTCCAATTTCCTGAGTTGAATTTGAGATTTTTAAATCATAATTACTGCCGTTTAATACCGCTAATGGGTAATCGGCCACCATGTAAGATTTATCTTCGACAACAAATTGTGAATAGACAACCCCTAGCGATGATGCATAGATATATTCCCCCCTCCAATTCCAATCGCCATATTCTTTATGATCGAAAGTTTCATAACCCAGTGCAAATAAGTCGGTTGTACCACGGTTATTGACTAAATCGCCTAGCATTATGCCATAACCCCAAATTTTTGCGTTTGCAGTATACTCGATGGTTATTCTTAAGGATTTATTGCCGTTTGCATCGATATATTCGAATTTAGCAACCGCATTTCCTTTTCCAAATGGTTCGAGCGTCATTGAAGAAGTAACTGTTTCAGTAGGACCGATTATCAGGATGCCCGAACTTGAAAAGAGCGGATAATAATTCAAGATGTTAGTATTTCCGAAAGTTAATTGAGTGCCATTATCTAACTTGTAATAGTGGAACTCGCCACTATATGAATATTCAAAAGGAGCCACTTTGATCTCAGCCTTATTTTCAATCCCGATTAATTCAAACGGAACAGTGAAAGTGTATACCGTTTGTCCTTGGGGATTAACATGAATACTAGCTTCTGATCCAAATGAGGCGGGAGGCGCATAATTCCAAGCATAATTAATAAAATCAGTTACGCACATCGTGCCGATTTGATGGTATAAAACAATCTTACCTCCCATATCATCGGAGGAGATTGCCAAGGCAACACCATTGGTTCTTGAAGGAACGATAAAACGAGCAAGTAATGAATCGCTCTTCCATCCAATAAAGGTTTCAATGTCGCCATATTTTCCGAATTTATCAGGATATTTGTCAATTAAAGGCAAGGTTAAATTTTTTGTAATTTGAGCAGAACCGCCATCGTTGATACAGATTTGATCATCATAGCCAAAAGGTTTATCTTTCCTTTTCACGGTGATTGTTTCGTATTCCGCTAGGAAAGTACACGAAATTTCATAACCGCCGTCCGCATCAACATTCACGGTATTTTCCCCAATTACAACTTCAATGTCGCGATAATCATATTCTGTCTCGATTGAACCTTTGACTAGTTTTGTAATCAAATTGTCCTTAGTGAACAACTTGATATTGACGTCCACAGGCATACCGTTGGCAACTCGCATAATGTTTCGAGAAACAATATATTTTTGGTTTTCCAAAATAGCAGGAGAGGTAAATCTCAACTCCAAATCCAAATTAGAATTGACATCTTCTAAGGTAAATTTTCCGCGTGAATCCGTTGTAACCAAATCATTTACTACAACATTAGGAATTGGTTGATTGATTACATAGTCCCAAAGGACGCCATTAACCGTTACATTAGGACGACGGTACTCATAATATTCGTATAAATGGTTGTCTTCTCCCCAAACAATATATTCATTGGGTGTATTAAAGGGGTGAATACCGCCTTTGTAGAACCAAGGAAATTCAATGACGGTTTTGGATTCACTATACCGGTTACATGATCTAAATGTGATTCCGACTGGACTGTCTTTACTAATCCCAATCTCGCTATATGGGACAAGCATTTCCACAATAAAACCCGCATCTTTTCCGAAATCATCTTTAAAAATCTCAGCTTGATAATCAATAATTCCAGTGAATGCGCCCCATAAACCGGGAGCATTAGCTCCTCTTCGAAAGCATTGATTATTAAATGCAGTTACGAGTAAATAGTAATCATCCGCCATTGGAATGGTTGCGCCATCTAATTGCGTGCACAAATTAATCAACACGTTGTCAGTGTAGATAGCATCATCGTCATCATTTAAGGCTTTATAGCAAATATCATTGTCGCGGATTTCAATGCCGAAATGAAAACCAACTTCACCTCTAAACATTTTAATAACCCCGCGCTTAGTTTCGGCATAGGAGAGAATATCTCCCACAATAGCGCCATATTCGCCGCTTTCAATATCGCTATTATCAAAACTGCCGAGGGTAATCACATCACTAGCGCTCCAGCGGGCATCATCGAGTTTTCCATCAAGAGTGACTTCGGGAAGAATGGAATTTGAATAAAAATCAAAAATATCATCGCTTGTATCTTGGGACGGAGAATACACGGCGAGTTTATTAATGTTGTTACAAGAACTCAATGCTAGTCCCGTCACAAATAAACTCATAAAAATTTTGAATTTATTAAACATGCTCATTCCTTTACAGCTCCTATACTTAATGATTCAACAAAGAATTTTTGCCCGACGACAAAGATAACTAACATAGGAATTGAAGAGAGGACACTCCCTGCCATGACGATGTTCATCACCATCAAATTGCTTTGCTGCATTTGCAGCGATAATAACTGGAGTTGCAAGGTTTTGACTTCGGTAGTATTCAAATAAATCGAGGGGATAAAATAATCATTCCAAGTTCCGATAAAAGCAAAAACGATTTGAGCGGCCAAGGCGGGTTTAATTAACGGAACCATGATTTGAAAGAATTGACGAAACGGCCCGGCCCCATCCATTTTTGCCGCTTCAAAGATTTCCGTAGGAATGGAATTCATATATTGAACAAAAAAGAAAGTCATCACTGCGCTTCCGAAGAAACAGGGAATGATAAGGGGCCATAAAGTGCCAACGAGATTAAAACTCTGCCACATTTGGAATTGTGGAAGCATTAAAGCCGCATAGGGGACCATCATGCTCGAAAGCAAAATAATCAATAACAATCTTTTCTTAGGCAAAGCCAATTTAGAAAAAGCAAATGCTCCTAAAGCGGATACTAATGGCGATATGGTAATCGCGAAAAACTCGACAATTAAAGTGTTTTTAAGCCCGGTAAATAAATGCAACTCTTTAAACGCTTTAATATATGCTTCAAATGAAAACGCGGTAGGAAAAAAACGTTCAGGGTAAACCGAAATCTCAATCCCTGATTTAAATGAGGCTAAAACCATCCAAAGATAAGGGAAGAGAGTGGTAAAACTTAGCACAGTTAAAAACATATATGCAATTAGTCTTCCCATGCCGAATTTTCTTGTCTGTTTCATTTTAAATAGTCTTCTGCCCGATTTTATCTTGAACTTTGAATTGCCCAATAGTGACCCCCATCACAACGATTGCAAGCAACACCGAGGCGGCGGATGCAAATCCATAGCGATAGTTATTGATCCCATGGTTGTAGATGAAGTAAACGATGGTTTGGGTTGCTTTTGTGTTGGCGATTAATTGCGTATCCATAAAAGACTGAAGCCCCCCGATAACCGAAACGATAAACAGATAGAAAGTAATAGGAGAAAGTAAGGGAACGGTAATTGAAAAGAATTGTCTGGTTCTCGAGGCTCCATCAATTTCCGCGGCTTCATAGAGCGTTTTAGGAATGCTTAAAATACCAGCAACATATAAAATAACCACCCCACCAATGCCACCCCATACATTTTTCATAATTATTACAAATCGCGGATAGGCATAGCCATCAGTGACTCCTAACCAATTGATGTTTCGATCGATGATGCCAATGTTTTTAAGAAAAATGTTGGCCAAACCATGAGTTTCATTAAAAATAAGTTTCCATACAAAGGCAATTGCAACAGCGCCTGTAACGGCAGGTAAATAAAGGATGACTCTATATAAAGTTTTGCACTTTAAACCTCGCATTGTAATTAAGCCTGAAATAATCAGACCGAGAAAAATATTAAGCGGAATACTGATCATCAATAACAATGTGTTAATAATGGACTGTTTCAAATCGGCGTTGATAGTGTCGGTTTGAAATAAACTTCGGTAAACGTCAAAACTAATAGGTTTAACTGTGCCCCGAAGAGGCATATAGTCAACTAATGAATAGACAATCGCGACAAATAAAGGAATCAAAGTAAAGATTATAAAACCAACAAAAAGAGGTGAGACAAAACTAATAGCGATTAAACGCTCTTTCAATTTATGTTTTGATATTGGTTTTCTTTTTTTCATTGATAGATCAATAAATTCCTCCAGATTGATTCGAGGCATCTAAATATTCTTGAAGCACGCTATTAAAATTCGATAATCTCAGTGCGATATCAGATTTATTCTTAAGACCATAGATTTCGCCGAGTTCAACCTCTATCGCATTCAACCAAGAATTTTCAAATGTGTGGTAATGGGGCCGCACTCTACCATCGACAAGATCGTCTCCAATCTTTCCTAAAGCCGCTCTTGTTTCTCCAGTATTGCCGTCGACAATATCAAGATAAACCTCTTTATTTGCAGGCCAAATGGCAGCAAGAGCAGCGTCGGGATTTAAAAATTCCTCTTTGTTCAAAGCTAAAGATTTAATATTTGGAATTAATTGACCACGTTCTACTAAATCTTTTTGAGAGTTTTCATTGGCGCTTAAATATTTAAGTAATTCAAGGGCTGCAGCAGGTTCAGTTGTGGTTTTGGAAATCGCAAGACCAAGCGTGCCAATCCAAGATGTGGATTTAGCGTTGGGGTTTTCACCATTATAAGGAACAGGCATCAATCGATAATTCATGTTCTGCATGTTATACATCGGTGTTAAGTAAGGTCCCACCCAACAAAACGCGCTATTTTTAGCTAAAAACATATTCTGTGCCGTATCGCCTGTTGTTAAAGGCATTACTTTATGTGTATGAATTAGATCCCAAATCCATTCAATTGATTGAGAAAATTCAGGTGTATTAATCGTGCTGTTCATAGCACCTTCATCAAAATAATCGGCATCATTAGACCAAATTGCTGAAGTTGATTCGTAATACGGAATCGAGTAGAAATTAGGATTGTTTTTTTCGGTTCCGTAGTAGTTTTGAATTTTAACGGCAATTGTATTGAATTCATTCCATGTGATTGGGTTAAACGAATCAGCGAGCAAATCCGCCTCTACTTGGGTCAATTTTCCCAATCCAATCATTTCGTTAATCATGTCGACGTTGTACATCAGAGTCCATGGTCCGATATCCTTTGGGAGACAATATAAATTAGAGCCTTCGGAAACCCCTAATTTCTTGGTAACTCGATTGTATGAATACCAATCAACAGCGGTCGGCCATAATTTTGAATATTCCTCTGCTTTGATGCCGTTTGTGATTGAAAGCAATCTTCCAGAGTCTGCCCAGGTTCTAAATTCATATTCTGGCAAATAGAAAACATCAGGCATTTTTCCTGAAATTCTGCCAGTTAATGTCGCCATATATTGTGTGGCATCTTGGGTTGTGACTGAAACGACAACATTTGGATAATCATCCATAAAATGATCAATAATCACCGAATAGTTATTGATTTCATCCGCAGCTCCCCACATCATGAACTCAATTTTATAGTTTTTAGTTTTATCAAATTCAAATTCTTCAGCTGAAATATTGTCTTCACTATCACCTGATTGCGTAAAAAAACACCCTGATAAAACAATAGAAAAAAACATCAACAAACTCGTAAATACAATTTTTGTATTAGCGTTTTTCATGATTTTACCTCGATTTTATGTTAAATCGTCTATGCTTACACCCTCATAATATTCATTAATTTTTTTACAGTCAACATCGAATTTTGCGTTTTCACAAAAATGCATTTAAACTTCGATAATCTTCGAAATTCAATTGACTTTAAAGGAGTTTAATCCTAAAATTTGATGTGATATGGCAAATAAAAAAAGCAAAGTTCCCCAAAAGGAAATGAATCTTTCTCTTTTGAATGTTCAGCAAGTCGAAGATGTTGCGAATGCCCTTAGTTCAACCACGAGATTGAAAATTATTTCCCTACTTGTGGATAATTCTTATACAATTTGTGAAATTGCGCGTTTGCTCAATGTTTCGGTTTCAACCGCATCCTTCCACATTAAACTTTTAAAAAACGCTAGAATTGTCAATTTAACGCGCAATCCATCTAAAAAGGGAAATGAAAAAATAGTCGCATTAGAAAAGAATAAAATTAGTATTTTAATTGATTATCCTTTAAATGATCGCGCTATTAAAAACAATAGTTCGTATTTTACCGAAATCCCTATTGGGTCATACTCATCGTTTAAAGTTAAAGGACCATGTGGAATTGCTGACACAAATGGTCAATTAATCGGTCTTGAATCTCAACCCGAGATTTTTTATGATTTTCGTACAATTAATGCGGGAATAATATGGTTTTTACAAGGATATTTAAGCTATACGATACCAAACATGGCCTTTAAAAATCGCCCAATCGAAAGTATCGAAATCTCGTTTGAAGCGTGTAGCGAATGTGCAAATTATAATAACAATTTCAAAAGTGACATTTCAATCTATTTGAATGATAAGAAGGTAGGGGTCTATGTCTCTCCTGGGGACTTTGGTGGAAGAAGAGGAAAATATACACCAGAAAGTTGGTCTTTAGCATCAACACAATACGGAAAGATGGTTCAAATTCGTATTGATGCGAAAGGAACTTACATCAATCAGGAAATATCATCCAATTATACTATCGAGGACTTTCAGGATATCAGCACCGCTGATTGTATGAATTTGAAAATATCAATTGACAAAGACAGTAAATACATAGGTGGTATCAATTTGTTTGGAAAAAACTTTGGTGATTACAACCAAGATATTAGAATAAATATTATCTACAAGAAGTAATATCTCTTTTAAACATAAGCAAATTTGTATGAGCGATTTTAATATTTCTAGAAGGATTCGCATTTTTTCTTGAGTAAAGCGCAAGTTTCAACATGATGGGTAAAAGGGAACATATCAACTGGATGGAGAGTGCCGACTTCGTAATGATTTTTTAATAAGGCGATATCTCGCGCCATGGTGGCGGGATCACAGGAGACATAAATGATCTTTGATGGAAGAACGCGCAGAAGTGACTTAATAAATTTTTGCGATGCTCCTCTGCGAGGCGGATCAAGAATGACGACATCAAAACGCTGTCCCGTTTTAGCGGCGTTTTCCAAAAAATCACCAGCATCTCCTTCGTAAAACCGCGCATTTTTAATTTTATTACGCTTGGCGTTCATCTCCGCATCTTTAACTGCAACTTTCACGCTTTCCACTCCAATGACTTCGCGGACATAGGAAGAAATGACGAGTCCAATGCTTCCGATTCCTGAATAGGCATCCAAAACTCTCTCATTACCATTAAATTCAGCAAGATCGATAATCGTTTGATATAGTTTTTCCGTTTGGAGAGGATTGATTTGAAAAAAGGATTTTGGGGAAATGCGAAATTCCACCTTCGCAATTTTATCCTTGATATAACCTGGTCCAAAAAGAACTTTATCTTTAAGGCCGAGAATGACATTAGTCTGATCTTTATTGATGTTTTGGGTAATGGTCGTAATTTCTTTATGTTCCTCGAGTAATGCTTCAAGGAAAGAATTAAGATTAGGGATAAATTCTTTCACAGTGACAAGAACCACCATTAAATGAGAGAAATGATAAGAAGTGCGAATTAAGACATGGCGAAGAAAACCTGTATGGGCATCTTCATCATAGGGAGGGATTTGATATTTAATCATTAATTCACGAATGGTGTGAATAACGGGACCAGCTTTGTCGTTTTCGATATAACATTGTTTGACAGGGATGATGTCATGGGTTTTGGCTCGATAAAAACCCGATACGATTTTACCCTTTTTTTCAAAACCAAATGGCATTTGCGTCTTATTGCGGTAAAAATAGGGTTCTTTCATGCCGATGACATTGGCGACTTCAGGGTCAATGTGAGCGATGTTATGAAAAGCATCTTTAACTTTTTGTTTTTTGAATTCTAATTGGGCTGGGTAGGCGAGATTTTGAAACTGACAACCACCACACGCGGTCGCGATGGGACAGCGCGGCTCAATTCGCTCGGGCGCAAAAGTGTGGAGTTTTACAATTCGGCCATAGTTAGCTTTTCTGGAAACGTATTCAACGCGGACATCGGCACTTTCGCTTTTATTTAAAGACGGCACGAAAATAGACTCGCCATTTTCAGTGCGCAAAATCGCAAGGCCATCAAAAGTATAATTAACAGCTTTCCCAAAGACGATATCGCCCTTTTTTAGTAAGGATCGCCGCATCTTATTTTCCCTGCATTAAACCAGTGATATAGGGAACTTCCACCGCTGAATCAAGCCGGGGGAAAAGGGGAGCGCCTTTTTGTACGGTTTCGCCCCCGAGAACTGCGAAAGTATAGACGTTTTGATATTGGCGTTTTTCTTGGGCGACTCCGAGTTGGTCAAAGAGTTTATTCGGCGCTTCGACTAAAACGGGCTTCAACAATAAAGCGGTTTTAAATAATACATTAGCGAGATGATTCATCACACTTTGTAATTCAGCGATTTGACCATTCTTTTTAAGATTCCAAGGCTCAGTATTGTCGATATATTTGTTACCCGCGCTAATTAAAGTAAAGACGGAAACAATCGCTTCTGTGATTTCCAAATTCCCCATCTTTTTTTCGAAATCGAGGACGGTTTTAGCAGCTAAATTTTCTAAATCTTGGTCAAAAGGAGTAACTGTTCCCTGATAAGAGGGAATTTCGCCATCAAAATATTTATTAATCATTGAAATCGTGCGATGGAGGAGATTACCAAAGTCATTAGCGAGATCGACATTGGTTCTTTCGATGAATTGTTCAGGGGTAAAAGTCCCATCACTACCAAAGACAGTTTCGCGAGCGAGGTAATAGCGAACGGCATCAACCCCATAACGTTCAATCAAGGGGATGGGGTCGATGACATTACCACGAGATTTTGACATCTTGCCGTCCTTCATCATTAAAAGCCCATGGACGAATTCACGATCGGGAAGACGAAGACCTTCACTCATTAAGAACATCGGCCAATAGATCGCATGGAAGCGGGTGATATCCGCCCCCACCACATGGATGATTTCTGTGCTTTCATCCTCCCAAAACTTTTTAAATAATTCGGGATTATCGGTATTTAGATATCCAAGCGCGGAAATATAATTGCTTAAAGCATCAAGCCAAACATAGACGACATGTTTGGGATTTTCTTTCACAGGGACGCCCCAGGAAAAAGAAGTTCGAGAAACACTTAAATCTTCAAGGCCAGGTTTAATAAAGGTGTTAATCATCTCGTTTTTTCGCGAGACTGGGGTAATGAAATTGGGGTGGTCATCATAGTATTTCATCAACCGGTCGACATATTTGCCAGTTTTGAAAAAATATGTTTCTTCTTTGGCTTTTTCGACAGGACGGTGACATTCTGGACAAAGGTGTTCCGGTCCAACTTGAGTATCAGTCCAAAAAGCTTCTTCGTGCGGGCAATACCAACCTTGGTATTTACCGAGATAGATATCTCCGCGTTTTAACATATTCGAGAAAAGGGTTTGCACAGTTTTTATGTGTCTTTGCTCAGTTGTCCGGATAAAATCATCATTGGTGATATGGAGTTTTTTCCAAAGTTCTTTAAAGTTTAAAATGATGCCATCGACGAATTCTTGCGGAGACAATCCGGCCGCTTCGGCGTTGCGTTCAATTTTTAAACCATGTTCGTCCGCACCTGTTAAAAAGTATGTTTCATAACCTTGTTCACGGCGAAAACGCGCATAAACATCGCACAGCGTCGTGCAATAAGCATGACCGATATGAAGTTTGGCGCTGGGGTAATAAATTGGGGTGGTGATGTAGAATTTATTTTTCATAGGGACACCTCTATTTAATCATAACAAAAAACCGCCACCCAGGAGGATGACGGTGTGAGAATTATTGTTTGATGCCGTATTTCTTATTGAATCGGTCGACCCGTCCATCAGCTTGAGTAAACCGCTGTTTGCCCGTATAGAATGGATGACAACTGGAACAGGTATCAACTTTAATTTCTTCGCCGGCGGTTGAGCCAGTTTCAAAAGTATTGCCACAGGTCACGCAGGTGACCGTCGCTTTAAAGTATTTAGGGTGAATTTTTTCTTTCATCAGTCAAATCTCCTTCCGCCTTAAACTCATACAGTGAGTCTAAAGAAAGTTTGCTTAGTTATATTATCACGCACCCGCGCGTAAAGCAATGAGAATAATTACAGCAAAATAAAAAAACGACCCAGTGAACTGAGTCGTAATTTTACAGTAGTAAAGTTTAGAAGAATTTTTGACGAGCGCCTTCTTTGACTTCGCGACTAGCAGCGAAGGGAATCCGGGTTGTATACCCAAGTTTCGCGGCGACGATCATTTTTGTCGGCCAATCAAAGATGTCTTGGTTCCATCTTAAAACGGTGTCATTATAGACTTCACGCGCTGCGGTAATCTCGCGTTGTAAGTAGCTGTTTTGTTGCATCGCATCAGTCAAGGCCCGATGCGATTTAAGATCTGGATAAGCCTCAAAGGCTACGCTGACAGTGCGCATTGCTGAATCGAGTTCGGCGGCGACATCGTTCCGACTTTCGTCAGTGGGACGAAGACCACCGCGATAAGCAGAGACCGTCTTCATTACGTCTTTATCGAGATCAATTGATTTTTCAACAATTCCGACCACGTTTTGTAAAATTTGGAAACGCTGCTCGAGATAGTTGTCAATTTGTGAAGCATTGTGTTGGAGTTTTTGTTGGAGTTGGTTTAAGTATTCTCGCGCTTTGATCTTCTTGAATAAGAAGATGACGCCAGGGATAATCCCTAAAACCCAAAGGAGGATTTCAAAAACAGTCGAACCCCAGCCAACCTTAACTTTGATTTGTTTTTGGATGACATTAATGTCGCGTCCTTCTTCACTAACTGGTCCAGTTAATTCGTCTAATTCGTTTGCCATATTATTTCTCCTTTTTCTATATGTACAACTTTATTTTATATTTTTCTGGTTATTCAGGCAATTCATTTTTAAGATGTGCTAGCAATAATCCGACCTTTTTTATCTCCTCGATATTTTCACCGCGTTGTTGCAGGCGTTCAAGTAGAGCGTCACGGGCGGATTTGGGAGTTTCATCTTCCTTAATCTCGGGAACGTCAATCGCCACCTCTGTGCGTTGTTCAACTGGAATGTATTCGGTCCAATGAACGGGCACGTTATGGGTACGACCATCATTACCGCGAACTGGGATGTAATCGACATGCTCTTCGGTGGTAAATCCATAAGCATCAACTTGGAGATAATCACGGCGATCTTCGCTTTTTACCACACTGGTTTTCAAGATGTTCCGCGTTCTTGATAAAGGGTGAATAAACGCTTCGAGATTCATGCGATTGACCACATGTTCATGTTCATAAAAACTCGCGTAGGAAGAGTAATAATCCTTATAAATATACTCTTGCGGCTTATGATGCTGGTAAAGCGGAATCGCCATCAGGGGAGCAAAAGCGAAATAGATTTCTTTGAAGTATGTGTTATTGTAATCGACAAATCTTTCGCGAATGGCATCAACATCATAACCGTGGAATGCGGTAGGATTGACAAAGAATTTAGATTGCAAAAGATGTTGCGGATAGACAACATTGATCATCTTGCGTTTTTTAAAATCAAAATTGTCCCCGTAGCCAATTTTATTATCTTTCATCAAAGCCAGTAGTTGTCTTTGGGCTAAAGGAGTAAAGAGCATTCTAAACTGCACTTCATTATCGCGGTTATGCGCGCCGAAGAGGACTTCAAATTCAGTATTCCCCATCATGGTGAAATCTCCGCCTTTGGAGACTTCTTTTCGCGCCTTTTTCTCGAGTTTTTTGGCTCCGCGGGTGACAGCTCTTTCAATTTGCTTTTCCGACATCTTTTCCGCATCAGAATCCGTGCGGTCAAAACTTAAATCAGGCGCCGCTTCATTTCCGTAAACGACATAGGGAATTTCGTGATAATAGGGATGAGGTTTTTCTAGACTTGCATAGAGAGTTTGGGTATGGGTTTGAGTTACGCGACGGCCATCTACATATGTTGTAGTGGTATAGGTAATAACAAGGGAACCTGTATAGGTTTTGGTGCCCATGTGGTGAACTAAATCGCGCCCAAAAAAGAACGGGTTCCCCATAATTTCTCCCGATTGAATATAGAGAGTGGAACGCGTTTTATTATCTTCATCTGAAAGACCGAATTTACCATAGAGATAGTCGAGTCTACGCGTATCAAAATAGGAATCAAACTCAATCATCGGTAGGGTCTTTTGGAAAAGTTCTTTTTGCATCCCATCAGCAAAAAGGTCATTGAGGGCCTTCATCTGTTGTAAAGCTTCTGCCTGTAAACTTGCCGCTTGCTCATCGAGGGCGCCTTTGGCGCCAAGCAACTTAAGAATATCAGGTCGAACTTTAAATATAATCAATAAAACACTCCCGATTGTGGCAAGGACTCCGCCGCCTCCGACGAGGAAAGGAACGGCTTTTTTAACTTCTTCATCATTCGAAATGACGATAGCAACAATTAAAGCGACAATTCCAATAATAGCCAAAAAGATAAGAAAACCTCGCAATACTTTCTTTTTCGATATTGATTTGAGCAGATTGGAAATTTTGTTTTTGACAGTGTTTAACTTACCTACTGTCGCCCGATTAAGATCGACGTTAACTCCTGATTTTTCGATTAATGCATCGATATAGGAATTGGTGTTATCATTGTGAAGATTTTTAAAGACTTTTTGAAATTGCTTTAAGGGATCTTCGATAAAACTAGCATCACTTGTGAATAGGTCTCCCATATTTTCCCTCCTTAGATTCGATAGAACACATTACCATTTTACCACCCTTATCTCCTCTTACGAAATAGAAAAACTTACTTGGATGTAATTTAAATTGACTCGCTGCTCTTTCCAAACTATTCTTGCCCTTTTCTGGTTTGTAGTAATTAAGTAAAATAATGATATGAGCAAAGAAAAAAACATTATCAATGAGGCACGGAAACTAGTGTTTCGTCAACTTCAAGATGAACCTTCGGGTCATGATTATGAACATGTGGCCCGAGTGGTTTTTATGGCAAAGAAACTTGCCACGCATTACCCTTTGAGCAAGCAACAAAAATTCATTTTAGAATTGAGCGCTTGGCTGCACGACCTAGATGATCGCAAACTTGAAAAAAAGACAGATGACTTAACTGTGCCCAACTTTCTTTGTGAGCATTTTTTAGATAAAAAAATCATAAATGAAATTTTGGAGATTATCAAAAATATTTCTTATCAAGCCTCATTGTCGGGGGCAAAACAGACGACAATTGTGGGGAAAATCGTGCAAGATGCCGACCGTTTGGATGCTCTAGGTGTTATTGGAGTAGCCCGTGCATTTGCATATGGCGGCTCTAAAAAGCGACCAATGCGTGAATCGCTTGCTCACTTTGAAGAAAAACTCTTAAAGTTACTTCCGCTTTTTAACCTTCCAGAAACCGCGGAAATTGCCCAAAAGCGCCACCGAGATTTGCAAGAATTCTATCGTAAATATAATGAGGAAAATCAATATGAAGAATATGATTTACTAGACGAAAACTGAACTATGGGAAGAAATATTTGCATTATTCTTTTGTTTGATCCGATTACAAATCAACACTTAACGCGGTTAATGGAAAAAACTGCGGCTTTTGATTTACCCACAAAAAATCATTATCCGCATCTTACCATTGCAAATTATCCCGGGATTAACCCCCGAAAAGTTAAGAGTTATTTTGCGAACTTTTTCAAAAAAATCAAGGCGTTTCCCATCTCGTTTATTCATTTAATTCGCCTTGATCAAAAGATTATTGCGATTGAACCAGGCTCATCAAATACCTTGATGGAAATCTATGAAAACTTCAATATCAAATACGGAGAAGATGCTAATGTTTGGACAAAAAGCATCGCCACTTTTCGACCTCATATTTCCATTGCTCAAGGTGAAGCAGCCATCTTAGATCAACTCTACCCTTACCTTCTTGATGCATTTGTACCGTTTAATGGATATATAACTGCAGTTGAGGTGAGTGAAGTTCTTAATGAGGGTTATAAAATTCTCGCTCGGATCGACCTAGAAAAATAGTTTTTAAAAAAGGCAGATTCAATCCCCTTCTTTTTTAGACGATGAAATTCAATGTTTTAACAAAGAATAAATAAAATCTACTGCATTGTTGACCCATATTTGATTGGCGTGACAATGTGAGATATCGATGTCTTCGGAGTAAACTCCGCGATTACATAAACTTCCTCCATGCCAGCCATCATCGAATAAATCGAATCGGTGCAAAATGTTTTCCTTTTTAAATTTCTCAACGAGCATCAATGAGTTTTCAGGAGGGACACAGGTATCGGTTTTGGTCGTCCAGATATAGGTAGGGGGATATATTGGTGTAACATTTTTTTCAACCGAAAGAAGGTTTACTAAATCGGGTTTAAAGTTATCAGTAATCACTTGTGCCGTTCCAGAATGAGCATATTTTTTCATCGTGATTACGGGATAACTCAACACCAAAGAAAAAGGCCGTAAAATCAGTTCGTCGGCTTTAAACTCCTTGGCAAAATGCGCATACAACAATCCATAAGAAGCAGCCAGATGTCCCCCAGCAGAAAAACCAACAATTGATGTGCAAAAAGGACGCAAATTAAACTGTTGATGATGATCGTGAATATATTTCATCGCGATGGCAACTTCTTTTTGGGGAAGAGGGTAAGGTTTCGCGCAAGTATATCTTAAAACAAAGCAATTAAAACCTTCAGACATGAACCGGAGCGCAACTGGCTCGGCTTCACGGTCGGAACAAAAACTATAACCGCCTCCGGGCAGGATTAAAAGAGCTGGACGTCCACGGTGGGGGATTTCTTTACTTTCGGAACATAAATAAATTGACAATGTCGCTTCTTTTCCGGTGACGAGGTTGCTAATTTCTGTGAGCTTAACGGTTTTTAAATACATGAACAAATTGTACCATATAACCGATATAATTGTGGTTGCAGATTACGATGATTCATGATTTTTCACCCTTTTAGCAAATGGTTTATAATTTAGTTGATTTCAACAGGGAATTATTTTCAACCTAGTCGAAAAAAATATACAGAATAGGAAAAGAATGATTATGGAACTTAAAGACGCAATTCAAACAGCTAAAAACTATCTTGGCGAAGTCTTTTTTGCTAATTTACAAATCTCTTATTTAAAATGCAAAGACCTAAATCTTCTTTCAGTGAAAAGAAATGGAAACAATGTAGAAATTCAATATGGAAAAAAGGTTAGTTTATTTCGCGGTTTAACCCTTGTTAAAGAGAAAAAAGACGAAAAAGAATATCATCTAACCTTAAAACGTCATTTTGATACGGATGGCTTAATGCTCGATTGTTCGCGCAATGGGGTCATGAAAGTTGAAAAAGTTAAAGAGATGATTTTATCGATGGCATTAATGGGGAATAATCGGCTACTGCTTTATACCGAAGATACCTATCAATTAGAAAAATATCCTTACTTTGGTTATTTACGTGGCGGCTATAGTCAAGAAGATATAAAAGAAATCGTTCGATATGGTGAAGTTTTCGGAGTTGAGTTCATTCCTTGTATCCAAACTTTAGGACATCTGCAACAAGCTCTAAAATGGGAGCCGATGGCCCACCTTCGCGACGGCTTAAGCACGGTGTTAGTTGATGATGAAGAAACTTACCGTTTCATTGAAGAAATGGTGATTTTTTGCCGTAAATGCTTTAAGAGTAAAGATATTCATATCGGGATGGATGAATCCACAGAGATGGGGTTACATCGGTATTTACAATTAAATGGCTTTCAAGATCGGGTAGCAATGTTTTCTCGTCATTTATCACGAGTCAAAGAAATTTGCAAAAAATATAATTTCACACCGATGATTTGGTCGGATATGCTCTTCCGCCTCAACAGTGAAAACGAAGAATATTACCGAAATACTCCTTTACCAGAAGCGACTCTAAAACTCATTCCCAAAGATGTGAAATTAGTTTATTGGGACTATTATCATGATACGGAAAAAGCATATTTAGACATGATTCGCTTTCACAAGGATACAGGTAATCCAATTGTTTTTGCAGGCGGAGCGTGGCGCTGGAAAGGGTATACACCGGCGATTACTTCGTCGATGGAAAATACTCATCTTGCTCTTAATACTTGTTTGAAAGAAGGAGTTAAAGAAATATTTATCACTGGATGGGGAGATGATGGCAATGAATGCTCCTTCTTTATTGTTTTACCAATACTTGCGGTTTCCTCCGTGATCAATTATTCGGGTACCTATCATGAGGAGGCAATTGACTCTTTGGTAAGCGCAGTCACAGGTGATTCTTTAAACGATTTCAAAACCCTTGATTTACCCGATCAACCAGCGGGCAAACGATTATCAAGTTGTTACAATCCCTCAAAATATTTTCTCTATCAAGATGTTTTGCTCGGAATGTTTGATGATCAAGTTCAAAAGGGTTTTGCAGAAAAATATAGGCAAATAGCAACTGTTTTAAATAAAAAAAGTCAAAAGAGTCAACGTTATCCATACATTTATGAAAACCTGGCTAATCTTTGTCGTGTCCTATCTCACAAAGTCGATTTAGGATTAAAGTTAAGAGAAGCCTATCAGAATCATGATAAAAAAAGACTTACAGAACTCATTATCAAAATTAAGCGAACTATCAAATATTTGGATGTATTTCAAGAAAGCGTCAAGGCACAATGGCTATGTGAATGTCGTCCTTTTGGTTATGAGGTTTTAGATGGCAGGTTGGGTTTTCTAAGAAATCGTCTTCTTACTGCTAAAGCGCGTGTTGAAGATTATCTTGATGATAAAATTGAACAAATTGAAGAACTTGAAGTAAAAATCCTTCCCTATGATGGGGGCAATCATGAAGTTTGCTGGAATCATTGGTTAAGAAATGTTTCCGCCTCTAATACCTTCTAACTTTTATAAACTTAACTTTCTTGAATCAAGTTAGGACAACTGTATCTGACCTAACTCTTTTTGTTTTTAAGGTTAGGAGAGAAAAAAATGTTCGTATCATCGGTTTTTGATTATAATGATATCGTTATTTACCAATAAACCAATTTGTTAGTAAAAATATTCAGATTTTAATCGGAGAAAGAGTATGAAAAAAAATAAATTAAAACCCCGTCGCAACAATACGCTCGCCCTCGTTGCGGCTGGATTCGGTTTCTTTGCTTACATTTTCGCTTTTACCTTGGCGATTTTATTTGCTGTGTACAATGATTTGCATCTCGATGCTCTTTTCCAAAGCGGAGATATTAGAATTGTTACCTTATCAGTTATTGCGGGCTTCTTTCTCTCAGTTATTTGGGGAATTGTCGCTTTTAAGGTTCCTCCGCATTATTATCGCTTTGGAGGCTTTCTTCTCAATGCCCTACTCTTAGGAATTAGTGTATTTTATCTTGTGAGACTAATTCGTCATTTCCAAAATAGTTTTACAATTGACACGGCTGATACCCTTGGCACGATCATTTATCTTTTCTTATTTTTAACTGCAGGCTTTTTAATCGTGATGATTATTCTCGCAGTTTTTGATCTCATCTTTTGCTTTCCTCGAGGAAAAGCCGATAAGGAGGCGACCATTTACGAGCAGCAAATGGCGAAAGAACGCGCCCGCGAAAAGAAAGACTATCTAAAAATCCAAACAGAAAAAGACGCGGAAAAAATGCGAATTCGCGATGAAAATGAAAAATCACAATTACTGCTTAATGACGACATCAATGTAATTAAACTTGATTCTGGCGTACAACAGGAGATTATTATCAATTATAATTTTGATTATACAACCGCTCCATTTCCTCGTCCCCTAACCGCTAAGGAGCAGATTCAGGCTCTCTATCATTTACAAGAGCTTTATTATGCGGGCCTTTTAAACGAACGAGAAGTAGCCGCTTACAAGAAGCGCATCATCGCCCGCGACATCAAGGCAGAGAGCAAGGAATAAAAGGAAAACCCCTAGGCGAACCTAGGGGTTTTTAATAGCACAGATATGGTTAGACCAGTGATCTTTGTCAATCTCGTGAACGATGGCGAGAAGGACAAGCGAGTGCCTATCGCGTTTTGGGGCCAAAGGGTGATCAATTCCTTTGGAGTAGGCCTTTTTCATCTACCTACCGAGCATTGCTGAGCCCTTTACCGATGCAGATCGTCCATCATCGGTAATGAGAACAGTTCAATTAAGAAGCTGTTGTGTCCGTATGATATTACAAGCATCGATAAATAACAACCCCTTTTTTAAAATTAATGATTTTAATTTGACGAAAAAGCCTATTAAACATGATTGATAAGTTTAAAAAGCATGATGATTGCACTACATATCACTACAATCACAAGGTTATATATGGCAAACAAGTGTCATTATTTCAAAATGACAAATTATTATTTTTTCTCTCGTAAGCGGTCGCTATTAATCAATATTAGCAATGATGTTTGCGACATTAATTTCATAGGAGCTTTTTTTAGCGTTTTTTCTAAATTGACCAGGAGTCGTGCCCATAAACTTTAAAAAATTCCTGTTAAAGGTCATTTTATTATTAAATCCCACTTCGCTAATGATTAAATTTAGTGGCATATCCGTTCTTATCATTCGCTCACATGCTTGCTTGATTCGATACTTATTAATGTAATCGGTAACGCACATGTGAAAAGTTTGCTTAAATAAGGTGTTGAGATAGTTATAAGAAATACCGCATGAATCCGCAACTTGTTTAATTTTTATGTTATTGGTGTAGTTATTATGAATGTAGTTAACGGCGGTATTAATTTTGCTTTTTTTAGTGCTTTTGGATTGTTCCACATATGATGAAGCGATACAGAGTAAAAGGGTCGACAATAAAGTGGACATCTTGGATTGCGAGACGTCGTTTTTATCGGTGCTTCGCATATATTGATGAATTGTTTGAATTGTTTCTAAAACAAAATGGTTGTCTAGGGATTCAAAGATGCGCTGATTCTTATTAATTAAAGTTTTAAAATCTTCATCCTTATAAAACAAATCTGAGATTTTTAAAAATGGATTTTGCTTGTCACTAAGTAATAATTCACAGTTTAAAAGCGAGGTTTTTTGGGTATCCACCACGAGTTTGTGTTTGATTTCTGAATCAATAAAAACAAATTGGTTGGCATTCAACACAATTGAATCATAATTAACATCATCTAAAGTATATTCAATTTGCGCTTTGCCATACAAAATATACATAATTTCCATTGCGGGATGATGATGAAGGTGCATGTCAAATTGATTATAAGTAACCTTATAGTAAGCACTTAAAGAAAGTCCCCTATTAAAATTGTTTTTATCGAACAGCGAATTACTCGGATATGGCATATACCAAAATTATATTGGAGCCGGAAAAATAAATCAATTTTACCGTTCCTTAATCGAAGCCTCATGTCTTAGTAATCAGATGATTGCTAGCAGGAGGGCTTCTTTTTTGGTTTTTCAAAGATTGTTTACCATTGATATTGTGAAAAATGTTACCTTTTAGTAAGAAAATTAATCAAAAAATGTTTTCTTTGGCTCAATATAGTTGTATCTCGCGTACCAAAACAATAAAATAAGGTCGAAGAAATCCGAGGAGGATACACCATAATGAATAAACGATATAACCGCGTTTTGTTTTTCCTAAGCATACTTGGGATAACTTTTTCGTCATCTGGCTGTGATTTTGGTGGTGCCCTAAAAGGAAAAGAAGGGACATTGAAAATATCAGCTTTTGAAGGCGGGACTGGGGCAACTGTCTGGCAAAAACTAGCCGATGCCTACATTAGACATAACCCGCGCGCGAAAATTGAAATTAATTGCACTCCGCTAGTCCGCGACGAGTGCCAAACCGCCGTTGAAACCGCGCGGAGCGATACCGATATCTTCTTTATCGATGGATGCACCACAATGAAAGGGATTGAATATTATCATTCAATCGCCAATATCGCCGAACTTTATAGTTCAACACCTAAGGCGGGCGATCAAGAAGAAAACATCACCATCGCCGAAAAAATTCGGCCGGAAGTGTTAGAAATGATGAAATATACTGGGGATATGCCACAATACCAAGGTGGCTATTATACCGCTCCGTGGTTAAGTGGTCCGGCAGGATTGATTTTAAATATGGACGCTTTGGATAACGCGCTTGGAAAAGGAAATTGGTCTACGCCTCGAACCACAAATGAACTTTTAGATCTTTGCGACCGAATTGTGGCCGCTGATGCCAAAGTAAAAATCAATGGGGTTAACAACAAGGTATACCCTTTTATCTATTCTTCCGCTGTGAGTTATTGGCGATATTTGTATTACACATGGATTGCCCAATATATGGGGTTTGACAACTACACCGAAGAATTTTTGAAAGTGAAAATTGATGGTGAATATAATATTGAAGCTTTCTTTTCTGAAGGAAAATACAAAGGCTTCGAAGAAATTGAAAAAATCATCAAAAGAGAAAATGGGTATTGCGATCCGGTTAGTTTAGGCAACAAATTCATGGCGTCGCAAAAATATTTCTTGCAAGGCCGGGCATGTATGTATGTGACTGGCGACTGGTTCGAGAGAGAAATGGAAGGCTCATCTTACACAACCAATATGAAGATGGTCAAAACGCCGATGATCTCCTCATTTGTCACTCCGTTTGAAAACAAATTTAACTTTTCCTTAGGTGCGACCGCTGCAGAAAAAGAAACTAAACTCTGTGCGATTATCGATGCAATTGATAATGGGGACTCTTCTTTTGAAGGACTGACGGCTGAGCAATATGCTTACGCCCGTGAATGTCGGGGGTATTGCTTCACGCTAGCATATGGCTCTTATTGTCTAGTGATGGAATCATCGGTCAATAAAGAAATGGCGATTGACTTTTTACGCTTCTATTATTCCGATGAAGGTATTCAAATTGTTCTCGATGATACAAAATCACTTTTACCAGTCATTAATGCTGATAACTATGAGATTTCCGGCGATATTTCTGATTTTAGAAGAACGGTTAATGAAATCTATTTCAATGAGAACTTCCGCAGCATTTCTGGGTTATATAATGATCCGATTCGCTACCGGGGAGGTTTGGGTGAACATGTCAATAATGAAACACCAGAAGCGGCCATGGGGAAAAAATCTGGCGCGATGACCGCTGTTGAATATCTCGCCAGGGAAAGAGTCTTATTAACTGCGCGGTGGGATGACATTTTGCGATATGTTAGCGAAAAGTAGTTTTGCGGATTACTCGAGATATTCGCGAAAAATTAAAAGAAACGTCAATCTTAAGCGTACTATTTTCATTTTCGCTCTTTTAATTATTCCGGTTTTAAACTATCTCATCTTTTTTGTTTATGTTAACTTTCGCTCGATTACACTAGCTTTTCAATTTACTACTTCTTCCGGAACCGAATGGTCCCTTTATAATTTTCAACGCTTCTTTAAGGAAATTCAAATTCCAGAATTAGATATTTCGACGGCAGTAAAAAATAATATCCTTCTATTTGTCCAAGGAACATTAATTGGAACTCCTCTATGTTTGCTCCTTTCCTATTTTTTATACAAGAAGATTAAAGGTTACAAAATTTTTAGAGTCATTTTTTTCCTTCCTTCGATTATTTCTGCCGTTGTCTTAGTTGGCTTGTTTAAAAATATTTTTGCTACTAATGGTCCGATTAACGGACTCCTTTCCTCCATCCTCGGCCGAACTGTGGACATTGAATGGATGGTTGACGATAACATCACCATGTATATCATTTTATTCTTCTGCTTATGGTCGGGATTTGGTGGGGGAATGATTCTTTTTACTGGAGCGATGAACAGAATTCCTAAAGATGTTTTGGAATATGCTAGACTCGATGGTTGTTCATCCTTTAGAGAATTATTTCAAATCATCATCCCGATGATTTGGCCAACTTTATCGACGCAATTGCTATTTTCAATCAGCAGTATCTTTGTAGCGTCAGGACCGATTCTCCTTTTTACTAAAGGGCAATTTAAAACGATGACGATTGGTTATTTTATTCTTGAACAAGTGGAGTGGGGTTCTTATGAATATCCCGCCGCGATTGGTCTATTTTTTACCTTAATAAGCATTCCGATTATTTTAATTACTAGGAAACTATTCAATGCGACGCTTGAGGATATTGAATATTAAGGAGAGAAGAGAAGATGTTTTACAATCGATTAAAACGCAATTATCGCTCGAAAACAACTCCTGAAAGAATTTTGTTTTCAGTGGTTTTTATCATTTTTTGCATCTATGCTATCTCTTTAATCCTTCCTTTCATTTGGGCTTTTTTATCATCTTTAAAAACTGATGATGAATTTTATGAATCGCTATTTGATTTGCCCCGCAATTGGCTTTTTTCCAACTATGCGAAAGCGTTCTCGGAATTCAGAATTGGTAATACGACGATGATCGGCATGATTATCAACTCCTTATGGCTTACTTTTGCGGGCACCTTTGTCTCCGTGATGGTTTCAAGCGCGACCGGCTATATCTTTGCTAAATATCCCTTTAAAGGCTCCAAATTAATTTATGATATTGCCATCATTTCCATGATTATCCCGATTGTCGGGAGTTTACCTGCCACTTATAAAGTGGTAACCACATTGCATCTAAACACCCCCCTTACCATTATTGCTCTCTATACTGGCGGTTTTGGTTATAACTTTATTATTTTGAACTCTTGTTATCGCTCCATATCCTGGCATTATGCCGAGGCGTCCATGATTGATGGGGCCGGGCATTTTCGCACTTATCTCAAAGTCATGCTCCCGCAAGCAAAACCTGCTATTTTAGCGATGGCCATTCTTTCATGCATTGGGATTTGGAATGATTACTACACCCCTTTTCTCTATTTAAAGGATTATCCAACCTTAGCGCTTGGCATCTATCAATTTGATATTATTCAAGAACAACGTTCCAATATGCCGGTTTATTTTTGCGCAATTATCTTGTCAATTATCCCGGTTTTAATTGTCTACACGATTTTCCAAGATACGATTATGAATAACTCTGTAGCTGGAGGATTAAAAGGTTAAAGATTTTAAAAGGAGATTTATAAGTAATTTAAATTAAAGGAGATTTATAAAATGAACAAAAAGTTATTTCGCGGAGTCTTTCTGGTTTCACTTCTATTTTCTTTTGTGACGGGCTGTGATAATAAACCAGGCGGTTCGTCACCCTCTTCTTCCGAACAACCAAATGATGGAAGACTTACCTCTGATTGGGAAACAATTCCTGAGAACACCAATGAGAATTTCAAATATTTTGGTTTTTATCACCCCGATGGTTTTGTGAGTGAGCCCGCGATGTTTGAAGAAATTGATCAGCTTGGGATGTGCAATTTCTATTTGATCGGTCCTGCTAGTACAGAAATCTTGCTCGAAAGATTAGCTTTTATCAAGTCCAAAGGCGCGCAATGTACTGTTGGGGTTCCAGGCAGTATATATCATGTTGATAAATCTCAGCCATATGGTATGGGGTATGTCCACCTTTTAAGAGATAATTGGCAAACCTTGCTTGATACTTTTACTTCAAGTATTAGCGATTACATCGAAGATGGGACGATTTATGCTTTTTATTCCGATGAGCCCGCTTGGAATGGGATTAGAGAAGCCGAATTTACCACGGTCTTTAATTATTTGGCGGAGAAATTTCCAAATACTGGCCGTATGGCGTGTTTTGCTACCTGTGAAGTCGGGATTAGTCAAAGTGATAAATTAGAAGAACTGCCTTCCTCTTATTTCGATTGTCTAACTGATGTTTCCTACGATTGTTATGCCAATTGGAATGATGGCATTAGACTCGGATACTTAGATAAATTAAAGACAAAATTAACCAAAAACCAATGGATTTGGGCGACTCCAAGAACCTTTGAAGATAACCCTGAACGAATTTCGTCGATTATCGATTCGCTCAAAGGTTTCTATACCGAGGCCATTCAAGATAGACAATATCGGGGGATGTCATGCTTCTCCTGGTCCAATGGTTTTGATGGTGACTGGGGTTATGGGGCCAAAGCTTTTGTCCTTGAAGACAGTGAATATTATAGTCGTGAAGTGCATACGGTGATGTCGGATGTTGCTAGATCAATCATCGGTGAACCTCTTATTGATTGGAGCCAAATTCCTGTTTTATCACTCGTTCCGCCCCGAGAAGTCTATATCATCGGCGAAGAAATTCCCTTCCCGACCTGTGGAGCAGTAGATGGTGAAGGTAATGATTTGGAAATCGAATTAGTGGTTACGTCGCCAAGTGGTCAAGCTGTCGATATCACGGCAGGTCATATCCTTGCCGAAGAATCCGGTCATTATCAATTTACCGTCTCGGCCGGACAAGGAGATCATCGCAAAACGAGAACATGTGCTGTTTCCGTTAGATATGATAAGGAAATATCAGTTTTTGATAATGAATCTTATCTCGGCGATGCTGGCGGTAATTTCGATTCATTTTGGTGCTGGCCGCGACAAGTGGTCACTGATTTTGCCCGTACTGGCACGGGCTGTTTAAAAGTTACTCCGCACGCCACCGATGGCACTTGGCCAACTATTTTGTTCAATCGGGATGGTAATAGTCTTTGGGATCTCTCCGAAGTGGACAAAGTTTCGATTTGGATTTACAACCCGAGCGATGAGCCGCTCAAGGATTTTGGTTTTATTTTTACAAATGAATATCATGATCGAGACGCCAATGTCTTCGCGATTAAAAATGTCCCGTCCAAAGAATGGACCAATATCGTCGGTGAAGTTTCGGCCATCGCTGCTAATCCCCAAAACGATATTACTAAGACGTCAATTCTTTTCGGTAACTGCGCGAGTGATTATAAAAATCGCACGGTCTTCTACCTTGATGATGTGATGATGATTAGCAAAGAAGCGGGAGGCGGCGGGGAAACGCCACCAACTAGTCCATATACCCATGGTTTTGATAGTGCCGAGGATGTCGCTTCACTTCCAACTCCTACCGCAGCGGATGCTTGGTGTTGGCCACGGGCCTTCTCCACTGAAAATGCTCATGATGGGGCGGGTTCCCTTAAAGTCACTCCTCATCCCACTGATGGAACATGGGCAGTCGTTGATTTTGGACACTACGATCTCTCACAGGCCGAAAAAGTCGAACTTTGGCTCTACGCGGATAGTGAGACCGATTTAAATAATATCGGTTTAATGTTTGCGAAAGAAGATAATATGCCAGCATCCTATACTTACCATAAAACTATCACCCCGAAGCAATGGGTGTTATACGAGGTCGCCGTTTCGACGTTTGCAAGTTATATTGAAGATTTATCAGACGTCAGAATCTTTATCGGCAACGTTGGCGGCACTTATCCAAACCGCTGTCCAATTTTCATGGATAGTTTCAATATCGTTGTCACCGAATAATCAAAAATTACAAGCCGTAGCCATATATTTTAATTATTAAATGGGAGGAAGGAAAAAATAATGAAGAATAAAAAACTATTAATTTCCGTTATTATGACCATTGTTTTGTGTGCTACGGCTTGTAATCAGACACCTTCTTTGGATTCCTTAGGGCCTAATCTCTCGGAAACGACTTCTTTCGACTCCTCAGAGCCTAGTTCATCGGGAACAACTTTGTCAGAATCTTCCGAGTCAAGTTCGTCGGAAACGACTTCGTTTAACTCCTCAGAGTCCAGCTCATCGGGAATAACTTCATCAGAATCTTCTGAGCCAGATTCCTCAGAGCCCTATGAACCACCCTCTGGCGAAAGAATCTCCTCTAACTGGGAAAACATTCCTAAAAACTACAATAAGAACTTTAAATATTTTGGTTTCTATCACCCTGATGGCTTTGTCAATGAACCATCAATGCTCGAAGAAATCGACAGTTTAGAGATGTGCAATTTCTATTTACTCGGCGTTGGTACTCCCACGGTGTTACGCGAGAAATTAGCTTTTGTAAAATCAAAAGGTGCGAAATGTTCAGTTGGGGTTCCCAGTGGTATTTATTACCTCGATTACTCTCAGAAATATGGAATGGGCTATGTTCACCTTTTAAGAAATAATTGGCAGGCTCTCCTTAATGATTTCACCTCGAGCATTAGCGATTATATTAACGATGGGACCATCTATGCTTTTTACATCGATGAACCAGCGTGGAACGGGATTAGGGAAGCAGAATTTTCTACTGTCTTTAATTATTTAGCGGGACGCTTCCCCAATACCGGCCGTATGGCGTGTTTTGCCACTCCGGAAGTCGGCATTCACCAAAGTGACAAATTAGCCGAACTCCCTTCTTCCTATTTTGATTGTTTAACCGACGTTTCCTACGATTGTTACGCAGATTGGAATGATGAAGCAAGACTGGGCTACTTAAACAAATTAAAATCGAAATTAACCAAAAACCAATGGATTTGGGCAACGCCTCGGACCTTTGAAAAAAATCCCTCTAGGATTTCAACAATTATCAATTCCCTCAAAGGTTTTTATACCGAAGCGATTCAAGATAAACAATACCGAGGAATGTCATGTTTCTCCTGGTCCAATGGTTTTGATGGTGATTGGGACTATGGCGCTAAAGCCTTTGTGCTTGAAGATAGCGAACATTATAGCCGAGAAGTGCATGCGCTGATGTCCGATGTTGCGCGCTCAATCATCAGAAAACCTCTTATTGATTGGAGCCAAATTCCCGTTTTATCACTCGTGCCACCGCGGGAGGTTTATACATTAGGAGAGAAAATCCCCTTTCCAAAATGCGGGGCAGTGGATGGCAAAGGCAACGATTTAGAAATCCAATTATCGGTTAAATCTCCAAGTGGTAATGCTGTTGATATTTCAAATGGATATATTCTTGCGGAAGAAATGGGTCATTATCAATTCACTGTCTCGGTCGAACAGAAGGAGCATCATCGAACTAAAACCTGTGCCGTTTCCGTAAGATATGATAAAGAAATATCTATTTTCGATAACAGTTCTTATGTTGCTGATGCCGGTGGGGATTCCTCTTCGCTCTGGTGTTGGCCGCGTCAAGTAGTTACCAATTTTGCTCACACGGGGACGGGATGTCTAAAAGTCACTCCCCATCCTAATGATGGCACTTGGCCAACGATTAAGTTTAACCACGATGGTCATGACCTTTGGGATCTTTCCCAGGTGCAAAAAGTTTCACTTTGGATTTATAATCCGAGCGATGAACCGATTAGGGATTTCGGTCTTATCTTTACCAACGAATACCTGGAGAAAGAGGCCAATGTTTACGCGCTTAAAGACATTCCTTCAAGACAATGGACAAATATCGTCGGTGAAGTCACATCCATTGCCACTAATCCCAAGATTAATATTACCAAGACGGCGATTCTCTTTGGCAACTGCGCGAGTGATTATAAAAATCGCACGGTCTTCTATCTTGATGACGTAATGATGATCAATGATGGGGAAACACCAACTAGCCCATATACTCATGGTTTTGACACCCCCGCTGATGTTATTTCGCTTCCAACCCCAACCGATGCGGACGCCTGGTGTTGGCCCCGAGCCTTTTCCATGGAAAAAGTTCATGATGGTTTAGGTTCACTTAAAGTCACTCCCCATCCTACTGACGGGACATGGGCAGTTGTTGATTTTGGGCGATACAATCTTTCTCAGGCCGAAAAAGTGGAACTATGGCTTTATGCGGATGGTGAGGCTGATTTAAATCACATCGGTTTAATGTTTGCTAAAGAAAGCACCCCTGATTATACTTACTACACTGTTTTAACTGCTAAAACTTGGGTGAAATATGAAGTCTCCGTTTCAACTATTCAAGAAAAGATTAGTGATCTAACCAATGTGAGAATTTTTATCGGTAATGTGGCAGGTACTTACACCAATCGCTGCCCAATTTTCATGGATAGTTTCAATATTGTTGCTAAAGAAGGGCCTGAAACGCCCCCGGTAATTAATTGTACCCATCCCTTTGATACCGCAGAAGATGTCGCTTCCTTACCAACACCCACCGCTGATGATGCCTGGTGTTGGCCACGAGCCTTCTCCACCGAGAGATCTCATGATGGTCCTGGTTCGCTCAAAGTTACCCCACATCCGACCGATGGGACATGGGCCACTGTTAATTTTGGTAAATACAATTTAATTGGTGTGTCAAAGGTTCGCCTTTGGATTTATGCCGATAGCGATACGAATTTAGATTTGATGGGCTTAATGTTTGCCAAAGGGGATAATATGCCGGCAGCTTACACTTACTATACGAGCATTGCCCCCAGGCAATGGGTGTTATACGAGGTTGAAACTTCGACACTTGCTAATTATATTGACGATTTATCAAGCGTAAAAATCTATATTGGTAATGTTGGTGGTACTTATCCGAATCGTTGTCCTATTTTCCTTGATAGTTTTGATTTAGTTAGTTAGGTTGTGCTTTTGTCGCCAATGTCGCTTATCAATCTTAAATGATAGCGATGCTGAGGGTGGTTAAGAGTTTTCTCTACCGAAAAGCTCATAATGAGGAGGTGGTGAATTGAGTTTAAAATCTAAAGAGTCGATTATTAAATTTAATTTTTCATTCAAAAAAAGGAGGTTTTGTAAATGAATAAAAAAATTAAACGTTCTACGATAGCATTTGTAAGCATGGGTCTAATGTTTGCTGGGCTTTACGCGCTTTCGCCCAAAACTCTAATCCATGTCAGTGGTGACTGCACGCATGGCCACGACGGTAATCATTACAACGCTCATGCTCCAACTACTACTACAGCCGGAAACAAAGAATTTTGGGTCTGCTGTAAATGTCATGAAAAATTCTTAACTCAACCCGCGGGTATTTTCGTTAATGTGGGATCAGCCCCTATTATAGGAGAAGGTCATTTGGCCTATATCCCCCGCGTGCTTGAATGCACCCATCCTTTTGACACCGCAGAAGATGTCGCATCCCTACCAACGCCCACCGATGCGGATGCCTGGTGTTGGCCACGGGCCTTCTCTACCGAGAGATCTCATGATGGTCCTGGTTCGCTCAAAGTTACCCCACATCCCACCGATGGGACATGGGCTGTAGTTAATTTTGGTAAATACAATTTAATTGGTGTGTCAAAGGTTCGCCTTTGGATTTATGCCGATAGCGATACGAATTTAGATTTGATGGGCTTAACGTTTGCTAAAGGCGATACTCCTACCGCAGCGTATACTTACTATAAGAGTATTGCTCCGAGACAATGGGTGTTATACGAGGTTGCGACTTCAACGCTTACGAATTATATTGACGACTTATCAAGTGTCAGAATCTTTATCGGTAACGTTGGCGGTACTTATCCGAACCGTTGTCCTATCTTCTTTGATAGTTTTGATTTAGTTATTTAGGTTTTGCTTTTATTATTGCTAATGTCGCTTTCTTATCGGTGTTAAGTGATAGCGATGCTGAGGGGGGGAAGAGCTTTCTCTGCCAAAAAAACTCTTCATCAGGGGGACGTTTAAAATTACTCCCCCTGATAGTGTTTGACCAATTTTAGATTTTGGCAATTACTATTTAACCCGTTGGCTGTCAAATCAAACGCGCTGATATTCACCTTTATTTTAATAGAAGACCCATTATTTAAAGAGGGTGGTCAATTGGTTTTGATGCTAAAGAGTCAACTACTGAATTTAATTTTTCGTTCAAGAAAAGGAGGTTTTAGCGGATGAATAAAAAAACAAGCGTTTTTTCACATTATCATTTTTAGGAGTGGGATTGATGCTAGTTGCGTTTTATAATACTTCGCCCGTTAGCATAATCCGTACTCATGGCAACTGCTCGCATGGTCACGATGGCAATCACTACACCGCTCGTGCTCCAACAACTACTGCAGCTGGAAACAAAGAATTTTGGGTCTGCTGTAAGTGTCATGAAAAATTTTTAACCCAACCAACGGGTACCTTTGTTAATGTTGGCACGGCCCCTATATTAGGCATAGATCATTTAGCTTATGTCCCCCGTGTACTTGAATGCACCCATCCCTTTGATACCGCGGCGGATGTCGCTTCTTTACCAACGCCGACTGATTCGGATGCCTGGTGTTGGCCGCGAGCCTTCTCCACGGAGAAATCTCATGATGGTCCTGGTTCGCTCAAGGTTACTCCGCATCCCAGCGAGGGTACTTGGGCCGTCGTTAATTTTGGCAAATATAATTTAACCAACAGTGTGGCCAAAGTGCGTCTTTGGATTTATGCCGATAGCACGATAAATTTAGAAAATATGGGCTTAATGTTCGCTAAAGGCGATACTCCTGCCGCAGCGTATACTTACTATAAGAGTATTGCTCCGAGACAATGGGTGTTATACGAGGTTGCGACTTCAACGCTTACAAATTATATTGACGACTTATCAAATGTCAGAATCTTTATCGGCAACGTTGGCAGTACTTATACGAATCGTTGTCCCCTTTTCCTTGATAGTTTTGATTTAGTCACACTGACCCATGGTTTTGATTCCGCGGCGGATGTCGCTTCCTTACCAACGCCCACTGATGGTGATGCTTGGTGTTGGCCGCGAGCCTTCTCTACTGAAAAAGCTCATGATGGAGTAGGTTCATTGAAGATTACCCCCCATCCGACCGATGGGAATTGGGCAATTGTCGACTTCGGTAACTATAATTTGAATAACATCCATAAAATTGAACTGTGGCTCTATCTTGATGGAAGCCAGAATCTTGATTGCATGGGGTTAATGTTCGATCATAACGGTGGTAGCGCCGATTATACCTATTACACCCTCTTAATTGCTAAGCAATGGGTGAAATATGAAGTTTTAACTTCGACCCTTGCTTCCTATATAAGCAATTTATCTAATGTTCGCATCTATTTAGGTAATGTCGCAGGAAGTTATACTAATCGCGCCCCACTTTTCGTCGATAGTTTCAATCTTGTTCCTAATACAGGTTGATGACTGTTTATTATTTAACTACTTTTGGGGCGAGCAAGTCTCGCCCCAATAATATTGGAGATACATATGATGAATAAAAATTTACAATTCGGTATTTTTCATACCGCTTATGAAAAAGCGGGAAATGCGTTTTTTGATTTTGTTGATTCTGATTATATCAATACTATTCATGTGGAAAGTGATTATGGCAGTGAAAAATTTGAAATCAGCATGAATAAGATTAAATCGCAACAGCGCGTCCAAGCGTGGATTGCAGTGACCCCAATCGGTTTTGAAATAAAAAATGATGCGACTATGATCGATAATGGGGTTGAAACTTCGGTTTTTAATCCGAAGACTAAACTAAGAGAAGACTATAAAAGTCGCGTCAATCAATTAATTGCTTACCTAAAAGAAAAAGGTTATTACAGCCATGTTTGCGGATTTTATATGGATGAACCCTTATTATGGAACATTACCAATGACATGTTAGAAGAGTATACAGGTTATTTTCGTACGGTAGCTGCTCCGGATAAGAGATTCTTTATTTGTTTTTCGGTCGCGGGGGTTTGTCCCGAAATTTGGACGATTAATGATATTCAACCGATTACCAAAAAATCCGTACAGTATTTAACAGATATCGCTTTTGATATGTATCATCCTTGGAATGAAACATATGATCAATGTCTTAAGTCAATGCTTGATAAATCTGGGAATCGTGATGATTTACGGTTATGGATGATTCCTTGTACGATGAACTATCGCGGAACCTATCAAGAAGATGATGCCATTGACCATTTAAATAAATGCTATGAGGTTCTTAAAAACTATCAGTGTTCGGGAGGATTGATGTGCTTTACTTATTACACTTTTGATCCAACCGAAGAAGCCTTAGGAAATATTGGTCTACAACATTTAAACAATCCCCACTTGACCAATCAATGGCCATCTATTTCTTATTGGCCGCGCCTCATCAAACGCTTAAAAGAAATCGGTAAAGAAATTGTTGCTGCGCATCAACAAGAGGTATAAATTTATGGAAATGAAATTTCACGGTTTAGAATTTAAGCTCGATGATGACAAAATTTTCTTAACTAATTTGATGGATTTTGCCCGTCAAAAAGAGGGCGAAAATTACCCGCTTTTTAAATTTATTGAGTGTCAAATCGCCGGTGAAAATCATCCCGTTCACTGCGGTGCAAAGCGATTGAACTGCAGTGAATCCAATCGTTTATTTTATGCGTCTTATAGCGTTAAGGAAAACAAATTAGAAATTATCACTAAGTCGCCAAAGAACATTACCATCATCTCGAACTTCCAAGCTTTTGATGATTGTAAAGTCATCCGCACATGGAATTCGATTAGTAATGATTCTCGAGAAAACGAACTGATTATTGAAAATCTCTCCTCATTAAGATTTGCCGGTTTTGGGGAAAATGGCACGGAGAGTCTCGAAGATATTGATGTATATGTTTTTCGAAACAGTTGGCATGTCGAGTGCCAAGTAGAAAAGGTTAATCTCAAGGACTCCTGCTTTTATAATGGCAATGACCAAAGCATGAAGAGATTTCTTATCTCGAATACTGGTTCGTGGTCAACGAAAGAATATCTCCCTCAGTGCATCATCGAAGATAAAAAAAATCATAAATTCCTATTTTTACAAATTGAATCCTCTTCATCGTGGAGTTTGGAAATTGGCGATGAACATAAACTTTTATATCTCCATGCTGGGGGCGCAAATATGACCGACCATCAGGCCGCGGTGAAACTAGATAACGCGCCTTCTTCTCCTTATTTAACTAAAGCGGTGGCCTTCGTAGTTGGTGATTCGCTCAATGAGGTCCTGCAAGAGATGACGAAATATCGACGGCACATTGTTAAGCGTTCTTTAAAGGATAGGGATTTGCCGGTGATATTTAACGAATATATGCATCTTTCTTGGGATAGCCCCCAGCAGGAAAGAACCGAAATGATCGCTGAACAATTACAAGATTTTGGTATCAAATATTATGTCATTGATTGTGGTTGGCATGATGAATGTGAACCGCGAGAACTTTATGCAAAATGTGGCGAATGGGTCGAATCGAACCTCCGTTTTCCCAAAGGGATTAAAGCTACCTCGACGAAACTCAAAACCTTGGGAATGAAAACGGGATTATGGATGGAACCAGAGATCATCGGGATTAATAATCCGAAAATGCGGGAATATTATGGCGATCGCGCTTTCTTTAAGCGCAATGGTAAGAACGTTATCAACGCTAGTCGCTTATTTTTGGATTTTCGTCACCCGAAAGTGATTTCCTTTTTAAATAATGCGGTTGATCGCATGATTAATGCGTATGGAGCGACTTATCTTAAACTCGATTACAATCAAGATACGGGCTGCGGTACTGAAACCGACGCGATTAATCTCGGCGATGGTCTTCTTCAGTCAACGGCAGCCTACCAAGCCTGGATTAAATCTTTAAATGAGAAATATCCTCATGTTATTTTTGAAACCTGCGCTTCGGGTGGTTGTCGTATGGATTATGAAACCTTGCAATCATTCTCATTGACTTCAACCTCTGATCAAACGAACTTTATGAAATATCCTTACATTGTTTCGAATATTCTCTCCGCGGTTCTTCCTGAACAAGCAGGGGTCTGGTCATATCCTGTCGACTCGTTAACCAAAATTGATCATGAATATAATTATCACACTCATGGTTTAGATGCGGAGGGGATTAAAGACTACATCGAAAACCAAATTAGCAAAGAGCAAATCGCGATGAATATGATCAATACTTTTTTAGGTCGCATGCATTTGGCGAGTCCAATCTTTTTGTTAAGTCCAGAAAAACAAGAATTAATCAAAGAAGGAATTCGCTATTATAACTCGTTAACCCCTTTTAAAAAGGTCGGCGTTCCTTATCTCCCCTTTGGTTTCTCGCATTTTGGTGATCCTCATGTCGCCTCGGGTTTTATCGCTAAAAAGACTTTATATCTAGCGGTATGGAATTTAAATGGGAATAAAGAGGTGGTTATTCCCATTAAAGAATACAAACTTAAAAATATCAGCTTAAAATATCCGACATATTCTAAAGCAAATGTTACAATGAGTAACAACGAAGTAAAGGTCAAATTCATGAATTCTCTTGATTCTTGCTTCTTGGAAATTGGTTTAGAAGATTGATGTTTAAGCAAAAACGCGCAAGTAGAGATTTCAATAAAGCCGATCTCCCTTCCAATCGAAAGGAAGTCTTTTTTGACCGGTTTAAAAATCAATATGGCGTCTTTTTTAAAACTGGTTTAACCTTGTTTTTATTTTTTATTCCCTTCTTGATTGTGGGATTTTTAAAAGATTATTCGCTCTGGTATCATGCAAGTAGGGGGGATTTTTCTATTGCGGATTATAACCAGATGCAGATTCTCTATGCGCTGATTAAAATTCCCGTCTATATCATAATCGCGCTTGGTTGCGCTGGTTCTTTTCGCGTGATGAAAAATTTAGCTTGGGAGATTCCGGTCTTTTTTAAAGAGGATTTTTTGGAAGGAATTAAAAAAAACGCGAAATCGTTTATTGTGGTATTTGTCAGTTTTAGTGTAATTAGCGTTTTGTGTGAATTAACTCTCACTGCGAGCAATATCCCTGAACTGGTTCGCTATCTCCCTTCTGGCATCTTAGTGGGGCTAGTCCTACCCATGGCCCTTACCTCATTAAACATCTTCAATTTATATAACGCGACCTTTCTTGAAGCATGTAAATTATCGTTACGGTTCTTTTTTGGTAAAACTTTTAAATCGATTCTCGCGCTTTTAGGTGTTTGCGCGCCTTTCTTAATCCTTTTAATTAATAATTTTGTCATTAAATATATTCTATTTATCCCCGTGGTCATTTTCATACTCCCCTGTTCGATTTTGACGTGGTTTTTATATTGTTGTTATCTCTTTGATTATTTTATGAATAAAAATACTTATCCAGAAATCTATGATAAAGGAGTTTATCGAAAATAGATTAACCATGCCGAAGATTGAATGTAAGAACATCACAGTTACCTATCGAAATAAAAAAACCAAGGAAATGGTTCAAGCCCTTAATAATTTAAGTGTGACTTTTGCTAGTGAAAAATTCTCTTTAATCCTCGGGGCCTCGGGCTGTGGCAAAACAACGCTTTTAAGAGTCATCGCTGGACTTGAAAAATATGAAGGTGAAGTTTTATATAATGATTTCGATGCGAAAATGATTGAGATTCAAAATAAAAACCTTGCATATGTCCCCCAGAATTATGTTCTTTATCCGCATATGACCATCTTTGATAATATCGCTTATCCGCTCAAAATCACGAACACCCCGCGCGATGAAATCATCAAGAGAGTTAATGAAATCGCCGCTCAATTTGACTTGACGCATTGTTTATTTCGAAGACCTAAACAACTTTCGGGAGGCCAACAGCAAAGGGTCGCTATCGCCCGTGCCTTGATAAAAAAACCACAAATATGCCTTTTTGATGAACCGTTTGCAAATCTCGATCAAGAAACGCGTATACAAGAGAGGCGCTATGTGAAAAAGGTCTTATCGAGCATGATGAGTACAGTGATCTTTGTAACCCATAATATCGAAGATGCATATTCATTAGCAGACACGATTTATGTGATGGAACAAGGGAAAATTATCGCTATCGGCTCTCCGCGAGAAATATATCATTGCCATGATCAAAGAGTGCAAGATATAGTGAGAATAGATTGATGAATTACTATCGACAAGAAGATTTTGTCCTCATTGAAAAAAAAGTCAAAAATGGGGTGATTATCAATATCATCCTTGGAGTTTTGATTATCGGCTTATTTGTTTTATTTTGTTTACTTGCAACTTATGAACTCCATTTGGTCTATCAAATATTAAGCGCTTCTTTGTTTTCATTGTTTGCTATTTTTCAAATATACATCATCGATACCTTATATCTTGATGGTTACCAACTAAAGAAACATTATCTGGTGATGTTTTTAAGTACTGCGGAAACATATCAGGGGCACGTGAATAAAATTGGCGAAATTATCACCGTTTCCAATCGTATTAGCGCTCGAGAAATCGAGGTCACAATTAACGATAAAATCATTAATGTCTATCTTTTAAAAGGCTTTGAACCAGCTTTTAAAAAAAATGATACTTTACATCTTGATTTAAAAAATCGCTTTATCTTTGCTAGCCGGAGGGAAAACGATGAATAAATTATTAGCTAGTTTTAAACGTCACTGGTTCATCTATATTATTAGCGTCTTTCTCGCGATTACCTTGCCGATTTGGATTATTTCTTTAGTTATTGAACCAAAAACTCATGAAAAATATGGCTTGATGATTGATGGATATGATATTTCGTTGACTAAGGAAGACCTCTTTTTTTCTACGAACATCAGAAAAGTATCAATTAAAAACGTTAACCCGACTGATTTAGGGATCTTTATCGCTGCCCAAAAAGAAGCGAAAGATTATGATACCCTAATTATTCGCAAGGAAACTTTTAATCATCATGATTATACCTACGCTTTAATTTCCTTGGATGAAGAAACCCTCAACACCCTAATTCCTCACCATTCCCCGGAATATGTCATTAAAGATGGTTTGAAATATGGCTTTAACGTTACAGACCACGTGGCGAAATTTGCTAAAAATGAATTGAATGATCAATATTATCTATGTTTTTTCAAAAACAGCATCCATTCCGGTTTATTAAATCATCAAAATTATAGTGAATCCCTTTACTTCGCTAATTGGTTAATTAGCCAATAAAAACACCCTTTTTTTGAGTAAATTACTTCTTAGTAATATTGTTTAAATTCGTTGCTCGGTTTCTTTATCAAAGAAATACACATATGTCATATCTAAACAAAATTCAATCTCATCTCCTGCTTTAATCGTTTGACTAGCGTCGGATTTAAAAGCCACTCTTTGACCGTTAATATAGGTTGTGATAATCAAATCCTTACCTAATAATTCCACCGAATCAGCCACCGCGGAAATCGCGTTACTTGGTTGAGTATTATTTTTATCATCTTTTAAATAGGTGTACTCGGGTCTAATGCCTAAAGTTAATTCTTTTCCTTCATAGTCTTTTAATAATTTAACGATTTCTTTTGCGGGTTTTATTTCGATTTCTTCCTGCTTATTTAGAGCTTTAAATAAAGTGGCATCTTGTTGTTCTTCGATATTATTGACGGAAATAACTCCTTTTTTAAAGGTCACATCTAAGAAGTTCATCGCTGGTGAACCGATAAAACCCGCGACAAATTTATTAGCAGGATTTGCATAGACCTCCGCGGGGGTGCCTATTTGCTGAATCCAACCATCTTTCATGATGACAATCCGATCAGCCATAGTCATCGCTTCGGTTTGATCATGAGTCACATAAATCGTGGTCGCGCCAATGTTCTTATGAATTTTGGTGATTTCCCCCCGGGTTTGCACTCTTAATTTGGCGTCTAAGTTTGATAAAGGCTCATCCATTAGGAAAACTTTGGGTTTTCGAACAATTGTTCTCCCTAACGCCACCCGTTGTCTTTGCCCCCCTGATAATTCACTCGGCTTCCGATATAAGTATCTAGTTAAATCAATTGATAAAGCGGCTTTATTGATTTCGACATCGATTTCTTCTTTGGTTAATTTTCTTGGCAGCGTTAAATGAACTTCATGATTTTCTAAATAATCAATTCTCCTTTGATAAGAAATGATTTCGGCATTTCTTTGGGCAAGCCCGGCTTTAAGCGATTCCACCGTGGCTTCTGGAAGTTTCTTCTTTTTTAAAATCGCCTCGATGTATTTAACATCTTTGCTTAGTTCACTAACTTTTTTTCGATATAACTTTAAATGGTATTCGTCTTTGCCGATGATTGGTTTTCTTAGTTCATCAATTTGCTCGAGATTTGCAAATAATCGCTTGTAAAGTTCAGCTCTTTGCTCTAATAAAACAAAATCATTTTGCTTTTTTTTGAAGCGGCGATTAATCTTTGCTAATTGAAATTTAATCTCATGATTTTCTCCTCTAATCGCGAGAATTTCTGGTCCCTCGGGTTCATAAAGCGGCATTTCAAATTTAGCAATGCGAATTCCAAACGCCATGTTGTCATAGACAGTCATATGGGGATATAAGGCGTAGTTTTGGAAAACCATGGCAATATTTCGGTCTTTGGGGGCGACATCGTTGACGAGCATGTTGTCAATATATAATTCGCCCGAAGTAATTTCTTCAAGACCGGCGACCATCCGTAAAGTCGTTGATTTGCCACATCCCGAAGGTCCGACAAAAACGATGAATTCTTTGTCTTTAATTTCAAGATTAAAATCAAAAACGGCTTGAACTTTATTAGGATAAATCTTATTTAATCCTTTAAATGATAATGTAGACATGGGCTTCCCCTTTACATGGTTGTTAATTACATTATATATATATTGCTGCAAAATACATGCTTAACTGATTCCGTTTCGATAATTTGTGTTTAATTTTTATCCTTATCGGTAACAAAAATCACACAAATTGAATATAATTAACCATTTCTATAATTAGTATCCTCTCGAGTTTTCTCTAATACCGTTTTATATTTGTAGGTATCAAACAAAAGATAGTCTAAATTTTTAGGAAATAGTTAGAAAAAGAGACGATCATTTTTTGTGGGCAAAAACACTTGAAAAGTTTTATACAATTTGGGCGATAGTTCATGAATGCAAAAAGCGGTTGGCTCGATCGACTTCGTCATCGGAAGGAATCCATTCAGGACGACCATTGTCAGGACGACCAATGAAAGTCGCCTTTGTCCCAGCGTAAGCATGGTAAGGAAAAAAGGAGGCGCTGACACAATTTTGAAGTGCGTCTTTCAGTTTGGCAAAAGCCCGGTAATGGTTCTCGTCAGTATTGATGCCGTTTATAAGAATTCCTCGGAGGATGGTTTTCCCCCCGAGACGATCAACGGCAAAGAGGTTTTTATGAATAAGTTCCGTGTCCACGCCGGTATACTCGCGGTGACGGGAGGAATCCGTATCCTTGATATCCCATAAGAAGAGGTCGGTCACCTCTACGAGCGCAGCAAGCCGGGTAGAATCAAAAACACCGCAGGTCTCGATTACTGTCGAAATACCCGCTTTACGGCAAAGCCGAAAGAGATCAATACAAGCATCGATTTGTCGCAGCGGCTCACCGCCAGAGAGCGTGACGCCTCCTTTAGCACCGAAAAATGCCACATCCTTTTTTATTTCAGTAAAAACCTCATCAACCGTTAAGCTTTTCCCACTAATCTCTAATGCCCCTGTGGGGCAGACAGCAGCGCATCGGCCACAAGCAGGGCAGCCTGTCCGATTAAATAAGTGCCCACTAGAAAAATTGTGCCGTTGTTCTAGACAGATTTCACAACTCTGGCAACCGACACATTTTTGGGCGTAATAGAGAATCTCCGGCAAAGGGGACTGCATTTCGGGGTTATGACACCAAACACAGCGAAGCGGACAACCTTTCAAAAAAACGGTGGTGCGAATACCAGGACCATCATGAGTACAAAAACGCTGAATTTCTGCAACAAACAATTTCACAATGCTTATTTCTCCGTTTGTTCAATAATCATCTGCTGCCATTTTTGATCGAGAGTGACAAAGCGTGCATTCCATCCTGACACGCGCACGGAAAGCGTTTGATAATTTTCGGGATGTGCTTGTGCTTCGTGCAATATTTTTGCATCGACAACATCAAGTTGGAGAAAAAAGCCCCCGAGAGCCACAAAACCTTTAAATAATTGGGAAATAGTTTCAATTCCCTCCTCGCCTCTTACGGCTGAAGGCAAAAGTTTACAATCAAGAGCCGCACCTGTGGTCATTTCTGCAAGATTAGCCTTGCAGTATGAACGAATAATAGCAGTTACTCCCTCTTTGTCTGTGCCCGGTGTGGGTGATGAGTTTGCGGCGAGAATATCACCTTTTTTGGTCCCATGAGAGCAGGCAAGGCGCTGATCACACCATTCAATTTGTCTTCCAAAGGTGCTGATGCCTCCAGGAAGCCTATAGCCGCTACTCTTTTCCGCTTTCTGGCAAGCAAGAGCAAAATCGTGGACAAGGCGACGGTAAATCGCATCGACTTCGTCGGAATCGTTTCCGTAATAGCAATAGCGATTTTTCGCGTAAAGACGAAGTGTCTCTGCTCCCTCCCAATTGTTTTTTAAAACCACAAGAAGCTCGGGAAGGGTGATTTTTTGCTCATCAAAGACTAATTTTTTAATTGAATACAGACTATTGACAGTGTCGGCAAGACCGCCAATATGCGGTGAACGGATGTTATATACCGCCCCGCCTTCAAAGTAGGAAAGACCTCTTGCGATACAATCATCTTCGAAAATTGAAATAACGGTGCATGGGAGGTTTGATTTCCATTTTTGTCTTTCGATATCTTCAAAATCCAGTGCTAGTATGCGGGCAATCTCATCGACGGCTTTTCCAAGGTCAACGACAAATGTCTCATAAAGTTCTTCAAAGGACGAAAAAGTTACTCCCGTCTCGTAGTTTTTAAGTGTTTGATGTTGAAGAATCTGCAAGGAATCAAAAGGGTGGTAAGCAAAATTTGTCTTTCCAGGAATCTGTACCTCCCAACACCCGTCATTAGCAAATTTCAAGGCTTCCTCGCGCGAATATCCAGCGTCGGCCAAGGCTTTTAAAACTAAATCTTCGTTATAGACGGCAATCGCTCCACCACCGTAGCGAACAACCTCACTAATACGTCGCAGAAGTTTAGCGGGAGTTCGACTGTTCAAGCGAAATGCGGTTGGAAAATCACCGATGTTCAACTCTTCAAGAATATCCAAAACAAGGTAGGTCACATCGTTAGTGACTTCCTCTTCATTTTCACCGATGCCGGCGAGAACGATATTTTGATAGTGCTGCGCATCGCCAGAACCATAGTCACCACCGCGAATCCACTCACAACCCTTGATAAAGAAATGAGCAAGAATCTCCCGTGCTTCATCATAAGTAAGCGTACCATCGGCAAGATCTTTTTTTAGATAACTACCAAGCAAAACATCCAGTCTACCGATGCCGGGCCAGTTTCCGCACAAGCGCAAAAAGGAAAAGATAAACCAAAGAGACTGTACTGCTTGGTGGAAATTTTGGGGACTGTTCATTGGAACATGGCAGAGATTATGGTAATTTTTCGCATATTCTGGATGTTCTTTAAGTGCTTCAAGATAACGACGGTGATAAATAGCAAAAGAATCGAGACAATTAAGGACGCTCCGGGAAAAAGGTTCTCTGTCGGTACCGCGATATGTTTCAAAAGCATTTTCGGCTTCTTTGCGAATGCCGCGAATGCCGATTTTCAGCACTTTTTCAAAATTGACAGTCAAGTGACTGACAGAACTTATAAATTTCCCTCCGATATCGGCAGGAACTTGATGAAAGATGGCTTGGCCAAGAGTAGCGGCGCCAGACAACCGTTCCCCGTCGCAAATACGGATTGGCGCTTGTTCAGCAATGCGCCGAATAGCCAAGTCGTATTGTTCAAGTGGAGTTTTTTTGGTGATACCAGGAATGTCATTGAGATCGACATAGAGACTTTTCATCGTATCAAGACCGTATTTGTGTCCGAGAGAATCTGCGGCAAATTGGCGCGTACTTTTACTCAATCTAATTGGGCGTTTGGCAAAAGACGAATAGAATTCCATGATAAATTTTCCTCTTTTAAACAAAGCCAGTCTATCATAATTTTCTATTAATTCCATTGATATTCCTCCATAAATATAGGACAATCCTATTGAAGGGGTGATTATTTTGGATATTCATATTGCGTTTCATTCTTCTGGTAGTTTTATCCATAATCCTTGCGAGGGAATAATGCATAAAAAAACACTCCCGTTTCTTTCAATTGTGCAAGCGGTAGATGGCGAATATGAAATCTGCCTAAACGATGGAGAAACTCTACATACAGGCGAGGGTGGTTTTTTTATTGCGCCCGCCTTTGCCCGCCAAACGATTGTCCATCACACTGGAAAAGAGTCGGGCACCATGACAGCAAGATGGTTTTTTTTAGATGTTGTTATCGATGGAAATACACGGCTTGACAATCTGTTTTGTTTTCCGTGCGTTATCCGTAAAAATGATGGAGTTGAGCTCAATCGGGTGTTTGACCGCTATTTTAATGCGCAAGATGATTTTGAACGGGTATGTTGCTATTACGAGGCGGTGCGGCTGATCGTTGGGTATGGCGAAAAGAAAAATGAGCCAGAAGATCTGTTTATGCAAACGATAAAAACTTTTATAGCTGCACATTTTTCCGAAGAAATTCGCGTGAAAGATCTCGCGCGAGCAGTATCGATGTCAGAGTCAAACTTTTATCCCGCGTTCAAAGCCCGTTTTTACTTGTCACCCAGCATTTTTCTCTCTCAATACCGCATTGCGGTTGCCGCACGTTTGTTATCGGGGAGCGATCAAAGCATTTGTCGCATTGCCGAAGCAGTCGGCATTCCCGACGCGACCTATTTTAGCCGTCTATTTCGTTTGAATATGGGAACTACCCCGACCGAATATAGAAAACTGTTTCAAAAAAAAGCCTGATAGCCACACATTAAAACCAAGTAGTTGCTTGGTTTTGATAAAATACAATTGGATGGAGAATATGTACATCAAAGATAAACGCGAGTTATGTTAAAATAGCAATTGTTGATGAATAAAAGGAGCAGAATTGTTTTATGAATCATTGGATGAAAATTCGCACTCCGTTCTTTGAAAAGATCGCTCGAGATCAAAAACATCTAGAAGTTCGCCTTTTTGATGCGAAAAGACGCGCTTTCAATCGCGGTGACATTATCACCTTTACGGATGAAGAAACTGGCAAAAGCCTTGATGTTCAAATTGAAGATTTATATATTTATCCAAACTTTCGTGCCCTTTTTTCCAAATTTCCATCTGAACAATTTGGTTTTGAAAAAAATGCGACTATCGATGCCATGGTGGAATATATGTATACTATTTATCAACCTTGGGATGAAAGGCGTTATGGGGTGGTTGCGATTAAATTAAGTTTGTTAAAAAAGAGGAGAAACAATGATGCATCGAGTTTTGACTGAGGAAAATAGTGGGAGTTTGTTTGAAAAGCCATGGCAATCCTGGCTCTTTTTAGGCATCGTTCTTTTTGTTGCCTTTCTTATTTGGTGGTATTGGCGCTTCTTAAAAAAATATACGATTACCTATCATAGCGATAATCGGATTATTGAAATTAAAAAAGTGCGCGTCCGGACTGAATATCAAAATTTACCTCTTGATGCGCCAAAGGATGCAAAAGGAAGGAAGTTCTTAGGATGGTATACCTCTGCGCGTTTAGACGAACTTTTTGACGCGCCCGTAATGCCTGCCCACCATATCCATCTCTATGCAAGATGGGAAGAAAAAAACACTGATGAACAAAAAGAAATCAAATAGGGCAAAAAAATTAAGTCCGAAACCTAAACATGAAGTAACTGTAAGTAAGTCACAAGGACTTCTCGCTTTTGTTTTGGAAAATATTTCGGGAGAAAGTCGAAACAATCTCAAAAGTTATCTAAGACGTGGACAAATTACCGTGAATGGAGCGATGATTAAACAATTTGATTTTTTGTTATCTCCTGGTGATATTGTTCGGATTGAGCATACTTCGCAACGTCCCAAAACCTCTGGTCCAAATCTTGAAATAATTTATGAAGATGAATATTTGCTGGCGATTAATAAGCCTGCTGGCGTTCTTTCAGTGGCAAGTGATCAGGAACGCAAACGCACCGCATATGTTCTCGCTAATAATTATGTACAAACCAAAAATCCACGTGCTCGTGTGCATGTAGTTCACCGTCTCGATCAAGAAACTAGTGGAGTGCTCCTTTTTGCTAAAGATGAGGAGACGCGGAACATCTTACAGAAAAAATGGAATCAACTTGTAAAAAAACGCGGTTATTATGCAATTACAATTGGAATTCCGCAACCAACAGAAGGCCGTTTAGAAGATTATCTTTTTACCAATGCGACCTCATTAATGTATGTTGGTAAAAAATCTCCCCAAAGTGTGTTGGCGATTACTAATTATAAAGTTAAACAGATCAAAGAGAATTTCGCCTTACTTGACATTGACATTGAAACTGGAAAGAAAAATCAAATTCGTGTTCAACTTAAGAATATTGGTTGCCCAATTGTTGGTGATAAGAAATATGAAAGCAAACTCGATCCCTTAAAAAGACTCGGACTTCACGCCTATGAACTTCGCCTTCGTCATCCTCGCAATGAACAGGACTTAAAACTTTCTGCTCCACTTCCTAGAGAATTTAAACAATTCATTGCAACCTAATAACAAATTGTTTTTTTAACATATAATCGGTGGGTATCTTTTAGAGATACTTTTTTGTATAATAAGTAAGCCAATAATGAATAAAAGGAGGGTTTATGGGTAAAGCTTTATTGAAAAATCTCAAAGAATCACTTCTTTCTATTCTCCCCTTAACCCTAGCGGTAGTCGTGCTTGCGCTTTTTCCTATTGTCAATATTAGCAGCGACGAATGGATTCGCTTGGTTATTGCTTTTTTCTTTTTAGTTATTGGGATGATGCTTTTTAACATCGGGACAAATAGTGCAATGTTACCGATGGGGGAATATCTTGGAGCGACAATCGTTAAAAAAGGTCGGATTATTTTATTGATTGTCATCATCTTCATCATCGGTTTTCTTATTACGATGGTCGAACCAGTAGTTACGATTTTCGGTCAACAAATACCGATTAATACATGGACTTTTGTGATTTTTGTCAGCATTGGCGTCGGGGTCTTTTTAGTTGTTTCCTTGCTGAGAATTATTTTTCAATGGTCACAATCGGTAATGTTTATCCTTGGTTATGCCTCGATTTTTATGTTGCTCCATTTTGTTGATGCTGGCTATATCCCGATGGCTTTTGATTCTTCGGCATCGACAACGGGGTTATTAACCATTCCTATTTTTATGGCACTCGGGGGTGGGGTTGCTAAAACGGCTGGTGGTGCCAAATCGCATGAAGATAGTTTTGGTATTATCGGAGGCGTAACTTTAGGCCCAATTTTGACTGTAACCATCCTAGGAATTTTTATTGCCAAACGTCCAATTTACCAAGCCGAAGTGATTCCTGATGTGACTATTTTGCAAGATGTTTTGCAAAACGCTTTTGAAAACGCAAAAAGTTCGATTATCGTCCTCGCACCTTTAGCTCTGTTCTTTTTGGCTTTTCAACGGCTTAATATTCGCTTGCCTAAAAAGCAAATTAGGCGGATTTTGATTGGTCTTGGTATCACGACATTTGGGATTATTTTCTTCTTAACTGGGGCGACTATTGGTTATGTTCCCCTAGGGCGTGCACTTGGAAAACAATTAGGCGAAGGAAAATTTGAAATCGTATTATTGATTGGTTTTCTCTTTGGTTTAGTGGTTGCGGTCGCGGAACCATCGGTCCATGTTTTAAGTCGTCAAGTTGAAGAAGTATCCGACGGAGCGATATCTTTTAGGACGATGGTTATCACGCTTTCCATCGGTCTTGCCCTTTCCATTTTACTTTCCTTAATCCGTATTCATTACAAGTTTTCAATTATTTATTATCTAGTTCCTGGGTTTGCTCTTGCGATTTTCTTAACCCGGTTAGTACCTAATATCTATACGGGAGTTGCCTTTGACTCAGGCGGTGCCGTCAGCGGTCCCTTAGCGGCCTCTTTTATCACCCCATTTGTCACTGGAGTGGCATTAGTTAATCCGGATATCCCTGCGCATGACTTAGCCTTATACACCCTTGGGACAATGGCCATGGTAGCGATGATGCCTTTGGTGACAATTCAAATTCTCGGACTATCGACGACGATTAAAACGCGTCTGCGCCTGCGCCTGGCCTATCGTCGTGTCTACGAAGCGGATGATGAATTGATTATCTACTTCCCAATCGAGGAGGGAAACGCATGAAACCAACACCAGTTACTCCACAGTCTCGGGCTTCAAAATTAAGGGTTGAAGACACCAAAAAACTCCAATTTGAAATCATGAAATTACTCGTGATTATCGTCCCCGCTGGTTACGGTGATGTTTTTCAAAATTTCAATCGGGAAAAAGGGGTGGTTTTACAGATTCTCGATCGAGGAAGAGGCACGGCCACCCAAGATTTAATTGATCTTCTCGGACTTGCTGATAATAAAAAAGATGTTATCTTGGCATTGGTCAAAGATAGTGTTTTACCAGATATTCTCGGGTTTATTCATCAGAGATTTTTAATTAATCAAAAAGAGAAAGGAATCGCTTTTACAATTCCTTTAAGGGCATTAATCGGCTTGACTAACTATAAATTTTTAACCAATACACCTACGAGTCTAGGAGGTAAAATCAATGAGTGATCAATCGCGTAAAGTTTTAATTGTCACTATTATTAATGCGGGCTTTGTCGATTTAGTGATGGATGCAGCCCGACGGGTTGGGGCAACTGGCGGAACTGTTTTGCACGGACGGGGAACTGGTAATCCTGAAATTGAAAAAACCTTTGGTATTACAATTCATCCCGATAAAGATATCGTCTTCATCGTCGTTGACCAAAGTAAAGAAGCTGACGTTTTAACCGCGATTTATCGCGGAGCAGGTCTTGAAACGCGTGGTCAAGGAATTGCTTTTTCCTTACCTTTGAGTGAAACCGTTGGTCTTCAACCTAGTGCGGAAACAATAAACAAGACTCCGTCGCAAGACGAGGCAAGTTAATAAAATTTAAAATACAAAAAGATGTTTAGCGAATCCAAATTAGACAAACTCATCAAGTTCAGTAAAGCCCTCTTCCTTGTGAGTGCGATTTTGACATTGCTTGGTATGCTTTGGATGTCACTACATGTGAAGTTTGTCGCTAAGGGATTTACGGTGGCTTTGATTATTTTCATTGCCGATTTTGTCTTAGCTTGGTCCTTTGCGCTTGAAGGCCTTTTTTTCGATGCAAAGATTCTCAAACAAAAATGGAAAAATGGTCTCTCCCCTATACTCGCGGGAGCAATCATTGTTTATCTTATTGGTAATTGGTCTTCGCTAATTAATGAGGCCTATACTGCCTTGCCCTTTGTCACCATCCTTACCCTTATTTTTCTTTTCCTCGCTTTAATCGGTTCGCTAATCCATGCGGGAATCACCACGTATTTTTTGGCAAAAGCCCTTAAAAACTCAGAGATTTCATGCGATGAACTGGTTGAAGAACAAAAAGTTATCGTCATTTCTAAGGGCGATTGGAAAGAGCGATTTAAAAGGTGGTGGGATAATTTCTTTACCCATTTCACAATTGGAAGCAAGGGATATTACATCTTGTTTTTGGGCATCTTAGCCATTTTTTATTTTGCGGTGGCTCTCTTTAATAATCAATTCACGATTCCTCTAGGTGGTGATTATACCCAGCAGACAATTCCTTTTTATACTAACGGTTATGATGATTGGTGGCATTTCTTTAAAACAGGTGAGTTTCCCCTTTGGGATAGCAACACTAATCTCGGGGTCAATAATATCGGAGCAAACGCCTTTTATTATGTCTTAAATCCCTTTTTCCTTCCAATTCTTCTTTGTCCCCGTCCCTATATCGCTCAAGGAATCGCGGTCTTAATGATCGGGAAATTAATTCTTGCGGCTTTTACGATGCGCGCTTATCTCAAATATGTCGGGGTCAAGGAAAAAACAGCTCTCTTTTTTGGCTTAGCCTATGCTTTCTGTGGATGGAATACCTATTACCTGTGGTTCAATCACTTTATGGAAGTAACCGTAGTTTTCCCATTAGTGTTCTTAGGAATCGAAAAAATATTAAAGGAGAAACGCCCGTTTTTACTCGCGGGCGCTTTAGCCTTGATGGGATTTACCAATTTCTTCTTTCTGGTAACTACCTGTATTGTGGGAGTAATCTATGCTGGATTCCGTTTTTTCCAGTTGATTAAAACGTGGAAAAAAATTGATTTCCTCATTATTCCTGTTCTTGGTATTCTGGGATTTGCTTTCGGATTGATGATTTCGGCAACTGTTCTTTTACCAGGAGTGATGATGTCAATGCAAAGCGATCGAGTTACGCGCGCAACCTATCTCGATAACCTAAAAACCGCTTTCTCCACACAGAACTGGAAGATATTTTTTGACTATGTTTTGAAATGGGAAACACAATCAGAAAGTTATACGTATAAAAAACTCTATCCGTTAGCGACTTTCTTCTTCCCGGTACTCTCCAATCGTTCTTCACCTATTTTTGCCACGTCAAGTTATGATAATACTATTTCTAGTCTTTTCCTTTATACTCCAGTGATGTTGCTTTTACTTCCGAGTATCATCCGTTCTATAACAAAGAGGAAGGTCTCGCATTTTATTGCTTTAGGTCTGATTGTTTTTGCGATCTTTACGCCATTTTCCTATCATTTTCTCCATGGGTTTACTAACGAATACGGAAGATGGCAGATTTTTGTTACCTTGATTTTAATCACTTATACTGCGAAAAATTTTGATGCGCGTGAAGAGATGCCAATATGGTATTTTGATCTTTCGGTCTTTGTTTTAATTTTAGGTGCCTATCTTACTTACAAGGCGGCTTTCCCCTATCAATTAGGACCGCGATTTGGTCCTTTGGAAGAACGCGAATACATTGTCTTTTATCAATTTACCGCCTTGCTAGTGGTCTACTTAATTTATCGTTTTGCTAAAGCGTCCCCTCACCTAAAGAAATATCTCCTTCTTTTCACCTCATTTGAAGTGATTTTGATGGGAAATATCACGATGATTGGTCACGGGACGATTTCCTTTCAAAACTCGGTAGGTGGTGGCATTGGTCGTGTCCGTGAAGAAACCGAAATTGTTAAAGGAATCAATGCTGGCGATCAGAGTTTCTTTAGAATCTTTTCATCCTCTTCCTATCGCGGCAACGACAATATCGGGATGCGTGAAAACTTCAATGGGCTGGGCGCTTTTCACTCTTTATACAACTTTAAACTAATGAATTTTAATTCCTTCTCCCACGTCAACTACAACTATAATGGCTGGTCGATGGGAATTCAGGAAAAACGATATAACCTCGACACTTTTTTAGGAGTCAAATACTACATTGTCGATGTTAATGAAACTAAAATCTTCTATGTCAATGATAAAAAGGAGATTACCAAGGTCATCGCTGCTCCTTATGATAATATTCCCTTTGGCTACACATTGCGCGATGAACTTTCAACCGCGCGTTATCGCGTTTATGAAAATAAACGCTTTATCGAATTAGGCAGCAGTTATACAACTTTAATGTCCCACAATTATTACTATGAAACCGAAACGGGCGAAGAGCTGAAGAGGTCGCGGTTTTATCGCAACTATGCGGAAGAGCCGGTGATCAATGAAGAGAAGTATCTTAGATATGCAATACTTGACGAAAAGGATTTGCAAGAAGTTTTAGAAACTTATCCAGAATTTAATCAGAAAGAATACACTTACTCCATTGCGGACCACAGTTATTTAGCAAGCAGCACTTTGAATTCTCAAACTTATCACTGCAATTCAGGCTTCCCCTATGACCAAATCGGAACAATTCAGACGAATCCAGGCTGTGAGATTGTTGCAACTGGCAAACTGAGCGCTTATAAAACGGGTGTTATCTATACTAAAAAAGATGGTACAAACTTCACTAATGGACCCGCTCATCTTGTGTTCAAACTACGGACCACAGATTATGTTCGCATCTTTCTTTTTGATCAAGATGAAAACATCATCACTTTTGATGATCACAACAATATCAATTCCCCTTTTAAATATATGCGTGGTTTTTATACCCCGGTTGCGGTAAAGTCGATCTTAGTTGTTCCAAAAGCAAGAGATATCGAACATCTAGCTAATGCTCCCGTTATCTATATTCAACCAGAAGAGGGGACAATTGCACAATATAATCAACTAAAAGCCAATGGTTTTATCAATGTCTCACATTCTTATAATCATTATCATTTTCAGACTAATTATGATAAAACCCGCTTTGCAGTCACCAATATTCCCTATGATGAAGGCTGGAGTGTTCGGATTAAAGATGGGGATGAAGAACTTGAAAAACCCAAAGTCTATCTAACTCAAGGAGGATTTGTCGGTTTTGTTGTTCCTAAGGGCAATCTCCAGATTGAACTCAATTACTTTACTCCACATCTAAAAACCGGCCTCACTTTAGGAATTAGCGCGTTCCTGCTTTGGGGTGGCAGTTTCGCCCTGGTCTACTTTCTTTATGATCGCAAGAAAAAAGCGCCTCCATTGGTGCAAGCGGAAGAGGCGCTTAACGACTAATTACTTTTGCTTTAAATGCAATTGATAGAGTTCATTTTTCTTCACGCCAGTGAGTTTGCTTAAGATCGCACAGGCGTTTTTTAAAGAAAGACCCTCGGCGATTAAATCGGCAAGAGCGCTTTGAAGTTTTTCGGTATCATATTCTGCTTTAGTGGTAACTGCCCCCTCAACTAAGAGAACCATTTCCCCTCGGAGCTTAGCAAAGTTTAGAAGATCGATTTCATTAAGAGTGCCACGAATCATCTCTTCATGAATTTTGGTAAGTTCGCGACCAATAACAAAGCGGCGATGCGGCCAAACTTTTGCTAGGGCGCGGAGAGTTTCTTCAATTCGATGGGGGGCTTCATAGAAAATTAAAGTATAGGGAAAATGATTTAGAGTTGTTAAAACTTCGTCACGTTCTTTGGTTTTAGTTGGCAAAAAACCATAAAAACAAAAATGATCTGCGGGAAGCCCCGAAGCGGTTAAAGCATTTAAAAAAGCGCTTGATCCTCCAATTGTTGAAACGGGAAACCCCTGTTCGATCACCTTTCTTACCACTCTGGCCCCAGGATCGCTAACAAGCGGATATCCAGCATCGGACAAATAAGCAACCGATTCGCCTTTTTTTAAGAAATTTACGATTTTTTCCCCAGTCTCTTCCTCATTATGCTCATGGCAAGCGAATAAAGGTTTGCTGATTTGATAAGCCTTAAGAAGCTTCCCGCTTACTCGAGTATCTTCGCAAGCGATAATTGAAACATCTTGAAGAATTTTCACCGCTCGAAAAGAAAAATCATCTAAATTGCCAATCGGGGTTGCAACTAGATAAAAAATCGGTTGATTAGTTTTAAAACTCGAAATTGTTTCCATCTTATTTAGCGGGGCTTTTTTTGAGTTTATCGTATTCTTCTAAGGTGAGATACTCGACAGTATCCGCGCTTTCGATGCGCACGGTTCTTTTGATGATATTAATCGCGGTCACACGATATAAGATGTTATCGTGGAAGAAGCGATAGTTGAGATTGGGGAAATCCTTTTTCGCTTCCGTATAGGCATCATCCTCAAACTTAAGACAGCAGATGAGTTTGCCGCAGTGACCGCTTAGTTTTGGGATGTTAAGCGCGAGCATTTGGTTCTTCGCGCGCGAAATCGAGATACCATCAAATTCACTTAAAAAAGCAGTACAGCAAATCGGACGACCACAAAGACCGAAGCCTCCAATCATCTTCGCTTTATCACGCGGACCAATTTGCCGAAGTTCAATGCGAGTACGGAGGCGACTCGCTAGGACTTTCAATAATTCGCGAAAATCGACATAATTATCCGCTGAATAAGAAAAAATGACTTTGGATTTATCAAGGGTATATTCACAAGAAATAAGACGCATTGGTAAATCGAGATATTCAATTTCCTCTTCACAAAGAGCATATGCTTCTTTCGCATCGACCATATTTTGTTCATGGGCTTCAACATCGTTGATAGTAGCTTTACGGATAATTGGTTTTAATTCAAAAGAAAGTTGAAATTCATTGATTGGTCGTGGCAAAATGCTAACCGTTCCGAGCTCAAGTCCGCGCACTGTTTCCACAACGACAAAATCACCTATTTTTAAATTTCCTTCCTCTGTGGAAAAAAAGTAGGATTTACCAAGATTATTAAATTTTACCCCGACAAAAAAACCGTTATTTTCTTCAAGGGGCATGTTATTTATCATATCATTCATAGAGAAGTCGACTCCTTACTTAAGAGATAGCCTAAATGATCAAAAGCTAAGGCAATATTGAGATTTAAATCGAGGGCACTTCGAAGTTTCATCGTTTCAATCACGAGATTATCTAAATGAGGTTTTTTTTCATAAAGTGCTGTTAATATTTTATCATAACTTGGGATGAGAGATTGATTACCCGCGCGTAAATTAATTGCATTAAAGAGCATGTCACTTAAAAGATCGAGAAAATAACGTGCGGTTTCTTTGGTTCTAAAAGCGGGAGCGATGCGATTTTGCAAAAGAAAGAGCGCTTCACTTTGATTGCGAGTCAAAGCCTCAAGAAGGGCAAGTAAAAGTTCTTTAACTTCTAAGTATAATTCGTCTTCCAGATGTTCTTTAATCAGGTTGGGCTCATTATAAAAGTAGGATAACAATTCGGCATCTGGAGCAGGAACCTCAAGGGCAAGCGCCTCTTTGATTACTTGGCCACGCGGTTCAAGAAGAACTGAGAGAACTTGAGAACGGGAGATGATCGTCGGTAGCACTCGCGCTTCGTTTTCAGTAGTTAAAATCGCATAGACATCTTGGCTCGGTTCTTCTAAAAATTTTAACAAAGCATTCACTGCTTCATCGGTCATATTTTCGACTAGATGGATGACATAAATTAAGATGCCTTTTGGTTCGATTCCCGTTTTGCCAAAATCGCTTTCAAGAGATTGAACGGCCTCTTTTTTAATCGCGGCGGTTTCCCCGTCAATCAAGGTGAAATCCGCATAATTCCCATCGGCAATCCGGAGGCAATTCCAACAGTTTTCACAAGCGAGACCTTCGGGATAATCGCAAACTAAACTCTGCGCTAAGAAGATGGCGATTTCTTTTAAGGGAGTTCCGGCTTCACCTTTAAGCAGGTAAGCGTGACCCAATCGATTATTTAAAAGCGCATTGGAAAAGGTGGTGGCAAGCATCGGTTGTTTGACCCGAAGATAATCGCGCATATTTCTATAGTTTTAAGACCTTACTAATGATTTTTTTGGTCGCCTCAATAACTTCGGCAAGCGGAAGTTCGGCATTGACGATGATATAGCGTGCGGGGTCATCATGAGCGAGTTGAAGAAAAGTTTCCCGGACTTTAGTGTGAAAAGCTAACTCTTCGAGATCAAGGCGATTAACTTCGCGTTTGGCATTGGCGGCGATGCGCGCTAAACCAACCTCTGGACGAAGGTCAAACAAAACCGTCACATCAGGCATAGAACCTTCGGTTCCAAACTCATTAATTCTCAGTACAGCCTCCACGCCTAAGTTTCGCGCTCCCCCTTGATAAGCAAGCGAAGAATCGAGAAAGCGGTCGCATAAAACTACTTTTCCTTCTTTAAGTGCAGGCCAAATTTTCTCAACGAGGTGTTGTCTGCGACTCGCAGCGATTAATAAGGCTTCTGCACGCGCATCAAGTGCAGTGTTGCACTTATCTAAAACGACATCGCGAATTTGTTCTGCAATCGGGGTTCCCCCAGGTTCACGAGTATGGAGATAATCTACTTTTTTTTCATCGAGATAGGCACAAATCGCTTTGATTACGGAGGTTTTACCACTACCTTCAGGACCTTCAAATGTGATAAACATAATACTATTCCTCCTAAATATCTGTTCGCCCTTCTAAAGCCTTCTTTAATGTAAGGGCATCGGCGTAATCGATGTGTCCTCCGATGGGAAGACCATAAGCAAGACGCGAAACCTTAACAGGATATTGCTTTAAGATTTGCGCGAGGTAAAGAGCGGTTGTTTCTCCCTCCATCGTGGGGTTAGTCGCAATAATAATTTCTCTTAGACCATCGTTTTCAATTCTTTTAAGCAAGTTTTTCACGTTTAAATCTTCAATTCCAATTCCTGAGGTCGCGGATAAGTCGCCACCCAAAACATGAAAAACCCCATTGAATTCAGTTCCTAATTCGGTAAAGGATTTTACCGCTTGTGGCGTGGAAACCACCACACAAGTTTGGTGATCGCGGGAAGAATCGCGACAAATAGAACAAATTTCTTTTTCAGTGTAATTTCCACAAATTGGGCAAGGATGAATGTTTTTTTGGAGTTCTAAAATAGCTTTAGCGAACTTTTCTAGAGTCTCTTGATCCATTTTTAAAAGGGCGAATGCCATTCGTTCAGCGGATTTTCTACCGACGCTAGGAAGACGGCGCAAATAATCGATCAAATTTTCTAAACTCGGTAACTGTTCCATTAGAACAATCCTCCAGCTCGTCCAGTAATTTTTTCATTAATCTCTTGCTCTTCCGCGTGAATCGCCTCTAAAAGTTCGTTCACTGCAAGGAGGATAAGATTTTCGACCATTGATTGATTTTCAGGTTCTAAAAGATCGGGATCAATCTTAACCGAAGTAATCATTCGATCTCCGCGCATAACGATGGTTACCGCTCCACTTTTGGTGATTTCAAATTCGGTTTCTGCAAGTTCGGCTTGGGCTTTGGCTAACTCGCGTTGCATTTTTTGAGCTTGTGCCATCATTTGTTGCATATTTTTCATAATTTTTCGCTCCCGGCAATTTCAATAATTACCTCTTTTCTTTTTGGCAAACGCCCAAGTTGACTTAAGTCGAGAAATTTCTTCTGAACCCGATTGCGGTCCTTGCCATTTAAACCATAAACGATGACTTGGCGACCGAGGAGTTTTTCAACGATTTTTTGGAAGATGCGTTGATTTTCAATGATATTAACTTGATCAGCAATCGATACAAAATCGTAGACAAGAACAAGGACTCCTTCGCTGAGAATATAGGGAATCCCATCCTTCAAAATCGCCGCGTAAGGACCAATTTTATCATCAATCAACAAACGTTCTAATCGTCGCCATTCGCGACTGAGGTGAAGTTTTTCATCACGATTACCAAGGCACATAATTCCGATTAAACTTTCATCATCAATGGAAATCTTTTCTCCCTCGGTTTCGAGTTTGGGAATATTGCCCGATTTGAGTTTATCTAAAACATCATCTTTTTCTTGAATGGATTTTGGGGCGGGATTTACGGGTTCTTTTATCTGTTTCTCTTCTGTTTTTTCGGGGTCTGGTTCAACTTTAGGTTGATTGAAAGGGAGTTCATGAGGGCGAACATGAATTTCTCCTGCGCTAATAGGAATGGGGCGTCCAGTCGGAGTTGTGGTCGTTACTAATTTCCTTGTTATCGTCTCTTCTTGCGGCTCTTCCTTTTGTTCTATCTTTAATTCTTCTTTATCGTTTAGAGCGGCTAACTTTAAAAGAACAACTTCAAAGAGTGAGCGAATATTGGCTACGTTACGGAATTCCGCTTGTGCTAGGAGAAGAACATCAATCATCGCTCTTGCTTTTGATTCAGAGATTTTCTTTCCGAGTTGTAGGACGTCTTCTGGATTTAAAACCAGAAGTAGTTTCTCATCATGAGTATTTCCAAAAATTAAAAGATCTTTCAAAATATTTAACAGATCAAGAGTAAGCCGTTTGATATCAATTCCATGTTCGATAAAGGCTTGCGATTTCGTAAGCAAAGTTTTAATATCGCGCTCATTGGCTGCTTCGAGTAAGGCGATTTTTTCGGCAGTACTAGCTAATCCGAAAAGTTGTAAAACATCTTTTTCCAAGAGTTTATCATTGCTAAAAGCTAAAACTTGATCGAGCATGCTCAAAGCATCGCGAACTCCGCCATCTGCAAGTGAGATGATGATATCGACCGCACGCTTATCATATTGGATTTTTTCTGCAGTTAAAATATCGATAATTCTTCCGTAAATATCAGTATCGCTGACTTTGGTGAAGTCATATCTTTGACAACGAGATAAAATAGTTGGTAAAACTTTATGAGCTTCAGTGGTCGCTAAGATAAAGATGACATTTGCGGGCGGTTCTTCCAAGGTTTTTAATAAAGCATTAAAAGCCGAAGAGCTCATCATGTGAACTTCGTCGATAATATAGACTTTATAACGTCCTTTAATTGGAGAATATTTTACATTTTCGATGAGATTGCGAATATCATCGACTCCACTATTGGAGGCGGCGTCGATTTCTAAAACATCAGGATGGCTCCCATCATTAACTCCTAAACAGTTTGAACATTGATTACATTGATTGCCAACGCCAGTCTCACAGTTTAGAGCTTTAGCAAAAAGTTTGGCCATTGTCGTTTTTCCAGTTCCTCGTGGACCAGTAAAAAGATACGCATGAGCGATTTTCCCGCTTTTTAAAGCGTTTTCTAATGTTTTAACAATATGTTGTTGTCCCGCTACTTCCTGAAAAGAAAGAGGACGATAAGTGCGATACAATGCTTTATAACTCATAACAATTACCTACGGTCTATTATACAATATAACCCATTAGTATGTAACTTATCAGAGACTGAAAAAATATTAAAAAACATTAGTTGGAAGTGAAGTTGAGAAACTAAAAATAAATAGAAGTACTTTTGCTTTTACCTAGAAGAATGCTCATAATTAAATCAAGAAGAGGGAAAATAGGGAGAAAACTTTAATGAAGCGTGGATACGACGTGTTTGGTAAAGCATATGGAATTATGCTGCGCAATGACCCTCATGCACCTTTATCTATTGACCATAAACTCATGCAAAATATGATTCTCCTCGATGATAAGAGTGCTCGTACGTTATATTTACCACCCAAGAAAAATCTCAACTTGTACGAACACGAACTTTATGATTTCGCACAAAAATTTAAGGGAATTAATCAGAAAGAGACAATCAATAATCTACTTCATTTTTTAAAAAATCAAGCGAATGCATTTACGGTACCCTTTTCAGAAATGAAATTTGGGGGAACTGAAAAGGAAATATTGATACGGGGAACGGATTGGTGTTCAGATTTATCGCGAGTTGGAGTGACTTTACTGCAATGTTTGGAACTTCCTGCGAGGTTAGTTTATTTAACTGATATTAACCTTGCCTATCATGGACACACGGTGGTTGAAGTTTTCTATGAAGGAAAATATGGGGTTTTAGATTTCCTTCACGGCTATTCTTTTTATGGAAAAGACCCGTTAAATGCATGGGATTTATTGAAAAACCCTACTTTTTTAGAAGGATATCCTAGTGATTATGTTGGATTGTATACCCAAGTGGCGATTAGCGAATATTCCCCTTTAGAAAATCATAATTATGCAATTTCTTTTCCAAATGAATATACGATTAGATTAATGGAAACAAATCATCAAGGTCGATGGTTCATGGGAGAGGATGATAAAAAATAACGTTACCTTTATTTATATAGGCGAAACATGCTAGAATAAGCGCCGGTAGAAAGAAGAAATAATGATGATGGAAGAAGCCCTAAGAAATCGTCTAGAAACAACTGTAAAACGATTCAATGAACTTGAAAAAGAACTTGCCAATCCGAAAGTTACAGATGACTTGGCTCATTTTCGCGTAATTAATCGCGAGTATGCTCTCCTCACCCCAGTTGTGGAAAAATTTCAAAGTTATCTCAAAGCAGAACAAGATGCCGAAGATGCTTTATTAATCGCAAATGATCAAGATGAAGATATAGCCCAATTTGGCAAAGATGAACATAAGCGTCTCAACGAAGAGATGGCAAATTTAATTGATGAAATTAGATTTTTATTAATTCCTAAAGATCCCAATGATGATAAAAATATCGTCGTCGAGATTCGTGGTGCAGTCGGTGGAGATGAGGCTAATATTTTCGCGGGTGATCTGTTTAGAATGTACACCCGTTATGCCGAGGCAAGAAAGTGGAAAATCCAATTAATTGCTGAATCACCTTCAGAGGCGGGTGGCTTTTCCGAGATTGCTTTTATGATTAAAGGAGAAGGGGTTTATTCGCGTCTTAAATACGAAAGTGGTGCTCATCGCGTTCAACGCGTTCCGAAAACCGAAGCTGGTGGACGCATCCATACCTCAACCGCAACCGTGGTAGTCATGCCAGAGGTTGAAGAAATCGAAATTGAAATTCGTCCAGAAGACTTACAAGTTGATACCTATCGTTCACAAGGTGCGGGTGGACAAAACGTCAATAAGACGGAGTCCGCAGTTAGGATTACGCATATCCCTACTGGGATTGTTGCTACTTGCCAAGTTGAGAAAAGCCAAATTCAAAATCGGGAAATCGCCATGAATATGCTCCGTTCAAAAATCTATGCTGCTAAACAGGCTGAACAAGAAGAAAAAGTGGGAGCAGAGCGTAAATTAAAAGTTGGAACAGGCGCACGTAGCGAAAAAATTCGCACCTATAACTATCCGCAAAATCGTGTGACCGATCATCGCATTAGTTTTACTTTACAAAAACTTGACCGAGTGATGGAGGGAGAGATTGAAGAAATCATCGAAGCTCTAGTTCATTACGATAACGAACAAAAACTTGCAGGGGAACTTTAATGGTGACCATTCGGGAACGATATCAAAGCGCCCTTAAAGAATTACCACCTGATGTGAGTGTCAATGATTTACGTTTGCTTTTAGTTGAACATTTACATTTTTCCAATTATGCGGAACTCGATTTAAATTTTAATCAAGAATTAACTGATTTATCGAGATTTGAAAGCGATTTTAATGAGTTGAAAAAAGGTAAACCAGTCCAATATATCGTTCGTAATGCTAACTTTTATGGCCGTGATTATTATGTTGATGAGCGAGTATTAATCCCTCGTCCTGAAACCGAGGAATTAGTCGGGTTAGTTCTTAAAGAACTTGCAAAAACACCAAAAAAAGAACAGCTTATTCTAGTTGATGTTGGCACTGGTTCAGGGGTGATTGCTATTGAATGTGCAAAACGATTAAATGCAGACGTACATGCGATTGATATAAGTGATGATGCACTTGAGGTTGCAAAAATAAATGCGAATAACCATCATGCGGATATTACATTCCATCAAGGAGACCTACTTACTCCACTTGTGAAAAAAAAGATAAAAGTTGATATCATCGTAAGTAATCCTCCATATATTAATCCCAAAGAAAAACTTGATAAGAAAGTCTTTGACTATGAACCTCACCTCGCTTTATTCGCTCAAGATGGAATTGATAACTATCGCAAAATCCTTCAACAAGCCCAATTGATTAAAAAAGATCAAGTTTTCCTTTTTTTCGAAATTGGCGAACAACAAGAAAAAGTATTGACCTCCTTTTTAAAACTTGAATTTCCAGGAGCGGAATATAAATTTACAAGGGATTTGCAGAGAAAAACACGCTTTCTCCAAGTGAAATTACACGAGGAATAAGATGAAACAAACGATATTATTAAAACAAAATGAAATTCAAAAAGCAGCCGATATTCTTAAAAATGGCGGATTAATCGCTTTCCCGACGGAAACCGTTTTTGGCCTTGGGGTCATCTTTGATAGGAAAGAAGCCCATCAAAAACTCCTCGAAGTTAAAAGGCATCGCGATGATAAACCGTTTACTTTAATGTGTGCTGATCTTGATGATATTGCAAAGTATGCAATGACAAACGATAAAATTTTTCGTTTAATTCAAACCTTTATGCCGGGACCTTTAACCCTTATCTTACCTGGTAAAAAAGAATTACCAACTTGGGTTTGCTCAAAATCTGGGATGGTGGGAATCAGAATTTCAAGTTTAGAACTCGTTCGTAACTTAATTCGTTTGGTCGGTAAGCCTTTACTTGTTCCTTCAGCAAATCGCTCCAATCAAACACCTACTTTGACACAGGACGAAACTCTATCTCTTTTTCAAGGAGAAATTGACGCCGTGATTGCTGGGAAAGCGGAAAGTCATCGTCCCTCGACCATCGTAGAAATAAACGATACAATTAATTTAGTTCGTGAAGGAGAAATTCCTTTTGATAAAATTTTAAAAGTATACGAGGGAAAAATATGAAAATCGTTGTTGCTTCTGATCATGGTGGTCTCGAATATAAAAATGCAATTAAGAAACATTTAATACTCCAAGGAAAAGAAGTTATCGATGTTGGTACTTACACCAAAGAAAGTTGCCACTATCCAACTTTTGCTTTTTTAGCGGGAGAAAAAGTCGCTAGTGGTGAAGTTGATTTTGGCTTTTTAGTTTGCACAACTGGAGAGGGAATTATGATTGCTGCTAATAAAGTCAAAGGTGTGCGTGCTGCTATTGGCTATAACGATAGTGTGAGTGTCAAATCCCGCGAACATAATGATGCCAATATGCTTGCGTTCGGACAAGCCGAAATGCAATTAGATGATGTCTTGCGCCGTGTTGATCTTTTCTTGGCAACTGCCTCTTCAAAAGAAGGACGGCATGGTTTAAGAGTAAAACTGATTACTGATTACGAAAATCAATAATTGAGTCAAAAAATGATGCAGCCCTTCCTCGATGAAGGGCTTTTTTATACGAAAGATGTTTGTTTTTTCTATGTAATCATTATGGAAGATGTTTTTTGTTGTCCGCTTTGTGGAAACACTGAGCCCCGTTATCTTGGTATTTTAAATGGAAAATATTACTGTCGCCGCTGTCTTTCTTTTCGGGGAAAAGAAGCAGAAAAGAAGATGTATTTGCCCCAAAAAATAAATCCCAAAATCAATTATCAACTGACGGAAAAGCAAAATGAAATCGCTGAAAAAGTTACGCGCAATTATCAAAGAAAAAAGAACACTTTAATTTATGCGGTTACGGGTGCTGGAAAAACCGAACTCGTTTATCAAGTTATCGCCCATGTGCTCAGTAAAGGGCTTCATGTTGGCTTCGTAATCCCTAGAAAAGATGTCGTTATCGAATTATCTGCGCGTTTTAAAAAAGTCTTTCCTCAAATTGATATCGCTATTGTTTATGGAGGACATAATGAAAAGTTATCGGGTCAATTAATCATTCTTACGACCCACCAACTCTATCGTTATCCAAAATATTTCGATTTATTAATTTTTGATGAAATTGATGCGTTTCCTTATGTGGATAACGCTTTACTTGAAAAGATGTTTCTTCGGAGTGTAAAAGGTAATTATGTATTAATGTCAGCCACTCCAAGTCGCAAAGAAATCAAGACGTTTAAAGAAGAAGGAAATTTGCTTACTCTATTTGAGCGATTTCATCAATATCCCCTTCCAGTTCCACAAATTGTTATTAGATTTTTGGGTTTTGAGTATGTCTATTTAATAAAGAAGTGTCTGGAATGGAAAAAAGCACATAAACCATTCCTGATTTTTGTGCCTGTAATATCCCAAACAAAAACCGTCTTTCGAATTCTCGAATTTTTTCTTCAAAATGGTGATTATGTACATAGTCAACGGAAGAAAAGAAATGAAATCATTACCCGATTCAAAAAAAGGAACCTCTCTTTTCTTGTTACTACCTCAGTCTTAGAGCGTGGGGTAACCATCGAAAATCTTCAAGTTCTTATCTTTAATGCACATCATGTTTTATTTGATAGTAAAACGCTAATTCAAATAAGCGGTCGTGTTGGAAGAAAAACCAAGTATCCGACGGGAGAGATTATCTTTCTTGCTAACCAAAAAACACCAGCAATGATCGAGGCTATAGATGATATCAATCGAAAAAATCAAGTACTGTAAACTTTGTTTCGAACCGATAAAAGGGATGGGAATATTAGACTTATTGATGCAAAACCCTCTTATCTGTGAAAAGTGTCAGAAGAAATTTGCTCCAATATTTTCAAAATTTTATATTGATGGTATCAAAGGGATGTCCATCTATGATTACGATCAAACGATTCGTGAATATCTATTTCAATTAAAAGGGGCATTTGATGTTGAAATTGCTCCAATCTTTTTGTTGCCATTTGCTCGTTTCCTTCGTTTCCGTTATCGAAAGTTTATCTTAGTCCCTGCTCCCTCAAGTGGTGAGAGTAATCTTCAACGTGGCTTCAACCATGTGCAAGAAATCTTTTCTGTACTTCGCTTACCGATTATCAATGTCTTTAAAAAAACCTCCGTTGTCAAACAGGTGGGCTTAACTTATGAACAACGTCAAAACATTATCAAACATATAGAAATTAAGGATGCATCTCGACTCCAAGGAAAGAAAGTGCTTCTCGTTGATGATGTGATGACGACTGGTGCCACCTTAAAAGCAATGATCGCTCTTCTTAAACGTGCGGGCATTTTGAAAATTGAGATTTTAGTCCTATCAAGCATTCAACAAAAAAACGAGGTAAATTAAGTTGTAGTAATTTTCTTAAAAAGTCATTTGTTGGGTAAATTTATGCGGCCTTTGATTGAGAGAGTATACAATAAATGCTAGAATAACTAAGATTGAATTTCCGAAATATCGATTAGGGAATAAGGATGTATTTATGAGCTTATTAGAGAAAATTTTTAAAACCGAAGAACGTCGCCTAAAAAAACTGAGTAAACGCGCTGATAAAGTCGTCGCTTTAGAAGATCAAATGAAGAGTTTTTCCGATGAGGAACTAAGAGCGAAGACCGATGAATTTCGAGCTCGTTTAGCAAAAGGCGCAACTTTGACCGATATTGAAGTCGAAGCTTTTGCGGTCGCTCGCGAAGCCGCAAGACGAACGATTGGTCTTTTCCCCTTTAAAGTCCAAGTTATGGGGGCCTTAGTTCTCAATCAAGGAGATGTGGCGGAAATGAGAACGGGAGAAGGAAAAACCTTGACCGCGACCATGACTATTTACCTCAATGCCTTAAAAGGCGAAGGGGCTCATGTGGTCACGGTTAACGAATACTTAGCTAAACGTGATGCGGAATGGATGGGACAAATCTACCGTTTTTTAGGTTTGACCGTTGGAGTTAATCTCCGTGAGCTAACTGTGAGCGAAAAACAAGCCGCATATCTATGCGATATTACTTATACGACCAACTCTGAAGTTGGCTTTGACTATCTTCGCGACAATATGGCTCCGAGTGTTAATCAAAGAGTATTACGCGGTTTAAAATATGCGGTTATTGATGAAGCTGACTCGATTCTCATTGACGAATCACGAACCCCTTTAATTATTTCGGGCGGAGCCAAAGCCTCAGAAGCCGCCTATCGCATTGCCGATCGTTTTGTTAAAACCCTAAAAAGAGAAAAACACTTTACAGTTGATATCAAAACTAAAACTTGTAATTTGACCGATGAAGGAAATAAGATGGCCGAAAGAATGTTTGGTATTCGTAATCTCTACGATCCACAACATGCTGATTTGGTCCACCGGATTCACCAAGCTTTAAAAGCTAACTATATTATGATGCGCGATGTTGAATACATGGTCGATGCCGAACAAGAAATTCAATTAATTGACCAATTCACTGGCCGGATTCTCAAAGGGCGGGAATATTCTGATGGTTTACAACAAGCGATTCAAGCAAAAGAAAACGTCAATATCAAACAAGAAACAGTGACGATGGCGACGATTACTTATCAAAATTTCTTCCGCCTTTATGAAAAACTCTCGGGGATGACTGGTACAGCAAAAACTGAAGAAGAAGAGTTCCGCAAAATTTATAATATGCGCGTCATCGTGATTCCGACTAATAAACCAGTAATTCGCGTTGATGATATCGATATCGTCTATGCTCGCAAAGAGATGAAGTTACGAGCTTTATTGGAAGAGGTGAAAACTCGTCATGAAAAAGGTCAACCTCTTCTAATCGGAACCACCTCGGTTGAATCTTCTGAAGAAGTTTCCGAACTCCTCCGGAAAGAAGGATTAAAACACAATGTTTTAAACGCCAAAAACCACGAACGCGAAGCGGAAATCATCAAACATGCAGGCGAAAAAGGTGCGATTACGATTGCCACTAACATGGCTGGTCGAGGAACCGATATTCGCTTAGGTGAAGGTGTGCGCGAATTAGGTGGCCTTGCTGTTTTAGGCACCGAACGCCACGAAGCCCGTCGTATTGACAACCAACTCCGTGGTCGTAGCGGTCGTCAAGGAGACGCGGGTTATTCCCGATTCTTTGTTTCGTTTGACGATGAATTAATGCGTCGTTTTGCAAGCGATTCAATGCAAAACCTCGCTGAAAAAATGGGAGATGAGCCACTGGAAAACAAGATGTTTATGAATGCGATTACTTCTGCCCAGAAAAGAATTGAAGGACAGAACTTCGATACGCGAAAAAATTTACTTGACTACGATGATGTTTTAGCCAAACAACGAGAAATTATTTATGGACGTCGTGATAAGATTTTGTATGCCGATAATATCGATGACATTGTCGAAGATATGTTTATCACCGGCGGTCAAGCACTAGCTCTAAAAGCTCGTGAAGATGGCGATAACAATCTGGTTGATGGCAAGAAACTCCAACAGGTGATTGAGCCGCGGTTTTTAGAAGTTGGTTCGATTCGTCCAGAAGCATATACAGGTTCACCACTTCATGAAGTCGGCGAAGATTTGACTTATTTACTTCAAAGACGATATGTTGGCCGTCGTAAAGATTGGCCCGAAGATATTGCTAATCGGGTTGAACGCTCGATAATTTTACAAGTTGTTGATCATAACTGGACCCGCCATATTGATACGATGGACCACCTACGTCAAGGGATTCATCTTCGCTCCTATGCGGGATCAAATCCTTTGCAACACTATGTCAATGAAGGATATGAAAACTTTCGCGAAATGCTCGATAACATCAGTGTTGATGTTGTTTTAAACTTATTAAATAGCAAGGTTCAAATCACTAAAAAAGACGATGCAGAAGCATCTCCCGAAGAAACAACCACTGGAGAATAATCATGGACTTTCCTCTTTTTCGCAATCGGGTAAATCAAGTCGCTAAACTCGTTTCGCAGCTTAGCGACTCTCTTTGACCAATCTCAACTTGAAAAAGCTATCATCGCTGATGAAAAAATGATGAGTGAGGCTGATTTTTGGCAAGACCAAAAGGAGGCTTTAAAAGTGGTTAATCGCCTGAATACTAATAAAGAAGTTGTTGCAGATTTGACCAAGATGAATGAACTGCTCACCGATTTAATTATGATCAGTTCGCTATCAGCAAGCGAAGTCGAAGAAGATCTTCTTGTTCTTGCGGAAGAACAACTGATTGAACTAGAAGAAATCGCCGAGAAAAGAAAGATTCTCACACTCTTTAATGGCCCTTATGATGATAATGATGCCCTAGTAGAAATCCATCCAGGTGCTGGGGGTACGGAAAGTCATGACTGGGCGGGAATGCTCTATCGGATGTATACCCGCTTTGGTGAAAAACAAGATTTTAAAGTTAAAATTCTCGATTATCTCGCTGGAGAAGAAGCGGGAATTAGTTCGGTAACGATGCAATTTAGCGGTCCTTATGCGTATGGCATGTTAAAAAGCGAAAAAGGGGTGCATCGCTTAGTTCGCATCTCCCCCTTTGATGCTAATGCGCGACGTCATACTTCCTTTGCCTCTGTTAATGTTACTCCAGTTTTTAGTGATTCCATCGATATTGAGATTCGCGATGATGATTTAATTCTCGATACATTTCGTTCAGGTGGAGCGGGCGGTCAAAATGTCAACAAGGTCGAAACCGCGGTCCGAATTACACATGTCCCCACTGGAATTGTCGTTAGTTGTCAAGGGGAACGGAGCCAACTTTCGAATCGTGAAACGGCGATGCAGATGCTCCGTAATAAACTCTATGAACGCGAACTAGAGGCGCAACAACGCAAACTCAATCAAATTATCGGTGAACAAAAAAATATCGAGTGGGGTTCACAAATTCGCTCCTATGTTTTCCAACCATATACAATGGTCAAAGATCACCGCACAAATTTCGAAAATGGCAATGTCCTCGCGGTGATGGATGGTGATTTAACAGGCTTTATCTATGCTTTTTTGGAAAAGGAGGTTCGAAAGAATGAGAAATAGTTTAAATTTTCAAATTCCCTTAACTAAAAAAGAACGCCTTAAGCAAATCCAAGATTTAATGCTAGTGATTTTAGGGAGCATGATTCTCGCTTTTGCCGCTGGTATATTTCTTGTTCCGGCTTCGATTAATGCGGGCGGGCTAGCGGGAATTGGAATTGTGGTTGACTATATTCTTAACCTCTCTTTTGATACCGTCGATATCACCGTGGCCATTGTGGGGGTGGTTTTATTCTTTCTTGGTTGGATTTTCTTAGGGACACCTTTTGCGATTAAAACTGCGTTATCAACAGTTTTATATCCGTTGTTTTTGACTCTATTTTTACGTGTTCCATTCTTTAGCAATTTGGCGGTGCGGATTTATCTTCCTGAGAGCACAGGACAGATTGAAACGGCCCGCATTTTAATTGGTGGTCTTTTCGGTGGCGCTTTAACAGGCGTGGGGGTCGGTTTAACTTTTATTGGTGGTGGCTCCACCGGTGGAGTCGATATCTTGGCTTTATTAGGAAAACGCTATTTAAAAATCAAAGAGTCTACGGCCTCATTTATTATCGATGCGTTAATTATCATCATCGGGATGTTTGTTTTAACGGATAAACTTCTTTCATCTTTAGTCGGGGTGATCGCCGCTTTGCTCTGCGCGATTATGATTGACTATGTCTTCGTGGGGAAATCCTCGGTGTATGTAGCCAAAATCATCTCGAGTAAATGGGAGGAAATTAATGACTTTATCCAAAATGAACTCGAACGCGGAGCGACAATCTACAATGTCGAAGGCGGATATCAATTCGCTCCTTACCGGTTAATTTCTGTGGTCTTCGATCAAAAAGAATACAATGAAGTTTATCGAGCGATTGCTCATATTGATCCGAGAGCTTTTGTCATTATCACCAAAGCCCAAAGTGTCTACGGGGAAGGATTTAGCAAGTTCACCCAGCGCAAACGCAAAGATAAAAAATGAGTATTGATAAATTTAAATTAGTTTCTGCTTATAAACCTACTGGCGATCAACCGCAAGCGATTGCGAAGTTGGTTGATAATTTAAATGCGGGCAAACGGATGCAAGTGCTCTTAGGAGCAACTGGTACCGGAAAGACTTTTACGATTGCCAATGTGATTGAAGCGACGCAACGTCCAACCCTTGTCCTTGTTCATAACAAAACTTTAGCCGGTCAATTATACGCGGAATTTAAACAATTATTCCCGCATAACCGCGTTGAATATTTCGTTTCAAACTTTGATTTTTATCAACCCGAAGCCTATTTACCGCGAACTGATACCTATATTGAAAAAAACGCCGTAGCAAATGAAGAAATTGAAATGCTTCGCACTTCCGCGATTAATTCGATTCTTGAAAGACGCGATACGATTGTCGTCGCTTCCGTCGCTTCCATTTATGGATTGACCGATCCAGATGAATATCGGCGGTTAGTTTTTGAAATTCGGGTTGGCGAAGAAATTGATCGTAAAAAACTATTCACGCGGTTAATCAATGCTCAATATCGCCGTAACAATATGTCCCTTACCGCAGGAGATTTTCGTGTTCGTGGCGATGTAATTGAAATTGTTCCCGCTTCGACCGATGAATATGCGATTCGCATTGATACTTTTGGAGATGTAGTCGAAGAAATTCATCGGGTTGACCTTCTCACTGGGGAAATCCTTGGCAGTTATCAAACCCATCCGATTTTCCCCGCATATGATCATGCTTCTAGTCGGGAACGGATTGAGAAGGCGACGAAAACGATTTTGGCAGAACTCGCGGAAAGACTTGATTATTTTCATGAAAACAATAAATTGCTTGAAGAACAACGGCTTGATATGCGCACCCGACAAGATGTTGATTCGCTTTTGGAATTTGGGATGTGTCCTGGAATTGAAAATTATGCTCGGCATATCGATCAAAGAAAACCCGGTGAACGCCCTTTCTGTCTACTTGATTACTTTCCTAAAGACTATCTTTTAGTCATCGATGAAAGTCATGTTTCTCTCCCGCAAGTTAGAGGGATGTATAATGGTGACCGTTCCCGTAAATTGACCTTAGTGGAATATGGTTTTCGTTTACCGAGCGCTTTGGATAATCGCCCCCTGCGCTTTGATGAATTTATCGAAGTGATACCTCAGGCCATTTGCACTTCGGCAACTCCAGGAGACTTCGAAATTAAAGAGGCGGATCATGAAGTAATTGAACAGATCATTCGCCCGACTGGACTGGTTGATCCGATTATTGAAGTAAGAAAAACCTTTGGCCAAATCGATGATTTAATCTATGAAATCCGCGCGCGAGTTAAACGCGAAGAACGGGTGATGATTGTCACCTTGACGATAAAAATGGCAGAGGATTTGACCGACTTTTTAAAAATTCACGGTTTGAAAGTTGCTTATTTGCATAATGAAACTAAAACCTTAGAACGAAGCGAAATCATCTATCAATTACGAAGAGGAAAATATGATGTTCTCGTTGGTATCAATCTCCTGCGCGAAGGCCTTGATATTCCTGAAGTTTCGTTGATTGCGATTCTTGATGCGGATAAGGAAGGATTTCTCCGGTCGACGCGTTCCTTAATTCAGACGATTGGCAGAGCCGCCCGAAATGAAAATGGGCAGGTGATTATGTATGCGGACAAGATGACGAATTCGATGAAGGAAGCAATTGATGAGACCAATCGTCGCCGAGCGATTCAAATCGCATATAACGAAGAAAACGGCATCATCCCAACGACGATTATCAAACCGATTCAACCACCTCTGAGCAATATGGAAGAAGGCGAAATTGAGACGAAGTTTATCAAGGGAAAGATGACCGCCGCGGAAAAGAGCAAATACATTCGCGATTTAAAAACGCAGATGCGACAAGCCGCGAAAGAATTCAACTTTGAAAAAGCCGCCGAAATTCGCGATTTCATCTTTGAATTAGAAGCGGAAGATTAGTGGTTACTTATTTATTTAATTTGTTGTATCATATATAGCGAACGCTTATGTAGGAGTAGACTTTATGAAAGCATTGGATATCATTTTCTTAATCGTAGCGATTATCTTAATTATTATCACCCTGCTTCAAGGGGGAAAATCTGAAGGGGCCTCAGGGGCGATTACCGGTGGCGGTCTCAACGTTTTTGTCAAAACTAAAGAACGCGGTGTCGATAAGGTAATGTCTTACATCACATTTGGTTTAGCGGCACTTTTCTTCCTGCTTGCGATATTAGCTAACGTCTTATAAAAACTAAGGGCGCAAGCCCTTTTTTAATTTAATACGATGAAAAAGGTTACTCTCTACGAATTTATCAAGTCACACCCTTATGTAAACATTAAAGTTTTACATGAGGAATTTTCGAATACGGAAGAATTACAAACAGAACTCGACACTCTTTTACAAACAGGGATGATTATCGAAGAATATGGGCGCTACTTACTTCCGGAAATCGTCAATTTAAAACGCGGAAAAATCATCGCAGTGCGTTATGATTATGCATTACTTGAGTTGGAAGATAGCAAAGAGGAAATCCGCCTTGAGCTAGACGATCTTGATGAAGCGATGCGCGGAGATTCGGTCTTGGTTAAAAGAAGAAATAAAAAATACTATGTCGACCGCATTTATGCGCGTCCCAAACGGCAAATCGTCGGAGAAATTATCAATCTGCATCCCCGCATGCTTTTAAAAGTGCGCGGTTTAACTTTGAGTTCAACCCGTTTTGTGTTAAATGGCTACCCAAAGGGAAAACTCGACGAAATTATCGTGGGTCAAATCATTGATTACCAACCTTTGTTAATTACAGTTGAGTTTCAGTCTTCACTTGGACAAAAAAATGCCCCTGGCGTCGATATCGCTAAAATCATCCTAGAAAATGGAGCACCGATTGAATTTGAGGACGAAGTTGATGAGGCAGTGCAAAAAATCCCACTTAGTATTTCGGAAGCAGAAATCAAAAATCGCCTTGATTTACGTAAAGAATTAGTGGTGACCATCGACGGAGAAGATGCGCGTGATTTTGATGATGCGATTTCTCTAGTTGAAGAAGATAATCATTACTTACTTGGTGTCCATATTGCTGATGTTTCCTATTATGTAAGACCTAAAGGGGTTATTGATGCTGCCGCACAAGAACGCGGAACCTCGATTTATGTTATTGATCGCGTGATTCCAATGCTTCCCTTCCATCTTTCCAACGGCATTTGCTCCTTACAGCCAAACAAGGATCGTTTAACCCTTTCTTGTTTGCTCAAGATTAGTAAAGAAGGCGAAGTGATTGATGCGGAAATTAAAGAGACCGTTATTCGTTCGCAAGCGCGTTTAACTTACACATATTTTCAAAAAGTCATCGAGCGGGGAATAAGTAATAACCAACAAGAAGAGATGCTCCTTAATTTATATCGTCTCTCTTTGATGTTGAGAAAAAAACGCCTAGCTCGCGGTTCTCTTGATTTAGATTTACCGGAGTTAAAAGTGCTTGTCGATGAGGAAGGGAAGCCCACCGCTTTACTAGCTAAGATCAACAATGATGCCGAAAAAGTCATTGAAGATCTGATGATTTTAGCCAATGAAGTTGTCGCCGCTAAAATCAATAACAGACACCTTCCTTTTATTTACCGCATTCATGAATATCCCGATCCTAAGCGCCTAGAAGAAGTGAATATGTTACTGATTAAACGCGGTTATAAACCTGAGATAAATCCAAGAAAAATCACATCAAAAACTCTACAAAACTTCTTAAATCGCTTCCGTGATAAAGAGGATTTCGTCGTTTTTCAAGAACGGACTTTACAAGCTTTGGCTCGGGCGCGTTATGACGTAAATAATTACGGACATTTTGGTCTGGCCTCAGTTTGTTATACCCATTTTACTAGTCCGATTCGCCGCTATCCGGATTTGTTGGTCCATCGTTTGGTTAAAAGTTATCTCCTTGGGGAAAAAGGCAAGAAAAAGCCTATCTTAAAAGAGGTTTTACAAAGATTAGCGATTGATGCTTCTGCAAAAGAAAGACGTGCGGTGGTGATTACCCGCGCGGTTAACGATATGAAGGCTGCGGAGTATATGAGTAATTTTTTAGGACAGAAATTTCGAGGTTATATCGATGGCTTTTTAAATTCAGGAATCTTTATCACTTTAGACAATGGGGTGAGTGGTCTTGTTCCCTTATCGTCGCTCCCTGCTTTTTATCACCTAGAAAAAAGTCGTCTCAGCATCCGCAGCAAGCAAAATCATATTTACACGGTTGGTGATCGGGTCGAAGTGTTGATTGCCGCGGCCAATAAAGAGACAGGAAATATCGATTTAGAACTGATTGAAGATAAAGCGATTAAGACTTTTACTCCACAAAAAAATCCCGCTTCTAAACGAAAAGAAAAATATCATCATAAACCCCGAATCCGTTCTAGGAAATAAGATGATTTTTTGCTACTATTTACTTAATTATTAAAGCGAGGTGATACCCGATGGTCATTGGCGATTATGTCGCAAGCGAAAAACAAAAACTCCGAGAAAAAATTATTCCTTTATCGGTGAAACCTTCTTTGGTCATCGTCCAATTAAATGATGACCCCGCTTCAAATACTTATATTCGCGGAAAACTGCTTGATGCAGAAGAAGTCGGCATCCATGCCAAACTCATTAAACTCGCTGTGACAACTTCAGAACAGGAATTATTAGATTTAATCAATTCTTTAAATGAAGATGCGACTGTTCATGGCTTTATCGTGCAAATGCCACTTCCTGCGCAAATCGATGAAGATAAAATTAAAAGAGCGGTCATTCCCTCCAAAGATATCGATGGTTTTCACCCCTATTCTTCCTTCACCGCTTGTACTCCCAAGGGAATTGTCGATTACTTAAAGGCTGAAGGGGTGACTTTCACCGGAAAAAATGCATTGGTGATTGGACGTTCGAATATCGTGGGAAAACCTACAGCAAAACTCTTGTTACAGGAAAATGCCACGGTGACAATTGCCCATTCCCGCACTCCAAGAGCGGCCTTAGAACAATTTGTCGCCCAAGCTGACATTATCGTTGTCGCGGTAGGAAAAAGATTCTTTCTCGATCACACTTTTACTTACAAAAAAGAAGCTATCCTGATTGATGTTGGCATCAATCGCTTTGAAGGTATCACTTATGGTGATATCGAACCTAATCTCCCCGTTGCTCTTCAAACTCCAGTGCCAGGCGGCATTGGACTTCTAACCCGTTTATCCTTAATCAAAAATTTATATGAGGCTTATCAAAATGGAATTCAAAATCACTAATACCCAAGTTTATGGCTTAGAACTTGCGGTTAAAGCCAGTGGCAATCCGATGCGGACCCGCCTAGAAACTAGCGAACCTTTAAATGAAAAAGATTTACGACGGGCGCGCAATTTAGCCAGAACCCGCGGCGGCGAAGGTCATGATAATTTTTTAAAAGGCATCCTTGTGCAAATGGATGTGACCGCGCCACTTTTTTGGTGGAAACAAGCCCAGCGTTATCACTGGTTTGATTTTATTTCATCACAGTCGACAATGCATTGCTTGTTGAAATTTAATATTAAAGAACAATTTGTTGAAGAAGTTGATTCAGGTATTTTAAAGATCATTGAACGTTTAGTGAGCGAATATCATGCGATTAGTGAAAGCGAAAACGAAAAGAAGATTGCTAAATGGCGGGAAATCGTCGCTAGTCTTCCTTCGGGCTTTTGTTTAAGCGCGACGATGACTACCAATTATCAGCAATTAAAGACAATGTATTTTCAAAGGAAAAATCACAAATTAAAGGAATGGCATATCTTTGCTACTTGGTGTGAATCCCTGCCCCATTTTTGTGACTTTGTGATTCGTGAATAATTAAAACCGATTGTGTTTTGTGATTATTTTAATGCAAAAACCAAATAAAATTAATGACTTATACAGTCTGAAGGAGAAAAATATGATTTTAGTTCGTCGTCTCAAAGAATATGCGAAACTCATCGTTCGCGTCGGGGCGAATGTCCAAAAAGGACAACACGTCATCATCAATGCCAGTGTGGAAGACCCCAAGTTTGTTGAACTCGTGGTTAAAGAAGCCTATAAAGCTGGAGCCAGGAAAGTTGAAATACGCTGGAACTATCAACCATTAATGAAAACGAAGGTGAAGTATGAAAGTGTTGCGACCTTGGCTGAAGTGACCGATTGGGAAAAGGCCCGCTTGGAACATTATCTTCAAGTTAAGCCAGTGATGATTAATTTAATGAGTGTTGATCCCAATGGTTCTCAAGGCATCGATCAGATGAAAATGGCCAAGGCCCGACAAAAATCTTATCCGATAATCAAAAAATATTTTGACGCGATGGATAATCAATATCAGTGGACGATTGCTGGTGTTCCTTGTGAAAAATGGGCGAAAGCTGTTTTTCCGGAGTTTCCTCGCGTTAAAGCGATGAAAGCTTTATGGGAAGCAGTCTTAGAAGCTTCGCGTGCTAATGGCGATGCTTTAAAAAACTGGGAGGAGCATAATGCTACCCTCAAAGAAAAGAGTGACAAATTAAATGCGCTTAAACTCGCACGTTTAGAATATCGCGCTAGCAATGGAACCAACTTCTCAGTCGGACTTTTACCAAATGCGAAGTTCATTGCGGGCGGTGAATACACTCTTAGTGGTAATTTCTACAATCCTAATATTCCGACTGAAGAATGCTTTACTACTCCGCGTCGAGGCGATGCGGAAGGAATACTTTATTCGACAATGCCTTTAAGTTATCAAGGCGAAATCATCGATAATTTCTGGCTCCGTTTTGCAAATGGAAAAGTCGTAGAAGTTCATGCGGAAAAGAACCAAGCCCTATTAGAACAGATGGTAAAAATGGATGAAGGTGCGGCCTATCTTGGTGAAGTCGCACTTGTCCCTTTCGATTCTCCAATTAGAAAAGCAGGTATCATCTTCCAAAATACCCTTTATGATGAAAATGCTGCATGCCATTTTGCCCTAGGATCTGGTTTTAGAAACTGCATTGAAGATTATCAAAATTATCAACCCGAAGAATTTAAAGAACTAGGGGTAAATGATTCGATGATTCACGTCGATTTCATGGTTGGATGTGAAGATTTAGAAATTGATGGCGTAACCGCCACTGGTAAAAAAGTCGCCATTTTCCGCAAGGGAAATTGGGCGATTTAACAATAAATAATTCTTGCTAAAGTATGGATTTTATTGCAATTTTAATCTTCGCTTTTGTCCTAGCGATTGATGCGACTACTGTGGCGATTACCGATGGTTTTTGTTATGGGCTGAAGATGGAGAAGAAAACCAAAATCCTCATTCCAATTCTCTTTGGTTTTTTCCAAGGCTTTATGCCTTTTCTAGGGTATTGGCTCTTTTATTTTCTCGCAACCAAGATTATTTGGTTAAGCGATGTTAGCGCCTATATCGCCGCGGGTTTACTTGGGTTTCTTGGGGTGAAGATGATCATCGATGGTATCCAAGCCATCATCAAATCCCAAAAGAAAACACTAGAAGAAATTGAAATTACAGGCAAGGAAGAGCCGCATTTAAGAAAAAGACAAGTTTTAGTTCAGGCGATTGCCACTAGTATCGATGCTTTAGCTGTTGGAATTAGTATTCAAGTTGCCCACATTGAAAGTGATACTCATACTAATATTTATCTGGCCGTGATAGTGATTGCACTGGTCACTGGCATCACTTCCGCGATTGGGCTTTTTGCCGGAATCAAAATCGGCCCTTTTATCAAAAAGTATGCTCCGATTATCGGAGGGCTAGTCCTTATTTTATTAGCATTTAATTTTATTTTTGATTTTATGTTTTAAATTTTTTCGACTTTTAAAATCGCTGAAAAGGCAATGGTCATTTTTGGCAAGACAAGTTTTTGCTCCAAGGGATTAATGCTTTTTATTTTTGTCTCTTTTCGATAAATATAACCATCCTCAAAATAAGTTAAAAAGATGGTTTCTCCGCGGTAATTTTGCAAAAAGAGGTTAATTTCTTCGATTTGATCAGGACTTAAAATCGGTTTTTCCTGTTGCTGATACTCATAAAAAAGTTGAGCAAGTTCATGTTCTTGTTCTGGCAGAGAACGGAAAGGCATAAATTGTTTCATTCCTCGGCTCATCGTCGATGACCTCCGATTTGCTCATGTCTTCTTTTAGCCGTTGAAACATTATTTAAAGCATCAAGCCGTAAGATGGCATTTAAACCAAAGCGATTAGTGATTTGGTCAAGTGCTTGCTGGAAAGCGCGTTTTTTCGCAACTTTTCTCTCGTCATAAAAAAGCGATAGTTGTCGACAGACATTACTCTTTAAACGACCATAATGAAGATAGACTCCGCGAATGGGAATCTCGAGTTTTTCGCTTCGCAAGAGATTGTGCAACACCTGAAGGATTTCCTCATTATCATCACTGGGGATGAGAAGAGTTTGGCTTCTAGAAAAGTTAGTTCTTAATCCCGAAGCGAAAACCAATGTCACGCCTACGCGCTCGGTTAAAGCTTGTCTTTTCCGTAAACGTCTAGCCAAATCATCATTCATTTCACGGACAATTTGAAAGATTTCTTGATACGTGTAGTCGCGGTCGAGGACTTGGCCATTATTCAAAGAAGTGGTTTGGGGAATATATTTATCACGGATATCAGTATGATCAATCCCATTTGCGTGTTCCCAAAGAGTTTCGCCAATAATCCCGAGACGACTTTTTAAAGCGGTTTTTGGATAAGCGGCAAGATCGCCAACCGAGGTAATTCCGAGATTATTTAATCGCCGTTGCAAACCGCGAGATATCCCCCACATTTTATTTAAAGGCGTTAAGGGCCAAAGTTTAGTTGGAACATCACATAGTCGCCAATGGGCAATACCATTAGGTCGTTTTTTCGCCTCAATATCCATTGCGATTTTAGCTAAAAACATATTTGGACCAAGACCAATTGTCGCTGGGATTGAAAGTTTTTCTTTAATTCTTTGAAGAATTTCCAAGGCGATTTCATCGGGGGTTTTCTTGTAGAGTTTCAAGTAAGGTCCGATATTGATAAAAGACTCATCAATGGAGTAAATATGCAGATCATCTTCCCCGACAAACTCCAAAAGAATACGATTAAAATGAGCGCTATAAGTTAAATATGTCGCCATTTGGGGAGTGGCAAGAATCAAATCTTTTAAAGGAGGAAGTTCGAATTTACGTAACCTGGCTGGCACACCTAAGGAGCGCAAATAAGGGGAAACCGCCAGAACAATTGAACCTTTACCCCGGCTTTCATCACAAACTGCCAACGGAGTTGCAAAAGGATCTAAACCGCGGAGAACACATTCCACCGCTGCATAAAAACTCTTCAAATCAATAGCGAGATAATAATTAAAACGCGACATCTTTTTTCCTACTTGTGCCCCCATTATAAAAAAGAAAAAAATGCGATTGCAGTCTTGAAATTACGATTGACTTTTGCAAGAGAAACTCCAGGAAAAGGAGGGAGGAAAATGCTATATTATATATAGAATAAAAAAGCCTTATTCCGCATGATGAAATTGAGGCAGGAGGAAAAGCTATGGAACCGTTAATCATCGTCTTTTTAGCCCTTGCATTGACTTTGCAAATTGGTATTTTAATTTTGCTTTTGATCTTTCGAAAAAAAGACCGCAATCTTCCTGTCGGTGAAGTTGACCTGAGTGAGTTTTATCGCTTAGTCGGAGGGATTGAAACCGAAATCAAAAATGTCAAAGAAGCAATTTCTGATCAGATGAAAATCGCCCTTAAAGAAGAAATGTTGATTCTCGCCAAACAAAGCAGTGAAACCAACGAGCAAAACAATGCTAAACTCGAACGGTTCCAAAAAGGAATTACCGAGAGTTTAGAAAAGAAACTAAATGAACTGACTAAGAAAGTCGATGAAGCTTTAGCGAACATCAATAAACGCGTCGATGAACAAATTAAAACGGGCTTTACCACGACGAGTGAACAGATGGAAAAAGTCGCGATGGGCTTAGGCAAACTCGAAGAAGCCCAAAAGCAAATTGAGAGTTTAAAAGGTGAAGTCACCAATCTTTCAGGCATCCTAAGTAACAACCAACAACGCGGTCGTTTTGGTGAATTCCAACTCGGAGCAATTTTGCATAATGTCTTTGGCGATACTCGTGAGCTTTATAGTTTGCAATATGAAATTAAGGTTCCCAATTCACCAGAAAAAATTCGTCCTGATGCGGTCGTCTTCCTTCCTGAACCGAATAAACTTGTCTGTATTGATTCGAAATTTCCCTATCAAGAATATGAACTGCTCTATACGCGCGAAGATGAGAGCAAAGAAAGAAAAACTAGTTTCCGTAACGATATTAAAAAGCATATTAAAGCGATTCGCGAAAAATATATTATCAAAGGGGTGACCGCTTCCCAAGCGGTGATGTTTATTCCAAGTGATGGTATCTATACCTATATCAATCTTGAATATCCTGAATTAATGGAAGAGGCGATGCAGAATCAAGTGGTGATTACCTCACCCGCGACTTTACAACCGATGCTCGTCTCAATTTATGGGTTGATTATCAATTATCAGCGCGCAGAAAATATTGAAAAAATCTCCAAAGCAATTTCGACCTTAGCTCTTGATTTCAAAAAATTCATTGAGGCTTGGGATAAAATTCTTAAAAACATTCAAACTACACATCGCGCTTCTGAAGAGTTTGATAGTCGCGTTCGAATTATCAATCGAAAATTTGATCGTATTCAAAGTTCGGAAATAGTCATGAAAGATCAAGAAGAGAAGATTAAATAAGATTTTCAACATTGTATATTTGGTAGTGGGTGGAAATTTAAATTTGCTAAAAATTATTTTTAGATAACACTTCCTTTTTATTTGGATGTAAAATGAAAGCAAATAAAAGATAAATACTTTCGTTTGCATTTGAATTCAAGGAGGTATGTATGAAAAAAATAATCAATGTGGCTTTGATTGGATGCGGTCGCGCGGGACTTATCCATGGCCGTAATTTCGCGCGAACAATTCCTAATGCTCGGTTGGTCGCAGTTTGTGATGCTTTTTTAGAAAGCGCGCAAGCAGCGGCTGAAGAACTCAATGTTCCTTTCTATGAAACGGATTATCAGAAGATTATTGAGAGACCAGATGTTGATGCCGTTGTGATAGCCACGCCGACGAAATATCATTGTGAAATCGTCATTGCTGCCGCTAATGCCAAAAAGCATATTCTCTGTGAAAAACCGATGGCAGTTACCGTGGAAGAATGTGAATTGATGGAAAAAGCGGTTAAAAAGAATCAAGTGAAATTACAACTTGGTTTTATGCGCCGGTATGATCAGTCATATATCGCTGCCAAAAAATTAATTGCTGAAGGTAAAATTGGCGATGTGGTGATGGTGCGTTCAAATACACGCGGTCCTTCCATTCCCAAACCCTGGATGTATGATTTAGCTAAAAGTAACGGTCCGCTTGCCGAAGTTAACAGTCATGATATCGACTCCCTTCGCTGGTTTACCAATGGGGAATTTACTAGCGTATACGCCATCGCTGGAAATTATCGTTGTCATGATGCGCGAAAAGATTTTCCTGATTTTTATGACAATGTCATTTTAAGCGCAACCTTTGATAATGGTTGCCAAGGGGTTCTCGATGGGGCTCAAGGGGTTCTATATGGCTATGACTCTCGATGTGAGATTCTTGGAACCAAAGGCTGCATTTATCTAGGAAACACGAAAGAAAACTCAGTTACTCTTTGTCTCTCGAATAAAGAAAGACATGAAGAATACGTCAATAGTTGGAGAAATTTATTTGCGGACGCTTACTACGCTGAGGACTGTGATTTTATTCGCGTCATTTTAGAAGATGATACTCCGAGGGCGACTGGTCACGACGGAAAGATGGCGGTTTTAGCTGTTAATGCTGGAAATATGTCGATTAAAGAAAAAAGAATTATTGATATTTATGGCACAAAGCTAGAGGTAAAATAAAATGTTAGCAGCAAGAATGTATGGTGTGAATGATGTTCGCATTGAAAAAGTAGAAAGACCAAAACCAAGTAATGGTGAGGTTTTAATTAAAGTTAAATCCGCTGCTTTCTGTGGAACCGACATTCGGATGATTGCCCATGGCGCTAAAGGAATTAATGAGGAACATCCACGCATTTTAGGTCATGAATTTGCTGGGATAATCGCTGAAATTGGTGAAGATGTCACTAATTATCAAATTGGTGATCGGGTATGTTTTGCTCCTAATATCGGGTGTGGTCACTGTTTACAATGTTGGCGTGGTGATGGGCATCTTTGTCAAGAATATCGAGCCACTGGTATTAATCTGGATGGAGGGTTCGCTGAATACGTTCTCATTCCAAAAGATGCGGTAAATGCCGGTAATATTTGTCATATCTCTAATAAAATAAGTTTTGATGAAGCGGCGATTAACGAGCCTTTTTCATGCGTTTTCAATGGTTTTGAACATGCGGCAATTAAACCAGGCGATAAAGTCTTGATTATCGGAGCGGGTCCGATTGGGATTATGCATTGCCTTTTAGCTTTAATGGCGGGTGGGATAGTTTATCTTAGCGATCTTTCAAACTCGCGTTTATTAGATGCTAAAAAGAAATGGCCCAAAATAAACATTGTTACAGAAGATTTAGATGAGTTAGTCGCTAAAGAAACAAAAGGGGAAGGACTAGATGTGGTCATTTGTGCTTGCCCTTCTCCAACTGTGCAAACCAAGGCCATTGAACTCATGGCGATTGGTGGACGCGTTGTCTTTTTTGGGGGGATTCCCAAAGATAAAGTTCCAGTTCCACTTGATACGAATTTAATACACTATCGTCAACTCATCGTGACGGGCACGACCCGAGCGAGCCTTGCGCAATTTCGTAAAACTTTAGATTTTTTAGAAAATGGTATTATTGATTTAAAACCACTCGTTTCTAAAACTTATTCATTACAAGAATTCAATCAAGCTTTGGAACAGACTAAAAAGGGAATAGGATACAAAAATATCATCAGATTTTAGCATGCAAGAAAGACAAGATTATTTTTTAGGAATTGATATTGGAACACAGAGCATTAAAGCAGTACTTTGTGATGTCTTTGGAGTTCTGTGTGCGGAAACAACTATTCCGACTAATCTTGTTATTATTGATGGGACAACCGCTTACGAAGATGTCGAAGATGTTTTAAAAAATGTTATTGACGCTATCCGGGAGACGATTGAAAAAGCACGAGTTAAAAAAGAAGATATCAAAGCACTTGGCTTAGCGGCGCAAATGGCGGGGATCATGGCGATTGATCAAAATTTTAATCCAGTTGGTCCTTATGATTCTTGGCTTGATACAAGATGTTCTCAATATACGGAAAAAATTAAAGATAAACTAGGTAACGAAGTCATTAAATTAAGTGGTGGACAATTAATTCATTCTCATGCGTCAAAAATCTTATGGCGAAAGCATGAACGTCCTGAAGAATATGCACGTATTGCTAAATTCATTCAATTAAATGGTTATGTTGCGGGTAAACTCTGTGGATTAAAAAGCGAAGAAGCTTTCATGGACTACACTTTTCTCCATTTCAATTGTTTTAGTGATAATCAAAATCTCATATATAATTTGAAGGCTTTAAACGCTTTTGATATTAATCCAGCAAAGCTGCCAAAAATCGTCTCGCCTTTAACTGTGATTGGAAAAGTGAAAAAAGAGTACGCAAAACTTTGTGGATTAAGCGAAAACACGGAAGTCATCGCTGGTTGTGGCGATACTGCTGCTTCCTCATTAGGAGTTGGAATAGTAAAGCCTGGTCTCGCTTATGATGTTGCGGGAACCGCTTCAGTATTTGCCTGTGCTTCTAGGAAATTCACTCCAGATTATCGTCATGGTACCATCCTATCTTCGCGAAGCGTAATTGAAGATCTATATCTCTCTTTAGCATATGTTTCTGGTGGTGGTCTTTGCTTGGAATGGTTTTCCAACCTTACGAATACTCCACTCCGAGAACTTGACCAATTAATCGATGAAGTTGTTGATGAAAAATGTGCAGATTTGTTCTTTATTCCGCATTTTTCTGGACGCGCTTTCCCCCTTGACGCAAATTTACAAGGCGCCTTTATCGGTCTTTCCTCCACAACCGAGAAAAAAGAGATGTATAAAGTGATTTTGGAAGCAATTGCCTTTGAGTATAAAACATATTTTGATGTTTTAAAATCGCTTGGCGCACTCAAAACAATTGATGCGATTTATGGCGTTGGTGGGGGAGTAAAATCAAAAGTTTTTAATCAAATTAAAGCTGATATTTTAGAAGCGAAGTACTGCACTTTGAAAAATGCTAATTCCACTCCATTAGCAGTAGCGCTTTTAGCAGCGAAAAGCACGGGATATAATTCGAAATCTTTAAAAGAGATATTTTGCAAGAAGCCAGAGGATTTAATGGTGGTTTTACCAAATGAGAAAAAACGTGATTACTATCATCGCAAATATGAAAAATACAAGAAGATAGTTAATTGTTATTCTAGCTATATCAAAAAATAAGGAGGAAATGTCGATGAAAATGACACCAGAGAAATTAGCTAAATACATTGATCAAACCTTACTAAAACCTTATGTAACTGAAGAGAGACTAAAAGATTTTTGCTTGGAGAGCGATAAGTATGGCTTTGCAATGGTCGCGATTAATTCGGCGCCAGTTGCTTTTTGTAAAAAAATATTAGATCAAAGCGAAGTCCACGTTGGAGCCGCGATTGGCTTTCCCTTAGGACAAACAACGATTGAAGACAAAGTTTTCGAAACTAAACAAGCGATTAAAAATGGAGCAGATGAAATCGATTATGTAGTTAATCTTGTCCAACTTAAGAGCGGTCATTATGACTATGTGGAAGAGGAGATGCGGCAAATCGTTGAAGTATGTCGGAAACACAATAAAATCTCCAAGGTCATTTTTGAAAATTGCTATTTAAATGATGCCGAAAAAGCAAAATTATGCGAAATTGCTCTTAAAGTAAAACCCGATTATATTAAAACCTCAACTGGTTTTGGCACTCCTGAACCTGGTGTTGCGGTTGGAGCAACGCTTCACGATGTGAAATTAATGAAATCCTTGGTCGGTGACAAAATCAAAGTTAAAGCGGCTGGTGGAGTGCGCACACTGGAAGAAGCACTACAAATGATTGAGGCTGGCGCAAGCAGAATTGGCACTAGCGCTGGGGTCAAAATTATCGAAGAATTAAAATTGAAAAGCAAGAAATAGCGTTAATCTTATGAATGGTAAAGTGTTTTTTACTGAAGAGAGACGTAAAGCAATATTAACTTTGTTAAAAGTAAATAAAAAAATTTACGTCAATGAATTATCTGAACGTTTTCAAGTGTCTTCCACGACGATTCGAAATGACTTAACTTTTTTAGAAAAAAAAGGCTATTTAAAAAGGACTTTTGGAGGAGCGATACAAATTCAGGGTGTTTCTTTTGAAATGATCAATTCAGAGAAGTATAACGTCAATCTCCAAGAGAAGATAAAAATTGGAAAATATGCCGCTTCACTAGTTGAAGATGGCGACACAATTGCCCTTGATTGTGGCACGACTACCTATTGCATGGCTGAGTTTTTAGATGATAAAAAACATCTAACGGTCATTACTAATGATTTAAAAATTGCTCTTTTATTCGAAGAATATTCTCATATTTCAACAATTTTTATTGGAGGAACCATAAGAAAAGGTTTCTCTTGTACGGTGGGAGCGATTGCAAACAATTTTATCAACACTTTGAAAGTTGATAAAAGTTTTATCGTTGCGAATACAATCAGTGATGAATTTGCTGTTTCAACTCCCGATTCGGAACAAGCTGAAATCAAAAAACAGTTGATGAATATCGCTACTCAAAAATATCTTTTATGCGATTCTTCAAAATTCAATCAAGTTTCTTTAATTACTTTTGCCTCTTTACATGATTTTGATGAAATTATTACCGATGAGCATCTCGACAATGATATTTTGAGAAGCGCCAAGAAACAGGCAATTAAACTCACCGCATTTAAAGGAGAAAATGAAGATGACTAAAGTTGAAAAAAAAGCCAAAGAAGATGCCTTAAACTTACTAAAAAAAGCTAATATCATCCTTAGTGACAAAGAGAAAAATCAATTAGAATTCTGTGATTATGGCTTAGATAATTTCGAAAAAGTAGGGACGATGATTTTAATTTATGTCAACACTTCAAGAGTGTGTGCAAAGGAGATTATTTTGATGCCTTACCAAATTTGTCCCGAGCATATCCATCCTCAATTAGGTGATTATCCTGGAAAAGAAGAAACGTTTAGATGTCGCTATGGCGAAGTTTATCTCTATGTTCCAGGCGAAAAAGTAGAGAATCCGCGCGCGCGTATTCCTAATGGAAAAGAAGATGTCTACACCGTTTGGCACGAAATCGTTCTTAAACCAGGCGATCAGTATACGATGAAAGAAAAAACACTTCATTGGTTTCAAGCGGGACCAGAAGGAGCGGTTGTTTCGGAATTTTCCACACCGAGTTTTGATGAGGCGGATATCTTTACTGATCCCGAAATTAAAAGAGTAGGGAAATTTAACTAATTTTCGCAGGATAACCCCCATAATTCGCTTATTAAATTCATCTCTGTTTTTTCAGTAAATTCTAAAAAGATACCAGGATTTTAATGTTAAAAATCAATATAAAAGCCTAAAATTTTCATTGAAAATCAACCTCTTTTCAAGACTGTAACTGAACTTATTTTATCCTAAAATAAAATTCAAAAACATTGTTTACATTAGCGCTAATGTAATATATCATGAAATTGAAGAGGTACAAACATATGAAAAAAAATACCAAACTTTTTGGCGTCTTCGCTGCTCTATTTTTGTGTGCTTTGACTGCTCCCTTAGTGGGGTGTAGAGGCGGACAAGGCAGTTCTGTAAGTGAATCTATCGATGAGAACCCCGATGTGACGATTAAAATTTCATCTACTGTCAATCAAGTGCCAATCGGGGGCACTATCACCATTCGGGTGTTAGTTATGGGCACAGCATCACGTGATGTGACTTGGTCAACATCAAACAGCAATATTGCTACAGTCGATGGTGGCACCGTAACGGGGATTGCGGTTGGCGAAGTTGATATTACAGCAACTTTAGTCGCTTATCCAAGTAAAAGCGCCACACAGAGAGTCAATGTTATTGAAGCGACAGCTCCGACATCAATTAACGCGGGGGAAACCAATCAGCTCGGTTGGGTGGATGAAAACATTACCCTAGATTTAGAATTTGTTCCCGAAACCGCTGATAAACGTGTCAATTACACTTCGAATAATCCTGCTGTTGCAATTGTTAATGATGAAGGAGTAATTTCCTTCTTGAAAAAGGGTACAGCTAATATCACCATTACTTCGTTCCTAGATTCAACCATCTCCACAACAATTAATTTCACAGTGAAAGATGGTCCTTTCTGGACGAACAAAGGTGGTTACAGCAATTATTTTGATTATAGCCATCAAGGTGATGAAACCGATCCGTATGTTTCGACGAATTTCACGATGACTGGCGATAATTTACCAACATATGCTTGGTTTAAACTCCAACCTACTCAAAGATACTATGCTGAGGCAACGATTAGTTTTGGCGAAACCACGGTCGATCCCTGGACGAGAGTTGGCATTGGTTCGGCGACAACAGATACCGATACCCGCGCTTTCTATTTCTCGGATAAGGAAGGACAAAAAACGATGATGCTCGATTTCCCAGTGGAATTTGGTGGCAATCAACACCAAAGCACGATTTGGCGCGTTAATGGAATCTATGCGATTGATAAAACCGACTTTAAATTAGGAATCTTACGCGATGGCAATGATTACTACTATACGATTAATGGTAAATTGTACTGGTTTGAAGAAAATAATCGCTTTACTGGCATTGGCAGCACTCCATTAATTATCGGGAAGGATGTAGCCTTTACTATTTTTGATGCCTATAGCACAGTTGATGAGGAAGTCATTACTGCCAAACTTAATTCAGATGCCTACAAGGAGAGGTTCTTTTCAGCGTCTTCCTTAGGCGGACAAGTAATTTACACTAAAGATACCGATAGTTGGCGATTTAACAATCTTGGACGTGAGGATTGGAATAACATCTGTATGGGGCAACAACGGGCAAAAGCTCTAGGTGATAAAGGTCTTGCAAAAGGAAATTTCAAAATTGAATTTGATATTTCTGCGGTCGAATTTGAAGAGACAAATATTGCTAACTCGATGGCTGGTGTCACCATGAGACGATATAACTCGTGGGAACCTGACATGGAATCCATCTGCTTAACAAAAGATCATATTCAATATCGGCATTGGAACTTAGAGTCACCAACCAACGCTTTTGAAACAGGTAAATTAACTGCAGTTGATTCAGCGACATTTGCTTTGGTTGATGTGGAAAAAACTTATCACATTGCAATTGAACGCACGATCCTTGGTGCCCGTAGTGAATTCAAAGTGACGATGGATGGTGAAGTGATTCAATTTAATGAAGCGGACACTTATCGTGTCAACTTTATTGGCAAGTATTTAGTTTCCTTTGGTGCTAACGATTGCAAAGCCACAATTTCCAACTTTACGATTACTAATCTTTAATTTGTCTTCATCGATATCAACTTTTTAAAGGAGAAAGAAAATGAAAAATAGGAAAATCTTTTCGATTGTCAGCCTTTTCCTTCTTTTAAGTGTCGTCTCATGTCAACATGGCAGTTCGCAATCGCAAGATTCAACTAGCATTGCCGCACCGACAATTGTTATCGAAGAAGTCGGTCAAACAGCAATTTATGTTGGTGATGAACTGCAATTGACGGCGACAGTTACCAATAATATCGACAATTTAACGCTCAAATGGAAATCCTCTAACGAAGAAATCGCTACTGTTAGCGATGCTGGACTTGTCAGGGCGCTCGCTCCAGGTAATGTCAACATCTGCGCTTATTTACAAGGCACAGAAATTACGAGTAATATCATTGCCCTTGGTGTTTTAATGCCGATTCCGATGACTGGAGTGGAAATTACGAATGTAATTGATCAGTATTTCCTCATTGATCAAACTCTTGATATCACCGTAGCGCTAACCCCAAATAATGCGCGTAACGACCTCGAGTTAATAGCTGAACCGAGTGCCAAAGCTGAAATTAACGGGATGTGCGTCAAATTCCTTGATGAGGGAAACATCACCTTAACTGTAAGAAGTCGCGCGAATAATGAAGTTCAAGCACAAGTGATGGTTCAAGTGTTAGAAAAGAGCCCTTTCTTGCAAATGTCAAAAGGCTATTCGCTCAATATGTCCTTTCAAAACATGTTGAAATTAGAAAATGCCTATATCGATGTGAAGGATTATAGCGATGAAAACGAAAACCCCTTCCATCAAGCGATTGCGAATATAACGGCTACTCGGTTTTATTTCGAAACGCGCATCAACTTACAAAACTATCGTGGTGGCGAACACGGTTGGCCATATGTCGGGGTGGGCCATGCGACCGAAGTTTCTAATTATCGGGAAGGCCGTGCTTTATTCTTCTCACCGATGGATGAACATAAAGTAGTGACAATGGATTTAGGCAAATGCTTTGCGGCCGAGGGAAGTCCTCAAGATCAATTCTCCTTGTCCTACCAAGCAAACGGCTTAAAAGATATGGATATCACCGCCTTAAAACTCGCGGTTTTACGTGATGAAAATGAATTCTATTTCCTCATCAATGATGTCCTTTATGGATATGAAGTCCGCGATTATACCAGCATTCCCACCAATCCAATCATTTATGGTAAGGATACTTATCATAAAATGAGCGATTGGTACATGACAACGGATGCCGATGTTATCAATGCCAAATTGCAAGGTCAAAATTACAAAAATATCTTTTTCCCTGGGAGAGATAATACTGTGGTCGACAATGAGAATAAAACGATTACCTTCTCTTGTAAGGATGGTAATAAATGGGAAGATAGTTACGCTGTGGCGACCTATGCTAAAACCATTGGTGATAAAGCTCTACTCGAAGGTGATTTTGAAATTGAATACGACATTACCGCGATTCATGCGACAACTAACGAAATTGCAAAGCGCTTGAGTTTAATGTTATTACGCGCTGATACTTATCCCCATCTTTATGATTGCTTCGGTGTCAATAACTGGTGGTGGGAAGACAATAACGAAGTCTATGGAGCCGAGTATAAAACTTGGTCCGAAGGACAACCAGCCTATTCCTCAGCGAACGTGGTTAATGGTCGTATTGGCGATGATGGCGTCCGGCAAAAACCTGCTGAACCTAACGATCACGTGGTGGGTCATTACAAAGTGACGCGCGTGATTGAAGGAGGAAAATCGGTCTTTACCTGGACTTTTACCCAAGCGGGAACGGATAAAACTGAAAATGTCTTTGCTTTCACTGGTAAAGAAAATGTCAAAGTGAGTTACACTGGTCGTTACCGGATTAATTTTGGTGCCGCTTGTGTCGATGGAACAATTGCGAACTGGACTTGGAAAAACATCGAATAAAAATGAAAAAGTTTGCTCTGCTTTTGCCGTTATTTCTCATCCTTTGTTCTTGTATAAAGAATAATGGTTTAAGCAGTTCTTCAAGCGAAAATTCACAGCAACTTACATCAAGTCCCTACCGAAATTCTTTATGTTTAAAAGACGAAAATGGCGATGATATCCCCTTTTTCGGCGCTGATCCCGATATCATCAAAGGTGATGACGGATATTATTATTTGTATACTTCGGAGCAATATGTCAATGTTCCCAAACGGGGGCGAATGTTAGATCGCTGTCCAACTTATCGCAGTCGCGATATGGTGAATTGGACATATTGCTCCAGTGTCTTTTTGGACCAAGCTGTCGATTTAAATAGTTTTTGTTACCCCGATGTAGGAATCTGGGCTCCATCCATTAACTATTTCAACGGTCAATATTATTGTTATTACTCTATCGGATATGGATGGACTGCTGGAGATAATCATCTTGAATATTGTGGGATTGGTCTTGCGACTTCCTTAAACCCCTATGGTCCTTGGACTCATTACGGTAAATTATTTGATTCCAAAGAATGCGGTGTGCCCGTCTCCATTGATCCCTTTGCCTTTCAAAAAGAAGATGGCAAAATATATCTATTTTGGGGTTCTTATAATGGGATATATGCGGTTGAAATGACAATTGATGGACTGGAAGTAATTGATTTAGAAAAAAAGATTGAAATTGTCGATCCAACCCCCTCCCTTAGCGAGAGTTACGAAGGGATATATATCTTTAAAAAAGATGACACCTATTATTTTTCTGGCTCTCGGAATGGATTTGGCGGAGGATTACATTCTCGCTATGATGTGGCAAGCGGATATGCTTCTTCATTACTCGGACCTTATAAAGATTCGACTGGTCATGACTTATTTGGCGGGGGAGATCTAGTTATTGAAGGTGATTTCGAAGATGAGTATGGCTTACGTGGAACTGGGCATCACGCAATTATTCAAGATGAAATTGGCGATTATTGGATTATCTATCATTGCTATGATCCCCGCTGCCCAGTTGCTAATGAGCGCACCATCTGTATTGACAAACTTATTTTTGAAGATAACCACACTTTCCATACGGAAAATTATGTAGGTTCTAACACTGTCAAAAATGGACCAAAAGTGGAGGTGTACGCGCATGAATAAGTTAAAGAGAATTATCTTATTGGCCCCAGTTCTACTTTTTGTTGCTTGTGACATCAAACCAATAACGGACGAACAAGAATCATCTAATTCAGGTGAAGCGAGTTATTCTTATGCGAGTGATTCTTTTGAGTTTCCCGATGTGGACATCGCTCCCAAACAGATAATTTTTGAAAATCCGTTGCGCTTCAAAATCAATGAAAATGGTGAAACGGATTACGCTCCCATCGCCGATCCATTTGTGATGCATGCCGATGATGGTTATTTCTATCTTGTTTGTTCCAATACTTATGTGCATTCATTAACCGAAGGGCGCAAATTTGATTATGGGGCGATTTTTCGAAGTCCTGATTTAGATAATTGGGTCTATGTGAGCAGTGTCTTTGAAGATGCCGATAATCCGTTTGCTTGGTATGAATGCGCTGATGAAGGAATCCGGATTCAAGTTAATGCGCCCAATCTTACTAAGGTGGGCAAACATTATATTTACTATTACACTTTAACCGCTGGACAACTGCACAATCCAGGTATTGGTTATGCTTATTCCTTGAATCCTTACGGACCATGGACTCAAGGGGGAAAATTATTTACCAGCAATGAAATAGGTGTTTATAACTCCAGTGACCAAGATATCTTTATCGATGATGATGGCCAAATTTATATCATTTGGGGTTCTGGCGATGGCATTTGGGTTTGTGAATTAGCTGAAGATGGGATGTCCTTAAAGGGCGGTCTTGAATATGCAAAACAAAACAAAAAATGGATTGCTGGTTGGGCGAATGAATTAGGGAACAATATGCATAATTATGAAGCTGCCAATGTTATTAAGCGGAATAATCGCTATTATCTTTTCTTATCAACTGGAGGATGGGATGGCGGGGCTAATGCGGGATATCACACCTTAGTTTGTGCGTCTAATTCAATTTACGGACCTTACTTTGATTCTCTTAATCGCGATATGAAAAGCGCCTATCAAGGCGATGACGTCTTGTTACCAGATAAAGATTATGTCTCAGGCGTCGGTCACTCCTGCGTTTACCGAGATGATAAAGGTGATGATTGGATTTTCTATCATGGATATGATCAAATTGGACGTTGCGAAGAAAATAATAAGCGAATACTATTCGTTGATAAATTAATTTATAACTCAGAAACAGGGATGCCGTATGTGTTGGATTATACCCCCTCATATGGAGAACAATTTGGTCCCTATGTAGAGAGGTGCGCTTATGAAAATTAAGATAAAATCATTTTTTCTCGTGCTTACGACGATTTTATGGGGGTGTACAAAACCACCGCTTGAAAACAGCGTGAGCGAAGATATTTATAAAGAACAAGGTGATGTCAACAATTCTTATACCAACCGCTTGCCGATTCATAAACAAAATGGAGAGGAAGAGTTTGTGCCAACTGCCGATCCCTTTTGCTTTCGTGACGATGATGGCACGTTTTATCTTTATTGTTCCAACACTTATTGCACCCAAGCTGATGATGCGGAAGTGACTTTAGATTATGGGCCAATCTTCAAAAGTCAAACGATGACTTCGTGGCAGTGGTGTGGTTCGGTTTTCCGCGGTCAAGAAACTTATGCACTTTGGAATAATGGCGAAGGCGGGGTTTGGGCTCCGACAGTTATCAAAATCAATAATCACTACAACTTTTATTACACCTTAGGTGCTGGTGGTTTTTATAGCGAATATACCGGGATTGGTGTTGCGACTTCCCCGACACCTTACGGACCTTGGACACACTATGGGAAAGTCTTCAATTCTGGTGAAATTGGCGTAGCCAATTCCATTGACCCCTATGTCTTCATTGATGATGGAAAAATCTTGATGGCGTTTGGAAGTGGTGATGGGATTTGGATTGTAGAATTAAATGCTGACGGGACAGCTTTAAAAGATGGATTACAAGCGCAATACAATAACAAGCGACAAATCGCAGGTTTTAATATTTTTCAACAAGATAATTACGAAGCCTGTTTCATTCAAAAGAAAAATGGTTATTACTACATCTATCTTTCAACTGGTAGTTGCTGTGCGGGATTATCCTCCACCTACCACGTTGTGGTTGGGAAAAGCGAATCAGTTTATGGCCCCTATCTGGGGAGTAATGGCAAACCGATTGATACCTATAATCGCGGCGATACTGTAGTTGAAAGTCATATGACCAAGGGAACTGGAACGGGACACTGTGCAATCATTCAAGATAGTCGTGGTCTAGATTGGATTGTTTACCACGCTTATGATCCGAATGAAGAAGGATGGAAACAACATGAACGCGTCCTTTATATCGATCGCCTATATTGGAATGAAAAAGGCTATCCCCTTTGTAAGGACCGTTATCCAACTCATGAAGAAGTGCCAGGACCATATCTTGAATAAGGAGGAATTAGCGAATGAAAAGAGATGAAATTAATCCGAAGCTCGCCCAGATTAAATTAAAACAAATGGTTAGCGTGCTCCATGAGTTTATCAAACCAAGCATTTATCCGATTATCAAACCATTCGAGGTTCGCTATGGTTTTTCTAAAGAACCTGTTCCTTGGAAGGAGCGTCTTTCTCTAAAATATAAACCGATTAAACCAGGGACATATTGGAGTGAAGAATGGTTTGACTGTGCTTGGTTTCACTGTGTGGTCACCGTGCCAGAAGAATACCGTCATCTGCCCCTTTGGGTTTCTTTCAACTGCGAAGGCGAAGCCTTATTATATACAAAAGATGGCGAGCCTTTAAAAGGTTTTACCAATGGTGAAGTTGGTTATAACCACCATCGCGATAACCAAACCAAACAAAATATCCAAATCAATGAATTCATGGATGAAAATGGAGTCATTGAATTATGGTTTGATGCGGGAAGCAACAACCGTTATTGGGATGGCGAAAGAAAAGATGAAGGGCGGTTTGGTTTTTGTAATCTCTGCTTGAAAAATGAAGAGACAGAAGATATCTTTTTCGATATCCAAGTCTTCCAAGATCTTGCGGAAACCATCGATGAAACCGCTCCGATTTTCCCGCCCTTACTCGAAGGATTAACCAAAATTCGCAATTTGTATTGGTATGACAGCAAAGATAAATACCAAAAAGCCAAAGCAGTCGTTAAAGAATTAATGAAACTTCCCCCCTATAAAGATGTGCATAAAAGACATTTAATCCTTGTAGCTCATTCCCATTTAGATTTGGCTTGGTTATGGCCGATGCGGGAAAATAAACGAAAAATCGTCCGGACGATAACCAATATCTTTTATTTGATGGAAAGATATCCGTTTATGAATTTCATCATTTCCCAGCCGATTCATCTCGAATGGATTAAAAAAGCTTCGCATCAACTTTGGAATCAATTTGTAGAATATAAAAAGGCAGGAAGAATTGAAGTTCAAGGTGGTGCTTGGGTCGAATTTGAAACTAATACCCCAGGTGAGGAATCATTAGCGCGTCAAATGCTTTATGGTCAAAAATATTGGCTCGAAAACTTTGGGCATTATAGCGAAATTATGTGGCTTCCTGATTCTTTTGGTTTTACTGGCTCTCTTCCTCAGGTGATGGCTCTATCGGGGCAAAAATACTTCTCCACAATTAAAGTTTCTTGGAGTTGGTACACTAAATTTCCCTATCATGATTTTAAATGGATTGGCATTGATGGCTCGAGTGTGATTAGCCATTTTCCGCATGAAGACGCTTATAATTCGGGTTCATTCCCAGGAAATATGTACAACATGGATCGCCAAAGAACCAAAGGTGATGTCTTTGATGGCACCTTATATCTCTATGGAATTGGCGATGGTGGTGGTGGCCCTGATGTCGGTCATGTCGAGCGTCTTGTTCGGATGAAAGAAATGGAATCAATGCCGCCAATGCGAGATGGATTAATTAGCGATATCTTTGAAGAATTAGAAGCAATCAAAGAGCGACTTCCCGCTTATAAAGGGGAACTTTATCTCGAAAGACATCAAGGGGTTTTGACTTCACAAAATCGCATCAAACAATGGAATAAAAACCTCGAAGAAAAACTGAAAATTGTCGAATCATATCTCGCTTCGATCGGTTGTAAAGATTTTGAGCAAAAACTTCACGAAATTTGGAAAGAAATGCTCATTTATCAATTTCATGATATTATGGCTGGCTCCTCAATTGAGCGCGTCTATTTAGAAACCCAAGTTCGCTATGAAAAAATGCATGAGGAGCTCAATCAAATGATGGAAAGTGTCCTTCCCGGTTATCTTCCGGCTTATCAAGAAGGTGCTTATGTTTTCAATCATTTGAATTATGGTAGCGAGAAAGTACTAAAAAAAGATAACGCTTATTATCGTCTCCAACTAAAGCGACACGATTTCTCCAACCAGTATCAAAAATATAGCGGTGTGGATCTCCCCCTTACTTTTCAAGTGGAAACCCCTTTATTAAAAATTACCTTTAATCAAGATGGTTCATTTAAATCCATCATTGATAAACGCAATGAATTAGAGATGATTTCTCCTTATGGAGGGAATCGCTTTCGCGTATTCCATGACTATGGTGATGCTTGGGATATTCCTAAATCCTATCGTAATCAAGATGAAGTTTATATGGAACTGGTCGAGCGCAAGATGAAAAAATACGGGCCTTTTACAGAAATAACCAGCAAATACTCCTTCAAAAATTCTACTTTAATTGAAACGATGGTCATTGATGATTATTCATCAGTGATTCGTTTCCATCATGATATGGATTGGAAAGATACTTACTATCTTATTAAGGCATGTTTTGGGGTTACCCAAGTTAGCGATGAAGCCAGTTTTGATATCCAATTTGGTTCCCTAAAGCGTTCAACCAAAAATGAGACTTGGGAAGAGATTGGTCAATTTGAAGTTTGCGCGCAAGAATGGTTGGATTTATCGAGTGATAAGGCAGGCCTTTCCTTCATTAACCATGCGCGTTATGGCAACTATGTTAAAGAAGGACAGGTGGAGATTTCCATTTTAAGAAGCACCCATGAACCTGGACGTTTTTCTGATCAAAAACCTACTTCTTATCAATACGCTCTTTATGTCCATAACACTCCATTTGCCGAAGAAGAAGTCGACCGTCTAGCTTACTTGATGAATTCACAGTTCATCATGACGAGCGAAAAAACTCCAGCACCAACCTTACCAGTGGTCAGTGATAATGATATTGAAATCTCAGCATTTAAAAATGCGTATTCTGGTAAGGGGGTCATCGTGAGACTCTATGAACGCAGCGGTAAAGAAAAGACGATTTCTGTCAAGATTCCTAAACAATTTAAAAATATTGTTCTTGTCAATCTTCTTGAAGATGTGATTGAACAAAAAGTGGATGTTAATGCCTTGCATTTCCGTCCATTTGAAATTAAAACTCTGTGGTTATATTAATAGGGAGGTAATCACATATGTCGAAAAAGAAATTCTTAGTCTTAGCCTGCACGAGCATTGTCGCATTAGCCGCGTGCGGAGGCGGGCCAACCTCTACCTCAAGTGGTGGCGGTGTTCCCTCGGTTGACCCTTACGTCGATGATACGATTGATGATGTGTCTTATGATGGGAATGGTGATATCGTTTTTGATAATGTGAAGTTAAAAATGTGGTCGGTTTGTACCGATCCTGATGCGGCTTATCAAGATGAAATCATCAATGATTTTAACACGGCATACAAAGGCCAAATTGAGGTGGAAATCTATCACGAATCTCGTTATACCATCTTTGGAAATTTTGCCAAAACCGTTTCGCAAGATCCTAATAATGCACCTGATTTATTCTATGGATACGGTGAAAGAATTGGAGCGATGGTCAGCAATAAGCTTTTTGTTCCGATGGACATTTATCTCGAAGCGGCTAATATTGGTTTTAACAAATCATATTTTGAACCGATACTAATCGATAACTGCTATGTGAGTGGTTACTTATATGGTTTACCGATTTCAGTCGATACTTCAATAGCTTTCTGTCGCAAAGACATCCTGACGAAAAACAATTTAGAAGTTCCGTATACTTATGCGGAATTAATGGATGTCTGTAATGCTTTAGTTTCAAAGGCCAACGCGGGCGAATTGTGGGTTCGTGGGAATGATACCGCTAATGTCGCGCTCGGCAATGTCTATGAGTGGCGAAAATACGACGTTGAAGTTGAAGGGACATACTATCCATTTCCGATTTCTCCTGGTGATATGTGGGTCAATGCTTATATCGCTCAAACTGCCGCTTTGCAAAATGGCGGAATTTTAGTCGATGAAAACGGTATGCCAGCATACAATACTATGGAAGTTGCTAATGGTTTACAATTGCTTCGCGATTGGCTAATCCCCACGGAAACAAGCGCTAATAACACAGCCCTTAGTAAAATCGATTTAAACTATGACGCTGGCGTTACCGATTTCTATGCTGGGACCTCTGCCTTCTATCTTGCGGGTGCATGGGATGGTTATGGGAATACCGCAAGAATGGACACGATGTATGCGGCCGACGGTGGTTCAAGTAATACGATGGCCATCATCAATCCTTCAGAATTATTCGCCGCTGACTTAACGAAAGATTATGCCAAACACATCTTTGGAGATTCGCATGCGGTATCGATTGTAAAAACCGTTACCAGTCGTACAAAAAGAATCGCGGCTGCAGTTTTTAGCAATTATTTAGCTGAGAATTGCGGTGGAGTTTGGATAAAAGCTGGACATTTACCAGCCTCCTTAGTGGTCCAACAATCCAATGATTTATATCTTAACAATGAGTTTTACTTAAAATATGTCCAATATTATGGAACGACTGATTTGTATCGAACGATGCCAGTCACGGTTTATTACGATTTCATCATGGAATCCTTCGGTACCGCGTTAAAGAAGGCAATGCTCTCTCGTTATCGCGAAATTCCAATCTCACAACTATTGCAAGAATCCTACGATGATTGTATTGCCCGAATTAGAGATCTTGAAGAATTATAAGAAAAATTAGAAAGAGAAAAGATGGGATTAAAGAGAACTAGTCAAGGCATTTCTGTTAGTGAGTATGCCGTCAAGGTTGAGAGACAACGCCAAATCTTTAGAAAATATTGTATTGGCTTCCTTTTCTTAGCGCCTTATCTTTTCTTTTTCGTTCTCTTTTTTGCTGTCCCATTCTTTAAAGGAATTACGATTTCCTTCTTCAGATATAATATCGCCGATACAACTGATATCGTTTGGAGAGGGGTGCAAAATTACACCAAGATTTTATTTGATAAGAATTCAACTTACTATAAAACTTTTTGGAATGGGATGAAAAACACTTTGATGGCTACGGCGATTTTAGTACCTTTATCCATTGTCATCCCTTTGCTGCTTGCGACTTTAGTAAATACCAAACCAGTAGGATATAAGTTCTTTAGAGCGATTATTTATCTTCCTTCAATTTTTCCAATGACAGCGACGGGAGTGATTTTCCTTAATTTATTCAACAATAATTACGGTTTTGTCAGCGCGATTTTTGGCGATCATATTAATTGGTTAATGGACCCGACCTATAACTGGATTCTGATTATTTTCTTCTGTATATGGTCGGGGATTGGCGGAAATTTTATTATCTTTTTAGCGGGCTTACAAACAGTTGATCCCTCCCTCAAAGAAGCTTCATCTATCGATGGTTGCAATCTGACCAAGAGATTTTTTCATGTGACCTTAGCGCAGATTAAACCGCAATTAATTTTATGTTTTTTTAACACAACGATTGGGTACATGAATCTGTATGGACAAAACTACCTTTTAGGTCAATATGTCTCCGATCGGATGCAAATTCAAACCACGGTTTTTGTGATTCAAGAGTTGATGATGGGCACCAACTTCCAAGTTTATGGAATGGTTTCAGCAATGGCGATTTGTCTAGGTTTATTTATCATGACGATTTCAATCATTCAATTAATTGTTACAAGAGAACGGAAAGGGGGGAACAAGCATGCTAAAGAATACTTCAGCATCAAGGGAGCCAATTAAAATTGTTGCTTTCTTTGTTTTGCTGTTTTTCAGTGTCATTGTGCTTTTTCCGCTTCTATGGGCAGTAGTTAACTCCCTTCGCGAAGCAGAAGATATCTTTTATTATCCTAATTCCTTTTTCCCAACCAGCCTCAGTAAATGGACATTTGGCAATTATAAGGATGTTTTTGCTAATGATAATTATCCCGTGGGTCGATGGTTTTTGAATTCTTTATTTGTCTCTTCATTATCAACCATCTTTTATGTGATAATCGCCTCACTTGCTGCGTACGCTTTTGTTTTCTTAAAACTTCAGTTTGCAAATGCCTTGTTTTACTTTTTAATCGGAACGATGACGATTCCGGGCATTGTCATCATGGTGCCCCAATTCACTCAAATGGTCGACTTTGGACTAATTAAAAATTTATGGGGATTAATTCTCCCAGGATTAGGCGGAGTTTATGGGCTTTTCTTAATTAGACAATTCTTTATGTCTATTCCTTTTGATTTGATTGAATCCTCGCGGATTGATGGAGCGAAAGACTACAAAATTTTCTTGAAAGTCGTCGTTCCTTTAGGGAAATCAATTTTATTGGTCCAGGGGATGTTCGGATTTTTAGGCGCTTGGAACGATTTACAATGGGCACAATTAATTGTCGCGCAAGCCCCAAAAGAAATGTGGACATTAGCCGTCGGTTTAGCCAAAGTGACAGAAGGAAATTTAACTTACTCGCGCTTAGGTTTGCAATTAGCTTGTACGATTATCTCCATGCTTCCCATCTTATTCATGTATTTATTCGTGCAAGATAAGATTGTCGAAGGTGTGGCTATGTCAGGTATTAAAAGGTAAAAGGTGAACAATTATGGATATTTATCAACCAATGAATCCCCAAGAAGCCAAGAAGGCGTTCCAAAAGATGAATCGACAAATTATCGATGATAACGTCAATGCTTTTGTGTGTTTAAAAGACATCAATAAAATCTATCCTAACGGTGTCCACGCGGTTTACAACTTTAATATTGATATTAACAAGAACGAATTTATTGTTCTTGTCGGTCCTTCAGGCTGTGGCAAATCAACGGTTTTACGGATGATTGCTGGATTAGAAGAAATCACGAGTGGATATTTATATATCGATAAAACTTTGGCAAATTCTCAACCGAGTAAAGACCGCAACATCGCCATGGTCTTCCAAAGTTATGCGCTGTATCCGCATATGAATGTTTTCGACAATATGTCATTTTCCCTAAGGATTAACAAAGCTCGCTTACCTAAATTGAATAAAAACGGCGAACAAGTTTATGGAATCGATACTAAGGAAATCAGAAAAATCAAACGCGAATTAAAGAAAAATCCAGAAGATCAAGATTTAATTGCGAAGCTCCATGATTATGAAAATAATCTGAAACCTTTGTATGTAAAACGAAATTATACGAAGGATGAATTAAACAAGATTGTCTTTGATGCCGCAGAAATTCTCAATCTAGGAGAATATTTAGATCGAAAGCCAAAAGAATTATCAGGTGGACAAATGCAAAGAGTCGCGCTTGGACGCGCGATTGTCAGAAACCCCAAACTTTTTCTGATGGATGAACCATTAAGCAACCTTGATGCCAAATTAAGAGTATCGATGCGAAGCGAACTAGTGCGGATTCATAATGATGTTAAAGCAACAACTATTTATGTCACTCATGATCAAGTTGAAGCAATGACCATGGCTGATCGAATTGTCGTCATGAATAAGGGATGGATTCAACAAATCGCCACCCCACAGGAATTATATGAGAGCCCAAGCAATATTTTTGTCGCGACCTTTATCGGTTCTCCTGCAATGAATTTGATTGAAGGAACATATAACAAGGGAAGCATCACTTTTAAAAATGGTGACATTCTTAAATTAACTAAAGACGAAAAGAAATCCTATGAAAAGTTTATTGAGGAATCTTTAACTTATTATCACTCCCTGCAAAAATTGATTGAAAAATCGCATATTGAGTTGCTCGAACAAATCGATAGCATCACTTCATTATTAGATGAGAACGGTTTTAACGATGAGGTTCAAATGTTTTTTAAGTCAGTCCTCAATTTGGTTTTTAGTGATGAAAAACAGCCGCGATTTGCAAAGATTATTCCTGAAATAAACCTTGTTTTAGAAAAGAAGAGCAAGTTATTAGCCCAGAAAAATCTTAAAAAATTGCAAGAGTTAATTCTCGAAGAAGAAACGGAGGTTTCAAAGGCAATCGAAAAAATCAATTCAAATAAATATTCCTCAATAACAGCAAATAAAGCACCCGTTTCCAAAAAGAAAAACAAACAAATTGTTAAGCGCAACTTACTGGATGATAAGAAGATTATTGATGAATATATTGCCCAATATCAATCCTCAAAAGATGGCAACCATCGTATATTTGTTGGAATCCGTCCAGAATATTTTAATTTAGATAATTCCCAAGATAACTTTATTTTAGAGATTAAAGGTCAGGTTGAACAAGAATATCTTGGTACTGAAACCCTACTTCACTTTGATTATTGTGGCACAGAAATTATCGCTAAATTGCCGAGCAAAACTTTTACGTCTAGGCAAAATCTTCGCCTAACTGTAAGCAATGATAAGATGTTTATTTTCGATGCGATTAGTGGATTAAGAATATAGGTAGAAAAGATGAAGAATAATCAATACATGAACCCAATTTACAAACACGAATTTCCCGATCCGACTATTGGCAAAGTTGGCGATACTTATTATTTGTATTCTACTGCTGCTTTTGGCGATTATCATGAAAATGGCCAGCCTTTCTTTTCTCGCGGGGTGATTATTAAGAGTAAGGACCTCTGTAATTATGAATATGTAGGCGAAATTTTTTCCGAGGATGAATACCCTAGATGGGGCACTAAAAATGCTGGGGTTTGGGCACCGGACTTTCTTGCCTTAAACGGAAAATACTATCTGTACTATTCACTTTCAATTTTATTTGATGATAATGCTTCAATTGGTATCGCTGTTAGTGATTCGCCTGAAGGCCCTTTTAAAGATTTAGGTCCAATTATTAGGTCGAAAGATATCGAGGTCAATAACTCGATTGATCCGACCGTCTTTCGCGCATATGATGGAAAATTATATATTATTTGGGGCTCATATCGTGGCATTTATGGCTCCGAACTCAGTGATGATGGTCTTGCGCTTGTAGGTGAAAAAAAACATATTGCCGGCTTTGATAAGGGCGAAATTGACTTGGACACATATGAAGCGGCGTTCATGGTCAAAAGAAAAGGTATGTATTATCTATTTTTTTCCACTGGTAAAACTCTAGATGGTGATAAATGCACCTATCATGTTGTTTGTGCTAAGAGCAAATATCCTCTCGGTCCGTTTTCCGATAGCCAAGGTAACACATTGCAAGGTCGGAATGAGGGGGATGTTGTCGTTACTGGGCTTGATAACCACTTTGTTGGAACTGGGCATTGTTGTGTAAAGGAAGTAGGAGGAGATTTTTGGATTTTCTATCATGGAGTTGAAATTGACCAAAAATATCCAGAAGGATACTCGCGCCGTATCTTAAGTATGGATAAATTGCTTTGGGATGAAAACGAGATGCCATATGTCGAAGGTAAAGTTTGCTCCTATCAAGAATTAAAAGAGGGTCCCAAAGTATGAGTAAATATCGATGCTATCAATATGAAAAAGGAGGATTTACTTATCGAATTTAGAAAAAGGAAAAAATTTTTAGGTGAAAAATATCATGAAAGGAGAAAAATATGTTCACTAAAAAACGAAAAATAAATATTATCTTTTCGACTTTAGTTGTCGGCATGACACTTCTTGCTGGTAACGGCTTGATGAATTCGCTGCACAAATCAGCAAAAGTGGTCGGTGATTTCACTTACACCGTAACACTAGATGATACTTTGGTAATCGGTGATTACACATCGTTTAACGCTAAAACAGGTTTAGGCAATGATGTGGAAATGAAAGCCGTTGGCGCTTCCGCCTTTAACACCGGATTTATCACCTTAGCTAGCGAAGGTTATGTCTATAACAATGCGGCAATCACTGGCATTGGTCGAGTCACAGTCGTTTTAGCAAGCGGGAATGCCGCATTATCTTATGGAGTTTACGCAGATGATTTTACGAAAACCGTCAATATTACTTCGGGCACGGAAATCACCCTTGATTATGCTAGTAACTTCTTTAAAATTGCAGCAGGTGTAGGTGGGGCTAAAATTGAAAGCGTCTTAATCAAATTTGAGTGCTTGGAAGCGAAGAAATACGATATCCATTGGGTCGGACGTGTTTCCGAAAGTGTGGAAGACAAAGGTGTCACCTTTAACACTAGGCAAGAAACGGCGATGGCTGGTTGGGGCATTCTCGATTGGGATACCGCTGAATTAAAAGCGGGATTTGGTCTTTTAACTGGTAATTTTATCGTCGAATTCGATTTGGATACGATTGAAGCAGAAAGTAACAACCATCAATACAAATTCGCTTTAGCGCTCAAACGTGTTAACGAAAACCATGAGGGCTTCTTTGTTTCGGATCGGTTTGGGATGAGCAACCAATACTGGAATGATAATAATGAAGTGTGCGGCATTGATTATCGTGCGCTTAAGAGTAATCAACCTGGTTATGGTAATGCCGATGGGATTGATCCTAATTATATTTATGGGGTTGATGGTGATACCAAAGTAGCGATGAGCCGAGTGGGTAATGTAAAACATGAACTAATTGGCCACATCACTGCAAACGTCAACGTTGTCGGTCATCACAAAATCGAACGGACAATTGTCGATACGACCTCGACTTTTGTTTGGACCTTCAAGAGCGTTGGTACTGAAACTTATGTCAACGTCATGCAATGGGCGGTCGACTACACTGGACCCAGTAAACCTAACTATGCAACTTCAACCACGATTACCACGCATTATTTAGGTGATTATGCGGTTTCATTTGTCGCCGCTGGTGTCAATGCTTCGTTTAGCAATTACAAAGCAACCATACTATAATCGCTGTCGTTTAAACAATTGATGGCATTCACTTGAGTGGGGTCAAATGATTCATGCAAATTTGGCCCTACTCATTAATCGAAAAAATATTCGATAGTTTTTATGTTGGAGGTAAGGCTTAAAATGAAATTTGAAAGCCGATTGCTAGTTTTGGCGTTACCGTTTCTTTTAGTATCTTGCCAAAAGGGAAATCTGAGTATGGATTCAAGTTCTTCCTCAAACACAAGCGTTAATGTTAGCGATCATGCGCGCGTGATTATCTTAGCTGGTCAATCAAATATGGAAGGAAATTCCTGGATTAATCATCTAGAAAATCATTATGACAAGCAACAGATTAGACTTTGGACTGAAGGATATGAATCCTCCCAGATTATCTTTAATAATTCTTGGGGAAACTACACTTCTTTTAATCGCTATGAAAAAGTCGAATTAGGTCAAGGTATGAGCATGAACCATTTTGGCCCCGAAGTTGGAATTGCTGAAACTATTGATATGGCTGGATTTAGCGAACCAGTTTATATGATTAAATTTGCTTGGGGAGGCTCCAATCTCTATAATCAATGGCGATCCCCCTCAAGTGGCGAGACTGGTCCGCTTTATGTGCAATTTGTCGACTTTATCAAAAGTTCTTTACTAACCTTAGAAATCAAGGGATTAACCCCAAAAATTCACGCCTTATGTTGGATGCAGGGAGAATCGGATGCGGATAATAATACACCAAATCCGGATAGTTATTATCAAAGATTAAAAGATTTTATTACCGATCTTCGCGAGGAATTTAATGATTACGCCTGTAATACGGGGATTGGTTTTGTGGATGCTTATATTTCGGATTCATATGTATGGGCGCGATATCAAACGGTTAATGCAGCCAAAAAACAACTTGCTGATGAAGATGAACTCAACACCGTTATTGATACTATTGCCTTAAAATTACCCTATGACAAAGAGCCGACCGCCGGCGTTGATCCTTATCACTATGATTCTAATGGGATGATTGAATTAGGTCGGGCATTTGGGGCAACTTTATTTGAACGATTTCTCTATTAATTACGTTTTTTTAATGATATGCATGGGATAGATATTATGAACGGTATTAGCAAAATCGTTTTTTTCGATGCGTTCAAGCATATTTTCACATGCATCCTTAATCACTTGACTCCAATCGATTGATAGCCCATTAATCGGGGAGATAATTGGAAGGCGGTCACCGATTCCATCAAACCCAAAAATATCAATCTTCTTATATCTGTGTTTTTTCAATAATCTTTTAATATTGATGGCGATTTCATCGTTATAGGCAAAAACGAAATCGTTTTCATTTTCAATAATTGCATTAGCGAAAAACTCGTAGATATCATCTTCATAAGCGCATTCATAAATATCGAGATTGATATTTGCTTTTTCCAATTCATTTTTAAATCCATTGACTCTTTTTTTGATGACCCCTTTGACCTTTGGAGAAAGATAACAAGGACGTTTTAATCCTTTTGCGATACATTCTTTGGCGATGAGAACTCCTCCTTGGAAGTCATTACTATCAAAAGAAGAAATAGAATTGTAATAAGAAGTACGACCAATTAAAGTTACTGGGATTTCTTTTTTCTCACATAATTCATTCGCTTGCTTATCGATATTAATTAGACTGATAATCCCCACGCATTGGTTCGCTAATGCAAACACAATATCTTCATATTCAGCTTCTTCCTTTTCGCACATCCGCAATAAGCATTGATATCCGTGTTTGCTAAGCTCGCGAATAACAGCATCAGCCATTAAGGAGAAGTAGCAGTTAGCCAGATTATAGACAATCACAGTGATGATTTGCGATTTTCCCAATGATAAATAAGATGATAAATTCGATGGAATATACCCCATCTCTTTGGCTTTAGCACGAACCCTTTCTTTTGTGGCCAGACTAATATCGGAGCAATCTCTCAATGCTCTTGATGCTGTGTTTAATGAGACACCTAATCTATCAGCGATGTCTTGCAGACGGACTCTTTTCATAGTTGCTAAATATATCTTAAATATGAATCTACGTTTTAAAATTCTTTGACAATTTAATGTTATCATTAATCTGGGTTTCAGACTATTGTGTTTAACTCTATCGTATAAATAATGCGATGCCAAACTTTATGAAAAGGTCATATATTAACTACACTCAATATTTTCTATATAATAATTGTAGGAGGTAAAACAATGAGAAAAAACAAGAAAACATTCCTTTTTGTTGGCTTGACAACCATCTCGCTTTTACTTTCGGGTTGCAAGTTGTTAGATCTTTTTAACCAATCCAGTAATGACAATTCCTCCTTGGTAAGCCAAGGTGATGAATCTGAAGTTAGCTATTTTGAATTAGGGTATTCTTATGCGCTTGTCGGAGTTCGTGAACGCCACGCCCCACCTTGTGATTATGAAGGCACGCATGAAACTAGTCCTTCCCTTGCGCTCATCGCATATGCTTATAATACGATGGAAATTACTTTTGAACCTGCTTCGAACACTCAAGGATTCGTTTATATTCACTTACCAGAATCCGTGGAAGAAAGTGATACTTTTTTCACGGTCCGCACAGGGGACTATACACTTTCAGAAGATAAACTCACCATTACGGACGGGACCAACACCATGGAATTAACTTTTGAAGAAGACAACCTCGTTTATTCAATCATGGGGGTCTCGCAAGTAGAAGGTCATCAAGGTCACGACTTTACTTTGAGTTTAATCTTTGCGGATGCTACTGCGGTTCCTCATAACTAATTTGATTCCCCAAAGACTTTTAAGCGCTCAATGCGGAGGAAACAACTTTTAACTTTCAAAAAGTTAATCATTCTCGATCTGCGAGTGCTTTTTTCATTGATTTAATCAAGGTTTAATATTATTATGATTAGGCATTTGCAAAAGATGCGGGGCTGTAGCTCATCTGGGAGAGCGCTTCGTTCGCAACGAAGAGGTAGCGAGTTCGATCCTCGTCAGCTCCACCATTTTAATGAGAACCCCCCTGTTTATTAGCGTAGAATTTGCTACCATATAAACAGGGTTTTTGTTTTGAATTCCCGTTAAAAACAAGATAAAAGGTTGAAAAAATGAAGATACACGACCAACATGTCCACAGTCATTATTCCTTTGATAGCAAACAAGAGATCGAAGTTTATCTTCAACTCGCCTTTGCAAGAGGTTTAAAGTATTTTATTCTTACCGATCATCTTGATTTGAACTTTCTCAATCGAGGTCAAGATCTTAAATTTGATCTTGAAAAACAGCGAATTGAACTTCATAAATTACAGAAAAAATATGAAAGTCTCCACCTCTTACAAGGAATTGAAATCGGCTATAAACCAAGTGAGTTAAAACGGATTAACGAAATTATCAATAATCACAATTTGGACTTGATTAATTTATCCTTACACGAAGTCGATGGCATTGACTTTTTCTCTCAAGAGGATTTTATTCAACTCGGCCGAGAGAGAACATTGAAAATCTATTTCCAAAAAAGTCTTGAAATGGTCCAAAACTTCGATGATTTTGATGTTTTATGTCATCTTGGTTATGCGTTCAAAACCGCTTATAGTCTTGATAATTCGCTTCGAATTGAAGATTATGAGACGATTATTAGCCAAATTATGAAAACGCTCATCGCTAAAGATAAGTCGTTAGAAGTGAATACAAAAGTCGCTGAATCTCTGCCGCCTTCCTATACGGTTTACATATTAAGGTTATACAAAAGTCTTGGGGGCGTAAATCTCACCCTTTCAAGCGATGCGCATTGTGTGGAAAGGTATGGTGATCGTTTTGATAAATATGAACGAATAATTAAAGAGTGTGGATTTGATCGTCTAGTTTATTATGTTGCTCGCCAGAAGTTATTCGTCTTCATCTAAAAAAGGAGTGTTTCATCTATGACAAATAAAGAGTTTTTTCTCAACTGGATTTCTAGAAATTGGAATTCCCTAGTCGATCGGGTCTCCCTTGCCTATTATGAAGAGGTCAAGAAGCATTATTTTGCAGAAGTTGGTGGTGAAATTAATCTTACCGAATTAAGCAAAAATAACGACATTTATGAAGTGGAGACCAATGCGATTCTCCTCCTAGTAGAAAAGTGGCTCTATGCCCATGCATCTTATCTTGAAAAAGGGAAGATGAGTTTTTATCGCAATACCTTTAAGCGAAGAACCACATTGGTCAATCACTATTTATATGATGATCAAGAAGGTCTTTTTTATAATTACAACTCCGTATTAAAAAGTAGAGATAAAACTTGCTCACCGCTTCAGCAATTCTATCTATATTGGTTAGCTTTTATCTCTGATAAAGAGTTAGCTCAAGCACTTTTATCTAAAATTGATAAAGATGACCCCAAGCTCTTTGTGGTATTTATGGGACTACGTCGGTTAGGACTGTGGGATCAGGCGGATGAAATTGGGAAAATAATCGGTTTTACAGTCGATGATTATAACCCGAGAATTTCTACTAATACAGGGCCTTTATTAAATAGACATTCCCTTTTTGAAACGCTGAGGATGATTAAAAAGGCTGGGCTTGAAGCTTATGATCATTCAATGATAGAGTTTGGCGAATTTTACACCGAAGACAATTATTTGGAAAACGCAAGAGAATTGCGGGAATTTGCTGACAAAATCGGCCTTGAATGCAATCAAACCCATGCGATTTTCCCCGTTGTTCATCCTTCGCTTAGTGAAGAAGAAACGCAAAGGAGAATCATGTATACAAAGCGCATCTTAGAAATCTCAAAAATATTAGGGGCTGACCATTGCATTATTCATCCAATTAACTTCTATACCGAACAGGAAAATGATGATTATTTTCAGCAATATCTCCCTTTGGCTAAGAAGTTAAATATTAAGATTGCTACTGAGAATATGTTCAATTGGGAAGATGATTATGCCGCTTTGGCAGCCTGTTCTAATCATGAAAATTTTAAGGAACTATGCGATTTAGTAAATGACTCGCATTTTGTCGCTTGTGTCGATCTGGGACACGCGGAATTACAAGGTTTAAATACCTCGGCTGTGCAAATGATTGAAAATCTTGGTCGCTATGTTGAAAGCCTGCATATTCATGATAATAATTCTCGTCATGATTTACATAAGTTACCTTTGACTTCTGGTATCGATTTCGACCTAATTCTCGATGCTTTAGCAAGGATTGATTATCGCGGAGATATTACTTTTGAAGCCAATCGCTTCATCGATCAAATGCCCAAAGAATTACATCAATCATGCTTACGGACCATGTATCAACTTGGACTTTACTTTAAAGCAGAATTACTGATTAGAAGAAAAGCAAAGGAGTTCCTGATTTAATTGTATAAAAAATAAAACCAGGATCAAAAGATAGTTCTTTCTCAAAGAGAAGCGGAAACATGATGTGATATACTAATGATGATGGAAAAAGAAAAACTAGTCACCTTACAAGAGATGATTGATCAGGCGGCGCGCATTGTCTTTTTTGGCGGAGCAGGTGTCTCGACTGAATCGGGAATCCCCGATTTTCGTAGCGCCCAAGGTATTTACAATACCAATTTTCCATATACCGCTGAAGAAGTCGTCTCCCATCATTTTTTCTTTCAAAATCCAGATAAGTTTTATGAATTTTATAAAGAGAAAATGATTTTTCCCGATGCGAAACCCAATGCATGTCATATCCGTTTAGCGGAACTAGAACAAGCGGGAAAACTAACTGCGATTATTACCCAAAACATCGATGGTCTCCATCAAAAAGCAGGAAGTTCAAATGTTTTAGAATTACATGGAACAGTGCATCGGAATTTCTGTTTGAAATGCCATAAACAATATGATGTTAATAAGATTTTGGAATCTGGCACTCCCCATTGTTCCTGTGGGGGCTTAATTAAGCCCGATGTAGTTCTTTATGGTGAGCAACTCGACCAAGATGTTTTAAAAGAGAGTATAATCGCTTTGCAAACTGCTGATTTGCTAATTATTGGCGGGACCTCCCTTTTAGTTTATCCTGCCGCAGGTCTTATTTCCTATTTTCCCCCTTCTCGTCCTATTGTTTTGATCAATAAGGGAACTACTGGCAAGGAGGGGCTAGCAACTCTTGTGATTAATGAGCCGATTGGCGAGGTCTTTAAAGAAATAAAAATATCACCTCGTGAGGGATGAGATGATACTTCAAACAACAAGAGAATTGATGGGGTTTTAATTCAAAAGCCCCGTTTTTTATTCTTCTGGATAAATAAAGGGATTAACATCATAAGGGGTTTTCTTGTGATACTTGCGGTTAAGTTTCTCGACAAAGAGGCGATTTTCTTCAAAAGCGGATTCTCCTAAAAAAGGATATCGCACACTGCGAATGCGCGAATAACCTCGATCGAGTTTTACTGTGAGTTCTAAAGCTTGCAAATGCGGACGAAAGAATTCAATATCATCAACTTTAATCCCAAGAGTCAACTCAATTAGTTCGTGATCATTATTATCTAGAAGATGATAAGGCAACTTCATATCCGTATGAAAACCATCAACTAGTTGAGCGCGATGGAGAAGAAGCATTTTTTCTGGATGACTGCCATTAGTGTAGATAATAATCGGCGTATCAGTGATTTCCCGCACCATTTTTAAATCGTGTTTTAAATCCTCTAAAGAGGTATTTAAATATTCGCCCCCACTAAAAACGATATAACCAAATAAATCCTTTTGTTTTTCGATATAAGAAAGGACATCAGCGATTAAATAATAATTGGTTTGAGGATTATTGATAATTTCTTGAAAATTGAAACAATGAAAACAGTGAAAAGGACAACCAGTAAAAGCGTGAATTAAGAGAGTTGGCGCACCGGGAATCTCACTGAAGGTCAGAGTGAGTTTTGGGTAATACTTGATCATGCTCATCTTTCCCCGCTGCGCTCTCTGTATCTAATTCATGGAAACGTCTTCGCGAGGCCCAGTCATGACGTCGAGCTTTACTCCAAAAATTGTAGTCCCCCTTATAAAAACCATTATCATCGATGCGAATATTGCTTCTAGCGATCATGCGGACATAGCCGATGACGCGTGAATAGGTGGCGATATCAGTCGAGCCGCAAACTGGGCAATTATTAACATCGCGGGCATCACTGGCTAAAATCATTTGGCCGCAGTGACAGCAACTGGTCACAGTCGGGGTTAAGGTGATGTAGTTAATTGGCTTCCGGAAGAGACGTTCAATATAATCGGCGAGAATTTCAGGAGCGATTTTATCTTCAATGAAGTGATGGAGAATGGAACCCGAGGTCGCATACCCTTGGAATTCAGCATTGTTTTCGATTTGTTTGGTAAAATCGCTTTCCGAGAACGGCAGCATACAGCCCGAGGTTAAGAAAACGTTGTCGCCATAGCCTTGGACAAAGATTTGCCTTCCGCGCTCTTCCGCCCATTTGACATCGCTGCGAGCTAGTTTAATTCCCGCATTTTCCGCTGGAGCATACTCAATCCCACAAGCGACATTATCGCGAACGATGAATTCGTTAATCACCTCAGTCATAAATTGCATTAATTCATGCGCGTACATTTTTCCTTTGGGATCAGCCATCCCATCAGGGTAGCCAATGTTAATCAAACCCTCGTGCATGCCAGTGACAGCGAAGACATTGAAGTAATTTTTCAAGTTATCGTTGAAGGCGAAGAAGGTCGGATATAATTCGCGGTGTTCCTCGACCCAACGTCTCTTAGCTAAGTGTCCTTGTTCCATGATTTCTAAGTATTCCCGCATTTTCTTCTTCACTAATTCGCGATCATGGCCGAATTCAATTAAAACGCGGTTCATATTGAGATTTAACACTTGGATGGCGCCAACATTACCGACGGACGAGCCGAAAATTCCCGCCCCAGTTCTTGATAAAACGGAGAGATCGATATTGAGACGGCAGCAAAGCGAACGCGAAACCGCTGGGTCTTTAGCCTTAATGGTCGGATTGAGATTGCGATAGTATTCATCGTTAAAAGCTTCGGTTCGGAAGTTTTCAAAATATACACCACCCCATTGATACATCTTCTCTAAAAGATAGAGGAAAATAGGGTTTTCATATTGGAAATCATCGTCAATTTGGACAGTGATAAGGGGGAAAGTCAAAGGAATGCCCTTATTGGTTCCCCGGCTCATCGCATCGATAAAGGCGATGTTGATTGCATTGAAGTATTTTGCGGGAATATCTTTGTATTTATAGTCGCGCCCTACCCCACCGATAACCACGTAATCATCCTTGATATCTTCAGATGGTTTTCCAAACTCTAAGGTGCAATTACTAAAGGCTGACTCGGAACCAGAACGCAAGGGAAGATTGAGTTCATAGACGAGTTGGTACATCAATTTGAACAAATTCTTTTTCGTGTAGGTAACACCTTGTAATTCTTCATCGTAAAGATAAGAGGCGAGAATTGTCGTCATTTGCGCGAGCATCACCGCTCCCGAAACTTGTTGACTCATCAAGGTGACAATATTAGAAAAGTGACGAACAAGAGTCGGTAAAGAACTCGCGGGCTCACTTTCGAGCATATTTTTGGCGATGGAAGGAATCCCCTTGGTGGCAATGTCTTTACAACTTACAGATTGGCAGTAACTCGAAAGTTGTTTGTCATGAATATAGATGATTCCTTTGCGGTAAAGATCAACGAGATTCTTGGGGAGAATTTTGTTGAGTAAATATTCTTCCTCCGCACGATTCGAAAGATTTTTTCTTAAAAGAGCAATCGAATAGACAAAGTTCGAATTCTCCCTTTTTAAATAATCTGAACGCTTATCATCATCGTTGCCAATGAATTTATCGATAAGAGCGTTAGTGTCCTTAAACATTGCCATAATTGTTTCCTCCATTAGCGATATTTTTATATTTTTCCAATTTCTTTTGGAAAAAAGTGGGTTTTTCAGGATTTTTGGGGCAAAATAAAATCCCCCCTCATTAAATCCATTTTTTTCTAAGGGCGTCATCGCCCAGAGTACTTATGATTATATAGGAAAAAAGGGGAGATTCAAGACACTTAAAAGTGTACTTGTGTATCGAAAAAGTCAATCAACAGAAAAAGACACTTGTGATCTATTAACGGTTTTAACGGTGGGATTTTTTAATAAATTTTGCACACTCTGACAAGCACATTAAGACTTTTAAAAAAAGTCTGAATTGAGTTTCACAGGGGCAGCAATAGTTAAAAATTAGTAGTTTTTTATCTGATTTAAAAAAACTTAAAAATTATTTTTTAGAAATTATTTTTTTGACATCTGTCTATCAAACCAAATCCGATAAAAAGGTGAAGTAGTAACATTTGCTACCAACTTCAGTATCTCCAACTTGCGTTGCGAGTTACTGTCAACTTTCTTATAATATTAACATGCAAAAAGATATCATCGTCTAATCCATAAAAATACATAAACAATGACTATCACACAGCAAGAAAAATGAAAAAGAGAGGTATCCACATGAATATTATTAATTTCTTAAAACCGAAAAAAGAAATCGTCTTTATTTACAGCGATTTTACAATTCGTCAAGCCTTAGAAAAAATGCATATCCATCGCTTTACCGCGATTCCAATTATTAATCAAGAAGGTGGATATGTTGGAACGATTACCGAAGGGGACCTTTTATGGTTTATCAAAGAAAATGCTTTTCTCGATTTGAAAAAAGCCGAAAATCTACCTGTGATGTCGGTTCCAAGAAAACGAGATAATCGCCCGGTTTATATTTCGGCACATATCGAGGAATTATATCGCCTTTCCTTAGAACAAAATTTTATTCCTGTGCTCGATGATCGTGCGATGTTTATTGGAATTGTCACCAGAAGTGATTTATTGAATTTTTTTCAAGAAAAACCACAAGCTAATAGTGAAAGTCCCTATGATGCGATTTTAGGACGAAGAAGTATTCGGTCTTGGCAAACCTTCCCTGTTCAGGAAGATTTAATTGAAAAAATTATCATTGCTGGGCTAGCCGCCCCTAGTGCGAGAAATAAAAGACCAATTCATATCGTTCGCATTAGTGACAAAAAATTGCAAAAAGAAATTTTGGAACAAAAACCCTATATGCTTAAACTCAATGCCGCACCTGAATCATTTGCTATTTTTGGTGACATGTCAGTCGAGGAAAATGAGTTTCTCTTAAACAACAACGCTTCGGCGACAATAGAAAACATGCTCCTAGCTATCCACGCTCTTGGTTTAGGCGGAGTGTGGATTGGGGCGGCTTCCGCAGAATGGCGTGATTTTGTGGCTAAAAAATTGCAAATGCCAGAAAACTTTATGTTATTTGGGATGATTGCCTATGGTCACCCTAATGAAAAAAAAGCTCCTTACTTATCTGCCGATCCAGAAAAATGGCATTTGAACCAATTTGGAAAGAAATAGTTGTGGCGTTATTTTTTCGTTATCATTAATGAAATTGAGCAAAGTTTCTTGCTGTATATTTTAGGGCGAAGAAAAAAATAAAAAAAGTATTAAAAATCTCCACTTTTTTAAAAAATCGATGAAGAAAAAATGCAAGTAAAATAATCATTTTGTGTTAATATAACTGATTTTTTTGGTATACTAATATTAGGGTTTTATTCAAAATGGGAGACTTTTTAAACCAATGGCAAAAAACATCTTAGTTATCACCGGAAGCGCGCGACCAGAAGGAAATTCAATGCTCCTGGCGAAGGCTTTCATTCGCGGGGCGAGAAAAAATGGCAATGCGGTACGTCGTTTTGATGCTGCCACTAAACTCATTTCGCCATGTCGAGGCTGTAATCGTTGTTGGTCCAAAGGAAAGCCATGCATCGTCGATGATGCCTTTAATCAAGTTGCTCCTTATTTGCACGTTTCGCACATTATCGTTTTTGCCACACCGCTTTACTGGTTTAATTTTTCAAGCCCAGTCAAAGCCTTTATCGATAAACTCTATGCTTATTTTTCTGATGCTCGCAAGCGTGATTTACGCATTACCCAATCAATTTTAATCGCCGCAGGAGCAAGCAAAGAAGAAGATGCCTTCGATTTACTCAAAGAAAATTATCTTAAAATTGCCGACACTTTAAACTGGGAAAATATCGCAATGATTACCGTTGGTGGAGTAGAAAATATCCACGATGTTGATAAACTTGATGCAATCAAGGAAGCTTATGAACTCGGCAAATCGATTGAATAAGGAGATTTTTATGGCAGAAGTTAAAATTAGCATGGTGAAAAATGATGGTTCGACTTTTTATGGTCGTTCCTGGCCGATTGAAAAACCCATTGCCAATATAGTGATTGTAACTGGCATGGAAGAACATTCAGGACGATATGCTCATTTTGCTGAATTTTTAAATCAACAAGGATATAGTGTTTTTTCCCTCGATTACTATGGCCAAGGGATGAATGTCGAAGTCGGTGGACATAAACTAGGTTGCGTGCCCGAAAGTGCTTTCCGCAAATTTGTCTATACGATTGATGAGTTAGTGCAAAAACTCTGGGTTTCATCGGTTCCCGTTTATTTGATTGGACACTCGATGGGGTCATTTATTTTACAAGACTATGCACAACGTTTCGGGAATCATGTTGATAAAATCGTTCTCGTTGGCACAAATGGACCGATGTTTGCAGTCAAACTCGGCTATTTCCTCGCTCGATTAACGGTTTGGAAGAAGCATTATGATCGTCCCTCGAAGTTATTATCTAACCTTGTTTTTGGTGCCTACCAAAAAAGTATTAAGGATCGAAAAAATATCCACGATTGGCTCTCTTATAACGAAGAAAATGTCCATGCCTATAGTGAAGACCCTCTTTGCGGGGCTGGTTCTTCAAAAGGATTTTACCGCGAATTTTTCAAAGGACTCAACCGGCTTTATCGAAAGAAGTTCCTTGCTAAAATCAATCCTGATTTACCAATCTTAATTACTGCGGGACAAGAAGATCCAGTTGGTCGTCACGGGAAAGGGATTGAGGCACTGGTTAAAATTTATGAAAAATTTGGTCTTCGCCATGTTGAACACAAACTTTATCCCAAGATGCGTCATGAAGTTCTCAACGAGAACGGTAAAGAAGAAGTTTACAATGATATTCTCGCCTTTTTAAAAAAGGAATTTCCTAAAGAATAGTAGTAAATTCTTTGCCAATCATGGAGAAAGAACACAAGAAAGCCTTTTTAAAGGCTTTTTTTCTTTTTTCTCCGGATTATGTTTAGTCTAAAAGATGAAATTCTTAACGTTTTCGCCTATAATTTATTTGATGCGAAACCCGAGGAGGATGATATGCGTAATTTTGTATTGATCTCACCACAATTTCCAATGACCTATTATCGTTTCGCTGCTCAATTAAAGAAAGCGGGATTTAATGTTTTAGGAATTGGCAATGCTCCTTATCACGAACTGAGTAAAGATTTAATTGATGCTCTGACTGAATATTATTACTGCGACAATATGGAGAATTATGAAGATCTCTATCGAGCAGTAGCGTTCTTTGCTTTTAAGTATGGCAAGATTGAATTCTTAGAATCAAATAACGAATACTGGTTAATTAGCGATGCAAAACTTCGAACGGATTTTAATATCGGCGGCGGCTTTACCAAAGATGAGATCATGCGTTATAAAATGAAGTCGGAGATGAAAAAGTTTTATCAATCCGCTGGTATTCCTACCGCTCGTTATCAATTATTAAAAGATAAAACAGATGCAGAAAACTTTATTAAAGAAGTTGGATATCCAATCTTTGTCAAACCCAATGTAGGAGTGGGTTCTGCTGATACAAGACGCATCAAAAATGCTGAGGAACTCGCGGATTTTCTTGAAAATAAAAATCCACTCATCTCTTACATTATGGAAGAATTTATCGATGGAGTTGTCGTTTCTTACGATGGGATTTCCAATAGCAAAGCCGAACCCCTCCTCGAAATCCAAAGTGTTTTCCCGTGTCCTAACGATACTTTAGTTAATGAGTTAACTGATGATTATTACTTCACTCTACCAACCCTTGATAAAGATCTTGTCGCGCTTGGACGCAAGGTTTTAAAAACTTTCGAAGTGAAGAAGCGTTTCTTTCATCTGGAGTTTTTCCGTCTTAATCGCGCTCATCCTAATCTTGGGAAAAAAGGTGATTTAATTGGTTTAGAAGTCAATATGCGTCCAGCGGGAGGATATACCCCTGATATGTATAACTTCGCTCTTAGCACTGATGTTTATCGGATTTATGCGGAAATGATGGCTAGTGATCAAACCACTTTAAAAGCAGATTCTACTAAATATTACTGCGTAGAAGTCGCTCGTCGCGATGCTCATGCAGGAAGTTATGTCTACAACGATGAAGATATCAATCGCCAATTTGGCAGTGCGATTAAAATGTCAGGTCGTTATCCCAAGGTCCTAGCGCCAGGTTTAGGGGATGTTTTTTATATCGCTCGTTTTAAAACTTTAGAGGAAGCTGATGCTTTTAGAGCATACGTGTTAAAGAGGATTTAGTATGGCAATCTTAGTAACAGGTGGTACCGGGTATATCGGAAGTCATACCGTGGTCGAATTGTTGAATGCAGAAAAAGACGTCGTCATTGTTGATGATTTACGCAATTCCAAAGCAGAATCGTTAAATCGCATCGAAAAAATCACTAGCAAAAGGCCAGTGTTTTATCGAGTTGATGTGTGTGAGGGGGAAAAATTAGAAGAGGTTTTCCAAAAACATCACATCACGGATGTCATCCATTTCGCAGGATTAAAGGCGGTAGGAGAATCAGTTGCTAAACCTCTAGAATATTACCAAAACAATATTGACAGCACTCTGACCTTGTTAAAGTTAATGCGGAAGTATGAAGTGAAAAATCTCGTCTTTTCTTCAAGTGCTACGGTTTATGGTAAGGCGGAAAAGGTGCCGATTGATGAAACATCGCCAATAGGAAATACGACAAACCCTTATGGGACGACGAAGTTGATGATCGAAATAATTTTAAAAGATGTTCATCAAGCCAATCCGAATATGAACATCGCAATCTTGCGTTACTTTAATCCGATTGGCGCCCATCCTAGCGGACTTATCGGTGAAGACCCTCGCGGAATCCCTAATAATCTGATGCCCTATATTGCGCAAGTGGCCCTTGGAAAATTACCGGTCCTTAATGTTTACGGTAATGATTATCAAACTGTTGATGGTACTGGTGTCCGAGATTATATTCACGTAGTTGATTTGGCTCGGGGACATGTTTCGGCGATTTTAAAACTCCAAGAGAAGCCGGGGCTTGTTATCTATAACTTAGGAACCGGCAAAGGAACGAGCGTGCTCGAATTGGTTGAGGCATTTAAACGAGTTAACCAAGTTCAAGTCCCTTATGTCATTAGTGCCCGTCGCCCTGGAGATATTGATGCATGTTATGCGGGGGTAGAAAAAGCCTTTAAAGAAATGGGATGGAAGGCGGTTTACGGGATTGAAGAAGGCTGTCGCGACGCTTGGAATTTCCAAAAAAAGAACCCGCAAGGATTATAGATACTATGAATTATGTAATTATTCTCGCTGGTGGAATCGGAGCACGAGTTAACGCCGGTATTCCCAAACAATTTATTGTAGTTGATGATAAACCAATTATCGTTTACACCTTAGAAGCTTTTCAAGAACATCCGGATATCGACGCGATTGTCGTGGTCGCGGTTGAGGATTATCTCGATGAGATTTGGAAATTGGTCAAACAATTTAAATTAAATAAAGTAAAAATGGTTATTGCGGGCGGGGCAACCGGTCATTTAAGTACCCAAAATGGGGTCTTTGCTCTTGAAAACATCGCCAAAGAGGATGATGTTGTGATTATTCATGATGCGATTCGCCCCATCGTTCCCCATCCGATTATTGATGACTTGCTCCGGGTCTGCCAAGAGAAGGGAAACGCGGTTTCCTCCCTAGCGATGCAGGAAACAGTGATTCTTACCCAAGATCAAAAATCAGGTAAAGAATCGCTGGATCGCAAATACGTTCGCCGAGTGCAAACACCGCAAGCATATCATTACGGAGATTTGCTTGATGTTTATCAAACCGCTAAGAAAAAAGGCATTACCGATAGTGTTTATTGCAATACTCTCTTTATCGATTTTGGGCATACCCTTTATTTTTCGCGGGGATTTTCTAACAATGTGAAAATCACCACCACAGATGATATTACGCTTTTTAAAGCCTTAAAAAACTTTAGTGAGGAAGATTTGATTTAATGAACAGCCTCTATCAAAGCGGTAAGTATCTTGAAGAAGTAAAAAGTTTTTCCCAAAAATTGGATTTAACTTTTTTGCGCAATAAAAGCATTTTAATTTCTGGAGCGACAGGGATGATCGCTTCTCTTTTTATAGATGCCATACTTTTTAATCGAGAATTTCCCATTGAAATTCAGGCGATTACGAGAAATAAGAAGAATTTTTATCAACGTTTCTCAATTTACCAAAATGATCAACGACTTCAACCTTTTGTCGCCGATGTTAAAGAGCCTTTAAATCTTAGCGGAGTTTTTGATTATGTGATTCATGCGGCTTCTTATACTGACCCGAAGAATTACGCCACTTATCCAATTGATACCATCCTCGTAAATATTTTGGGGACAAAGAATCTTTTAGATATCACTGCGAAAAACAAGGCGACCTTTATGCTTTTATCGACTTGTGAAATCTATGGAGAAGGCAGTAAGGAACTTCTTGCCGAAGAAGATTATGGTTATTTAGATCCTCTCGTGGTCCGCAATGGCTATAACGAAAGTAAGCGAGCAAGTGAATCGCTAACAATTGCCTACAGTTATGAAAAAGATATAAAAGTATTATTGCCGCGCTTATCTAGAACTTTTGGTCCCACGATGCATTTGACCGACAGTAAGGCGATATCCCAGTTTATGAAACGAGCAGTTTGGGGAGAAAATATCATCTTAAAGAGCAGAGGTTTACAAAAATATAGTTATCTTTACGTATTCGATGCAGTTTCAGCAATCTTCCATCTTCTGGAAAAAGGAGAAAATCGCGTTGCATATAATGTAGCGTATGCCGATGAGGTCACCTTAAAAGAAATGGCAGAAAAGATCGCAAACATTGAAAACGTTCAAGTAGAGATGATTATTGAAGATGAGTTTGCTGGGCGTGGATATTCACTTGCTACAAAAGCCTTGCAAGATACCACTCGTTTATTAAATTCAGGGTGGAAACCTCTCTATACTTTAGATAGTGGATTAGAAAAAACAATGAAAATCTTGAAGGAGCGAATTGAACAATGAAAATCCTCATTACCGGAGCGAAGGGATTTGTCGGAAAAAATTTATCCCTAACCTTAAAGGCTCGAGGGCACGAAGTTTTTGATTGTGATCTTGGAACCCCCCAAAAAGAATTAATTAATTGGATCAAACAATGTGAGTTTATTGTACATCTCGCTGGCGTTAATCGTCCCTTAACCGTCGAGGAGTTTTATCGAGGCAATGCTGACTTCACCTTAGAATTAACAAGGTTAATGGAAGAAAACCATTGCAATTCACCAGTTATTTTTTCTTCATCGATACAAGCCGATCGCGAGCATGATTATGGAAAAAGCAAGCGCATGGGCGAAATCCATCTTCGGAATTTTGGCAAGAAGACAAATACTCCAGTATTTATTTTTAGATTAAGTAATTTGTTTGGCAAATGGTCACGGCCGCACTATAACTCAGTGGTCGCGACTTTTTGCCACAATATTGCTCGTGATTTGCCGATTCAAATCAGTGATCCAAATGCGGTGATTGAATTTGTCTATATCGATGATGTGATAGATGTCTTTGTTTCATTAATTGAAACTCCACTGCCGCGCCAAATTGAAGAGTACTATTATGTTTCACCGATCTATCCAGTCTCACTTGGAAAACTGGCCGCAATGATTCAAAGTTTTAAGGACATGCGCACCACTCGCGAACTTCCAGCGATGGATAATCAATTCGTGCGGAAATTATACGCGACTTATTTGAGTTATCTTCCAGAAGACGAATTTGGTTATCCTTTATTAATGCATAAAGATGCCCGCGGTTCATTTACTGAATTTCTTCGTTCGGACTCCGCTGGTCAAGTTTCGGTCAATGTGGCTAAACCTGGTATTACTAAAGGAGAACATTGGCATCATACAAAAAACGAAAAATTTCTTGTTGTGTCTGGCGAAGCTGAGATTAATTTTCGCAAAATCGGCTCCGATGAAATCATTAGTTATCGAGTAAACGGTGATGAACTCCGCGTAATTGACATCCCAACTGGATACACACATAACATCGTCAATGTTGGCGATGGCGATTTAATTACATTGATCTGGGCTAGTGAACCGTTTGATCCTGAAAATCCGGATACTTTTTATGAAAAGGTGGTTAGGGATGTTTAACCTAAGTATTCTTAGTATCAGGTTACCATTAACTAATTGTTATACACTTCTCAGATGTGGTAGAATACTTTCTATGTGAGAGGATATTATGTATCGTCATTTCATTAAGCGTCTCTTTGATTTATTCTTGTCGTTCTTGGCGATAATTGTTTTATTTCCTCTTTTCCTAATTTTAATTATTGCAGTGGCTATTGATCAAAAAGGTCATGTGTTTTTTGTTCAAAAACGTTTAGGAAAGAATAAAAAACTCTTTAATCTAGTTAAATTTCGTACTATGGATATCAATGCTCCAAACAATGTTACTCCAAGCGAAATGAAAGATCATTACGATAAATATGTAAGTAAATTCGGTCGTTTTATGCGTTTATCAGCCCTTGATGAAATTCCACAAATATTGAATATCTTCTTAGGACAAATGAGTATTATCGGCTATCGCCCTTCGCAAAGTGTCGAAGAAGAACTCAATAATGCCCGAGATCAGTATGGGATTTATAAAATGAAGCCCGGTCTAACTGGGTGGGCTCAAGTAAACACTCAACACGATCCCAAAATGAAAGTAATGTTCGAGAAAGAATATGTTGAAAAAGCATCGTTTTGTTTTGATTTTAAAATATTCTTTCTGACAATCGGCTTTTTGCTGTCTCGGTTATTCAGACCTAACAAGCACAAAATAAACGATTGAGGAACATGAAAGGGAATAAAAAAAAGAGATTAAATCCCTTTGGGATTACGAAAAAAATATGGGGCGAATTTTTCCTAGTATTCGCCATTTTTATATTGATTTTATTTATCTTTGAAAATAGTTTTATTACTCCCGCGGTAATTATTAGTCCTTTTGGTTTTTACCCTTTTCTTACGCTTCACACACTAGGAGTAGCTTTAATTCTTAGTTACTTAATTCTTGGAGAACATCGGATTCAGTTCCGGATTGAAATTTTAACTATCATTGCTTTATGTGGGATGATTTTGGTTAACGTCATTGTTTTAATTAATATTCCTGGAGTTTTAATCGAAAAAGTAACGCTTACCAGCGGTGAAGTTTGGTTTTTTCAAGTGGAACTGACGATGACGGAGTTATTTAGATCGTTTCTGCTTTCCATCGATGCCGCTTTACTGATCTATGTGATGCTTTTTGTGTTTCCTAAAAGACAAAACGCACTTCCGATTTCCTATCTTGTCGCCTTCACTTTTATGGTTATAGGATATGTACTGATTATTCATAGTTTGATTACTGAAATGAATTGTTATATTTCCACCATTAAAGAAGGTCCCCATCCTTATCAAAATGTTCCACAGGGCTTATTTGTCAATCGCAACTTATTCGCCAGTTATCTTTTCGGGTGTCTTTTGGCGGTTTTTTATCTTTGGGCGATGCGGAAAAAATTCAGATGGTTATACATGCTTTTAACCATCCCATTTGCAATAGTAATTCTTTTTACCATTTCAAAAACTAAAATAATCATGGTTGCAGTCCTCTATTTAGCCTGGATTGTTTATGGGATTATCTCCTTGTACAGACGACATAAATTTTTCTTTTGGTTTTTATTATCGCTTTTAGTTTTAACAATAACAGCAATTGTTATCTTTCGTTTCGTCCCTAGTTTAAAAGAAACGCCAATTGGTGAATTTCTTCAAAAACTCATTCCTAAACAGATTTTTGTTACAAGGAGCGTCGATGGAAGAAAGACGATTTGGCGTTATGCGGCCAATTATTTGAGCAACCCATTTTATCTGTTTTTTGGTCGGGGTTTTTATGTTTCCAAAATGCTTCTTGGTTACGCGATGAGTTATGAACCCGATGTGCCATTTGCCTATCATTGGGGAAATTTCCATAATGGCTTTTTAGAAGTTATTTCCACAGGCGGAATATTTTTAAGTATTATCTATGTCGGATTCATTGCCTATCTTGTCTACGTGATAATTCGCATCGCTAAATTTAATAGACAACTAGCGTTTTATTCTTTTGTTGCCTTAGGTGTATTTTTAATTCACTCCAGTTTTGAAGCGGTCTCCTTACTACTTTTTAATGCGGAAGGAATTATCCACGCTCTTCCTGTCGTTCTCCCTTGTTTAATCTATTATAATCGTCTTAAACAACAAAACCGCCTCCAAAGTCGCTGGGAATTAAAATATCAATCAAGTCACCTGCAACATTCTTAATCTTGAAGTGAGGTAAATACTATGAGTAAAAAATCTTTGAGAAACTCAACGATTTATCAAGTTTTCGTGCGCAATCATTCAAAAGAAGGAACATTACAAGCATTAATCGCTGATTTAGACCGCATCCAAGATCTGGGTATTGATATTTTATATCTCCTCCCGCTGCATCCAATTGGAGAAGTAGCCCGGAAAGGTAAAGCAGGATCTCCTTACGCGATTAAAGACTATCGTGCGATTCATCCTGATTTAGGAACAATGGAAGATTTTGAGTCTTTGATCAAAGAAGCGCATCGTCGCGGTCTGAAGGTGATGATCGATATCGTCTTTAACCATACTTCGCGTGATTCGGTCTTGTTAAAGGAACATCCAGAATGGTTTTTCCTCGAAAATGGCGAACCGAAAAATCGCGTAGGTGATTGGTCAGATATCGCCGACTTAAACTTTGATGTTCCCGAACTTTGGGATTATCTTATCGAGACCTTATTATTCTATGTTAAAAAAGGCGTCGATGGTTTCCGTTGTGATGTCGCCCCGATTATCCCTTTAGAATTTTGGAAAAAAGCCCGTGAAGAAGTGGCGAAAATTAATCCCGATGTCATCTGGCTTAGTGAATCGATTGAACCGGAATTTATTAAATCAATGCGCGCCCAAGGTTATCAGGCATATAGCGATGCCGAAATGTATCAAGCTTTTGATATTCTCTACGATTATGATGTGTATCCAGAACTCAAAAAATATTTAGAAATGCGCGGAACCTTCCGGCAATATGTCGAAGCGGTCAAACGCCAAGAATATCTCTACCCTGTTGATTATCTTAAAGCCCACTTTCTCGATAATCACGATCAAGAACGGATTGCATCTTTAGTCAAAGATCAATATCAATTACACAATCTTATCGCATGGAGTTTTTTTCAACCTGGAGTAGGCTTTATTTATGCGGGTGGAGAAAATGCACTAACTCATAAACCTAATCTCTTCGAACATGATCCGCTTGATTGGGAAGAGCATAATCCGGAAACCTATTTATTAGTTCAAAGACTGGTACAACTCAAAAAAGAACCAATTTTCCTTGAAAAGACTAGTTTTGATATCGAAATGTATTTTCCTAAAGATGTTCTGTTAGCCACTTTATCTTCTAAAAGCGAAAAACTTTTAGGAATCTTTAATTTCTCAGGCGGAAAAGCAAAAGTTATCCTTCCCATTAATCAAATTGAAGTTATCGATCAGATTAGTGGTAAAGTCTATCCAGTTAAGAAAAAGGTGATTTCGATTACCGAACCAGTTATTATTAAAATTGCTTAAATTCAATTTTTCGATATTGTTATACTTTTTTATAAAGCTCTTTTATGGTGTATAATAACTCGCATGGAGCGAAAACATGACGAAAAGCAACATTAGAGTTCTCACGAAAAACGCCAAAGCTTTTCATAATTATTTTCTCGATGATTTTTTAGAAGCTGGCATTGAATTAACGGGGACTGAAATCAAATCACTACGCGCGCATGGGTGCGATTTAACTGACACCTATGTGACTTTTCGCCATGGTGAAGCCTTTGTTATCGGGATGCATATTGCCCCCTATGAAAAAGGCACATACTTCAATCATGAGCCGATGCGCGAAAGACGTCTTTTGCTCCATAAACATGAAATTCGTCGCTATGCCCAAAAAGTTCAAGAAAAAGGTTTAACGGTGATTGTAACCCGAGTCTATTTAAAAAGAGGTCTTGCAAAAGTTGAAATTGCTCTAGGCCGTGGGAAAAAATTATTTGATAAACGCGAAACATTGAAAAAGCGTGCAATTGAACGCGAAATGGATGATGCGAGAAAGCGCTCATCTCGAGGAGAATAAAAGATGTTTCGCACAATTGAAGAAGCAAAGGCTTTTCTTCAGGACCGCGATGACCGACGTAAATATGACCGAAGTCATTTTGATGCCTTTTTGGAATATCAAAAATTCAATTTTAAAGTACCTGCAATTCATATCACTGGCACTAATGGCAAAACTACGACGGCAAAGATGTTAGCGAACATTTATCAATTGGCGGGATATAAGACGGGCTTGTTCACTTCACCTTACTTATCAGACGAAAATGAAATGTGGCAAATTAATAATAAATTTATTAGTGACCAGGAACTTTTATCATTTATCAATCGTTATGCGGTGGATTTTTTACGGTTTGATTTAACTGCTTTTGAGATGGAAACTTTTATTGCTTTTATCTACTTTGCCGAATCAAAGGTGGATATAGCGATTATCGAAGTGGGAATGGGGGGAAAAACGGATGCCACTAATGTTTTTATTCCTATTTTATCAATCATCACTAATGTATCTTTAGAACATTCGAGTTTTTTAGGGCCGACTCTTAAAGATATTGCGACTGCCAAAGCGGGAATTATCAAACCAATTGTGCCAGTGCTTTTAGGCGGAGAAATGCTTCCAGAACTAATCCCGACTATTAAAGAAGTCGCCAAAAAAAATGGTTCTCCAGTTTTTATTGGCACGATGCCGCACAATATTCGTTATACAAAGGAAAATGCTGTTTTTGATTTTGATGAGTGTTTTAATGATATAAAAATGCAAAACCCTGCTCAAATTTATGTTTTTAACGCTGTTAATGCCATTTCAGCATGTCGTATTTTACAAAGTCGATTCCCACTTAGAAACGAACATATGAGACAAGGAATTGAAATGACAACCTTACCAGCCCGGATGGAAATAGTTCATTATTCCCCGTTAGTCTTCATCGATGGGGCTCATAATCCTCAAGCAATGGAAATCCTAGTTGAAACATTAAAGGAACTTGGGATATTTGCTCCCACAATTATCTTCTCGGCTTTCCGTGATAAGGATGTAGCGGCGGAATTCGATCTATTAAAAGAAATTGATGCGAATATCATCCTTACTCATTTTGATCATCCACGAACTCGCGATAAAGATGAATATCCTCATAATAATTTTCCCTATATTGAAAATCCTATCACCGCGATTAAACAGTCGCTAAAAGCAGTTGAAAAAAATGAAGTAATTGTCATTACGGGGTCATTGGGCTTTGCGGGCTATATTTCCTTTTTATGGAAAGAAGGAGTTTTTCCATGAGAAGAAATGGTATGAGATATATTCACAAAATTGCATTGACCGCAATGATGATTACTTTTTCAGTTTTGATTACCCGCTTTATGCCTGGAGTCCAACTAGGGGTTTATCGTTTTTCTTTAGGCGCGATTCCCATTGTACTTGCTTCATTAATTCTTGGGCCGTTTTGGGGCGGAATTGTCGGGGCTTTTAGCGATATCCTAGGAGCACTTTTATTTCCAGTTGGTCCTTTTATTATTTGGCCCTTGCTTGGCTCGACTCTTTTTGGAATTGTTCCGAGTATGCTTTTGTTACTAATAAAAAAAATACGTCATCGTTTTCCCATACGTTTTCTTTTGTACTTTTTAATGGGGGCGATTGTCCTTTTTATTTCCGCTTTTGTGATCTTTTCAACTTCTTTTACTTATAGAGCGACCATGGATACGGAAGCGACAATTAACTTCACTTTATATTGGAAAATATTTACCCCGATAATTTTGGTTTTACTAGGTTTTGCTATAGTAGTTGCGCTTGAGATTTTTGAAAAAAAATTCAATTCAAAAAAAGACATTGATTATCTTCAAATCACTTTAACTGAGGTTGCCTTGATTATCTTTATTACTGATTTTATTATCGATGTCCTCTACGGGCCAATTTGGAAGATGATTGCATTTGGGAGCAATTTACTCGTTAACTTCGTTGTTCAAACCGTGCTTTTTGTCATGGCGGTCATTATTAAACCGCCACTAATTTACTATGTTTTACGAGTTTATTATCGTCTACGTCCGATGGATTTACTCGATTAATTTCTGTCACCATATTCTTCAGATTGATCCTTTTTTTAACTTTGAGACAATGGTAAAGTATTTATAGTGATGAGGTGATAATTATGACAAGAAAAAGAACGCGAGAATATTTAGGCGACAACCAATCAAACCAAAAAAGACCGATATGCACCTCAGAGCGCGAAGAGCTTGAAGCGGGCAGAGCTTATATACAAACTAGCCAAAATTCATCGATTAATATTGATGAAATGCTGGCGATGATGGATGAGTAATCCTTTAAAAGAGTAAAATTTTAATTTAAATGTCGTACATCGTTTAGAATGTTTTCTAACTTGTACGACTTTTTATTTATTTTTATAGACCTTTGTTTATTAAATCGCTTTGGCCATTTTTCTTAGTTTTCAAATGTTATAATTAATGCAGTGAGGTAATAACTATGAAAAAATGGTGGCATAAGCGTGTGTTTTATCAAATTTATCCACGCTCTTTTTGTGATTCCAATAATGATGGAATCGGTGACATTCCAGGAATCATCTCGAAATTAGATTATTTGAAGGAACTCGGCATTGGAGCGATTTGGCTCTCCCCTGTATATGCTTCGCCGAACAAAGATAATGGTTATGATATAAGTGATTACAAGGGGATTAATCCTGAATTTGGCACGATGGCGGATATGGACCGCCTCTTTTTCGAAGCGGAAAAACGCGATATCAAAATCGTAATGGATTTAGTTATTAATCATACTTCTGATCAGCATGAATGGTTCGTAAAATCAAAAGATATCAACTCTCCTTATCATGATTATTACATCTATGCTCCAGGGCGCATCGACAAAAAGGGCCGAGAAACTCCTCCGAATAACTGGAAGTCGATGTTTATGGGGCCAGCTTGGCAAAAATGTGAAGAAAATGGTCTTTATTACATGACTCTTTTTACCCCTGAACAAGTCGACCTCAACTTTCGAAATCCAAGAGTTATCGAAGAAGTTAAAGATATCATGCGCTTCTGGCTCGATAAAGGGGCGGCAGGCTTCCGTTGCGACGTGATTAATTGTATCTATAAAACCACGCTTGCTGATGGAAAAAACAGCATTTATCTCACGGGGAAAGAACACTATATCTCTCAACCTGGTTGTCATCGCATTTTAAAAGAGTTGCATCGCGAAATTCTCGCTCCCTATGACGCTTTTACCGTGGGAGAAACGACAAATATTACCTTGGAGACAAGTCGCGATTTCCTCGATGAAGAACTGACGATGATTTTTCCGTTTGATCATACGAATGTGGGATATTTCAAACTCCCCATTTGGAAAAAGAAATATCGTCCGATTGAGATGATTATGGCATTAGATCGCTGGTTGCAACATATCGATTGGAATACGCTTTTCTTTGAAAACCATGATCTCCCGCGCTCGATATCACGCTGGGGAGATGAGGGGAAATATCACTATCAATCGGCGACAATGTTCGCGACACTCTTGTTGACACTAAGGGGGACACCCTTTATTTATCAAGGTCAAGAAATCGGTATGATTAATACAAATTTTCAAAGTCTTGATGAAGTCGATGATGTGACGAGTCGCAATGTCTATCGCACTTTAAGAGAGGACTATCATATTCCCAAGAAACTCGCTTTTAAATGGGTGATGAACTTCTCTCGTGATCATAGCCGGACACCAATTCCGTGGGATAATTCCCGCAATGGCGGTTTTTCTAAAAAACCACCGTGGTTAAAGGTGAGTGAAGATTATCCTCGTATCAATATCGCTGATAATATTGAACATCCCAATTCAGTTCTTGCTTACTATCGCACATTAGTTAACCTTCGCAATCAAGATGAAGTATTAAAACATGGAAGTTATCAAAGAATAAAAACCAATAAAAATATCTACGCTTTTAAACGTCAACTTGGAGAGAAGGCTTATTTAATCGTGTGCAATATGGATAAAAAACCTCGCAAAACTAGGCTGGATTTAAATGGCCAAGTATTAATTAGCAATTACGGAAAAAATAACTACGCCACTCAAAAAAGGTTACAGCCTTATGAAAGCGCTGTAATTGAGATTGCAAAATAAGCGATTAAACTAATTGCGTACATAACCAGATATAATATTAGTTGACCTATGATATAATAGACGAGCGCAAAGGGGGTTTTCTTATGGGCAAAAGAATAGATTATATTTCCTGGGATGAGTATTTTATGGGCATTGCCGTTTTATCGAGTATGCGCAGCAAAGATCCCGAAACCCAAGTCGGAGCTGTAGTGGTCGATGCTGAAAATAAAATAGTTAGTGTTGGTTACAATGGAATGCCAATCGGCGTCGATGATGATCGGCTCTCTTGGACGCGCGGTGAAGGTTTAGAAAGTAAATATCTCTATGTTTGCCACGCTGAATTTAATGCGATTCTCAATGCCCGTAATGGCACCGCTTTAAAAGGATGTAAAATTTATGTTAGCCTATTTCCCTGTAACGAATGCGCCAAAGCCATTATCCAAGCTGGCATTAAAGAAATCGTTTATGCTGACGACAAATATGCGGATAGCGTTTCAATTTTAGCGAGCAAACGGATGTTGGATATGGCAGGAGTTAAATATCGTCAATATCAAGGAACGTTACCTAAGATTACTTATTGATTATGAGCAAAGCGATTAAGATTACTGGACTTACTTTCGGATATGAAGCAAAAATCGACGTCATCAAAGATGTCTCTTTAAGCATTGATGCTGGTAGTTACGTAACGATAATCGGTCATAATGGCTCGGGGAAGTCAACCTTAGCGAAAATAATGGTCGGTCTTCTAGAAACTAAGCATGGAACGATTGAAATCTTTGGAACGACTTTAAGCGCAAATACTGTTCATCGTTTAAGAAGACAATTAGGGATTGTTTTTCAAAATCCCGACAACCAATTCATCGGAGCCACAGTTGCGGATGATATCGCTTTTGGATTAGAAAATCGTGAAATTCCTCAAAAGGAAATGGATCCGGTTATCGATAGCGTTTTAGAAGAAGTAAATATGATAGCTTTTAAAGATAAAGAACCGGCTAATTTATCTGGTGGACAAAAACAACGAGTGGCGATTGCGGGGGTTTTGGCCATGAAGCCCGATATCATTATCTTTGATGAAGCGACAGCGATGTTAGATCCCCAAGGAAAAAAAGAAATTCGTGACTTAATCCGCCGAATGAAAAAGGAAAACCCGAAGTTAACCTTAATTTCAATTACTCATGATGTAGAAGAGGCCTTTTTAAGTGATGAGGTAATTGTGATGAATGAAGGTCGAATTATCGCAATTGGAACGCCTGAAGAGGTGTTTTCCCACGAAAAAGAACTCAATGCGATTCGCCTTGAGCAACCGTTTATCTATAAACTGAAAAAAGCTCTCGCTTCCGAAGGAATTCAAGTTCCAGAAAAAGTCAAGACTAGCGATGAGTTAACGGAGTTCTTATGTCAATAGAATTTCGCAACCTCAGTTTTACCTATGCACCGAAATCCCCTTTTCAATTTGAGGCAATTCGCGATATTAATTTGGTTCTGGATGACCACGCGTTTACGGCGATTATTGGTCATACTGGGTCAGGTAAAACAACTTTAGTCCAACAGATTAATGCATTGTTAGTGCCCACTTCAGGTGCATTGTCAGTTGCGGGATTTTTACTAACGCCGTCTAGTAAAAAAAAGTATTTAAAGAGATTACATAAAATCGTAAAAAAACCAAAAAAACACACGGATATTGAGGTTGAAAAAGCGCAAAACCTAATTGCTTTTATCTCACCGCTTAATTCTGCTCCGATTAAAGAATTAAGAAAAAGAGTCGGGATGGTTTTTCAATTTCCCGAATATCAATTATTTGAAGAGACGGTCATCGATGATGTTGCGTTTGGACCAAGAAATTTTGGTTTAAACAAAGAAGAAGCAGAAGCGAAAGCAAAAGTCGCTCTACAAGAGGTAGGGCTTGATGAGAGTTATTATAAGCGTTCACCTTTTGAACTTTCTGGTGGTGAAAGAAGGCGGGTAGCAATTGCGGGTATTATTGCCTCAGAGCCGGAAATATTAATTCTCGATGAACCGACTGCTGGTCTTGATCCTTTAGGGGCCAAGATGATGATGGAGCTCTTTGTTCGCCTCTATCAAAAAGGGACAAATATTATCATTGTGACTCATGATATGGATATCGTTTTACGATATGCGACCGATGTGGTGGTGATGAAAGAAGGACGGATTGTCGAAAAAACAAAACCGCTCCGTCTCTTTGAAGATAACAAGACAGAATACGCTTTAGAAATTCCCATGCTCTATCAATTGGCCATTACTTTGAAGCGTCATGGTTTTCCTATTGAACTCGAAAAAATAAATTCTGAAACCGATCTCGCGCAGATGATCAAAAGAGGGCGCGTATAGTGTCAAAGATTTCGCTTGGGCGTTATACCCCTTATAAATCACCGATTCACCACCTTGATGTGCGCATCAAGCTTTTTGGCATGATCCTTTTGATGGTGGCGGTCTTTTTTAGATTTGCCAGTGTGGAAATGAATTTTATTATATATGGAATTATCACTTTCTTTGTTTTAATCCTGATGGCTCTTGCCCGCATTCGCCTTTTCCAACTTTTCAAACAATTAAAAGCCATTTGGTTTATGGTCATCTTTTTGTTGATTATGAACTTAATTACCTATCGCACGCCCGATGATCGAATTCTTTTCTCATTCTGGGGGATGGATATTTATCAAGGGCCGATTATTCAAACCGCATATATCTTTGTGCGGTTAGTCTTAATGCTGGCCATCACGATGGTTTTAACTTCAACGACGCGACCGCTAGATTTAACTTACGCTTTTGAATGGTATTTACATCCATTAAAGTGGATTCGTTTTCCTGTTCATGAAGTAGCGATGACGATTAGTATCACACTTCGTTTCATTCCCACGCTTTTAGATGAAACGGGGCGAATTATGAAGGCCCAAGCTTCCCGCGGTGTTGATTTTGTCCGTGGTAAACTCAAGGAGAAAATTCGCGCAATTGTCTCGTTAATTGTCCCTTTGTTTGTCTCGGCTTTTTTGCGAAGTTCTGACTTAGCAAATGCGATGGAAGCTCGCGGCTATGATCCTCAAGGCAAAAGAACGAGATATCGCATCTTAAAATTCCGCTTTGTTGATTTTTTCGCCTTGCTTCTTGTTGTGTCTTTTTTTGCAGGTGTGATTCTCTGTCGTGTTTATCGCCTTGATTTTGCACCAGCTTTAGGTGAATTTTTTCAAATGATAGGAAATTGGTTTAAAAAATAAGATGGCAAAATATTTAGTAACCGTCGCCTATGATGGAACGTCGTATTGTGGTTGGCAAAGTCAAAAACACGAGGAAGCCATCCAAGATATTATCACAGCAAAACTTCGACAGATTTTTAATCAACCCGAATTAAAGATTTTTGGCAGTGGTCGCACTGACGCTGGAGTGCATGCTCGGGGTCAAACTTTTCATTTTGTGACCAAGAAAGAATTCGATTTAAATCGACTGATTTATTCATTAAATGTCATGTTGCCGGAAGATATTCAAATATTAAAAATCAAAACAGTTGATCAAAAATTTCACGCGCGATTAAGTGCTAAAAGCAAGCACTACCGATATATTATCTCTACTGGCCCGGGAGAGCCTTTTAAATATCGGCATCGTTATGAGATAAAAAGACCACTTGATGTAAAAAAAATGAAAGTCGCAATTACCGCTTTAGTTGGGGAGCACAACTTTCTTAGTTTCACCAACAAACAAACTGATTTTCAAAAATATGTGCGCACGATTTTCAAAGCGGACATCACGGAGAATAACGAAGAGATTATCATTGATTTTATCGGGAATGGTTTTATGCGTTCGCAAGTGCGCCTGATGGTTGGCACCCTGATCGAAATAGGACTATTAAACTTTCCTGAAGATACAATTAAGAAACTTTTACAGAAACCAAGTTTTCCCCCGCGAGTTCCGAAAGCCCCCGCTCAAGGACTTTATTTAATGGAGGTGTTTTATGAGTAGATTTACCAAAATCGACTATTCTTACCATAATCATACCTATCGATGTGGTCATGCCTCAGGCAAAGATGAAGATTATATCCAGCAAGCAATTGCCGCAGGGATAAAAGTCTATGGAATAAGTGATCACGTCTTTTTAAAAAATATTGAGCAACCCTACATGCGTGGTTCTTATGCTTTTTTTCTTGATTATTTTGCATCGATAAAAAATCTCAAGGAGAAATATTGCCATCAAATTGATATTTATTCAGCTTTTGAGGCCGAATATCTCTCTGATTATCTGGATTATTATAAAGACTTGTTAGTCAGTAAAACGGTTGATTATCTAATTATCGGGCAACATGGTTTTATCCAAGATGGTGAATTTGTTTTTTATGCCAATCTTCAAGTTTCACCTTATGAAAAACTCAAACGTTATCTTGATGACTTGATTTCAGGGATGAACACTGGTCTATTTCGGATTGTGGCGCATCCAGATCTTTTCTTTTCTTACTATCCTCGTTTTGATGATATCGCTCTAGAGGCGACAAGAAAAATTATCCAAGCCGCAAAAGATAATCATATGATTTTAGAAATCAATCTCGGGGGTATCCGCCAAGGGAAAAATATCCATTTTGGTGAGTATCGCTATCGTTATCCTGTGCGAGAATTTTGGATTGAAGTAGCCAAAAGCAAAGTGCCGGTTATGATTGGGATTGATGCCCATAACCCTGAAAATTTTCATAGTTCAGGACTGTTGGCACTTGAAGAGTTAATCGGAGATTTACCACTTAATTATGTAAATCGCATCTCTTTTGGAAACGACGAGGCGCAAGTTGTTATTGATGAGAAGAAGTAGTAAAATGTCGAAGCGTTAAGGAGAACGATGATTATGGGACGTCACTTTGAAGTTCGAGCCGCTTCAATGGCTAGTAGCGCCAAAAAGAAAAGTGCGCTGTATATGCGAGCCAGTCGCGAGATTTTTGTCGCGGCCAAATCTGGAATTCCTGACCCAGTATCCAACCTTGCGCTTCGGAGTGCGATTGATAAATTCAAAGGTCAAGGCGTGCCTAAAGACGTGATTGAACGCGCGATTAGCAAAGCCGCCGGCAACGATGACCAAACGGCCTATATCCATGGACGTTATGAAGCGATGGGTCCGGGTGGTTCGATGATTGTTATCGATACCTTAACGGATAATGTCAATCGTGCTTTTAGCGAAATTAAAACCGTGATTAATAAACGCGGTGCTCGCCTTGCAAGCGTCGCCTTTAATTTTACCGAAACAGGGATTTTTATTCTTGAAGGATTAAAGAAAAACCAAATTGAAGAAACTTTAATTCTGGCGGAGATTGATGTATGGGATGTCGATATTAATGACGAAGGCTTAATTCGCATTGCAGTAGCTCCAACTGAATTTGGCAATACCCGCGATCAACTCCAAGCCCTCGGGGTGGAAGAATTCGCGCTTGCCGAGATTCGCCTAATTGCCAATCAACCGATTCGCCTTAATGAAGAAGAAAAAAGCGGATTCAATGACTTGCTGGAAGCACTTGATGAGCTTCAGGATGTTCAAAGTGTCTATCACAATGTCGATTTAAATGATTAAATGATAACTAGGACAAACATGACCGAATTACAAGTTAAAGAACTAGGATTGTTAAAAGAGTTCATCCGCGTCTGTGAAAAACATGGGCTGCGGTATTATCTTTTTGGTGGAACGCTTTTAGGCGCAGTCCGTCACCAAGGTTTTATTCCTTGGGATGATGATCTTGATATTTGTATGCCACGTCCCGATTTTGAAAAACTTCTCACTTTAAGAAATGAGTTTAATGAACCCTACTTCCTACAAGACTACCGCTCTGATCCATCTTACACGTATCTTTTTGCCAAACTTCGCGATTCCTCGACGACCTTTATTGAAACGGTTTTTAATATGCACAATATCAATCATGGGATCTATCTTGATATTTTCCCACTTGATGGTGTGCGTTATAAGGCAAAAGGTTTCCCCGTTCGCAGTCTTAAACCCTACTTGATGTGGTTCTTATGGTGGTTTACATATCTCGGTCATTTTTGGCAACGTCCCACAAAGAAAAACTGGTGGTATTGCTGGTTGTTTTATTTGATTTCCATCGCTTTTCTCCCATTTAATCTTTTCAACTGGTTGACTAGATTAATCAAAAAATGGGCCAAGTGTAAAGATTATCATCAATGCGAAATTGTCGGTGTCTATCATACGATGTATTATAATCGCGACACATTCCCAAAGGTTTGGTTTGGGGAAGGTGTCAAGGGGACCTTTGAAGGACTCGAAGTGGTCTTGCCGGCTAAGTACCACGAGTACTTATCAAGAATCTATGGTGATTACATGAAATTTCCCCCCAAAGATAAACAAATTGGCAAACATCATAATCTTGGTTTCTCCGCGAAAATCAGTTATCGCGATTACCGAAAATAGCCTTTAAGAAGATTGATTACACATCCCAGGACACTTTGATATAATATGAAGACTGCAAAAAGGAAAATGACTATGAAAAACAAATCACTTTTTTTAATTGCATTTCTAAGCCTGTTTCTTAGTAGCAACCTCGATTCATCTTGGTTTAAATCAGCAGCGCCAGTTGAGGTAGCGGCCGTTCAACATGCAGATAATTTTGCCCCATATACTTACTCAGGCAGTTATTACGACACAATTACTGCGACGGGTGAGGGGTTACATGGTTCGCTTCGAACAGCATTATCTAGTTATATTACTCCTGTGGCCTATCCGACTTACTCAGGGACAACTCACTCGAATTGCTTGGCTTTCCTTTTACAAGAAGCCGATGAAAATCCGACTGATTCCACCAAGATGCTCTATCTTTATACACGTGATTCAGTGACGAAAAATGCTGCATCATCTTGGAACCGTGAACACGTGTGGCCGCAGTCGCTTTCTAATAATAATTGGGGCACCTCCAAAGGTGGGGTGGACTTACTTCATATTCGTCCAACCTATCCGAGCACAAATTCTAGCCGTGGAAACTGTATTTATGCTGAACTTGATAACAACGTAGCCACCTATAAGGTATATAACGGCATGCACTATGGCTATATGCTTAGTGGTAAATTTGAACCATTAGAAGCTACAAAAGGTGATGTGGCGCGCATTATTATGTATATTTGGGTGGCTTACCAAAATGTTTATTCGAATATGCCCTTGATCACCCAAGTTTTTGAATCATATGATACTTTGCTAAATTGGCATACCGATGATCAACCAGATGTTTTAGAGGGAAATCGCAATGATTTCGCGCAAAATTCGCTTCAAAAAAATCGCAACCCTTTCGTTGATCACCCGGAATATGCTTGGAAGATTTTTGGAAACAATGCCTCACCTGCAGTCAAAGCAAGATGTATGGAGACTTATCCAGATGCAGCCTCCTCGGTCACCCTTGATTCCATTCAAGTAACGACACTCCCGAATAAAACTACATATTATATCGATGAAACACTTGACACCACCGGGATTGTTGTCACGGGTAATTATAGCGATGGGACCACTAAAAATGTGACCTCATCATGCTCTTTTTCACCGACGACCTTCAGTTCATTAGGAACCAAGGCGATTACGGTTTCTGGTCTAGGAAAAACCACTACATTTAATGTAAACGTGGTCGATTATGAAACGGTTCCTTTAACTGGGATTTCCATTCCGGATGCCACCATCAACATCGAGAAGGAAAAAACGCATACCATTGTTCCTACTTGTGCCCCGAGCAATGTCTATCCCTATCCAGCAATTACTTTTAATTCCAACAATACCTTAGTTGCTACAGTTAATTCCACGACTGGCGTGGTAACCGCCGTCAATCAAGGCACGGCAAATATCACGGTTACCGCCACGCAAGGTTCGATTACCAAAACGACAATCGCCAAGATTATCGTTACAGAAGCAGGCGTTGTTGAAATTGTCGATATTTACGATCAAGCCGCTGGTACTAGTGTTAAATTTTATGGGCTATATCTTGGCTCATATAGCAATCAGTATAGTGGAATTTTCATCGGGAATGGTGATTACGCGATTATGGTCTATGGTTACACTGGTTCCGTCTCCTCATTTGTTCCCTATGAAACTTATGTTTTAGTTGCTGGTACAGTCAAAATTTATGAAAATCTCCACGAAGTGGTCAACGATAACACCGTTACCCCCTTGTCGATTGCGACGGTGAATAGCGAAATTGGCGTAGCTCTAGTTAATCCAGTCACCACCTATCAATTCGTCGGTAATGAACCTGCCCCAGGAAGTGGCGAAGATGATCCGACTATCCAATCACGTCCCACCATGGTGATGGGGACAGTGTATTCAGTTAGTGGAACGATTAGTGCGACTACCGATGCTACAGTGGTCCTTGATTTAGATAACGGCAATCAAGCGACCATCTTTATTAAAAAGAACTCAGGTCTTGATTATGCCAAACTCCAAAGCGCTTTGGGAACAACGGGGAAATACGCTCGTGTCAAAGGATATTTAGGTGTTTATAAAACTAAATATCAAATCGTCCTGCCAACTGTTATTGATCCTAATCCCGCTTATACCGCGGCGAGTTTTGCGACGGATTTTCTCACTGATACGGGAACAATTTGTAGTAATAATGGATCGGTTAATAATCGCAGTGCCTTATTAAATATTTGGATTAGTTTGGAACAAGACAAATACATTGTTCTAGCCTTAGAGGAGAGAAATGTATTGAAAAATGCGAACACCACAGCGGGAACAACGGTTGCCAATGCAATGGCCCGCTATGATTATGTCGTGGCCAAATACGCGTTAACCGACTTTATCGGACGTAATCCTGCTCCGCTCGGAGTCGCTTCCTATCTTTATTTACAAGCCACAGATTACGTATATCTTGGAGTCTTTTCTCTCTCCTTAGGAATTCTGACGCTTGTAAGCATAATCGTCATTAATCGGAAAAAGAAAATTGTCAGTTAATTAACCAAAAAACATTAAAAAAGAGGCTAATCTTAAACTGGCCTCTTTTTCATTTAATGGCTGCCGAGATAGGATTCGAACCTATGCATGAGAGGTTCAGAGCCTCTTGACTTACCGCTTGTCGACTCGGCATTTTTGGAAAAAAATCAAAATAACAACAGCGATTTACTTTTGACTTCTCAATTCTAGTCCATTGTACGATTTTTTCAACGATTTTCGTATTTTTGTTTGACTTTAATATATATTTTATATATATTTTATATCGGCACTATCTGCCTCAAATTGTAGTCCCGGTAAGAGTACAGTTGATTAGGAGGATAAATATGCAACGTCAAACAACGATGGCCAATCCGCAAAATGTAAACCGTAAATGGTATGTCGTCGATGCAACCGATTTACCACTTGGACGGCTCGCCAGCGAAATCGCCTTGGTATTAATGGGGAAAAATAAACCCGATTATACTCCCCACGTTGATTGTGGTGATTTTGTGATTGTAATTAACGCTGAAAAAGTTGGTTTAAGCGGCAATAAAGAGCATACGAAAAAATATTATAACACTTCAGGATATGTCGGGACTTTACGCGTTCGCACCGCGGGCAAAATGAGAAAAAAATATCCGGTAGAAATGGTCGAAAGAGCAGTTTGGGGCATGCTTCCAAAAGGACGGCTTGGTCGCCAAATTTATCGCAAACTCTTCGTCTATGCAGGTAATGAACACAAGCACGAAGCCCAACAACCAGAAACCTTGCCCTTACGTTATCTAGGAGGTAAATAATTATGGCCAAGAAGAAAGCTGTTCAATATTACGGAACTGGTCGTCGGAAATCATCCACGGCACGCGTTTTTGTTAAACCAGGCAAAGGTCAAATTACCGTCAATGGTCGCGATGTCAATGAATATATGCCTTATGCAACCTTAGTCATGGACTTAAAGCAGCCTTTAGTCATTGCAAATGTCGCGGATAAGTTCGATATCGAATGCACAGTTCGTGGTGGTGGTTTCACCGGTCAGGCTGGGGCGATTCGCCTTGGGATTGCCCGCGCTTTATTAGAAGCTGGTGTTGATCGCACAACTTTGAAAGTTGCGGGGATGCTCACCCGTGATGCGCGTGGTAAAGAACGGAAAAAGTACGGTTTAAAAGCCGCTCGTCGGGCGCCACAATTCTCAAAACGTTAAGAACACAACTTTTTACAAAAATCAGAGGCTTGGATTATCTCCGAGCCTTTTGTTTATAAATCATCGCGGATTTAATAATGATGGTTCAATGTCATCTCTAGGCTTTTCTGATCTTTTCGGCAATTTCTTTGATTTTCATTGCATTTTACTCTAGATTAGATTATATTAATTAGGCGTAATTGAGCGGGCCTTTAGCTCAGTTGGTTAGAGCGCACCCCTGATAAGGGTGAGGTCGATAGTTCAAATCTATTAAGGCCCACCATCGCTTAGATTGGCCCAGCAGTATGCTTGGGCTTTTTTTCTAGAAGGAGAACAAGATGAAGATCCTGGGGTTTGATCGAAAATTTATTAAAGAATTCTTCAAAGTTGCCGCTCCTGCCATGCTTCAACAATTAATTATTTTTGGCGGTTTACTCCTAAACACTTTAATGATTAGTGGTATTAATAATGAAGCCGTAAGTGCAGTTTATGCGGCTAATCAAGTATCTTTCTTATTTGCTCTTCCCTTCAATGGTATTGTTTTTGCGGCGGGTATTTATATACAACAATTCTTCGGAAGTAAAGATAAGGAACGGCTTCTCGATAGTTTTCGTTATAAATTAGTCACAGTTGGTCTGGGCTTTTTGTTAATGGTTCTCCTTACCGTTTTTCTCCATAAACACCTCATCGCCTTCTATGTTCGTGCGGAGACAAAACCAGAAGAAATTACCGCATTAGCATTAGAATATTTACCTTATATCATCGCCAGTTTTGCTCCTTATGTTTTTACAACCGCCTATTCGACCAGTATGCGCGAAATTGGAAAAACGACCCAGCCGACAATTGCTAGCATCATCGCCTTTCTTTGTCAGGGGATTGGAAACTATATCTTCATTTACGTGATGGGACTTGGTGTCCAAGGGGCAGGACTTGCAACCTTGATCGCTCGTTTGATTGAACTGATAATTATTGTGGTTCTTAGCGAAAAATATCAACTTTTTCCCATCAAAGATATCTTGGGGAAATTCAGCATTGACCGGCAATTATTTAAAACAATTAGCCTTAAGGGGATTCCCCTATTATTTAATGAAATTCTCTGGGGATTGGGTTCGGTGGTTCTCTCCTTATCTTTTGCGGCTCGCCCTAATGTTTTATCTGCCTTAAGTATTGTTTACACGATGAGTAATCTCTATATGATTCTTTTTGTCACCATCTCGGTTGGCGCCTCGGTTTTTATCGGTAATTATCTTGGTGCGGGTGAAGTAGAAACCGCGAAAGAAAATGCTGAGAAATTAACAAATTTCTCCCTTTTCCTAGGAATTATCCTCGGCGGAATAGTTGTGATTTTATCCAAATGGATTCCCGACCTCTTTGTCGAAGTTGATCTAGAACAGAAAAAACTCGCGACTAAACTCTTAATAATTTATTTTGCTTTTGTACCTGTCTTTGTGATTTGTACTGCGAATGCAATGATTCTTCGCGCAGGCGGAAAAGCTTTATTAGTATTTCTTTTAGAGGAGGGTTTGATGTGGTTATTGGCTATTCCCCTTGTCTTTTTACTGGCAAAATATACGGCAGTAAGTATTGTTTGGCTCTATATCATCGTTCAAATTGTCGATTTTCTTAAAGCGGTTTTCGGCATGATTCTTCGACGTAAAGTTAACTGGGCACAAAATTTGACTGTCGAATATCAACAAGAAAAAATAGTGTAATTTTGCTTGAACATGTTTTTTCTTATTCTTTGCTTTGATGTATCGTTAGAAGTAGTTTTGTTATAATAAACTTATGATTAAGAAGGAAATTCCCGTAAACCTCATTATCCAAAAAGGCGGAAAAAAAGAAGCCTGGCCATTTTGTTGTGGGGTTAACCATTTGGCTTATGAGAATAAAAAGATTTTTACAACTTTATTAATCAAAGATCAAAGCTTTTATAATATAGAACTACAAATTGCGGGAGAGTCACTTTTTCCCCGTGAGGAAAAAGATAAAACAATATTCATGTTGATGATTAATAGTCAAAATATCGTCATGCACGCTTGTTTTGTCTTCAACGAAGCAGAGCGCGAACAGCGCATGAAGAAAATTGAGGAAAGGCTTCTAACATTACAAACTTTACCTTTAGATGAATATCGTGAACGTCGGGCGAAAATCCAGCAAATCCTCCAACTTCTCGCTGAAGAAAAAGTGGCCTATGTCCTTCTTGATGAAAATCATGAACGCAATCGCGATTCAAAATATATCTATGAACCAGAAATTGCTAAAATAACCGAATATCCGTTTATCATTTTAACAGGAGAGCAAAAATCGATTATTATCCCCGTTGAAAATGAACTTGCCGATGCAACCCGAGTAACCAAAGTTGAGATGCGAGACGAAAAAGAAACAGATGTTTCCTTAATTGATTTTTCCCGTGTTGATTTGAGTGTGTTAACCAATCGGAAGAAGAAGCCAAATTGGAAAGATTATCTCTTAACGCACTTTAATCTCTTTCAAAAAAATGTTGGGGTTTTTCTTTTACAAACCTTGATTATTGCCTTTACTAGTTTTCTTTTTGGTTATATTATCACCACTTTTACCAAAGAAAACGCCTTTCTTTATGTTCTTTTATTGTTGGCAGCCTTAATCGTGCCTTTTTTCGTCATTATTTCGGTTTTTGATTTTCTCGAGAAGAAAAAAGAAGGAGAAGATTTATCCATCCATTTTAAAGTAACAGTTCGCGTCTGTGTGGTTTGTGTCATTCTTGGTCTTATCTTTGGGATTTTCCTTTTTGCGCTTTTGACAAAAAACAATATTTTCATCGAAAGCACCAAAGTGACAAAGCTCAGTTATGTTTTTCCATTATTAGTCAATATTCCTTTTATTTTAATTCCGATTTTTGCAAAACCCATCCGCGCTTTCTTAAAAAAGATAAAGAACAAGATGAATAAAACATCCAATGAAGAGAAGAAGTGATCATTGCTAGGAAGGGGAATTAACGTTGTTTTTTAAGAGGTGATTTGCTATATTTATATAGCGCGATTTACCGGGCACTTAGCTCAGTTGGGAGAGCGTTACCTTCACACGGTAGAGGTCGTGGGTTCGATCCCCTCAGTGCCCACCATCAGCCGACTTAGCTCAATTGGCAGAGCAATTGATTTGTAATCAATAGGTTGGGGGTTCAAGTCCTCTAGTCGGCACCAGTAATCAAATTCCGCTCATCGAGCGGTTTTTAATTTTATATAGTTTTAAAAAAACGCAGTATAGTATAAGATATACTTTGCATTTAACGATATTTTTTGCGAAACGCAAATACCTTAAATGACATGCGGGCATGGTGGAATGGTAGACACGTGAGATTTAGGATCTCATGCCCCAAAAGCGTGCAGGTTCGAGTCCTGTTGCCCGCACCATTAGAAAAAAGCCGCTCATCTCATCAATCGAGCGGTTTTTTTGTCTGTATGTATAAAATAGATACAAGATTAAAAATTGTTTTTTGATAACTTCCTTTACTTATTTAGAATCAGAATGACAAAAAATACAATTAATTTAAACTTGATCTGTAACAACAAACCATTAAACCATTAAACAGATTATAAAAAACAAAAGCTAAATTAAGGCGGTTTTACATTGTTTCCATCATTATTTTCACTTCTTTTTTATCGGCTTTCTTAAATATAGTTGCCTTTTAGGAAAATTGGAACCATCTAAATATACTTTTATACGAAAGTGATACTTGAAATTAATGTCAAAACCGCCTAAGAGCATTACTAATGTATTACTGCTTACTACGCTATTATTCAATTGCTATGCAAGAAAAAACAAGGTAATATATCTTGTGGACTACACATCCAAAAAACTTGATTGGTTACGGGGGAAATGCTCATGAAAAAATACAAAATCGGTTACACAAGCGGAGTGTTTGATTTATTCCATATTGGACATCTCAATATTCTTAAAAGAGCTAAAGAACAATGCGAATATTTAATTGTGGCAGTTTCGACTGACGAAGTGGTGGAAGGATATAAACACCGTACCCCAGTAATCCCTTTTGAAGAACGCATTCAAATCGTGGAAGCGATTAAATACGTAGATAAAGTTGTTCCCCAAACGTCAATGGATAAATTGGCCGCATGGAAAATTTATCATTTTGATGCTATTTTTCATGGCGATGACTGGAAAGGTTCATCGATGTATAACGAAATTGAAGAAAAGTTAGCTAAACATGGAGTAGACATGGTGTTTTTAAAACATACACCTGACATATCTTCAACTGAATTGCGTAAGAAAACCGGAAGATAGTTTATGAAAAAAGAAGAACTTCGGGCGTTTCAATTAACCCAACTTATTTTGCTTGATGAAATTGAAAAGATTTGTAAGGAACAGAATTTAACGTATTATATCATCGCTGGAACGCTTTTAGGCGCGGTACGACATGGTGGATTTATTCCTTGGGATTATGACTTGGATATTGCTATGCCGCGTCCTGATTATCAAAAACTAAAGGAATATTTTTTAAAAAATCCTTCAGATGAGTTTTTTTATGAAGATTACGATACCGAAAAGTATCACAATTCTACGCATGCAGTTATTCGTTTAAAAAATACTTATTTATCTGTCAAAAGACTAACTAATGTGGAAAAGAAAAGGAAGCATAATGGCTGTTTTTTAGATGTTTTTCCATTAGATAAAGCTCCAAATGATGAACGACGGCAAAATAAGCAAATTAAAAAGCTCAATCGTGTCAAAAAACTTTTATATTACAAGGAAGGCCAGGTCTTTGATGATGCAAAACGCCTCCGAAATTTCTTAAAGAAAATAGTTTCATTTATCTTAAGGGGATATTCATATAAAACTCTTGGAAAGAGACTAGAAAAAATACAAACTAAACATAACTATGAAGATTCAAAATATTTAGTCAGTATGTCCAGTCGTTATCGTTATAAAAAACAATTAATGGCAAAGGAAATCTATGGTGTTCCGAGCCGAATCTTTTTTGAAGGCAAAGAATACAATGCTCCCCAAGAAGTTATCGCCTATCTTCGGCAACTTTATGGTGACTATATGAAACTCCCTCCAGTTGAAAAACGCTTTGAAGGCATTGAGGAAATCACATTTACGGACAATAGATAGAAGCTATGAAGGAAAACCAACTTTTTAAATCAAAAGAAACCCTGAAAAAAAACGTTGTTCTAAACACTGTTTTTCGGATTTTGATGATTATCGCTCCTTTTTTAACCGCGCCTTATGTTTCGCGGGTTTTGATGAGCGATGGAGTAGGTGTTTATAGTTATACGCAAAGTTTGGTTACCTATTTTACTATGTTTGCTGCCCTTGGCACAATCTCATATGGAAGCCGAGAAATCGCAAGAAGAAGAGAGAATAAAGAACAATATTCAAAAGCATTCTGGGAAATTGAGCTGATTGCTGTTATTTGCTCTGGTTTAAGTTTGATTGCTTGGATTGCACTGTCATTTTTATATACAGAATATAAAGTTTATCTGTTAATTTTGACGTTTTGCATTTTAGCGACAACGATGGATATTAGTTGGTTCTATGCAGGGCTTGAAGAATATAAATATACGATAAGTGTTAATTTAATTTTCAAAATTTTAAGTGTTATCAGTATTTTCTTGTTTGTTAAAAGTCCAGATGATGTCTGGATTTACGTTTTAATAAATTCAATTTCTTTATTTGCTGGTAACGCATCAATGTGGCTTTTTTTACCCAAATTTTTAGTTAAAACTAGAATTGAAAAAAAGAGTCTTAAGTATCACTTTAAAGAAACATTTGTTTATTTTATTCCAACTATTGCCACCTCGCTTTATACCGTGATTGACAAGACATTAATTGGCGCTTTGATTCAAGGAGAAACTACGGTTGTAATTAATGGAGTTGAAACAGTGAAAAAAACCGCGGAAATAGAAAGCGGATATTATGAACAAGCGACAAAGATTATCGACATGGTGAAAGTGGTGACCTTTGTAAGCATTAATAGTGTCCTTTATTCGCGTGCTAGTTATCTCTATAAAATCAAAGATTATGGAACGATTAAAAAAATGACCTTACAGGCGTTTCAAATCGTGACTTTTCTCACGGTTGGGGCTGCTTTTGGTTTAATTGGCATCGCTAGCACATTTGTGCCCTTATTTTTTGGGGCAGGATACGAAAAGACGATTTTACTTTTACAAATATTAGCATCCTTAGCTCCTGTTGTTTGCGTTAGCGGCACGCTCGGATCCTTATATTACAGTCCAGTTGGAAAACGAAAGCAGTCGTCAATCTATTTAATTATTGGAGCAATTGTAAACCTTGTCCTTAGCGCTCCTTTAGTTTTGATTTTAAAATCCGTTGGAGCGGCAATCGCTTCAATTGCTGCTGAATTAGTTATCGTTGTTTTATATGTTTATTATTGTAATAACGCCATTACTTTAAAAGAACTCTTCAGAACATTTTGGAAAAAAGTCATCAGTGGCGGAGCCATGTTGGGAGTCCTTATTTTATTTAATTTTTTCGTAAAAACACATTTTTCTAATGCCCTTCTCTTTTTATTTGTTTCAGTAATTGCAGGGTTTGCGATATACGTGCTGATGTTGATGATTTTAAAAGATGATTCAATAAGATTAATCCCCAAAATACTCAGAAGAACAAAAGATAACGATTATGAAGCCAAAGTTTGATCAAACAATTAATAATATTCAATTTTGCACTGGCTGTGGTCTATGCGCTCATCTTTGTCCTAAAGATGCGATTAAAATCATTGAAGATCCCAGGCGGAGACATTTTCTTTTTCCGGTGATTGATAAGGAAAAATGCATCAATTGCGGACTTTGTTTTCAAGGTTGTCCAGTGCATAAAGAAAAAAAACTAGACTTAGACACAAAAGTTTATCATTTTCGCCATGAGGATAAAAACAAATTGAAAGAGTCTTCATCTGGTGGTGCTTTTCAAAAAATTGCAGAGATTTTTTTAACTAAAGAAAATGTTGCGGTTTATGGCGCAGCTTGGTCTGGATTAAAGGTTCAGCATCAAAGAATTACTAGTCTTGATGATCTGTCCCTCTTACTAGGTTCAAAATATATCCAGTCCTTGGTTGATAAAAATATTTATACATCAATCAAACAGGATGTAAAAGATGGAAAGGAAGTGCTATTTTCTGGCACCCCTTGTCAAGTTGCCGCAGTACACGCTTTACTAAATGAACAAGAAAGAGAAAAAGTGTTATTAATCGAATTGCTCTGTCATGGTGTTCCCAATCAATGGGGATTTGATCGATGTATAGAACAGGAAAATAAAGTCATTAAAGGCGAGATAATATCTTTTGATTTTCGACATAAGACAGCATATGAAAAAGATAATAGGCAGTTTAGTTATGTTTATCAAAAAGAAAATAAAAATTATGAAGTAGTAGGACAATATTTCTTTTTCCCTTATTATTATTTTTTCCATTCTTATTCCATTTACCGCGATTCTTGTTACCAATGTAATTTTCGAAACAATAGATTGGGTGATATTATTATTGGTGATTTTTGGGGAGCATCCAAACTTGATAAAACCTTACCAAATGATTGGGATCGATCCATCATGATTCCCCTAACTTTTAAAGGTGAGGACATTGTGCATTCAATAGGAACTAAAAAAGATATTCCGGTTGCTGATATTAGCATATATAATGAGTCATTATTATTTGATAGTAAAAAAGATAGTGGTTTTGTAGATTTTTATGAAAAAATTGAGAATCTTAAATATTATAAAAAAAAGCGAATCAATCCACATTATTTAAAATTCAAAATCATATTGCGAAACACCGTTAAATTCTGCATTAATCTTTTCTTGCCGAAAAAACAAAAAAAGAACTACACAAAAATTGTCCATTTTAAAAATAAGATTCCTAACTGATGGAGACAATTAAATCTTGACTCTTATTTTTGATGAGACAAGTTTTTTAAAAATGAGTATATTAATGATAATGATAAAAAAACTTTTTTGTTATAAAATTGCTTTTGAAGACTACAGGACTCTTTAAAGAAAAAGAGGTAAAAAAAATGGAAAAAATGAAGATTTTAGAAGTTATCAGTTCATTAGCACCAACCGGAGGGGGAGAAACATTCGCGGTTAATTTGTCGCGTGAATTATCTTCTCAAATTAATCTTAAAGTGGTGATTTTATACCAAAAAAATCGCGATTTTTTTATTGAACGTCTTAAAGAGAAAAAGATTGAGCCAATAATCTTAAATAAAAAAGGGCATGTTGATTTAAAAAACACAAGGGATTTGCGCAAAATCATTGATGATTTCGCCCCAGATATTATTCACACTGAGAATAACGCGCTAATTTCAACTTTTTTAGCCTTAAGAAAAACGAAGCACCGAAGGAAATTACATGTTTTTCATACAATGCACTTGATTCCAGAGGAAGAATGCAAACATCCCTTGGTTAGAATGATGTATAAGTATATTTTTCGGAAAAAAAACTATGTACCCGTAGCGATTACGAAACGCTTAGCAGAAATATCATCTAAATTTTATCGAAGATCATTTGTTCCATTCGTTAACAATGGCGTAGAATTATCCCCGTTTAATAATCATATCAAGCTGGAAAAACGCGAATATGATATCGTGGTAGTCGGAAGATTTTCTGTGGAAAAAAATCATAAATTTCTCATTCCGGCTTTTGCAAAATTAAAAGAAAGCATTCCCAATTTAAAAGTAGCTTTAGTTGGTGATGGTGAAATGTTCAACGAAGCGCTCGCTTTAGCCAAGGCTTTAAAAACAACCGAATATATGGAATTTAAGGGAATTTTGAATAATCCAGCCGAAGTAGTTAATGACGCTAAAGTAATCGCGCTTGGTTCTTTGTTTGAGGCAAACCCTCTATCTTTAATTGAAGGAATGTCATCAGGTTGTATTGTGGTCTCAAGTGATGTCGGGGGGGTGGCAGATATTATTCAAGAAGGCAAAAATGGTTTTCTTTTCCCTGTTAATGAAGAGGAGAAATTTATTGCCATCCTAAAGAAAGTTCTTAAAAATATCAGTAATTACGAAACGATGAGTTCTTATAATCGAAAATATTCTCAGCAATTTTCTATGAAAAAGTGCGCAAATGATTATATTGAATTGTTTAGGAATTACGAAAAAAACATTGCAAAACCCAGGCAAAAGTTAGGGTAATTATTTTTTTGAAAAAACTTCTATAATAATTAAAAACTATCAGCGTTTACCAGCAAAAAATGTTATCGTTTACACGTATAACTATATTAATGTAAACTAATTAATATATTAAGACTTGCAAATATTTGTTACTATAACGTGTGAGAATTCTGAAATAGGAGGAGATATCGCAATGAAAAAGCGAGATAATAAAAAGAAATTATCAGATTTTATTTGGCTTTTTATTGTGGCGACTGGTGCGATTTCTTTTTCATATTTGTATGGTTCAACCCATCCGCGGACGGCTACCTATGCGGCCTTAATGTCAATTGATGCTGAAGTGAAAAAGCAACAACATACGGATTTTTTGCATGGAAGTTTGCGATATGATGATTCAGCGAATACTATCGATGACTATAACGCTTTCTTCACCTTGCAAAGACGGACCAAAACGCAGTATAACTATTATAATTCCTTCTTGGTTTCATCGAAGGATAGCGCTTTTATTAACTATGATGTTGATTACGGTGTTGAAAATATTTCTCTTAATAAATCGAAATTGATTATGGTATCCACTTTTTACGACTTCCACTATATGGAAAGTTTGGGGTTGCCGCTTTTTGCCGTTAGTGACGAACCAAGCAAAATTAATTCAAAGATATCTGGGTGCCATCAAGGTGCATATATTTCAGCTAGCTGTGCAGAAGAGATTGTTACGAAAAATGGGATGTTAGAAGAAGTCAACGGTGATTTAGCGCAAGCTTTTCGCAACTTACTTGCTGATGAAACATATCATTTTTCAATCTCTAGTTCCTTGTTAAGCACTGAGAATCCTCCTCTTTTTAGTCTGAATAACATCTACATAGATTATGACCATCAACATATGCTTAATGATTTTCAAGTCTCAGTGCAAACGCGGCGATATGGAGATTATTCCAAAACATTCGACTATCGCTTCAGAAATTCAATTATTACTTTTTCGCCAACCATTTTTGGAAAAGGATGTTCATATATTTTTGATATTCGCAAAAATTATGGGAATATTGATAGTTTTTTTGCTAATGTAATCGGGTATGATTATGCACAAAATGGTGCAACAATTTCTCTTTTCAAGGAAACTGGAGAAGTTTTTGTTGAAACAGAGCTGTTGAATTCAGCATCATCCCGACACAACACTAGACCCGCAACTTTTTATTTAGTTCTGGCGATTGCTTTATATTTCGTAAGTGGTTTTTTATTTGAATTGTTCTCATTTAAATGGAACTTTAAAGAAAAGTTAATCTTCATTTTATTACCCCTTGGCATCTTTATTCTCGGGCAAATTACCTTCTATTTATCGTTGGTATTCGGTTTGAAAAAATATATTTTGTATCAGATTTTTAACTCAACGGGAAATCTGATTTTTTTACTATTTTTCACCTTGATGATATTTAACGCTATACTTTGGAGTCGCTATGGTAAAAAAACTCAAAAATAAAATTATTGAAAAATTTTCATCACCTAAAAACGCTCTTAAGAGCATGATTTTTATCTTGATTCCGTTGATGATTTTCTTTTCCATCCTCTCTGATCGAATTCCATATAATTATTTTGCCTTTCTTTTATATGGCATAGCCTCGATTTTAATTTTGGTTTATTCGTTGATTTATCATCGCCTCATCTTTGACGTTTTAATGCAATTTTTCGTTCTCTTTTTATCCGCGATTTTAATTTCGCAATTATTGAATTTTAAGTTATTAGAATTTCCGCGGACAATTTTTCTTTTATCAGCCTTTGCCGTGATTTTTTATCAATTTATTGTCACTTTAGATGCAAAAGAAAAACAAATGATTTTTCAATTGATGATTTTCGGAGGGGGAATTTTCATTGTTTACTTTGTTATCTATTACTTTAGAGACCTAATCAATTTAGATTTCTCTGTCCGATTAGGTCGCGATTTTTCTGATCAAAATGATTTAGCGAAAAATCTTGCTTTATTTGGAATTATTGCAGAAGTCTTAGCTTATAAAGCGAAGGGAAAGAAGAGAATTTTTTATTTTGTCGTTAGCGGCATCTTTTTCTTTTTTATCTTGGTGACAGGTTCGGTATCCAACCTTCTTGTTTTTACCATCATCTCGATTATTATAATTAGAAAATATCTAGGTGAGGAAAAAAGACTTTGGTTTATCGTTGGTCTTGTCGCAACAGTGGCTTTGATTGTGGTAATCTTCCAGTTGCCATTTATGAATTACTTTAAAACTAGAATCAGCAACATGTTTAATTTGCTTTTTGCAAATAATTATTCAGTTGATTTTTCCTTTATTGAACGTATTCGCCTCTTATATTATGGCTTGAAGTTATTTATCTCAAAGCCAATCTTTGGTTATGGATATGATCAAGTTCAGTACTATACGCTTGGGAAAAATGCTTTTTCTCATAATAATTTTGTGGAATTGTTAGCTTCCTTCGGGCTTTTCGGATTTCTTATTTTTGAGGCGATTATGCTATATCCTTTGATAAAAAATTGGAAAAAGGAAAATAAAGAGCAGATTATTTTTACCTTGTCATATCTTTTTGTTTTTCAATTCTTTCTCATTACTTACCGAAAGAAAATTGAATATTTCCTCATCCCTTTGGCCTTTTCTTTGATTGAACATCCACTACATCGGGGCTTATCAATTGAATTTATTAATAGAAAACTCAAAATTAAGAAGTTCATCGAGTATGGTGATAATATGATTCCTGTCGATTATCATTCAATTAGTATATAAAGGAGATTTCAAGGACAGTTGACCACTTAATTATGTATAATGAATTGAGGTAAATATTATGAAAGTTATTATTCTCGCGGGTGGATTTGGCACCCGCATCTCCGAAGAATCGCAGTTTAAACCCAAGCCGATGATTGAGATTGGTGAAATGCCGATTATCTGGCATATTATGAAACTCTACTCTTCGTATGGCTTTAATGAATTCATCATCTGTGCAGGATATAAGCAAGATTATATCAAAAAATGGTTTAGAGACTATTTCCTTATCACATCTAACGTCACCTTTGATTTTACTCAAAAAAATCGGGTGATTATTCATGAAAAGAATACTGAACCGTGGCAAATTACCATTGTTGATACTGGATTGCATACACAAACTGGTGGTCGCGTTAAGCGCGTTAAAGATTATGTGGGCGATGAAACCTTCATGCTTACCTATGGTGATGCAGTAGGTGATATTAATATCGAGGAACTGCTCAAGTATCATCGCACCCATGGCAAAATTGGGACGGTTTCCGTTTATAATTTTGGTCAAAACAAAGGGGTTCTCGATATTGAAAATGGTAAAGTTGAGGCTTTCCGGGAAAAGTCAGACCTCGATGGGAATTTAATCAATATTGGATTTATGGTGTTTGAACCAGAATTTTTCGACTATATCGAGGGCGATACCACCGTGCTAGAAAGAGCCCCGATGACCGCTTTAATCGCCAAAGAACAATTAATGGCGTATACCCATCAAGGATTTTGGCAATGTATGGATACTTTAAGAGAAAAAGAAAAACTCGAAAAACTCTGGGATTCTGGGGCTGCACCTTGGAAAAAATGGGAGGATTAGTATGGATTTATCCTTCTACAAAAATAAAGTTGTTCTCGTGACTGGCCACACGGGCTTTAAAGGGGCCTGGCTCAGTAAAATCTTATTAATGCATGGGGCCAAAGTGGTCGGTTATGCTTTACAGCCGCCAACCGAGCCCAATCTTTTTTCCATTTTACAATTAGAAAAGCAGATGGTTTCGGTAATTGCTGACATCCGCGATTTGAAGAAACTGGATCAAGTTTTTAATAAATATCAACCTGAAATTGTTTTTCATATGGCCGCTCAACCCATCGTGCGAGAATCCTATAAGGAGCCAGTTTATACCTATGACGTCAATGTGATGGGAACTGTCAATGTTTGCGAATGTGTGCGGACGCATTCTGGGGTTAAATCTTTTGTCAATATTACGACTGATAAAGTTTATGAAAATGATGATCTTCCCGATCATCCTTTCCGGGAGGATGAAAAATTAAATGGTTATGATCCTTACAGCAATTCCAAGAGTTGCAGTGATATTCTTACCCAGTCATACTATAAAAGTTTCTTAAAAGAACGTGGGGTCGCTGTGAGTACAGTGCGTGCGGGAAATGTGATTGGCGGAGGTGATTTCGCTAAGGACCGGATTATTCCCGATGCGGCAAGAGCACTTAAGGAAAATCAACCTTTGGTAATCCGCAACCCGCATTCTACTCGTCCCTATCAACATGTTTTAGAGCCATTAGCTTGTTATCTTCTAATTGCTAAGGAACAATATTTTAATCCACAATTAGGTGGCGCGTATAATGTTGGCCCTGATAGTTGTGATTTTTCTAAGACGGGCAATTTAATCGAGCTTTTTGCTAAATATGTTCCGCACTTTAAATATGAAATCAAATCAGTTGCTGGTCCGCATGAAGCCGCCTTTTTATCTTTGGATAATCACAAGATAAAAAAAGTCTTTGCCTGGAAGCCTAAGGTTTATCTCGATCAAGCGATGAAATTGACGACAGAATGGTATTCCGCTTGGAAAGAAAAAGAAGACTTAATTGCGATGACTGAACGACAAATTAAAGAGTATTTCCATGAATAAAGTGATTATTACGGGAGCAGCTGGCTTTGTCGGTTCTGCTCTTGTCAAAGAATGCCTTGAACAAGGAATAGAAGTTTATGCGCTTGATCTCGTCGCCGATCCCTCTTTTCGTTTACCCCTTGGTCACAAAAATCTCATTTATCTTCAAAAGGATTTAAGGCAATTTCAAGAACTGGAATCAATGCTGAAGCATCAAAACATCGATACTTTTTTTCATTTTGCTTGGCAAGGATCCGCAGGAGTCTTACGCGAGGACTACTCTTGCCAAATTGATAATGCAACTCTAACCGTGGAGTTGCTGAAATTCGCCAAGGAAATCGGCTGTCAAAAATTTGTTTGCGCGGGCACGATTATGGAATTTGAGACACATGAAGTTATTTATGCGCAAGAAACAAAACCACAGATGGCCTATCTCTATGGAGTAGGGAAGACCTTGGCACATAGTTTATGTAAGCCCATAGCGAATAAAATTGGTATTGATCTCGTGTGGGCTTATATCACCAATGCCTATGGTGTCGGAGAATTATCACCGCGCTTGATTAATACAACCATTAGGAAGTGCATTAATCATCAGGAGTTAAACTTTACCGCGGGAACGCAAAATTACGACTTTATTTATATCGATGATGTCGCCCGGGCCTTTTATTTAATCGGTCAGAAAGGCCAAGCTAACAAGGCGTATATGATTGGCAGCGGTACGGCTCGTCCATTGAAAGAATTTTTAACTCTTCTTGTAAAAACTTGTGACGAAACCGCGACACCTAATTTTGGTAATATCCCCTTTACTGGTGTCAATCTTGCTTTGGAAACTTTTTCAATTAAAGAGTTGGAAGAAGATTGTGGTTTTAAACCACAGGTTTCATTTGTCGCAGGGGTAAAAAAAACCTGGGAATGGCTCAAGCAAAAGGAGCAGTAATATGCAAAAATTTAGTTTTAAACCTTTACCCTTACAAGGCGCTTATCTGATTAAACCTTTTTTTGCTGGTGATCTTCGCGGGGGGTTCATTAAGGATTATTCTTTGAGCACTTTTCAAGAAAACGGAATCAATTACGAATTAAAAGAAGTTTTCTATACCCTTTCTCATCGTGGGGTGATGCGCGCCTTGCATTTACAAGAGGTGAATCATCAGCCGAAATTAGTGCGCTGTATCTCGGGAAAAATTTTTGATGTCATCGTCGATCTTCGTCCCGAATCGCCGACTTTTAAACAATGGATGGGATTTTATTTAACCGGAGAGAATATGGACTCGCTTTTAATTCCGGCGCATTTTGCCCATGGATATCTCGTGCTTGAAGATTCGATTGTTTCCTACAAATGTGCTGCCCCTTTTGATGGGCCAAATGATAGTGGCATTATGTATGATGATCCAGATTTAAATGTCGCATGGCCATTTGATGAAATTGGTGGGAAAGAAAACTTGATTCTTTCAGAGAAAGATAAAAAACTCCAGTCTTTTAAAGAATATTTTGCTAAGGGGTGCAAATGATGCTAAAGAAATTGATGTTTGTGGGGGCGCTTCCTACGAAAAAATATTATTTTGATGGGGAAAGAAATAAATCCCGGGATGTCCTAAATGCCTTAAAGGGGAAATATGGTCCAAAACAAACGGTTATCAATTTGTCTTTAAATCAATATTTTCAAGTTTTAAAAATGATTATCCTTTCCATTTTCATCAAATATGATTTTATTTTTATCTCCAAATGTTTGGTGGGAGGAAGTAAAGCGATTCGGTATTTAATGAAGTTAGCGAATCGACACAATAAAAAAAGAGTTATCTTTTATTTAATCGGCAATGGTGCAAGTGGTTTTGAAGATGTGGTTATCCATTACGAATATATAAAGAAAGTCGAGTACTGTATTGTAGAATCTCCCCTTGTTAAAGAAGAACTAATTGAGAGCAAGATTTTACCAGGCGAGCGGATTACCATTGTCCCTTGTATTAAGCCGAATTACACCCTTCAGCCAACAAAGAAAAAATACCCTGCCAAAACCTTAAAATTAATTTTCTTTTCGCGAATCACAGAATTAAAAGGAATCATGGATGCGATTACAGCAATATCCAATGTCAATGAGAAGAATCAACGAATCCTTTTCACGTTAGATATTGCTGGAGGGGCTGAATTTACTGAGGACGAACAAGCTTTCTTGCAAAATGTAATCAAAATTTCAACAGAAAAAGAGTATATTAACTATCTAGGATTAACCTTGCGCATTGAAAATGAAAATTCCTATCGCCGTTTACAAGATTATGACCTTCATATTTTTCCTTCCAAATTTTTTCAAGAATGTGCCCCTGGCAGTGTTATTGATATGTTTATCGCAGGTATTCCAACTTTGTCGAGCACTTTTCCTTCAGCGCATTTTTTAATGGATGATTCAGATTCTTTCTTTTTTCAAATGAATGATGTTGAAGATCTCGAAAAGAAATTAATGCATATTTATCAAAATCAAGATTTATTAAACAGTAAGAGAATGAATTCTTATAAAAATGCCGCACTTTATAATGAGCAGCACTTTCTTGATGAAATTGCCCAAATATTAGAGAGAGATGGTTTTAGGAATGAGCGATAAGAAATTATCATTATTAATTTTAGCTTGCGATAAAAACTACGATTTGCATCCCTGGATTAATCAAACATGCGAAAAGTTTTTAGAATTAGATATTGATTGTGTTATTGTAACCGAAACCCTAGATGAAGAATTTTCTGAAAAGATAAAGGTTTTTAAATGTGGAAATAAAGGATTTGATCAACGCTTTATTGTTGGAGTAAAAACATGCGAAACCCCCTATGTTTTAGTCCTTCTTGATGATTATTTTGTCTATGATCAAGACCTGAAAGTAAAGATTGATAATTGGCTAAACTTTATGGAGAAATACGATTTTCATGCTTTGCGAATTTCTTTAATTAAGAAACTTTTTATCAAAAAGAAGAAAATTGTTCCTAAATACTATTGTTTTACCGCGGTGCAACCGTATGAAATTGATTTTCATCCAACAATTTGGAACCGTACCACATTACTTGCTTTAATTGATAAGCGCAGTTTTACTCCTTGGACTTTAGAACCTCTCTTCGCCTTATTTTTAAGAGATAAAAAAAGCGGATATACAAAAAAAACTATTGATTTTGATGAATTGATCATTCAAGGATATTTTTTTAAAAAACCATTTGAAAAATTTTGCAAACAAGAATACCAAGGAGAGAAAAAAGTTTTCCCTCATAACAAACATTTGATATATAAAATTAAAACAACTACCTTTAATTTGCTGCCATACTGGATGATAAAATTGCTACGAAAAATTTTAAAAATTAAATCAATTTCTGCAGAAGCTCAACTTTAGATTCGGATGATTTAATTTGGATTACATTATTATCTTTGATAACGAGGCTTCGTTTTTTTAAAAAGGGTATCGATAGACTTAACATCTAGTTGCGATTATCATAAATTTATAAAAAGGAATTAAGGATATGCCACAAGTCAGTATTATTACGCCGGCTTATAATTGTAAAGAAACAATCAAAGAAACCTATGAGAGTATTAAAGCTCAAACTTTTCCCGCATGGGAATGGGTGATCTGTGAAGATCATTCACGTGATGACTCACTTGACTATATTCAAAAGATGATTGAGGGAGATGATCGAGTCGTGCTTTTGCGCACTAAGAAAAACAGCGGAGCAGCTATCGCCCGGAATGTCGCCATTGAAAAAGCGCGCGGAAGATATATTGCCTTTCTTGATTCTGATGATTTATGGAAAGAAGAAAAACTTGAAAAGCAGATTAAGTTCATGCAAGAAAACAATTATGCCTTTACGTATACTAATTATGATTTGCGTTATGAAAATGGCCAATGTAAACAATATCGCCCCAAAAAGAACCAAATTGATTATAAAACTCTCTTGCGAAGAAACGATATCGGCTGTTTAACCGCTATTTATGATTCCCAAAAGCTGGGGAAGGTCTTCATGCCTCTTGATTGTGAAAAAAGGGAAGACCATGGCGCCTGGCTCGATATCACAAGAAACGGAGTCATCGCCTACAAGTTAGATGAATTTCTCGCTATCTACCGGATGGGGGGAAAATCGGTTTCAGCAAACAAAATGAAAATGGTAAAATTCCAATATCGCCTCTATCGTAAACACGAGAAGTTCGGGGTAATTAAATCCCTTTGGTATGTGATGTTAATGTCATTTCATAAGGTGTTTAGAAAATATTAAAAATAAAAATTCATGTTTATCATTTCGCGTTGGATTAAAGGAGAGAATGCATGAAAATTGCAGTGGCGGGAACAGGGTATGTGGGCTTGAGTTTGGCGGTCCTTTTAGCGCAAAAGAACCGTGTTTATGCTGTGGATCTCCTCCCCGAAAAAGTCTCCGCTGTCAACGCCAAAAAAACTCCCATTAAAGATCAAGAAATTGAGGAATATTTAACTGATAAATCTTTAAACTTGGTTGCTACGTTAGATGGGGATGCGGCTTATAAAGAGGCGGATTTCGTCATTATTGCGACCCCGACAAATTACAATCCAGAAACCAAAAAAATCGATACGACTTCAGTCGAATCGGTAATCAACCAAGTTAGACGCATTAATCCTAGTGCTTGGATTGTAATCAAATCCACCGTGGGAGTTGGTTATACCAACCAAATCCGCACTAAACTCGGTTTTGAAAAAATATTGTTTTCGCCTGAGTTTTTACGTGAAGGCAAAGCGCTTTATGACAATCTTTATCCTTCTCGCATTGTCGTTGGCGTCCCCCAAAAAGAAGAACCTTATCTCAGTAAGGCTAATGAATTTGCCCAACTTTTAAAAGAGGGTGCCCTCAAAAAAGATATCCCTGTTTTTATTATTGGAAATACAGAAGCCGAAGCGGTTAAACTCTTTGCCAACACCTATTTGGCACTTCGCGTTGCCTTCTTTAACGAATTGGATAGTTTTGCTCGCATCAAAGGTTTAGAGACCTTGGATATCATTCAAGGCGTTTCAGCTGATCCGCGTATTGGCGATTTTTATAATAACCCTTCCTTTGGTTATGGGGGGTATTGTTTACCCAAAGATACTAAGGAATTGCGGGCTAATTTTGCTGATGTCCCTGAAAATTTAATTTCCGCTTTAGTGGAATCAAATGAAACGAGAAAGCAATTTATTTGTGATGACGTATTGCATCTGGCAGGTTATAGCGAAGAAAATAAGGAAGAGATTACGATTGGTGTTTATCGTTTAACTATGAAAAGCGGTAGCGACAACTTCCGTCATTCTTCAATTCAGGGGGTCATGAAATGCATTCAAGCCAAAGGGGTTAAGATTATTATTTATGAACCCTCCTTAAAAGAAGAGAAGTTCTTTAATTCTGAAGTTGTTCGAGATTTAGCATCATTTAAAAAGCGGGCTAAAATCATTATCGCTAACCGCTTTGACGATGAGTTAAAAGATGTTAAAACCAAGGTTTATACCCGGGATTTATTCAGGCGTGATTAACTCACCGGTCATGTTTATGCTATAATGCAAGCAATAACTAAAGGAGGTGAATAGATGGCAAAAGAAGATATGATTGTTGTTGATGGCAAAGTAATCGATCGCTTTCCGAACTCCACTTTTGAGGTCGAATTAGATAATGGAGTTCGCATCAAATGTATGCCGACAGGAAACATTCGGCGTTTCCGCATCCGCATCGTCGTCGGCGATCGTGTCCGCGTAGAACTCTCCCCTTATGATTTGACTAAAGGTCGAATCTCTTATCGCTACAAATAGATGGGTTTAATTCTCGAAGAACGCCCCTTAAATAGTCGGGGCTTTTTTAATATAATGAGAGAGAGGTTTTTATGAATGACATGACCACCACTCTCCTCATTACCTTGGCAATTCTCGGCGGGCTTTTACTCCTGTATTTTCTTTTTATGCTTCTGTTTTATCTTGGTCTTCATCGTATTTTTACAAGAAGACAAAACGGAAATCCCCATTTAAAATATTTTACGGTTGATCAGTTTGATGATCTTGCATTTGAGAAGTTGCAGTTAACCATTTGGAAAAATCAACTTGATGGAGTGCGAATTGCCCCTTTGCATGAAAAGGAAGATCAAAAACACCTAATAATTTTCTTTCATGGTTTTGGAGCGGGATATGAAGCCTATACGAGAGAAATCCGTCGTTTAAGTTTACATAGCCAAATTCCAGTTATCGCCTTTTCTCTCTCTGGTTCAGGAAAAAGTAGTGGCAAAAAGTTTCCCAATTTCTTTCAAGCAATTAACGAGGCAAGTCAGATTCTGACTGAAATCACAAAAACTCAAGGAAAAAACCGCAAAATTTATCTAATCGGGCATTCGCTCGGAGGATTCATCGTCAGTAATGTTCTTACTCTCCATCCGCAATTATCAGTTGATGGAGTAATCGCCTTGTCTGCTCCCAATAATTTTGTCGATGTTTTTACTCATCTTGTTCACGGCGGTAAAATAACGCGCTTGATTCTAGGTTTATTTTTTCGTATTCAATATAGAAAAAAGGCCAAAGTATCCACCGCTAGTTCCATTGAATACAATTTAATTCCAACTACCCTAATTCATGGAACCCGCGATTTCGTTGTTCCCTATGCAAAAAGCGGACAAATCTATGCTGATTTGAGTAATAAACACCAGCATATCCGCGTTATTTCTTACGCAGGTCGGGGTCACAATCCTTACCTGACTCAAATAAGTGAACAAGCTTTGCAAGAGGTTTTACGTCAAGATCAATACTATAAGCGCCACAAAAAACTTCACGCGGAAGCAAAAAAGTTTTATCAAAATATCGACTATGATCAAATCGGCATTGTTGACGAAGAACTCTTAGAAGCAATCAAGCAAATAATCAAAGGAGCAGGAAAATGACAGATCAAATAATTGCCAATGTTTTAAGTGAAGCCACCCTTGAAGAAAAAGTTCGCCTCTTAACTGGGCATCACAACTGGTATACCTATGACATTAAGCGGCTGCGCTTACCATCAATTGCGATGGCGGATGGTCCTCATGGCATTCGCAAAACTTTAATCAATGAGTTTGGCAAAGATGAATCTTATCCTTCCACCTGTTTTCCGCCTTCAAGCGCTCTAGCGGCCACGTTTAACGAGCGTCTCGTCAAAAATATCGGAGTCGCCTTAGGCAAAGAGGCACGCGCCCATAATGTCCAGATTTTATTAGGCCCAGGTATCAATATTAAACGCAATCCCCTCTGCGGGCGGAATTTTGAATACTTTAGTGAAGATCCCGTTCTCACTGGTAAGTTGGCGGCGGCGATGATTAGCGGCGTGCAAAGCCAAGGGGTGTCAGCCTGTGTTAAGCATTTCCTAGCCAACAACCAAGAGAAAGATCGCTTTATTAGTAACTCGGTAGTGGATGAACGCGCCTTAAATGAAATCTATCTTAAACCTTTTGAAATTGCGATTAAAGAAGCAAACCCTTGGGCCTTGATGACTTGTTATAACCGCGTTAATGGGAAACATGTCAATGATATTCCTGATTTTATCGAAGACATTCTTCGAAAAAGATGGAACTATCAAGGTTTAGCGATGACTGATTGGGGGGCCTACGTCGATCCTGTTACTGGGCTAAAATCAGGTCTTGATCTTCAGATGCCGGGTGGTTTAGGGCCTTTTTATGAAGTTGAACAAGCAATATTAGAAGGTAAGCTCGACATGGAAACTTTAGACGCTTCTGTGATTCGACATGCAACCACTGCGTTAAAAGTTCGCGAAATTGACAAAGACCCCGTTCCTAAAGTCGATTACAATGCTCATTTTGAATTGGCAAGAAAAGCCGCTTCGGAAGCGCTTGTGCTTTTAAAAAATGAAAAAAAGACGCTTCCTTTAAATCATCAAGATGAAGTTTTGTTTATTGGTCCTTACATCAAAAATCCACATTATCAAGGATTTGGCTCTTCCCGCGTTAATCCTGCGATTTTAGATAACGCTTTTGAAGCCCTGAAAAAAAGCAAGCTTAAATATACTTACCTAGAAGGTTTTTCTAGTATTAAATCGGAGATTACCCAAGATAAAATCGCGGAAATTCAAGAGTTAGCCCGTCAAGTGAAAAAAGTCGTTTTTTTCGCTGGTCTCAATGATTATGCTGAATCTGAGGGATACGACCGCAGAACTTTATCATTGCCTTCTTCCCAGAACGAATTAATTAGCGCACTCACCAAAGTTAATGATAATGTCATCGTGGTCATCACCGCCGGTTCTCCGGTGACGATGCCTTGGATTGATCAGGTTAATGCGGCCGTCTTTAATTATTTAGGCGGGGCGGCCAGCGGTCACGCGATTGTCGATGTCTTAACCGGCGCGGTCAATCCTTCTGGGCGCTTACCCGAAACTTTTCCTTTAAGTTATGAAGATGTCCCCTCGCAACAATTTGGGAAAGAGGCACTCAATGTGGAATATCGCGAATCAATCTTTGTTGGTTATCGCTATTATGAAAAAGCCAAGCGTCCCGTCTTATTCCCCTTTGGTCACGGTTTGTCTTATACAACTTTCAAGTATGATAACCTACTTATTAGTGAAGAAGTGATTGATGAAAAAGGTAAAATAAAAGTTGAAGTTGATGTAACTAATGTCGGTGATATCGCCGGTGCCGAAGTCGTGCAAGTCTATGTTAGTCAAGACCATCCAGCGATTTTTAAACCAGCGCGGACTTTGCAAGCCTTTAAAAAAGTAGGTCTTCGTAAGGGCGAGAAGAAGACGGTAAAGTTTACGCTGACGGCGGATGACTTTAGTTACTATAATGTACAAATCCAAAATTTTGCTTTGGAAAATGGAGTGCACCGCATTCAAATTGGGACTTCAGTAAGTGATATTGTCTTAACAGCCAAAGTCGTAATTAAAACTAAAGAAAAAGTTGAAAATATATCTTATCGAAAGACCGCTCCTATTTATTATAATTTACCCGAAAAAGGTCCATTTAAAATTCGCTTCCGTGAATTTGAGGCCATATTTGCTGAGGAAAACGTGGCAAAAGCCCATTATTATCCACGCGTCGATCGTCCTTTTACTTTGCTAAATACTATGAGTGATGGGGTCTTATATCGCAGTGGCCGCATCGTAATCAAACAAGTTAAACGCGTGGCCAGAAAACGCGCTAAAGGTGACCCGGAGCTGGCTAAACAAATAGAACTTTCGTCTTTAAAGATGCCTTTAGCTTCAATTGCAGCGGTGAATGGTCTTTCTTATTGCCAAGTTCTTGGCTTGCTTGACATAATGAACGGGAAGATACTTCGCGGCCTTTGGCGAGCACTCTTTGGTGGTAAGAAAGCCAAACCCAAACCCAAACATTTGTCACGCCTCAAAAAGAAGATAAGAAAATGATCAATCTTTTAGTTATTCTTTTTAGCGTTTCAGGGATGATCGTCGGCGGGATTGTCTCTAATCAAAGTGTTGATGACTTAAGTGTCGTTTCCTATCAATTAAATGATGCGCCCGTTTTTTTACAGGATAAAAAGATCGTTCATTTGAGCGACCTTCATAATCATGATGTGTATTACGGCGAGAAAAATCTCGAAAATTTAATTCGGGAAGAAGAACCAGACTTTCTTTTTTTAACTGGAGATTTTGTCGATGAGAAAACGATTGATTTAGATGTTTATGATTGGCTTTTTGCTTTGGTTTCAGAGATTCCGACTTACTATGTCCACGGTAATCACGAGTATGCATATGCCGATTATGAAATGGTCTTTGCTTTTGAAAGTCGTCTCCGAGAAAATAATGGGGTAATTTTAACTGGTAAAAACATCGAGATTAGTCCAGGAATCTATTTATCGGGAATCCCCGATATCTCTAAACTTTATGATCCCTTTGATGAAGAATTCTATTTGGAATTAATCACCAATCAACTTGAAGAAATACCCGAGGAAGGATATACCATTGTTTTGACGCATCGTCCGAGTCATTTCCGTGAGTTAGTTAATTTAGGAGCAAATCTCATCTTTTGTGGCCACACCCATGGTGGGCAAATTAATCTCGGACTTTTCTCGAGGTTTTTATTTTGGTTATCCAATCCGTTTGAACGCAGATATTTCGGAGGCTTATTTACCTATAAAAAAGGGGTTATGATTAACTCGCGTGGTCTTGGCCAAACCGCTTTCCCTTTCCGATACCAAGTTGATAATGAATTAATTATTGTCACTTTTAAATAAAAAATCATCTGGAGGTCAAGAGTATGAATTTTAAAAGAAGGCGACTTTGGCTGGGAATTTTACTCATTTCCTGCTTGTTTTGGACCTTACCTAATAATCCCCATATAAGTTTAGCGGCCGATATAATGATGCCGACAGAAATTATCAACTATGATTTAAGCGATGAATTAGTCAACCAATACTACACTGGGGTGGAAGGAAAATCAGGTGATAATCTCCTTGAAGCTTTATCGACCATTATTGGCGGCCATCGCGAATATGATTATGAAAGTGATAACCATCGAAAGATTTATAAGATTATCGACCGTAATTGGACGCTAAGTCCTGCGGATGAAATTGATTTAAATAACTATGACTATGACAATGACAATCCCTTCATTCGCAAACTTTACGCAGATTACAACGATGACGAAGCTACAGCAGATCGCTTTAAAAATGTTGGAGCTTCGCGGGTAAGTTTTGACAAAGAACACATTTGGCCTCAATCGCTTGGTGACTTTGGTCGCACTGGGGGAGCGGGTAGTGATTTTCACTCGCTTCTTCCCTCTGATGTCAAAGGCAATCAGCAAGCGCACTCCAATTATAACTATGCGATTCCGACTCGTGATTTCACAACTTGTTTAAACGATTATGGAACATTGGTGGGCGAAAATGGCAAAATCGAAGATTATGATCATAAAGTTTTTGCCCCGTTAATTGATTATCGCGGTGATGTGGCGCGGGCGATGTTTTATATGACTGCCCGTTATTACACTTATGAAGATGCCTTGCATCCTAAATTAACTCTTGTCAATGGTTCGCCCAGTCCAGTGACAGCAAGCGAAACGCAACCAGGACTAGCTGGTGATTTGGAAACTTTGCTTTTATGGCATGAAGCCGATCCAGTTGATCAATATGAACTCCATCGCAACAATCTGATTTATCATAACTATCAACTTAACCGCAATCCCTTTATCGATCACCCTGAGTGGGCAAAGATGATTTATGATCCAAGTTATGAAGGTCCTGGCGCTTCTTTAGCAGAGGGCACCTCAACCGCCGCGGGGCTCCCCCCGCCGCCCCATCGATTAACCAAAATTAAGATATCAACCGATAAGACCTTTACCTTCTTATCCCGCCTTTCCGCGACTGACTTTGATGTCCAAGCTTTCTATCTTGATGGCACAGATGAAATGGTTGAAGAATTCGTTATTGAAATCATCGCCCAAGATGGTTTGATGCTGACAAAATCTGGGGAAGTGGAAATAAAAATCAGTTTCACCGATCCAGTGTTTAAAATCACGAAATCGGCAACGATGACGATTAATGTGGAAGTGGCACTTTGGCAATATGCTGTATTGGCGGCAATCGCCTTGGTATTTATTGTCATCTTAATCGCCTCACCTAAGGCGAGAAAAAAAGCCAAACGTCAAGTAAAACGCAAGGCGAAAGGCAAAAGCCAAACCAAGAAGAAACGTTAATCGAAAATATTAAAGATTAAGATTGAACTTTGATTTGTTCTTCGTAAGTTTTAATTTGTTCATCAATTCGCAGTTCGGTGAATTGATTCATATACAGGCGATGATAAGCACCTTTAAGTTGCATTAGTTCTTGATGACTTCCGTCCTCGACGATAATTCCATCAGACATCAAGAGGATGCGATCACTTTCGACAATGGTTGAGAGACGGTGGGCGATAATAATGGCAGTGCGGTCCTTTAAGATGCCTTTGATCGCTTTTTGGACTGTCGCTTCAGTTTCGGTGTCAATCGAAGAGGTCGCTTCATCCAGCAGCATAATCTTGGGATTGCGAATTAAAGCGCGAGCGAAGGAAATTAGTTGTTTTTGCCCAACGGAAACCGCCGCCCCCTCATCACCTAGAACCGTATCATATTGCTGAGGAAGACTCATAACATAGTCATGTAAATCAACCATTTTGGCGACCGCGACTATTTCCTCATCGGTTGCATCTAATTTACCGTACTTGATGTTATCTTTAATCGAACCCGTGAAGATAAAAGGGGTTTGTTGGACATAGCCGATGTTCGACCGCAGCCAACTGACAGAGCGGTCTTTGTAATTGACGCCATCGATGAGGATTTCTCCACTGGTCGGTTCATAGAAACGACAGAGCAAATTAACGGTGGTCGATTTGCCTGAACCAGTTTCACCAACAATGGCAATCGTTTGACCCGGTTTAATATGAAGATTGAGTTTGTGGATTACTTCAATGCCTTCAATATAAGAGAAGTCCACATCGCGGAATTCAATATTCCCTTTCATCTCTGGATAAGCCTCCGGTTTGGGATTGAGCAAAGTTCCATAAACCTCAATCACCTCTGGAGCATCTTGAATCGCCGGTTTGGCTTCAATTAAGGAGAGGAGTTTTTCACAACTCGCTTGGGTGGAAATTAATTCAGCGAGCATTTCGGCACTTTCCATAATCGGATTATAAATCGCCCCGACAAAACCTAAGAAGATAGCTAAAAGAGCAATGTCGACTACTCCCTCAGGATTGACGGGAAGAAGTTCATACGCAAAATAGATAATCGCTGCATTAGTAAAGGCCGAGATGATATTCACACTGGGATAGAAGAAAGATTGGGCACGACCCCGACGAAAGGTTTTCTTCGATAAATCAGTAACAATCGATTTGGCTTCTTCATAAGTCGTGTCTTCAATCGCTAAGGTCTTAATGGTTTTAGCCCCACTGATACATTCAGCTAGCCAACTTACATAATTGGAATAAGCTGCCCGTGCAATCCGCGATAGACTTAAAATCCAGCGTTCAAAGATTGGGGAAAAAAAGGCGATTACAGGTGTAGAAGCAAGGATAACCAGGGAGATTTTCCAATCCATAGAGAACATGGTAATCAAGGTGATGACCAGATCAAAGAAAATCCACACGACCCGTAAAATTCCCCAAGAGAGCATATCGGAAATCTTACTCGCATCATTTTGCATTCGGGCAATTAGCCAGCCAGAGGAGTTTTTATCAAAATAAGAAAAGGATAGTTTTTGCACGTTGATAAAGGCTGAGCGCCTTAAATCCATCATCACTTTGACGTTTAAAACATCGGTGAAGTAGAAAGAAAGATAGATAAAGACCGAACGTAAGACAATACCCACGAGAAGCACCATGACATATTGAGCGAAATTAACAGTAAAACCTAAGCCGAATAATTGGATGAAGATAGGAATGTCTCGTAAGGCATAGCCGCTAGTTGCATCATAATTACTCACCGCGGCAATTGCGGCGCGATTCATAATCGGAGTAAAAGAGGAGTCATAAAGCGAACTGCCTAAAAGCGCAAGAAGGAGAACTAGTAAAATCGACCAGTATTTCAGAGCATATTTAAGTACTTTAAACCAGATATTAAAGTCAATCTTCTTCGGTAGTTTTACATCTTCTTCCTCATAGCCTGCGTATGCCATAAAAATCTCCTCCTTTCCTTTTATAAAATGCGCGATTGAATATCGTAAACGCGTTGGTAAAGTCCTTGAGTCGCAATTAATTCATCATGGGTTCCTACTTGCGAAATCGAACCATCTTCTAAAACAACAATGCGATCAGCATCTTTAGCGGTTGCAACTCGATGGGTGATAATTAAAGTTGTGGTGCTTTCAGCTCGAGTTTTTAATGCAGTGCGAATATTAATATCGGTTTCCGTATCAACTGCCGATAATGAATCATCAAAAATTAGAATAGGCACTTCATTGATAATCGTCCGCGCAATTGCCAGGCGTTGTTTTTGCCCCCCAGAAAGAGTAACCCCTTTTTCTCCGACTGGGGTATCGTAACCTTTTTCAAATTTGATAATCGTGTTATGAATATCCGCGATTGAGGTCGCACGTTGAATCTCTTGTTCGGTCGCTTTTTTATTGGCGATTTTTAAGTTGTTCAGAATTGACCGCGAAAAGAGGAAAGGTTCTTGTAAGACCGTGGCTACATGATTGCGCAGATGTTTCTTTTGAATTTCCTTTAATTCCACCCCATCAATAGTAATGGAACCATCCGTATAATCATGGAGGCGGCTTAAGATATGGGCGAGGGTTGATTTACCCGAACCAGTTTTTCCCATGATGGCAATCGTTTCACCGGGTTGAATTTCTAAGTTGAGATTCCGCAGGACAATTTCATCATCATCCTCATAATGAAAACCGACATTCTTTAAGACGATATGGCCTTTAATTTCGGGAGTCAAACCGGAATCGATATCCTCAAGGGGAATGCCCATGATCAGGCGAATGCGGTCCACGGAAACAACAGCTCTTGCTAAATCAGAGAGAATCGTCGCAAAATGCCTTACCGGCCAAACGATCATTCCTGTATAAGAAACAGCGACAAAGAGGGTACCCGCGCTAATTTCATTATTAAAGGCCAGATAGAGCCCATAAATTAGTGACAAGACAATTTGCCCGAAGATGAAAATATCGCTACTTGCATAGTAAAAAGCAGCAAATCTCCGCCACTTTAAGTATTTATCTGCATAATCACCAAGATATCGATCAAAATCTTTGATTTCGTGAGTTTCATTATTATAGGCTTTAACGACGCGAACCGCGTTGAGATTTTCTTCGATTCTACCTGTCATCAACGCTTCGCTGTCATCGGTTTTTCGATATAAAGAGCGCACTCGTTTGATTGTGAAAAAGGAATAAATTCCCATCACTGGCAAAATGATAATCGTGCTCAGGGCTATTTTCCAAGAAATAGTCGCGAGAATCGCAAAAGAAAATAGCACCATCTCAACTGTATAAGTCATCATGGTCAGTTGCCGGGTGATAAAAATGCGCAAGACCTCTTCATCCCTAGTTGCGGTTTGAATGATATCGCCACTTTTCATTTTTTTGATTTCGGAGAACGGGAGGCGTTCAAGATGGTAGAATAAGCGCAATTTGGCTTCCTTCATAATTGAAGCCTCTAAGGCGGCGCGCATAATATTTCGAGCAATATTAATCAAGGAACGACCGACACCAAAACCAATGACGATCAGAGCAAAAACCCAAAGATTGTTTCGGAGAAATTCTTGACCTCCGAGCAGGTGAGTCAAAAACCGATCAATAGGTCCAGTAGGAGCATCGTAATTAATCGTATCGACGAGAATTTTATTGAGTAAAGTTGAAAGTAAAATAAACGCGACTGCAAACAATTGGAGAAAAAATCCAAAGTAAAAATTAAAACGATGACCTTTAGTTAAGGAATACATCGCTTTGAAGTAACCCTTTTTCTTCGGAGTGTCTGCTTTACTTGTCGCCATACTCTCTTTTTTCTACTTGGTAATTACGAATTTTTACAACATTATGTATTATACATTAACTGATTAAAAAAAGGCGTAAAAATCGGCGCGGACATTAATTATTATCGCTTTCATTTAGTTTTTAAAAATATAACATCTAATTTGTTGGGTTTTGTCGCCGTTTTTATAAGTGAGATGTTATAATATGAACGTTCAAAAGCAGTTATGACAATCGAAGAAAATCAACAACGCCTCCGGAAAAAAAGGCGAAAAAATATCTTCAACATGGTATTCGTGCTCGTGGTTGCTATCGTTGCCATCTATTTGACGTTAAAAGATAACTACCAAGAGGTCTACGCCGCTTTTATGGAATCAGATTGGCGTTTTATTGTGATTATTTTAGCGGTTATTTTTCTCTATTTCTCAATTGATGGATTTATTTTCTTTATCCTCGCGCGCCTTTATACCACGCGGTATAAATGGCATCGCGGGTTAGCGGTTACTTTAATCGGAGCCTTTCATGCAGGCATTAGTCCTTCAAATTCGGGGGGACAATTTGCCCAAGCGGCGACGATGAAACGACAAAAAATTGATATTTCATCGGCTGCCTCCATTTTAGTGATGTATTTTATCATCTATCAAATCGTCCTCGTTTGTTTTGGCGTTGTCGCGATTATTTTTAAATTTGATATTTTGATTAAAAATGCAGAACCGATATCTCTTTTTGGAATTAATGTGCAAGTATGGCTTTTAGCTTTAATCGGCTTTTTGTTCAATGGTATCGTTATTTCTACCTTGCTCTTGTTATCAAATTCAAAGCCTTTACACAATTTCATCATCAACAAAGGGATTGGCTTTTTCGGTAAAATTAAGCTAGTTCGCCAAGTCGATCGCACGCGCGCCCGCGTGCGAATTGCTGTAGAAAATTTCCGCATTGAGTTGCGACGACTTCAATCGAATGTTCCCGTACTTGTCTTGCTATTGCTTTTGTTTTCGCTGCGCTTCCTCGCTCTTTATTCAATTCCTTATTTGGTCGGACGGATGATGATGCTTCCGATGAACACCTATATCATCGAGGGAGCTTATGTTGTGGGTAAGAGTTTGTATGCGGATACGGTGTTTTTGAACTCTTTTCTGCAGATGATCACAGGCATTCTTCCTCTTCCTGGTGGGGCTGGGGTTTCAGAATACTTTTATGAGCGGTTATTTGCTAGTGTCTATTTAAATCCGACTTTAACAGAAGTGAGTTTGGAAGCGAACATCGGTTATCTCCACGCGGGACAAATTTTGTGGCGGTTTATCACTTTCTATTTCGGATTACTAGTTGGAGGTGCAGTCACCGCTTTCTATCGTTCCAGTATGGAAAAAGAAATCGATGCCGAATTTGCCAGCAAAACCTTTGCTGAAATTAAAGCGGAAACAATGGCAACCCGCACGGCGACATCTGAGACGATGGTTAACACTTCAACCCTATCCGTTCAGGAAATCCGTCGTAAACTTACGGGACGTCGTGACGATGAACCCTAATTGAAAAAATGTTAATTACGGAAATTAAAGTTACCAAAAATAAGGTTACAATCACTTTAGCAGACAACCGAAAGTTAATTTTACCGGTTGAGGTTTACGCTGAACATTATTTACGGGTTAATGACGATTTAACCGTAAAGAAAATTGAAACTTTAATTAAACAAGGTGAGCGTATAACTTTGCAAAACTATGCGCTTCGCTGTTTAGTTCGAAGATCTCACTCAGTCGGAGAAATGCGTGAAAAACTTGTTGCTAAACAAGGAAAAGAAGAAGATATCAAGGCGATTATCTCCTATTTAAAAGACCGTCATTATCTTGATGACGAACAGTATTTACAAGATTATTTACTTCGGGCGGATGACTTAGGATATGGGAAACATAAAATATTAGCAAGGCTTAAAAAAGCAAAAATTGCCCCTTCTTTATTAGACCGCCTTATTTTTCCTGAAGAACGCGAATATCAAAAAGCTGAGCAATTATTACCGAGTTTGCTGAGAAAATATCACAATGTCGATCTCGGCAAGCGCAAAGAGAGAATTTATCAATCCCTTTTAAATTCTGGTTTTGATTATACAACGATTCATTCCCTTCTTTCCCATAGAGATTTTTCCGATTCGGAAAAGGATGAGGAATTATTAAGAAAAGCCACTCAAAAGGCTTTAAGCAAATATCAAACCGAAAAAGACCAATATCTGCGTCGGGCAAAAATTATCCGATACCTCCGGCAAAGAGGTTATAATTATAGTGATATTGAACGTATTTTGGAGGAAGAAGAAGATGCGTATTGAGCAATTTATAGAAAATACTCGAATTGAATCCCCCTTACTCGTTGTGAACCTCACGAAAGGAGTCACCGGTAATAACCAAAGTTATTTAACTGTGACTTTCCAAGATAAAACGGGAACAATTGAAGGAAAAAAATGGGATGCTCGTCCAGGTGATGAAGAATTATTCGCGATTGGTAATTTCGTCCTAGTCGAGGCCGATGTTCTCAATTATCGCGGCAATCTGCAATTGAAGATTATTTCATCCACTGTCCTTAATCCGGAGACAATTGATATTACTCAATTTACGATTTCTAGTCCGATTCCTCAAAAAGAACTTGAAGCGAAATTGAAGAAATATCTTTCGTCATTTCAAGATAAGGAAGTTTCCTTAATTGTCAACACCTTAATCCAAAGGCATTATGACCAGTTTGTAACCTATCCTGCTGCCGTAAGAAATCATCACGAATTCGCCAATGGGCTGCTCTATCACACCCTTGCGATGGCGGACTTAGGCGAGCGAATCGCGGAATTATATCCGTCAATTAATCGCGATCTTCTTCTTGGTGGGATTTTTCTCCATGATTTAGGAAAAACTGTGGAGCTCTCTGGTCCGGTAATTTCCAAATATACAGTTGAAGGTCGTTTAATTGGGCACATTCCCCTAGCCGCAAGTGAAATTCTCCAAGTCGGAGAAGAACTAGGGATTACTAGTGAAGTCCCGATGTTACTCACGCATATGGTTTTAGCTCATCATGGTAAATTAGAATTCGGTTCTCCAGTCTTACCGGCGACAAGAGAGGCGCTGGCTTTATCGATGATTGACAATTTTGATTCCAAGATGATGATGGTCGATAAAGCGTTAGCTGATATCCCCGAAGGTGAATGGACACCAAGGCTTTGGGCCTTAGATGATAGTTATTTCTATCAGCCTAAAAAACGCTAGTTTTAGATAATAACCCCTGCAAAAACCATTTATTTTATTAAAAAAGGATCTTCGCCAACATATCCTTAAAGCGAAGATCCTTTTTGGTTTAAGAAAAGATTATTCGTGGAGTTTTCGTGAGAGTTTGTCAGCCAGCACCGGCATATTAAGTTTGGCGTCGGCACTGGAATCAATCATCGTAATTCGCAAACCATCACCAGGGGCATAACGGGGGATAACATGGACGTGAAAATGGGGAATGCTTTGTCCAGCGACAGGATAGCAGTTGGTGAGAATATTAACCCCGCGGGCAAGCAATTCGCTTATTTGGATTTGCCCTACTCGCTGTGCGACATCAAAAACGTGATGCATCAGTGATTTAGGCACTGATAAAAAAGTTTCATGATGGGCTTTGGGAATCACTAAGGTGTGCCCAGGTGTGACTTGGGATAAGTCTAAAAAGGCCATTACTGCTTGATCTTCATAAACTTTGTGACAGGGAACTTCTCCCTTGGCGATTTTACAAAAAATACAATCTGGCATATATTTTACCTCCGAAAAATTAAGTAAAAAGGGAACCGATTGGGTCCCCTTTATTATAGCATTTTGTGCGAATTAATCCTTTGCATCTTCCCCAAATAAATCAGGGAATTGTTTGACGAAGAAATCGTAGACGGCTTGATCGTGGAATTTTAAGTCAGCATTTTTAATGACATATTCTGTGGCTTCCGAGCGTTTGTCGGAACGACCACCGACGACTTTGGCCACCCCAGCGACGATTTCATCGAGATCTTTGCCGAGACCGACATAGTTGTTATCTTCGTTATCAGCATCGAATTTCGTGCGGTTGACGGCTTCTTCAACTTCGATAAGGTAGTAAGTTTTGCTACCAGAATCGTAATGGATGAAGTTGCGGTCATCATCTTCATCGTAGGTCTCGGGCATTAGGTAGAACTTGCCGTTGATATTGCGGATGTAACTCGAACGGGTGGCATCTTTGTTTTCACCAGTTTCGGTATAGCCACCATTTTCGGCATCACCGAGATCATCGAGAACATAGTCGACAGCCTTTTCGACTTTCGAGGAGAATAAGCGGGTGCGAATCGTTTCAGGCAAAGTCTTTAACCCATCGTATTGGATATACCAACCATCGACAGTGTAATCTAAGATGCGAACTTCATTGGTTTTGATTTCCAATCCGATTTCTTTAGGATACTTACCGGAGTTGGTAAAGGCTTGTTCCACCGCGGTATCGGTAGTTAATGGATTATCCTTGATTTTGGCATAGTCAGCAAGGACATTGCCAAAGGCGGTATGGTCGAAGGAGTACTCAACATATTCCGTACTTGGATCATCAGTCGATTTGTCACCAATTAATCCTGCGGCTTGTAAGAGGGCTTCTTCGTTATGGGTCCAGACGCTTTGGTCGCCTCGCCAGGCATTGGCGAGAATTTCCAAGTCAGCGGGTTTGCTCGGATCAGTTCCAAGAATATTTTGATCGATGAATTCATAGAGCAAGTATTTAGCATCGGCCGGGAAGTTCTCATTAATCGTTAAGGAGATATAGTTAACCTTGCGCGCGCGGGCGAGATATAAGGAACGATAGTCATTGTTAATCAAATAATCTTCGGTTAACAGTTCACGATAAACCTCAGGAACGAGTTGGGCGACCATGTAGTCTTCATAATAGGCTTTATTGAGGACGCGATCATAGACATTTTCCCAAGTGACGTCTGGAGTGATTACGACATTTTCATGCCAGGCATCTTGGGGAAGGGTATCGAGATCATAAGTCCCGTTAATTTTGTAAAATTGTTTGACTAAACTCATCGCAAAGTCATATTCAGAGAAGTGGTTACGCTTTTTGAAACTCGAGAGATTAGCTTTGCCGAGCATCTTGCGCGCGAGGCGCTCTTCGACCTGAGCGGTAAAAGCCGCTTTTTCCACATCGACTTTGACTTCTTCCCATTTGCCGAATTTGGCTTCGGCAAGGAGGAATAAGACTTCATTTAAAATCTCATTGGTCGTCGAAGTTTGGAGTTTATCGATGACGACTTTTTCGATATTGCGTACGACATCATCCGAGACGCCTTCAATTAACACGTCTTCATAATTAGTCGGTTTAGCGACAATATCTTCTTTCTCACAACCGGTTAAGACAAGCAGAGCCGCGGCGCCAAGGGCGAGAATTTTTTTATTTAGCCGCATAGCATTCTCCTCCTTCTTTAAAGGCGGGATCGTTAGCCCCAGCGGTGACGAATTTAATCGCACAACCTTCGGAAACTAAGCGTTTTTCACGCCAGTAATCAGCGTTTTCTAAATACTCAATGTAATTTTCCCAATCGTTGCGGTATGACTTATGATCATCATAAACTTTGGTCGAGCGTTTGACCATAATGTAGTTGGCAATCGCTTCACCGAGTGCTTCGTTTTTGAAGGTCACATTTTCATGGGCGAGTAACATTTCATAAATCGTATATTTGACATTGACGTCAAAAGCTTTAATTTTATCTTCAATCGCTTTGGCCCGGACGCGATATTCTCGATCATCACGGGTGAGATAGTTGACATAGGTGTCAAGATTTTCCCCAGTATTGGGATCGGTAGGATATTCGGCACTGCCAGGAATCTTAGTTGTATAGTAATCGCTCAAGGAGACTTCGTTATCGATTTCCACCAAGGCAGAGCGTTCGATGACGATTAAGTGAATTCCTTCATAAGAGGATTCCGCTCCAGCGCGCACTGCGAGAACGGGATTGCCTTTTTCGTCACAGAGAACTTTTTTGTTACTGAGTTCAGGCACCACTTGGAAGCCAGGCATCGCCGCATAGGTAGCATCTTCCACACCGACTAGATCATCGGGGTTAGTTGCAGCATCGACCACGTTTGGGGTGATCACGGAGATTAGATGACGGTTAAAGTATTTGTTAAAAACGACATTACGGGGGAAGTAGAGCGGTTTCCCATCGTTGATTTTCAGACCATCATCGTCAGTTTCCACTTCGGCGTACTCTTCTAATTTAAGCGCAGCGCTATAAGGAATTTCTCCAAGACCTTTAGCATCTAAGTAATCACTTGCCACAGTCGGGAGACCGAGTTTATTGGTGGCATCGACATTGGAGAAAATCGAATCATAAGCGTAAATACCGAGTTTGAATTCAGGAACAAAAGAAGTAGAGCGATCCATAATTCCTAAATCGCCATTCTTATTCGCTGAGCCCGTATCTTCACTTTGTTCAAGGGCGATGGAACCAAAGGATTCCGAACTTCTTTGGACTGCAATCCGCTTGATGACGCTTGCGATTTTTTTCGCTTCCGCGGCACTGAGAGCTCCGTTATAGATCGAGTTGTGCTGATCGGATACTTTCACGAGAATGTGTTTGATGTGGTACGGGAACGATTCATCGAGGTATTTCCGGGTCAGAGCCGTCCAAGCTCCATCGGCCCATGAGGTTTCGCTATCGTAGTATTGTTTTTCCACTTCCTCGCTCATCGCTTCAAAAGCGAATTTTTCTCGAAGTTCATCGAGATCTTCGACGTTATGGGATTTGAGTAGGGCTTCCATTTCCTTGTCATAAGTCGATTTGTTGGTTTCTTTGTTGCTTTTTGCAGTGGCTTTGACTTCCTCAACGCGTTTGTCAGCTTTGTTGTAAAGTTCTTTTTCTTTCAAAGTTTGCTCTTTGAAAAGATTGCGCACCAAAACTTCATAGACAGCACTGAAATAAGCATCGAGTCCATTAGTTTTTTCTAGGTACTGCGCATAGAGGTCATCCGCTTCATATTCCGTCACCTCACCATTAGCGTCGGTGAAGGTGAGGACTAAGCCGTCTTTAGCCGTGACCTCTTCGCCGCAGCCTGCAAGAGCGGCGACGGATGCGAGGGTCACTAAACTGAAGGCCAAGCGACGATTCTTCATAGTTAAGTTTCCTCCTATATAATATAGCGTTTATATTGTATCGAAACGGTAAAGGTAATTCAATAAAGAAATACTTTCACGCTAGATAAACAAAACACTTGAATATTATATAATGTTTCATTGGTGATTGCATCACAAAAATTATCGTTTTCATTGAGAAAAGCGATGTGATGTTCTAGAATAATCTCGATTTAGAAAGGCTAGCCCATTTACTTATGAAAAAACTCGAAATTCGCAATCTCCATGTTTCCGTCGGTGAAAACCAAATTTTGAACGGGGTTAATTTAACGATCAACGCTGGGGAAACCGTTGCCCTTCTTGGGCCAAACGCCCATGGAAAGTCGACCTTATTACATGCGATTATGGGACATCCTCTCTACCGTGTAACCGCAGGAGAAATCCTTTTTGATGGAGAAAATCTCCTTGAGAAAAGTGTCGATCAGCGCGCAAAATTAGGTATTTTTCTGGGGATGCAATACCCCGCGGAAGTCCCTGGGGTTATCAATTCTGATTTTTATAAAGCAGCGATTAATGCCCGAAGTAAAAACCCGATTAGCGTGATGAAACTCTATCGGGAAATCGACGCTGCTTCAAAGAAATTAAATATTCCACTCGACATGGCCAATCGCGAATTGAATAATGGATTTTCGGGTGGTGAAAAGAAGCGCAATGAAATTCTTCAACTCCTCCTGCTGCAACCAGCATTAGCGATGCTTGATGAAATCGATTCTGGTCTGGATGTCGATGCTTTACAAGCGGTTGCGGAAGTTATCAAGGAGCAACAAGAAAACGGCATGTCGTTTCTCGTTATCTCTCATTATGAGCGACTTTATGCGATGATTAAACCGACGAAAGTAGTCGTGTTAATCAACGGCCAAAATCTCCTAACAGGTGGGATGGAAATCATCGAAAAAACCGATCGTTATGGCTATGAATGGCTCCGGAATGAATACGGGATTGATATTGACAAAAAGAGCAATGGGAAGCAATCGACATCACTTGGATATTGTTTGACCAAAGAGGTCCTTGAGCATGAGTCAAAATAAACGATCTCCGCTTGCGGAACGCAGCGAAATTCAAACGACGATTGATCTCTCTTCCATCCCATTTGATAACAAAAAACTTCATCGTCATGAATCTTCGGAAGGAAAAATTGATAATATAAGCATTATTGGGAATATCCCAAGTCTTTTTACGTTTAAAATCGATAGAGACGCCTTGGTCAATGTCACGCATGTTTCCCTTGAAAAATTTGCGGACTTGAAGTTGCAGTTTTTGATTGCAGAACGCGCTAAAGTCAACTTTGCTATGGCGGATTTTGGTCAAGGTAAGGGAAAAATTAAAATCTTTTTTCATCTGCAAGGTCAGGAAGCGGAAGCGAACTTTCGCCTTTCCAGTTTAACTTCCCAAAAAGACCGAAAAACTTATGAGATTTCCTTCGTTCATGAAGCCCCGCACACTCATTCGAAAATGGAAAATTATGGGGTGGTATATCAAGAGGGCGAACTGCGCTTTGCTGGTGTTTCCCATATTCAAGAAATTGCTGCAAATAGTGAAGCCCACCAATTCGCGCGCATCATGCTTTTTGATGAAAAAAGCATTGGCAAAGTAGAACCAGTTTTAAAGATTGATCACGATGCCGTTACTGCTAGTCATGCGGCAACAGTAGGGAAAGCCAATGACGAACATCTCTACTATCTTTGTTCGCGCGGACTGAGTTTAAGAGAAGCAAAAAATCTGATTACTGCGGGTTATTTAAAACCGATTATCGCGAGTTTTTCCGATGTGGGAACCCGTGAGCAAATCTACCGTAAAATTGAAGAGCAAGAGGTTGGTCGCGATGAGTAATGAATTTCGAAAAGATTTTCCGATGCTCAATCCCCTTAAAGAAATGCAAGGTCATCCTTTAGTGTATTTAGACTCGGCCTCGACCTCATTAAAACCCCAAGTGGTTATCGATGCGATTACGGATTACTATCAAAACTATTCCGTCAATGCGCATCGTGGTGATTATGATTTAGCGCATCATGTTGATGAGATGGTTGAAAGCTGTCGCCAGACCGTCGCTGATTTTATTAACGCTTCAGATCGAGAAATAGTTTTCACCTCAGGAACAACCGCTTCTATCAATCTCGTCGCTTTTGGTTATGGGATGAAGTTTCTTCAAGAGGGGGATGAGATTTTACTCACTCAAGCCGAACACGCCAGCAATGTCCTACCTTGGTTTAAAGTCGCCGAGGTTACCAAGGCGAGAATAAAGTATATTCCCCTCGATCATCAAGGACGATTGACGCCTGAAAATTTGCGTAAAACCATCAATAAGAAAACCAAGATTGTCGCAGTTGCTCATGTGACTAATGTTCTTGGTTATGTGGTCGATATTAAAAAAATAGCTGAGATTTGCCATGAATTTGGTGCTTTAATCGTCGTCGATGGAGCACAATCAGTCCCGCATATGCCGACCGATGTGGTCGATTGGGATCTCGATTTTTTGAGTTTTAGTGGACATAAAATGTGCGGACCGACTGGTGTCGGGGTTCTCTATGGAAAATATCATCTCCTAGAAGCGATGGATCCCCTGATGACCGGTGGTGGCCAAACTGCTAAATTCGATATGTGTGGTGATGTCAATTTCTTATTGCCTCCCGCCAAATTTGAGGCAGGAACAGCAAATATCGCAGGCATCATCGGATTAAAAGCCGCGGTGGAATATCTAAGTAAAATTGGCATGGAGAGAATTTCGGCAATGGAAAAAGAACTCCACCAATATGCGATTAAGAAAATGAAAAAACTCGATGATGTGATTATCTATAATCCCGATGCCGAGGGAGGAATTCTTTCCTTTAATATCAAGGATGTTTTTGCTCAGGATGTTGCAACATATTTTAATGCAAAAGGAATCGCGGTAAGAAGTGGCCAACACTGCGCCCAAATACTAATCGATTATTTACAAACGGTCGCGACTGTGCGCGCTTCTTGGTATTTTTATAACACCAAAGAAGATATTGACCGATTTGTTGAAGTATGCGAGAAAGCGAGAAACTATTTAGATGCCTTCTTTGGATAATCCTCAACTGATGCGACAAATCATCATGGATCATTATGAGAATCCTCGAAATAAATATACACCGACTGCACGCAGCTCATATCAACAAGCCCATATGAAGCCCGCCTCATGTGCGGATGATTTTACCTATTATCTGAAAGTTGATGATCAAGGTCAGATTGTTGATTTATCCTTCGATGGAGTTGGTTGCACGATTGCCACGGCCAGCAGTTCGATTATGACTGAATTAATCAAAGGCACTTCAGTGGAAAAGGCGCGCCAAATCATTACTCAATATCGGTTAATGATCGAGGGAAAACCCTATGATCGCGATGTGCTTAATGAGGCGGTTGTCTTTCAAAATACATCCCGCCAACCAGCGCGGATTAAATGTGCAACGATTGGGTATGACGCCGTAGAAATGATGCTAAATCAGTTAGAAGGTAAAAAATAGAATGAAAAATCACCAGAGAAAAACTCCCCTAATCAAAAGTGAGTATGAATATGGATTTAAAAACGAAGACATATCGATTTTTAATACCGGCAAGGGGATTAATCGCGAGGTGATTGAAACGATTTCGCGAATGAAAAAGGAACCAGAATGGATGTTGGAATTTCGTTTAAAAGCCTACGATCTTTTTAAGAAACTACCACTTCCACATTATGGTCCTGATCTGAGTTTCATCGACTTTGATTCGTATACTTATTTCATTCGCCCGAGCGACCGCATTGGTCGGACATGGGAGGAAGTCCCCGAGACGATTAAAAAAACTTTTGCAAAACTTGGTATTCCCGAAGCGGAAAGAAAGTATTTCGCAGGCGTGACCACCCAATATGAATCGGAAGTGGTCTATCACTCAATGCTGGAAGAGGTTGAAAAAAAGGGAGTGATCTTTCTATCAACTGATACCGCTTTAGAAAAATATCCAGATTTATTTAAGCAATATTTCAACACAGTTGTCCCCACTGGCGATCATAAATTCTCCGCTTTAAATGGAGCGGTATGGTCAGGTGGCTCTTTTATCTATATTCCTAAGGGGGTCAAATTAGAAAAGCCTTTACAGAGTTATTTTCGCATTAACAATGCGAAGATGGGGCAATTTGAGCGAACCTTAATCATCGTCGATGAAGGAGCCGAACTCCATTATGTTGAGGGGTGCACGGCCCCGATTTATGATTCGGAATCACTCCACGCAGCCGTGGTGGAAATCATCGTCAAAAAGCATGCCAAATTTCGCTATTCAACAATTCAAAATTGGTCGGCAAACATCGTCAATCTTGCAACTAAACGCGCTTATGTCGAAGAAGGCGGTCAGATGGAATGGGTTGATGGCAATATTGGGAGCGGAATCAACATGAAGTATCCTAGCTGTATTTTAGCGGGAGTAGGCGCTAAAGGGAGTTGTATTTCCATCGCGGTGGCGAAAAACGAACAATATCAAGATGCGGGTGCCCGGATGATTCATCTAGCGCCCAATACATCGTCAACAATTATTTCTAAGTCAATTGTTAAAGATAAAGGCACTGCCAATTATCGGGGCACGGTAAGAATCTTTCCCAACGCGACTAATGCCCGCGCTCATGTCGAATGCGATACTTTAATTCTCGATTCAACCGCTAAAACTGATACGATTCCCAAGAATGATTTGCGTAATAATAGTTCCTATATTGAACATGAAGCGACGGTCTCTAAGATTAACGAAGAACAACTCTATTATTTGATGAGTCGCGGTCTATCACAAGAAGAAGCCACGCAGATGATTGTTATGGGTTTTCTTGAACCTTTTGCTCGCGAGTTGCCGATGGAATATGCGGTGGAATTGAATCGCCTCATCGCTTTAGACATGGAAGGGTCAATCGGATAATGAAATACGATTATTCGGTGATTGTTGTCGGTGGTGGCCATGCGGGTCTTGAAGCGGCTTTTGCCTGTTCGAAGCTGGGGGAAAAGACGCTTTTAGTTACCTTGAATATTAAAAAAATGGCGGATATGCCGTGTAATCCTTCAATTGGTGGTTCGGCCAAGGGGGTTGTCGTCCGTGAGATTGATGCCCTTGGGGGGATGATGGGCATGGTCGCTGACCAGGAATACATTCAGATGAAAATGCTCAATACCGGCAAAGGTCCTGGCGTTCAATGTTTACGCGCGCAGATGGATAAATTAACCTATCCCGCGCATATGCAAAAACTCGCTTTGAAACAAGAAAAACTCACCGTATTAGAAGGGATGGTTATCGATTTACTCCACGATGAAGAAAAAGTCTTTGGTGTGCGCCTCGAAGACGGAAAAGAGATTACAGCACAAGCTGTTATTCTCACAACTGGAACATTTATGGAAGCGATTATTTTACGCGGTCATAAACGTGTGAGTTCTGGCCCCGATGGAGAAAAACCATCGATCGGTTTATCGGATGCTCTTAAAAAGATGGGAATTAATCTCATGCGTCTTAAAACTGGAACCCCACCTCGCCTTGAAAAAGAAAGTATCGATTACACCAAAATAATTCCTCAACCAGGTACGGAAGAAAAACAAGGTTTTTCCTATACAACCAAGGAATTTCTCCCGATTGATCAACAAATTATCTGCCACCTCACCTATACCAATGAAAAAACTCATGAGATTATTCGTAACCATCTCAGTGATTCGGCAATGTATGGTGGTTTAGTGGAAGGAGTAGGGCCGCGTTATTGCCCGAGCATTGAGGATAAAATTGTCCGTTTTGCCGACAAGGAGCGACATCAAATTTTCTTAGAACCAGAATCATTGTTCACTAACTCGATTTACGCCCAAGGGATTTCGACCTCAATGCCCGAAGAAGTCCAAGAGCAAATTGTCCATTCAATCAGAGGATTAGAAAAAGCCGTAATTCTGAAATATGCTTATGCGATTGAGTATGATTCCTGTAATCCTCTTGATTTAAAACCAACTCTCGAAATGAAGAAATGGCCAGGGCTTTATATCGCTGGTCAAATTTGTGGGACCTCGGGATATGAAGAAGCCGCTGCCCTAGGTTTAATGGCAGGCATCAATGCTGTGCGAAAAATCCATGGCAAATCCCCATTCATTTTAAGAAGAGATCAAGCTTATATCGGGGTGATGATCGATGATATTGTCACGAAAGGGATTGAGGATCCCTACCGCCTTTTATCGTCAAGAGCGGAATATCGTTTATTACTTCGCCATGATAATGCTGATCTCCGTCTTTTGGATTTAGGATACGAAGTTGGCCTAATCGATCAAGCCCGTTATGATGAATTTCTGATTAAAAAAGCCAACATGGCAAAGGCGGAACAAATTTTATCCACAACTTTTTTGCCGAGTAATGCGGATGTTGTTTTTTACTTAGAAAGTGTCGGCTATCCTAATTTTATCGGGGGGTTAACCGCCTATGATTTGCTGAAACGCCCCCGCGTCGGTTATTATAAATTAAGACCATTCATCGAGGAGTTGCACAATCTTGAGCTCGATGATAATGCGGTCTTTCAATTAGAAGTTGCGATTAAATATGCTGGCTATATCGAACGGCAAAACATCAGTGCCCGGAAGCTGCAAAAGTTAGAAAAGGTGGCGATTCCTCCAGGTGTTGATTACGCCAATCTCGAAGGTATCGCCTTGGAAGCTCGGCAAAAATTAGCACAAGTTCAACCTTTGACCCTAGGTCAAGCATCGCGAATCTCGGGGGTTAATCCTAGTGATATTGCGATATTATCGATGTATATGAAGCGAGGATGGAAATGATGAATTTATTGATTTTCAAAGAAGAAATGCAAAAAATCGGGATTGAATTAAATGATGATCAAATGTTGCAATTTGGTGATTATTTACACCTTTTACAAAAAGCCTCCCAGAGGATGAATCTGACCGCGATTAAAGATGAGGCGGGAATCATTGAAAAACATTTTTATGATTCGTTATTATTAGCGAAATATTTACCCTTCGATGAACAAACAACAATGCTCGATATCGGGACTGGGGCTGGATTTCCCGGGATTCCTTTAAAAATCGCCTTTCCTCATTTAAAGGTCACCTTATTGGAACCCGTACTTAAGAAAGCTCGTTTTTTAGCGCGTGTGATTAACGAACTAAAACTTCGTGACATCATCGTTGTGGTGGAAAGAGCAGAAACTTATGCTTACCGCGAATATGAACAATTCGATCTCGTGACCGCGCGGGCAGTGGCTCCCTTAAACATTCTCTTAGAGTTAGGGGTTCCGCTTGCGAAAGTTGAAGGACTAGTGGTCGCCTACAAAGGACCTAAAGCGGAAGAAGAAATTAAAGAAGCGGAAAATGCATTGCAAATTCTTGGTTGTCATCTTGAAGATGTTTTTGTAGAGCGTCTTCCTTCGGACCATGATCATCGCTCCTTAGTGGTGATTAAAAAAGATATCCCGACTCCAAGTCAGTTTCCTCGGAAGTATGCGCTAATTAAAAAACAGCCATTATAAACGGCAAAAACATTACCGTTATCTTCTTTTTAAACAAGACACTTGTTATACTAATTGACGATGAAGCGAAAAATTGCGGTAGCAAATCAAAAAGGCGGAGTAGGTAAGACGACAACGGCGATTAACCTCGCCAGTTCTCTTGCTCATTTTAAGCGTCATGTCCTTTTAATCGATATGGACCCCCAAGGCAATCTCGGCCGTGGTTTAGGGCTTGATATCTCCTTATTAAACAAAACCACTCATGAGGTGTTACTCGGAGAAATCAGTATCGATAAAGCGATTTATTCAACGGGAATAAAAGGGCTTGATATCCTACCAGCAAATCTCAAACTCGCCACCATTGATGTGGAAGCGAGCAATCTCGGTCATTCCCCATTTGTGCTTTTGAAAAACGCCCTACAAAACATGGAAAAGGACTATGATTACATGATTATCGACTGTCCTCCCTCACTTGGGCTTTTGAACATCAATGCCCTAGTCGCGGCTGATTCGGTAATTATTCCAGTTCAATGCGAATATTTTGCGATGGAAGCGGTTGCGCAAATTCTCTCTTCCATTACCCAAGTACAATCAGGCTTCAATCACGATTTAGAAATTGAAGGCTTTCTCTTGACGATGTATGATTCCCGAACAAGACTGGGAACTGAAATTTCCACGCAAATCCGCGGTCTTTTTAAAGAAAAAACTTTTTTAAGTCAAATTCCTCGCAATATTTCGGTTGCGGAATCTTCGGCGAAAGGTTTACCCGTGACTATTTATCGGCCTTCTAGTGCTGGTTCGCTTGCCTATCTTAGTTTGGCTAAGGAAATTATCGATCATGAAAAAAGATAAATTACTATCAACTTCATTGGCCAAATTAATTGAGAAGTATTCCCAAAGCGATGTCATCTTCGCTATGGAGCGTGAGGCAAAATTAACGCCGTTACTGCAAATTCCAGTCGCCGAAATTTCCGATAATCACTATCTTTCTTCCTATATGCCTCCCGAAGCCAAAATCGCTCGCCTTGTGGAGGTTTTTCAAACGGCCTCGAATATTGAACCGATTATTATTCGCAAACATCAATCAGGATATGAGGTTGTGATTGGAAGAAAGCGATTATTAGCGGCCAAAATTGCGGGCATCAAAACTATTTCCGCTTTAATTCGCGAGTTTACTGATGAGGAAACTCTTTTGGCATTACTTGCTAATGCGCGCGAAGAACAGCAAACAAGTCCGATTGAAATTGCGATGATTGCCAAAGCATTAATCGAAAACTTCGATTATTCACAAAAAGATGTCGCCGCTCTTCTCCACTTATCCAGAGCCCAGGTAACTAATATCCTTCGGCTTTTAAGTCTGCCTTCTTCCGTAATCGCGAATCTCAATGCGGGTAAGATTAGTTACGGTCATGCGCGCGCTTTAATCACTTTGCCTGAATCAGAAATTATCGCGGTCAATGAGCAGATTAAAAAACGCAAGCTCAACGTGCGCGAAACTGAGAATTTAGTCTCGATTTATAAAGGAAAAAAACCTGATACTCGTTTGCAGAAGTTTGAGGAAAAATATCGCGCCGAATTGCAAATTCGCGGGAAAAAGATTGAAATTAATTTTACCAACCATGAAGATTTGATCACCTTTTATGAATGGCTTCTCCGTGAATAACCTTCACTATCTCTTTTTTCTTCAAGTTCAATGGTTTATAATGATGACATCTTCAGGGCGGGGTGCAAGTCCCCACCGGCGGTATACCCCGCGCGCTTAAGCACGAACTGGTGTGATTCCAGTGGCGACAGTATAGTCTGGATGAAAGAAGACTTTTTTCTTGCTTTCCCCTGGAGAAGTCCAGGTTTTTTATTTAGCGAGGTGAGCGATGAAGAAAAAATTCGAACCTATTTTGCCGGAAAATGATTGCAAAGAACAAGCGATTAGCAGCGAAAAAAAGGTGGAGGAATGCGATTTAACTCCTGAAGAAAAGAAGGCGATTAAGCGAAAAAAAATAATTAGGTTTATCACAAGAGTCGGGATTTTTTCTGCGGCTTCAGCCATCCTTTACTTGCTTCCTTTTCCTCCTTTTAAATTTTCGATTTTTCCAGCCGTATCCTTTTTAGAAGTTAATTTCTCGGAAGTTCCGGCGATGATTGCTGGTTTTGCTTATGGTCCACTAGCAGGTTTTTTAGTTATTTTAATCCGCTTCTTGATTAAGATTCCTTTTTCAGCAACTGGTGCTATCGGTGAATTCGCCGACCTGCTTTTTTCAACTGCTCTAGTGCTTTCCAGCGCAATTATTTATCAACAAGCGCGAACTTTAAAAAACGCATTTATTGCAATTATTATGGGAGGACTTGCTCATCTTACCGTGGCGATTGTCGCTAATTTTTACTTTATTATCGACTGGTATAATATCTTCTATGGCGGACATCTGCTCAATGAAAATTTCACTAAGGAGTTTTATATTTCCTGGAACATCCCCTTCAATGTTATTAAAAATGTGATTGTTTCCGTAGTCACTTTATTGACATATAAACGAGTGCATAAATTAGTTACCAAAATCACCAATTAACTCTTTCTATTCATCAAATAAAAAATCCGTCTCGTACGGATTTTTCATTTTCATTTTGAGTAGAGCGATTATCCAACAACAATCGCTTGGGTGGGGCAATCTCCGACCGCGCCTTCGACTGCTTCAACCGCATTTTCAGGAACCGTGTCGACAATTATCTTCGCTTTGCCATCATCATCCCAATCGAAGACTTCTGGCACCATCGCTGTACATAATCCACAACCGATGCAAGCTTCTTTTTCAATGTGTACTTTTTTCGCCATATAAATTCCTCCATTGATAAATTTATTATAGTCAGTTACCCTTGCTTAAACAAGGAGAAAAAAATGCTTTCTTCCAGGTTCGCCCTATCATCCATAAGGTCTTTTTTATATAATGTTTTATGGAGATGAAGGAGGAGTTCCATGGAAAAAACCCGGATTGCTAAATATAAGAAATATCGGCAAAAAATCAAAAACATGTCGGGAACAACTCCAAATGCTCCAGAAGTTTTGCTTGAGCCAGAAGTAAAATCGCCCCCCATGGAAAAGAAAAAGAAACCCATTCCGACGACGACCACTTCGCTGTCAGTTGATCAAATTATCGAAGCCCATAATCAAATGGTTCTTCCCGAGACAGAAGAAGAACGCTTAAGAAAAAAAGAAGCAGCGATCCTTAGTGCTCGATGGCGAAAAGTTGGCATTATCGCCTTGATTCTTTTAGGAATTTGCCTCTTAGTTGCGCTTGCGGCAATTCTTGCTAAATTATCGTAAATGGAGAAGGATATGAAAAGACAAATTTCATCCAAGGTAATTAACGTTGCGATTGATGGACCCGCGGCCGCAGGAAAATCAACAATCGCTAAAAAAGTGGCTCAGTTTCTAAATTTTACTTATATCGATACAGGAGCGATGTATCGCGCTTTTACTTACTACGTGCTTAAAAAAGGCGTTAATCCTGAAGATGAAGACGCGTGTAATCTTTTGATTCCTCAGGTGAGCATTGAACTTTCCCCCGATGGCAAGGTATTGGTTAATGCGGAGGATGTGACTCGAGCGATCAGAGAAACAATCGTCTCGCAAAATGTTTCTTATATCGCAAGTTATAAACAAATTCGCCTCGCCTTAGTTGAACAACAACGGGCGATGGCAGCAAAACGCTCGGTTGTCATGGATGGCCGTGATATTGGCACCTATGTCCTCCCTGATGCTGAAGTTAAGATTTTCCAAGTTGCTTCGGTGGAAACTAGAGCTAAAAGACGCTACTTAGAAAATCAAGAAAAAGGTATTCCTTGTTCACTCGAAGAGATTAAAAACGATTTAATTAGACGCGATTACATTGACTCAAACCGCGCTTTTGCCCCTTTAACCCAAGCGGAAGATGCGGTTCTTTTAGATACTTCTTATTTGACGATTGATGAAGTGGTTGCCGAAGTTTTACGCATCGTTAAAGAAAAAACAGGGGTAACTGCCGAATGAGTAATGGAATTGTTGCGATTGTTGGAACGCCAAACGTGGGAAAATCCACGATTTTTAATCGTTTAATCGGTGAAAGACAAGCAATTGTCGATGATCAAGCGGGGGTAACCCGCGACCGGATTTATGCCCGCGCTGAGTGGCTGACGAAAGAGTTTTCCCTTATTGATACAGGAGGAATTGAAGTTGCTGATTCCCCATTTCAAGATGCGATTCGTTTGCAGGTGGAAATCGCGATTGCAGAGGCTGATGTCATCGTTTTTGTCACCGATGGAAAACTGGGATTAACTGCCGATGATCAAATGGTTGCGAAAATGCTCTATCAAGCGAAAAAACCTGTGATTCTCGCGGTCAATAAAATCGATGATGGTGACTTAATTTTCCGCATTCACGAATTCTATGCTTTGGGCCTGGGAGATCCGCTGCCAATAAGTTCGGCTCATGGAATTGGTATCGGTGATCTCCTCGATAAAATCATCGAGCTTTTACCCGAAAAAAAGAAACGAAAAACCAGCGAAGAAGATGAGATTTTCTTCACGGTCATCGGTCGTCCTAACGTGGGAAAATCATCTCTTGTTAATGCGCTTCTTAATCAAGAACGGGTGATTGTTAGTCAAATCCCAGGAACGACCCGCGATGCGATCGATACCCCATTTACGCATAATAAACAAAAATATCGCGTAATCGATACTGCGGGCTTGGTCCGACGTGGCAAAATCTATGAATCAGTTGATCGTTACGCTCTCCTCCGAGCAATGCGGGCGATTGAAAGAGCGGATATCGTCTTACTCGTCCTCGATGGAAGTGAACCGCTACGGGAGCAGGATAAACATGTCGTCGGCTACGCGATGGATGCTAATAAAGCGATTATCATCGTGGTAAACAAGTGGGATTTAGTCGAAAAAGACCATCAAACAATGAATGCTTATATCGCTAATATTCGCAAAGAATTCAAGTTCTTAGAGTACGCTCCCATCGTTTTCTTATCGGCGTTGACTAAACGGCGGATTGGGGAACTTTTTCCTCTCCTTGAAGAAGTCTATGCGGCTTATAATTCGCGCATTCCCACTTCATTATTAAATCAAGTTATCCAAGAAGCCCAAGTTTTAAATCCCGCCCCTTATTTTAATAAAGGCCGCTTAAAAATCTATTACGGATCGCAAACCGATGTTGCACCTCCAACTTTTGTTTTATTTGTCAACAATCCGAAATTTCTCCACTTTTCCTATAAACGCTTTTTAGAAAACCGCCTCCGTGAATCATTCAATCTTTTGGGGACTCCAATTAAAATCATCTGTCGCGAACGGAAATAAAGCGGTGGTGAAATTAAGAAATCAACTTATTTTTTTATAAAATTTGGAAATATTATCAGATTTTTTAATTTTTTCTACGTTGGCTTAGAAATTGTAATTCAAAGAGGAAAATTGATAAAAAACCCTAAAAATATAATGTTTTTTATAAATATCCCTTTTTTCTCCAGTTGACTTTTTGAAGAAAAAACTAGATAAAATCGCGAATGATTTTTAGATAAAAACGGGAAATGTGTTGTATTTATCAACATATTATGATAATTTGAAAGTGCCTGATTAAAACGGAGGTAATATAATGAACAAGGTTGATTTAATTGATCTCGTAGCGGCCAAAGCCCACATTACGAAGAAAGAAGCGGAAGCGGCCATCAACGCTTTAGTTGAAGGCACGGAAGAAGCACTCGTTCGTGGTGAAGACGTCAAAGTTTCTGGCTTCGGAAGCTTCGCAGTGAAACAACGCGCTGCCCGCAAAGGCGTCAATCCCAAAACCGGGAAAGCGATTGACATTCCTGCGACGAAGGCTGTTGTCTTCAAACCATCCAAGCTCTTAAAAGAAAAAGTTCAATAACTGATTAAGAATTGGAAATGAGGGTGAAATAAATCACCCTCTTTTTTTATCGCAAATCGGCTAAAATAAAAGTGTATGGACCAACATGTTTTAAAGACCTATTTTGATTTAATTCCTCTTTTTGCATCAGAGGGTTTCCATCTTTATCTAGTTGGAGGGGCGGTCCGCGATTATCTTTTAGGGCTCCAACCTGATGATTTTGATTTGGCAACCGATGCTACTCCGGAACAAATGATGGAATTTCTCCCCGATGCCAAAATAACCTTTGCGCGGTTTGGTAATGTGCAATTTAGTTTTAATCATCAGCTTTTCGATGTTACAACTTTACGCAAGGAAGGGGATTATCGCGATTTACGCCATCCATCCAAAGTCCATTTTGTCCAAAATATCAGTGAAGATTACCAACGACGCGATTTTACGATTAACGCTTTGTATCTGAGTGAGGATGGGAAAATCCACGATTTCACCACAGGAATTTCCGATTTAGCAAATGGTATTATTCGCATGATTGGTGACCCGCTTATCCGTTTAAAAGAAGACCCCCTGCGCATTTTACGGGCCTTAAGGCTTCAAGTGACTTATGGATTTAAACTTGAAGAGTCCTTAAAGGAGGCGATGAGAGAATTATCTCACCTCGTGAGTAGACTCACACCGGCAAAAATCAATTGCGAAATCATGCGGATGGAAGAAATTGACAAAGAAAAAACGCAGCAATTGCTTTTGCGGTTTGGACTAAAAAGCCGATATTAATTATGCTAGAATACGAAAGGTAGGAAATGACGATGAATATGATTCCCGATGCTTTAGATTTTCGTTACATGCTCTTTGATTATTACAAGAAAATTGGAATGAGTGAGGAGCAACTGGCGGTCGTGGTCATGATCGACCATTTTTTGCAGCAGGGAAATCGCCTTGTGACCGCGGAAACCTTAGTTTTAAAAATGAATTATCCCATTCAGCACATCGATCAAATTCTCGTCAGTTTATTAAACCAAGGTTATTTGGATTACGCGAATGTCAAAGGGGAAATGGAAACTAGTCTCTTTCCTTTAAAAACGCGGCTATATCGTGAATTCCAACTCGATTTGGCGCATGCGCAGGAAATCGGTGAACCCAATTTACAAAATCAAATTCAAAACGTCTTAAATGTTTATCAAAAAGAATTAGGCCGGAGTTTATCCCCGGTGGAAATTCAGCGGGTTCGCGAATGGTTTAGTTATGGCTATGCTGAAACGATGATAATCGACGCCTTGCGCGAAGCTTTAAAAAGAAATCGCCGTTCGATTCGCTCCATCGATAAAATTCTTTTGCAATGGGCGACGGCAAGTGACCATGAAAAAGAAGGTCTTTCGCTCTTGAGTGAGACGAATAAAAAAGATATTCGCACGGCGATTGAAGAAGTCAATCAAAAACTCCAAGACAATGAATAAACGTGAAAAACTCAATCTCGCCCTATCTTATTTTGACGAACTTTTTCCACATGCTCATTGCGAACTCAACTATCGTCGGGATTATGAATTAGTCATCGCGGTGATGCTTAGCGCTCAGACGACCGATGAGAGCGTGAATTTTGTCACTGCGAAACTCTTTTCCCGTTTTCCTTCTCTTAATGCCTTAGCTAATGCCGCAATCACCGACCTTGAGAATGAAATTCGCACTTTAGGATTATTCCGCAATAAAGCGAAAAACATCAAAGGAATCGCCCACAAACTGATCAGTGATTTCTCTGGCAAAGTGCCCCGAGACAAAGCGGCTTTAATGGAACTTCCAGGAGTCGGCAATAAAACCGCCAATGTGATTCGCGCGGAACTTTTTCGCATTCCAGAATTTGCTGTCGATACGCATGTTGCTCGCGTCAGTAAACGCCTAGGATTTGTTAAACCTAGCGATGATGTGGACGCCATTGAAAAGAAAATGCGGAAACTCTTACCTGAGGAAAAGTATATTAAAACTCATCATCAGATGATTCATTTTGGCCGTTATTTTTGTAAAGCCAGGCAACCCAACTGTCAAAACTGCCGTTTACGAGAGATTTGTCAAGAAAAAAATAAAAAGATATAACTAGAAATAGAGACGCTCGACCACGGAAAGATAATCAAGGGAGGGATTCAACCTCTCTTCGATTAAATGGCCGTATTCCTTGATTTTCGCGTAGGGAATCGAGCGGCGTTTCCCATATTTAAAAACTTCGATGACGAATTTGGCATCAAGGAGATAAATCTCTTGATGCGAGACAAAATTGATTAAGAAAAAAGCAATCCCGCCATGGGAAATGACTTTTTCTAAATGTTCAATTTGGTGCTTGGTGATGTTCGCTAGAGGGAATGCGGTTTTTGAAAGGGTAGATTTCACCTCGAAATCGAGGTATTTTCCGCGATAAACCCCGTTATAATCGGCGGTCGATTGTTTTTCGAAAAAAGCCTCTTTAATTTTGGCCCCCTTAGTATAATCGACTTTAACGACGCGAATTGGCGTTGGTCTTTTGGTGATGACCGCCCTGTCAATTTCGCGGTAATAAGCGTTGGATTGGTTGATGAGGGCTTCAAATTTCATCCCGCGATTCGCAAGACTTGTCTCAGTTAAAACGACCTTTTTTGGCGTTTTCTTACTCATTTTTTTTCCATTTGGATAGTTGATCATTTTTTCTCCTTTAACGGGGTAATCGCCTGGCGAATTTCATAATCGAAATCCTCGGGGGTTACCGTCTTCCCCTTTAATAAATTGTGAACAACAGTCCGAATTGGTGTCGGTAGTTTGGATGATTTTGCTAAAAGATTTTTATATTCGCGAAGAATGATATCGCTTCTTTTTAAAAAAGCGTCATATAAGTAGGCGAGATTTAAAGCGTCATAGTACGGATTGTGAGCAGTTCCTGTAAAGGGAATTTCGAAGCATTCACAGTAATTAGCTAGCGAGAGCGGATTGCCTTTTCCATCTTTGACAAACCCAGAAATTACCGCGCTTAAGTCGAAAAAGTTTTTCCCAATGCGTTCAACTATGCTTCGATCGGCATCAGGCGAATGCCGTAATGATTGATTGAAAATGCGCAGATCATGATTGCCAAAAGTGACAAAAGCTAATTGAGAAAAAACTTCCTCACCTCCCACATAGTTGACAAGTTCAATTAAGGCATTAGGATAACTAATCCCTTTTTCTTTTAAAAGTTCCTCGGTGATTCCGGTCAACTTTTTGACGTAATTACCAATGCGATGATGAGGTCGCACATAAATGTTGAAAGGATGGGCCAACTCTTTGATGGTCTTATCCTCATTTAGAGTGGCTAAAATTGCACTAAGAGCGATTAATTCATGAGATTCTTGCGTTCCTTCTAAATCAAGAAAGAGAAGTTGCTCGTACTTTTCGAGTTTTTTATAAAAGGTTTTCATGTTATTTTCCTGCCTTTCAAGTATAACATACTCGCTTAAAGAACTTTCTTTCAAATTTCATCAATTGATTAGAAGGTCGTTATGAAAATTAAGTTTTTTATCAAGTGCCTCGATTGCTTTAAAATCGATAAGTAAGTATAATTAACCAAGTGGAGAGGGCGCGCGATGAAAGAGAAAAAAAATCTCACAAGTGAAGACATTTTACTGAAGAAATTCGGAGCGTGCCAATCGGGTTATAATCCCGAAGAAGTCGACCGTTTTCTCGATCAAGTCCTACTGGAATTCCAGCGGTTAGAGAAAATGTTGGCGGAATATATTCCCCTACTTGTGGAAGAAATTAAGGAATTGCGCACAACGGCGAAAAAGTATGATGAACTCCTCCTTCGTTATCAAAATTTAGAGAAGAAGGTCCATCGTCTCGATAAGAATCCGTATACTGCGGAAGCCAAACTCGACTTATTAATGCGGATTGATGCCTTGGAAAAAGCTCTCTATAAGTTGGGCAAAGACCCAGCTAAAATCAAGTGAAGAAAATCGATCCGGACAACCGCTGATGGCTAAGCCATTAGAGGAAAGTCCATGCTCGCACGCGCTGCGATGCGCGTAGTGATTACGCTAGCGAAAACAATAACGCTAGGCTTAGAGGAGTCTAAGACGGCGGAAGAAACCCTAAACCTTCGGGCATGGGCGCCTTCCTGAAAGTGCCACAGTGACGGAGTTATTTGGAAACAAATAAGTGGAACGTTGGTAAACCCCGTAAGCGAGAAACCCAAATTTTGGTCGGGGAAATCGTCGATGAGAAATGAATCAAAGACGGTATGCATTGCATAGATAAATGGTTGTCTAGAACAGAACATGGCTTATGAGATCGATACTCACTGAAAGAGAAAAAATGAATCTACCAAACAAAATTACGACGTTTAGAATGGTGATGGTTGCCCTAATTGCAATCATGTTGCTTTTTCCCTATCAAGCTTTAAATATTGTGATTCCCAATGTTTTTGGTGAAGTAAATCTCATCTACTTCATCGTTTTTTGGCTATATCTAGTTGCTGCTTTAAGTGATTTTGTCGACGGTTATCTAGCGCGTAAGCATCAAATGATTACCAATTATGGAAAGTTTATGGATCCAATCGCGGATAAACTTCTAGTCAACTCCTTATTGATTATTCTTTTAGTTCCCAAGCACACTGCCGCTTATGATAATCCAAATCAAATGGCAATTAGCTTACTTGCGGTGATTATTATGATTGCCCGCGATTTAATCGTCGATGGATTGCGCTTAGTCGCAGCCTCGAGAAACATCGTCCTTGCCGCGAATATCTTTGGTAAAATTAAGACGGTCTTGCAGATGGTTGCCATTGGGGCGGTGTTATTAAACGACTGGCCTTTTGCATTGATTTACGGATATAATCCTCCTATAAACGTTGCGCAAATTCTCGTTTATCTTGCGGCTTTAGCCTCGCTGCTTAGCGGAGTTATCTACGTGATGCAAAATCGACATATTTTAAAGGATTGAGAATATGAGAAAAGAAGAACTGTTAAAGAGATTTGAATTAAAAGGTTTGACACTCGGTAGCGTTGAATCGCTCACGGGCGGATTATTTGCGGCGGCGATTACTAGTGTTCCTGGGGCCTCCATTGTCTTTCGCGGGGGCCTGATCACCTACGATGCTCATTTGAAATATCGCATCGCGGAAGTCTCCACCGACATTATTGAAAAACGCGGAGTTATCTCGGGACAATGTGCCCGCGATATGGCTGAAAATGGTCTGCGCATCCTCGATGTTGATGTCTGTATTTCCCTCACGGGAAATGCGGGACCTTCCGCCTTAGAAGGTAAACCAGTGGGCCTTGTTTATATTGGCCTTTCGATAAAGGAAAGAACCACGATTGTCCAGAAATATAAATTTCAAGGCAATCGCCAAGAAATTCGCGATCAAGCCGTTCAAGCCGCGATTGATTTGATTTATACACATTTACTTGATACAAAATAGATACTAATTTTCTATGTAATGATGAGAAAAAGGAGAACAAAATATGGCAAAAGATGAAAAAAAAGTTAATCAATTAGAGGATGTTTTAAAAAATATCGAGAAAACCTTTGGGAAGGGGTCTGTGATGAAACTGGGAGATCGTCCCGCGGTCAAGGTCGATGTGATTCCTAGTGGTTCCCTTTTATTAGACCAAGCCTTAGGAGTAGGGGGGTATCCCAAAGGACGGATTATTGAAATTTATGGACCGGAAAGCAGTGGGAAAACAACCCTAGCTCTGCACGCGATTGCTGAAGCGCAAAAACTCGGTGGGAAAGCGGCTTTTGTCGATGCGGAACACGCAATTGACCCTGAATACGCGCATAATCTCGGTGTTAACACCCAAGAATTAATTCTCTCGCAACCTGATTCGGGTGAGCAAGCTTTAGAAATTACCCAAATGCTCGCTTCTTCCGGGGCTTTTGATATTATTGTCATCGACTCGGTTGCCGCTTTAGTACCCCAAGCGGAACTCGATGGAGAAATGGGTGATACCCAAGTCGGCTTACAAGCCCGCTTAATGTCAAAAGCGATGCGAAAGCTCGCTGGTGTTCTCTCTAAAAGTGAAACGACAGTTATTTTCATCAATCAATTACGCGAAAAAGTCGGAATTTTTTATGGTAATCCCGAAACCACCAGTGGTGGACGAGCTTTAAAATTTTATGCGACCATCCGTCTTGATATCCGCCGGGCCGAAACAATTAAAGATGGACCAAATTTAATCGGTAATACGGTCAATGTTCGCGTTGTTAAAAACAAAGTCGCTCCGCCATTTAAATCCTGCAAATTTGACATCATTTTCGGAAAGGGCATCTCGCAAATTGGAGAACTTCTCGATTTAGCAGTTGATTTTGAAATCATCAAAAAGAGCGGGTCTTGGTATGAGTATGCTGGAGAACGGATGGGGCAAGGTCGTGAAGCCGCTAAGCGTTTCTTAGAGGAAAATGAAGAGGCGATGAAAGCTGTTAAAGAACAAGTCGTCCAAGCCATTCGCGGATAAAAAAACAATAACTCCCCAGAGATTAAACTATTCAAAGTTTACAGGTTTAAGGGGAGTTTTTTTAATCGCTATAAAATAGTGAAAACACCTTGAGAAAGATTGTTAACTTCTAGTTTATTTCGTTATTTCTAATTGAATTCAAGCCCTTAATTGACTAGAATGTTAATAGTTTGGTCGACGACCATAGAAAAGAAAGGAAATTATATGAAAAAAAAGTTTAAAGCCTATCTTCCTATTATCGCTGGTGTAGTTTTAATTGTTGCTGCTCTGATGATTTTCCTCCCCAGTGCAATTAAACAAACAACTACTCTTTTAGGGGTCACTAACGTGGAAGAGTATTACGGTCTTTTTGTTGTTTTCGGACACAAAGAGGATCCTGCGCTTAAGTTTAACTTTGGTGCGTTCTTAGGTTGGGTGCTACTTTTAGGAGCAGGGGTTATCTGTTTAATCGGTGCTCTTAATCGCAAACTAGGCATTCTCGTATTGCTCGCGGGCAATATTGCTGCTGTTGGCGCAGTTCTTGTTTTATTCACGGCAACTTTCTTTAGAGCATCAAACAACCTAATCAGTGGCGAAAATTTAAAATACACGATTGGAGTTGGCCCAATTTTAGGCGGCATTTTCGGACTAATCGGCGCTGCTGCGGCTGATTATGCTGGCGTCAAAGCCTTGATGAGTAAGAAATAAAGCAAGACATTAATTTCATATATCATCATACAAAAGCCTAGGAACTACCTGGGCTTTTTTCGTATGCAGAGGTGAAATTTTTAGAAAAATCTCATAAATTATACCCTACAAAACTATTGCATTAAAATCGAAAACACGTTAACATAGGAGACATGTTTATTTGTTAACGTTTTCAAAAATCGATGAAAGGAGACTAAAATTATGGTTGGTGAGAAAAAAGTTCTTGTTTTATTCTCGACATTAATTGCTATTTCATCTCTGACTTTAGTCTCTCGGGTCGTCGATGAAAAAGTTAAGGTGCAAGGACAAGATCCCACTTATGAACTCTACTTGGTTAATGCTGTTACTTTTGACAATAATTTTAATAAACCACTAGCCGCTAACAAAAGTACTGACAATTCCACTTTTTATCAATGGTCTGCTGGCTTCCAAAAAGTTGCTCCTGCCACTCGCGCAGGTGATTGGGCCTGGCTTGATGTCCGCGTCGAATTAGCCCATGGCACCGCTAACTGGGATACTGATGAATGGGGGAATCGCTATTTCTTGGATTACAAAGGCGGAAGCGGAACAGCTGGTCAACTTAATTTTGCGATTGAGGTTGATGCGTTTGGATTTCATGCCTTACAATTCAACAATGTTTATAGTAACTCCACTCCTTCTAGTGGGACCTCTCATGTTTTAAAAGTCTATTCAGGTCCAAATTGTACTGGAACTTGTCATACTATTAATGGGAACGGACAAGTGGGGTCGTTCTGGGCTCCATGGACTTGGAAAGCACCAATTATTGACATTGGTCGTTCCTTCCGGCTGGAGTTATATGGATTTACAACCTATAAATTTGGTGCGCTTACTTTACAACTCTATGAGTGCTAAGTAAAAAAACAAAAATGATTAAGTTGCTACCCGAGTTGGTAGCAATTTTTTCATAAAAAAATGCCTTCTCCCTTTTCTAACACAAATATTTAAACTATAATACAAGTGTGAAACCTCTTGGTTTCATTTTAATCCCGTAGTTTTACTCAATAAGTGAATTAAATTATCAAATTTGCATATAAACATCATAACGATATCCGCTATTATGGGAGTGAGATTATGGGCCATAAATGGCACTTTTTGCTTTTTTATGAACTTTTATACCTCATGATCTCGAGGTGATGCGGCCTAAACCGCAAGAGGTCAATTTCATTTGCAAGGAGAATGTAGTATGTCCAAAGAACTAACCATTTTCCTAATCGTAATCGCTTTAATCGTGGGGGTTATCCTCGGGTTAATCGGCTTTTATTTGCTGCCGATTTTCAAAGCGAAAAAAGCTCTGTCGAAAGCTGATAAAATTACGCGCGATGCGGAAATTAAAGCTGATCACATCATCAAAAACGCCGAGTTAGATGCTAAGCAAAACAGCATCGAAATGCGCAATGAAACCGACAAGCAGATTAAGGAAAAAAAGGCGGAAATTGCCGTCTTACAAAATCAACTAACGCAAAGAGAGCAATCGCTCGATCGGCGCAATATCGCGTTATTGGCTAAAGAAACGAATCTTGATCAACGCGCTGATGACCTCGCCAAAGAGCGCAAGGAAGTCGAAAAGAAAGAAGAATTGTATCAAGAAAAACTCGATGCAATTATCACCGAACTCGAGCATGTCTCAAAGATGTCAATGAACGATGCCCGCGATGAGATTTTTAAGCGAGTCGAAAGTAAAATCGCTAACGAAATCACCGCTTTCATCAAGAACAAAGAAGAAGAAGCGGAAGCAACCGCGAATGAAAAAGCTCGTGAACTCCTAGTTTTAGCCATCAACCGCTATTCCCAAGAAGTCGCTACGGAACAAACGGTTTCGACCGTCACCCTTCCTAACGATGAAATGAAGGGAAGAATTATCGGTCGTGAAGGCCGCAACATTCGCACACTGGAACAAATACTCGGAGTGGATTTGATTATCGATGATACGCCGGAAGTGATTACTGTCAGTTGTTTTAATCCATTAAGACGGGAAATCGCGACCCGGTCTTTAGAGATTCTTATCAAAGATGGGCGAATTCAACCAGGAAGGATTGAAGAAGTCGTCGCTAAGGTCCAAAAAGAAGTCGATGAAATTATCGCTAAAGCTGGGCAAGACGCCGCTTTCCAACTCGGTTTATCTCGAATTAATAAAAATTTGCTCAATTATGTAGGTCGTTTGAAATACCGCACCTCTTACGGTCAAAATGGCTATGTCCACAGCATTGAGGTGGCTACCTTAGCTGGGATTATGGCGGCCGAGCTTGGACTTGATGTCGCTTTAGCCAAACGCTGTGGTCTTCTCCATGACTTAGGGAAATCAGTCGACTTTGAAATGGATGGGAGCCACGTCGAACTAGGGGTGCGTCTTGCGAAGAAATTCGGCGAACCCGAAGAAGTCATAGATGCGATTAGTTCCCATCATGGAGATACCGAGCCCAAGTTTATTTATTCGCATCTCGTTGTCGCTGCTGACACCTTATCAGCGGCACGTCCAGGTGCCCGGCGCGAGATGTTAGAAAATTATATTAAACGCTTAGAGCAACTTGAGGCGATTTGTAATTCCTATGATGGCGTCCAAACTTCCTTTGCCATTCAAAGTGGACGTGAAGTCCGCGTGATGGTGGTTCCAGAAAAAATCGATGATTTAGCGGCGCATAAGCTTTCGCGCGATATTCGTGAACGGATTGAAAATGAGATGACTTATCCGGGTCAAATTAAGATTTCTGTCATCCGTGAGTACCGCGCGGTCGAAACGGCAAAATAATTTGCTTCTATAAATAAAAATATCGCTTCTGAAATCATCATGATTAAAATTTTATTTATCGGTGATATCGTCGCTCGTGTCGGTCGCCGTCTGGTAAAAAAACTCTTACCCGATTTGATCAAAAAACATCAAATCGATTTTGTGATTGCCAATGGTGAAAACACCACCCATGGAAGAGGACTTACTTTTCATCATTATCAGGAACTCAAACAAGCTGGGATCGATGTGATTACCCTTGGGAATCACTATGATGACCGCGATGAAATTCGCACCTTTTTAGATGGGGGAAGCGATGTGATTCGCCCACTTAATTTAACACGTGATTACCCCGGAGTTGGTTCTGCTGTCTTTGATAATGGTGAAGTCCGCATTCGGGTCACTAATATATTAGGGATGGCTTTTATGGATGAAATTGTGGAAAATCCCTTTGTTTCTTTAGACCGCCTCTTACGCGATTGTCCGCTTGATGAGATTCATATTGTCGATTTTCATGCAGAAGCCACCGCAGAAAAAAAAGCCTTTGCTTATGCCTTTGATGGGCGGGTCAGCGCGATTATCGGCACTCATACTCATATCCAAACTCGCGATGCGCAAATACTCAAAAAAGGTACGGCCTATATTACAGATGTGGGGATGACTGGACCTGAACCAAGTGTTCTTGGGGTCAAACCCGATATCATTATTAAGCGTTTTTGGCATGGTGAACAAAAATTTTTCGACTACGATAATAAAGCTTCTGGAGTTTTTTCTGGAGTGATCCTAACTTTCGATAAACATACGACGCAAGCTATAAAAATCACTCCTCTTTATTTATTGGAGAACCCCGCGCATGAATAAGGAATGCAAAATTATTAGTCTTCCGGATTTCAAAAAAGCGCGGATGCGAAAAAAGGGTCCTCGAAGCGTTATCTATCAGGAAACGAAACTTCCCACAACCTTGACTACCTTTGCTCAAGGCAAATCTTTTTTTATTCGCACCTATGGTTGTCAGGCCAATGTACGCGATAGCGAGACGATGGCAGGCTTATTGATAAAAGCAGGTTTTAAAGCAAAAAAACGCCCGAATGATGCGGACATCATTCTCCTTAATACGTGCGCAGTGCGCGAAAATGCAGAAGATAAAGTCTATGGCGAAATCGGTAGTTTAAAGGCGCTAAAGATGAACAATCCCAATTTGATTATCGGGATTTGCGGGTGTATGGCCCAACAAGAACACACGGTGGTCATCATTAAGGAAAAATATCCGCAAGTCGATTTGGTTTTTGGCACCCATAACCTTCATCAACTTTTAGAACTATTAAATACGATTATCACAGAAAAGGTTAAAGTCATCGATGTCAAAAGCGAACAAGGAGCAGTGATTGAAGTTAGCGAAGTAAATCGGTTCGACACGAAAAAAGCCTTCGTCAATATCACCTATGGCTGCGACCGCTTTTGCACTTACTGCATCGTCCCGTACACGCGCGGCCAAGAGCGTTCACGCAACAAAAAAGATATCTTGGCTGAATGTCGGAAACTCGTCGAGGAAGGTTATCAAGAAATCACTTTGCTGGGGCAAAACGTCAACGCCTATGGTAAGGATGCCCCAGAAGAGGGAGACTTTGCATCGCTTTTAGAGGCGGTTGCCAAACTGGGAATTTCCCGTCTTCGCTTTGTTACCTCCCATCCTTTTGATTTCACGGATAATCTGATCGCGGTAATTGCTAAATATCCTAACATTATGAAATCAATCCACCTTCCAGTGCAATCGGGGAGTGATGAAATTCTCCGACGCATGGGGCGGAGATATACCCGGGCTCATTATTTAGAGCTGGTCAAAAAAATGCGGGAGCAAATTCCTAATTTAATGCTGACCACCGATATTATTGTCGGTTTTCCTGGTGAGACCTTAGAAAACTTCCGCGATACTTTATCATTGGTTGATCAGGTGGGCTATGATGGAGCTTTTACTTTTATTTATTCACCGCGAAAAGGTACTCCTGCCTCGTTGATTGTCGATGATGTCAACTCTGAGGAGAAAAAGAAGCGCTTTTTAGAACTGGTCAAACACACAGAAAAATCCACTGCAAAATCTTCTGCCAATCTGATCGGAGGAACTTATCGAGTGCTGGTCGATGGAGTTTCCAAACGCAATCAAATGCGGTTATCGGGTTATCTAGAAAACGGTAAACTCGTGCATTTTGAAGGTGACTCATCCCTAATTGGCAAAATCGTCAAAGTCAAAATCATCGCTTCAAAGGTTTACTCATTGCAAGGTGAATATGTCAAAGACTAATTTCGCAGTTGCTTTACATGAGTTTGAGGAGAAACTCTTTGACCATCCATTAGTAAAAAAATATCTTTATCATCGCGATTTACTTGCAAAAGATGAAGAGGTTAAAAGGCTATCTAGACAAGTGTTACAGGCTAAAAAGTCATTATCTAAAATCACCTCGCTTCCAGAAAAGGAACAAGTTTTAGAAGATTATAAAAAAGCGCTAGAGACCTATGAAAATCATCCTTTAGTCGCTAACTTTAACTTTCTCCAAGAAGAAGTTGATGCCTTATTACATCAAATCAAAACCCAACTAGTCATCGCTGAAGTCAAGACGAAGAAAGAGTGATTTTAGTTGTAGTCGGGATTTTCCGTTACAAGTGATAAACTATGATAAAATAATGAAGTAGAAAGTAGCAGAATTATGAAAAAAGTTCAATATACCCCGATGATGATGCAATACTTGGAAATCAAGGCCAAGCATCCTGACACCTTAATTCTCTTTCGCTTAGGGGATTTTTATGAACTTTTTTTTGAAGATGCAAAGATTGTTTCGAAAGAACTCCAACTCACTCTAACGGGACGGAATGCTGGGAGTAAAGATCGCGTTCCGATGTGCGGCGTCCCCCATCATGCGGTAAAAAACTATTTAGCCCGTTTAATTAAAAATGGTCACAAAGTCGGAATCGTCGAACAATTGGAAGAGGCCGACGTAGCCGAAGGCTTAGTCGAGCGCGACGTGGTGCAAATTGTCACTCCTGGTGCTTTTATGGATTTAGATTCTGATGATAATAATTTCATTGTTGCCGTTGATCAAACCCCCATCTGGTATGTGGTGGCAACGTGCGATCTCTCGACGGGAGAGCTTTTCGTCAATAACGTTGAAGCAGATAAGGCTTCCCTCTATAGCGCGATTGATAACTTGCATGCGAAGGAAATTGTCGTTTCCTCAAGTTTTCCTCAGGAGTTAATCGAAGAATTAAATCAGACGCGTTCCATTCTCTTTTCTTTTGAAGATAACGCGGAGATGGGATTAGAAAACGAACATCTGCTAAGAGATGTTCAAGATCTATATCAAATGCAAGCGGTGACGCGTTTAATTAATTATCTGAAGAAAACTCAACGGCGCGAACTCCATTATCTCCAACCAGTTGCTGTGCAAAGAGCAGGGAGTTTTTTGCAAATTGATGCTTTTTCCCGTCTGAATCTGGAATTGACCAGAACGATTCGAAGCGAGGATAAATATGGTTCTTTGTTCTGGCTTCTTGATGAAACTAAAACGGCGATGGGGCGACGTTTATTAAAGAAAACAATCAATCAACCTTCCTATGATTTATCAGAGATTACGACAAGACAGAGCATCGTCAACGATTTAATTGTCAATTATTTATCACGCGAAGATCTGCGCAAACTTCTCAATGAAATTTATGACCTTGAACGGTTAATTGCGCGCATCGCTTTTGGAAACGCCAATGGACGAGATTTTCTTCAACTTTGTTCATCCCTAAGTGCGGTTCCAAGTATTAAGAACATCATCGCCAATCTCCACAACTCAACCCTCAAACAAATGAGCGAGAGCATTGCTGATTTTAGCGCATTGACCGCACTTTTAGAAAAGGCAATTTCTCCAGATGCCCCAATCACCATTAAAGATGGTGGGATCTTCAACCGCGGCTATAATGCCGAACTTGATGAACTGCTTGAAATCGCTCATAACTCAAAGCGTTATATTGCCAATTTAGAACAACAGGAACGCGAAAAAACTGGAATCAAAAATCTCCGCATTGGTTTTAACAAAGTTTTTGGTTATTACATCGAAGTAACGAACTCTTACTTACCATTAGTTAAAGATGATTTTGGCTATATTCGCAAGCAAACCTTGACCAATAGCGAACGCTTTTATACCGAAGAATTAAAAGAAAAAGAAACCTTGATTTTAACCGCGGATGATCGCCGGAAAAAACTCGAATATGAACTCTTTTTAGAATTAAGAGATATCGTGCAAAAACAGACGAGCAAAATTCAACACCTGGCGAACGTTCTCGCTCGTTTGGATGTCTTGGCTTCTTTTGCCTTGGTTTCTAGTCGCAATCACTATATCTGCCCGCGTTTTAATAATATGGGTCGGATTGCGATTATCGATGGTAAACATCCAGTAGTGGAAAAAGTCTTGAAGAAGAAAAATTATGTTGCAAACTCCGTATTAATGGAACCTGAAGATGAAGTTCTTCTCATTACCGGGCCAAATATGGGGGGGAAATCGACTTATATGCGCGAATTAGCCTTGATTGTTATCATGGCGCAAATTGGTTGTTTTGTTCCAGCTAAAGAAGCCGATTTACCTCTTTTTGATCAAATCTTTACTCGCATTGGCGCCAGTGATGATTTAGTCAGTGGTCAATCGACATTTATGGTGGAGATGAGTGAAACCAATTACGCACTACGACACGCGACAGAAAAGTCACTGTTGCTCTTTGATGAAATTGGGCGGGGGACATCAACGTTTGATGGGATGGCTCTTGCGCAAGCGATTATCGAATACATCACGGAGAAAATTCACGCGAAAACCCTTTTTTCCACTCATTATCACGAATTGACTAATATCGCCAAAATCAATAAGGCGGTAAAAAACATTCATGTTGCCGCGGAAGAACACGATTAAGAAGTCACTTTTCTCTACCAAGTTCGCGAGGGGGCAATGAATCGCTCCTATGGGATTAATGTCGCTCGTCTTGCCCATCTTCCGGATCGGCTTTTAAAACGGGCCGAAACTATTCTCAATGATTTAGAACAGCAAAAAACAGTAACTGTTTTAGCCTCGCCTCGTGAAGAGAAGAAAAAAGAACCCGATTGGGTGAAAGACTTAAAAGAACTTGATCCTCTTGCACTCACGCCAATGGAAGCCTTGAATTATCTCTATAATTTAAAAAAGAAGATGTAAAGATGCAGAAAATCAAAATCTTATCGCCAGAACTGGCCAATCAAATCGCTGCTGGGGAAGTGATTGAACGCCCCTCATCGGTGGTCAAAGAGCTAGTGGAAAATGCCCTTGATGCGGAAAGCACCTCAATAGTCGTCCGCATTTTTGAGGCGGGTCGCAGGAAAATTGTCGTTGAAGATGATGGTTCCGGCATGGACGGCGAAGATGCCAAACTCGCTTTTAAACGTCACGCAACTTCAAAAATTCGCGATGAATACGATTTATTTCGCATTAAAACTCTCGGTTTCCGTGGGGAAGCCCTTCCTTCAATTGCCGCGATTTCTCAACTAACCTTACTGACTTCAACCGGAGAAGGAGTTGGCACCAAAATTGAAATGATCGATGACAATCCTTTAGTTACTCGGATTGGAAAAAATAAGGGGACTACGGTGATGGTCGAGGAACTTTTTTATAATACCCCAGCACGGCTCAAATATTTAAAAAAAGACTATACGGAAAATGCTAATTCCACCGAAATTATGCAGCGACTCGCTTTAGCCCATCCCGATGTCGCCTTTGCTCTCTACATTGATGAACGTCTAATTTTTCAAACTTCAGGACGCGGTGATGTCCTCGAAGTAATTATGAATCTATTTGGAACATACGTCGCTAAAAGGATGTGCCCAATCACCCTTAATCATCCTGATTTTCAGATTGCGGGTTTCTTAGGTAAAGCGGAATTAATGCGGAGCAATCGCTACTCAATTATTACGCTTTTAAACGGTCGCAATGTTTATATGCCGAAAGTACAAAAAGCGATTATTGATGCCTATCACGGCTTTATCCCTGCAAATCGCTACCCATTTGTCGTCCTTCACCTTGAAGTTGACCCTCATTTGGTCGATGTCAATGTCCATCCGAGTAAACGCGAAGTGCGTTTTTCTAAAGAACAAGAACTAGAAAAAATGCTCAAGAGCAAGATTCCAGCTATCTTGCGAGAAGACCGCCAGGTGGTCGCCTTAGAGCGCCCCGTCAAAAAAGAAGAGGGATTAAAATTAAAAGATCAACAACTGACTTTTTTTGACGATTTTCTCAGCGAATCCGCGACGATTGAGGAAAAAACCTTAGTTGAAGGAACTACTTTAGAAAAAGACGGAGAAAATCAACTTCGCATCATTCCCTTTGGTCAAATCGGCCATACGTATATTATCGGACATGATGAAGAAGGTGGTTTTTACCTTCTTGATCAACATGCTGTAGCGGAACGGATCAATTATGAAAAATTCCAAAAAGTTCTCAATTCTGACTTAAAAACCAAAGAGCCGTTAGTGCCTTTAATCATCGATCTTTCCAGCGCAGATTATGCGCGATTAACCCCTCAGAAGCAAGAATTGCTCGCCGAAGTTGGTATACGACTTAGTGAATTTGGTCCCCATACATTTAAAGTTAGCGAAATTCCGATTTGGGGTGATGAATTTGATGAACGCCTCTATGTCATGGATTTACTCGATGCAGTGTTACACGATCATGGCATCGATATTAATAAACTTCGCAGTCAGGCGTTGGCGACGATGGCGTGCAAAGCCTCAATTAAAGCGAATCACCGTTTAAATATTACCGAGATGAACTACTTAATTAACGAATTATCGAAATGTGCGAATCCTTATGCTTGTCCGCATGGGCGACCTACCATTGTTCATATTACTAACGCTGAACTCGCGAAATGGTTTAAGAGGACGGGATGATGATCTTTGTCATATTAGGCCCAACTGGTGTGGGGAAATCATCCCTAGCTTTACGTTTAGCTAAGGATTTTTCTGGTGCCATTGTCAATGGTGATGCTTATCAAATTTATCGCGGGATGAATATCGGCACGGCGAAGCCAACACCAGAGGAGATGAAACTAGTTCCCCATTATCTTTTCGATATTCTCGATGTTACTCAACCATTTTCGGTTGCTGATTACCAAATTCGTCTTCGGGAAATTATTGATCACCGCGATTCTGATCAACCGCTTTTTATCGTTGGTGGTAATGGGTTATATGTAAAAGCAGCTCTTTATGATTATCATTTTCCAGCGGAAAAAAGTTATGACACAGGTGAATATGATCACTATTCCAATAAGGAATTGCACGCTAAACTCGTTAAAATTGATCCGAAATCAGCGGAGAAAATTCATCCGAATAATCGCCGTCGCGTTTTAAGGGCGCTTACAATCTATCTAACAACGGGAGAGAGCAAAACGGTTCATGAAGCCAAGCAATCCCAACGTTTACTCTATAATGCGAAGTTTATCGGATTAAGAATGGACCGTGAGGTTCTTTATCAACGCATTGAAGCTCGGGTTGATCAGATGGTGAAAGAAGGATTATTTGCCGAAGTTCACCATCTTTACGAGCGCTATCCCGAGGCTGAACAAGCTTTGCAAGCAATCGGTTATAAGGAAATTATCCTCGGGGAAAAAATGGGAAAATCTCCGGAAGAAATTATCGATAAAATTAAACAACACACGCGAAATTATGCCAAAAGACAGATGGTCTTTTATCGGGCCAATCTTCCAGTAGAATGGTATACAGATCAAGAAAAAGCCTATCGAGCGGTTAAAAAATATATTGAGGAACAAACAAAATGAAGTTTTTACGGGTGGAACTCTACGACTTAGTGGAAATGAAAAAGCCCCACCCTTGCACAGCGCGGAGCAAGGTTTTTCAAGTAGTCCGCTTAGGAGCGGATTTGAAAATCCAATGTCAAGGATGTGGCAATGTGATTTTGATGGAGCGCGATACCTTTAATCACCGTGTTCGCAAGTTGCTTTCCCATGAAGAAGGCATCACTTTTAAAAAAGATTAATTAAGATATCAAATATTGATTTGACTCCTATGTAATAAGTAGGAGTTTTTATTTTATGTTAATCGCAAAAAATCTCGATAAAAATTACGGTAATCAAAAAGTTATCGAGAATTTTTCATATTTCTTTCCCCAACGTGGCATCATTTCCATCATCGGTCCTTCTGGAGTGGGAAAAAGTACGCTTCTTTATTTGCTTGCCGGAATGGAGAAGTTAGATCGCGGGCAAATTTTTTATCAAGAAGAGGAAATTAGTGCTTATTCTCCAAAAGAACGAATTGCTTATCATCGTCATCATCTGAGTATGGTCTTTCAAAACGATTATTTATTCGCCTCGCTCACGGTGGAAGAAAATCTAATTATCGCTTTGAAAATCCGTGGATACTCATCAAGAAAAAGTCAGCAACTGATAAAACGATATTTAAAAGAATTTCAACTAGAGTACCTCCGAAAACAAAAAGTGGACACCCTGTCAGGAGGAGAGAAAAGCCGTATCGGTTTAATCCGGGCATTAATGCATGAACCAGCGATGCTTTTTGCCGATGAACCAACTGGGGCGCTTGATGAAAAGTCCGCGCTTAAAGTGTTGGAAATTCTAAAGAGATTTGCCGAAAAATCCCTAGTTATTATTGTTACCCATAGTGAAAAATTGGCTCATGCATATAGCGATCAAATTATCGATTTAAACCAACCGCATCTTTATCAAAATTACGCTCCAACTTCGATAATTAGAAGCGAAAAGAAAATAATCCAATCTCGCGATTTATCCTTAACTTCGCTCTTATTGCGGACACGCCTTTTTAAATCGAGCGTTACCGCTTTGCTGAATGTTGGCTCGCTAAGTTTAGGAGTTTTTTCCGCCCTAATCACGCTCGGTTTTCATCATGGTACAAAGCTCTTTATGGAGAGTCTCCCTTATCAATATCTGGACATGAATACTGCTTTAATCCAAGAGGTTCGAAAAGAAAAGATGTACAATTCCCCTTTGGTTTTAAATAAACTTTCTCCTCCTTCAAGGGAAATTCAAGCGCAAATCAAGGAATATTATCCTGAGGTTTCCTTTCATTTTAATTATGACAATGTGATTAATAAACGGCTCCAAATTAGTTATGGTGGAGTGTCGCTTAGTGAACTTGAAGTGGTAACGATTGATCGTTGGCAACATTCAAAATTCAAAGAGGATTTGATTGTTGAAGGTTGTTTACCCACGCTTGATGAAGCGGTGACTATTAACTATCAGGCTAAGGAATACATTTACAAACAAACCCGCGAAGAAGGACTAAACAAGTTTCTTGATTTTCATCTTTTATTCTCGATTGAAAATATCCACCCCAATGATGAAAACCAAAAAATAGTCGATAACTTGGAAAGGGATTTTTCATTGGAAATATTTGGAATTGTCGAAGAAGCATCCGTATTAACAACCCCAAAAATTTTTATTTCACAAACCTATTTGGAAACACTTGGGGAAGTGATGATGGAAAATTGGAGTATGGCTCATGAACGAACCATTACCTGGAATGATTATTGGCGCAACACTTCCGCTCCTTCCTTAAGTGATTATGCGATTCGCATCATTTTTCCAGATCATTACATTGGTCAAATTTTTCACCAACTTCATCAGTATCCCCTTGATGAATTAACAAGTTTGGATTTTAAAAATGCGGGAGCAAGAGGTTATGGTTCGTTTCAGAGTTTATATAACTTTCTTAAAATCGCCTTTAACTGCTTTGTGATAATCGGCTTGACTGGGGTATTAGCGATGATCATCATTATCACTTTTGCTAAACTCGTAACTAATAAAAAAAACCTAGCAATTCTTCGTAGTTTAGGTGCGAGCAATGCTCAGTTAAAAGACTATTTTTTAGCAGATAATATTTTGCAGTTTTTCCTTAGTTTATCAATTCTTGGAATTACCCCAATACTTTTGTCTTTTCTTAATCCATTGTTGAAAAACCTCACGGGTATTAAAGAAGCGATCGTGATTCCCCTTCACGTACTTGGAATCAATTATGGACTCCCCATTTTACTTTTGGTTTGCGGAGTTATGGTTTTAACATTTGTAATCTCGATGACTTTTCAATATTTTTCAAAGCAAATTATTTTAAAGGAACTCATTAGTGAATGATTGAAATTAATCATTTAGAAAAAAGTTTTCCTGGTCAAGAATCATTATTAAAAATCAAAAATGTTCGTTTTCCTTCTAGGGGATTGATTGCCATCTTAGGCGACAGCGGTTCAGGTAAATCAACACTTTTAAAACTTATCGCTGGATTAGATGAAGAATATTCAGGTCAAATTATTTTTAAACAAAAAACACTAAAAACATTGAATGCTGACGAACTAAATGATTATCGCGCCCTCCATATTGGCTTTATCTTTCAGGATTTTCAACTTTTACCCCTCGACTCAATTGAAGATAATATTTTACTTCCCCTTTCTTATTTATCTCCTCCCGATGTCGAAGAGCGAAAACTTCTGGTTTCACAACTCTTAAAAGCAGTGGATTTACCCGTGGATGCAAGACGTGATATCACCGCTTTATCTGGAGGCGAAAAACAACGTGTGGCGATTGCACGAAGCCTTGCTAATAATCCAGATTTTATTCTCGCTGACGAACCTACGGGTTCGCTCGATCGCATTCATAAACAAAAAATCATGGCCCTTTTGCAAGAAATATCCTTGACTAAACTGGTGATTGTTGTCAGTCACGATCAAGCATTGATGAAAGAATATGCGAATCAAATCTATAAAATTGAAAGAGGAAATCTAGTCTTAAAAAAGAACGAGATTGTTGAAAAAAACAAGACCCATCATTTATCGTTTTTACGCACAGATAAGACGCGTCTACATTTTCGTCTCCCTTTTAGTTATATTCTTCGTCATCATTTTCGCACTTTTAAGCATAAAAAAGGACGAACAATCATGGCCCAGTTTGCGCTTTCACTGGGACTTTTAGCCCTCGGTCTTTCTTTTTTAATTACGAGTAGTGTCACCAATCAAATTCAGATGATGCTCAACGCTTTATTTGAAAATCATCAGCTTTTAGTCACATCGCGTTATCCAGGAGATAAAACCCAAGATCAAATCGCTAGTTCCTATGATGATTTAGTTGCCATTCAAAACCTTTATCCCGATGATATAAGACGAATCGGAGTTGATTATACGGCGAATTTTGAAGAATTCTTCCCCGATCAGAATCGTTTAATCGTCGCTAATTCTGGGGTGAAAAAATCTTTATCGTCTTTTAATATCCGCCATGTAAATGAATACCGGTGGTTAGAAGAAAGCGACGGCAATATACACCCCGGTATTCCTCTGGTGATGGAAGATGATCAGGTGATTCTCGGCTTGCCCATAACTGATTTTCAATCACTTATCAGCGCGCTTTATCTTTTACCACTGACGAGTTATGAAGAGTTAGGGACTTATTTATCCGCTCATGAAGTCTTCCTCGCTTTCGAAGTTCAAAATGATAACTGGCAATACGCCGATGAACAACTTTTTCAGTTAATCGGATGCTATCAAAGCCACCGCGCTGAAATCGCTCATCGCAATCCCCGTTGGAATGAAGTAATCCTCGAAACACAGATGCGCTTAAAATCGACGGCAAACTTTACTGCAGTGCCCACTCTACCTTGGACGATGCATAAAGTTTTTTATTTTGAAGTGGTTGACTCTCCCACTTTTCTTGAAATGGCAATCACAACTCCAATATTAAATCGCTATCTTTTTAATCCGCTTCATTTCGATGATCAGTCTTCTCGTATCTCATCGCGAATTGGTCTTTTTCAACAGATGGAACAGACGTTATCTTTTGGGTATTTGAATTATATTTTGAATTCCTCAGTGGAACTCTTACATTATTATCCTACAAGCGAGGGCGCTTATCTTGCTTTTCCTCAAGCGTTGATGGTAGGGTTTTCCCGGACAATTCTCTTTGGAAAAAGCCAAGAAGAGTTATTATTAGTCACTGAAAATAACATACTAGATTCTGAATTAACTTCTGAAATAAATATCATTTTTCCACCACATGTCGCAATTGGTTCCTTAAAAGGGCTCGGAAAGGACAATGTGAGATTTTCAAGCAATGTCAATTCATTAATCTTAGGTCATAAACCTGAAAACATTGAAGAGATAGTCATTTCTACAGCGCTGGCAGAGAAGATTTTTGGTCATCATCGCATCATAAATGAATACTTGTATCTAGCCGCTTCCGATCAAAATGTTTTTGCGGAAAATCCCCTCGTCGCCCCCATTTTTATATTTACGCGATTAAAAATCTCGGGAATCATCGATGATAAGCAGATGTTCATCTATCAAAGTCCCACTTGGCTTTACACATATTTTTCATTAGTTCTTAGGGTTGATGGTTTTTTACTGCAACCGCAGGGTTTTATCTTAAAAACCAGTGAAAAAAGTTCGTTAACAGAATTAACTGCCAAACTCAATTATCAATTTCCACAATTACAATTTTCTATTCCCTATAGCGAGTTAACCCAATCGGTAATTCGGACCACTGAACAAATCGAGAGGATGATTCTTTTAATAGCGAGTTTTGCGATAGCGATTGCTTTTTTGCTGATAATCGTCGTCGCTTATCTGACGATGATTGAAGAAGTTTCAACCCAGAAACTCTTACATCAAATCGGGGTTTCGCCCAAAGAACAACAGCGTTTTTTTCTCCTGCTTTCCCCTCTTCTAGGGGGAATTAGTTTTCTAGTAGCAACCTTGGAATTATCCATCATGCAAGTATTTTTACAAAAAGCTTTAACTCAATATTTCCAAACGAGCGGAGAATTAAACTTTTATCTTGTTCCAATCGTGATCATGTTGGTAACTGCTTTGGTTTTAAGTTTGATTAGCGGGCTCATAGTCAGCCGATTATTTACGGGAGAAATACAAAAAAGAATTTCCCAAATTAAATCGTATTTCCGTTCTGCTCGGTAAAAGAACTTACAATTATTGTTTCCCCTTTTTTTAAAAAACGTGCTATGATATTTAAGTAAATAGTAGCAATATTAATTTACGATGATTGTATTGAAGTTTTAAAAGAAAGGTTGTTTTCGATGAAGGGTACTGTCAAGATGTTCAACAAGGAAAAGGGCTATGGCTTCATTCGCACCGAAGAAGGTCAAGATGTCTTTTTCCACTATTCCTCACTGGTCATGGAAGGTTTTAAAACCGCCGAAGTGGGTGAAGCTGTTGAGTTCGACTTAGAAGAATCCGACCGGGGTCCGCGCGCTGCGAATATCCGTCGCGTTTCTGAGTGAGAATTTAATATCTGAACATAAAAGCCACTATATGTGGCTTTTTCTTTATCTTTTCGCGCGTTTCGCCTATAATTTATGGGTGGATCTCATTATCACAAAAGGAGGCGGAATATGAGCTTAAAAGCAGGCATAATCGGCCTACCTAACGTTGGAAAATCGACACTGTTTAACGCCTTGACGGCGAATCAAGTCGAGGCGGCTAATTATCCTTTCACGACGATTAATCCTAATCATGGAATTGTCAAAGTTCCAGATTATCGTCTCGATTGGCTCGGCGAACTTTTTCATCCCTTAAAAACAATTTATGCGACTTTTGAATTTGTTGATATCGCAGGTCTAGTTGCCGGTGCAGCAAAAGGTGAAGGTTTAGGCAATCAATTTCTTGCCCATATCCGCGAATGTGACGCTTTAATCGAAGTGGTTCGCTGTTTTATCGATAATAATGTAATCCATGTCGCTGGGGATACTGATCCGCTTCGCGATATTGAAATTATCAATCTCGAGTTGGTGATGAAAGATTTAGCAACTTTAGAGAATCGCAAAGAGCGGGTGCTAGGAAAATTAAAAGCGGGTAAAGAACCCGCCTTAGTCAAGGAATTACAACTTTTAGAGTTGCTTATGAAGGAATTGCAAAATGAAAAAGCTGTGCGCCTAATCGACAAGTTAACTGTCGAACAACGGCAATTCATCGATGAGAATTATCATCTACTTACAAACAAACCGCTGATTTATGCTGCAAATGTTTCAGAAGCTGATTTAAGTAATCCTGAAAATAATCCTCACTATCGTCTAGTGAAAAAACGCGCTGTCGAAGAAGGGGCGGCTTGCATTCCGATTTCCGCTGCCTTAGAGGCGCAATTAAATGTTCTTTCCCAAGAAGAACGCGAACTTTTTCTCAGGGAAATCAATGTGATAGATACTGGTCTTAATCGCTTAGTCAAAGCCACTTATCAACTTCTTGATCTGGCGACTTTTTTCACAGTTGGTGATGACGAAGTGCGCGCTTGGACTTTCCAACTTGGAACCAAGGCGCCGATAGCCGCGGGAATTATTCATACTGACTTTCAAAAAGGTTTCATTAAAGCCGAGGTTTTCAGTTATGATGATCTCAAGAAATACGGTAGTGAACTCGCAGTTAAAGAAGCGGGAAAACTCCGGCTTGAAGGCCGCAATTATCAAATGCGCGATGGAGATATAGTCTTCTTCCGCTTTAATGTATAGGAGGAAAAAAATGATACGAATTGGTTATGGTGAAGATCTTCATCGTCTAGGAGCAAATCGCCCTCTTATCCTAGGAGGTGTGGAGATTCCTTTTCATACGGGCTTAATCGGACACAGTGATGCCGATGTTTTGCTTCACGCCTTGATGGACGCGCTTTTAGGGGCTGCTGCCCTTGGTGATATTGGTCAACATTTCCCCGATAATAACCCAAAATATTTAAATGTCGACAGCCGTCTTTTATTAAAACAGGTCCAAAAACAATTGGTGCAAAACCATTGGGAGATTAGCAATATCGATTTAACCTTGATTTTAGAAAAACCGAGAATTGCGCCGTTTATTACGCAAATCAGGGCTCAAATTGCCGAAGTTTTACATTTGGAACTCGGTCAAGTGTCTCTAAAAGCCACCACTAATGAAGGAGTGGATGCGCTTGGTCGAGGCGAAGCGATAAAAGCAGTAGCTGTGGTGTTATTAAGAGGTGATAATCATGAATAAAAAGAAAGTTCGCGTTCGCTACGCTCCTTCACCTACGGGGTATCTTCATATTGGGGGAGCTCGCAGTGCTCTTTTTAATTATCTCTATGCCAAACATTATGGTGGCGATTTTGTTGTCCGCATTGAGGACACTGATATTGAAAGAAATATTGCAGGAGCGGAGGAAAGTCAAATTAAAGATTTAATTTGGCTCGGCATCATCCCTGATGAATCGCCCGAAAACCCGAACCCGGCCTACGCTCCTTATCGGCAAATGGAAAAATTAAATGTTTATAAAAAATACGCGGATTTACTCATTGAGAAAGGCTATGCCTATAAATGCTATTGTTCGGAAGAAGAACTTGAAATTAGTCGCGAAGCGCAACTGGCCCGTGGTATCGCTTCCGCGCGGTATGATGGACACTGTCTCCATTTAACGCCTGAACAAGTAGCCAAATATGAAGCGGAAGGTCGCGAACCGACGATTCGAATTCATATGCCCAAAAATAAAACGATTGCTTTTAATGATTTAGTTCGGGGAAAGGTCTCCTTTAATACTGATGATATCGGTGATTGGATTATCGTTAAGAGCAATGGAATTCCCACTTATAATTTTGCCGTGGTTATCGATGATTACATGATGGCAATCACTCATGTGATGCGGGGAGAAGAGCATCTTTCCAACACCCCCAAACAAATTCAACTCTATGATTATTTTGGTTGGGAAGCCCCTGAATTTGGTCACATGACCATCATCGTTAATGAAAGTGGTAAAAAACTCTCTAAACGCGATTTAAATATCTTGCAATTTATGTCGCAATATCGCGAACTTGGCTATTTACCCGAGGCGATTTTTAACTTTATCTTATTACTAGGATGGGCACCTTCGGATAATCGCGAAATTTTTACGATTGAAGAAGCAATTGCGGTTTTCGATGGCAATGGCCTCTCTTCTTCGCCCTCGAAATTTGACCCAGATAAAATGATGTGGATGAACTCACAATATATCAAGAATCTTCCCGAGAGAAAATATATTGAATTTATTTCAACATTCATTAATAAAATCCCAGGTATTAATTGTTTTTCTGATCAGCAAAAAGCTTATCTAGCTTCTTTATATCAGAATGAAATCAAATTTGGAGCGGAGATTATTGAACTAGCGACACCATTGGTGGCATTTAGACCGCTTGCAGAAGGAGAAGATTTAATTAAAGTTAAAGATTCTCTCAGCCAAGAGGTTTTCAAGTTATTCATCGATCTTCTTCAAGAAGCCGTTGACTTAGAACCCGAGACATTAAAATCACTTTTTAAAAACTGTCAAAAGACACTTAATGTCAAAGGATCATCTTTCTTCATGCCTCTGCGCCTTGCTTTAACGGGCCAAACTCATGGTGTCGAACTTGTGAGTATCATCAAATTCTTAGGAAAAGCGGAAAGTTGTCGAAGAATTCGATATTATCTTTAATATTCTTCATAATATTTGGTACTATATTACAGGAATGAATATGACGATTGAAAAGACCTTAAAAGAAAAAATTCAAACTGCATTGGCTCAATGCGGATTTGCAATCCCGCTTGAAGCGATTGTTATTGAACGGGCTCGTGATCCCCGCCATGGTGATTTTGCCACGAATGTCGCTTTGCAATTTGCCAAAAAATATGAGTTGAAACCGCGCACTTTGGCCCAAAAAATAATTGATCATATCGATACGACGGGAATTGCGAAAATGGAAATTGCTGGTCCCGGCTTTTTAAATTTCTTTTTAAGTGATCATACTTTAACTAAAGTAATTGAGCGGATTCATCTTGAAGGTGATGCTTTTGGACATTCCGATGCAGGGCTTGGCAAGAGCGTTAATATTGAATATGTATCGGCTAATCCGACAGGTGATTTACATCTCGGGCATGCTCGTGGAGCCGCCCTTGGTGATACATTAAGCCGTCTTTTAGATGCTGTCTGCTTTAAAGTGACGCGAGAATACTACATTAATGATGCAGGGGTACAGATTGATAATCTTGGTGCTTCGATTCGGGCTCGTTATCACCAACTTTTACATGATCCAATTCCCGTTCCTGAAGATGGCTATCATGCTGAAGATATTATCGACATCGCTAAGGTGATGATCGCGGAAGTTGGCGACCGCTATTTAATTGATTCTGATGAAAGCGAAGCCTATTTTAAAACGAGAGGCACGGAGTTAGAACTTGAAAAAATAAGGTGTGATTTGCATGAATTCCGTGTAGATTTTGATGTCTTTACCTCGGAGATTGCCATACGTAAAGATGGGGCAATTCCCCAACTTTTGGAGCGATTAAAACAATACACTTATGAAGACAAGGGCGCGACTTATCTTAAAACTAGCGCTTTTGGTGATGATAAAGATCGGGTGATTATTAAATCAAATGGCGAATATACTTATTTTTTACCCGACATCGTTTACCACCTTGATAAACTCTCGCGTGGTCATCAGTGCTTAATTAATGTCCTCGGTGCCGATCATCATGGTTACATCAAGCGAATGCAGGCGGCACTTTCGATGTGCGGTTATTCAGACGAAACTTTACATGTGGAAATGATTCAAATGGTTCGCCTGCTTAAAGACGGTCAAGAATTTAAGATGAGCAAGCGCACTGGTAATGCGATTACTTTACGCGAACTCTACGAAGATGTGGGAGTTGATGCCGTTCGTTATTTCTTTGTCGCCCGTGGAGCGAGTTCCCATCTTGATTTTGATATTGATTTAGCTAAGGAAGCAAGTACAGCTAATCCTGTGTATTACGCTCAATATGCCCATGCTCGGTTAATGGCCGTGCTGGAAAAAGGAGCGAACCTAGGTTTCTTCCCCGCCTTCTTAGGAGAAGGACTCAATGAAGAAAGCGAGATGCAATTACTCAAGGAATTAGAAAGTTTTCCTGCGGTGGTCAAGGATGCCGCGCTAACGCTTTCGCCTTATAAAATCACGAATTATATCCAAGAATTATCAGCGCGGATTCATCGGTTTTATACTGAGTGTCGGATTATTGATGAGTCCAATCCCAATTTGACTGCATCACGACTTGGCCTTGCTAAAGTTAGTCGGATTACTTTAAAGAACGCTTTACAACTTATCGGTGTAAGTGCGCCTGATAAGATGTAAAATATACAAGGAGGTTTTTCTTATGGTGGTCGTACGTTCAAATCTTGATGTCGCATTCGATGTATTAAAAGGTGAAAAAGGACCCTTGCCGTTTCAGGAATTGTTTGAGCGCATCGTCGCTTTGCAAAATATTGTTGAAAGTGACCAGGCGAGATTAATGTCGCGTCTTTACACTAACCTAACTTTGGATGGACGGTTTGTGAATCTTGGTGATAACACTTGGGATTTACGGGAGCATAATACTTACGATAAAGTTCACATCGATGTCAGCGATGTCTATTCTGATGTCGAGGAAGAAGATGATGACTTCGAGGAAGTGCTCGAGCGAAAAATTGAAGAAAAAACCGCCTTGCTCATCGATGATCTTGACGAAGAAGAGGAAGCTGAAGATGAGGAAGCTGAAGATGAAAAATAAAAAAAAGAAAGAATAAAGGAGAATAGATATATGCCATTAGTTTCAATGAAAGAAATGCTGATTAAAGCGAACCAAGAAGGTTATGCCATCGGCCAATTCAACACCAACAATTTAGAGTGGACCAAAGCGATTCTCGATACCGTTCAAGAACTAAAATCGCCTGTCATCTTAGGGGTTTCCGCAGGAGCCGCTAAATATATGGGAGGGTTCAACACAGTCGTCGGTTTGATTAAAGGCTTAATCAAAGATCAAGGATATACAATTCCAATCGCGATTCACCTTGACCATGGAACATCATTTGAAGTTTGCAAAGCGGCAATTGATGCAGGTTTTACTTCCGTGATGATCGATGCTTCGAAATATCCTATTGATGAAAATATTCGCCTTACAAAAGAGGTGGTTGATTATGCTCGGAAACAAATAAAATATGTTTCTGTGGAAGCAGAAATTGGCCATGTAGGTGGGGAAGAAGAGGATATCGTCGCGGAAGTGATGTATGCTCGCCCAGATGAATGCGTGCGCATCGTCAAAGAAACCGACTTAGATTGTTTAGCCCCTGCTCTTGGTAGTGTTCATGGACCATATAAAGGTGAACCTAAACTCGGTTTTAAAGAGATGAAAGAGATTCATGATTTAGTGAAAGTTCCTCTAGTCCTCCATGGTGGGTCGGGGATTCCTGATTTTCAAATTAAAAAAGCCATTGCTCGCGGGACCGCGAAGATAAATGTCAACACAGAATGCCAACAAGAATGGACCGCTATTGTGCGCGAAGTTTTGAAAAAAGACGAAAAAGTCTATGATCCCCGGAAAGTTATCGGCCCAGGGATGAAAGGCATTGCCGCGGTTGTTCGGGCCAAGTGTGAAATTTTTGGCTCAATTGGAAAAGCTGAATAAACATAAGTCTTTTGTAAAAAAAGCCGGTAAAACCGGCTTATTTTCTATATAAAGCATCAATAAATATCTGAAAATGAGAATTCAAAAAGCTATTTATCAGAAAATAAAAAAAGCCTCAGTGATAACAATTTTTGGTCATGTTCGGCCCGATGGTGATTGCTATGGCAGTCAAATCGGTCTGCGTGATGCTATCCGGGCAACTTTTCCGCAAAAGAAAGTTTATGCAGTCGGCCGAGGTCGTCCCAACCTATATCATTATTTTGGTGAAATGGATATCGTCAATGATGAAACGATTGCTAATTCTTTAGTCATTACCGTTGACATTGGTGATATTCCCCGCTTAGAAGATGCGCGAGTTTTTTTAGGTAAAGAACTCATCAAAATTGATCATCATATTTTTACTGAGCCTTTTGGAGTGATTGAATGGGTTGATACCAACTATGTTGCTTGCGGGGAAATGATTGCCGAATTCCTTTTTCAATTTAAATTTAAAATTCCCCTTTCGGCAGCAAAAGCGCTGTTTTTAGCAATTGCTTCCGATTCGGGTCGGTTTCAATACGAACCAACCAATAGTCGTACTTTTTTATTGGTGAGCAAACTTGCTGATATCGGAGTTGATCCGAGTGAGGTCTTTCAGACCATCTATGTTTATGAACCCGACGAGGTCCGGAGAAAACATCGGATTCTTTTGGAATTTCAACTTCGGCCAGGGGTTGCTTTCATCTTATTAAAAAAAGAAGATTTAGAGCGCCTCGAATTAACTCCTATGGAAGCAACTGGTTATGTCAATGGTTTGGCTAATATGCGTGGTTACCCCATCTGGGCTTCATTTATTGAAAGGAAACCAGATGAAATTATGGTTGAACTTCGCTCCGCTGGTCCCAATGTTCAAGCAATTGCTAGTGATTTTGGCGGTGGCGGTCATCGCAAAGCGAGTGGAGCAACCTTAAAATCTTGGGCTGAAGTGGAAATGATGCTATCCCGTCTTGGTCAAATTGCATTAGAAGAACCTCTAGAAGGGTTCAAAGAGAACTTTGAAAATGTGGAAACGTGAATTACAGGTTGCCCTGAAAGCGGGAAAAGCTGCGAGTCAAATCATCATGGAAATTTATCAAGGTGATTTTGAAGTGATTATGAAAGAGGACCAATCACCTGTAACCATTGCTGATCAAAGAGCTGATCAAATAATTCGTACCATTCTATATGAAAAATTTCCCACTTATGATTTTCTTACCGAAGAAGGGAAAGATGATTTACGACGTTTAGAAAATGATTATGTCTGGATTGTTGACCCGCTTGATGGAACAAAAGATTTTGTTCATCGGCATGGGGAATTTACGATTAATATCGCTTTGAGTTATCGGCATGAAATCGTCGTCGGTGTGATTGTCGCTCCAGTTTGCCGAGTTATCTATTATGCGACGAAGGAAGGCGGTGCACATCGTCTTGAAAACGGAAAAACAACAAAGATTTACGTAAATAACCTCGACAAAAACCTTACGGTTTTAGCTTCAAGATTTCATCTAACATCTGCTGAAACCGCCTTGTTTGAAAAATATAAGGATATTATTATCAAAGTAGAGACCGTTGGCTCTTCCTTAAAAGCTTGTCGGATTGCCGAAGGCAAAGCAGAACTTTCTTATCGGTTGAGTGCGGGCACTAAAGAATGGGATATCGCGGCTAGCCAATTGCTGATTGAAGAAGCGGGAGGAGTTCTATTAAAACCTGATTTAACTCGTTATCAATTCAATCGGAGCGATGTCGTTAATCGCGAAGGCTATGTAATCGCGAATAAAATTGAAAATATTTTACTTTAAAAAGAGGATCAGATATGAAGAAGAAAATTAAAATCAGTACACCATTATTGCTTTTGCTACTGGTGGGATGTCAACCTGACGTGACTACTTCGGTTACCCTTCCGCCTTCATCGCCAGATACGACTTCGCAAAGGGAAACCGAGCATCTTTATGATGAAGACGGTTATATCTTATTGGACTTTTACGGTATTAATGACTTTCATGGTTCGGTTGTTTACCAAGACACTTCAAGCGGACTGGAGTTGGGATTTTCTAAAATTGGAGCTTATCTAAAAGCCCAAGAAGCCATTAATCCTTTGGGAACAGTAATCACCTCATCAGGGGACATGTGGCAGGGTTCGGCTGATTCCAATATCACTAAAGGAAAACTAGTTACCGAGCTGATGAACTATGCTGGCTTTGATGCGATGGCCTTAGGAAATCACGAGTTCGACTGGATGGACACTGAAATTTACGCCAATAAAGAGTTAGCCCAATTCCCATTTTTGGGAGCGAATATCATCGAGCGAGCCACCGGTGAACTTAGTGGACTAGCTGATTCGTATACTTTGATGGATTTAGGGGGACTCAAAATTGGCATAATTGGAGTGATTGGTCGAAATTTAGAAAGTTCAATTCTTACAAGTGCGGTAGCTCCCTACTCATTTGAGCCCGAAGCCTCTTATGTAATCGCTGCCCGAGAAGAACTCGATGAACTCGGGGCTGATGTTGTAATTTTGCTAACTCATGATTCATGGGTTTCTCTTGATAGTGAAGATTTGATGATTCTCAATAGTGGCGGCACCCCCTATGTTGATGCCGTTTTCTGTGGCCACGCGCACGCGCATGATAGAAATTTAGTAAATGATGTCCCGATTTTACAGACTACGGGCAATGGGCATAGTCTGATGCATGTTCGCCTGGGATATCATCCGACCACCCAAGATAAAAAGGTGGTGGACTATGAAATTGTCCCTGGTTCAACGATTGATACCTATGAGCCAGATCCAGATTTAGAACAAGTATACGATTATTATTATGTGAACTACATCAAGGATATAAAAGAAGAAAAACTCGGGAGTTTATCGCGCTTGATGGAAGAGCGCGAAGTGGTGCGAAAAACTGTTGAAGCCATGTATAACTATGGTGTAACCATTGATGAGGATTTAGCAGTCACCTTTCACAATTACGGTGGAGCGCGAGCCCCCCTTCCCAAAGGAACGATTACTTATGGTGATGTTTATAAATCGTTACCGTTTGATAACTATACGGTATTTGTCACTGTTCTTGGTCGAGATTTAATCTCCCAGATGGGAGGTTATAGCGCATATTATCCAGCCGATTTCACACCGGAAAATAATGTTTATTATCGTGTGATGGCGATTTCATATTTGACTGAAAACTCATATTGGGCTCCAATTATCGATGATTTAGTTCATATCAATCATCCTCAAGGTGAGGGCTACTATTATCCACGTGATATCGTTGCCGATGCCTTCCGCAACAAAACATTTTAAAAAACGCAACCAATAGAAAAACGGCCCCTTTTCCAAAAAAGAGGCCGTTTTTACATAGTTTTTAATTAATCTGCTAAACGGACACCTAAGACACCAGGAACTTCATCCATGAGGATTACTTCAAGTCCATCATTAATTGTTTGATCAAGCATCGGACAACCTTGGCAAGCCCCGAGCATCCGGATATAGACAATGCCATCTTCAAAGCGGACAAACTCGACATCGCCACCATCGCGCATGATAAAAGGACGCACTTTTGCAAGGGTTAATTCAATTTGTTCTTCGATTGATAAATTGGTGTTTTTGCTCATTGTTATTCCCTCTTAGAAACTCACTTTCCAAAGTCCGTGAAGGTTGCAATATTCATAAGCAGCGACTTCAACTTCATCTTGATCAAGAACAAATCTTGCAACTGGTTTATCTTTTGGCGTGAGGTCCGCGCGATGAACCGCTTTATTAGTCACAAGGATGATAAAGGGAATGTAATGTGCTTCCGTCATCGGGTGAATTGTGGACCCGACGGTTAAAATTCTTACTGCTCCATCTTTAGTTAGTACTGGCAAGTGTTTTTCTAGTGCGACATCTTCCTTAGTGTTAGCGACAATTTCTGTCATCGGTTGTTTGCAGCAAAATGGATTGATGCCGGCGTCGTGAATCATCTCGATAAAATTACCACAGACATCGCATTTATAGAAACGTAAATCTTTCATAAAATTCTCCTTTCTTGTTAGACATTTTTAGTATAGCAAATAATTAATTTTAAAGGGCGATATATGCATTAAATAAAAAAACCTCCATTATGGTTAATGAAGGAAATAATTTTCGTGGTGCCCGGGACCGGAATCGAACCGGTACGGTCTCAACAACCGCAGGATTTTAAGTCCTGTGCGTCTACCTGTTCCGCCACCTGGGCACGAGGTAATGGTGTCCCGTACAAGATTCGAACTTGTGACCCCTTGATTAAAAGTCAAGTGCTCTACCGACTGAGCTAACGGGACGTTGGCTGGGGTACCTGGGATCGAACCAGGGAATGTCAGAGTCAAAGTCTGATGCCTTACCGCTTGGCTATACCCCAATAAATGGTGGAGGAGGGCGGATTTGAACCACCGAACCCGAAGGAACTGATTTACAGTCAGCCGCGTTTGACCACTTCGCTACTCCTCCAGCACTTTTGCACTAATGGTGGATGTTGAGGGGATTGAACCCCCGACCCCCGCCGTGTAAAGGCGATGCTCTCCCAGCTGAGCTAAACATCCAAGGTTTGGTCACCGAGCAATGCGCCTAATAAATATAACATTATGAAAAACGCTAGTCAATGTAAAACGTCATAAAAATGACTTGTGCAAAGTCTATTTGGGGTTGAAAAAAATAATTAATTAACGACTAGAAACCCTTTTTTCCAAGCAGGCGGAACATGTTACGCTTGTAGACTTCTACCCCAGGTTGATTGAAGGGATTGACCCCGAGAAGATACGCACTCATCGCGCAACTTTTCATAAAAAAGTAGAATAAGTAACCAAGATGATAGGCATCCATCTGCGGAATCGAGATGATAAGACACGGAACCTTTCCCTCTTCGACGTGAGCTTTAAGTGTGCCTTTAAATGCCTGCAGATTAACGTCGCTTAAAGTGCGATTAGCCAGATAATTTAAGCCATCAAAATCATCATCTTCAAATGGAATCTTAACATCGAGAGCGGGATTTTCTACATAGATAATCGTTTCAAATAAAAGCGGGCTCCCATCTTGGATGAACTGACCAAGACTATGAAGATCAGTGCTAAAAGTTGCCGCCGATGGCCAAAGCCCTTTGCCTTCTTTCCCTTCGCTTTCACCATATAATTGTTTGAGCCATTCACCGAGTTGAGTGTATTGATTTTCATAGAAAACAAATAGTTCAATCGGGCGATTATGCTGATAAAAGACGTCACGAGTTATCGCGTATTGATACGCTAAATTTGATGTAATCGAGGGATTATCAGTGTCGATTCGAGCCTGTTTGGCCCCGCGGAGCATGTCTTCCACAGCGATTCCCCCTACGGCAAGGGGAAATAAGCCGACCGCGGTTAATACGGAGAAACGTCCCCCGATATCACTGGGGAGAACATAGCGAGGATAACCTTCTAAATCTGCAAGTTTCTTTAAAGCCCCTTTTTCCTTATCAGTGGTGACATAAATGGCTTTTTTGCTTGCTCTTTCGCCAATTTGCTCGATTAAAAGTCTGCGAATAACGCGAAAAGCTATTGCGGTTTCTGTGGTTGTTCCCGATTTGGAAATTACATTAATAGCAAACTTTTTCCCTTTTAAATATTCGCATACTTGTGCGAGATAAGTAGGAGAAAAAGATTGACCAACAAAGAGGATTTCCGTTTTAGTTTTTGGGTAAAGACCTTGCAATGCCTCTAATGCGGCTCTTGCTCCAAGGTAAGAACCACCGATGCCGATAACGACGAGGATTTCAAAGTTTTGGCGAATGTAATCAGCGTCTCTTAGGAGGCGTGTTAATTCTTTTTCATCATAATTAACCGGCCAATCAACCCAGCCGAGAAAATCGCTTCCAGGCCCAGTTTTATTTCTGATTTGCATATGGATTTGCTCGACGCGATTTTGGTAACTGAGCCAGTCGATTTCGCGAAGTGTGTTGGCGAAATTAATTTTAATCATTCTGATCGTCCTCCATTTTATCAATGATATCTATGGTATTTTTAACCCATTCTGGTAGTTCTTTTTGAAGAGAAGTAAAGTCGATATCAAGTTCATTGATATCAAACCGTTTGGGAGGGTATTTGCGGTATCTTTTCGGCAATTTACGCATGGAAAAGTGCAAAAAATTCTTTTCACGGTCAATATCGATAACTTGCACGGTGACCTCTTCGTGGAGTTTTAAATAATGGTTGATATCGCGAATAAATTTATCGGCAATTTCCGAGATATGCAAGAGGCCACTTGTTTTGTCTTCAAGTTGAATAAATGCCCCATAGTCTTTGATGTTGGTGACTTTTCCCACGACAATATTGCCGATTTCGTAAATTCTCTTATCCATGTTTATTGCCCCTAGTTAAAAGAATAGCTTTTAAAAGTTCAAAATCACTTTGCCTGGTTACCTTGAAATTGGCAACTTCACCTTGAACAATATAAACTGGATGAGGAAGGGCTTTAACTAATTGAGCATCATCACTTGCTGAAGTAATCCCTTTTGTTAAGGCTAGTTCATGCGCCCTTTTTAAAAGAGCAAAAGTAAAAGTTTGTGGGGTTTGGACGCGGAAAATGCATGAGCGATCAAGCGTCTCGATAATTTGTTTTTCTCCGTCAATTTTGATTAAAGTATCTAAACTTTCTATCGCAGTATTGACTGCTCCGACTTCATGTGCTTTTTTAAGATTTGCTTCGATGATTTTTTCGCTCACAAATGGCCGTGCGGCGTCGTGGAGTAAAATAATGTCGTCTTCTTTCGTGGTCGGCATTAAATGTAAAACAGCTTGATAAACACTCGCCTGCCTAGTTTTGCCACCTCGGATAAGATCCCAAGGCTTATCAGGCAGATATTTTTCGCAATAAGTTTTGACTTGAGCAAGATAGTCATCGTGAACAACGAGAACAATTCGTTCTATCTCCCTATGAGAATAAAGAGTATCTAACGCATAACCAAAAAGGGGTTTACCACCAATGGAGATAAATTGTTTTGGTTCTTGGTGTTGGAGGCGAAGACCAGATCCCGCCATTAAGAGTACGGCAATGTTCATAATCTCAACTTATTTTACTATATCAGTTATTAACTTTAAACAAAAAAGGGGAGATAATTCCCCTTAAAATCGATTGAATCAGACTTATTTTTTCAGCAATTGTTCCTGTTTTTTGGCAAGTTCAGATTGGACAGCGATTTCAGTCAAAATCAATTTGATGACTTTATCAATATCGGAACCCGAGCGATAATCAGCGCGAGCGATATAATTGACGCGACCATCCTCAAAAAGATTGCTGACATGTTCCTTGTTACTATCATGATAAACGGCAATTGAGTTCCCACCGTTTTCTTTGACTAGTATCATAATCGGAACATCGGTTAAACCGTCGCCAAAGTAGATGATGTTCCGATAAGGAATTCGTCGCTTCAGCGTTTTAATGTTGACCGCTTGATCATCGCTTTGATCGAGAACTCCTTTGGAAATACGGAAGAAGTATTGCGTCTTCGCTGTATAGTTAATTGCTGTCTTGGGCCAAATTGGCAGGTTGGTTTCTTCATCATAATGGAACTCGCAACCATAGATGGCCTTGAATTCTTTGGCAATTGCACAACCTTCAATAATCTCCTTGGTGCCTGAACTAACTAAATAGTGCTCGACGATTAATCCGAGTTCATTGCCAAATTCATTGATGCGTTTAAACCAGTTGGAGACTCCTTCGAAGAATTTGATATTCTTTCCTTGGCTAACTAGATATTCACGCGTACAAGCGATGCCTCGTTCTTTGCACATCTCCACCATCATATACATATAGGAGAGAATCCGCTCGACGCCATGTTTATGCGAAAAAGTTTCGGTTGCACTCCAAAATTCATCCGGACTCATTCCTAAGGCTGGAATGAAGGAATAATTTTGCATATCAGTCGTACAGAGTGTTTTATCGAAGTCGTAGAGTAGAGCGACAATTGGTTTATTTGCCATAAAATTACCTCTAAATATTCTAACATTCGACACATAAATAGTCAAAAAATGTGGTATTTCCCCTGTGTTTTTTAAAACCAGTGTGGTTTTGCGCGGTTTTATTTAGCGCTTATAAAACAGAGGTCATTTTGAATAGTTTAAATTTTTAAAGAAAATTATTACCTTGATTTTATTCTAAATACGCCAAAAAATGCATTTTGGTTTAATTATCGGCAAATAATACTATAATTGTTAATTGAAAGAGGTCATGACTATGCAAGTAAAAAAACCATTAATTCTCTGCGTTCTTGATGGGTTTGGCTATCGGCTTGAAAACGCAGGTAACGCGATTAATCAAGCTCATAAACCTTGGCTTGATTATTTTTTCCAGACCTTTCCCCATACCTTAATTAATGCTTCGGGAGAGTGGGTCGGTTTACCTGATGGGCAAATGGGGAACTCAGAAGTCGGTCATATGAATATTGGGGCGGGACGGATTGTCTATCAATCACTGACCTATATCAATGCCGCAATCAAAAATGGTACTTTTTTTAAAAACCCTCATTATTTAGCCGCAATTGAATGGACAAAAATCCATAATTCAAAACTACATATTTTAGGACTCGTCAGCGATGGCGGTGTCCATTCGCACATCAATCATATCAAGGCGATGATTCGCATGGCTAAAGATGAGGGGTTAGATGATGTATACATTCACGCCTTTATGGATGGGCGTGATGTCGATCCGCAAAAAGGAGCAGATTACATTGCGGAACTTCAAGAGGAAATGGATCGTCTCCAATTTGGAAAACTCGCTGATATTGGTGGTCGATATTGGGGCATGGATCGCGATAAGAACTTTGATCGCCTTGACCGAGCTTATCGAATTTTTGTCAATCGCGAAGGTCCTTCATTTACTGATTTTCGCACTTATTTCCAGGAGCAGTACGCGCTTCTTCCCACACTTGGAATGGATCCTTCAGATGAATTTGTGATTCCTTCATTTAATGCCAATGTCGATGGAAGGATTAGCGATAACGATGCGATTATTTTCATGAACTTCCGTCCGGACCGGGCGATTGAAATTTCCACTGTCTTTACTAATCCAACTTTCTATGCGAATCCCAAAAAGAAAACTGATGGCACACTCATTCACCAACCTTATACTCCGGCAACGCCTCTTAAGAACATCAAATTAGTGGCGACGATGAAATACGCGGATTCGGTCCTTGGTGAGATTGCGTTTGCGTTACCGAGTTTAGAGAATACTCTCGGTCCTTGGCTTGCGGACAATGGATATCATCAACTGCGTATCGCTGAAACAGAAAAATATGCTCATGTCACCTTTTTCTTTGATGGCACCGTCAATTATGATGGGGTGGAGAAACCAGAATTGAGAAATTGTCGGCGCATTTTAATTGATTCTCCGAAAGTGGCCACTTACGATTTAAAGCCTGAGATGAGCGCGATTGAGGTGACCGATGCCCTTTTGAAAGAACTTAACAAAAAGGATCTCGATGTGGTAATTCTCAACTTTGCTAATTGTGATATGGTCGGTCACACTGCGGTTTTCCCCGCGGTTATCAAAGCTGTTGAAACCGTCGATAGCCAAATCGGGCGCATCCTTAATTGGCTTGAAGAAAATGGAGGTACGATTATCATTACTTCCGATCACGGTAATGCGGAATATCTTTTGGATGAACAGGGGAAGCCCTTTACCGCCCACACCACTAATCCCGTTCTTTTTGGAATTAATATTCCAGGGCTAGAACTTCTTAAAGAAGGTGGAAAACTCGCCAATATCGCACCGACGATTATTGATTTACTTGGAAGAGAACTTCCAAAAGAAATGGAAGAAAAGAGTTTAATTATTAAGCGAAAATAGAAGAGGTAAAACAATGAGATTTGAAGATTATCCCCTACGGGTCCCAAAATTAGAAGTTGTTACGAAAAAAGTTAAACAAATTATTGCTGAACTTAACGGGGCGACAACTTCGGAACAAGCAATCAAAGCTGTGAAAAAGATGAATAGATACTACGCTGATTTAATCAGCGACATGGTAATCATCTCGGTTCGTTATTCCATCGATACCAACAATGAAATTTATGCGCAAGCCAATGAAGTGCTGGATGAGATTTCCCCTTATTTCTCTGCGTTATTTAATGAGTACAACCTCACACTAGTCGGAAATCCTTTCCGTCCCCAATTAGAAGAGACTTTTGGCACTTATCTTTTTGCGATGTTGGAAAACCAAATTCGCTGTTTTGACCCGATTATCATCGATGAATTACAAAAGGAAAATAAATTAACTACCCAATATGAGAAAATTCTCGCTTCGGCGCAAATTCCCTATCGGGGAGAAATTTATAATCTTTCACAAATCGGGAAATTTATGCAGGATAAAGATCGAGAAACCCGCAAAACTGCCTCGAAAGCTTATTACAAGTTCTTTGAAGATAATGAAGAAGAGCTCGCAGATATTTACGATCAATTAGTCCAACTCCGCGACAACATGGCGAAAAAGCTCGGCTTTAAAAACTTTATTGAACTCGGGTATCGCCGTTTGGGACGTCTCGATTATGATGCTGATGATGTGGCAATTTATCGTGAACAAATCTACCGTGAAGTCGTGCCGGTGGTAAAAAAACTTAAACGTCGTCAAGCGAAACGTCTCGGACTGTCGACGATGTATTTTTATGATGAAGCTCTCTCTTTTTTAAGCGGCAATCCTAAACCGATTGGTGACCGTGAATTCCTCGTTACTCAGGCGCAAAAAATGTATAAGGAAATGGGGAAAGAAACGGATGAGTTCTTTACTTTTATGGTTGAAAAAAATCTCCTCGATCTCGATGCTAAACCCGGGAAACAAGGTGGGGGCTATATGACCTATATCCCGCGTTATAAAGCTCCCTTTATCTTTGCTAACTTTAATGGAACAGCTGGTGATGTCGATGTCCTCACCCATGAGGTTGGTCATGCTTTCCAAGGTTATGCTTCCAGAAAGATCAAAGTTCCCGAATATCAACAGCCGACTCTAGAAGCTTGTGAAATCCACTCGATGAGCATGGAATTTTTTGCAAAACCGTATATTGAATATTTCTTTGGCGACGATGCCGATAAATATCGCTTCTCCCACTTAGAAGGGACAATTGAATTTCTCCCGTACGGTGTCGCAATCGATGAATTTCAAGCCTATGTTTATCAACATCCAGAAATCAGCAAAGAAGAACGCAATATGTATTGGCGATCTTTAGAAAAGAAATATTTGCCTTGGAAGAAATATACGGGCTTCCCTTTCTTAGAAAAAGGCACTCGCTGGATGCGGCAAGCGCACATCTATCGCTCTCCATTTTATTATATTGACTACACCTTAGCTCAAGTTGTTGCTTTCCAATTTGCAGTGGAAATGCAAAAAAACCACGACAGAGCTTGGCGCAAATATCTTCGTCTTTGCAAATTGGGTGGTCGCTATCCGTTTGTGGAACTGCTCGCGAAGGCAAAGTTAAGAAACCCCTTTGAAGATGGCAATGTTCGCAAGGTGATTCGCCCTTTAGTGAAAGAATTACAAAAATACGACGATAGCAAATTCTAACCAAGCAAAAAATCAGCCTAATCGCTGATTTTTTTGTGGAATTTTTGTTTATTTTTTCTGACGTTGCTTCTCTTTTAAGCGATGCGAGATAATCGCTAGAGAACTCGCCATATTTTCATCTTGGACAATAATCCGCGGTGGGACTTTGAGATGGGCCGGAGCAAAATTCCAAATTGCCGAAATCCCTGCTGTAATTAACCGGTCAGCGACTGCTTGAGCACAATCCGCGGGAACGGTGATAATCGCAATTTGATGTCGGTCTTGTTTTTGTACTTTTTCTAAATCATCGAGATGATAGATGGGAATTCCTGCAACTTTTGTTCCGATTAGTCGTTCATTGATATCAAAAGCGGCGACGATATTGAAGCCATAATCATCAAACCCGCGATATTGTAAAAGGGCCCGCCCTAATGATCCTGCCCCGACAAGAATCGCTTTATCATCTTGGCTATATTCGAGAAAACTATACATATCAGCGATGAGCTCCTCAATGTTGCGCCCTGAACGTGGTGTTCCTTGTTTTTTGGCGACGAGAGCAAAGTCTTTTTTAACTAATTCCACGTTTAAATTCAAATCACGTGCGACTTGTGGAGCGGTGACTTTTTCATTTCCTGCTGCTAAAAGAGATTGAAGATGATGGATATAATTTGGCAAACGGCCGAGTTGATTTTTTGAAATTTTTTGAATTCGTTTTTTGGCCATAACACCTCCCATCGGTAAAAACCTACCGACTAAGCCTAGTTTATCATTTACTAGGACATATAGGAAATAAAAACTGCACCATAAACATTTGTTTGGAGGTAATCAATTAAAAAATTCAGTCCGACTCCAGCCACATAACTAATGATTATCGGAAGCAAATGCCGGAAAGGAATTTTAAAATTTCGACGGTAGATTAAGGTCAAAATAATTGCCAACGGTAAAGGAATTAACAAAACGGCAAGCGGTTCATTTCCGATTAAAGCGGTAAAAGTCAGGATGAAAATGGGAAGCATTACTTTATAACCTACATAACTATCTGAGATTTGTCGGGCCCGTTCCACCTTTTCTTTCTTGGCCATGAAAAGAAGGAAGAAGACTGAAATACCTGATAAAACCAATAAGTAAACGAGATCAAGAATTGTGCCTAATTCGATTTTCAAGGTAGGAAGTCTCGTAAGATCGGGACGTCCAGTTATCTCGCTTGTCGGGTGGATAAGAAATTCTAAAAAGGTATCTTCCATCAAGTAAATAAATGGACTAATCGTCAGGAAAGTCGGAAGTTTGGGTTTATCTTCGAAATCAAAGGGAGGGATTAAACCAAGAATTGTCGACCAAACCATAAAAACTAGAACGATGGATAAAACCATATAGATAATTCCATCCAAAATAGAATTCGCTTGATGGAAAATAAAGGAATTAATTGAATAGAGGAACAATTCAGCAATCAATAGGAATGGAATGAGGACAAAAAAGTGCTTCATCACATAAACATTGGGCTTGCTGCTAACAGTCAGAATGAGCAAAAGCACAATCACAATCGTCAAAGCCGCAAGCATTAAGTAACCAACTAACCAATTGGTGAGCAGTAAGTGCTTCCGCTTAATCGGCGCCGAGTAATATTGATCGACAAGCCGAGTATTCTTTGCGAAGTGAAATTGTAAAATTGGAATTCCAAATGAAGCCCCAAGAAAAAAGATGACTAGACTCATAATCGGCGGGGTGTCAATATAAAAATATTCATAACCTATTCCTGGAGAGCCCGCAGAATAATAAGCTTCTGTCAGTGCCTCTGGGAGAATGATTTGTAAAAGAGCAATGACGAAAATGATGACTGTTGGCCATAAAGCTTTTCTCAATGTATAAGCGAAATACTTTCTCATTTTAAATACCCCCTACTTTCGACTTCGTGAATGAAGAATTCTTCAAAACTAAGTGTCATCGTTTCAATCAAGAGCGGCTTTAAAGCCTTTAACTGCTCGAGAGTTTCTTTTTCCCCGCCACGGAGGACAATTTTTACGATCCGTCCCTCAATAAGAAGCGAGAGGATTTCAAGACCGGCAAAGAGGGTTTCTTCAACGGGGTCTTTAAAGGCTAATTGATACTTATGGATTTGCTCCATCAACCTTTCAACTTCGCCGAAGTTGATAATTTCGCGATGATCAATAATCCCATAAGAATCGCAAATATCCTCGAGCTCTCGAAGGGAATGCGAAGAGATGACAATCGTTGATTGATGGTCAACTGTTAGAGCGATGAGTTGTCTTTTTAAAGCCAGACGCGCTAAAGGGTCAAGTCCATCAAATGCTTCATCAAGAAGGAGGTATTTGGGTTTCGTCGCCATCGCTAGAGCGATGAAGAGTTGCCGTTTCATCCCTTTGGAGAAGTTATTGATCGTTTTATGCAAGGGCAGTTTAAATGCATCGATTAATTCCTTAAAAGATTGATCATCAAATTGATAGAAGGTTTTATAATATTCAACCAAGTCAGCCCCTTTTGAATTGAAGGTGTAAAACGGATCATCGGGTAAGAAGAAAATTTCTTTTTTCACCTGAGGATTATCAAAGACATCTTCGCCATCGTATAAAACCACCCCAGTGTCACCTTGATAGACACCAGCCATTAAACGAAGCAAGGTTGATTTCCCTGAACCATTAATGCCAACAAGACCAAAAATGGATCCAGTTTCAATTTTGAGGTTTAAATTTTCTAGGACAGAAAGCGTCCCGTAACTTTTAGAAAGACCTTTGATTTCAATCATTTTTCATTACCTCTTTGATAAATTTCACTGACGATTTGCGTAAGTTTTTCATAAGATAAGCCTGTTTTTTTGATAATTTTAATGGCGGAACGCGCAGATTGGAGGAGGACCTTATTATCTTTTTTCTGTTCGCGGACAAAAAAGCCTTTTTGCGGAATGGCTTCAATATAACCCGCTTCCTCTAGCAGACTATAGGAACGCGAAACGGTATTAGGATTAATGCCTTTTTCGGTTGCCAATTCGCGAATTGATGGAAGACGTTCGCCAGGCTTTAAAATTTCCAAGATAATATATTGTTTGTAAGTTTCAAAAATTTCGCGATAAATCGGAAGTTTACTCATAGTTCCTCCTTTCCCCTTTCAGTTAACAACTGTATTAACTGTATCAATTATAAACCGAGCATATCAAGGTTGCAACTAAAATAACTTTCTCAATTTAATCTCGTGAAAAATCCATTTAAAAAAACCGCATCATTGCGGTTTATCGATGAAATGGTGCAGCCAGAGAGAATCGAACTCTCACGAGTCTCCTCATACGCCCCTCAAACGTACGCGTCTACCAGTTCCGCCATGGCTGCAGCGAAAAATATTATATCAAAACCCATTGATAAATAGCAAATCATTTATATGGGGAATTATTGGTGATTATTCCACTTGATGATCTAACATCGAATTTAGTTGTAGTCACGAAATTTCTAAGTCATCCTATGGCTAATCAATTTGAGATACTTAATTAATTGTGGCTATGATATAATGATGTTCACGTGAGTTTACTATTCAAGTCAACAGTTAACTATGGAACCTAAAAGGCAAGTTATATCAACATCTGAAGAATTAAAAAACCAAAAGCGGAAACGTCTAAGGCGCTGGCTTGGATGGATTTTAATCGTTGTTAGTTTAGTGGTTGTCAGTATTGTCCTCTATGTGGCAATGAAGGACGATATGCCTGATAATTTCGGTGACTTTTTTGCCGTTTTCCCTGCTTTTTTCCCGAAATGGAAGTACTTGATTGGGGCCATAGGCGTGATGGCCCTAGCGGCGTTTACCGCGATGATTCGCTTTAATTTATTAATTCATGCGAACAACGGGCGCTGGTATCCAAAAGATTCTCTCCGCGTTCATATTATCGGCAAATACTATGATTTTATTACTCCTTATTCCCTCGGGGGAGAGCCATATCAAATTTATCACTTAAGAAAATGCCATTTGACTTCAGGGCAGGCTTCGAGTGTGACGATTATTTATCTCTATACTTCACGGCTTGCTTTTTTAGTGGTCAGCTTAGCGTTATTTATCGCTTTTCCAATGGTTGTCCAAGAAGATTGGGTGCGCATTGTCTCGATTATCGGGGCCCTTTTAACTACTCTCTTCCCAGTTACGTGGATGTCGCTGACTTTCTCGCGGCGTTTTTCCAATAAAATTGAAAGACTTTTACATCGGCTTATCGACCGATTTGCATTTAAAAAAGCTGAAAAATATAAAGCGAAAATTTCCTATTTTGTCGCTGAATACAAAGTCGCCATTGCTACTTTTAAAGAACGAAAAGATGTTTTCTTTATCGTTATTCCCTTAGCAATCATCGGACATTTGGCCTCGCTAGCCGTTCCCTATTTTGCGATTATGGCGGTTCCGGATGCCTCTTTACTCATCGGTCCAGATTCGATCAATCTCTTCCAAATTCTCGCGGAATGTATGTATGCGGTTAATTTTACGGCGATTATCCCCACACCTGGAGGAATTGGTGGAGCCGAATTTTCTTTTGCTTCCATTTTCAGCACCTATGTAAGCGGCTCTTATCTTTTATGGGCGATGCTCATCTGGCGCTTCCTGACTTTCTATCTTTATATTCTCGTCGGTCTCACCTTGGTTATCATCTCAGCTGGCTTTAAAAAACGGGCGAAAAATCATCCGAAAGTGCAAACAGAAAAACTGACCACTTTCCAATTTATTGATAATTTCTATCCTTTGATTGATGGGGTGGTCAAAGTCGTCGATAACTATGCGATTGAATTGAATAAACGCGACTATCAAACAACGGTAATCGCCCCCTCCTATCACAAACACGATGCGAGCAAAGATCGCTTTTCCTATCGGGTGATTCGCGCTCCTTCGCGCCGGTTTAAAAGTTTTGAATATGATGTTGCCAAAGTGCGCGTCCCCCGGAAAGTAAAAAAGGCGATTCTTTATCAAGAACCGGTCCTTCTTCACGCGCATGCTCCTTTTTTCGTTGGACATTATGCGTTAAAGTTGGCAAAGAAATACGATCTCCCCTTAATTGCTACCTTCCATTCAAAATTCTACGATGACTTTTATATGGCAACCCGTTCGAAGTTGCTTTCAAAACTCGCCCTGAAATATGTGATTTCCTTTTTCCGCGCTTGTGATGAGGTGTGGACGGTTTCCGAATATGCCGCTGGCGTTCTGCGCGATTATGGATATCACGGCGTGATTAAAGTCATGCCCAATGGCACCCATTTCCATCCGCGCAATTTCTCCGAAGAAGAACTCGCGCACTTTGCTGAAAAACACCATATCGATCGGAACAAGAAAAATCTTCTTTTTGTCGGCCATTTAATCGAACAAAAAAACATTAGAATGACAATCAAAACCTTTAAAAAACTCTATACGGAAGATAAGAGTTATGCGCTGACCATCGTCGGTAGTGGCGGACATGAAAAACAATTGCATCAATATGCCGAAAGAATCGGGGTTAAAAATGTGATTAACTGGGTGGATGGTTCAATTCCACTGGATGATTTACAAGCGGTCTATACTTTAGCCGATTTATTCTTCTTCCCCTCATTATATGAAACATTTTCAATTGTGCTACGCGAAGCGGCAGTGATGAAAACAGCAGCCTTAGTGGCCGCTGGTGGAGCTACAGCCGAGGCGATTACCGATGGGGAAAATGGCTTTATTGCCACCGCCGATGTCAACTCTCTCTGTGCCAAAATCATTGAAATTTTCTCCGATCCTGTCAAATTGCAACAAGCTGGTGAAAAGGCCGCCGTCACCATTCCCCTAAGCTGGCCAGAAATCATCGATGATGTGGTGACTAATTATGAAAGAGTGGTAGAAGAATTCCATGTTCGACTCCAAATCAAAGAATAAACTTTTTCGTCCCCATTACTGGATGCAATATATTTTTTATGGAATCTTTAAGCCCCTGGCTTTCCTTTTCGTTCGCCCCTTCTTTAAACTCCGCTATCGCAAGAATGGCTTTAAGTTCCCCAAGGGCGGTTTTCTCCTTTTGAGCAATCATCATAATAATTGGGATCCAATCTTCATCAATTTTTTTCTCCCCTGGCGTATTCCCCACTTTGTCGCCAATGAAGAAGTCTTTTATAATTCGATTACCGCATTCGTTTTTGGCCGTCTTTTAGGTCAGATTAAACGCGGGATGAGCGCAACTGATTTGGGCTATATTCGCATCATGCAACGCTATGCGAAAGATGGCAAAGTCATCGGAATTTATCCTGAAGGCGATATCTCGATGTTTGGCGATACCCTCCCGATCGACCTGGCGATTGCCAAACTGGCCAAGATGCTTAAACTCCCGATTGTCTTAGTCCGTGGTACCGGTTTGCATTTGCGTTCACCGCGAGTTGCCAAGTATGCGCGCCGTTCGGTTTTAACTTATACAATCACTGATGTCCTCGAGGCGGAGACGGTTAGAAATTTATCCAATGAAGAGCTCCATGCCCGCATTGTCAAAGGTATTGAGCATTCAGAAAACACTTGGCAAAAAACCGCTAATATCAAAACGGGTGCCCTGCAAGCTCGCGCTAAATGGTTAGAAATCGGCTTTTTTTATTGTCCGAAATGCCACGCCTTTGAAAGTTTTTATTCAAAGAATAACGACCTTTATTGCCGAAATTGTGATTTTCACCTCCATGCGAATCGCTATTATCGCTTCGATTACCCTTCGGATTTGCATAATACCTATCCCCACCCCGAAAACAGCAGCGATTTTGACGTATTGCAAAAAAAGGCTTTAAAGGCCCGTTTGCAGGAACACACGGAAAAAAATCCTTTAGTTGCGACGGTGGATAATATCCGTTATCACACCGCGAAGAATGGTTTGATGTTTAAGCACCGTTATCAAACGGGAAAATTTCGGCTCTATCTCGATCGCCTTGAAGTTGATAATAAACACGGTGAAATAGTGTTCAATATCCCGATGGAGGAAATCCTTTCCACCAAATTGCAATACAAAGATGTCTTTGAGATTTCTTTGCATGATTACCGTCTCCGCCTCTATAAGAAAAAGGGCACTTGGAATGGGTATCTCTATGTGGAAACCTTGAAGCTTCTTTTACAAAAACATCAGCAAAATCTAGTATAATTATTCTGGTAGGAGGTTTAAGAACAATGAAAAAAATACCTGTGGAAACTAGCGCTCGTCACATCCATTTATCACAAGCGAGTTTTGCCTATCTCTTCGGGGAAGATGCCACTTTAGAAGTCCGTGGACCTTTAAGTCAACCTGGTCAATTCGCTTCGACTGCCCGCCTGACTTTAGTGGGGCCAAAACGGAACATTGAACGCGTTTTAATTTTAGGGCCATTACGGAAAGAAGACCAAGTGGAAATCTCCTTAACCGATGCGCGCACTTTAGGTATCAAGGTTCCGATTCGTGAAAGTGGTGATATCGCTGGCAGTGCCCCCATTAAACTTCGCAATGAAGCAAATGGCAAAGAACTCGAATTAAAAGAAGGTTTAATCGTTGCTAAAAGACATATCCATATGACTCCAGCAGATGCGAAAACCTTTGCAGTTAAGGATAAAGAAGTGGTCGCGGTTAAAGTGCAATCGCCGCAAGAAAGAACTTTAATCTTTGAGGATGTCGTCGTCCGCGTTCGCGATGATTTTGCCCTAGCGATGCATATCGATACCGATGAAAGCAACGCTGGTGGCTTGGAAGGCGAAGTTTTTGGAGAACTCGTCAAATAAGACGAAAGCAAATGAGAAAATCAAAAGCGGCCAACGCCGCTTTTTTTGGTCTTTTCCCTTGCAATTGCTCAGTTAATTCACGATAATAAAGTGAACTTGATTCTTCTTATCCCGAACTGCGCTCTAAGGATGAAAAAGCGCGGTAGCAACTCTTGCAAAAGTAAGTGCTCTCCCAAGCAGGTCCCACACCTGAACGATAAGAAGCGGAAATGCTAGCCTTGCTAAACTTTCCACTGTGGGAAAGTTTTTTCTTAGGAGGAGGAAAAAATGTCAGTTAATAAAATTCTCTTTACCTCAGAATCGGTCTCGGCTGGTCATCCCGATAAAGTCGCCGATCAAATCAGCGATGCCGTACTCGATGCTTGTTTGGCCGTCGATGAACATGCGCGGGTTGCTTGTGAAACCTTTGTCAGCACGAATTATGTCTTAATCGCTGGGGAAATCACCTGTAATGGCCAGATCGATTATGAAAAAATCGCCCGTGATACGATTGCTGAAATCGGCTACACCAACCCTGAACTTGATTTTGCCGCTGAGACCGTCCAAATCGATGTGCGCATTAAAGCCCAGAGTTTAGATATCGCTCAAGGTATCGACCGCGGGGGGCTTTTAAAACAAGGCGCGGGTGATCAAGGCATGATGTTTGGCTACGCTTCTAATGAAAGTGAAGGTTATATGCCCTTAGCGATTGGCATTGCTCATAAACTAGTCCGTGTGGCCTCGACCATGTTAAAAGAAGGTAAATTTTCCCACGCTCGGCCTGATATGAAATCGCAGGTGACGATCGACTATACCGATCCTCACCATCTCCGCATCGATAAAGTCTTGATGTCGGTTCAACATGCCCCCGATATTGATTTCAAAGCTTTTCAAATGTTTGTTCATCAAAAAATCATGATTCCTGTTGTCGCTTCGTTTGGATTAAACGTTGATTTTGCATTTATGGTCAATCCTACCGGGAGATTTGTCAATGGGGGTCCTGCCACGGACACAGGCTTAACTGGACGAAAAATTATCGTCGATACCTATGGAGGGAGTGCTCGGCATGGAGGTGGTTGTTTCTCTGGTAAAGACCCCTCGAAAGTCGATCGGAGTGCAGCCTATATGGCGCGTTATATCGCAAAAAATTTAGTAGCCGCAGGTGTGGCAGACCGTCTGGAGATTCAATTAGCTTACGCGATCGGGGTTGCTGAACCCCAATCGATTTCCTTAGCCACTTTTGGCACCGCTAAATATCCCGACCAAGTGATTCTTCAAGTGATCGATGAAGTCTTCGATTGTCGTCCAGGCGCGATTATCAAAAAATTTCAATTAAAAAAACCGACCTTCAAATATCGCGACTTAGCAGCCTATGGTCATTTCGGTCGTCCCGACCTCGATTTACCCTATGAAAAGCTCGATCAAGTCGAGAAAATTCAAAAAACATTAAAGAAATATTCCTTGTGATAATTAACAAAACGCAAAAAATATCGATAAATTTCTCTTTTTCTTTTTTCTGATTCGGAAAAATGTTTTTTCCTAACAACTAAACGCCGTTTCATATTAAAATAAAAATGGGGGGAAAGCCTTCCCAGAATAATAAAGGAGAACGATAGTATGAAATATCAAATTGTCGGCAAGAACATCGAGGTGACGCAAGCGATTGAAAATGCCATCATGAAGAAGCTCAAGCGGATGGAAAAATACTTCGTCATCAATGAGCAGGTCACCTGTCGCGTGCTCGTTCGTTCCTACAAAGTCGGAGCCAAAGTCGAAATTACCATCTTTACCCCGATGCTCGATTTACGCGCGGAAGTCCGCGACAACGATCTCTACGCCGCCATCGACTTAGCGGTCGATAAACTCGAAGACCAAATGCGGCGCTTAAAGACTAGGCTAGATCGAAGTAAACGGATTAGCTTAGGCGAAACCTTCGCCCTCGAACTTATCGAAAATGAGGAAGTTGAAGAAGAAGTCGCGGAAGTGGTGCGCACAAAATCGATTTTCTTAGAACCGATGACTTTAGAAGAGGCCATCTTACGGATGGAAGCTCTCGGACATAGTTTCTTTATGTATTTAGACGCAGATGATCATTTAATCTCGATTCTCTATCATCGTAACGATGGGGGATTTGGGATTATCCAGGCGGAGAATAAATTAAAATAAGCCGTTTTTTTACCTTAAGCGCTTAAAGCCATTCACCAGAATGGCTTTTTCTTATTTTATTCTTGTTAATTTTTGCTATGATAATTGTGTGAAAAAACTCTTACTTGCCGCGGATTTAGACGGCACTCTCTTTTATCCTAAACGGCGGCGAACGATGATTTCGCGACGGAATTTAAAATTCATCCAGAAATTTATTGATGCTGGTCATCGTCTGGTAGTAATCACGGGAAGAAGCGACCGCTATATGCAAAAGATGATTGATGTAATCGATCGGCCTTTTGATTTTATCGGATGTAATTCAGCGGTCATTGTCGCGGACAATCAATATATTTCCGAAGCGTTTTTGCCACGAGTAATCAGTTCCATTATCGATGATTTAAATGAACTTTTCGACGTGAAAGGACTGATGCTTTTAGGGGAAAACTCGCCGATTTTAGTCACTGGTCCTGAGCGTGGTTTTCTTTCGATGAAGATAATGGAGTGGCTCTATAAATGCCAAGGAATCTATGCGGAAGAATTCATCACCGATCATCATCGTTTTTATAAGATGATCAACGAAGGTAAAGCTTACAAATTGATGGTCTATTTTGGCAATTCGAAAAAGAAAAGAGAATATGCTTCTCAGGTCAATTCATACCTCCGGAAACATTATCCGGAAGTCGAAAGCGCTTGGTCGGGTTCAGTTGTGGAAATCACCGCGCCGAAGATCTCCAAGGGCGCAGGGTTACTAACATATTCACAATACCGCGATGTTGCCCCAGATGATATAATAGTAATTGGTGATTCGGGAAATGATATTTCGATGTTTAAAATCTTCCCGACGCATTCATTTGTGATGAAACACGCCTCAAAAAAAGTAAAAAAATACGCGAAACATGAAATTAAATACGTTTATCAATTGCAAGATTATCTTTGTCAGTTATTAGAAGGAGTATCAGATGAATTCGATCAATAGTTTTATTCTCAGCATATATCAGGTGGCCTTAATCGTGCGCGATACTTTAGAGTACACGATTAAAAACCACAAAGTACAACCCGCGGTGTATTTAGAGAGAAAAAAAGCTTGGGACGTCTTAACCCAAGAAAAAGCTCCTTTGATGACCTTTATTGCGAACAATGAAGAAAAATCAGAAAAATTCAAAGAAAATCTCGCCCATTTCAAAGGCTATGTTTTCGGCGAGGAAGATGCGATTGTTCAACTTAGCGGCGAAGAAGTGGTGGTTGACCGCGCGCGAAACATCACCATCTTTGAAAGTGTCATCGGTATCTATCAAACCTTACTTGACATTATTCGCGGCTATTTGAAATACGCCAAAGAGCAAAACGCCTATGAAGAAGCAATGGAAGATTTGCTCAATAAAGATGAGTTTATGTTTCGGGTCACTTCGCATTTAGTCCTCGTCGAGGAAATGTTTGACCGCTTCACTGAATTCAATAAAGTGATGCGGGAAAGCAATGGACAACCAGGTCCCTTGACTAACTTTGTCGTGGAAGATATGAAAAAGATCAACGGGATGATTCAATTCTCGAAGGCGCATAACCAAGTCAAAGATTACCGTTATCACCAAGCGGTCGATAAGGTGATGATTCTAATCGCGCTTATTGAAGGAAAACGTCAACTGGAACCAGAGAAGACTCTCCCCCAATTTGTCCAAGAAACGCGCCAAGGATTCGCTTCCTTAATCGCTGAAGCAGAAAAGTCGTGGCGCGACCAATTTCAAAAAGTAATGCAAGATGCTTATCAATGGTCGCAAAAACAAACGAAAAAAGAAGAAAATCTCGCTTAGGAGGAAAGAAATGAAAAAAGTATATTTAGAAACATTAAGAAAATTGCGGAAAGCGCATAAAATGACTTTGGAATCACTTGCGAAAAAAATCAATATTTCCAAAGCTTATCTCTCAATGATCGAGACGGGAAAAAGAACGCTTGATTATCAACTCGCGGTCAAGATAGCCGCGGTCTTTAAACTCAAACCTGACCAAATCTTTTATCAAGATATCGCCATCGCCTAATTCTCCTTTGGATTAAAGCGATAGTTGTGTTATTATTTTCGTTGGATTATGAGGAGTATTGATTGCTATGAAGAAAAAAAGTCTAAAAATCGCCCTAGGTGAATTAATCGGCTATATCATCTCTGGGACCATTGTCCTTGGTGGATTAGTCTGGGTTGTCTTTGGTATTGTGGGTGATTATTTGAAGCCTTATGGTGATAACTTTATTAAAAAAGGCGAAAAAGCCTTTGCTAAATTCATGAAGGTCGATTTGTCTTTTCGTTTTTGGGGCTTATTGACTGTCGTCCTTGGGGTAATCATCTTTTTAATCGTCCTCAGTCGCTTTGCTAAGAAGGCAGATCTCGAGAGCGAAAAACGCGCGCGACGGGCTCAACGCTTAGAATTCCAAGCTGAACTCGAAGAAGCGGAAGCCGCTAAAGAAGAGACACATATCGCGTCTCAAACCCCACCTGTTTCCTAGAGAAAAAAACATAAATGCAATAAAACAAACCACCTTTGCGGTGGTTTTTTTATGAATCAAGGTTGCTTTGTGAGAGCGGTAAAGACTATTCAGTCTCAACCCGTTCTTCTTGATCAAGCTTTTGACAGACTTGGTCGACAATCTTCTTAAGCGAGTCAAAATGATGGAAGATGTTTTTTGCCAAGGTTAGTTGGGTCCTGGCTCTGACTAAATTATGGGTGGGATATTTGGTTTTAAAATAAACATCGCCGCGAAGATAATCTTCTAAAAAGCGCATTCCGCATTCAATCGACAGCAAAAAGGCGGAAAAAGGTAAGAGTTCTATTTCTCGGGGAGTGAGTACCCGGAGCATTTCACTGAGATAACCGTGAGCATAGGCTTTAAAAATTTCAAAGTTAACAACTAATTTATCTAAATCTTCACTATCTTCATTATCGCCCGTAAAGAGACTGCGCAAGGCATCGCCAAAATCAAAAAGATAGCTTCCTGGCATAATCGTATCTAAATCGATGACTGCTTTGATTCCATTTCCGTCTTTTTCAAAGAGGATGTTATTAATTTTAGGGTCATTATGGGTAACGGCATAAGTAATTTCCCCATTAGCGATTCCGTCCATGATTTTGCCATATTCATCTTTAAAGGATTCGACGATGGCAATTTCAGGCAGACAAGTATTGACGCGGGCAAGTAGGTCTTGGTGTTTAGCGTCTAAAAAGTCGCGATAACGCTTGGGAGTATCATGAAATTGGGGGATAGTTTCACCTAGCTTTGACGCATCAAACCCGGCTAAACCACGGTGTAATTCGCCAAAAGCTTTTCCAGCTGTATAGATTAATTTAAGATCGTCAACGCGTTCATAACAAATCGACATCTTTAAAAACCCGGTGATTAATCTTCTGGAGAATATAGTTCTTCCCACTGGTAGTGCTTACGTAATAAGTAACGTTAATATGGCCATTGCCATATAAATAATAATCAACAGGTTCCCCAGCGATGGCAAATGCCTTAATGACCTTGCGTAGTTCCATTTTGACCTCCACTTATTTTGAAAATTTATTAGCGAATAATCTCTCCGCATTCCGATAGAGAATATTTTCCTTATCCTCTTCGGTAATGTCGGCGAAGACAATTCTTCCCAATTGAAAAGCGGTGGAATATGTATCAGTTCCAAAAAGAATTCTCGTTGAACCGATTTCTTTTACCGCATATTCGATAATGTAATTTTGGCTGCTGGCACTTCCGGAAGTGTCAGTATAAATATGGTGATATTTAGCTTTCTTAATCGCTTCGACATGTTCAACGGCGCCAAGATGGGCGATGATTAGCACCATGTGCGGATATTTATTAGCAATTCTTACCACTTCATCGAGTTGTTCGGGATGAATCATCACTACGGCGCGAAGGCGATTCGCAAAAGCAAATACCTGATCGGCATATGTAGCTAAATTGTATTGATGGTAGATGGAGTGCAACTTAATTCCGAGACATTTTTGGGAAGTTAGCATCCTCTCTGCTTGCTTAAAAGTTTCGGGATTGCGCGGATCGATGACAACCCATTGATACCAAAAATCGCTTTGAGCGCATAGCTCAAATAAAAATTCGTTTTCGGCAACGACATTTTGCGATGATAAAACTGAAGCAAAAGAAGAAACCGCCATTTTGGTGACGCCGAGTCTTCGCGCTTCGCCTTCTAAAAAATCAATCCCGCATTTATACGTGATTTCATTACTTTGAGTATCACCTTGAACTCCATGGTTGAAATGGGAGTGAATATTGATAATGTCTTTTTTCATTTTTTAAATTCCAAATACAATTTACCATGAATAGCACGAAAAACCTATTTAACTATTAAAAAATCCCAATTTCTTGGGAAGTTTTCGTCTTCATGGCGGAGAAAGAGGGATTCGAACCCTCGCGCCCTGTTACAAGCCTACGAGCTTTCCAAGCCCGCCCCTTCAACCGCTTGGGTATTTCTCCGTTTACGATTATAACAAAAACCTATAACTCATGTCATTAAGAATTGCTTTTAATCGATTAGGCTTATTTAACTATGATAAAATTAATATATGATCGAAATTACGATTACAGATGCGGTGAGCAACCAACGCGTAGATAAATATGTGCGCAAACTCCTCAATGCCGCTCCCCTTTCTTTTATCTATAAACTCTTCCGTAAAAAAGAGATTAAAATCAATAAACGCTGGGTTAAGCAAGATTATCTTCTCGCTTCGGGTGATCTTTTGCAAATTTATGTTACCGCTGAACAACTCGCGGAGTTTAATCAACCTAAAAAATTCATTAAAGCCGATTTTGATTTTCCGATTGTCTATGAAGATGAACATCTTTTAGTTGTTGATAAACCTGTGGGGATTCTCGTTCACGGAGATAGTAATGAAAAACGAAAAACCCTGACCAATGAGGTCTTAAATTATCTCTATGAAAAAGGTGAATATGACCCTAGACAAAAGGGATTTACGCCTGCGCCTGCTCATCGTCTTGATCGCAATACGGGCGGTATTTTGCTCTTTGGTAAAGACCTTCCGACTTTACAGGCCCTACAAACCTTGTTTAAAGAGCAAAAACAAATTAAGAAATATTACTATGCCTTAGTCAAAGGACATCCAGCAAAAAAAGGGACAATCTCCTTGCGTTTACAAAAAGATGCTAAGCGTGGGCAGGTTCATGCCTCTCGTTATGGTTTAGAAGCGCTTACTCATTACGAAGTCGAAGAAGTCGTCGGCGATTATGCTCTGTTGAAAGTGGAAATCATCACTGGGAGAACCCATCAAATCCGCGTTCATCTCCAAAGTATTAATCATCCAATCGTCGGCGATCCTAAATATGGTGATTTCGCCCTGAATCGCACCTTTAAAAAAGAGTATGGATTAGAGCATCAATTCCTCTATGCAAGTGTTATTACTTTGCAAAATCTCGAAGAACCTTTAAAGTATTTATCAGGAAGAACTTTTGCAGTGTCTTTGCCTGAAAAGGCTCAAGCTATCCTAAAAAAGCTGAAAGAAAATGGGGAAATAAAAAAATGAATGCACAAGAAAAACACTTAGTTTGGTTAAACTCAGAAAAAGTCAGTCGAGAAGATAAGCAAATCTTACGAGCGATGACCGAAGAAGAAATTGAAGATTCTTTTTTTGCTGATATCGCTTTTGGAACCGCGGGAATGCGCGGGCGACTTGGCCCAGGAACTAATCGCATTAACTTTTTTACCATTCAAAGAGCTGCTGTTGGTTTCGCTCTTTATCTTTTAGAGAAATTTGAGGATGCGACAACTCGCGGTGTTGCTATCAGTCATGACAATCGTCATTTCTCCCGTGAATTCACCCTATTATCGGCACGTGTTCTCAATGCTTATGGAATTAAAGCCTACATTTTCCCTTCATTAAGACCGACCCCTCTTTTATCTTATGCGGTGCGATACTCGGGATGTGTCGGTGGAATTATGATTACCGCCAGTCATAATCCCAAAGAAGACAATGGCTTTAAAGTCTATGACGAAGATGGAGCCCAACTTGTTCCTGAAAAAATTGATCGTCTGATTGCGATTATTGAAAGATTACCTAACTATCTAGAGATTGAACTTCCAGAAAAGATTATGGGTATTACGGAAACTTATGATTCCGAAATCGAAGAAGCTTATATTCGCGATGTCTTAAAAATACAACTACAGCCAAAATTACCTAAAGATAATTTCCGAGTCGTTTTTACTCCTCAACATGGAGCGGGAGCAGAACTTGGCCGACGGTTATTGAAAGAAGTTGGTTATGAAACTTATGTCGTCGCAGAACAGATGACTCCCGATCCAGATTTTTCTATGACTCCAACCCCTAATCCTGAAGATAAACGCGCTTATGAGCGAGCGTTAAAACTCGCGCGGCAGAAAAAAGCCCATCTCATCATGGCGACTGATCCCGATGCTGACCGCGTGGGTATTGTTTTCTTAGATCGAAAGGGCGAATATCAATTCTTAAATGGCAACCAATCAGGTGCTTTGTTAATTAATTATCTTCTGTCCATTAGAAGCGCATTGGGCCTTCTCTCACTTAATAGTCGTCTCTATACAACGATTGTCACTTCACCGCTTGGTCCAAAAATTGCAGCGCGTTTTGGCATAAAAACCGAACTTTTTCCAACTGGATTTAAATTTATCGGCCATGCGGTGAGCAATTCAGAACGCGAAAATGGTCCAACTTTTGCTTTTGGTTACGAGGAAAGTTATGGTTGCCTTATTGCGCCGATTGCTCGCGATAAAGACGCTTTACAAGCCGTGGTGATGTATGCGGAAATGACTAATCACTATTTGCAAAAAGACCAATATCTCGATGAGGTGCTTGAAGACATCCATCAAGAGTTTGGTTACTATGAAGACCCAATTGACTCGATTGTTTTCGAAGGCGCTCAAGGAAAAAGAGCTTTAGATCAACTCCTTGCGGATTTACGCGAAAACCCTCTAACTGAAATTGCGGGAATTAAAGTTGTCGCCTGTACTGATTTTCTTAAAGGGGTTGTTCGAAAACCTTCGGGAGAATATCCATTAAATTTTGAAGTTGTTGATGTGATCCGTTATGAATTAGAAACGGGTGATCGCGTGATTATTCGCCCTAGTGGTACTGAACCTAAAGGTAAAATCTATTATTCAATCGTGCGTGCGACTGCAAATGAAGCTAAAACAGCCCGGAGTAAACTCCAGGCGGCGATGCGTAAAATCATTTCAAATTATCAATGAAAATTAAATCATCGGTTTAATCGATGGGAATCTTTAAAAGTTTTGCTAATTCGAAAATAATACCATCGTGATTGTTATCGCGACACGTATAATAAGCGGCGTGTTTTTTGGTAACGAGATTGGCATTTTTCATCGCAAAACCATAATGGGCTCGCGATAGCATATGGATATCGTTTTCCGCATCGCCAAAAGCGATGATTCGCTCAGACGGAATCTTGTAATATTCAGCAATTGATGCAATTCCATCGGCTTTGGTAACGTTTTGATAAAAGATTTCTCCGTAGTCAGAATCCCACCAAAAGCGGACATCATAATTTGGATATTGTCGGATGATTTTTCTTGCTTGATTTTTCATCTCTTCTGTATGTTCTTTGAATTTGAAGATTAATGTAATTGGTGAAACGTCAAGGTTTTGCAAAATATCGCCATAAATCACCTTTACTTCATTATGATCAAAAAAAGCACTTAATTGTTTATCCTCTTTTTGTAGCCAAACACATTCAGGAGTTTCACACATAATATTCTCAAGATTATCAATTCCAATCGAGCGAATTATCGCTTTGATATTTTCCAAAGGATAAGTGGCCATTCTCGTTTTAAAATTTTCATCATGGTCACTTAAAGTTAGAACTCCGTTATAGGAAACAACGGGGTTTTTTAAATTTAAAAGCGCGGCAAAACGACTGGTTGAACGTTCAGCACGACCACTAGCCAAGACGATGATATGGCCTAACTTGTCAAGTTTTTGTAAGTATGCTTTTGTTTTCGCAGTGATGCGTTTGTCATCGGTAAGCAAAGTACCATCGAGGTCGATCGCAATCAAATAACGCTGATTTTTGGCAATCATAAAAGCCCTACTGCTTTCTGGACGCGTTTTAAAACTTGTTCGGCGATTGCTCGTGCTCTTTCCTCTCCTTGTTTTAAGGTTTCTTCGATGAGATTGGAGTTGATAATTTTTTGATAGCGTTCTTGGAAAGGGATAAGTTCGTCGATGACGGTTTGAGCCACCACCTTTTTAAAATCTCCATAGCGAAAATCTTTAAATTCTTTTTCTGCGGCGGAAATACTAATTTCTTTAAGCGCACAGTAAATCTGTAACAAGTTACTAATGCCAGGCTTGTTTTGCACATCGTGAATTACTTCATTGCCTGAATCGGTGACCGCTGCCATAATTTTCTTTTTCATCGCACTTGGTGTATCAAGTAAGAAAATATCACCTTTAGGTTCAGACTTCGACATTTTGGCGAGCGGATTTGAAAGGGACATGATGCGCTTCCCTACTTTGCTAACTTCAGCTTTGGGCATGACGAGGATCTCGCCGTAACGGTTGTTAAAGCGCCGGGCAAGGTCGCGGGTAATTTCCACATGTTGAGTTTGGTCTTCACCCACGGGGACAATATTAGCATCATAAAGTAAAATATCCGCTGCCATTAAGACGGGGTAGGTAAAAAGCCCAAGCCCAATCGCGTTTTGATTTTGATCTTGAACTTTTTCTTTAAATTGGGTCATGCGACTTAATTCCCCAAGATAGAGATAGTTTTGTAAAATTGCCATCAATTCCGCATGTTGGCTGACTTGCGATTGCCGGAAAATGGTGCATTTTTGGGGGTCTAAACCCGCAGCGAGATAGAAGGCGACGATGTTGCGGGTATTTGTTCTTAATTCTTCAGGATCAATCGGCAACGTAAGAGCATGTAAATCCGCGACAAAAATAAAAGTTTCACCGCGATCTTGGAACTTGGGAAAATTCTTCAATGCGCCGATATAATTGCCTAAAGTCATTTGACCGGTGGGCTTTATTCCCGATAAAATTCGCGCCATAACTCAACCTCCGTCACCGATGCAATTCGGTATTGCTTTAATTTTAAGGGAAAATGCTAAGAACATAAAGAATATTTATGTATCTAGCGATTAATCAGTTATAATGTTAAATGCAAAAGGAGGATGACCAATGATTAAAATTTACACCTCTCCGAGCTGCTCTTCTTGTCGTAAAGTGAAGAAGTGGTTTGATGAACAAAAGATTCCCTACGAAGAGCACAATATCTTTTCGGCTATCCTCGACGAAAAAGAGATTAAAGATATTTTATATAAATCCGAAAATGGTTTTGATGATATTATTTCTCTGCGTTCCAAAATTGCTCGCGAACAAAATATCAATTTTGAAAAGATGACAGTAAACGAATTAGTTTCGTTTGTGCGGGAAAATCCTTCGGTGTTAAAGCGTCCGATTATGGTCGATGACCGCCGGATTCAAGTTGGGTATAACGAGGAGGAAATTCGTATCTTTATCCCGAAAGCGCGCCGTTTAGCGGAAAGATATTGCTCGAAAGAGGAATGCCCGAACTTCCCAACTTGTGATTCCAGTTGTCATTAAGCGCGTATCATACATTATCAAAAAACACCTCGCATGAGGTGTTTTTCATATGAGAAATTTAGTCTATCAGTTTTTTAAAGCATCCATCGCTCGCGCTTGTTTGCTCTTGGAATTTAAGACAAAAGGGACATTGGCTTGTTTACACACCGCGGCCAATTGGGCCTCCGCGTTTGAAACCGAAGTTCCTTCCATTTCCAATTCATAATCTACGTGATTATTAAAGTGATTTTCATCCATTGAGAAAAGAGAATCTTCATAAGGAAGCGAAATGCGTTTCGTGGTTAAAGTAGCAAGGATTTGCATTTTCTCCACATCAATTCCCACACTAATTAAGAAGTTTTTCAAATCTCCTTCAGGAAAATCTTGGTTATTTTTCAAAAGGACAAACTCCGCATCGGAGAGAATCTGACTCTTCTCTAATAATCCTTCTGCTAAGGGACATTTTAAAGTCAGGGTAAATTCATCTTTGATTTCGCGAACTCTTAAAGCCATGCCATAACGCCGCAATTGCTCTTTGGGCGTATCGATATAGTGATTGGTTTGGACGACGACTGGATAAGAAGCGGCATCCATAGTTTTTTTGACCTTATTAAATTCGGTCTGGGTTAGTAGAACCTTAACTTCAATTTCAATATTAGTCGACATAATTAACCTCGCTATTTCCACTTTATGATACAATAAAATTGCTCATTTGAGTAGTAAACTGGAGGTTGTCGATGCGCGTTACTCTCTTTTGTAAAGAAGATGCTTATTCCCAACAAGTCGGAAAAGATTTCCGTAATTTATTAAAGGAACGTCATCATCAAATTGATGATGATTCCCCTGAATATGTAATCTGCATCGGAGGTGATGGAACTTTTCTTCGAGCGGTACATCGTTATCTTAAAGAGATTGACAAGGTTAAATTTGTCGGGATTCATACTGGAACACTTGGATTTTTCTGTGATTATGAACCCGAAAATGTTTTGACTTTAATTGAAGATTTAGAAGAAAAGACAATTCAGGCAAAACCTTATCGGCTTCTAGAAGCGAAAATTACCTTTCAAAATCATGTTGAGACTATTTATGGAGTGAATGAAATTCGTTTAGAAAACCCTTTCCATACGTTGATATGTGATGTTTATATCGATGAATACTTTTTAGAGACTTACCGCGGGAATGGCCTTTCAGTCTGTGGTCCCCTTGGAAGTACGGGTTATAATAAATCGTTAGGTGGAGCCGCAGTTGAAAGTTTAGTGGATGTCTTACAACTTACGGAAATCGCGCCGATTTCTTCAAATGTCTTTCGTTCCTTAGGCTCGAGCCTTATCTTAGATACTAGACGGAGAATTACCTTAGAGGGGAAATTCCCTGAAGCCATCATCGGCTATGATCATCTAACTTTGCCTGATCGAGGACCGAAAAAAATAGAAATTTACCAAAGTGATAAATCTATTCAACTTTTTCATCAAAATCGCCACCCTTATGTGAAGACTTTACGGGAAGCTTTTATTGTCGATGGAGATTAAAGATATGTTTTACGGTAACAATAATATTGTCAATAAATTTCTGGAATCATCGGGGTTTTATCTCGCCTTGAGCATTGCCGTTTTGATTGTCGCCTTAATCGTCACTTTTATCGTGTTCAATAAACGCAAAGAGACTCAGGTGGCTCATTTTTCTCATCTCTATATTTCTTTTTTATCCGCTTTCGGCGGAAAAGAAAATGTCACCGCTTTGACCGCACGTGGTTCCAGGGTGACTGTAGTTCTAAAAAAATTTAGTTTATTCAACGCTGCCACTTTAAAGGATTTAGGTTTTGAAAATTACGTGGTCATGACGACGAAAATCACTGTGGTCATCGGGGAAAAAGCAAAAGAATTCGCTTCTACTTGGACAGAAAATCTCCTGAACGAGTAAGGAGTTTTTTTAATGCTTCGGTGGGTAATCCCATCACATTGTCGTAACTTCCGACAATTTTTTTAACTAGACCAAACTCTTCATCTTGAATTCCATAGCCACCTGCCTTGTCAAAGGGAGAACCACTTGCAATATAGGCTTCAATTGTCTCTTGCGATAAATCATTGAAATAGACTTCCGTTACTTCCGAGCGATTAATCTCTTTATTTTTATTTACCAGAGTATAGCCGCTGATGACTAAGTGTCTTTTTCCCGAAAGAGTTTTGAGCATTGTTTCCGCTTCTTTTTTGCTTTTCGGTTTGCCAAAAATTTGATGATTAAAAACGACAATTGTATCGACTGCCAAAATCGTATCTTCTGGATGACTAGTAGCGATTTTATAAGCTTTCATCTTGGAGGTTTCTTTGGCCATTTCTGAGGCGGGAGCTAAAATCATCGACTCATCGATATCGGCAGGCATAATCGCAAATTGATCGACAACTTTTTTTAACAAAGCGATGCGCCGAGGTGATTTGGAAGCCAAGATTAACATTCGTAATCAACTCCCTTATTCATAATCACTGGAATAATCATCGGATAACGCCCGGTTTTATTAAAGAGATAACCTTTTAATGTGGTTCTAATCGTGTTTTTAATATCGCTAAAGGTAATCTTGGGACTCATCAACAGGCCATTTAAAGCATCATTAACTCGCTTTTCTGCATGAGGGATTAAATGAGAAAAGCCGTATTGGACAAAACCGCGCGTGTAGATTTTGGCGGGGATTAACATTTTGTTTTGATAGGAGTCGAGGACGACTAAAACCGAGACCATCCCATCTTCGTTTAAAATCTTGCGGTCATGGATCACCGCGGTGGAAAGACCATTGATATCATTGCCATCAATATAGATATCATCTGCATGGATCGTCGGTCCGCGCGTGACGATTTTATTTTCTAAAATCAGGGTATCCCCATTGGCCAAGATAAAGGAATTCTCTAAAGGCACGCCGACTTTCTCAGCGATTTCCGTGTGGATTTTTAACATCCGATACTCCCCGTGGACTGGAAAGAAATAGGTGGGACGGAAGATTTTCAGCACGAGCATTAGCTCTTGCTGTGAGGGGTGTCCCGAAGAGTGAATATTATAGAGGACAGATTTAGTTAAGACATTAGCGCCAAGGCGCGTCAATTGGTTGACCACCTTATCAATGCTTTGGCTATTACCAGGAATTGGCGAGGAGGAAAAGACCACCGTATCGCCCGGAAGAATACTCACCGTTTTATGTTCGCCGTTCGCAATTCGCGAGAGGGCAGCCATCGGCTCCCCTTGACTCCCCGTACACAAAATCACAGTTTCTGCTGGTTTTAAGATGCCGATATCATCGATATCAACAATTGAGGAATCAGGAATCTTAATATAGCCGAGCTCACGCGAAGTGCTGACGACATTGAGCATTGAACGCCCGATAATCACGATTTTCTTCCCATATTGGACCGAGGCTTCGACGATTTGTTGAATGCGTGAGATATTACTCGAGAACGTCGAGATAATTAATCTCCCAGGCGCATTGGCAAAGATATCGTTAATCGAGGAAATGACCGCTCGTTCACTTTGGGTATAACCTGGTTGCTCGGCATTGGTGGAATCCGAAAGAAGAAGATCGACGCCTTCGTTGCCGATTTCCGCCATTTTACCAAGATTGATATCTGGACCAATGGGAGTTAAATCCACTTTAAAGTCGCCAGTGTGAACGATTCTTCCTTCTGGGGTATCGATACAAATTCCGAAGGAATCAGGAATCGAATGCGTGGTGTGATAAAACGAGACGACAAAATCATCAACCTTAATGACATCATCCTCTTCATATTCGATGATTTTCACGGTTTCTTTCACGCGAAAATCCTTTAATTTATGACGGATTAAAGCAGCAGCTAGACGCGGAGCATAGATCACGGGAAGATGGACCGAGCGCATTAAAAAAGGAATCCCACCGATATGATCTTCGTGACCATGAGTGATAAATAGGGCTTTAATCTTCTGGCGATTATTGCGTAAATGCGTATAGTCGGGAATGACATAGTCGACCCCGGGTAAATCTTCTTCAGGGAAGCGGACGCCAGCATCGATTAAAATCATGCTGGAAGCATTTTCGATTACATAGGTGTTTTTTCCGACCTCGTTCAAACCCCCGAGCGCGTAAATCGAAACGGGGGCTCTATTTCGCGAAGTTGCCATACAAAACCTCCAAATATTCTCTATTTCACACCCTAATTAGGGCGATATTTGACTAAATAACTACGACTGAGGGATCATCTTCTAGGGCGCGTTTGGGATCGATATGATCGTAATAGAGAACCCCATTGAGATGATCGATTTCATGTTGAATGACCACGGCATCGTAACCGCGCAAAATCAATTTGACCTCTTGCTTGGTCAAGATATCGTAAGCCTCGACCGTAACCTTCCATGGGCGGTAGACTCGACCTAGACGTTTTTCAGGAACGGAAAGGCAGCCTTCGCCATCGCGTAAATAACATTCTCGTAAAGAAGAAGCCGTAATCCTGGGATTTGCTAGAAGCAACTCCATCGGTTTGCTATTTTCTTTCAAATAATAAATCGCAATCAGGCGCTTAAAAACGGCGATTTGAGGAGCAGCAAGACCCACAGCCCCTTGCATATTATGCTTTTTCGCGTATTCTTCGTCTTGGCTTTTTTTCACGTAATTGAGCATCGCTTGGGCGATTTCTTCCTCTTCTAACGAAAGGGGAAGGCTAACGGGTAAAGACCGCGCGCGGAGGCGAGGATCAGAGTCATTTATAATTTTCAACATATTTCCTCAAGGGTTATCTTACCATAAAAAAAGAGTTCCGCGCATAAAACTGCTTACATTTTTAAATTTTGTTATAATTTCTTCGTGGAAACATATCTCGATAGCGAATTTCTTCTTGCCTTAAATAACCTAGCCCTCGCCTTAAACGCTGATGAACGAGTACAAAAGTTAGTAAAAAGCGAACGAGCCATGGAAGAAGATGTTGAAGTATATCTGCTTCATCAAGCCTTTCGTCTGGAAGAAAAAACTTATAACCAATTGCGGCTTTGCTATGATGAGGAACACGAAGAAGTCAAAGAAGTAAGAAAGAAGCTCTATCTGGCTAAGAGGAAATTTGATGAACATCCGCTTGTCACGGCTTATCGAAATGACTATCGCGAAGTCGAGGAACTCTATCAGATGATTAATTGTCATTTATTCGCTCCCTTGCAATTAAAAGAGGACTGTGCCCATGGGGATTCGCATCATTGCTGGTAAACATAAAAAACGCCAACTCAAGTATTTAGTCGATGAGGCGACGCGCCCGACCCGCGATTTGATTCGCGAAGCGGTTTTTTCGGCACTCGGAGACCGAGTTGAAAATGCGGTGGTCTTAGATCTTTTTTCGGGAGTGGGAACTTATGGCTTAGAGGCCCTATCTCGGGGAGCAAAAGAAGTGACTTTTGTCGATAAACGCGGTGATGTGCTTGCGGTTTTAAAGGAGAATCTCCATGTGCTACAGGAAACGGGGCGGCTGTTTCGCGCGGATGTTTTTCACGCCTTAAAGCTTTTGCAAAGTGAGGGAAAAACCTTTGATGTAATCTTTATTGACCCCCCTTATCAGTTTGAACAAGGTGCAGGAGTGATTAACGCACTTCTCCAATATCGGTTGCTAAATGATGATGCTATAATAATCTACGAAGGAACAAGTGTCTTTGCTGAAGACGAAATTCCTGCTTTTAATACCAAAAACTATCGTTATGGAAAGAGCATCATCCAGATGATGAGGAAAAAATAAGATGAAACGCATTGCAATTTATCCCGGATCATTTGATCCGATTACCAATGGCCATCTCGATATTTTACATCGAGCTTTAAAACTCTTTGATCAGGTGATTATCCTAGTGGCGATTGCCGCGGATAAAAAGACGCTTTTCACCCTGCAAGAACGGGTCGAAATGATCAAAGCCGCAACCAAAGATATCCCCCATGTCAAAGTTGACTCCACCCAAGGTTTAACAATTCGCTATGCGAGAGAAAAACATGCGGTTGCTCTAGTTCGCGGTTTACGCGCGGTTTCGGATTTTGAATATGAATTTAAATTAGCCGCGGGTAATGCTTATGTCGATCCCGAGATTGAAATCGTCTTCTTTATGGCGCGGTCTGAATATAGTTTTCTCTCCTCATCCACGCTAAAAGAACTCTTCCAACAAGGCGTCGATATTGCTTCTCTTGTCCCTGAAAGTGTGGTTGCCGCCTTAAAGAAGAAACTCTAGTTGAGCGAATTTTCAATAAAAGAAGACCGAGTCAGAGGACTCGGTTTTATTTTTGATAAATCAAGGAGATCATCCTGCCGGTCTTTTTTTCTCGGGCAAAAGAGAAATATTGATGTTCGAGTTCATAGACACATTCGCCTGAATGATCGATGTGGTCAATCGGAATTCCACAGCCGCGGAGATGGATGACATTGACGAGTAGCGTATCAAAATAGAGATTGTCTCCAACCGCTTTTAATCCCGCTTGATATTCATCACCTCGGGCGGCAATTTCATCGCGTTGTTCAGGGGTGATTTTTTGATGCGAGAAAGTTAAACAGGGCCCGATATAGCAGTAGATATCAGCCGGATTAACTTTTTCTTTCTCACAGAATTCCTTGATGACAAGTTTGGTTACCCCCTTTAAAGTGCCCGTCATCCCTGCGTGAATCACTCCAATTAAGCGGCGCGTGGGGACATAGAAGAAAATGGGGACACAATCCGCGTGATAAATCGCTAAACCGAGATTTCGCTCATCAGTATAAAGAGCATCACCTGCAAGGCCATCATCAAATGCATAATAACCCCGTCCGCCATCGGCTCGGGTGGCTTTTTTTAAAATGGTACTATGACTTTGATAGGTGAAGACTAATTCGGTTGCTTGAAGTCCGAGTGAAGTAAAAAACTTTTCGCGGTTTTCCTGAACCGCCGCAACTTCATCGCCCACTTGGTAAGCGAGATTTAATGATTGATAGGGGGGCTTGCTGACCCCGCCAGTGCGACGTGAAGTCACCGCGATTAAGTCTTTAGCAAATCTTTGCCAATGTTTATATTCCATAAGTTCACCTCAACATCTTTATTATAGCGAAAAAAACTTGCTATCGACAAAAGAAAAAGCCCATCTAAACCGATGGGCTGATCTAGTGAGTAAGGATGCTCTATTGGATAATCAAATCATCCGTGTGGAAATCATTTTCATGGTTCCAACAATCGACTAAGGTTTGTGCTTTTTCGTATTTCGAGTTGCCTTCGACGGTGATAAAAGCATCGGTGATACCGTAGTTACCAACTTCATCAGTAGCATCGTAGAGGAAGAAGGTCGGAGTAGTAAAGGATAAGTCACCTTCAATGCTATCGGCGGTAATCCGTTCTAAGACATTATCCGCGGCGGAAATCGATTCAGTTCCCAAATTGTGATTGAGATAATAACCTGAGTCGCGAACTCGATCGGCAACATCTTCAAAGAAGGCGGGATTTTCCCCTCTTCTTAAGAGGGAATCGAAAGCGTTAGCCGCGACTTCGCCATCATCTTCCCAGTCTTTTTCGGTATCTTCATCGGCAAAGACAGTATAGAGTTTGAATTCGCCGTTTTTTAAATCGCTTTTATAATCTTTGATAATCAATTCGAAAGCATCCCGTGCTTTTTCACAGTCACTGCAAACCTCTTGAACAACGACAAAGAAGAACTTCTCGCCGTATTCGCCCGTCTCCCCTGTGGCCAGGGCATCGATGAATTTTTGCGCTTCGGAATCTTTTCCGCCCTTCAGGCTCAATTGATAGGTTTCGTAAAACTTATTGGCGGAGTCGCGTTTTTCCCGGGCTTTATTAATCGCTCCGGTAATCGCGGGAATCGAGAAGATAATCCCGAAGATTAAAGCGACAATAATTAAAGGTTGAATCCAAGCGGTATTCTTGAACCAGGTCCAAATCCGCTTGAAGATATTGTCTCCGTTTGTCATTTTTCTGCTCATATGAAGAGTCGTCCTCCAATATCTAATCAAATATAGCACGTTAATAATATCATTATGAACCTTCTATTTCAACAAGAAAAACTCGCCTTCCTCGTCTCTAGTGGCTTTGCCTTCTTAGTTGCTTAAATCCTGCTAAAAAGCGGTAGTTTTAACGGCTAGATAAGCAAGAAAACTAAAGATTAAGCAGGACTTTTGTGTTGTAGGCTTGAGTCAAGCGCTTCGCGCGCGAGATGTCGATTGTCCAAAGGATGAGATTGATCATTGCCAGAACAATCGCAACAACAAAGAAGACCCACATCAAGGGGAGAAAGGCATTATCGGGATTCCCGCCCCCTTGCACCGCCGAAGTAGCAATGGTTCCAATCATCATCACAAATCCCAATAAAGCAAATAAAATCGCAATCAAGATCAAAGTTAGTTTAACCAGAGCGCGTTTGGTCTTTTTAATATAGAACATATCCGCCCCTAAAGCCCCTAAGAACACGGCAAAAAGGACCGTGGCCATCGTCTCTTTCATCCGCCGAAAGCCTTCGCTAATCAAATGATCAGGTTTAGTTAAAAGATGGGCGACAATTTCCTCAAAGCGCTCGGATTCAATATCCTCTTTACGAGCATGGAGTTGTTGACGTATTTGATGTTCATCCATGAAATGTAATCCTCCCTAAATGCATGAGCTGTACTATTGATAAATCATAATGGCTATCTACTTTTTTTACAACGGAATCCAAGGTGTAAGCAGGGGTTCTTAACTTAGTTAGAAGTGTTTTCTTCTGGGGTTTCACCTGGGGAAACAAGATGCAGTTCTCTGAGTTTTTGCAACCGGAAAGCTTTCTCTTTTCGCCGGCAAATTACACTGGGGATAAAGACGAAAGCCGCGATAATAGCACTGAATAAGAAGAGTTCATACGGATAGACTTTATCGCCAGCTTGATAGACCCCATCGGCGATCATCTGTGCGGTTGGTTCGGTGCCAAACCACTTGATGATGAAGGGACAAAGAAGCGAGCCGATTACCATCGGGGTCATAATGACAAGAACCATGCGAATCCCTTGAAAAGAACCAGTTTTGCCTTTAGGAGTATAATCTCTCGCAGTAGCGATAAATAATCCCGAGCAAAGCATGTTTCCACACATGATTAATGTGCCTCCTAAAACTAGGGACACCATCTTTAAAATTTCATTATCAGGATGGAAAAATTTGATGAGATAACAGAGTAAACCTCCGACTATTCCGACTATTGCCACGGGATAATAGATGCGGGTTTTGCCATATTTATCCATCAATTTCCCGCCTAAAACTGAAAGAGTTGCGGAAAAGACCACGATTAGGGCGATAGGAATTACATAGTTAGCAATCCCCAAAGTATGTTGAAAAAGGGAAATCATATAAGGTTGCCACATCTGCAGAGAAAGTGAAGAACAGAGCATCCCGATAAAGCAAACATAAATCATCTTGTGGTTTTTGATGTTTTTGGGGACAAATCCATAAAAAGTATTTTTCAAATAGGTGTTACTGCGGTCTGGCTTTAAATGCGGTGAATCCTTAAAGAGGAATAAACCTAAGATTCCAATTAAAGTGACTACTCCTCCGAGAATGATGAAGAAGAGATCCCATTTTCCCGCTTGAGTCAAGCCATCAAATCCGACGAAAATAATCATCAAGGCGGCAATCGGCATCAGCGAGAGAATCACATCGGTTAAACCGCGATTGGTGATATCGGTGACATCGCTAATCCAGGCTGAGAAAGCCGCATCATTGGACATCGAACCAAAGAGGGTCATAACGCAGTCCATAATCACAAAGAGAACGACAATTCTCACTACGTTTGCGGCTTCGACTTGGTCATTGCCAAAAAGAGCAAATAAGGCGGTGATCACTCCCCAAAAGATATAACCGACACAGACGAAGAATTTCCGTTTACCGAAGCGATCAGAGAGGGCGCCACCAAAGATGGTGGCTAAAGCCGCGACAATGGCACTACTTGCGACTGCGGCACTGGTCGCCCAAGCATCTTTGGTAATATTAATTTGAATAAAGGCGGAAAAATACATATTTTCCACCATCCAAGCTAACTGTCCTGCCAGCCCAAACAGCAAAATACAGGCCCAGATTTTCGGACCTAATTTCGTCGCTTTTTTCACGACTACATTATTTTCCATAGTAAGTCTCCTTACGTTTTGATTCTAACACCTTTATTTTGATACATAGCAGTTGCTTATTTCAATAAAAAAATCCTAACCTTGGCGTTAGGATATTGTTTTCCCTGGCGGAGAAATGGGGATTCGAACCCCAGCTGGGCGTACACCCACTATCAGTTTTCGAAACTGACCCCTTCAACCACTTGGGTATTTCTCCGTTAACGATTATAGCATAAACGCGGAATGAGCGAACTAACTTCCAGAATTTCTTACCCAGTCCCGAACTTTGTGAGCAACTGACAAATTAAATCTCTTTGTGTATAATTGATAAAGTAGATATAACATTTATTTTTATGATGCTACCTATTGAACAGATACATTGGCAATTCATCAGTATTGGCGGGGGATTACTCCTAATTCTCATCCTTTTTCTCATCCTCTATCGCCGCGATAAAAAACTCGCGAAAATCGATGAAGTGCGCCTGGAGTTTAAACGCAATGCTCTGAAGATCTACATGCTCGATTTAATCCACAATACTGTGCTCTGTTTCTCGCGGAGCCGCATCCGCGAAAAAACCGCAGGTGGCATTGATATCTTCTATCAGCAATTTCACCCCTCGGAAAGAGAGCGGATCATCCAATGGTTTTACGATTTGCTCGCTGATAAACCCGATACCCCAAGTTATTTAGAAGCCGATATCATCGGCGGGCAAGGGGACCAGAAGAAGCATCCGTTTTTCTTGCTTTTGCAAGTTTATAAAGTCGATCGTGAACATAAACGCATCTATTTAGAAAGCACGATTCTGCGCTCGGTTCATCCGCGGGTCAAGATTCGCAAGCGGCGAAAACGCTATCCGACGATGATTACTTCGGAAGCGAGGATGCGCGCTTATTTCGAGCGAAATAAAGATCATTTACGCGGAACTACTACGCTCTTTCGCTTCTATAAATTGAACTATCATCAAACTTCAACTTTGCCTTTAGAACACCAATTAGCCGTAGTCTTACAAGATAAACTAATCGGCTTCCTCGGCAATGGGCGTTATTTACTGGCTTTTAGCGATATGGAAATCGCTGTTTTTGATGTGAAGAGCCTCGGGAGAAGTACCGCCTTGGAAATCGCTCGCGCAATCGCTAGTGAAATGGCCGCCTATCTCGATATTAACGGGCTGAAAGAAAACTATTCTTTCTCGATTGGCATCGCGGAAAACAAAGGTCCCTTTGCCGATTATGATTCTTTGATTGAAGGGGCGCGAACCGCGGCGATTCTCGCTGAAGAAAGCGGGAAGAAAATCGCTTTCTATGAAGGAGGGCCGCAATCGACTCCAACCGAGAATAAAGTTTTCTCCCTTGAATTAGAAAGCCTGATTAAACAACGGAAAATCAATGTTGCCTATCGCCCCATTGTCGATGTGCGCAAAGGGGCACCAATGGGTTATATCGCCTATTTAGAACCGTATGATTCTCTTTTCAATAACATCAGAGAACTGCGCGAATACGCCTACAAAGCCAATCAGCATCAAGAACTCTTCTCGTTGCTAGGAAAAAAAGCGATTCCGAGATTCTACGCCCAACGGGGCGATCAAAAACAAAAGCTTTTCTTCCCCGTTTCCGTGATTGATGATTATGCGATTAATAAACTGCTCAGCCGTATCAATCATAGCAAGGATGTCAACTTGGTCTTGACCTTTGCTGAAGAAGAAGTCGGCTATTCGTTAAAGGATATCGAAGTTTTCAGCGAAAGATTGAATAACTATAATCAACTCGGACATGAAGTCGCGGTCCGGATTCAAGATGCGACCTTAACCCTTCCTTCATCGATGTATCGTCAATTCGATTACTTCCTCATCGATCATCGGATGGTCAAGCGCTTAAAAACCGATGAGCGAAGGCGGACGCACTTAAGTTCTGTATTGGAGAAGTTAATCAAATACAACAAGCCGATTGTCATCACCGATCTCGATAACTGGGCGGCGATTCAGTTGGTGATTCAAATGGGAATTAACCTGATCAGTTCTGATGAGATCAGCATGCGCAGTGAGATGATCTTGCCAGTGGAAAACAAAAAAATCAAACGGCTCAATAGTTTTGCCGATTAAGGGGAAAGAAAATTATGGGAAAACAAATTAAAAATGAAGCGATTACCGCGCGCGAGGTCGATTTCGCCCAGTGGTATACCGATGTCTGTCGCAAAGCGGAATTGATGGATTATTCTTCCGTCAAAGGCTTTATTATCTATCGTCCTTATGGCTATGCGCTCTGGGAGCAAATCCAAAGTTATCTCGATGCGCGTTTTAAGGAAACGGGTCACCAAAATGTCTATTTACCATTGGTGATTCCGTCTTCGCTTTTCCAAAAGGAAAAAGATCACGTTGCCGGTTTTGCCCCGGAAACATTAATCGCGACAATTGGGGGCGATAAGGAAATCGATGATCCATTGATCATCCGTCCGACTAGCGAAGTGCTCTTTTGCGAACATTTTGCTAAAATCGTCAATTCTTATCGCGATTTACCGCTTCTTTACAACCAATGGTGTTCCGTGGTTCGCTGGGAGAAGACCACCCGTCCTTTCTTGCGCGGTTCCGAATTCTTGTGGCAAGAAGGTCATACTCTGCACGCTAGTGAAGTCGAAGCCCGACATGAAACCTTACAGATGTTAGAAATCTATAAAGAGATGGGGAAAGAACTCCTAGCGATTCCCTTTGTCACCGGGATTAAAACCGAAAAAGAAAAATTCGCTGGGGCAATCAACACCTATACGATCGAAGCCTTAATGCATGATGGCAAAGCCTTACAAAGTGGGACAACTCACTATTTTGGCACCGGCTTTGCGGAAGCTTTTAATATCACCTTCCAAGATAGAGATAATTTAGTGAAAAATCCCCATCAATCCTCGTGGGGGGTTTCCACGCGTCTTATCGGCGCGGTCATCATGGTCCACGGGGATGATAATGGTTTAGTCTTGCCGCCCCGTGTGGCGCCAACTCAAATCGTCATCGTCCCGATTCAAAGTCAAAAAGAAGGGGTCTTGTCAAAGGCGGAACATTACTTAAAGCGCTTAAAACAAGCGGGATATCGGGTCAAACTCGATAACAGCGATGCCAGTCCAGGTTGGAAATTTGCCGAATATGAGATGAAAGGTGTCCCTCTGCGCATCGAAGTGGGACCGCGCGATTTAAACAATGGGGTCTTTACTATTTCTCGACGTGTTGATGGCAAGAAAAATATCGTTCCGGATCATAGTCTCGAAGATGTGGTCAGCGAACAATTAGATGAGATTCATGAATTAATGTACGCAAAAGCCTATCAATTTTTCCATGAGCGCCTGAGCGAAGCGACTTCATTTGCCCAAATTGGCAAGGCCTTGGATGAAAAACCTGGCTATGTAAAAATTATGTGGTGTGGCGATCAAGCATGTCTCGATAAAGTCAAAGAAGAATTTCAAGCTACGGCTCGGTGTCTCCCTTTTGAACAAATCGCGATTAGCGACACTTGTGCGGTCTGTGGAAAGAAAGGACTCCATCTAGTCTATCTTGCCCGCGCTTATTAAAGGAGAAGAAGTCGCTACTTGTTATCATTGAAGAAAAAACTTCTTTTATGTTATGATAAGTGGCGAATCGGAGTAGTACCCAAGTTGGTGAAGGGGCCTCCCTGCTAAGGAGGTAGGTCGGGTAACTGGCGCCAGAGTTCGAGTCTCTGCTACTCCGCCATTGAGCAAATTAAGGATTGATTCACAATAATCAATCCTTTTTCTTTCGCGAAAATCAGAACTTTTCCCGTGGATATTTTCAATATCCAATTGATAGTTTAAAATAAAAAATAGGAACGATATTTTGGAGAATCACCATGAAACACAAAAAAATAAGAGCCTCGATTTTGACTGGCTATCTCGCCCTTGGCGTGATTGGTTTATTTAACTCGCTCGGCCAGCGCGGTTTTTTACCAGGAGTTATCGCTAATCCCTTAACTCCCGCTTATAAACGCACCTTGATTGCTGGCGATGGCCCCGGAGTCGCTGCCCCTTTGCGCGGAGTCGTCGAAATCAAGGGGGATAACTATTATTATGCGACTGCTTCCGCTCAAAGCAGTGACCAATTGATGATCTTATCGGCGACTGATGCCAAAAACCCGGGAGTTTTAATGAATATCACCGTAATTAACGGCATCGCCGAAGTGAAAGCGACTTTTACTGGAAGTGGCAATCTCTATGCGCTGGTCACCGCGACCTTATTTGAGCGTTTTGCGCCGACCGCGGCTGATGGTTTAACTAGTGGGGTTACTAAAGAATTCGCTACTGTCGGGGGATACTTGCTGCTAATGACCGATTCCCTTAATCCCATCTCAATTGCAAGTCTTGAAATCTGTTTCCACTGCAATGGGGATAATGATGCTGGTTTCTTTTTTGAACCAGGAGTCAATGCGTATACTGGAGCCCGTTCTTTAGGAAGTAATATCGCGATGACCCATAACGGACTCTCGTTTACAACCAATCCAACCGCGACCACGCATAATTATTCAGGAGAAACAGCTGTTCCTCCGGCAACTCGGGCCAATTCATGGTATCGCTGGAATGGGGTAACTATGAGAAACTACAAGTTAGATGGAGAAAACCGCGATTATTCCGCGACGCGTTTTGGCAATTTTTTTAGTTCATCATTTGAAGTCAGCGTTACCGCCTTTGTTGACCCGGTGGTCTTTTATGATGCGGATGAATGGTTCTGTGTCGCTCCGTGGATGAGTTTATCAGTGCAAGGAGACGCTCGCACTCCGAGGGCTTACTTGCAATCCTACATTGGCAATGACAACTATGATCCTTTAACTACGGTAAATACGCTGCATCAACCTTATTGGTCGGGGCGCTTCTTTACTAATTACACTTATGATGCTGCCGATGCTTATCCCGATGATTATATCTTCCAAGATCCTGATACTTTTACGGTGATCGATGATGCTTCCACCACTCTTCGCGCAGCATATGAAGCGATTAATTTACCATTCTTTAATGTCACTTTCCAAATCAGTGGAAATACTTATAAAATCTTCATTAATGGCTTTTGGGTTTATACCGATACGATTCTTTCGACTTATACAGACGAAGCCTTTGGGATTGAAACTTTTGATCTACAAGCAGTCAACTATGGAAACGCTGATGGATCACCAAAAGCAGGTTATGCGGTTACCTATTCCAACCCAGTAGTGAAAACGATTTAAGTGATATTTAAAATAATCCGAAAGCATAATCTTGACTAAAAACCAATCGCAATTATGATGTAATTAGGCCCAGGGGAATCCTGCGCGGTAAAAAGTGGCTTCGGCCCCTTTTTATTTTTATGTCCATTTCTTTTTTTGATTTGCGGCGAAAAGATGAAGCCCTTTTTTAAAACATTCTAGATAACCGATGAATTTTAGTTAAATACTTCTCAATAGGTGGGTTGTTTTTGGGGAGTCTCAACCAACTTCCCGTGCTAAAGGTAAAAAGGCGGAAAAAGCAAAGTTTTGTCCATCAAGAGGTAAAGCCTTCTTGCTTGCCATGCGATTTGGCGTAAGGATTTATTTCAAATGCTCCCAATGATAATTTACTACTAGTTTACTTATTGTTTCATAGACCATAATTTATCAATGTGTTAAAATTAACTCGTTGTTAAGGGAAAGGTCTTCCCCTTTGGTATCCCCCTCCCTTAGTTAATCAATCTGCAAAAGGAGAATATTATGATTGAAGTCAAGCTGGTCACGACCAAACGTCAGTTGAAGAAGTTCGTCAATTTTCCCGTTAAACTCTACCGAGATTGTCCTTACTTTACCCCTTATATTTACGAAGAGGAAATGAGCAATCTCACCCCGGGGAAAAACCCCGCGGAGTCCTATTGTGAATTTCAACCCTTCCTCGCTTACAAAGATGGTAAAATCGTCGGCCGAGTCTGTGCGATTTTAAATCACCATGCCAATAAGCGATATCAGCAAAAGCGCATCCGCTTTAATCGGATTGATATGATTGATGATTTCGAAGTCACCCAAGCTTTGATCAAAGCCGTAGAAGATTTCGGGAAAGAACGCGGAATGGATGAGATTACTGGACCTTTAGGCTATAGCGATCAAGATAAAGAAGGTTTGCTAAAACACGGTTTTGATCGCCACAATATGTTTGTCACCTTCTACCACTTTCCCTATTATTATCAACACTTAACCAAACTCGGTTTTGTCGATGATGCCACGTGGAACGAATACCGCATCTATATCCCAGGCGAGGAAGCGATTGGCAAGATGGAAACATTATCTGACTATATCGCAAAGAAATTTAATTATCGCCTCCTCGACATCAAAAGAAAAAGCGATCTTAAACCTTATGTAGTCAAGGCGCTCTCGGTGATGAATCGCGCTTTTAAAGACCTCTATGGCTATGTGCAAATCTCGGAAAAAGATATGCATTATCTCGCTGGTCAATATGTTCCCCTCTTCCATCTTGATTACACGGCGATTGTCGTTGATGAACACGATGAAGTCGTCGCTTTTGGAGTTTTGATCCCCACTCCTGCGTTTGCCTTAAAGAAGAGCAAGGGAAAACTCCTCCCCTTTGGTTGGATTGGCTTTCTGCGCGCCTTAAGAAAAGAAAAGATTCTCGATATGCTCCTAGTCGCGGTTGAGCCCGAACTCCAAAACACTGGGGTTTTGACGATGATTTTTGCCAAAGCGATGCGCAATGCCCACAAAAATGGGATTAAATATGCGGAAACAGGTCCGGAGTTAATCGATAACCTCAAAGTGCAATCGCTATGGAAAAACTTCGAACACGAACATCATAAAACCCGGGTCTGCATGGTCAAACCCATCGAGTAAAATACGAGTCTTAACCAATCAAAAAGAGCGAGCAACTAGACTCGCTCTTTTCATGTTCAAGGAGATTATCACTGAAGAGATGAAAATGATTTATAACCATGATGTTTGCTTCGTAAACAACCTAAGTAGTCCTCGAGTACTTTTGCCAAAAAGTGTCGTTACTTTAAAGAACAAAAAAACGAACTTTCATTAGTTCGCTCTTTCATCGCTTTTAACGGGGCTTTAAGCACTTAAAGGAATAAAGGTGATTCGGCTACTGGTCCATTCTTCAAAACTCTGCGCATCTTCAAACAGAGGATGATCGCTATCATAGGAAATCCAATAATAGGGGTCCCCGCGTTCATAGATAGCAAAGATTGGCAACTCGATGCCTGCTTCTGCGATGGGAAGGCCAAAATCATAAAGGAGACTGCCATCGTTGAGCACTTGATAATAGGGGAGATGATGGTCGTTAATATAGTCCATCAACGCTGAGTGAAAAGTCAAAGAACACGAGCAATATTGGCTAAAGACCACCAGCAGAAACGAATCCTGATTGTCATAAGCGGCTTTGGTTTCGGTCTGTTGGCTAATATTGTAATCATCCGGAACGACAAAATGCTCCGCGGGTGTTAATTCGACGCGGTGCAGAGGATTATTTTTACAACTGGCTAATCCGCCCAAAAGGGAGAGAAGCCAGAACAAGGACGTGAGTTTTTTCATCATTTATTAATATAGCAAAAAGAATGCAAAAAACATATTTCATTTTGATCGCGAGGGAAACCAGGTCAAGATTAAACACATCATATTCGCCAAAGCATTGCGAGGATGTTGCCCTTTAATCTAATCACGAAGCGCTTTTTCGCTAATTTTGGTCGTGAGAAAACAAAGCGGACATGATTTTCCTGTCCTTATAAGGAGAAAACGGAATTAGCCAACAGTCCTCTTGAGAAACGCCATTTGACAATCGGAAGGCTTTAAGTTGATAATTAATTTATCAAGAGTTTAAATTTTCAAAAAGGAGTTTAAAAAATTCATGAAAAAGAACAACTTTGGAAGAGCTGCCCTTTTAGCCTTTTCCACCTTGGGACTCGCCCTAGGAATCAGCGGGGTGCTGAAACAGACGGGAGTTGCTGTTCACGCCGCCCCGATTACGACGGGAACGATGATTTATTTTAAACCGACAGATGGTTGGTTGGAAGCCGGGGCGAAAATGTGCATCTACATGTGGAATGATGGTGGTGAAAAACTTTATGAAGAGATGTCGATTGGGACTAGCAGCACGGTCTACCACTTTGAAACCCCAACTTCCACGAAAGGCTCATTTGATAACCTCATCTTCCTTCGTAATAATCCGAGCGAACCGATTGGTTGGGATGGAAAATGGAATCAAACGAGCGATTTAACTTACGATGGGACCAATAATTTGTATATTATCCCTTATGCCGAACAATGGCAGCAGGCCAGTCTCAATAATACACACTGGTCCCTTTATGATGCGGCGACCTATGGTTTGATGGAAATTCCTGATGCGACCGCTTTATATCTTCGTCCCGATGCGGCTTTTATGGATGATGGAACCACGACTGCGGACCGGATTGCCGCTTATTTCTTTAATTCCGATGGGAAAAATGCTTGGGTTGAGGCCACCGCGGAAGCCGGCGGACTTTATAAGGTCTTATCCCCGACTTTAACCGCTGGTGTCTTGCCTAACAAGGTGATCTTTGTTTCGATGAAACAAGGGACAACGGGAAGTAATTGGGACAATAAATTACAACAAACGGCCGACCTAATTCCCGATTTAACTAAGCCGCTGTTTGATGTTGCTTCCAGCTCTTGGCAAGGAGTCCCGACGATCGTCACTCCAATCGCGACGACCGCTGGGATTAGCAGTAGCAAATTCCGCCTTTGGCTCAACCGCAATAACCACTATCCAAGCGATGCTCATCAATACTTATTAAAAGTGGGCACGAACCGTTATAGTCCGAGTGGATATGAAAAAGCTTTAGTCTTTGATGTGGATGGAATTTATTTCCCCTATTGGGATTTAGAGATCGCTACTCTCAAAGGTCAAGCAGTAGGTTTTACCATCGTCAATACCGCTAATGAGGTGCAAGTTGAAATTCCTGCGACCACCTTTATCGAAAAAGATAATAGCAAACTTTGGATTATCCAATACAATGAGGAGACATCGACTTGGTCGATTCAAAAAGATAAAATCGTCGGAAGAGCCTTTGCCTCATTTGTCGGCAAAGTACTCGAAGGCTATCTTAGCTGTTCTTCCAGTGTCGATAACGGCTTTGGGGCTTTTAATCTCGTGAACGAAAACTTCATTGAACGCTTAGAAGGCGGGACGTGGAATGTCGAAGGGAATCTCGGGGAGGTAATCATCAATGACTTCGCCAATCAAACTGATTATGCTACGGGAACCAAAACCGCAACCGTTGATGCCTATACCAAGCATCAAATGCTACAAGCCAATTACACCGCCGCTTTAGGCGGAGGGGGAGCGCCTTGGGTTTTAAGAGGTTCCAACTTTAATGCGATTCTGATTTCCGTGTTGATCATGGCGGTGGTCAGCCTGGGATTATTCGGCCTTCTCGCCTTGAGTAAAAAACGTTTCCAAAACTAAATCATATCTCTAAAAAAACTTTGAAATAAAGTAAGGAAGACCTGAGGGGAAAATCTCAGGTCTTTTCTTATCGGGTTTCTCGTCTATCGAAATGAGCATCGCGCGGTTTTTCAAGTGGAGAAAACGGTGATAACCATGGCGACTTTAACAAATGCTTGAAGAAAACCCCTGGTATTTTAGCCATCGGCTTTAATTATCTTGCTTCGTATTAAGCGAAACTTCTTCCAATTCCCATCATGCCCAAAACGCTGAAGCAGATGGGGGGAATGATTATTTTTGTCCCAATTTAATTTCCAAGAACCCTAAAATGGCAGACTGCTTTTTTGTTTATGACTTGCAAATGAAAAACGGTATCAATAATACTTGCAAAATTCTTGAAAAAACTCTATATTTTTATTGCTATCGCTCCAGCCGCTTGGGTATGGTGGTAGTTCACAACAAATGAGCGCCTGCTCAAGCGTAGAAAATGGGGGTGCACGATGAAGAAAAACGATGTAATCATCGAATTAACGCATGTCAGCAAAGTCTATGATGGCACGACGGTAGTCGATGATTTTAATTTATATGTGAAAAAAGGCGAGTTTATCACCTTTTTAGGGCCTTCGGGTTGTGGCAAGACGACCACCTTACGGATGATCGCGGGGTTTGAGTTACCGACGACTGGACAGATCTTCCTAAATGGCGAAGATATCACCAATCTCCCTCCCCATAAACGTCCGATTAACACCGTCTTCCAACGTTATGCCTTGTTTCCCCATCTCGATGTCTACGACAACATCGCTTTTGGTTTAAAACTGAAACGCCTTCCTGTCGAAGTCGCGCCTGGAAAAATTAAAAAAGTGAAATTGACTGAAGCCGAAATCGATGACAAGGTGACGCGCGCTTTAAAACTCGTCGATTTAGAAGCGTTTGAAGACCGCGATGTCACTACCCTCTCGGGGGGGCAGCAACAACGGGTGGCCATCGCCCGGGCGTTAGTTAATGAACCGCATATCTTACTACTCGATGAACCGTTAGGGGCGCTGGATTTAAAGATGCGCAAGGAGATGCAAATCGAATTAAAGGAAATGCATCGAAAACTGGGAATTACTTTTATCTATGTCACCCATGACCAAGAAGAAGCCCTGACGATGTCGGATACCATCGTGGTGATGCGCGATGGTAAAATCGAGCAAATCGGCACCCCGACGATGATCTATAACGAACCCCAAAATGTCTATGTCGCTGACTTTATCGGCGAGAGCAATATCTACAGTGCGACGATGATCGATAAGCAGAAAGTCCGCTTCTTAAATGCGACATGGGACTGCGTCGATGAGATGCAAAAGAATGAAAAAGTCGATGTCGTGGTTCGTCCTGAAGATATCATCATCGGTCCCAAAGGTTCGGGTTCCACCCAAGCCAAGATTACCCATAAAGTCTTCAAAGGCATCCATTATGAATATCTCGCCCAAGTCGGAAAATACGATGTGACGATTCAAACCACGGTCGAACATCAATTAGGTGATGAGATCGGCTTGACGATTACTCCCGACAATATTCACATCATGAAAAAGGTCTTTACGGTCAACACCTATGATGATGCATGGATTAACAAGCATAACCAAGTGATGATCGATGATGTGGCTTTTGAATGCGATGTCACCCAGTTAAAAGAGGGGGCTACTCTTGATGAAGAAGGATATCTCATCGATCAACAGGGGAAGAAATATGACTTAAATGATGTCGATGTGATCGCTGAAGTTGCTTTTGATCAAATCGAAGTCATCGATAACCCCGAAGAAGGAACGATTGCGGGGCATATTATCGAATCGATTTATTTAGGTGATCACTATCAGATTATCGTCCGGACGGAAAATGAAGAAGATTTCGTCATCGATACTCCCTATTTATGGAACCCCGATGACTTTGTCAGTTTAAAAATTGCCCCCGAGGCGATTAAATTACGCGCCAAAGGAGAGCTGATCCCCGATGAAGATTAGGTTTCAACGGAAGTTTCTGGCGATTCCTTACCTGCTCTTCTTTTTGTTTTTCTTAGTTTTACCGATTTTTCTTATCGTCTATTATGCCTTTACCGATCATAATGGGAAATTTACCTTTGATTTAGTGCGAAACTTTTTCTCCGATACGGGGAAACTCGAAGTTTTAGCCATCTCTTTGATCTTTGGGTTATTAAACACCATTTTCTGTTTATTAATCGGCTATCCAGTTTCGATGCTCTTAGCCAATAAGAAATACAATAAAAATGCGGTACTAGTTACTTTATTTATCATGCCGATGTGGATTAATTTTGTCATCCGCACTTGGGCGACGCGCGACTTACTCGCCTGGATTGGCCTATCCGGGGGGATCTATCCCGAACTAGCGACGACCATCGGTCTAGTTTATAACTATCTCCCATTTGCGATTATGCCCCTATATACGACGATGTTAAAGATGGACCAGAGCCAAATTGAAGCGGCGAGTGATCTCGGGGCAAATCCAGTCCAAGTCTTCTTTAAAGTGATAATCCCGATGACTAAACCGGGGATTTTAAGCGCGGCGACGATGGTGTTTATGCCGACGATTTCCTCCTATGTAATCGCCGATATCTTAGGCGAAGGCAAAGTCACCTTATTTGGGAAATACATCCAAATCTACTTTGGTCAAAGCGATTGGAATAACGGTTCCTTACTAGCGTTAATCATGCTTCTATTGATTAGCATTTCCTTTATCCTTAATAAGAAAACCGCTCAAAGCGATGAAGGTGGGGTTAAAAGTTCAATATGGTAAAGCCAAAACGCGAACTGCTCAAAGTGCTGCTAGGACGAGGATTGATTCTCTTCGTCTTGCTTTTGATGTACGCCCCGATTATCGTCTTGATGGTTTTCTCCTTTACCGAATCGACCAATGTCGGAACTTGGAATGGTTTCTCGTTTCAACTCTATCTCGACTTATTTAAAAATAAGGTGATTATGCGCGCTTTGTTCAATACGCTTCTCGTCGCTGTAGTAAGTGGTGTGGTCTCGACGATTTTGGGGACTTTAGGGGCGGTTGGAGCCTTTTATATGTCGAAAAAGGGGCGGAAGTTAGTCGAAGGTTTAACCCAAATCCCGATTATTAACGCTGAAATTGTCATGGCGATTTCCTTAGCGGTTTTATTCGTCGCCTTCAGTGCGAAGTTTAACTTCCTCACCTTACTGATCGGCCATGTGGTCTTGACTGTCGCTTTTGTCTATCTTTCGGTTAAACCAAAACTGGTACAGATGGATCCGAGTATTTATGAAGCTGCGCTCGATTTAGGGGCCACCCCGCGGGTGGCGATGCGGAAAGTGATTTTCCCCGAGGTTTTACCGGGGATTATCTCCGGCTTTATGCTGGCCTTTACCTTATCTTTAGATGACTTCATTATCACCTTTTTCCTCAGGGATAATTCTTTCGATACGATTTCGACTTATGTCCAAGGTGTCATCGCCAAAAGTGCCATCCCCCCGGCTCTGCGCGCGTTAACAACAATTATTTTTGGATTGGCCTTAATTGTCCTTTTTGTCAACAACTGGCGCACGAAGAAAGAAGAACAATTAAAAGCCTTCCATCATGGGAAAGGAACGGTGAATGCCCAATGAAAAAGTTTGTAACCATTGCTTTAGCGACTCTGCTTTTAGGTGGAGCCGCCCTCCCGAGTTTGCAACAGACGAAAGTCGATGCGGCCAGCGAAAAGAAAACCTTGCGCATCTATAACTGGGAAGACTATATCTATGAACCTGAAAGCGCTGATGAACAGCCATCGATTATCGATCAGTTTATCGCCTTTAAAGCCGAAGCCGGAGTAGATGTAACCGTCGTCTATGATACTTTTGCCACCAATGAAGATATGTACAATATCATGAAACTAGGCAAATCTTCATATGACTTAATCGCCCCCAGTGACTACATGATTCAAAAGATGGCGTTCGAGGGGATGTTAGAAAAATACGAATATGACGCCGCGACCCAAACCTATGCGAATATTCCCAATTACAACACCTACGCGTCGAAGTATTTAAAAGACATCTATGATGAGATTGAAGTCTCCGAATACGCGGTTGGTTATATGTGGGGGACTTTAGGGATCGTCTATAACCCCAATCTCCCCGATGGCCGCCTCGATGCTCAGATGATGGAAGATGTCAAAAGTTGGACCGTGCTCTGGGATGAAAAATACAAAGGCAAAATCTCGATTAAAGACTCGATGCGCGATGCGTATGTGGTCGGATTACTCTATGTCCATAAGGAGACGATTGAAACTCTACAAGCTACATTAGCCGCGGGAAGTATCACCGAAGTTGCCTTTAAAGAAAGAATGGCGGAACTCTTAAACGATACGACCCCAGAGACGGTGGAAAAAGTCTCGCAAGCCTTAAAAGAACTCAAGAAGAATATCTATGGTCTGGAAGTCGATAGCGGCAAAAACGATATCGTCACCGGCAAGATCACGATGAATACCGCCTGGAGTGGCGATGCCGTCTATGCGATGGATATCGCCGAGGAAGAAGAAGGAGTCGAACTCTATTACTCGATTCCCGATGAAGGGGCGAATATCTGGTTTGATGGCTGGGTGATGCCCAAAGGGGCGGATAAAGAACTCGCGGCTGATTTCTTAAACTTCATCTCCAATCCCGAAATCGCCGCTTTAAATATGGATTATATCGGCTATACCTCCTTTATCGCGGGGCAAGAAGTCCTCAGCCTCATCCATGATTGGTATGATGCCGAAGCAGGGGGAACGATGGTCGATTTAACCTATTTCTTTGAGGGGACGGTCGATGTTGATCCTGAAGACCCTGCGACTTCGATGATCATCTATTCCGATTTAGTCAACCGCCAATTAACCGCTCAATATCCTTCCGAAGAAGAGATTCTCCGCTGTGTGATCATGGAGCATTTCGACAATGAAACCAATAACCGCATCGTCGAGATGTGGGCTGATTTTAAAGCGACGACGATTGCCGCGTGGATGATCGTTTTAATCGTCTTATTGGTCTTAGGGGGAGGCGGCTATCTCGTCTTTGAAATCCAAAGACGGAAAAAATCCAAGCGCCATGCGCGAAAAGCGGCGAAATCCTCATAAAGCACTCCGCGCAATAAAACCATAACGAAGATTAAATTCTCCTGCGATTTATAATAAAATAAGAGTAGGAGAATTTTCTTATGCCAGTTCAAAACCCCAAACAATATCGCCTGCTTAGTTTAACTTTTCCCCTGCTGATTCCCTTGTTGCTAAGCTCGGGCGAGCAAGTCTTACTTTCCTTAGTTGCAGTTTTAATCGTTTTCGGACTTTTAATCATCATGAGCATTTTCATAAAGAAGCGCAATAGGCGCTTACGTAATCAAAGCATCAGTGCTTTCGTTAGGAAAAAACAAGCAGAGGCGAATTGTCAAGAACTTTTCTATCAAACCCCAGTTGCGATTTTTGATCAGAAAAAAAAGCATACGAACTTTGGGTATGCAACCGATATGGCTTTTATCTTTGAACCGGAAAAAGTCAAACGGCAGATGCGGTTAAAAGAATGGGATTTCTATCAAATCCAACATGGGCGGTATGTGGTGCAGTTGACGATTGGCCATATCTCTTACGCGCAGAATGTGGCGATTAATTTAATCGACCTAGAAGCGAAAAAAACCTATGCCAGTGGCATCATCAAACTGTTTAAAGGTCAAAGTATGAAAATGCCCGTGGATCCAAGTGTCGATCAAGAAGTGCACTATGTCGATAAGAAATTAGGGGTTGATCTCCATTATGTGACCAAAGGTAAAGACCGGCACTTATATGGTTCGATTACCGGAAAAGATCGCATCACCTTTGCCGTTGATGTCCATTTAGAGCGACAGGAAAATCACGAGGCTTTAGTGATCAATACCCCCTTTTCCCATTCCTTTTATCATTTCTATTTAAACTATAAAATTTCCAATTTAAAAGCCTCGGGGACCTTTTCGATGGGAGATTTAGCCTTTCGTTTTGATCCGCAAGTTGATTTTGGTCTTTTAGATTGGGGACGCGGAGTTTGGCCTTATCACCAAGTCTGGTTCTGGGGGCAGGTCAATGACTATCTTCCCGATGGCCGGATGATCGGGCTTAATCTTGGTTATGGCTTTGGCAATTTAGAAGCCGCTAGTGAAAATATGCTCTTTCTCGATGGCAAGGCTCATAAACTCGGACGTATATATTTAGCAAATGATGTCACCCAAGACTATCTAGCGGACTGGGTGATCAAATCCCCCGATGGCAAAATCGATTTAGTGATGAAGACGATTTATGATCGCTATCATAATGCCGACTTTAAACTAATCCATATGAAGTGTCACCAAGTCTATGGACGATATTATGGGACGGTTACTTTAGAAGATGGGACGGTTATCGAACTCACTGGCCAGCAAGGGTTCTTTGAACGGGCACATAATCAATGGTAGAGTTTCAAGAATTAACCAAGGTGGCGATTATTGGAGGTGGCGCCTCTGGTCTTTTTCTGGCCCATGATTTAAGCCATAGACGCCCGGATATCTTGATTACTATCTTTGAAGCTAGTGATAAATTAGGTCGGAAGATCGATATCAGCGGAAATGGGAGAGGGAATCTCAGCAATATTCAAGTCAATCCAAATAATTACAACCATCCCGATTTGGTTGAGCCGATTTTAAAAAGTTTCCCGGTGATGGAGTTTTTATTCTACTGTAAGAAGTGGGGCCTAATGACGATGATCGATGAGGAAGGAAGAATCTATCCACGGGCCGAAAAAGGCAAGATCTGGCGTACTATCTTAGAAGAAAACATCCGCAGCTTAGGGGTGAAAATCAAACTCAATCATCCCGTGAGTGAAATCAAAAAAACATCGGATAGTCGCTTTCAAATCGGAAGTGATCTCTATGATTATGTCGTGGTGGCCACCGGCTCAAGTGCCGGTCCTAACTATCGGGGAAAAGTTTTCGATAACACTCCCTTATTTCGATCTTTAAAAGTCCCGACCACTTCCCTTTACCCCACCTTAAGTGCGCTTGGGGTAAAAGAGAAGATCGCTCAATTAAACGGAGTAAGAACCAAAGCGGAAGTCCAACTTTGGCTCGATGAAAAACTCACCTATCAAACGAAAGGGGAAATCCAATTTCGCAAAGACTCATTAAGTGGAATTGCGATCTTTGAATGCTCCTCGCTTCTCACCTGGAAGTATCGGAAAAATCCCAATCTTCAAGCCAAAATCACGATGGATTTACTTCCAGAAGTTTCGCTTGCAGAACTCAATCAGGAAATTCAACAACGCTTCCTTCGAGTATTAGAAGATGAGAGTCTTGAGGATGCTCTACGCGGGATGTTTGTGCCGGAACTCAATAAATATCTAATTAATTGTCTAGATAAAAAACACATGACGAGATTACCTCTATTAATTAAAAAACTCCCCTTTAATATCGATTTATCTTATCTTCCTGATAATAACCAAGTCATCTCCGGAGGCGTGGACTTAAAAGCAGTTAATCGCTACACCCTAGAGAGCCTTAATGATGAGCATCTCTATTTCATCGGTGAGGCCTTAGATATCGATGGGATGTGCGGTGGCTATAACCTGCATTTTGCCTGGGCTTCGGCTTATTTAGTCGCAAAGGAACTCCAAGCGCGAATTCCCGTTTGCAATATTGAAAAGAAAGCGTTTGTTCGCTATACTAGTTGAGCGAAAGCTGGTTCCTTAGCCAAGTTGGTAAGGCAACTGACTGCAACTCAGTGACCGCCGGTTCAAATCCGGCAGGAACCTCCAACGATAGGATTTGAACTTGATTGAGTTAAATATAAGAAGGCGTCTTTTTTAAACTAATTAATTGATTTTTATTAATGTTGATTAATGAATTAAGGCTCTACTCGTAAAACTCTTGATTTTTTTTAGTTTTTCGAGTAGGATTTGTTTAAGGAAAATATGATGATAAAAAGAGACTATTATTTGAATAAACTCATATACTACAAAGATAAAGATTTAATTAAGGTAATAACTGGTATCAGAAGGGTTGGAAAATCTTTTTTGCTTTTTAATTTGTATTATGATTACTTAATTAAATCAGGAATTAATCAATCCAATATTATAAAAATAAATCTTGAATCAGATAAAATGAAAACTTTAAGAGACCCAGTAGAATTGTCTAAATATGTTAATTCTAAAATTAATAGTAATGATAAATATTATTTATTGATTGATGAAATTCAACATGTTAATGATTTTGAAGATGTGATTAATGGGCTAAGAGTGGATCTTAATGTTGATATCTATTTGACTGGTTCGAATTCGAAACTACTCTCTAGTGATATTAACACTAAGTTAAGAGGAAGAAGTATTGAAATTAAATTATATCCGTTATCTTTTTTTGAGTATCACAATTATTATCAAGGAGATCTTGATGATGATTTCAAGGAATATCTTTTATATGGGGGATTACCATATTTAATCAATGAAGATGATAGCAATGGGAAAATAGCATATCTAAAGATGATTAATGAAACTGTAGTGATAAAAGATATAGTAGAAAGACATAAGATTAGAAACCCGCATTTTTTTAATGCTGTATATGAGTTTTTGTGTTCAAATATCGGTTCATATGTCAGTGCTTATAAAATCGCTAACACATTAAAAAGCAATGGCTATAAAACTATAACCAGTGATACTGTCAGCAATTACTTAGAGTTTTTAACTAATGCTTATTTGTTTTACAAAGTAAATCGCTATGATGTTAAAGGAAAAGCATATTTAAAAACTCAAAATAAGTATTATGCATCAGATATTGGGATGCGAAATGCCAAGATTAATTATCGGCAACTAGAAATAACCCATACATTGGAAAACATTATTTATTTAGAACTCTTAAGAAGAGGTTACATTGTTGATATTGGGAAAAATTATAATAGTGAAATTGATTTTATCGCGAAAAATAAGCAAGATACTTATTATCTTCAAGTCAGTTACACAATAAATGACCCTAATATAAAAGAGCGCGAACTAAAAGCCTTTAAAAATTTAGCGGATGGTTATAAGAAAATTGTTTTAACAATGGATAAAGATCCATATCTTCATTTAGAAAATGGATATAAAAAGGTTAATATAATTGACTTTTTATTAAAAGAAGACATTTTAGAATTGATATAAATTAAAAATATTAAACAAAATTCCAATTAATTGCCAAAAAGTTCAATAGAAGTAGTTTTTCATTTTAAATTCTTCCATATTTGATTTCATTAAACATTTTTCGCGTCTGAGCTTTCATTCCCTAGGTATTAAGCACATCACAATCTGCTTTATTAATTGAGAATGAGATTTTAGGATAAGTGGTTAAATCTAATTTATCTTCAATGATTCCTTTTTCCACGACAGACTTTGATGGTGGCTTTCATGGTATTTGCACAAAATTACATCAAATGTTTCTGGGTTTTGTGCTAGTTAAGCATGGTAGTGTCTCCTTTCTCAGTGTACTTACTAGAATTGTAGACTGCCTTTTTTGTTTGTTACCTACAAATGTGAAACGGTATCAGAAAAAATATTGAAATTATTTTTATACTTTTTGTGATAACATTTTGGTATAAGACAAAAGCAAAGGTGTTTGTTTATGATTAAAAGAGTAGTCGATTTTACTGGTAATCAAACAATAAGATTTATTAAAGAATTGTATGAATGCTTTGATACTGGTTATGCATTTGAGGATTTTGTAAAGGTTTATTTAGAATTCTTGGGGTTTGATGAAGTTGTAGTTACGCAAAGAGCAAAGGATGGTGGTATTGATTTAACAGCAATCAAAATTGGTATTGGAGGGCTTTCTTCCGAAAAAGGAAAAATAAACTACGAGCCAGATAAAGTAATCTATCGAATTCAAGCCAAAAGATATAAACCAACAGGTAAAAAGATACCAATAGATGATATTCGAAAATTTAGAGGGGCAGCAGGATTTAAAAGCGGGCAAAAAGGGATATTTATAACAACTGGTAAATTTACTTCTGATGCAATTAAAGAAGCTAATGCGAAGCCAGAACAACCCATTATTTTAATTGATGGAGAAACCTTGATTAAAAGCATGCTAGATTTAAATTTAGGTTTTGTATTTATTCCAGAATTTAAGAAGGAGTTAATCAATAATTTATTGCAAAAAAAGAATATTATTTTATCAACATCGGAATATGGAAGTGAAAAAAGAAGAGACAATTTTATATCTGTTGATAAACTAATTAGTCTAAACGATATTAGGGCAAGAATAATTGGCGTTCCTCAAGAAATAATCAATGCTTTAGATGATGACTTTGATAAAATCGAAATTCAAATGGGAGATTTATCCACTAAGGAGTATAGCTACAATAAAAATCGCAAATATATTGCAGGTGTGACAAAATTCTTTAAAAAATACGGATTGATTGATGATGCTAATGTTTATCATCCTAAAAAAGTTAATTGGATGAAAGAAGGTTCAAATATCAAGATAACTATTTTAGAAGAATAAGTTTTCTGTAAAGGGTTTGTAAAAATATTACCTTAAAATAACTTCAGCAAATAGAATGATACAATTGAAGATGTTTATATATCACATGAAAACAATTTAGATAAATTGCTGATTCATGAAGTTTTTAGGCAAATTTCGATTAGGATTTTCAAATGTATCTACTCACAAATAGCAAAATGCCGCTTAATTATAATGGCAATTATTCAAAGATACGCAAATGTCATTTATAATATCGACAAATATTGAGGATATGAATTTTTTGAGGTTGATGTTTAAAAAGACAACTTTTAACAGAAAAACGTAATATTTTTTGGTCACGACTTGGTTCTAAAATAAAGAAGATTAGTCGTCTAAAGCATTGAATACTTTCGGAATTATAATCATATTTCCAAACTGGGAAAAGAAATCTTAAAAATTATAAAGAACGGTCGTTATGTCTTGAGTTGTTTGTCTATGCTCACATGAGAAACTGAGCGCGATAAACCAGATAGTCTATAAAAAATGCAATTGGTGCAAAAATGGGCCACAATGAAATAAAAGGACTCTATATTCAAAAAGTCGAAATCGTTTTAAAAAATAACCCAATCTTAACCACAGCCATTTTAGACAATAATATTTGGTAAAAACAATACATAGGCAGGAAAGAAATCGGCTTTCCGCGGCTATCCAATGTTTTTTAAAGAGACATGATACATTTTCATTGGCTGTAAACCAGTATTTTTTGTATTATAAAGTTATAATTTCAATTTATTGGTTCAAATAAGATAGGGAAGTATGATTTTGTAAGAAATAAAACATATTATTCAGTTATCCGTGCAATCTAAAAACATACATAAGACTTGCATTTATTAAAAGCAAAGAAATGGAGGAATATTATGACCACGTGGGATGAGTTAGTTTCAGGTGAAGAACTAGATAAAGTTTCCAAATCGAGAAGAATAAAATATAAAGAGATAAAAGTTGAAAAAGAATCAATTGCTGAGCACGAAAAAAAAGGTTGGAAAATATTTCGAAGATATAAAGATGGCTCTGCTAAAATGCGAGCCCCAAAAGAGATTGGCGATGCCTTCGAAGATGAAGTATGGACGATTTTTTATGATATGGGCTTTGAGATTATGAACAAGTCTAATGGTTTCAAATTGTCTTATTCTAAAGGAAATCCAGATTTAACTAAGCAAATCGATGTTATAGCCATTGATGACGAAGTAATACTATTAGTTGAATGTAAAGCTGCTGATAAGCCAGATACAACAGGAAATTGGAAAAAAGAACTAGAGTCCATACAAGGCTTTTTTCCGGGTTTGTGCAAAGAAATAAGACAAAAATATAAGAACAGAAAAGTAAAATATATACTAGCTACTAAGAATTACCTTATAGGTGAGCAAGATAACAAAAGAATGGAAGAATTCAAAATCGCCAATTTTAACCATGAAGTGGTAACGTATTATGCGGAACTTGTGAAACATCTAGGCTCTGCCGCTAGATATCAGCTTCTAGGTAATCTATTTGCTAAACAACGCGTTGAAAACATGATAAAAAAAATTCCTGCTATTGAAGGAAGAATGGGGGGCTTGAAATATTATACATTTTTGATTGAGCCTGAAAAACTTTTAAAAATCTCCTACATTTTACATCGAAGCAAAGCAAATCATAAAATGATGCCAACTTATCAAAGGTTGATCAAAAAGGATAGATTAAAGGCAATACGAAAATTTGTTAATGAGGGAGGATATTTTCCAAATTCGATAATTGTATCTATTGATACTGTTAGAAAAGAGCCAAGATTCGAGTTATTAACTTCCAAATTAGATAACAACAATAATTCGCGAGCGGGTTATCTATATTTGCCAGGGTTTTATCAATCGGTTTATATAATTGATGGTCAGCATAGGCTATATGGATATTCGGATACTAAATATGCAAACAATAATACAATTCCTGTGGTTGCGTTTTTAAATTTGAGCAAAAATGAACAAGTTAAATTGTTTATGGACATTAATCAAAATCAAAAATCCGTTTCGAAGAGTCTCAGAAACACACTCAATGTCGATCTTTTATGGGATTCTGAAGATGCAAACGAAAGAAAGTTAGCCTTAATGTTAGGGCTTGCTCAATCATTGGGTGAAGATCCAACTTCTCCATTGTTTCAAAGAATTATCACAGGAGAGGATAAAATTACAGAAAAAAGATGTATTACAATCGATTATATTAAAGAAGCCGTTGCAAATTCATCTTTTTTAAATATTTACAAAAAGGGAAAAAATGAAATAATTCAACACGGCACCTTCGATAAAGATGATAATGACAGAACATTAGACTTTCTACTTTCATTTTTAAAAAAAAGTTTAAAACTAATGTCTGAATTCCTACAAGAGGAATGGGAAAAGGGAAGTTCTGGATATATAACTATTAATAACACGATGTATGGAATCATTAAAATCATTGATGACATCGTAAATATGACTTTGAAAAAAGAAAAAAAACAAATTGTTGATAACGCAGATGAGTTCTATAAAAAGTGTGAGCCATTACTTTATAAATTTATAGAAACACTATCATCTCTTGATTCTGATTCAGTTAAGACAATCAAGGAAGCCAAAGGCGGTGCTGCTAAGAAAATATCTTGGCGCACACTACAAGTTGCGTTTTACAAAAAAGAACCTTGTTTTACCAACCCTGAATTAGAGCAATATATAATCGAAAATTGCACTGATAATAACCCAGATGCTTCTGAGTATTTATTTCAGATTGAGATGTACTTGAAGGGGCATTTTAAAGAACAACTAGAAAAAAATAATGACTGGATGAACAATATGATACCTGAATCGTTGACCAATCAACTAATATCCAAAAAAGCAATTGAAGAAAATAATAGAAAAAAAATGGATAATTATACAGAAGTAGATGTTTGGGATTTTATTTCCTTTGATGAAATCAAACAGATTGCGACTTATAAAACAAATTGGTCGGATTTTTGCTCGACAATATTATCTTCTTCAAAAATCAAATCCACTAAAGTTGATGCGATTACATGGCTAAGTTCCTTCTCGAGATACAAATCCAAAATCACGACAGAAAAGAATATTTTAACAAGCGAACTAAAGGATATTCGTGATATTTATAATATGTTTTTCTTAAATCAGATTGGAGATGAGAAAAAAACATGAAACCTGTTTTAAAATGGGCAGGAGGAAAAAGATTACTAATTCCAGAAATTGCTAAATACATAAATAAACAAAAAATGGAAGAAAAAGGTCATCGATATTTTGAGCCTTTTGTCGGTGGTGGTGCTGTTTGTTTTCATTTAAAAATAAAAGATTCAGTGATAAATGACATTAATACGGAATTAATAAATGTATACACACAAATTAGAGATAATCCAACAGAATTAATTAAAAAATTGAAAGAACACAAAAATAAATACAGTTCTGAATATTATGAAAAGATTAGAGTTTTGGACAGAGAACCTGACTTTTCCTCAAAACCTGCCGTATTAAGAGCGGCAAGATTTATCTTTTTAAATAAAACCTGTTATAACGGATTATATAGAGTTAATTCATTCGGACATTTTAATGTTCCTGAAGGTAAATATAAAAATCCTGATATCGTTTCGGAAAACAATATAAAAAAACTTAGCAAATTTTTAAATGAAAAAAATATCTCTATCAGAAATGTTGATTTTGAAGAGAGTGTAAGAGATGCAAAGGCGGGCGATGTTGTCTATTTTGATCCTCCTTATGACTATGAATATGAAGGTTTTAATGGATATAATGTTGATGCTTTTGATCGAGAAAATTTAAAGAGATTAAAACGAGTCGCGGACGATTTAACTAATCGTGGATGCAAAGTTATTATTAGTAATAACAATACTAAGTTTGTCAATGACTTGTTTGACTCAGAAAATTATACAATTGAATATGTGGAAGCCAATAGATTTATTAATTGTGACGGTAAAGGAAGAAAGAAAGTAAGAGAGGTTATTATTTATGGAGAAAAAAAATAAAATTCCCTTTCCACAGGCTAATGATTTTGAAAAAGTCATCATGATATTAAATATTAATAATGAGGCCAATTTGAAAAAAAAATCTGTTATTTCAATGATTTTGGGAGATGTTGAATATAGACAAGTACAATATTACGTTTCTGCGTTAATATATTTGGGATTAGCAACAAAAGAAAAAACTTTTTCTGAAAAAGGGAAATATATTCGGACACTAGGTTATTCGGAGCAAATAATAGAGTTAGCAAAGCTTATTGTTTCAAAAGATGTGTTTGGCACAGCCTATTTTACGGAACAATTTTTAAAAATTAAACTTGATGTTGATGATGTTGTCCAAATAATGAAAATATATGTTGACTTTGATAGTAATTCAACATACAAGCGCCGAGCCCAAACCGTAATAAGTTGGTTAGAGTGGATTAATAATAAAAAGAAAGATTTATGAATTAATTTCTTAATCATTTTTTGAAAAAAGAAATTTTATTCTTTGGTGACACTAAGAAAAGAGTTGGTAATCCATTTATTATCTTGAAAAAGTCGCCTCCAAGTTATATATTGTATAAGCGTGTTGCGCCGATAGCTCAACTGGATAGAGTGCCAGACTACGAATCTGGAGGTTGCGAGTTCGATTCTTGCTCGGCGCGCCATGACTTTTTCGGGATGTAGCGCAGCTTGGTAGCGCATCTGGTTTGGGACCAGAGGGTCGCAGGTTCGAATCCTGTCATCCCGACCATGATTGTTCTCAACCTTTCCCCTTGATCTTATCCTAATATCAAATGGGAATTCTCGGGGCCATAGTTCAGTTGGGAGAACGCCTGCTTTGCAAGCAGGAGGTCAGGGGTTCGAGCCCCCTTGGCTCCACCAGTAAGATGGCTGTGTAGCTCAGCGGTAGAGCGTCCGGTTCATACCCGGCAGGTCGGCGGTTCAAATCCGCCCGCAGCTACCATGGAAACGAAATAGTCGCTGTTGATCCAGTGACTTTTTTGTTGCTTAGGGTAGGTATTTGTTTAAATAAATATCTATTTAATGTATTATATTTATGCTTGTGGACCCTTAGCTCAATGGTTAGAGCGACCGGCTCATAACCGGTTGGTTTCGGGTTCAAGTCCTGAAGGGTCCACCATGCTTTTGGAAGCATACCCAAGTGGTTGAAGGGGTCGGTCTTGAAAACCGATAGGGGGTGTGAGCCCTGCTAGAGTTCGAATCTCTATGCTTCCGCCATCAAGTCAATCGGGTTTGAATGATCAGTTCAAACCTTTTTTCTTTTTAAGGGAAGAAGTAGAATCTTAATGCTATAATAAACCCATGAAAATCTTAGGGAAATTCATCGACGATCAATATCCAAATAACGGACATGACTCTCTCCGCGTTAGTGCTCGCGCCGTAGTTTTAAATAATGAAGGCAAGATAGCTTTAACCCACATTCAAGCGGATGATAAGTTTGGTCACCGCGATTATTATGAACTTCCAGGCGGAGGTGTCAAACCAGGTGAAAGTGTTTATCAAGCAGTTCAACGAGAAATATTAGAAGAACTCGGAGTGAAAACGCGATTAATCGCTGAGATTGGCGAAGTCCATGATTTCTACAATCTGATTAAACAGGAGAACAGATCGCTTTATTTTCTTTTACAAGTTGGTGAATATTGCGATAGTCATCTTGAAGAAAGAGAATCCCATCTGATTAAAGAAATTATCTGGGTCAGTTTCGAAGAAGCGCTTGAGTTATATAAGAATATGCAAAATGTTTTAGTTGGTCGTCTTGTTCAACAAAGAGAACTCCCAGTATTATTTGAGGCGGTAAATATCCTCAAAACCAAGCAAAACCTCGATGTTTTCGAATGAGCCTTCTATCTTGATTAATTTTAATTTGCTTTCTTTTGACTTTTCCAAGCTTTTTCAATACAATGTTGTAGCAATGGCGGATGTGGTGAAGAGGTTAACACACCTGGCTGTGAACCAGGCATTCGTGGGTTCAAGTCCCATCATTCGCCCCAAAAAAGAGATCAATGGGCCTTGAGCCCATTTTTCTTTTTCTAACCCTGGATGGTTTTGGACTATTTTTCATGATTTCTCTTGCAAAACTTTGCCACACAAAACCATACTCCCTTACCATATGAAGGTGGGCTCTACTGTAAAATTAATTATTGCGAATATGTGTTGTATTTTTCAAATTGAAACATCAATTAAAATTTGAAAATGAAATAGCAGCACAATTTATTTTCTTAATTAGTTGATCAAATTCTCTGTCCCATTAAACGCATTGAAAAAGTTTATTGTAAATAATTATGCTCCTTAAAATTGGACGAAAAATTGGCGATATATTTAGGGAGCATTTTCAATCAGGGATGGCTTTCTCTGCCCATTCATATCTTGCGCGATGATGGCTTTGATCCCTAGGTATTTTTTTATCTTTCATTAAACGGCTATAGACGATTGATGGTAAAACCTCGGCTTCTTGGGCCAACATCGCCATTGTCTGATCATTTATTTCATAGTTGCTGATATATTTTTGGTATATTTCGGGATTAATTAAAGTATCCTCAGCAAATTTATTCGCTCTTTTTTCAAATTTCTTGCTGGTTTCTTCATCGAGATCATTCTGTAAGTAATCGCCAAAGATGATGTGACCAATTTCATGAAATAATGTAAACCAGAAAATATCGACAAATTTATGTCTAAGCGTTAAGGCAATTAAGGGATTATCAGTCATGGTCTTCACGGTTAAACCATTAATTGGGGCTTTTTCAACATGTTTTTTTACGGTGAAATAGACGCCGCAACTGTTCAATTCTTCTTGGATTAACCTGATGATTTTCTCCGGTTCTGCAAACATGATTCTTTTAATGTTCGGCAATCTCTTTTTAAGTCTTTCAAGGTCGAGAGCGGCTACATTTTGCGCATAGACTTCTTGCTCACATAAATATTGCCAAGTATACATGACAAGATGACTGGTTCCTTTGGCGAATTGGCGTCGATAAAGACCTTGATTGGCTAATTTTGTATGACTAATAGCAGTTAAGTTATTTACCCCCAGGATTTTTCGGAGTTCGTAAATAATTTCATCATAGAGTTTATCGCCAAATTTTTCTCCCGTAATATCCGCGACTGGTTTTTTAATTTCCCGTGCTATTTCGTGTTCTTCATCGCTGATTTGTTGACTTTGTTTCAGATAAAAAAGCTCTTTATCATAATTAGCTTGTAAGTTAATCCAAAAAGTATCACTACTATTTAAAGCGATTGCTAATTTTTGCGCAAATTCGTTGGTGATATTGCTCTTGCCGTTAATCACACTGGAAATATGTTTTTCGGTGACCGCAGCCCGAGTCGCTAATTCTTTTTGCGAATAGCCGCGTTCCGCGATGATTTCTGCTAAGATTTCTCCGGGATGAATTAACAAGTCAAGGGATGTATGTCGTCGTTTTTCCACCATGGTAATCTTCCACTCCTTTGATAATTACTTTGTCACATTGAGCGAAAGCGATAAGGCTTACGTCTCCATTTTCCGTCATTGGTTGTAGGATTAATCTTTTGTTCTTGTCGACACTAACCGCGAATAATCCTTTTTTATCGCCTTTTAATGCATGAGGATTCCCCGGGGCTATTTTTAGGAATTCCGCAAAACTGATTGCTGCTTTGAGCACATCATATCTCATTTTTATTCTTCGCGTTATTTCAATGCCCTTTTTTCTCTTCATTAATTCAAAGTTTTCAAATAATAATGCTACTCTTCTATCATCATAGACGATTTCCACGTCGGCCTTCTTTCTTACCGATTTGGTAACTGCCTATATTATAACGCAATTAGTGAATATTTAAAGAAAAAAGTTACCGATTTGGTAACTGATCGTTTTTTCGCTGCATTTGATCATATGCCCATCAATCGACAATCATTATTGAACAATAAAAAGAAGCAGTTCACTTTTAAATTACATAAGTGGTTTAACACTGATTTGACTACCAAAGATTTTACAGAAATGTCATTTTTGATTACAATTACTTTACAATTGCAAATTTCGCTTAATTACGCTTATGGAAGGTATCCATCATGAATCACGAATTAGTCAAAGCCATCATCTATTTGCTCGTCGGGGTCGCCATTCTCTTAATTGGGATGAGGATGATGTCCGCTGGATTTCGCAAATCAATTGGGAAAAGAATTCGCGGCTTTTTTAAACGCACTCAGGATAAAGCCTGGCTCAATCTGGGCATCGGAACTGCGGTCACCGCTGCAATTCAATCCAGTGATGCGACTAACGCGATGGTGGTGGGGTTTATTAACACCGGGGCAATGAGTGTCTATCAGGGGCTCTGCATCATGCTTGGCGCCTATATCGGCACGACGGTGACCGGAGTCATCGCTTCCTTTTCTTCCTTGAGCATCTCGATTTATTTCCTATTATTGGTTTTTATCGGGACGGTGATGATGGTCTTTTTCCAAAAGGATATGGTGAATAATATCGGCGAAATCCTCGCGGGATTAGGTCTGTTATTCCTCGGTCTTGCCTTGATGAAAGACTCGTTTAAAAATCCCGATATCACCAATTTCACGAAAGGTTTATTCAGTTCGATTAACTTTGGTCCTTTGCTCTTTTTAATCGGGGTGCTGGTCACCGCGATTATGGATTCAAGTAGTGCGGTTACTTCGATTGTGATCGCCATGGTCGGAAGTGGGGCGATTGAATTATCTTCGGGTTTATTCATCGTTTTAGGCGCGACTTTAGGAACGGTGGTCACCACCTTAATCGTCGCGATTGGGGGGCATGTCAACGGTAAGCGCGCCGCCTGGATTGCTTTTTCCTTACGGACGCTTTCCTCAGTGGTGATGGTTTTGCTTCTTACCATTTTTAGAACCCCGATCACCACTGGGCTTTCGACCTTTGCCGCTGCGACTAGTCCCGAACTGGCCGTCGCGATTTTTACCGTGGTCTATAACGTGATTTTTATGCCGGCCTTACTGCCATTGGTGAAGCCTTCGATTAAACTCTTTGAACGGATTATCAAAGAAAAACCAAGCAGCGCGATGGATGGAGTGCTCAAACACATCGAAGATAAGATGCTGGCCTTCCCCCATATTGCCACCGCGCAGGTGGAAAAAGAGATTATCAATATGTATCTTCTCGCCTTTGCCAATTATCGCCGCAGTGTGGCGATGATCTTAACCAAGAACTTTGAGGAAGCCCCAACCCTTTTAGAAGTGGAAGACCAAGTTGACTATCTCAATGAGAAGATTACCACCTTCTTAATAAAACTCTCGAGTAAAGAACAACCTGAATCCGAGCGCAAAGCTGGCTCTTTTTTCCATGTGGTTAATGATATTGAACGGATCGCCGACCACGCGGTCAATATCTACTTAATGGCGAAAGAACTCGAAGAAAAAGAATTGGCATTCTCCGAACTCGCTAAATCCGAAATCGAGAGTTTAAATGACATCATCTTGCAGATGTTTACCTTAACCAAGACGATTATTGAAAAGAGCGATTATGCTTCTTTAGTCACATTGCATGGCTTAGAAGAACAAGCGGATAGTTATAAATCCCGCTATTTTAACAATCATTATGAACGGATTAAAAACAAGAGTTGTGTCTTTGAATTATCGCCTTTCTATTCCAGTTTATTAACCGACTTAGAACGGATTTCGGACCATATCAATAACATCGGTTTCTCCATCGTTAACCCCATCGGGGTCGATGAATATGATTGAGATTACCGATAACTTTTTTAAAAAAGTAACAAAAAAGCCAGGATTGCACTTCCTGGCGTTTAATTTTGCGGATGCTGATTACGCTCTTTTTTTCTTATAGAAACCAAGATAACCAATCGTGGTTAAACTAAAGAGGACTGCGAGAATTAAGATGCCTGCGGTGTTGTCGTTGGCCTCATAGGGATAGGGCTGAAAACCCGCAGGTTGAGATGCTTCATACATCTTTTTGAGCATATCGTATTTGGCTTGGGCGTTAATCGTCACCGTTTTATTACCGGTTTCATAATCGCTGATAGTATCAAAGTCTAAGATAGTGCGATCGCTTAAATATCCCATCGTTTTCCAACTGCCATCGGGATTGCGCAAGATAAAGTTGCTATCAATCGCCGGGAAGGCTCCATAGCCATTGTCGGTGTTGCCATCACAGCTTAAATATCCTTCTAAGGCAGCGGCTAATAAACCGCGATAGAAGCGGGTGTAGGAGCTATCCAGCGCCCCTTTGGTCAGAGTAAAAGAACCAGCCGCCTCATTGACGCGCCAAATTTTGCTATTATCGCCAGCCGCCGTGGGAGTGCCCGCGACATAGGTGGTGCCGGCGACGGTTTGGACTTGATAACCACGGCTATCGACAATGGTAAAGGCCACGGATTGACCCGCGAGTACACTAAGAGGCAAATCGTAATAGACAAAATAGAAATCATTATAGGTGTCAGTTGCTGAAAGTTGTTCCGCCGACCAACTATAGTAGGTGCCATTAACCGTTAATAAATATTCATAACCACTGACATAATGCTGGTTGCGATCGAGCCAAACGCGCACTTTATAACGGCTAATCCCCAAAGTGGTCGGAGTTTTGAGGATGAGACTCTCATAAGGTTTCCATCCTGGTGTCCCCGTGAGCTCATATAAGGTTTTACCTACCTCGTAAGTTAAATCTGCGGTTTGATTGATTTTATAACTCCAATTGTTTTCCGCATTCGATAAACTGACGAAGATCACCCCTTTCCATTTGGTGACCCCAGCATCGCTGGTCGCAGGCACCGTCACCGCATAAACCCCTTGTTTGCTATCTTCACTCATCGTCACCCATTGCTGATCAACGGGAGTGCCATCGCGGAAGAAGTAAGCAGCCATATGATTAAAATTCGCGCCTTTAAAGGTCGCATCCGGATAGACATAAAGTTTGGTGCCCACGGGAATCCGCGGGTCGACAAAGACCGTTTTGGTATAGGTGGGGTTATTCCCCGCACTGGTAATCTGATAAAAATCATTCGTGCCATCATAGGTGAAGGTGGCGGTATAATTCCACACATTATTTAGATTATTAGGATCTAAGCGGAAGAATTGAAACATGCTATAGGAAGCACCTGCAGGAGTCGCCGCCATATAGGTATGATCCACATCGGCCACGGGTGTCATATGCACGCGTGTTTCCCCAGTGCCGCGGACAAAATCAACGGCAAAAACCGCGCCATCTTTGGCCCAATCCGTTCCCGCATGTAAGTAAATGATTTTCCCCGTGGGAAGTACAGCAGCCTCAGCTTGCTGGGGTGTGTTGTTTGTTGGCAAAGTCAAGCCTGCACTCCAAAGACAGGCCAAGCCGGTGATCATGATGAGAAGTTTGGTTTTAATCTTGTTGGTTTTCATCGATCGCCCTCCTTTATAATTCTCGAGAAATATAATCATTATTTTACAGTTTGTCAACTAATATGCCTGGTCAATCTTATGTGCGCAAATCACAACGGAGATTTTCCACCTTTGCTCTTTTGACAGTAAAGAACAGGAATGATAATCTTATTCTATGGCCACACTTAAAGATATCGCCAAGGCGACGGGTTTTTCCATCATTACGGTTTCACGAGTGGTCAATGAACCCCATAAGGTGAAACCTGCCACCCGAGCGATTATTGAAGCAGAAATTAAACGGGTCAATTATAAACCCAATGTTTTAGCCCGCGCCTTAGTGCAACGCAAAACTAATATCATCTATGTCTATATTCCCGCGGCATACGCTCCTAACAACCTCTTTTTTATGAATGTAATCGCGGGGATTGGTGAATTTCTTGGGGAACAAGGCTATTCCTTGCTGCTTAAAAGGACGTGGTACAACAAGGAAGATTGCGATGGATGTATCTTCATGGGGTTAAACGTTGAAGAAGAAAAAAAAGTCGCCGAATTAGCCCAAGAGCTGCCTGTGTGTGTCTTTGGTTATGCGCCAGATGTCACTTCGATTGATATCGATAACTTTGATGGGATTTATCAGATGACGCGTTATGTTTTAGAAAAGGGTTATGACCAATTGGTCTATGTGAGCATCGCGCAAGAGGATCGCTTTGTCAAGGATCGCGAACACGGATTCCAACGGGCGATTCGCGATGTCCAACCCGCAGTACGACACCTCATGTTAAAAGTGCACAATAACGAAAACGCTGCCTTTCAAGGGGTCATGCAATTGTTAAATGATGGGAAAAATCCCCGAGTTTTAATCTGTGCGAGTGACGATATCGCCATCGGGGCGATGCGGGCGCTTAAAAATCATGGCTTACGCGTCCCCGAGGATGTAAAAATCACCGGCTTTGATGGATTAGGCATGGATGAGGTCGCTTATCCGCAATTGACCACGGTCCGCCAACCAATTTATACCGCGGGAAGAGAACTGGCGATTCATATTATCGATTTGATCAACCGCAAAAATAAAGGGCCCTATCAGCATATCCAAATTAAGCCGAAGGTAATCAAACGTGATACTTTATAGGATGTTGACTATATCACTTGCTATTTTTAATTAATTGAATTAGAATGTTAACGATAACATTTATCTAACCAAGAGGGATGACTATGAAAAGAAAACTTTTTAAGTGTCTTGCTTTTAGTGCTCTTTTTGCTTTTGCCTTAACTAATGTTAGCGCCTGTAAAGAAGATGGGGGCGAAGAAGGAGGCACGATTCGCTTTTGGGCTTATCAACCTTCGAAACCCGAAGATCAAACCGCCTATAAGAACTTGATGAAAGAGTTCACCGAGGAAACGGGGATTAATGTGCAGCTTTTAATGATCGTCAAAGATAGTTATAATCAGGCGATCAACAGCGCGCTTTCCAGTCGCAGTCGACCCGATATGGCTTATTTAGATCAACCGAAAATTAGCGATTTTGCCGCGGATGGGACCCTGGCTGTGCTCGATCAGTATCTCGCTACCAGCGAACATATCGACAATCAGCAATTCTTTCAATCGGGCTTAGCCACGAATATTTATCAAGGGAAGCAATATGGGGTGCCGCTTAATATGACAACCTCTGTCCTTTTCTATAATAAGGATATCGTTGGGGAAGCGGCGCCGCTTAGTTGGGAGGCGTGGTTAAATACTCCCATTGCCAATAGTCAACATTCGCTCTTTGATGGCATTGGAAGTGGCGGTTATGCGGGTTGGTATTTTCAAGCCTTCCTCGCTAATAACGGCGGACAATTGCTCAACGAGCAAGAAACCGCTGTTGCTTTTAATAATGCCCAAGGGGTGGCAGCAGCCAAGATGATTCAAGATTTATATACCTTCGATCGTCCCCAAGCCTCGTTAAATCGCAGTTCGAATAATGCCTTTGGTCGCGGGTTGATCGCTTATAAACTTGGTTCTTCGAGTGATATCGATGCTTTGGATACCAATTTCCCCACCCTTAATTATGGAGTGGCAAAAATTCCTCCCTGTGTCGCAGGGGCAACTTCTTATTCGAATATGGGCGGAGAAAACCTCGTTGTGTTTAATCATTCGCCCAATAAAAAGGGATGTATCAAATTGATTGAATTTTTACTCCGAAGAGAGAACATCAACAAAATTGCTAGTTTTACCGGGAACTTCCCCGCGATTGAAGCCTACGCCGATGTGACGACTATTCCTGTGGTCCGTGAAAGTTCGCGGGCGAAAAAAGCGGTGATCCTTGAACAGTTAGCAACTAGTGTCCCGCGTCCTGTAATTCCCAGATGGCTTGAAGTTAACGACTCCTATCTCGGCGTGGCCATTAGCGATAAGGTCTTAAGTGAAGATCCCCTTAAGCGCAGCAACATCCAAGCCGCGTTAGACGAGGCGGCGACTGCGGCGAATATTCGCCTCTTTGGGAGTTAACGATGGCCACGACCTTAAAGCAGAATAAGAAGAGAAGAAGCTTAGCTGGCTATGTCTTTATTCTTCCTTTGGTCGTGTATTTTCTCATCTTTCAACTGGCGCCAATCGTCATCTCCTTTTTCATTTCCTTTACCGATTGGAATGGGCGCTCACCGAAATTCAACTTTGTCGGGTTTAAAAATTATCTTGCGATTTTAACCAATCGCGTGTTATATCCGGAATTTTGGACCTCGCTCGGGATTACTTTTCAATATACGTTGCTCACCGTTCCGCTCGGGGTAGTTTTCGCGACGATAATCGCGGCGATTTTAAATAATAAAATCAAGGGGGAACGCTTCTTTAAAACCGCCTTTTATATTCCCGCGGTTACCGCTGGGGCTGCGGTTTCAGCGATTTGGTTATTTATGCTCGATCCCGCTTATGGGGTAATCGGGTGGATTAATCAGACCTTCGGGACCCAGATTAATTTACTCGGGCGGACATCATCCGCGCTGCCGACTTTGGCTTTGATGTCCGTCTGGGGTGGGCTGGGCTATAATGTGTTAATTATTTTAAGTGCGATGAAGAACATCAATCCCCAGCTGTATGAAGCTTGTGAAGTCGATGGCGGGGGCTTTTTTAAGAAGTTCTTCCATGTAACGGTTCCAGGGATTATGCCGACCTTATATTTTATTATCATCACCAGCGTGATTGGCTCGCTCCAAGCTTTTGATCAGATGTATTTAATGACCGGTGGCGGGCCCGAAGGAGCGACGCGCACCTTTATGCTCACCGTCTATAAGACGATGTTCACCTATGAAGAAGCCGGAGTAGCAACGGCGATGAGTTATTTCCTCTTTCTGATCATCATCGTAATCACCTTTATTCAATTCCGCCTCGTTCCCCAAGGGCATCAAGTTGAAGAAGAAGGTCAAAAACGAAAATTGCTGTGGCGAAAAAAACAACCAGTTATTTATCAAGAAGAGATGTCATTTAACGAAAAACCTCTACAAATTAAGCCTGAAATTGTGGAAATCAGCCCTGAGGAAATCGCCGCCTTAACCCGTAAAAGACATCGAGCGCAGCAGCGCCAAGTCCACCTTGGTCGCATCGGTCGCGTGCTTCAATATGCGATTTTATGTTTTTTGGCTTTGGCGTTTATCTTCCCTTATCTCTGGCTGATTTCCAATTCTTTCCGGATTCCGGAAGCGATTTTTAATTCGGGGAGATTCTCGCTTTTGCCCCGCGATATGAATGGGGATATCCGCTTTGTTTTTGATAATTATGTCAATGCTTTCCACTATCTTGATCTAAAACGCGTCTTTTTCAATACGATGGTTGTCTGTCTAGTCAATACGGGGCTCAATCTCTTTTTAAATGCCCTTTCTGGTTATGCCTTTGCCCGATTAAAATTTAAAGGTCGCGAACTGACTTTTAAAATTATGATTCTAGCGATTATGATTCCGGGGACGGTGATGACGATCCCTAATTTAATTATCTGTCGATTGCTGGGGATTGATGATACCTTGCTAGTTTTAATCTTACCCTTTACCATGAGTATCTATAATGTCTTTCTCATGCGCCAGCAATTTTACAATCTTCCTAAAGACTTAGAAGAAGCCGCGATTATCGATGGTGCCGGCCCCTTGACGATTTTCTTTAAAGTGAGTTTACCATTAGTCACCCCGATGTTGGTTGTCCTAGGGATTACCACCTTTATGTGGAATTACAACAACTTCCTTTGGACTTTAGTCTCGTTGCAGTCACCAGAAAACTTTACCTTAGCGCGCTCACTGGGTGATTTAGTTAGTGCTGGTGGCTCCAATCCATCGTTTTATCCGATTATGCTGGCGGGTTCGGTGATCGTCTCGCTTCCCTTAGTCATCATTTTCTTCGTTTTACAAAAATATATCATCGGCGGCCTCAGTGCTGGGGCGGTCAAAGAATAAAGGAGACCAAAAGGATGAATAAAACTTCGCGTTTCTTAATTAGTTTCTTCACGACCACCTTGCTTTTAAGTGGGGCAAGCTGTGGCAAGACTTCTCAATTGACTTCGACTTCGGTCAGCGTTCCCGAATTAAAGAACTTTGTTTCCCTTTATGAAACCACGGGAACGAAAGCGAAAATTCTCGCTCGGCAAGATGATGTCACGTGGCAAGATTATCAAGTCACTGGCAATAACGAAATCCATATCGATCCGCATGTGGAAAAAGAAGAACTCACTGGAATGGGACTGGCGATTACCCATTCGAGCGCTTATTTACTGCAGACGATGAGTGAGGCGAATAAAGCCAAAGCCCTAAATGATCTGTTTAGCTTAGAAGGGGCGAATTTAAACTGCGTCCGGATTCCGCTGGGGACAAGTGACTTTACCTACACGGAGGAATTTTATACCTTTAACGATCTCAGTTTTGGTCAAAAGGACTATCAACTGGTAAATTTTTCGATTGCCAAAGATGAGGTCTATCTGATTCCAACGTTAAAAGAAATCCTCCAAATCAATCCCGATATCATCTTTTTTGCCGCTCCTTGGAGTGCGCCCGCTTGGATGAAAAATACCAAATCTCTAAAAGGTGGTAGTCTAGTTGCCGGTCGCGGTGTCGATCCTAGCGATGAAGAAGTCACCTACGCTGAATATCTATTTAAAGCCGTGCAAGCTTACAAGGCACATGGGATTCACCTTCGATATCTGTCGATTGTCAACGAACCCAATGTCAATTTTCTCAATTATCCGTGCATGTCGATGGGAGCGGAGCAATTTGCCCGTGTGGCGTTGCTTCTAGGACGAAAACTCAAAGCGGCCAACTTGAATACCACGATTATGGCTTATGATCATAACGCCGGTGATGGCAGTGATGATGTGATTTTTGATCAATGGTTAGAACAACTCGATAAAAGTGAAGAATTATCGGAATATGTCTCATCTTTTGGCTTTCATTGCTATTCGCAAGGTTGGCAAGAAAACCATCGGACTTTCCTCGAAAATACTCGGGATGCCTACCCTGACAAACAAATCTTTGTCACCGAAGTGACCGAATCAGAGGGTTCAGGGGTTGACTTTGCTCTGAATGTTTCCTGGTCGATGAAAAATGTCACGGTTGGCCCTATCGCCGGGGGAGCAAGTGCCGCGCTTTATTGGAATGCGGTGTTGCGCGAAAATGGGCAACCGATTTTAGGAAATAATGCCGTCTGTTATGGGGTGTTGACTTATGATGGGGAACATCTCCTGCGCAATGCGGCTTATTATTCGCTGGCGCATACGGCGAAATTCGCTTATCCAATTAATGGCGTTCATCCCGTTCGCCTCGATAGTTATGCGGATAATGAAGCGAAGATTAAAACCACGACTTTTCGCCGAGCCGATGATGCCATCGTCACAGTAATCGTCAATAACGATGCGACGACCTTTGAAGATGTGACGGTTGTCTATAATCAGGATCAGATGATTACTGTGCGCATCCAGGCCGAAAGTGCGATGACTTTAGTCGCTGAAAGTGCGGAAAAAGAAGCGGGTTACCAAGGCCTTCATGTCCGTAGTTTCGTCTTTGAACAACGCCTGACAAATGAATATGATTTTGCTTTCACCTTGTCGCATTTTGATCCGGAAATGAAATTCTATCTAACCCGTGAACAGGAAGATTATACCGAAGCCGATTTGATCGCTTATGAAACCACAGGGGAAAAGTACACCTTTTCTCGGCAGATCCCCGCGGGTGATTACACCTTGTATATGGTTTTAGGGGAACGGCAAGGCGAATTCAACTTCACGATTCCCACGATGTCGCCTCAGGTGGAAAGCCAAAGCGATGGCAGTGTGCTGATTACCTTTGGCTTTGATCATACCACTAGTTGGTCGAGTTATTGCGACCCTTATGGCAAAAACATTTATCGCTCAAATAACATTCGCTTTGATCAAACTGCGGAACTCGTCAATGTCGACACCGCGGGTAACCCCTATCCGATTTATATCGTCGATGAATCCTTTACCGATCATCACCCCGATCAGGATCAGCCCTTTTACTTCCTCGTCCTCACTAGCAAAAATGGTTTAGGCACGATTATTAGCCATCCGTTAGTCTGCAAAGAAAATGTTTTACAAGATGTGCAGGCGCGTTTAATCATCAAGGATAACCAACCAACTTTAGCGGTCACACCGACGATTCTTCCCCCCTTAACCTATGAGATGTTCCGGTTGATTGTCAAAGACAACATCGATGAAATTCACCTGATTGAATATGATGCGATGGGGCTTGAAGAAGGGACTTTCTTTTTTGATTTGACGGCTTTGCGGCGCAAAGGGATCTGGTATGATTTGTTAATCGAATATAAAGTGGCCGCGAATCGCTATGATTTACTCGTGGAAAATGCTGATTTAAGTCAAAAAATTACCGTTAACGGTGAAACTTATGAATTTAAAGCATGGGAAGGACTGCTCAAAGTTAATTGGCAGGTATAACGCAATGTTAAAAATTATTCGCACTGCAAAAGATGGCGAACGGCTGCAAGAATTAGATAAGATTCGCCCAATCAAGACTCCGCTGGATGGGAGACTGCTTTTCGTCGATGAAAAGAGGACTTATCAAACCCATGCCGGTTTTGGGGGAGCCTTGACCGAGGCGACGACTGCTAATCTGCAACTGATGAGTAAAGCCCAATACGATGAAGTGCTTCAAGCCTACTATGGCGCAGAGGGCCTGCGCTATAATTTAGGGCGCTTGACGATTAACTCCAGCGATTTTGGTTATGGCAATTACGACTATTTACAGGGGGAAGATGCCAGCTTGAAGAGTTTTAGTTTAGCCAAAGAACAAACGCGTTGTCTGCCCGTTTTAAAAGACATCTTCAAATTGCGTGGAGAACGCTTAAAACTGATGGCCAGTCCTTGGTCGCCGCCAGCTTTTATGAAAACCAACAAGATGATGAATCACGGGGGGAAACTCCTGAAAGAGCATTACCAAACTTGGGCCGATTATCTTTCACTCTACCTTGAAGAAATGGCCAAAGCGGGCATCAAAATCGATTTCATCACGGTGCAAAATGAACCAGAAGCGACCCAAACTTGGGAATCGTGTCTTTACACCGCGGAAGAAGAGGCGATTTTTATTCGAGATTATCTAGGTCCGACCTTGAAAAAAAAGCACTTGGAGACGAAGATTTTCATCTGGGATCATAACCGCGATGAAATCGTCCGGCGCGCGTATTTGACCTTAAGGGATCCCAAGGTAGCGGAATACGTTTACGGGATTGCTTTCCATTGGTATGTCTCCGATGCGCATCACCATCTTAGCTATGTCCATCATCTTTTCCCGGATAAACATCTGTTCTTCACTGAGGGTTGTGTCGAAATGCGAAATCGGAATCTCCCCTTAAAAAATATGATGGGCGCGTGGAAAAACGGGGAGACCTATGGACGGAATATCATCAATGACTTTAACAACTACAATGAAGCTTTCATCGATTGGAACCTAGTCCTTGATGAACAAGGTGGTCCTAATCATGTGGAAAACTTCTGTGAAGCTCCCATTGTTTTTGATCGAAATCAAAAGGCATTAATCTATAATCCTTCATTCTATTTTATCGCCCATTTCTCGAAGTATATCGAAGTGGGGGCTAAGCGTTTAGCCATCATGCATGATGTGGAGCAAGGTCTGCATGCCTGTGCTTATCTCAATCCCGATCAAAAAATAGTCATCGTGATTCAAAATGAGACCAATCAGACGATTAATCTTTGTTTAAAGTTACGGGGGCAATACTATCCTCTAAAACTTAAACGACGTTCAATTAGCACATTAAAGGAGGAATAAGATGAAGTGATAAAAAAACCAACTATTTCCTTGGACCTCGAACACAATTTGGGGGTTTACTCTCCCCAAAGCCCAAGCACCAGATGGTCAACTTCATGAGGAAAAAGCCAAGTCTACGGACCACATTTGATTAAAAATGTTGCTAGAACATTAAAAACTAGCGAAAATGGTATTATCTAAAACTAATGAAGGAGGAAAACAACATGAGAAAAGATAAACCTAGATCAAACCGCTTATTTATCGCCTTATTAAGCACGATGCTCCTTGGTAGTTTCGCTAGCTTAAAAGGGATCAATGCGGTACCGGTTAAAGCCGCGACCACGGAACCTGCCATCCTAGGTGAAGGGCTTAACTGGGATATTAATGACCCGGCTAACAAAATGACCCCGGTCGTTGGTTTGGACGATGTTTTTGAAAAGTCATTCACGGGCTTAACCAGCAACCATTATACGATCGTGGCTTTTGGCAGCGCTTGGGTGCGCTACCCGAATACGGGTTATGATCGCGCTAATTCCAATGCGGGCAATTTAATCTATCCGATTCCGGATGGGGATAAAAACATCCTCTTACAGCAAACGGGGGATGTGACTTTCCGGATTTATAATCCCGATAATGAACCAGGTTCGCCCGCGGGCCCTTATCGCTATACGGTCAATTACACGACCCTGCCTAATCCCGCTCCGAATACGAAGACGAATATCGTTTTAGGCGGGAGTGCCGTCGGTGGGTGGCGAACGGACATTGAAGCCAATCGTTTGGAATGGATGAATGCCCGTTATGCGTTAAAAGGGATGGCTTTTACCGCGGGAGAATTTAAACCCTATGTTTGGAAAACTTGGGATGGCGGCTGGAATTGTTTTTCGATTGACACGCTCAATTCCACCGCGGCTGATGTCCTCTCTAATGGCTCGGCTCCTGACTATAACATCATCGTCAACACGGCGGGCAATTATGGGATTTTATATGACCTCAAAACCCAAATGTTTACTTTCCACGCCCAGACTACGACGACTAAAACCGTATCGAAATACTATGGAACGACCAAGTTAGAAGAAGAATTCGCTTTTAGCGGCATCGCTTATAACCCGACTGAATGTGAAGTCGCGGGGAAAAAATTAGTCGGCTGGTACACGGATGCGGATTTTGAAAACTTATATATCCCTGGTGAAGTCAACGAAAATATAAATCTCTATGGGAAATTCGTTGAAGAGATTAAACTCGCCTTCTACGATAAAGCGCAGACGATTTCAACAGGTGATGTTTATGCCTACGGCTGGAATAATGATGCAACCGTCACCCTTGGGGCTTGGCCCGGAACGAAAATGACTAAGCACGGTTATGGTTACCATACTTTGGATGTAGCCGCCGCCAACATTTGTGATAATTTAGTCTTCAACAATGGTCTTGGTGGCGATGATGAGGTCAAAACTGGTGACTTGACCTGGAATTTACCTTTTAATATTTATCACAACATCAATAATGCTTGGGGCACCAATAGCGATGATTATCACGCAGCGACCTTATTTGGAATTCGCATCCTGCATGAAACCCGGCTTTGCGATGCAACCGGGGCGACGAACAAGGTCGTGCTCAATGATTGGAACACCCTTGCTGGTGAATTCAATGCTCTATCGGTCAATGTCAAAGCGCTGATTAAAAATCACGTCGGTAGTGTCACTGGCGACCTTCTCGATCAAGCGGTGGTCCGTTATGATTACATCGTGGCCAAATATGGGGGAGCGGGTTATAACGACTTTATCAATCGCGCCGGCTCACCTTCGCCCTTAGCTCCTAGAGACTTTATGAAACATGAAAATCTCTTGATCATCTATGCGGTGCTGACGATCGCGATCATCACCGGAGCGGCAATTGCTCTTTTGAAACGCCAAAAGAAAGCACAAAAATAACGCGTTAAAAACAAACCAATTTTGATTAAAGCGCCCTCATTTGGGCGCTTTTTATCATGAGAAAATCAGTTTCAACCAAAGCGATGACTAGGGATTACAATTAAACTCTTTTACGATATTCTCTTTACTCGTTTCACGACTAAAATGGCAAATGAGCATTCGCTATATATGGTTTTGAGTAATGATTGATTTAGGTTAATTCCCACTGCAGTCGGGGCTTAGTTCCAGTAAAATCCCAAATTTCCAAATTGTAATCGAGTTCGCTCAGGAGTTCATCACTAGTATATCCGGTAATACCATCGCCTTTTCCAGTTGCGCTATTACCGATGCGGTCCATGGTGGACTGAGTTTTATCATAGGCACAATGATAATAAATCGTCGCATGGCTTCCCCCGGGAGTAACACCGACAAAAGCTCCGACAAAAACATCTTCCCCAGTCTTATCAATCACGGTGGATAAGGCCAGACAGCAAATGAGCAGATTGTTATATCCTTCCATGCGCCCGACAAAGCCGCCAAGGTGGACTAAGGTGGTCGCGGTCGCTTGCACGCTGCCTTCGGCATAGCAATCGCTGATTCCCCCATATCCCATATAACCGACAAAGCCGCCGCTATAATTCGCCCCGGTTACCTCCATATTGGCTTTAGCTTGCATAATCTGCATATAATTATCCAGCATTTGCCCGATAAAACCACCCGTGGGCGTCTGTTCACTGCCAGTCGCGGTCAGAGTGCCATTGGCACTCGAGCGACTGATCATCACTCCTTGTTCTGATTGACGCAGCAAGCCGATAAAGCCCCCGCTAATCGCATAGGCGGCAGTGATCTCGCCCTGATAATGGACATTTTCATAAATGGAGTTATCACTAACTCCTGCAATGCCCCCAGCTTTAGCGATGCCATTACGAGCATGGAGGTTGATATCGATGATCACTTCCACATTTCTAATCGTGGCATGGGAAATAACCGCGGATAGCCCCCCGATATGGGCTTCAAAGGTTTGATTGGAAGCGCTATTGACGAGGCCGACCAACTTCAAGTTGGAGATGGAGGCCCCATTTAAGCAACTGAAGAAGCCCACATTTTGGTTTTGATCACTGACATCAATCCCACTAATCGTATGCCCCGCGCCATCGAAACGGCCTCCAAAGGCTTTGGGTGTCCAAGGCTCGGTTAAGGTGATATCGGCATTTAACCGATAGGAACCTAAAAAAGTCATCGCCCGCAATTCGGTTTCGGAGTTGATTAAGGTGACATTGAAATAATATTTCTCGCTCAGAGCAGAGGGATAATTGGCGCTTGAAATCGCCTGAACTTGGACATAAACACAACCTTCAATTGTCGCCTGCGGCATCGTGTAGCGATTCGTGGTGATGCCGGCGACTAAATTTCCATCGATATAGATTTGATAACCATCCGCGTAGGGCACAGCCGCAAAGGTTAAGATATTTCCCGTCAAAGTGAGATTAGTTGGAGTGGTAAGGGTGATTTTTGGCACGTTGATTTCGACTTGGGCTATTTCGCTATTGAGGTAAGTAGCACTATCGCCACGGGCTTGAATTTCCACAGTGAGCATCCCGGTTTGATAATAGCCGATCTCACAGCGATTGGTGGGGCTCATCCCCCATAAAGACCCATCGATGACAACTTTATATTCCCTCGCCTGCGCGACAGCATCCCAAAGAAGAAACCCGTCGTCAAATGCGATATTACGCGGAGTGTCCAGCTGTTGTTTAATCGTGATTTCTTCGCTATAAGCACTCGATTTTAAATAGGGGTCACTGGCCGTAGCTAAAACTTTAAGGCTGACGACCTCGCTAGTTAAATCGTATGCAGGATGATTGACATATTGTTCTGAGGCGTGATTGATTTTTACGATATAGCCAGTCGCTAAGGGAACTTCATCCCAGAAGATCTGGTTGCCAACTTGGCGCAGATTTTGCGGGACTTCTAAAGTTAAGTAAGCGGTAAAGGTTTGGACTTCCGAATAAGGCGAACAAGAAGTCAAATGGCATGCTTTGACTTGGACGGTGATTATCCCATAGGTGGTCGCGGGTAATGCGAAATAATGTTCATAAGTAGTATGTTCGTCCGCATTGAGCAAAACGATATAGGAACTCGCTCCGTCCACCGCCTCCCAACTAAGGGTGCGCTCGGTCAAGGTAATCTGCTTGGGCGCGGTTAACTCACTGCTGGTGTCTTGACTGGTCGTCAGGCTGGATTCTTCGCGACTCGATTGGGGTTGACATCCAAAGAGGAGAAGAGCCACACTGGCGAAACTGAAGAAGAGATTGCGAAACTTTTTCATCATGAACCTCCCAAACGCGGCCGATGGGTAATCGTCGGGGTGATAACTAAGTAATAGGAAGGGAGATTAATCACTTCCTGCGTATCGCGATTAACCACATAGGCTTGTAAGTAATAATCTTGATCAAAGGCTGCAAGCGAGAGATCTAAGGTTTGAGAAATCTCTATTCCTTTTGCATATTTTCCTAAAGGCAACTTGCTAAAATGGGGAACGGAGTATTCTTTCCTAATCGGCGTAAATAGCGCATCACCATTTAAGTGATAACCTTCGATGACCAATTCAATCGGATAATCGCGCTTATCGTTTTCATAGCGCTTATTCAAGGCGAAAGTTGCGATTTCTAAATTCGCCCCCACGGCGTTAAACGCGGCTGCTCCGGCGCTAAAATCCCCGCGAGCAGTCGCCAAACCGACATACATATCGCCCGCGCCATAATAGAAATACCACTGATTTTGATGACGGATCATCGTGTCGGCAAACATGCATTTATTAAATAAACCATAGTCAATTTTATTCGTATCGGTAGGATACATCGTCGGTTCATCTAAATCTAAGTGCACATTGGTTAACTCAAACGGATTGCTCTGTGTGGTTTTTAAGACGCCTAAGGCATAGAACCAGCCGCTGGCATTGGGCTGTTGATGTTGGATGTTCGCATCGCTTAAGACCCCACCCCCATACATCAGATAAATATCTTGGTCATCGGGTCCGTAGATCTTGCTTATCGCCATACAGGACTCATTGCCTTTTGTTAACTTTTCGATGTCATTGGGACCAAAATGGCGCGTGTCGATATCGATGATATCACTGGCCTCAATCCGGGTGACATCACTAGTAAAGCCAATGCGCGTATAGCCGCCATCTTTCATATAAATCATATATACTCGTCCAAATTTACCCGGGCGCGGATCGCTGATTTGGATGGCGTTTCCTTCCGGATCGGTGACGAAGGTTCCCGATTTATATGCATGCGCGTAATCGGGGGCGAGCCGCCCGACTTTATGATAGGTGACAAAGTCATGGGTGTAGAGCATCCCTTCGCGAGTAATCGCGTAATCATACATCGTATAGGTGATGTAATAGGTGGTCAATCCGCCCCGATTAGGGTCGTTGACAATTTTAAAAATTCGCGGATCTTCCAACCCCCCACCATGTTCTTCGGGGAGGGTCGGCCAGGCAATCGGGTTATGCTTTCCCCGCGTAAAATGCACGCCATCAAGGGAAGAAGCATAAGAGAGCGTTGACATATGCCCTAATTCATAACGCTCCCCATAGTAAGTATCGAAACGGTCAGGCAATTCGGAGCGATAGATCATATGAAAAATCTGGCGCTCATCATCATAAATCACCGCGGGGTTATAAGTCGCATAACTTTCAAATCCGGGAATATTACCATCGGCAATACTCGCCATATTTGTCACCACCCCATCCGCTTCAATCGGATAACCCTGGGGAGCTAAAATTAGCCCTCCATCGTGCAAGGTGATGTTACTCATCGCCACCCAAGCGGGACTATTGTGGGAGAATTCCATTGGATGGCCGAGTTTGACCGCGGGTAAATTGCTTTCGCAATAAAGATCAAACGAATAAATCGAGAACGTCGATTGCCACGGATAACGTCCGGTTTTCTTCGTGGCTTCGCTTGTTTCGCGTTGGATTAATTCCACCTTCAGATAACGGCTGGTAGTGCCACTGGGGATTTTAAAGGTCTCGACTTCGCCAAGCCCCGCCTCGGTTCCAGTTAGGTAAACCCATCCCGCATCTGCGCGCGCTGGCGCGCTTGCCGATATTTCTGGGTGAACATAAATTTGATAGATGCGGGCGAAGGAAACTTCCCAGCGCACTTTAATTAAGTCAAAGAGCACCGGCGTTTTTAAATCGAAAATCAAACCTTGATCATCAAGCTGGGCTGAGGCCCATCGCGTCTGGGCCTGATTATCTAAAATAGCGGCAGCGGGTAATTCCACCTCATTTTCATAACTCGAGGCATAGATAACCTCGCCTCCGACTGCTAAACTCTTTGGTCCATACACTTCAAAACTGTAAAATGAATAGCCGTATTCGAGCGCGCGCCTCACTCCTTGAAATTTGACAAATTGCGTTTCAATCCACTGCGGAAAGATGATTTCATCGATTTCACTGCTAGTTTTATGCACCGTCGCTACCGTGGTCCAAGTCACCGCGTCCATCGACATTTGCAACTGGTACTCACGCGCATAAGCGGCCTCCCAGTCAAGGACGACTTTGCCCACGCGTTCGACTCCGCCTAAATCGATGTAAAAGAAGGCGTTATCCTCAGGAATTGCGGCATAACGGGTATCATTGCGGGCATCGACAGCGTGAATATTGTAATGATCATCAGTATGGCCACTAGAGACGACGCGGCGCATAAAAGCTAGATCAACTCCGTATTCGGTCGTCCCCGCAACTTGGAGCGGTTGTTTTTTCGGCAAAGTGATGGTGCTTGCAAGCCAAGTTGTCGCTAAAACCAAAAGTCCCTTTCGTAATTTCATAATCTTTCCTCCAATAGGTTGATATTGAGTATTTTGGTCAAATATAGATGCGCATAAAGGGCACAGGGCCAAGTAAACCAATCGCGCGTGTATTCACTGGGATCATTGGCGTTAAAAGCCTCGTGCATCACATAAGTTCCCGCGGTCGTTGCCGTCATATAGGCAATCATCGTTTCAATTTCGCTTTGATTATCGGTGGTTAACCCCTGCATTGCTAACGCCATATGCCAGGGAACGGGAGTGTCAGGATGAGGGTTAGTTCCCCCGATCATATCGTGGGGATCACCAATGCCTTTCGCGTAAGTTCCCTCGTAATAATAGGGATTGTCTTGACTCAAGATAAAGGCTCTCGTATTTAAATAAGTTTGGTCATCTTTTTCCGCATATCCGAGCCAGGGAATTGATAATAAACTCGGAATATTAGCAGCGTCCATCAAGAGTTTCCCTTGCGCAGAATGCAGATCATGACTAAAACCATCAACTTCAAAAGCGTAGATTTTGCCATAAGTAGGGTGCTGATAGGTCGCATAGGTTTCGATCGCCGCTCTGACTTCACAAGCGAGCGTTGTCGCTAGATTTCGGGCTTCGGGAAAGCGATTGATCTCGTTGAGCAAAACCGCTATTTTCTCCAAAGTGGCAACAGCAAACATATTGCCAGGAATGAAGAATTTATAGTAAGTAACATCATCGCTGGGGCGATAGCCACTCCAGATTAAGCCGCTTTCGGTATTGACTTCATGGGGGCCGAAATCGCGATCACGACCCGTAATCATATAATTTTCATCGCGATGATCGCGCTCATTTTGCAAAGTGGTTAAGACCTTGTCCAAAGTAATTTGGAAGAAGGAGTCAAAGATTGTCGCATCTTGGGTAATGCGATAATATTTCTCCGCGAGCCATAAAGGATAAATCAAGGAATCGATTTCATATTTCAATTCAAAGACGCTGCCATCAGCCTTAAAAGCGTTCGCATATTGATTGCGGCGCAATAGTTCAAATTGCCGCAAGAGCAAACCGCGCACTAATAACTGCACATCGGAATCAATCTTCATAAATTGCAAGTAGGGCAAAACCTGCGCACTGGAATCGCGCAACCACATCGCATCGATGTCGCCCGTAATGATAAAGGTGGTGCCATTGCGCTGGTTGGTTTGGATGACACTGGGCCAAGAGCCCTGGCTATTGGCAATACCATCCAGAGTCGCATAAAAAGTTTTTTGGACGGTGATTCTAGTGGTTTCGTCGCTGATTCCCTCAATTAGGGGATTGACATAACCGCGCATCGCTTGAAAAGTATAATCCGCGGTGGTCAGACCCAGTAAATTAAAGGCGACCTCATCACTAATCGCTGGAGTGTTTTCCAAATCGGTGATGATTTGTTCTAACGATAATAACCCCCAATCTCCCCGGGAATTATCGACGAATTCCAAGTAGAGAGCGCGATTTTGATAAGGAATTAAATCGAGATAGTAAAGATGAGTGGCTTCCTCATCGGCCTCCTTCCAGCGGTCGCTAAAGAAGCGGAAAACCTCCTGATTAGTACCGACGACTTTTAAGGAAACATAGGTCAGTTCGCGGTGTTTGGTCGCCCCAAGACGGAGTGAGGCAAACCGTTGACTCGTCACTTTAAATGCACTTGAACGCAGCACGCCAATCTTGGTTTCATCGGGGCGATTACTAAGGCGCTTGGCGGCATTAATATGGCTTTCTTGGAAGACTCCATCTTCCCCAATCACCGTGTAACCAGAGAGCCCGTGACGGAAGTCGCCGTTATAAAGTGCGGTTGGGGTTCCCGCATAGTCATTGAAAACGGGCTTGATATCCTCAGCTTTGGTAAACCCGGTCAAATCGGGTCGGCTTTCGTAATAAGTCACAAAATGATCGACGACTAAATAACCGTAATTAGCCGTGGAACAATCGACTAAGGCAATTTTAATTTCTCTTCCTAACAAGCAACTTAAATCGACATAATAATCATTCATATTTTCGACGCGATAGGCGGGATGATCAGTGCTTGGCACATTAAATAATTGATTCCCGACGCGGTATAATTCCACCTCGGTTAAAGCATCGATAAAGGAAATGTAGGTAAGCGCCTGAAGATAGGCACCCCCTAATTTAAAGGTGATGATCCCGCTCCCTCCGACTATAAAAGCGGCCGAATGCAAAATCCCTTCTGCGCTTTCGTTTTGACTAAAGTAAAAGTAAGTTCCATCTTTGTTGTAGGGGACATCGGGATGGACTTGATGAAAGTCGACGATATCGGAGTTTGAAAAAGCGTCGCCTTGGATGAGTTCCCATCCGGATAGATCCCCAGTTTCAAAATTTCCGTTGGCGATTTGATAAATGCTCGGATCTTCTTCCGAACTCGACGAATCACCACTGCTCGCACTTGAGCATTCACTGCTCGAGGGATTAGATGAGTCGTGACTGCTGGAATGCGGCGGTTGACAGCTGAGCAAGATGAAAAAGTTCAGAAGTAAAAGGGAAATCTTTGAAAAATATCGTTTTCGTTTCACTTTCATCCTCCTTAGTAGGCGAGATTACGCGCATGATTAACGGTGGTTAAATCGGGTAAATCCTCGTAATAGGTCTGAATCTCGCTGACAAAGATGGTGTCCCAACTATCCGTGGCGTTATCGACGATTTCCAAATAGGCGACTTGATCGATGTAATCGCTCAGGTCGAGGAAATATTCGACCAGGTTAGTGCCATCATGCCGCTGATTGGCAAGGCGGTAGATTTCGCGATTCGAACCATATAACCGCACGGAAACATAGGTATCTTTATCGAAACGGACTCCTTTACCCGCTGCGAGTTTAAGCGAAGCATAACCGACACCATCGATAGTAAATAAAGATGAACGGATCAGCCCGCGCCCTGCATCGCCCTGAGCGTTGCTTTTAAGAATCATCGCTTCGACATGAAAAGTCGAAGAATTTGACCACCCTAAATTATCTGACGTCTTCCACAGGGCCATCCCTTGGCGAAAGTCACCATTCGGGAGTTGATTCGGCGCGTAATCTTGGGCAAAGGTCGGAAGTTGATTAAGCGCTAGATAAGATGCCGTTTCATCTGGCACAACTTCATGATAAGTCTCAAGGGCATCAAAGGTGAGATAATCATCTTCACGCCCGCCGTAGTCGTTAATGACCGCATAGAGTTCTTCGCCTAAATAAGCGCTTAAATCCGCGCGATAAGAAGTGGTCGCACCATCGCGACTGGGCGAAAAGGGGTCATGATATTGAGAGGCGCTATAACGGGCAATTTCGTGATGATCACGGGCCCGATAAATCGCCAGATAAGCTAAATCGGCGACCCGTCCTGCCCCCATTTTAAAAGTAAGATAGCCACTTCCTCCTAAAGTAAAGAGCGAAGAAGTTAATCTTCCGATTTTTTCTTCATAAAGCGCTTTATTTTCGTTTAGAGGCGGTCCGAGTAGATATTCTCCATGGTCGGTTAAAGGTTCCGGTGAAGTTTTTCCCCGCGCGATAACCGCATCATTAGTAAAAGCTAATAAGTTCCGTTCTCCTTTGAAAACGGTGTGCGCGGTCCAACCAAATAAGTCACCAGTTTCAAAGGAGTGATTGATAATTCGATATCGATTATGGCGATCGAGAACTTCGAAGTTCAAAGTGCTTTGACCGTTTGGAGCATGGACTTTTAGCGCATAAACGCCTGGGGCAAGATTGACTAAATAGTGTTTTTTAATATAGAGATGGTCGTCGATGATTTCGTAATCACGAGCGATGATATTGTGACCACTCAAGAAGGAAATATCGTATTTCGTATTATCAAAGACATATTCCAAATCGTTTAATTGATCAAAATCAAATGCATCGACAATTTTGGTGAGAACAAAATCATCAACTTCCGCTTCGGGGCTATTTCCATTTGCACTCGGCGAAGAAGATGGCGTTTCTGAAAAGGACTGCCCACATCCAGTAAGGAGTAATAAATTCAACAATAGCGTTACTTTCAATCTCATACGGGCATCAACCTTTCATATTCGAGAAATGGATCTTTCATCAGGGCATAATGGCCTTCAGCATCGCTTAAACCGACATACAGGGTGGCCAAATGATTCGCGTGACGGATGATGCCGCCCGCAAAAACCACATCGACCAAATCGGGACGTTTACTAGCGCCGGGGGCAAAATCTCGACGTTCACAGATGATTTTAAGAGGAGTTGCCACCTGGGTTTTCGGATTAAAAGCAAAAGTCATCCCGTAATAATGTCGCACCTGAGTTTCGCTCATCATCGCGATATGGCCCAAGATGCCGATCCATCCATTTTTCAGAAGGAGCACATCGTTGACTCCGCCCCAGGTCAAATCGCCAAATTGTCCGGGAATAATCGGCGCCTGTTCGATCAGTTCGGTGGTAATATCGCTGAGTTTTGGGGCAAAAGTGTAGCCGATTTTACCGAGTCCCGCCTTTTCTCCTTGCGGCCGAGTAAAGATGTGAATTCCCCTATAATCTTGAAATAAGCGCACATCTTTCATCTGCCGAGGCGCACTTAAGACTTTTTTGAAAGAGTCGAGACCTGATCCTTGATAAAAACTGGTGTGCCAGTGCGTGATTTGCCTTGTGGCATCAGCGAATATTTCCGTGCCCCCAATCATTAATTGGCCATCGATTACGGCGATATATGGATCTTGGAGAAAAGGAAGCTGATAGGGAGTGGCGCGATAAGTAGCGTCATCGATTGCTTCAAAAAAGACCACGCGAGAAATTTCTTGATCACGAGGTTCGACCCGTCCTGCTAAATAGGTTTTCCCCTTCCAGACCAGGGGGCGCGAAATGTTATAGACATCTTCCTGGTCCACGCCTAAAAAGGTAATCTTTTGCGTTTTAATGATCGCCTGATGTTGCCGATGGTCTTGTAATAATTTTGCAATTTTCTCCATATTGTTATCCTTTAATGCCGACCCCCGCGACCGATTGTAAAAATTTCTTCTGCATAAAACTAAACAAGAAGACGACGGGAATTAAACTGATAAGACTAGCCACCGAGACGTAGTTCCACGGGATTAAATAGGAACTGGAGCCGCCTTCGCGATATAAATTTTCAAAGATGGAAATGCTATTGGCCATCACCCAATGCGATTTATCGCTAATATAGAGAGCGGGTCCGTACAAGTCGTTATAGGTCCCGACGAAGTAGAGAAGAATTACCGTGGTAATCGCCGGTATATTGAGGGGTAAGATAATTTTAAAGAAGATAGCGACTTCCCCATACCCATCCATCCGCGCGGCTTCAATCAGGGCTTTGGGGATAGTTTGGAAAAATTGTCGGAACATGAAGATTACAAAAATATCGGTGGCAAACCACGAAGCAATCCACAGGGGAATATAGGCGACTTCCTTCAGTCCGGAATTGACCATGAATTCATAAATTGGGATACCGAGAAGTTCTCCGGGAATCATCATCGTCGACAGCAAGATGAAGAAGATGATGTTCTTGCCAGGAAATTTAAAGAAAGTAAATCCATAAGCCGCTAGCGAACAGGTGATAATCGTCCCCAAGGTCTTTAAGACAAAGATGATCATCGTGTTACAAAACATCCGCCCAATTTTATAATCAGGATGATTCAAAACGAACTTGAGATTCTCTCCTAAGGCGAAAGAATGGGGGAACATCGTCGCTTGCGTTGCCGCCTCATTTAAATCTTTCATCGCCGTAATCAATAAGTAATAAAGTGGGACCAGCGCGATAAAAGCAAAAAACGATAACGCAAAATAGATGAAGGCTTTGCGGGCGTTTTCTTTCCGTTTCGGGTTCGTTTTCTTGGCAGAGGTGGGCTTCATGTTCAGGTGATATCCTTTTCGACATAGAATTTTGACATGAAGAACTGAAACAGGGTAAAAGCGAAGATAATCAAGAAGAACAACCAGGCCATCGCCGCTGCATAACCAAGGCGGAAAGGCATATTAAAGGCAGTCATAAACATATAGATAGGGAATAAGAGAGTGGAGTTACTCGGCCATCCTTGCCCATTCCCCATCACGAAGGCTAGGGAAAAAGCGCGAAGGCCATCGATGGTAATCAACACCACATTGAAAAATAACATTGGAGTAATCAGCGGCAAGGTGATTTTGAAGAACTGCTGAACCCGCGTCGCTCCTTCGAGTTCGGCCGCTTCATAGTAATGTTCGGGAATACTTTGGAGCGCGGCGAGAAACACGAGCATTTTGACTCCAAACCCCATCGAGCTAATTAAAATCATCGTTAACAATGCGGAATCAGGGGAAATATGCCAAAGGGGAAGATGGACAAATCCCAAGAAACTCAAGACTTGGTTAACCAGACCAGTACTTGGATTAAATAAGTTTTTATAGACGGCCCCAACTGCAAAACTAGGGATGATAAACGGAAGCATATAAATCGTGCGAAAGACCCCGATTCCTTTTACTTTGCTATTGAGTAACAAAGCGAGAATAAGCGAAGTCACCAGGACAAAGAAACCGCTCACTAAGGCGAAAATCATCGACTGCTTAATCGATAAGGCGAAGAGGTGATCGTGTTTTAAAGCATATAGATAATTTTCCCAACCGATAAACTCCGTATTCGTATCAAAGATGCTCTTATTGGTGAATGATAAGATCAAGGTTTTAACAATCGGATAAAAGTAAAAGAGCAAGAAGCCAATTAAGGCAATCCCAGTGAAAAGAAGAAAATAACGATAATCTTTTTTGAAATTCTTCTTAAATAACTTCCATTTGGTCTTAATCGCGCTCATCGACTAATCTCCATATAAATTGCGATAATAGCTATTCACATTATTTTCAATGCGGGTTAAGACCGCGACCACATCGGTTTCGGCTCCGCGGCCATCGATCATCAGTTTATATAATTCACTCATCACGAACTCGCGCATAATCTTAGAAAAATCTTTTTCTTGTGGCAGGACCACCGCTTCGTTAATCGCCGCAAAAAGAGCCTCAATCTTTATTCGTTTTTGTTTTTCGCGGGGGAGTTCTCCAATATAGGCTTGCATGTTTTTAAGGGCCCCAATTTTGCCGTGTTCATACATTTTTAGCGCTCCTTCTTTCCCGGCCCAAAGTTTTAAAAAGTTAAATGCAGCTTGATTTTTTTTGCTGCGCACGGAAATGCCAAAAGCATCCGCGGATAATTCTCCACCTGGAGCATTAGGACGGCCAACTGGTTTAGGCAACACTTCGATATCCCAGTCGAGATCGAGAACATCATAGGAGAACCAGTCCCCGATATGTCCGCCAAAAATCATCGCCACATTCCCGGCTGAAAAGGAATTAGCACTGGCCATCTCATTAGCGTTAGGACTGAATTTAACCCCTTCTGTCCCCATCGCCTTTTCCCGGAAGAAAGTCGTCGCGGCGATGACTTCAGCACTCGTTAGATTAACTTGATGGTTATGCGTATTAGGGACATAGAAAGTCCCGCCCATTTGCTGGACATAAACATACCATTCTCCCCACCAGTTGAGTTGGGTTTCGGCGCCGAAATGATGAGGCGGCGCTCCAGTATATTTGGTCATCGCCACGCCAGCTTTTTGAAAATCATCATAAGTCCAATCCGCCTGGGGATAGACGCTTTCGTCAGCCTTGAGATCAAGCGCACTGCGGATGGCTGGAGCATGTTGATCAAACATCGCTTTGTTGTAATAAAGTAGCGAGGTATTAATCGAGGTAGGAATCGCGTACACTTTGCCATCAAGGGTTAAGGCGGCCACGATTGGATCGAGATAATCACTTAATTTAAAGTCGTTATCAGCCCTGATTAAACTAGTTAAATCGATTAAAGAGGGGCGCATCGCTTCAATGATGACCGTACTCGTTTTGATGATATCGGGCTCATCTTTGGTGCCGATTAATTTTCCCACATCTTGACCATAGGTCGCCTTAACCGCAATCCCTGTTTGATTTTGATAAAGAGCAAATAAATCATCATATCGTCCATCATCTTCAATATCGAGAGCGATTTTAATCTCATTGAGATGATCATGACCAAAACAACCTGTTAGCGTCATGCCTAAGGTCGATAAACTCAACAAGAAACTCACTTTAAGGTACCGTTTCATAAAACCTCTCCTAAATTCGCAGCGATTTCATCATAGGTTAAGGTGGCCACAGCAATCGCCTCATCGCACACCCCGTAATAGATTTTCACTTCATGTTCTTCAAAAACGGCACCACAGGTAAAGACGACTTCGGGCATCAATCCCCCTTTTTCAAAAGGTTCCGTGGGGGCGATGAGCGGCTCTTTACTTCTTTTAAGGACTTTACTCGGGTCATCTTTAGCAACTAAGAGGGCGGCGAGATGATAACGGTTGAAAGAATCCGCACTATGGTAGAGGACCAACCATCCATCTTTGCTCAGGTGAGGAACAGCGCCAGCCCCTAAGCGCACACTGGCCGTATAGTCAATCCGCGCTCCCGTTAATACTTGATGCTCTCCCCAATGGAGCAGATTCGTACTCCGGGCCACCCAGATATCGAGACGGCCAAATTCACTAGTACTCGGCCGGTGATAAGCATAGTAATATCCGTTAATTTTCTTTGGGAATAAAACCACATCTTTATTATCGAAATGAAAGATATTGCCCAACCGCTCAAACGTTTTAAAATCGCTGGTCACCATCAGGCGGACATTGATTCCATACTCACTGACTGCGGTATAGGAAATATAATACTTGTCGTCGATTCTGGTAATGCGGGGATCTTCTAGACCGAATTCTTCATAGATTGAATCGGGTAAAATCGGGGTTTCATCAAAGGTGAAGTGATATCCGTCCTGACTTCGTCCCACGCGGAAATGACTGATGGAGGTCAAATAATTTTGCTGGTGATTGCGAATCACGCGCACATCCGAGAAGTCATAATGCGAATCATCAAGGGCAAACTTCAAAAAGGTATAGTCATGGTTGCGATAGACGGGAATGACGACATGAGAATCTTTTTGGAAAGCGATCGTTTCGGCGACACGAGCTAGCATAATATATTGATTATCAACTTTAATAATCGCGGGATTAAACACCCCAAACACCTTAAAATCAGGACGAGTTGGTTGAAGGGTCTCTTTGGTAATAATTAATCGCTTCTTCATCATTTACTCCGTACGATAGACTTTTAAATAACTGATTTTCATCATCGCCTCGGCAAATTGCGTTCCGATATCACTGCCATTGACCACCAGATAAAGTTGGAACTGCGGGTAAAGGGGATTAAAATCAATTACTTGGAATCCCGTTTCATTTCCAGAACTTAATTTAAGGGGGTTTTGCGAGATAATATTGCCATTTGCGTCATAATATAAGACCTTGATTTCCCACATCGTTTTGACAAAATCATTCAGGCGATTTAATTCATCAACTTGTAAGAGCATTTGGATGTGAGCGGTCTGGGGTTGAACAAATTTTTGACTCACAATTCCCCCGAAGCAGTATTTCGCTTCGGGGTATTTGTTTTGTTTCATCACCAACTTATCCCCTTCAAGGCGGAGTGAAGCGGGACTAAGCGCGTGGATAATCGGGTCTTCACTTTGTTTGGTGCGATCGGGAATAGTCCACTTGGCAGCGTTGATGAAATCTTGAGGATAATCGTTAAAGTAGAGCGAGGTGCGACGCACATCAATCGTATATTTTTGTGGTTGTCCAGCGTTATTGATAATGATGCCCTGTTCGATATAAGCCTCATCCTTTTGCCAAGTGCTGGCTTTAGTCGCGTAATTGATATATAAATCTTCTGCGTTTCCTTCCGCATAAAGTAATCCATTGATATTGCGATAGATTTTATTAGCGCTCCCATCGGTCAGATGGAGTTTGATCCGCGCTTTATTATTGAATTCGCGGGCGTTGGCTTCATTTAGATGCGTGGCATTATTAGCATCAAAATAATTTTCTAAAACGCAAGTATGCCCTTCTTGGTGACTGTGAACACTACTCATCGTTTCCGGAGTGATATTCAAGTAAATTTCCCCAGTCCAAGTCGTGTTAAATAAAGTTTGAAAGAGGGGCAAGCCTTCGTTGGTACCGTTATAGTTAATTGTCGCTAATGCGGTTTTTAAATCATCGATATTTTCGTAACCACTTAAAACATCGATCAGAAGAGTAGCGACTTTACTCTGATCTACTTTTGATTTGGCCGTGACGATGGTGCGACCGACGCTTGCAAACTGCACCATTCCGCTTTCGTTTACGTAGGCAATCTGCGGATTGGCACTTTCCCATAATACTTCCTGATTAGCGGTGCTTGGAGTAATTGAAGTAGTTAAATGAACCGGTTCGCTATGAACAAGGCGCGCAAGCTGCTGATCAATAATCGCTGGCGAAGTAATCTCGATGCTCGTAATCGCTGCTTGATTGTTGTAAATCGCGATATGTCGCAAATTTAATTCAGCGGTTTGTCTTTCCCCGTCGGGACCTTTGGCGAGGACATGGAAAGTACAATGTTTTATTTGCTCGCGATACTTCCACCCATTTTGGTAACCAGGATCGGGTTGAGTATTCCGTTCTCGATATTTTTGGCAAAGCATTGAATCAACGACATTGACCGAGATGAGTCCAGGGGTGTTTTCATCTGATAAAACGTAATAATATTCGAGCTCTCCCTCGACAGCTAATTTAATGATGTATTGAGAATAAGCATCGATGACATCCATTTCGAAAATCACCGCTTTGGCGAAATCCAAAGCCAAAACCGGCGTTTGCACCCCGCCGTAATTGTCTAAACTCGCATCAATATTCCAAATTGACACATAGTCATCTTCCCCATGGTAATGAGCCACACCAGCTGGAGTTGCACTGCCAAATTGACTAATATGATGAGCAGAATATCGAACACTTTCACCATTCCATGAGGGAATTTCTGAGGGATTATCGCTATTGCTACTCGGATCGAGCGACGCGGAATCATTACTGCTTAAAGAAACACGGCTGGAGTTAGGTGTGCAGCTGCTGATAATCAAGATTCCGAAAATTCCTAAAATGATTTTTTTCTTCATAAGTTCACCTGCATATCACTCTCTTGGTTACATAATCTTGTAAACCACTTTGGGTTTCGATGAGCACCTTTAAGGTGTAGTCGGTATCGGGTAATAAATCTTTTTCGTAATTAAAGAGATGCAGAGGTTCACCATCATAGGCTAAAATTTCGTTAAAATAAATCTTCATTTTCATCACTTCATCGTTACGTAAACCAGTATAACGAATCTCGATGTTAGACTGCTCTGTTAACTCTTGCCGGGTATCAATATTGATTAATTCCACCGCAGGACGCTTTTTGCTTAAGATATCTTCCCTTAAATAAAAGGTGTCACCTTCAAGTTTCAAATAACTGTTAACCGGTATGACTTTTAGTACCAAGGCGCTTTCTTTTGGAAGGGAAATGCGAACATTTCCTTGTAAATCGCGTCCGAATATCGAATTGGATGTCATATCAAACAAGTCGTATTTTTCTTTTGTTCCGTTAAAGGTGAAGACGCAATCTTCGGGATAAGGATTATAGAACATATAGGTTGGGTATCCGTTACTCCCAAAACTATCCGTGGCATTTAAATCGATTTGGAGGATGCCATCAACGTCGGTTGGCGATACGAGTGCCCCCATCCCTCCAAGGAACACACTGCTATATAGACTTAAATCAGATGGTTGATCAAACATCGTGGTTGCATCGCCCATCGCATATCCGTTTATTCCGTTCCAAGAATTTCGAAAGCCTTCGTAAATGATGTTGCCTTGGGGATCAAACGGCAAATAATAATCCATTGATTGGCGTTCAAGTGGATGTTCTTTGGGGAAGAAGATGCGACTATTACTAACGACATTGAGCATATATTTACCCAAGGCGGTGGCAAAACGAGGTTCATATTTCACCAGGGGCATTAACGTCGTGGGTAAGTGGAAAGAGTTCATCGAAAAGGCGTAATCGCCAGTTTGCCCGACTAGCCCATGCATTGGGTAACCGCCGAAGGTATTATTCATCACCGCCCATCCTGGCCGAAAGGCCGAATCGGGGTCGAAGATAAAGTCAAGAAATTTACCAATGTCATAATCAGTGCCGTATTTTTGATTTAATACTGCGGCAACATAAGGGGCATAATCAGTGAGCGCTTCATAATTTGGGTTTTTTTGATAGGTTTGCAGGTAATCAAGCACTTCTTTACACCCGATTAAATATTTGTCATCCTTTGTGATTTCATAAGCAGAATAAAAAAGAAAAGCAAGACCACCGTTAGGGGGTTCGATATGGCCACCCGTTGTCGTCGGCGAGCCTAAAACCACGTTGTAGCCTACAAATTCATAATTTGGTTGCCCCTCTTTGACAAAGTTGGGTAAGGCTGCTAACCATTGATTAGCACCGTTTAAAACCATCTCGCGCATATAAGGGGTTTCTGGATAATAATCAAATAGACGCGCGAATAAAATTTGTGGGAATAAGTCATACCAAAAACTTTGACCTTGGACCCCATAGTTGTGGACTAATTTACTACCTGTGTCATAACTTGCAAATGTCATTTCGACAAAGTCATAAGTGATTTCATCGAAAAATTGTCTTTGTTTGTCAATTCCGGCCCAAGTACTCCCCAATACGGCCCCAATAGTCACAATTGCTTCGCTTCCAGAACTAAGGACGCGATTATCCCCGACATAGGTGGGAAAACCAAAAGTTCGTTTTAAATATCCAGTTTCTAACGGATTATATATCGGGGGTTGCCGCGGTTGATCAAGCCAATAGCCCATGGGACTCCAAGTGGTCGGGTCATTAGCGATATAAGCAGGTAACTTCGCTTCAATGTCATGGGCAAAATCAAAAGCTAAAGCATCAAAATCTTTAGCGATTTTTTTAAAATTAATATATCGGTAATTATTTGGAAAAGATGGGAAGGTATTAATCCGTGAAACAGCTTTTTGAGTGCTTTTTTCGCGGGGATAAACTGTTTCAGGAGGATTTTGACTGCTTGATTCAAAAGATTCACTACCATTAGAAAGGTGGCAGCTGGTCACTAGCAAAAACAAAATGATAAATACACTAAAGGGATGTTTTTTATTCATTTTATATGTGCCTCGATTTTAGTATAGCACAACAATTATTAATAAAAACCTTTTAATTAAAAAATTAATCAAAAATTAATCTATATTTAATCAATTATTTATGCATTCGCTCTAACGAATGATGGTTTTAACAGAATCTCTTTCAACTAATGTGACGGTGATTTGCTGCATCACCCGCTTCTTATTCATGATGTCAATCATTGCGTTATAAGCTTTTTTAGCAAAGGAATCACGAGCGGGACCAATGGAGGTTAATTTGGGCAAGAGATTTTCACAGAGTTGGGTATTATCGAAACTGACCACCGAAACATCATCGGGGATTTTAAATCCATTGAAGGAGAGGATGGAGTAAAGTTTTTGTGCCGCGGCATCACAGTGACAAATAAAAGCGGTGGGCATCTCATCAAGCGGAAGATCAAATATCACTTGACTCAATTCAATGTTTTCATTGATATGCCAATTTGGGCGATAGATTAATCCGTGTTCATTAATGGCTTTTAAATATCCAAAATAGCGATCGGAAACGGCTGCCGTTTTATTGATATTACCAATAAAACCAATCTTTCGGTGACCTTTTTCGATCAAATAGTTGGTGAGTTTATACGCGGTTTGATAGTTATTGTTATACATAAAGTTCAGCGTGTATAACGGCGAATAATAGTCGATGAACAAGGAAGGGATGCTGACATCTTCCATGTATTTAAAAACTTCCGGATCCAATTCACCTGCAAAAAACACCCCATCAGGTTTTAAAATACTAATGGCCGATTTAAGTTTTTCAACTGGATTGATATCGTCAACAAAAACAACTTGGAGCATACTATCGGCTTTGGATAATTCACCGCTTAAATAGTAAAAGATATTTGAATAGTATTGCTCGGATGGAGTTAAGAAGAAGTCCTTATTAATCACAAAAATAAAACGACTATTATCCATGACTTGGCGAGGTGATTTTACGCCATACCCTACGGAAGTGGCATAGGTTTTAATTCTCTTACGCAGATCTTCACTCACGCCTTTTTGATTATTGAGTGCTTTATGGACGGCGACTGTGCTGATATTGAATTTTTCTGCGATACTTTTTAATGTGACTTTTTTCATTGCGACTCCTCCATTTTAACTGTTTGCTTAGATTAAATTTTATGCATTAACTGAAATCTTATTCCCGGTAGTCATTCAATTAAGCTGCTGGTTGGAAATAATTATCAGGTCATTTTAGTGGGCTTTTTGTGTAAAAACGCAATTATTTTATCCCACAAGTTGATATTACTACAAATTAATTAAAAAGTTTATGCTAAAGTTAATTTAATCTTTTTTAACTGCTAATTTCAATAAATTAACCGATAAATTAACCGTTTGGATATTGACAAAGTGCTTTTCCCGCCATAACATAAAATCAGTGAGGTGTGTTTATTTATATATATTAGACACAAAAGGAGAGAATAATATGAAGAAACGCTTATCGATTTCCCTCATTGTTGGCGCTTTTGCTTTACTCACTAGTGTATTCTTACCGAAACCTGAGGCGGGGCAAGTAAGAGCTGATCACACACCTTATCAAGTGTTAAATGGGGGCTTTGAAACTGGCGATTTTACTGGTTGGAAGACATATCGACTTTGGAAAAATGAAGATGGAATGGCGGCTTTTGATCCTTCGCTGGTCCATGGATATGCGACCTATTTCGGATCGCATCCCTATGACCGTGATGGAAACTATCAACTCGGTGTTTCTTCAGGTCAAAATGCTAGTGATGGTCCAATCAAATGGGATGGCGGAATGTCAGAAGAGCGCATGGGGTATCTCCGTTCGAGCGATTTTATCCTCGGGGGCAGTGGCTGGATTAGCTTTAAGCTCGGAGGTGGTAAACACCCATCCTTTGCTTATTTATCCGTGCGCAAATCCACTGACCATACTGAGGTGGCGCGGTTTGCGAATCGCCACTACAATGATAAGACGGTAGCTACTGCACAATATGGTTCCGATATTACGAACGCAGAAGCCTTTCTATTCCAATATTATTTCGATTTGAGTGAACACTTGACGGAAAAACTTTACTTTTTACTTTGTGATACCTCCTCTTGGGAGTGGTCTGTTCTTTCCGCTGATAGTTTTGTCACTTACTACGCTGATGCCCCAACTCCCAGTGCGGATCAAACTGCGGTTAATATCTTGCCCGAAGTAAAAAATATCGCAACCGCTGATAACTCAATCAAAAATGGTTTTTTCGCTTATGGTCTTGACGACTGGAGCACTTCCGCCACGCAAGGCGATAAGGATATGGGGTGGAATATCGACGGTGACTCCGCCCGTAGTAATAAAAACGGCAAAGGTGATGGCGGAGTTGGTATTCTCCGCTCAAGTGCCTTTATTTTAACTGACAATAAATACGTAAAATTTGATTGGGCAGGCGGACTCAAATATGACAAACAAATCTTTGTATCCGTCAAAGAAGTGGGAACCAATATCGAAAAATTGCGGTTTGTCCGCAGGGAAAATTTATCTGGTAAAGAAAGTGAAAATTTCGATAATCATCTGCTCGATTTGACCGGGCTAGATGACACGAAAAAATATTACTTAGAATTTGCTGATAACCGCGCTTCTGGCTGGGGTGTGTCCTACGTTAAAGGAGTCCAATTGGTAAACTATTACACACCCGATGGAGACCGTGCCGTTGCCATTAGTCATTTACCGACGAATTTTAATATCGATCCTCTTCAAGAAGCGACTAACTATGGGGCATACTTCCTAGCGCAAACGGCGGATATGTGTCTAGCCGGAACGGGAAATCTCGTCAATTGGGGAACGCTTGAGACCGAATATGGCTTATTATCAAATGCCGCAAAAGATATCTTCGTCGATAATGCGACTACTGATGCTAATGTCGTGGCCGCCCGGGAAAGAGCGGTCTATCTCTTCAATAAATATGGCGCAACCGAAGGATGGACTTTCTTCATCGTCGATTCGACGAATGTCCCATATCCTAAACCATCGGGATTTAAACCAAATGATAGCGCGCTTGCCTCGGAAGTATCGCTGAGCAATCTCATCACCTTAGCGACGATTGTTTTAGGAAGTGCGGTTTTATACTTAGCGATGCGGCGCAAACGTCTAGTTATTAAATAGAGCGGATTTTGCTTTTAAAATTAAAACTCTTTTCTCAATGGTGGAGCGGGTAGGCTAGCAGATGCTAAAAGGGCTATTTGTTCCACCATTAATTATGTGGATAAGGCCAAAAAGATGATTGAGATGAACGCAGAAATCAAACGGTGGCAAGCAAGTGAACTGCTCCCTCCTGACTATAGAAAAATCTTAGAAACCACCTCAAAAGAGGAACTTTTTGAATGCTTTGGTGGCCAGCTAGGATTTGGGACTGGGGGAATGCGCGGCTTAATGGGAGTTGGTCCTAATCGCATTAATGACTTCACGATTAAAGGGGCGACCATCGGCCTTGCTCATTTTTTATTAGAAAAATTTACTCTACCAATCCGGGTGTTGATCGCTTATGACACCCGGCGTGATGGTCAACGCTTTGCTCATGTGGCCGCACAAACCCTTGCGCATTTTCAGATTAATTCCTTGCTTTTCAAGGCGCCTCGGCCGACGCCACAATTATCCTATTCAGTTCGCCAGCATCAGGCGCAAGCGGGGATTGTCATCACGGCTAGTCATAATCCGAGTGACTACAATGGTTACAAGTTATACGATGAATATGGTTGTCAGTTTGTTCCGCGTCTTGCCGAAAGAGTTGCTCACTTGATGAGGACGAAAGAAGATTATTTTGCTTTTGCCTTAGAAGACTACCAAAGTTTATTAGACAAAGGCGTGATTGCTGAATTAGAGCAAGAAGAGGATGAAAGTTACCTTGCTTTTTTGCGTACCCTGCATCCGCGCGTTGACATTAATCCCCAATTTAAAATCGTTTATTCTCCGCTCCACGGGACTGGTTATGCATATGGAGCAAAAGTGCTGCGCGATTTTGGTTTTAATGTAGATGAAGTCGAAAGCCAACGCCTCCTTGATGCGAACTTCTCAACGGTAAAATCGCCAAATCCAGAGGTCAAAGAAACTTTTACACTCGCAGAAAAATTAGGTCATCAAGTAAAGGCCTCGCTTTTGTTGGTCACCGATCCCGATGGGGACCGACTGGGGGTGGCGGTATTCGATTCGGGGCGATATGTTTATTTGAATGGGTCAATGCTTGGAGCTTTATTACTCGATTATTTAACGAGAATTAACCCTCCCAAACCCGGGGCAGTGATGATAACCACGATTGTGACCCCGAAACTCGGGCCGATCATTGCCCAAAAACATGGAATCAAAGTCTTAACCACCTTAACTGGCTTTAAATTTATTGGTGAGCAAATTGAAGAACTTTCCCAAGATGAATCTTTTTATTTTGGCTATGAGGAATCATTGGGCTATCTTTTCTCTCCGCAAGTCCGAGATAAAGACGCCTTCCAAGCCTTAATCATGACGGCGCATATGTTTCATGATTATTTTGAACAGGGCAAAAATATCACGGCAATTATTGAGGAAATGGAACGAGAATACGGTTATTTTCATGATGAACTTTTAAATTATGAATTCGCCGGGCTTCAAGGTAAAACGCTGATGGCAAGGATTATGCAAGAGATACGCCGGAGCGGAGAAACGCTCTTTAAAGGTTTAGATATCGCAAGTATTGAGGATTATCGCAGCGGGTTGAAGATTACAAGCCCTGATCACCAAGGCAAATTAACTCTGCCTTCTGCTGATGTGTATCGGGTGATTTTTAACTTTGGTACGGTGACATTTCGTCCCTCAGGCACGGAACCGAAAATGAAAATTTATCTCTCAGTGCATCACGATGAGCAAGTGATAGCCCTGACGAAATTTACTGTGCTAAAAGAGCGGATTACATCCTTCATGGCAAAATATCAACTGCGATAATCTTTATAAAAGTCAAAAAAATATGGCGAATGTATCTTAGATAAATGCTATCATTTAGATAAGTAGTGATAAATGCGAAGAAACAGCATGATGTGAGGAGTATCGTATGAAGAAAAACAAAGGCCGACATATCGTATTAACCGCCGTTTTAATGTTGCTGATGTCATCTTGTGGTCAGAGTTCAGGGAACAGTGAAGATTCGCTTTCATCGACGACAGAAAATACTTCATTAATTACTGAAGATTCCTCTTTACCTGAATCAAGTGCCGACACGGGGACGACGGAATCATCAGGATTATCAGAATCCTCTGACCCCTCGGTTCCGTTAGTTGAAACTTTAGTCCGCACGATTGACTTTGAAGAATTAGAGGCGGGCAATATGTCGCCGACCCATCACAACGTTTACTACGATGGATTAATTGAAGCCGATGGAAGGGTCACAACCACCCAAAGTGCTAAAATTGATGAGAAGACACTGGGGATGCGGATGCCCGCAAACTCCTCGACTGATCCCCGTTATTGTACGATTCAAGTTGAGGGTTATACAAAAGTTGTCTTAGACCTCAAACTCCAAAGCACGCGTTTATTCCTTAAAACCAATTTAGATGACATCTATCAAGGCGCGAAAGCCGGGGATATCTTGCGCGATGTGGAGATTGCTACCGCTGGTCTTACCGAATTAGTTTTCACCTTTTATACCGAAAATCCTCTTGCCAGCAATATGGATTGCGGCTTTGATAACATTCGCTTCTATGCGATGGTCGAAGAAGGTGCGACCAGCAGTGAACCCCCAAGTTCGGAAACTCCGACCAGTGAAGAGGGGAGTTTAGTCTCCAGTGAGGTCAGCAGTGAACAAGGTGTTTATGACTACATCACAATCCGCGATATCGCTGATTATTTAGAAGATAAAGAGACGCATTATCCGATTTCGGATGCCTATGTCAAAGTTTATCAACAAAAAAGTGGTGGTTATATCGATTATGCCAAACAATTAGGCAAAACGGTGGATAAATCGATCTGCGAACCTGATCAAAAATTTCATTTCTTCGATTCCTGGCTCAATCGCAGCATTGAGCAGGGAACGCTGAGTTGGACGGAATCCGCCAAGAATCGCGTTTACACCAAACTCTTAAGTCCCGAATTACTCCTTTGGATTTACGAAGCCTGTGGCGCTCCTACCGAAAAGATTACCAACGCTTATCAGGCCGCGGTGGCTGGAAAAGATGCGGGAACCCATTCGGCGACCATTGCCAAAAATATGCGTGATTGTGTTCCTTGGGAAGACTTGGAAGTCAATATTCAATCCTTCTTAGATCACCGATGACTTCTCAATCCCTTAACGAATAATCAATCACCACGAAAAAGTGGTGATTTTTTAAAAAAGATTAGATGATCCAAACCTTTTTTCCGTTTAAGATAAAATATTGAAGGAGCGATAATCATGAGGCAAAAAACAATAAAAAAAGCCAAGTTCTTTGATAAGAAACTAGTGCAAACGCGGATTACTTCGGCCCAAGTCAAATTACCGGAACTAGTTCTGGGATATTTTATCGGTCCATTTCTCGCTTTAATTTCCAATACTCTATTTGGCTCGTATTTAAATCAATACTTTAATAACGTCCTTGGGATGACTGACTATCATTATGATTTCGCTGTGTTGATGCCGATGGTCTCGGTGGTATTTGTGATTTTTGGCAATATTCTAGTCGGGCGGTTAATCGACAACACGCGCACGAGCGCAGGAAAAGCACGTCCGTATTTTCTTATTTCTTTACCTCTTATTGCAATTGCGATGGCTTTGCTCTTTATGGGGCCTTTAGAAAACTCGCTCACTCAATTACTTTGGATTGCAATCTCGTATAATCTCTACTTTGCCATAGCCTATCCCTTTTACTATAACGCCCATAGTTCGATGGTTGCACTTTCGACGCGCAATACGAAAGCGAGGGGCTTACTCGCGACTTTTTCGAATGCTTCGGCGATTGTCGCGATTGTGATTGGGGTCACGATTCTTTTCCCCTTGTTCCAAGGTTACTTATTTATCCAAGGAGAAGATGGGGTAATCGATCAACTGGCTAGTTATAATGCCTGGCGCTTTTTCATGATTGGTCTAGTCGGGGTGACTTTGCTTGGGATTGTACTGGAATATTACTTTACTAGAGAGCGAATTAGCGAAGAAAATATCAGACTCAACCTTAGGCAGGAAAAAGTCCCGATGAAAAAACAATTACGAGCGGTGACTTCCAGCAAAGATTGGTGGATTTTAATTATCTTTTTTTTCTTACTCCAGTTGGGTGGTCTTATTAAAAATGGGGCGATGGGTTATTACTGTTATGCGATGTTTGGTGCGACCAGTGTCGAACAAGCTGGTCAATATCAAAGTCTTTTAGGACTTCTCGGCGGCCTGCCTTTGATCATGGGGATTTTTATCGCCTGGCCGCTTGCCGCGAAATTTGGGAAGCGTAACTCGATGATTTTCGGTCTTATTTTTGCTGTTTTAGCTGGGGCGATTTCCTTAATTGCTGTTCATAATTTCACCGTGGTCGCCGTTGGAATTGTCCTTAGGGCCATTGGCGGAATTCCAGCGTTATTTGTCTCCCTGGCCCTTCTATCCGATGTCCTTGATCACTTAGAAGCCAAAAATGGATTTCGCAGCGATGGCTTTACGATGGCGGTTTATGGCTCAGTGATGATTGGGCTAGTCGGCATTGGCGGAGGCGTGGTCAACGGCATCTTAGGGAGAGGGGGATTTGACTTTCAAAACTTGACGCTCCAATCAGAAAGCGCACAAACAGCAGTAGTTTGGGCTTATTTAATCATCGAACTGATTTGCTATGCTTTGATGGCCCTCCTGCTGATGTTTACAAATGTTGAAAAATATATCGAAGAAGACCATGCAAAAATTCTAGCCGCTCAAAAAGCCCAAGTGCTAGCGGAAGGGGGCACATGGCTCGAACCACATGAGCGCGTAAAACACGAGCAAGAAGACGCTCAGCGTCGCGCCGAAACAGTCAAAGTTGAACCCAGAGAATAATTGCGCAAACGATGAGCAGTTTTATCTTTGTCCAAATATAAAACCACTGTTCTATTGTTTTCAAAGAAACATTGCGTGTAGAATAAGGGTGTAAAGTAATAACAGGAGGTTATTATGAAAAAAAGAACACTTTTAATGCTGCCGCTCTTTTGGGCGCTACTTTTAGGAGGATGTAAACAAGGAGACATCTCCCAAAGTTCGGTCAGCGGTGGCGACACCACTAGTCAAGGTGGCGATACCACTAGCCAAGGTGGCGATACGACTAGCCAAGGCGGGAGCGAAACAACTGGCAACGCGTTTGTCGACATGGGATTTACCGCCCATCAAGGATGGCCGACCGCCCTAGTCGCGAATTTCCTTTCCCGCAATGCAATCACGGATTCAGTTCCAGAACTGCCAAGTGTCGGTGAGGTCTATTACGCAACCAGTAAAGAGCCGGATAGTTATGATTATTTCGCCCTTGCCATTCCGGGTAGTGACCGCGCAGCCGAATACGTTAACAAACTTAATGCGGCTGGCTACACCACTAAACAAATCGAAAAAGCCTACGCGGGCGTCAGTAGAAATGAGATGATTGGCGCTACAATCGGATATGTTAAAAATTATCCTGATGTTCCAAATTGTTTATACATTTATCTTACGCCCAACGATGCTGAGTCATTTGGACTTCATAAACTCGAAAAGACAAATGGCTGGCCGACAACGGTTATCAATCAATACCTAGAACGCTCTGGCGTGACTGATCCGCTTCCCGCTCTCCCCGAGGTTACTTCAAGTTACTATGCGAGTATTATCACTGAAGGGAAAGAGACTTTGATGGTCTTTGTTCCCGGTGGCGATCGCACTGGAGAATACGGTGGTATTCTTACGAGGAACAGGTTTAATGCCTATGGCGAACTTTATTTCAACGAACCGATGACGATTACGCTAATTCTCACTCATTTTGCCGACTCGGATTTCGCTTTAATCGAGGGTACGATGATTATGATTATGGCCTCAGCGGCTGAATAAGCGAGATAATGATAAAAAATCAATTCAAAACTTTCAAAAAAATGAATTAAAAAAATTATTTACCCTCTAAAAAAACGGGAAGACCTGGGAGTTAAATCTCAGGTCTTTTTACATTGAGTTAGGCAACTCAGGATGAAACATGGAGGCTTTCTTAATCGTTCAAGTAATTTATTTTAGATAGTTTTTAGTCTCGCAATTGCTTTAATTTTTCCTTAAACAAGTATTTAGGAGGTGAATGAGTTACTAAAACAAACTAAATGAAGCTACCTTATAAAAAACCCCTTTCTATGTTATTCTTAGTAACTAGAGGAAGGTATGAAAGAGTTTGTTCAAAAGCATGCGGAACTCTTAAAGGAAATAATCCGATTTTTAATTGTCGGTGGCATTGCTACTTTAGCGGATTTAGGGGCTTATTCCCTAGTTTTTTATGTGTTTTTTCAAGAAAATCATCCCTTTTCTTTAGGGATTGCTACGCTTGACTGGCGGATTGTGACCTCGACCATCGTCGGCTTTACTGTTGGGGTGATTATCAATTATGTGATGTCGATTTTCTTTGTCTTTCAAAATGTTGCCAATCGGAAAAAATCGCGTTCCGTTTTAGGTTTTATCGCCTTTGTTATTCTTGGTTTAATTGGACTTTTGATTAATATCGGTATTAAACAAGCGGGGAATGCGATTATCCTTCTTAGCAGTAATGTGTGGTGGAATTTGTTTGTCTTTGCTTTAGCAACAGGGGTGGTCTTAATTTATAACTACCTCAGTCGCAAGTTATTACTTTTTAAACCGCAACCCCAAGCAAACAAAATTGAACACGAGGATTATTTCCATGAGTAAAAAGGTGGCGATTATCATTGGCGCAGGTCCAGCGGGATTAACTGCTGCTTATCAACTACTAAAGAAAACCGATATTAAACCGATTGTTTTAGAAGCAAGTGCGACAATTGGCGGGATTTCCCAAACGGTTTCCTACAAAGGTAATCATATCGATATCGGTGGGCATCGTTTCTTTACTAAAGACCCAAAAGTCGCGGCTTTGTGGACCGAGATTTTTCCGCTTCAAGGGGCACCGAGTATTGATGATTTAATGTTAGAACGGCAAAAGTCGTGGAGTGAAGATGGTCCTAATCCTGAAAGTGATGAAGAGGTGATGCTTGTACGCAATCGCGTCTCGCGCATTTTATATAAACAAAAGTTTTTTTCCTATCCGGTAACTCTCAGTAAAGAAACTATCAAGAATATGGGTTTTTTAACCACCTTAAGGGCGGGCTTTGGTTATTTATTCTCGGCGATTTTTAAAAAGAAAGAAACTTCACTAGAAAACTTCTATATCAATCGCTTTGGTCGGCCCTTATATTCGATGTTTTTTGAAAAATATACCGAGAAACTTTGGGGGCGTCATCCCTCCGAAATTGATGCGAGTTGGGGAGCACAGCGCGTCAAGGGATTGTCATTGTGGAAAACTTTAACCCATGCCTTGACCAAACCCTTTAAAAAGAAAAAGAAAAAAATCGAAACTTCGTTAATTGAAGAATTCTATTATCCCAAGCGCGGTCCCGGACAACTCTATACCGCTATGGCAAGAAAAATCGTCGAACAAGGTGGTGAAGTGATTTTAAATGCCCCAGTTACTCAAGTCGAATTAGAAAACAATCGGGTTAACCAAGTTAAAGTTACTATTGATGGACAAGAGAAAAGTTATCAGGGCGATTATTTCTTCTCCAGTATGCCATTGAAAGATTTATATCGCGCCTTGGGGAAAAAAGAAGACTATCGTGATGCCTATGAAGTCGCGACAAATCTCGTTTATCGCGACTTTATCACGGTCGGTTTATTAGTCAAAAAACTCAAACTTAAAAATGAAACCAAAACTGCGACTGTTAACAACATCATCCCTGACACGTGGATTTATATTCAAGAACCAGATGTAAAGTTGGGGCGATTACAAATCTTTAATAACTGGTCTCCCTATATGGTGAAAGAATTTCCTGACCATATCTGGATTGGCATGGAATATTTTGTAACTGAGGGGGATGAAATGTGGCAGATGAGCGATCAAGCCTTTATCGAATTCGCTATAGATGAATTAAGTAAGATTAAGGTCATCGACAAAACGGATGTCGTCGACGCCGTGCGCATCAAAATTAAAAAAGCCTATCCAGCTTACTTTACTCCATATGAGAAAATTGATTTAGTTAAAGAACATCTTTTGACAATTGAAAACTTGCATTGCATTGGTCGTAATGGCCAACATCGCTATAACAATATGGATCATTCGATGTTGACCGCAATGGTTGCAGTTGACCATCTGCTTGACCCAAGGGCAACGAGTAAGGAAGCGGTGTGGCAGGTCAACACCGAACAGGTTTACCATGAAGAAAAGAAAACTTGAAATGGGAGAACGGGGATTTGTGTGCCCGTTTTTTAAACTGCGACAGTTTTTAATAACCCTCCCCAGTAAGTGGTATTTTTGGCCGCTAGTTGGCGGGGTTTTACTAATCGTCATCTATATTTTTTATGCTGCTTTTGCCTATACTAAGGCCGTACCGGATTTAAGTCAGGTGGAAGTAGGGGCTCATAACTACTACGACAAACTCCAAGAAGCCTATCGCGCGATGATGAACCAGATGAATAATTATCCTGCTGCGGTTTTTTTCACGGGACTTTTCTTGATCTTGGCAATTTTAGTTATTTATTTAATTAGAAAAAAACAGTTTAATCTGCCACTGGCTCTTGTGATGATTCTCATAATGGGCATTTCGATGCGAATTCTTTATGGAGTTAGTACCGATGCGATTTTAGAAAGACAACATGATGTTTGGCATTCTCGTGGTTATGGGCATTACGGAATTATTGTCCATCTTTATCAAACGGGTGAACTTCCACCCGTTACCACCTTAATCGTAGATGGAGTCGTCACTCCCCATATCGCTGGCGCTTATCAGCTCTATCACCCGAAACTCTTTCATTATGCTGCAGCTTATTTCATGCGTTTTAATCGTCTCTTTTTTGGAGATAATGTCTGGACCTTATATCAATCAATTCGCATCTTGGTGATGTGGACTTCGGTGATGACATTCCTCATAGGATACCGATTAATTCAACGTCTTAACCTCTCAAATTTTGGCAAGGTAATTGCACTGCTTTTTCTCTCATTTAGCCCTGTTTTTTATCGTTTGTCGGCGATGACGAATAACGATAATTTTATGGTCTTTTTCTTAACGATTGCCATTTATAATACGGTCAATTTCTATCATAAGCCCTCATTGGTTTCTGGAATTGGAATCGCGTTAGGAATTGGGCTAGCGATGGCGAGTAAATTATCGGGAGGACTCATTGCCTTACTAGTGGCCATCGTCTTTGTCATCACGCTAATTAAGACGTTTCTCAAAGATAAGAAGCAGAGAAATTATCGCTCCACATGGAGACTTCTTTTAACCTTCGGCGTCTTTGCTGTAATTGTCTTTCCCCTAGGTTTATATTGGCCAATCTATAATCTCAAGCATTACCATCAGGAATTTACCTATGTTTTTCAAGTCACGAATCCGAATTTAATGATTAAAGATGCGACTTTCTTGCAAAGATTCATCTTTTTACCCCTTGATCAATTTACCAAAGGTATTTTTGTTGATTTAAGTTGGCAAAATCGCGTGGGTGATTTCAATATCTATGCGACGATGATCAAATCTTCGGCCTTTGGCGAGTTTTCCTCGAAGTTCTTTTTGTTGGGTTATTTTCTCTATCTCGCCTCTATTGCTTTGTTCTTTTTCTTCTTTATCGTTATGCTCTATCTACTGGTTCAGGGTTTAATCCATAAGAAGTGGCCACGGCATTTTGCTTTCCTCTTTGCCCTAGGATACGTTGCCTTATCCTTTGTTTCTTATGTTTACTTTAACGTAAAACATCCCGCGACTTGTACGATGGATTTTCGTTATTTAGCACCTGCGGTTTTAACGGTGGCGATTCTTTTTGGCTATGGTGGCACAACTCTTGCGCAAGAAGAACCAAGTAAGAGAAGAAAGCTTCATGTCCAATTTGCTACGCTTTTACTCTTTGGTTTTTATAGCCTTTTCTCTATCGGGTACTATATTGCTTTGCTCACCATCTAAAACATTAGTCTTGCAAAGACTAAAAGTATCATTTTACGAAAGTAACGCTAATTGTCAGAAGGCGAATCAACCATTATAATAAGGCAATGAAGATTTTATTTTTTAAAGCGGTCTGGTGCCCGAGTTGCCTCTACATGCGACCGCGTTATCTGGAGTTACAAGAGTTTGACCCGTCACTTCAAATTGAAGAAGTGGATTTTGATGACCACCCCGAACTCGTACAAGTTCACAAAATTGGTACCACCTTACCAGTGGCTATTTTTATTGATGAAACCGGAGAAGAATGCGGGCGCTTAATCGGGGAGTATTCCCGAAAGAAACTGCGTAAGTTTTTGGAGAAGTTATGAAAATTAAACGGTTTTTTGCTTGGATTCTTGTGCTAATCGTCGGTCTTTTGGCCGCAGGTAGTGCCTTTTCAACACCTGTTGCTACCCATGCGGATACGACCTATGAAACCGTTAACGTCTATTATTTTACTACCTCAAGTTGTCCTCATTGTGCGGCTTTAGAAACTTTCCTTGAAGAAACCAAGGCGGAAAAACCACATTTAAACACCACAGAATACGATATTGCCATAAGTGAAAACTTGACCTTACTCGAAGAAGTCGCAGGGGTATTTGCCGAAACCAATGTGAGCACCCCCTTTATCGTAGTTGGCGGTAAACACTATGTCGGGTTTAGCAATACTACTAAGGCGCGACTCTCCCGGATTATCGATAAATATCAATCACAAGAACATGTCGATATTATGGCAAAGATTCTTGCAGGCGAGCCAATATTAGAGAGCGATTTTGATCGTTCCTCGGATTATGAATATGATTTGCCGATTATCGGCGTGGTCGATGTCAGGAGTGTATCCCTTGGTCTTATCGCCTTTGTCCTTGGTTTAATCGATGGGGTTAATCCTTGTGCGATGTGGGTATTAATCTTTTTAATTACCCTGGTTTTAGGTTCGGATAACAAGAAGCGAATCTGGATTATCGGCGGAACCTTTATTCTGATTTCGGGTCTATTTTACTTTGGGGTGATGATGGCATGGCTGGAGACTGTGCGTTTATTAATCGCGGTTAAAGCCTTCCAAATCATCTTTGGGATTCTGGCGGTTTTAGCTGGCGGATATAACATTTACAATTTTATCAAAGCGCTGAAAGAGCGAACTGATGGCTGTGAGGTTACAGATGTCTCTACCAAACAAAAACTGGTTGAACGGGTGAAGAAAATTGCGATGTCATCTTCCTTACCTTTGGCAATTCTTGGTGTGGTTGTTCTCGCCTTATTGGTCAATGTCATCGAGTTAGCTTGTTCGACAGGACTCCCTTTAGTTTTTAGTCAAATTCTTGCCTTAAATGGGATTGCGGGGGCGCATGCGGTCGGCTACATCCTGCTTTATATTCTGGCTTTCTTAATTGATGATTTGCTCATCTTTGGGGTTGCCGTCTTTACTTTCAAGGTTAGTCCCCTTTCTTCTAAACTTGGAAAATATGCGCATCTTGTCGGCGGGATTTTGATGGTCGCTCTTGGAGTGTTGATGATCTTTTTTCCAAGCGTGGTGATGTTTTCTTTTTAAGCGTTAGGAAAAACAAGCCCTTTTTGAAATTAAATACCTTCAAAACCTAATTGTTTTTAGATTAAAATAAGGATAAATTATGAAACTAAATCGAACCCCCTGCTATCTGAGTTTATGTTTGTGTCTTCCCTTACTTTTCGCATGTCAACAAGGGGAAGTAAATTACTATAGCGATGATACCCCGATTCGCCTTGATTTAAAAGCTAAGAGTCTGACCATTCTTCAATTTACCGATTTGCATTTGACCTTTGGGATTGATCATAATGACCAAAAAACTTTTACTCTAATCGACAAGATGGTGCAATACACCAATCCCGATTTAATTGTCTTTAGCGGTGATCAGACGATGGCCCCCTTTGGCGTGAGCCTTTTTCAAATGCTCGGAAGACGCGTAGAAAAACATCAAATTCCTTGGACATTTGTCTTTGGCAATCACGATAATGACCATGATCCTTATGAAGCTTACCTAAAAATTTTAGGCGACTTTGAATATCTCCAATTTAAAGTCGGACCAGAAATTGACGAAGGAGGTTATGGCAACTTTAGCATCAATACATACTACGGTGATGCTCCTTTTTATAATGTCTATCTTCTTGATTCTCATACTGAGGCTCCAGGCGATTTACATTATGGTTGGGTCAGTGAAGCCCAGGTGCAATGGTATCAAAATAAAGTGGCCACAGATACGGTGAAACATACCGTATTCATGCATATTCCCTTAATCGAATTTAATGATTCGATTGATTTGCCGCTTAATGATGGGGAACGCGGTGAAGATATGTGGCCCCAAGGAAAAAATACTGGCTTTTTCCAAGCGATGGTCGATTCGCATTTAGCCCAGGCCTTTTTTGCGGGTCATGACCATGACAATAGTTTCTGTTTCACCCATCCAACGGGGATTATTCTTGGTTATGGGGTGGCAAGTGGATTTAATGGTTATGGAAGTGCCCCTAAGGGAGCCAGGACCATTCATATTAATTCTCTTGGCGTCTTTTCCACCAAGGTGATTTATGCTGCGGAGGTCGGTTTATGACGAAGAAATGGCGTGAGCGATTATATGTCTTCCTTTGCTCCTACATGTGGTTTGTCATTTTATTTTTCTTTCTTGGGAGTTTATGGTTACTTCTTATTCCAGGACTAGGTTTAGCCTACTTCCTTTTAGGAGGATTACTCCATGTTTGATTTAATGATAAAAATTCTCGTTTATTCAATGTGGATCGGGATGATAGTTGGACCAGTCGTCATCTTCACTTTGCGTTTAGTTTTAATTTTAAAATCCGCTCTTCCTAAAAAAGCGAAGTATCTTGCTCTTTTCTTGCCTTTTTCTTATGGGGTAGAGAATTTAACTGCGGATAGTAAACTAAGAAGAATTTACCATGGGGCGCTCATTTTCTTTTTTGTTTTACTCGTCCTCGGTTCTTGTTTCCTCTTTTATCAATATAAAGGTTAAATTATTCGTTTTTTTGTTTGTTCAAAGAGTTACCCATTTTTTTGGATAATCACAAATTGATAATTCGCATGGTTTTTGCTTAGTTTTCAATCAAAAAACACCTATTTTCTATCTTGATTAAATTCTATAGTTTGCGTTTTGAAGATAAAATTTATTTCTAGGCAAGAAAAGAGTCAAAATTTGGCCTCTACAAATATCTAGAACCAACCTATTCTTTTTGTTTTTAAACATTGATTAATTGGTGTTAAATAAATTATTATATATATACTGGCGATTGCCTCTTCCAATTTTTAATGTGGTCGTTAACGCAATCGAAAAAATACGAAAAAGGAGATAATATGCCCGAAATTATTATTGTTGCTGGCGATTTAGCCGTCGGTAAATCGAAACTCGCGAAGAAACTCTCCAGTCATTACAATATCCCCTACTTCAATAAGGAAAATTTGAAGGAATTATTATGGGATGAAATTGATGTTGGTGAGGCGGATGAAAATCGCACCCATTCCAAAATCGCGATTGAAATTCTGCTCCATATTCTTGAAAGGGTAACGATGGTCAAAGGCTCCTTGATCTTAGAAGCTAATTTTCATAAAGCGGAATTAGAAAAGATCAAACGGCAATGTGAATTCAACAAGATGAAAGTCACCCTGCTCTATTTGACCGCCGATATCGATATTCTCTATGAACGGCTCTTATATCGGGAGTTATATCAAAAACGTCACCCTGTCCATCTCGTCCATCCGCTTCGGAACATTGAAGAGTTCGAAGCATATGTGATGAAATGGCGCAATGAGGAGGAAGTTCTACCTCGTCATGTGATTGACGTCAGTAATTGCTCCCGCGAAGTCGTGTTTGCGAAAGCCTTAGAAATTTTAGAAAATCTTAATCAAAAAGAATAGAAATGAGGAAAATTTATGAAACATCAAGCCGCTAATATTCGGAATGTCTTACTGGTCGGTCACCGCGGAAGTGGAAAGACCTGCGTTCTTGAATCTCTCGCCGCCATTGCCAAAAAAGGTAAAAAAGGTTGGGTTGAGGATAAGAATACTATCTCGGATTTCACCGTGGAAGAAAAAGCCCGGCTTAGTTCTTGTAATCTCGCCGTGGCTTCTTTGGAATATAAGGATCACATCATCAACTTATTAGATGCTCCTGGAAACGATGACTTTGTCTTTGAAATCATCGGTGCCTTAAATGTCGTCAAAGGCGCGATTGTCGTCATCGACGCGACGAAAGGAGTCGAAGTCGGCACGACGAAGCATTTCAATATGCTCAAGCGCAAAGGTATTCCGACTTTTATCTTAATTAGCAAGATGGACAAGGAAATGATTAAGTTTGACGAGGTGCTCGAGGAAGTGCGCGCCAAACTTGGTCCGACTGCTATTCCCTTCCTTTATCCTTTCGCTCATAAAGGTGAATTCGATAGTTTTATCGATATTGTCTCGCTCACGGCGAAGCGCTTTGAAGGTGGGAAACTTCACGAAGAACCGCTCCCTGAAGATAAAAGAGGTTTAGTCGAAGAGTTCCATAATGCTTTAACCGAACAAGTCGCGCTCAGCGATGAGGCGTTATTAGAGAAATTCTTTGGTGGTGAAGAATTAACCCCTGAAGAAATTGAAGGCGGCTTGCGAAAAGTCATCATCAGCGGCGAAGTGACCCCAATTTTAGTTGGCAGCGCCAAATCCGATTTAGGTATGACCACCTTACTGGAGATGATGCTTGCCTACTTACCAGCGGCGAATGAATTAGAACCCTATAAAGTTAAAAAAGATGGTAAAGAGGCAGTGCGAAAAGTCGCAGCTTCCGAACCCTTCAGCGGTTTTGTCTTTCGCACCTACTTTGATCAATATCGCGGTACCACCTCGGTTATCAAAGTCGTTTCGGGAACGATTAAAGTCGGCGATGATGTCTATGTTCCAAATATCAATGAGACGATTCGCGTCTCGCAACTCTTCTATTTAATGGGGAAGGACCAAATTCCTACAGCCGAGGCGGAAGCAGGTGATATCATCGCGATTAATAAGATGGATGATATCATCACTGGGTATACCCTTTGCGATAAGAATAATGTGGTTACCTTCCTAACCCCCAAATATCCGACGGCGGTTTATTACCGGGCAGTCTCGGTTAAAAATCCTAAAGATGAGGAAAAACTCTTTGCTTCGCTTAATAAAATGCAAGTCGAAGATCCGACCCTTGATGTTTATCGCAATGCGGAGACCAAGCAATTATTACTCGGAGCCCTCTCTGACTCCCATATTGCTTATGTCCTAGAGAAAGTTCAAAATAGCTACAACATCGCGGTCGAATTAGATGCGCCTAAGATTAACTATCGGGAGACCATTCGCTCTACCGCGACTGCTCCTGGACGTTACGTTAAGCAATCTGGGGGAAGTGGTTTCTACGGAGTTGTCGAAATGCGCTTTGAACCCAATCATGAAAATCTGGAAAATACCTTTGGTGAGGAAGTCTTTGGAGGTGCGGTTCCGAAAAACTATTTCCCTGCGGTCGAAAAAGGTTTCTTTGAAGCGACGCAAAGCGGCTTGCTCGCGGGTTTTCCAGTCGTGGGGATGAAAGCGATTCTCACCGATGGGAAATACCACAGTGTCGACTCCAATGAACTCGCCTTTAAGATGGCAGCAATCCTCGCTTTTAAAGAAGCGTATATGAAATGTAATCCGACCATCTTGGAGCCGATTATGAAGATTACAATCAATGTTCATAATGAATTCACTGGGAATATTATGAACGATCTCAATCAACGTCGGGCCCGGATTATGTCGATGGATGAAAAAGGAAATGATATCCAAGAAATCATCGCCATGGTCCCTGAGGTGGAAATTTTAGATTACGCGATTAAGATGCGTTTACTCTCACAAGGTAGCGGCTTCTTTAATCGCGAATTCGATTCCTATCAACAAGTCCCCACTTCGATGATTGACACAATTATCAAGCAATACGCTGAAGAAGATAAATAGGATTACACTTTATTATCTAACAAGACGAGAAGCGAAAACTTCTCGTCTTCTATTTTTAGGAAATTTTCGGAAGGAAAAGCTCAATAATTTTTGTATAATGACAAATAGAGAAGATAGGGGGAGTACCAAGATGAAAAAAACAGGTCGGATTGAAGTGATCACTGGACCGATGTTTGCTGGTAAAACCGAAGAATTAATTCGCCGAGTAAGACGCGCCGAGTTTGCGATGGAAAATATCGTCGTCTTTAAACCCGTCATCGATGATCGCTACGGCGAAAACGAAGTAGTCAGTCACAATAATTCGCGCACCCGTTCGGTCAATATTCGCTATGCGAAAGAAATCTATAATCACATCGATGAAAACACTAATATCGTCGCGATTGACGAAGTGCAATTTCTTGATGATGAGGCCTTAATTATCATTGAAGATTTAGCTAATCGCGGGGTGAAAGTCATGGTCTCGGGGCTTGATCAAAACTTTCGTGGTGAGCCCTTTTCCTTTATGCCTGATTTGCTAGCGATTGCCGATGAAGTTTTAAAACTAACCGCGATTTGCGTGGTTTGTCACGCTCCTGCGACCAAAACTCAGCGTTTAGTCAATCATCAACCGGCGCATTTTACCGATTCGTTAATCGTGGTAGGCGCAAAAGAAAACTATGAAGCGCGGTGCCGCAAATGCCATCAAGTTCCTGGGCGTCCCATCGATTATCTTGAACGCAAAAAAGAAGATTGATGATTGTCACAAGTAAGAAAAAACCTGATTAATACAATCAGGTTTATTTTTTTAATAAAGCGAGCCGGCAGCCTCTTCGTCTAAGTAAACGGTGACATTATCGTGTTCGTTTAAGATAGAAGCGGGACATGCGGGAGTCGCAACCCCAGAAAGCATGGCTTTGACCGCTTTCATTTTCGCGGCCCCCGTGGCGATGAGGACAATTTCTTTAGTTTCCATAATCGTCTTTAAACCCATACTGACCGCATGGGTTGGAACATCGTCAATACTGGGGAAGAAGCGGGCGTTATCCCGCCGTGTCGATTCGGCTAAGGCGACGATATGGGTCCGGCAATCGAAGGGAGTATGCGCTTCATTAAATGCGATATGGCCTTCGGAACCAATCCCGAGGATTTGTAGATCAATGCCGCCTTTTGCTTGGATTAATTGATCGTATTTTTCCGGGTTAACTTCGGGAGGAAAATGGACTTGAGCAGGAGAAATGCCCAAAGGACGAAACAGATGTTCCTCCATAAAAAAACGGTAGGAATTTTCAGGAAATTTTAAATCGACATATTCGTCAAGGTTGAAGGTGGTTAGCCCTTGAACGGATAGTCCACGGGATTTGATTTTTTCAACTAATTTTTGATAGGTGGGAATCGGAGTTGATCCGGTCGCGAGTCCAAGGACCGCTTGGGGGTTTCTTTCGATGAGCGTGGCAAATTTCTCGCTCACCTCATCGGCGATTTCTTCAATCGTCTTTTTGATGATTACTTGCATGAAAAAAATCCTTTATTGTGAAGTGCTCTCATTCTAACTAAATAAATAGAAAATACTAGAAAAACCCTTATTTTTACACAATGTAAACGCTTAAGTGATTTTCCAGCGTTTTTATCGTATGCGGGAAAAGTTTATTTTTCCACGTTGACCTGATTAATGATAAAATTAAAATGCAATCGAGAAACACGGTTTAAAAAGATAAACCTTCTTCGCAATTTACCTTGATTGGCGATAGAATAAAACAAGAGAAAAAAAGGAGAAGCGTATGCCAGAACAAGAAAAGAAAAAATATTTATGCCTAGTCTGTGGTGCGATTATCGATAACCCCGATTATTGTGAATACTGTGGAGCGACCGGGGAAAACATCGTTCCTTACGAAGAAGAATAAGAATTTTACCCGTATTGACGGGAATTTTTCTTGTTTTTTCCTAGCTATGTTAAAATAGATTTATGAAAATCCGTTTGATTAATGCCCGACTTTTAACGCTGGAAGAGGGGATGAAAATCACCTTTGGCGAATTAGAAGTCACCGATAATCTCATCACCTATGTCGGCCCGATGCGCTCGGGAGTTTTTAATTTCGATCGCGTTATCGACTGTGAAGGGAATCTTTTGATGCCGGGATTTAAAAACGCTCATACGCATTCAGCGATGACTTTTTTGCGCAGTTACGCTGACGATGATGATTTGCATACTTGGCTAAATGAGAAAGTTTTTCCCATGGAAGCCAAACTCCAGCCTGGGGACGAATATCATCTATCAAAAGTCGCCTTTTTAGAATATCTCACAAGTGGCATCACCGCCTGTTTTGATATGTATTATAATCCGAAAGCGACCGCGAAAGCTGCACTCGATTTAGGATTTAGGGTGGTGCTTTTAGGGACGGTAACTCGTTTTAAAGAATCGGTTGAGGAGATGATAGTAGCCTACCACGAACTCAATCAACCGAATTCGCTTGTCTCTTATCGCCTCGGCTTCCATGCAATTTATACCGCAAGTGAGGAAATTCTTACTGAACTAGCTAAGGCAGTCCAGCAATTAAAAGTTCCCATCTATACTCATCTGGCGGAAACGCAAGCAGAAGTCGATGATTGTCTTGCAACTCATAAGATGACGCCCGCCCAATATATCGATAGTTTTGGTCTTTTCGATTATGGCGGAGGCGGATTCCACTGTATCTATCTCCATGATGTCGATGTGGAAATCTTTAAAAAACATCGCCTTTTTGCCGTAACTAATCCCTCGAGTAACATCAAATTAGCCTCGGGTATCGCTCCTTTACATCGGTATGTGGAAGCAGGGATTCCGGTTGCCATTGGCACGGATGGGCCCGCTTCAAATAATGCGCTTGATTTCTTTCGCGAGATGTTTTTAGTCACTGGTTTAAGCAAGATTGTCGCGAATGATCCCCGGGTCATCGATGCCTATGAAGTTTTAAAAATGGCCACTCTCAATGGAGCGGATGCGATGGGATTAACCAAGGCAAGGACCTTATCAGTTGGGCAGTTAGCCGACATTATTCTCCTTGATTTAAAACAGCCGAATATGCAACCTTTAAATAATATCGTGAAAAACATCGTCTATGCTGGGAGTAAAACCAATGTCAAAATGACGATGATTAACGGCAAAATTCTCTATGAAGATGGTCAATTCTTCGTCGGCGAAGATGTCGAACAAATCTATCAGAAAGCCCAAGCTGTCACCGAACGCCTTAAAGCGGCGGTTTAAGTTTAAAGCCTTTTATGGATCGCGTTTATTTATGGGAACAAGCTCCCGAGGATGAATATCAAAGACAACGCCTAGCGCTGAATGCCGCTAGTGGTGATGTCGAAGCCGCGACCGCTCTAGGCTATTTTTATAGTCTTGGTCTTTATGATTATCCTCGAGATTTAAAAAGAGGCCGGCGCTACTTTGATGAGGGAATGGCCAAACGCTATCCGCAGGCCTATTATGTCTATGCCCTTGTGCTTTTAGAAACTGAACCGGTTGATTATCACAAAGCCTTAAAGTTTTTTGAACGCAGTGCGAATCTTGGTTTTGGCCGCGGAATGGCGCAAGTGGGCAATTTCTTTTTAGAAGGTAAGGCGGTTAAAAAAAGTTATCAACTCGCGGAAGAGTGGTTAGTTAAATCGCGTTGCCGTGATGCGAGAGCTGGCCTTTTGTTCTTAGCCAAACATTATGAAGAAGAAGGTAAGGATTTAGAAAAGGCGAAACATTTAACAAACCTCGCACAATCATTTAAATTTAATCCATGAGTTGCCAATTGTCCGTATCCAAGTACATAAAAAAACAAAGATTTGAAGTGTGGTTTTTTCTCATATAACTAAGCGGAAGTATCAATGATACGCGATGTTGATATATTTTGTGATAACGATAAGTTCAAAAGTTTAATGGGGTGGATGTCTTTAGAAGAAGAATTAAATGACATCCTTGGCAAAGAGAGCAATCTGGTGACCTCTATGCGGCGATGAATGACTTATTTAAAAAACGCAAATGGAAAAAGATTTGATTAAAAGTTGCTATTTATAATTTTTGATTTTTTTTGACATTTCCTGCTTGTCTATGATATATTGTACTGGCTATCGCGGGGTAGAGCAGTCTGGTAGCTCGTCGGGCCCATAACCCGGAGGTCGGAGGTTCAAATCCTCCCTCCGCAACCAAGAAGATGAAACAGCATTGGAAAGTTCCGTGCTGTTTTTTTATTTTTCTTTGGTATTAATCAAAGATTAGTTAAAATTAAGTTAACCTGATAAAACCTTCTTATAGCAACGGTTTTAAAAGGTGGAATTCAAAAAAGCAGAACCAATAAAATGAACGCACCATTTCGAATTCGCGGTAAGATTATCGAAACCAAGCGACTGATATTAAGACCTTTTCGCTTGGAGGATTTAGATGATTTTCATCAATATGCCTCTGTCCCTGGGGTGGGGGAAATGGCGGGCTGGCCGCATCATCAAAACCAAGAAGAAACCTTGAGAGTATTGAAGAACTTTATGGAAAAGGACCGAACTTTTGCCGTTTGTTTCAAAGCGAATAATCAAGTCATTGGCTCTTTAGGGGTTGAACGATACGGAAAAGAAGAAGTCTTGAGTGAATTTTTTCCCTATCAAGGCCGGAGACTTGGTTTTGTATTAAGCAAGGATTACTGGGGACAAGGGTTGATGCCTGAAGCACTTACGGCGGTCATTGACTATCTGTTTAATCAATGCGATTTTGATTTCTTGTTATGCGGATATTATCTTGGCAATGCCCAATCCCGAAGAGTGCAAGAAAAAGTCGGCTTTAAACCTTATCGAAAATTAATTGTCGACACCAAACTCGGCACCAAAGAGACGACCATTGAAGGGCTTCTAATCAATCCCAAGAAGAAGATTGAATTTAAATTTTCGCATCCCGAAACTTTAATTTACGAAGAATAAACTGTCTATTGTAATCGAATCTAGAAGTAATAAAATAATACTTGTCCTTTTTAATAATGGAGAAAATTACATGAACGTTCGCCCCTTTTTAGCTGCTGATCAACCTATCTTCTTCCGTCTTGCTCAGGAATTTTATGATAGTGGTTCCGCTTTGCGCGATTACGATGAAAAACTCACCAAGATGACCTTTGACCGCGTCTTAGCCCATCATGAAAATCTCGAAGGTTATTTCATTACCCGCAATGATTCTCATGAAGTGGTTGGTTATGCTCTAATCACCTCGTATTGGTGTCATGAAGAAGGGGGAACAGTGTTAATTTTAGATGAACTCTATATCGCGGAGAACTTCCGTCATCAAGGCTATGCTTCTTGTTTTCTTGAGTGGTTAATCGAGGAATATAAAGAAAAAGCGGTCGCTTTGACTTTGGAAGTTTTAACTTCGAATTTAACTGCCCAATCTCTATATCAAAAAGAAGGCTTTACTCCAGATGGTTTTATGACCATGACCAAGAAAATTATCTTCTGATTTCAAAGATTGAATACGTAAGATAACACGCTTAGTATAATTGGGTTATGGAAAATTCGGCACTTTCCTTTGACATTAATCATTTAATGTTAACCCTAGTCAAATTATGAAAAAAGTTGGAGCGATTTCTGCAAGCGTAATATTTGAAACAGGGAAGAATACCCTCTATAATAAAAGGCGAATAAAGGAGAATTAAGATGGATAAAAAACTCTATGCTAAACTAAAAGGCTCAAAAACCGAAAAGAATCTACGCGAAGCTTTCGCGGGAGAATCCGAAGCGACAAATAAGTACAAATACTATGCTTCCGTCGCCCGCAAAGCGGGTTATGAACAAATCGCTGAGATTTTCTTAGAAACTAGCGCCAATGAACAAGAACACGCTGAACTTTGGTTCAAATACTTAAACGGTGGCTCCAAAGGTGTGATGCCCGATGTCTTACTCGAAGCTGCCGAAGGCGAAAACTACGAATGGACAGAAATGTATGCTCGGATGGCCAAAGAAGCCGAAGCAGAAGGCTTCCATGAAATCGCCGCTAAATTCCGCGGTGTGGCCGCGATTGAAAAAGTTCACGAAGAACGCTATCGCGCTCTAGCAGCTAACATTAAAGAAGGTGTGGTTTTCAAACGCGATGAAGTCGTGGTCTGGAAATGCCGTGTCTGCGGTAACTTAGTCATCGGCAAAGAAGCTCCCAATATCTGTCCAGTCTGCTCGCACGAACTCGCTTATCAAGAACTGCGTGCAACCAACTGGTAATTATTTTAGTTTATTGAAGCCACCATTAAGTTGGTGGCTTTTCTTTTGAAACTTCGATAAATCTCGTAAAGACAGCGAAGAAGATAATTCGTTCTTGCTTTTTTCACGTACTTTATAGATAATATAAAAGCGTCTACGGCAGTCTGGACCAGTGGTGTAGCGGTTAACATGTCTCCCTGTCACGGAGAAGATCGTGGGTTCGATCCCCATCTGGTCCGCCAGGATGCGGCCCGATAGCTCAGATGGTAGAGCAGTGGACTGAAAATCCATGTGTCGCCGGTTCAATTCCGGCTTGGGCCACCATTTAAATTGAGAGAATCAGGGGGGTCCTGATTCTTTTTTTGTTAAACATTTTTTGAAAGCATAATATGTTTGCGGGTTGCTTAGAATTTCAATTGAACTCTCTAGCCGATTGGGAGGTATCCCCCTTTCCTTTCGTTTGATATCTTAATTAGAACTGATATATTGAAATTAAATAAGGGTTAAAAGCCCCCCTGAAATAATGGCCTACAGCTGTAGGTCGCTTTTTTTATCATCTTCTCGACTTAAACCGACATCAATATTTTCCCGCCTCCGAATAATTGACAAAAATCTTGAAATTTGAGTAATTTATAAATAGAGAGGTGTTCCATAGCAATGTCTAAGCCTAAAAAGAAAATAACTGAACGGATAACGGTCATTGATTTGATGAAGCTGGTTGGAATGCTTTTTATTTGTATTGCTCATTGTCTTCAAAGATGGGGCTATACAAGTTATGTTTCTAATCTTGGCTTTGCCATCTTTTACAGTGTGGCTTTGCCGCTATTTTTCTTCAGTAGTGGCCTGCTTTTAAAACGAGCGAAGACGTTAAAAGAACTCCTTATATACATTGGCAAAACCATTTGTCTTTATTTAATTCCCGCTTATGGTTTTTCAGTGCTTTCGATTTATACTTTGCCAAGGTTTGTCTTGGAGCATAAAGACTTTGCCTACTGGATGAATGAACTTTATCTTCGGACTGATACTTTCTATTGGCATTTTTTGGTCGCGGCTTTTATCAATATCTTCCTCGCGATCTTCTCCTATGTTTTCTCCTTGATTAAAAAAGAAGGTCTGCTTTGGGATGTCCTTAAATCAGTTTTTTTAGTCATTGTCTCAATTGGTTATCTGATGATCTTTTCCTATATTAGCAATCGGGAGGATTTAGGACCAGGATGTCTAGCAGCGAACATGGTGCTTTATTACTTGCCAATTACCTTATTTGCTTTTATCTTTAAAACCTTTATGCCGTATTTAAAAAAGATTCCGCAATTAAAGATTTTAAAAGCAGTGGGGGCCTTACTCTGTTTAGTCGTCTATCTCTATATCCTTTTAACCAACACGAATTGGTTGCCAAAATTAGGTGGAACTAATCGAGAGATTGCCACCTTATGGTTTGGTTCTTTAACGGGAACACTAGTCTATTTTTATCTGCTGTCATTAATCGATAAATATGAACCAGTAAAGAAAATTTCTTCCTTGGGTCGTTATAGTGGTCAATTCTATCTCGTTCATGTCTATATCATTCGCTTATTTGCCACCTATATTAAGCGACCAGAAGTCTTTGATGGTTACGCGATGATGTATGTGACCTTCCTAACGATCATCTTTACCGTTGGTAGTCTTTTTGTGACTATTTTGCTTTGTTTCTTCCCGTTAACGGACTTAATTTTATTTCTCAATTACAGACGGATTCACGATCTTATTTATCCCAAACAGTGGATTAAAGCAATAAGTTCCAAAACAAAAAAGAAGTAATTGCAACTGTATGTTTGGGAGTAGTGTCTATAATTGAAATTTGTTTAAAGAGCCTCTAACAAGGCTTCTTTGACTATTTTGGGTAATTTGGCTATAGAAATAATCTCATGAGCCTCATCAATACTTTGCACCTTAAGTAAACGATCATAAAGTTCTTTCTTGGGAATATTTTCTACTTCAACGATAGAAAGAATTCTCAAGAAATGTTCCTTCGCTCGTGCGAGTTCATCAGTTGCTTTAAAGGTGGTAACCACTTCGTATTGGTGATGAGGATTGACCGCAAAAGATAAGGCCAGGCAATCTTTATATTCCGTGATATATTCTTCTTTTTGGCCATTGACGAATAAGGAAATTTCACCTTCTTTAATATTCTTAAAAAGAATTGTTATTTTCCGTTCCTTTAGATAAGCATCTAGCTCACCAGTAAAAGAAAGAAGTAGTTTGACTTGGTTTTTGGAAGTTTTTAAATCAAAAACCGTTTGGAATTGTTTTTCACCTTCATCTTCGTAAAGAACGTAATGATTATCGCCATTATAGATTCTAACTAACAGATGCTCAGGGTTATCGGCACCATTAGTATTTGAGTTTGACATGGGAATAATGCCGCCACTTTTAACTAAAACGGGAATCTCTTCTAAAGTGCGATAAAGGGTGACGACGCAATCTTCATTCATCGTGTAAATGCGATTGGTAAAGAAGTCGGTCCAAGTGCCTTTCGGAATAAACATCCGCACTTTCGCGAAGTATTGCGTCTGTTTGCTGGTGATTGGTAAAACGAGCATTTGATCACCAAAATAATATTGGTTTTTAAATTGATTAAGCCCTTGATTTTGATGATGATAATAAAGCGGTTGAATTAAAGGCCAACTCAATTGGTGGGTCAAATACGAGTAAGAATAAAGATAGGGAATTAGATGATGACGCAAACGCAAAAACTCCTCGACGATAAATCCCGTTCCGTTTTTATAAGTCCAAGGTTCTTTGCTCATCGTTTCAAAATTAGTGTTATGGAGGCGATTGATCGGTGAGAAGACTCCAAATTGGACAAAGCGGACAAATAATTGGTCGTCTTTAATCCCAAACATATGCCCGCCGATATCATGACTCCAATAGGTGTAACCAATATTGGAGGCGGTCGCAGTGAAATAAGGAAGGTATTTTAAGGTTTTCCATGAGACGAAAGTATCCCCAGAAAATCCAATTGGATAACGATGAGAACCAACCCCGCAATATCGCGACAAGATTAAGGGCCGTTGATTATTTAAGGCATTATCGAGGAAATGATAGTGATTTAGAGCCCAAAGCGGATCTAAACCTTCAATGTTTGTCTTCTCGCCCTGTTGCCAGTCGATCCAATAGAAATCAATCCCATCTTTTTCGTAGGGTTGATGAATGATACGGAAGTAATGATTGATAAAATCAGTTGAGGTAAAATCGAATTTAATTTGTTCGCCCGTCTTTGGATCTTTTCCCATCGCGAGCGCAAATTCCTCATAGCAATCCTCAAACCAGCGAATCCCTTCCGCCGGGTGGAGGTTGAGGGTAATCGCTAAATTGCGATTGTGAACCTTCGCTAAAAAGGCGCGGTAGTCGGGAAATAATTTTTTATTCCAAGAATAGCCAGTCCACCCATCATTCCCGCCATAGAAAGGAGTGTTACGCCCAGATTTGGTAATGCCAAAATCTTCATCAAGGGTATTAGTATAATGCCAATCGATATCGATTGTGGCCACAGTTAAGGGGATGTGCCGTTCTTGAAAATGTTCGAGAATCGTCAAGTATTCTCTATCGGTGTAGATGTGGTAACGACTCCACCAATTACCAAAGACAAACCGGGGAATCAGGGGGATTTTGCCGGTGATTTTGGTGAAAAGCCGCAGGGCTTTTAGGTAGTCTTTGCCATAGACAAAGACATATTTATCAAAGCCAAGGCCTTTTTGAGGCATGACTTTACCATCGGCACTAAGAGAAAGAGCATCAACATCATCAAAATAGGAAACTCCCTTTTTGGAGATGATCCCCTTGTCTAATGCGAAAGATGCAAAGTTTTTATCGAGAATCCAAGGATTGTCATAGCAGACATTGCCATCGCAGCGATCCAAGGTCCGCCGCGTCCCAAGATAATTGCCGCGATCATCGACTGTGATTAGTTCCCCTTGATATCGCACTTTGATTGCACCGGAATCAAGGCAAATCAAAGAACAAGTTTCCGTGATGATTTCAATGCGATTATTTTTCTTTAAAACCCGATATTGCGGAGAGGGAAAATGGCGATACCAAACGCTTTGGGTTAACGCATCGCGATATATTTTTTCCTTGTTTTTTTCCACCCGGAAAAGACAATCATCTAAAATAGTGATGCGATAATCCTTAAAGAACACAATACTTTGAGGATTAACAGTAGGGTCGAGTTTAATTTGTAAATGATCATCAAGCATAAATTACGATACCATAGCCTTTCCATTGGCGACGAAGCGCAGATTGTCGAGTTTAAAAATCCGTTGATCGACACCTTCAGTATTGATGATAATCCGCGCTTGCGTCATCGCATTGTAGCGATGTTCCATAAAGTTCGAATTAATTGTCATATCTTCAAATAAGGCGACGATTGTGCCTTTGGCATTAACTGGAATATGCCGCGAAGGGAGTTTGGTGACCGTACTAGTTGCCTCATCGATAAAGTAGTAACTAGCGCTACGGGAGAAGGTCTTCGCTCCCGAAGCCGCATAGTCATCATAACGCAATTCGATATCTAACTCTAAACCAGTCGATGTCCCCCACTCTCCTAGCGTCGTGTCAATCTCAAAGACGAGTGCATCATGGAACGAGAGATTGATATTGGTTTCGGTGGTATCAAAAATGAGATTATTCCACGAATAACCATCGCCAGTCGTCCCCTTGTGGATTTGCCAATAAGTATCGTCGGGATTTAAGATATCTTTAGTCACATCGGTAATCGCTGTTAAAGTTTGATAATTGACCGCTCCACTTCCCGCTTCATAAAAGAGCATCGCCTCATGGGGAAGGGCGAGTTCGCTCAGATGACCATTGACAGTTTTAGTCATGCTATTAGCGCCGTCAAAAACGAGAACTTTGTCCCCTAAAGCAGTAATCCCATGAATCGAAATTAAGGTGAAATTCCAATGATTGGATTTATAGGCGTAGGTTTGTAAACCCACATAGGCAATGTTAGTCAAATCTAAAGTCGAAGAAGCGCCAGGACCATATTTGCTGATGTTAGGATCGTAGTAATAATCAGAGGTTAAATCGACTGAATAAGTCGCATGGCAACCACCGGAAATCGAGAAGCCTTGCCAGTTGCTAGCTTGGCGAATTTCCGTGACTGAACCAGCCCGTCGCGTGGCTTGATATTCATTGCGTTTCCCGCCGATTTTAAACACTCCTCCGTGTCCATCGACAAGATAGGGGGAGATTTTCTCGCCGCTATTTCCTTCGATAATTTCATATTCCAAAGCGACAAAAGTCGAGAAATCGACCTCGCTAGGCTTCATGCCAATATGAATATTTCGCTCTAAAGAATCCGCCCCGATATTCGCCATGGTTGCATATTCTAAACCTGATACGGTTTCTGCGATGGTTGTCCCCGAAGACGAGAGATAACTCGGGAGGCTTTGGGAGATCATCGTCACTTCAATATCTTCGCCCATTGTACTTAAGGGGGCAAAACTCGCCGAGATGGAACTACCAGCATTAAAGGTAATCACCGCACGGGCCATGCTGCCATTTTTGGTGTAGATCAGCGGTGCATACGATTGTCCGTTTAAAATACCATAGACATAGTAATTGTTATCCGCGGTTGCGGTGACCGAAAGACTCGTGCCTTGAACCACATTATCCCCGTTGCGGATAACTTCACCAGTTTTAAGATCGGTGACCAAGAGTTTTCCATTCGCGGGTTCATTAATTATCATCTCCGCTTTCAAGTATTGATCAATCTGACTATTGACATATTCGGCATCGACATTGATGGAAAAATCAGAGAAGACGTTTTTCACTAAACCCGAGCTTCGCGAATATAAGCCATAAGCGATATCTAAATTTGATAATTCTTCCCAAGTGCTTGAATACACTAGGGTGTAGTTTTTGTCATTATTTGGGGAAATTAGCAAGGCGATTAAACTGCCACTTTGAATGAGTTTAAAACCAATTTTGTTTTTGTCATTGGTTCTAAATAGACCTTTTGAAGAAATTAAGTGTTTGGCGTCGTTATACCATTCGAATTCCGGCAGGATGCGGACGTTGGTCCCATCGATCATCACCGCCATTCGAAAGCCGCCAGTTTGCATAGAAATTCCCACACTTGGTTGCACGTCATAACCATCGCCAATGGGGGTGCAATCTTGGACGACCATTTCAATGACGGCATGACGGGAGACAACGTTGGAAAAATAGAGCGGATTATTTGAAGAACCGCGGGTGGCAACTACTACGCTTGGCTCTTTATCCTCATCAGTTAAATCCCATCCAGTTAAATTGCTGACATAAGAGAAGTTAGTCGAACCAACTGATCCGCCGACCACCCGTTCCATCATATTAATCACGGTATTGGGTTCTAATAGTTCGCCATTAATATCATCACGGCGAAAACCATCATGACCGACATAATAGGTAAAGGATACATTGCGATAACCATCCGCGGTAATCACAAAATTGTAGATGCCATCGCTATAGTATTGATGGAGGCCATCATCGTAAATCAACTCGCCATCAATCGGTAAGTAATTGAATAAATAAGAACCATTGGAAGAGGTTGTATCCTTAAAGAAAAGGAAGTTGTATTTTGAGGTCACTAAAATATTGGCATAAGGGACATTCTTTCCCGTATTAGTGGTCACATTTCCATAGATGGCCTTCACTGTGCGGGTCACTTTACTAAAGCGTGCTTCCACTTTGATTTCGCCAACTTCGGGGAGATTATCCAGCGTGAGAGAACCTTGAGCGACATTGTCTAAATAATCTTGGTAATAGTCAATTCCGTTGAGAGTTAAATTCGTCAGCATATAGCCGTTGGTCGGTTTAATCTCCAGATGGAGTTTTTCCCCAAAACTCACCGCCTGTTGTTTAGTGGTGATGATGCCATTAGCGAAGGTTTCCGGCAAGGTTACTCTTGAAACCCCTTCCGCCTCTAAATAGGCATTTAATTCGCTATCGGTAAGACTTCGCGCCGAATAATTGGTAAAGCGCACTCGAGCATCCATCGCAAATAATCCTGGAGCCATCTTGTTATCAAACCAATCTTCTTTTTCGCTATAGATTAAAGTATCACCGACAAAGAACATCAAAGCCTTTCCACTTTTGATTAACTTCAGGTGGAGACTATTGACACCAGATGTGATTAAATCGCTATTGCGGTCGAGATAAATATAATCGAATTCATTAAATTGCCGTTTTGGATAATAAGTCATCGCCGCACAACGCAAGATATTGTTTCGATAATAGAACTCGTTATCGACATAGGCGCGGACATACATCGCCTTAAAGTACATGAAGCCATCACCGTGAGCGATCAATCCAAATTTGGGGTTGTTCGCTCTTCCAATAGGGGCGATTAAACTCGCGTCAGTTTCGACGATGAAATTCGTCGCATACACATCTTTAAAATAAATTGATTGAGCATTGCGATAGGTCGAATCGATATAAGGATGTTCATCATCATAATGCGATATATCCCACCCATCGGATTTGCTCACTCCATTTTTCGCATTTCCCAAAGGACAATCTGCAATTTCGGGGTTGAGATAGCCATCAGGCCCAAAGGAATAAAAACCAGAAACGTAAGTGTTTTCGCCAAAAGTCGGGGTGATATCATGACGTTCGACAAACGAGTCGCTCTTGCGCGAGACATAGCGATAGGTCGGCATCATTCTGACTAAAGGCGGAATGTGGTGCTGATTTAACACTTCGACGCCGAATTCTTTCCAGGAGACAAACATCTCAAAGGTCATTGTGCATTCTGTTCCTGAATTCAAAACGCCTTCGACTTTTGTCGCTCCCGCAAAGCGATCTTGATAATAGCTTTTGCGATCTTGGGCATCGACTTGCAAACGCATTACTTCGCTTCGTTGCATCAGGGTTTGTTCCTTACGCGCTAGGTGAATATCAAACCCAGAATTGTTTTTCATATCAAAGCGCCCATAATAGGTCATTTCGCGATCGATAGCTTTTCCGCCAATATAAATACCATAGACGGTGAAAAAAGAAGTGACCGCCAGATCGCAATCATATTCACTAAAATGGAGATAATTAGTATTGCTCCAGCGCGCTTCATCTAAAACTCCATCGATTTTCATGTCGGGATCATAACTATCTTGAAAAACTTCTTCGTAGTTGTAGATGTAATCATCTAAGGTCGGAGCAATCAATTCCACCCCACAACCAGAAAGGAGGGATAAAGATGTCAGAAGGAGCGCGCATTGCCGCAGATATTTTTTCATAATTTTGACTTCCTCCCCTTCTTTATAATCCTAAGACGACGATTTCGCTGATATTAATCGTCGACCCCTGTGATAAAGTTTTTGAAATCATCAGTTCGATGCGATCGACGGTAATTGCATTGAAGGAAACTGTCGATGAGCCCCCCTGACGCATCGTCTTGGCGGTTTCGTTATAATTTTCAGGATTAAAGCCGATGTTAGCGATATAGCAAGTGTCGCTATATGGCTGGTCTTCGGGATACCAAGTGGGCTTTTCCGTCAAGGAAAAGCAAATTAAATCAAGACCACTAAAGGCGGTTTCATAATTTGCGGAATTATAGACCATTAAACTTCTAATTGTTCTCGGTTCATCAAATTCAAGGGTAATCACGGTTTGATTATTCGCCGAAAACTCTTGATTTTTGTAGTAGTCGAGGAAAGTTGCCCGACCATCATTTAAGAAACCAAGAGCTTTTTCACCAGCATTGGTCGCCTTGATACTCGCTTCTGGGGCGATATTTTTATAACCGGAGACAATCTCAGGTAAGGGTTGAATCGATTTAGTCGGTCCATTCGTGTATAAAATATCATAATTCAAATCGCGATCATAAATATATGTCGTCTTGTCAAAGGCATAAATTCGCCCATTATTGCCCGAGGTTGAAGTATCTAGAGGATCAGCGTGGACCCAATAAATGCAAAACAGTTCATCGCCTGCTTGGCAGTATGCATGGTGACCGACCCCAGTCATATAGTCATTGGCGGTGTTAACCCCAATGGCCGCGCGCTCGCGCCCTAATTTAATAAACGGTCCAAAGGGGGAATCGGCCACAGCTTGATAACAGCCATAATTTCTTTGGGCGAACCCAGTTTGTGAATAAGTGAGATAGTAACGCTTTTTTCCATCAGCGGAAATGTGAGTCACCACTTGCGCTCCTTCATTGAGGCGGTTATCGTCTTCCCCATAGCCAGGATCGTATTCATCAAAAGGAACAATCACATACGAACAATCGTCATGAATCGGTCCCACTCCCTTATAATAAGTGGCTTTGCTGGAGGGATAAGTGACCATGCGCAGTGAATCATAATCAGGAGTAATCCAGTCAATCATCTTAATGCACCAGATTGAAAGACAGTCGTAAATGTAATCATTGGTTCGCGTTGCCAACCATTCTTCATTAGTCCAGTGTTTGGAGAAGTAGAGATAAAGGGTGCCATCATCATCAATGAAGGGAGAGATATCAATCGCGCCCCAAGGATAATCAAGGCCGAAGTGTTTGGCGATATCAAAGAGCGGTTTTTTTCTCGTCACGGTTTCCCCATTGCGATTGACAACTTGACCTAGATCATTTCTCCGTAAGGGTTCGTTTTTCCAAGTGTAATATTCTTCTGCAGTCACTAAGGTAAAAGGTCCAACAGGGGTTGGACTTGCCGCGACCGCAAAATGGAAATTGGTCCGGTCAAAATCAATATCATAATGGCCTCCTACCGTGTATTTATGAGTTTTGGCCGAGAAGAAAATATAGTAGTGATCGGTTTCGGGATCGTATTCTGCTTCGGGGGCCCAACAATCGCGCACGACCCAATCGCCAGATAAAAATCTCACGGCATAACCATTATCAACTGCCCCGACGGTGGTCCAGTTATTTAAATCAGGACTGCGCAAACAAGAAAAGGCGAATGATTGATGCGGTTCAATCCACGAAGTGTGGAGGAAATTTCCCGAAGTATATTGATAGAAATAGCCTCCATAGACTGGGTCGCGTTCTTTGGGGACATAGATGACATCGCTGTCTCCGCCAAAGATATTCAGATCGTTACGGTAGAATAAGTCAGAATCATAAGTTTGATCGGTGCGGTTTGCGTCAAAGTGCGGCAAAGCGAAGCCTGAGGCTTGCAAAGAAGCATTACGACAACTCGCTAAGGAACCAAGCATCATCAACCATGTCAAAGTGAAAAGTTTTTTCTTCATCAGCATCACCCCTTAATTCCGCTCCCGACGGAGATATCGCGCATAATCGCTTTTTGTGAAATCAAGTAGAGAACAATCATCGGAATCATCGCGACAATTGCCGCCGCCATCCGCATTGGCCAGTTGATAAAATAAGGATCAACATAGGAGGCAAGCGCGATTTGCAAAGTTTCGATTCCGCTTGGTTTTAAATAGAGTAATGGCGCCAAATAGTCGTTGTAGCCAGTGATGAAAAATAGGATGATTTGGGCGACAATTGCCGGTATGGAAATCGGAAAGACAATTTTCCAAAAAGTTCCCCACCAGCCCAGACCATCTATCTTAGCCGATTCGATTAAATCTTTGGGAAGATTCATATAGAATTGCCTTAAAAAGAAGACAATCGAAACCGTGCCAAACATACGCGGGAGAATAATCGGAAGAATCGACCACGGTTTTGTGGTGAAACCAATCTTGTCATAGAGCAAAAAGGAGATGATTAATGACATCGTATTGGGAATCATCATCGATCCCATTAAAATGGCAAATAAAGGTTTTTTTATCCGGAAATTCATCTTCGCAAAGGCAAAGGCCGCAATCGCTGAAACAATCACCCCGATAATTGAGGTTGGTAAATAGATGATTAACGTGATAAGAAATGATTTAGGGACTGAGTGTCCGCCTTGACCTTCAAATAAAACGCTGTAGTAGTTGGAAAACACCGCGACATCGGGCCAGAATTTAAACGCTGTATCATGCGATTCCTCTGGGCGCATAATCGAGGTGACAAATAAAACATAGAAAGGGAAGAGAATAAAGAAGGCGATTAAGGCCATAAAGAAATAAGAGGTGATTTTTTCAATAATAGTGCGCACTTTACTTCTTTGAGCGGCCTTTTTAAAGAGCACTGAAGTTCGATAACTGTTTTTAATCGCTTCAAAACGCTGATAGATTATCTCGGGGATTTGCCCTTGTTCATCCACGGTCAAAACGGCAATTGACTGTTCAATTAAGTTGATGTTTGCTTTTAATTGACTTGAAGCATCAATCTCTTGAATCTCATCAATGGCTAAAACGATATCGTTTGGGTTTGCGAGCAATACTAATTCATTCTTAGTCATAATACACCCACTTTTTCGATAAACGGAAATTGATAAAGGAGATCAGCATCACGAAAATCGCCATGATCCACGATAAGGCAGCGGCGACTCCAAAGCCATAGTCGACCGCATTTCGTCCCCAGACCATCAAATAGATAAAATAAGACAGCGTGACCGCCGAATAATTTGGACCATAACCGTTACTAGTCAACAATTGCATAATCTGCAACTCTTGACTGGCGACGACGAAGTTAGTGATAAGCAAGAAAAACAAGGTCGGGGAAATGAGCGGAACGGTGACTTTCCAGAAAACATAAAAACCCGAGGCGCCATCAATTTCGGCTGCTTCCTTGACTTCTTTATTAACGTTGGCTAAAGCATTGGACATCAGGATGATATTGGTCCCATACATCCACGCGCTAATCAACAAACATGTGCCCATAAAGTAGCGAGCATCACTAGTAAAGCCGATCTTTTCTAACCCCATATTAGAAATCAGAGTATTAACAATGCCGTAATCATCTTGCAAAATCCAGCCCCACATGATGGTGACAGCGACACTTGAACAAATTGAGGGAATAAAGAGAATCGTTCTTAAAAATTTACTTCCGCGGAGTTTTTTGCTTAAGAGATTGGCGATGAATAAGGAAATGAGCATATTCATCGGGACGTTGATTAACCAAATCAAAGTGTTGCGAATGGCGTAGGGGAGCAGGTAGTAATTTCCTTTAAAAAGATTGACATAGTTATCAAAGCCGACATATTCGGCTTGGGAGATATCAAAAGAAGTCAGTTTAGTAAAAGAAATTCCTAATGATAAAATCATCGGTAGACACGTAAAAAGTAAGAACCCGAGTAATGGGCCCATGGCCATCAAGGTCCCGACGAGATTTTCGCGTCTTTTCGCGTTTGATTTTACCATAGCTTTCCTTAATTATATTTCTTTAAAATCTGATTGGTTTCGCGAATTGCGGTTCTTTTCCAGTCGCTATAGGTCTGCGTGCCATTGCGAACTTTGGAGTTCAATGGCACCGCCCAAACATCAACCCATTCGTAGTTGGGTAAGTACATCCAGTCACCGCATTCTTCAAAAGCCAAGGCTTCTGAGAAAACCCGATAGTTTTTCGCCGCATTTTGCGAAGTGAATTCGATTTGCGACACAAGTGATTGTTGATTGGGGAACCAACCATCCTTGACGCGGATTGATTGCCCTTGCGTGGAGGCCATCCATTTGATAAAAGCCGCAGCTTTATCTTTCTTCTTACTCGCCTTTCTCACCACCATTGAAGTGGTGTTGGACATTCCCGCATCTTTCCCGCGGACTCGCACCGTATCATCATCAGGATCAAAGGGGTTATTGTATTCCTTGTATTGGACCAAAGGAGCCACGTCCCATTCCCATCCTTTATAGGTCATTTGCCGCGCGACATCATTCATGTAGACCGAATAGTTCGCACAGATGGCGATGTTGCCACTGTAGAAGTAGTCAGCATAACTTTTGTTGGCAAATTTATTTGGGTTTGGCGCAATATCTAGGCCATATTCCCCTTCAAATTCTGCAGTCTTGGCTGCTCCTAATTTCAGATAACGCAGGAAAGCTTCCTTAATGGAAGGGAGTTCAATCAGGACCCCCGCATCAACAGCCATTAGGATTTCTGCTCTAATTCCCGCTTCTTCCTCGCCATAGAGATAGCGGCCATCATCGGCAGCGGTGACCACTTGATCGTCGCGGATATTTAAGCGATCGAGAAATTCAATTGTTTGATGTTCTTGATAGATGCATCCAGTATGACCAGTGAATTGCTTACTCGGAGCGACAATGTAATTTGGTGTACCATCAAGAAGCGAAAAGTTCCAATCGTGTGCTCCGCTGATATCAGTTAAGCAGTTGCCGCCCACGGACCAGCCGTAATTAAACCACCATTCGGTAAAATATCCATACTCACAGATGTTGTTGGAAACAGTTTTAATTTTGGGATTATAACTCGGGGTGCAAAGCCGGGCTAAATCTTCGGATTCATCCCAGTTCATCGCAATGCGATTATTAAAGACGAGTTTTTCAGTCTCCGTGGGAATTACGTATTCACCATAACCAATATATGGATGTTCACTGCGATAGAAGCCTTTTTTGGGAATTGTAATATCTTTAATATCATCATACTCCGATTTGAAATATCCGCGCTGATCTTTCAGGGTGCCCGCATTAAAAGCCTCCATATCTTTTTCATCAACGGAAATCACCGTGACTCCGAGGCCTTTTAAATAAGTTTCGTTATAATAAAGAGCGGTCGGTTTGGTATTGACAGGTAAACCGTACAAGGGGTCATCGGCATTTTGGGTATTTTTCTCAATATCGTATCGGAATCGCGTGCTAATTGAAGAGAACATATCTCCAAGATCAATATCGGTCACGGCGTTGAATTCTTCCTCAATTTCTCCGGCAATTCCAAGGTGAACGTAAGTTTTAAACGTGTCATCGACGAGCAAAAAGATATCAGGACCACTTGTCGTTGTCGCACTCGCTTTAATAACAGAAGTGTAACTTCCATCCGCTGGATACGAGGAGATTTTCACGGTGATATCGTGTTCTTTCCCGTAGGTTTGGTTGAATTGATTGGTCATCTTGGTGAAAGTTGATAATTCACTTTCGCTCCCATAGACCCAAAACAATAATTCGTTACCGAATACACTATCACAACTCGTAACCGTGGTTAGGGCGAGATTTAAAATGACAGCGGGTAAGAAGAAGCGTTTGGTTTTCATATTATTTACCTCCTAAAGCAAGCGGAATTTTTTCGTATGCCGTTTTTTGTGAAACGATGGCTTTAATTTTTTTAATTGTTTCTTTTGAGAATTTCGTTTCTTTGTTGTAATAGTAGAGTCCATTACATTCTTGTTGGACATCATAAAGTTGCGTGTAACAAGAAGCACAGATGCGCGGATTTTGATACATCACATCGTGGAAGGCTTGAAAGCGATTGACAAAATCTTCTTCTGAGGTGATTTTATTTGGTCCATTATATCCCCATCCATCTAGGCTATCGGGCCATTTTAAACCGCCATATTCACTGACAAAATAGGGTTCGCCTTCATAGGGTTTTTGCTCTTTCCAAAATGAATCCCAAATTTTACCTTCTTCAAACTGACGTTGATGTTCGGCAAAAGTTTCCCCTTGCGCATAGTCATGGACATCATAAATATCGGTCATTACATGGTAATTCCAACTCACATCAATACAGGGGCGGGTTGGGTCTAAAAACTTGGTCAATAGGTACATATCACGAACGAAACGATCATTTTGACGTTTGCCGAATAAGGCCCAGTTTTCATTCATCGGACACCAGCCGATAATTGCAGGATGATTGCGATCGCGTAAGATCGCTTCTTTCCATTCGGGAGCAAAAATCGCATAAGCGCGATCACTTGCATAATCAAAGCCCCAGGAAGGATATTCGCCCCAAACCATATACCCCATGCGATCAGCGTGATACAAGAAGGTGCGATCGAAGAGTTTTTGATGGAGTCGGGCCCCATTAAAGCCCATATCGAGAGCAATTTGAATTTGCTTGATGAAATCCGTTTCATCCTCAGCGGTGTACATCCCTTTGGGATAATATCCCTGATCCAGAACAAGGCGTTGGTAGACGCGTTTTCCATTGATGATCAACCCATATTGGTCGAGGACTAACTCGCGTAAACCAAAATAAGAAGAGACATCATCAACATCGGAAAGATTGATTTGGACCTGATAGAGATTACCTTCGCCGGGATTCCATAAAATAATTTCGCTTAAGGAAACGGGGACAATCATCTCTTTTTGGTCAAGTAATTTCATCTTGGAAGAACCGACTTTGCGTTGATTGAAATAAACATCGACGGCGACAAATCCTTCAGATGGATTTTCAATCTCTAATATAAGATTAATGGTCTTATTGGGAACATCGCTCTTGTAATAAATGCTTTTTAGGTAGGTAATAGGAACGATTTCCAACCAAACTGGCGCCCAAATTCCCGAACAGCGTTCATAGAAGCAACCAAGGGGCTTTAAGGTATGGGATTGTTTCCCTGAAGGCATCGTCTCATCGCGAGCATCACAAAGGACATGTAAGACAATTTCACCAACTCCATTTTCATCAAGAAAATCAGTAATATCAAAGGAAAAAGGCGTATAGCCACCGCGGTGGCTGCCCACGAGGTGGTGATTAACATATAAGTGTGAGGTATGAAAAACGGCTTCAAAATTGATGATGACGCGTTCATTTTCGTTGAACTTGACCTTGATTTTTCGTCTATACCAACAGGCGTTGATAAACCCTCGATGTCCGATGCCGCTTAATTCGCATTCCGGGACAAAGGGAACATTGATTTTACGATCAAAGACTGGACTAAATTCTAAAGTTGGCTTAGTAGTATGGTTAAAATGAGGGTAGTAGGATAAAAATTCTTGAGCAAAATCAAAAGCAAAATCCCATTCTCCATTAAGAGAGATGAAACTCTTTCTTTCTAATTCTTTGCGGGGGTATTCTCGACGCATTAATTTAACCTCTCTACTAATGTATTTAAAACCTGTTCAATCTCCGTAATTCTGCTGTTCAAGGTAATGTAGCGATGATTGCCTTGGGGATTGGGGTGATAGGAGGTAATCCCCTTTTGATCAATATGCACATCACCAGGAGGAGAAAAATCAAAAAGCGAGGTAAAAGATGGCAACGCTGCCATACAAGTAATCGGATCCCAACTATAACGTGAGTAACCATTTTTCATGCAAAAATTGTTGTAAATGGCAAAATGATACATTGATGCCCACACGGGATTTTCATTTCCTTCTCCCATTTTTGTTTGGATGCGAAATCCGACTTCATGGGGAGAGTAGATAATCTCTGTTGGCCATTTTTCATTGACAATAATAGCACTTTCGATATCTTGGAGAATATTCCACTCGGGAAAATCGTTTTTATCAAAGGCTCCCCCCATAATGTAAATGGTATCAATTTTTTCTTTGATGAGTTCTTTACCAGTTAAAGGTGAATGATGGTCAGGTTTTGACTGGAGTAGATCCGCCATATTAGTTAAGGGACCCACGGCAATCATCGTGATTTTTTCAGGCGATTTCGCCAGAGTTTTCCTTAAAACATCGAGTGCATTCCGTTCCGTATCCTTGATTCCTGTTTGGTTTTGAATCGCGAGCGCGTAACTATTTTGATGATCACATGGTAAAAAGGTAGTGGTCAATTTTCCAACCGGAATACTATTTTTTCCATAGTAATCCATAATGGCTTTAATGGTGGCGGTCGCTCCTGGACGTGCAGTTGAAGCCGTAATGGCCACTAAATCAACTAAATCTCGGTTATCTAAATTGATTAATAATCCCAAAGCGACGGCATCATCACAATCAATGCCCATATCGGTATCTAAAATTACTTTTCTTTTAACCATGTCCCACCTCAACTCCTTTGATCACGTTTCTTTTTAAAGATAATAAATGCGAAGATACCGCCAGCCGCAACAAGAAGTCCTCCGATGGTTCCGCCTAGGACAAGAAGAAGATTGTTATTTTTCGCTCCCTCCTCTAATTCAGGGTGATCGCGTAAATAGGCATAACGCGCTTCGGCATCGGTGAGTATTTGATAATCATCCGCAGGTACCTTACTTTTAGCCAGGACACTTAAATGGTCATATGCAGTGCGGGCAGCTTCGATTTTAAGACGTGATTCTTCATCAAAGCGGACATAACCGATCGAGCGAATCTTAATAATTACGCCATAAGCATCAGCCTGAGCGGTCGCCTCCTCGAGATAGGCTTGCTCTAACTGATCATATCTGGCTTCAGCCTCCAACAGGACTTGATAATTAACTTCTTGAACTTTGGCTTTCGCCTCCTCACTTAATTCTTCATATGCCGCGCGTGCTGTCTCGATTTTTTCTTTAGAGGCGGTTGAAAGGGTCACCTCACCGATGTCGGCAATTAAATCGATGACCGGTTGTGCTTCACTAGTAGCGATAAAATCATTTAATAATCGCTCGTATTCGCTTTCGGCAGCGATTAGAGTTTGTAATTCATTCGCCTCAATCATCGCCTTGCCACTTTCAGGTAAATCATCATAAGCTTCGCGAGCGGCTAATATTTTCAATCTTGATTCTTCACTTAAAGTGACTTCGCCAATATCAGCGATTAAGGTTTTAACATTAGCGACGCGGGTCGCTAAGGTATTCTCATCGTAGAGGCGTTGATATTCTTCTTCCGCATCGGTGAGTTTTTTGTAGTCTAGATCAGCAATTTCTATTTTTTCGACCTCGGTTAAAGAATTATAAGCCGCCCGTGCTTGTTCGATTTTTAATCGTGAGGTCTCGTCATAAGCCACGATGCCAATCGCGTTAATTAAAGCAATCGTTTCCTCCACGCGTTTAGTGGTAATGCTGTTGAGGGCATTACTTAATAAAGTATCGATTTCATTTGGGTTTTCAGATTGGAAAATTGCCTTTTTCGCATTGATTAACAGAGTATCAAGAGTGCTTTTAGCCTCGCCACTAAAAGCGGAATTATCAATTTCTCCTAAGCTATTGGCAGCGCTATGCTTTTTTGCGACCAAACTCTGTCCATTTTTGATAATTTTGAAGGCATCAAGGACGAAGGTTTTGCCGATGTTATGTTCATTAATTGCTAAAACAAAGCGCGGTTCATTAGCGACATTAGTCAATTTTGATTGAAAACTTGCATTCTGTTCAAAGAGGGAATAGACCCAGCCTTTAAAACCCGCCGGAATCACACTGGTTACTGGATTAGTAATCCCAGCATCGTCACCATTATCGGGGAATAGGAAGTACTTATTTTGGATGTAGTTAGTTCCGCTAACCACGTAGTACCAATCAAAACGCAGTTCACCCCCAGTTTGATTATCGATGTGCCAAGCAGTCCCATCAAACCCAGTGAGATCCATTGTGGTAAAGCGCTCTTGATTTTTGGCGAAGGCCCAAAGCCAGGCATAACCGTAATTACTGCCTTTTTCGATGCGAAAAACCCCATTATTTAAACTAGTCAAGGGACGACCTTGGGAAATCGTCATCGCGGTGAAATCATGTCCGATTTCCGTAGTGACATTGTTAGCAATTCCCGGGTTAATATATGTATAGACATAGGAATTACCTTGCTCATCGATGCGATTATTCCACAAATCGGTATTGCTGGAGGTCATCACTGCCTGTCTAGCATCAAATAAAACTAAACGTTCACCAGTTGTGGTGTTTCTGACCGAGAAAGTTAACACTTTAAAATCCCATTTGGAGTTCTGTTCCTCCAAACATTGTTTATTCAGATAAAAACCGGCTAATTTAACGTTGGCAAAGTCAAAGCCAGTGTCGGCAGGATCAAGATTAAGTCCCTCTGCCCATTCAGTGTAATTTTTTTGATAATAATGCGAAGCTAAATTTAAATGATAATAAGCAAATTCTGGGTGGGTAGTTGAAGCACCATGGGCGGCGCAGTTAACCGGGATACCATGGTAGTTGTAATTTAATTGAACGGTATTATTTGGATACCAACCGTTGATATTTTTATTATTGGCAGGATTTTTTAAATCGAGTTGCGTTTCATAATAAGCCGAACCTGCCATTGAAGTGGCATTGGTCGTCCCAAAAATATAAGTTCTCCCATCTTTATCAACTAAGAAGGGATTCATGTGCTCGGTGGTGGTTCCATCTAAAAGTAAAACTTCAAAACGGCCATTATTTTTATATCCTGAGATATCATAATATTCCGTTCCTGATTTAGTGCAATTCGCGTAGACCATCGCCCTTTGATTGGTGTTTCCCCCCTCAAAGACCATGTGGATTGCACTAAAAGTGGATTCCGTCCTCACATTACCTTCATTTTGATTATATCGAGGCGATAACACCATTTCGATGTTATCGCCATTTGCGGCTCGCGTAAGAATTTCGTTTTGTTCGCTAATGAAAGAGAGACTGACAATCGTCAAAACGAATGTAAGTGAAGAGGATAAAAGTAAGTATTTGTTCGTCATTGACTACTTACCGTATTTTTTATTTTTCTTGTAATTAACGGCGATTAACAAACCAGCAGCGTAAACAAAGAGCGTAATCGCTGTCATGATAATGGCTGCGAAGTTTTTATCTAAATCAAAGGCCGAGGGGAAGAGACCACTTCCACCACCGAGAGCATAGCCATTAACTTCCGCCCAGTGGGAGAATCTCGCTCTGGCCGCTGCATAACTCGCATCAGCCCAGAAGAGCGTTTTTTCACTCTCAGATAAGGCTTCATAAGCGGTTTTAACATCGTTCCAATAAGTGATACAAGATCCATCACCGACTCCAGTTGCTCCGGCATCATAGGTATCTAATTTGAGTGTTTTGACGAAGATATCGACATTGCCTTTATCTCTTAAGGCCGCACCGTTTTTGATGAGTCTGAAAGAAGATAAGGTAAAGGTTTTATTATGATTGGCATCGTTGATATCGAGGACAAAGCGCGATTCATTGAGCAAATTGTTTAATTTTCCAACAAAGGTGGCATTTTGTTCAAACAACGAATAAACCCATCCTTTAAATCCTGCAGGAATTATCGAAGTGACGGGATTATTGACATTTTGGACAAGGCTATCAGCATCAGGATAGAGCCACATCTTATTGAGCAGATGGTTGCCACCGGTCACATAATACCAGTCGAATTTAAGTTGAGCACCAGTGGTATTATTGATGTGCCAAGCGGTCGCATCAAAACCAGTGCAATCGCCGATAGAAACGAAGCGGTCGTATTCTTTCGCAAATGCCCAAAGCCAAGCAAAGCCACCTGAACCTTTCTTAATAGTGATTTCTCCATTATTTAATTCATCGGAAGGACGATTTTGCGATTGGGTAGCCCCGACAAATTCATGTCCGACCTCAGTCGTAACACAACCAACTAATCCAGGGTTAATCCAGGTGAAAACATAGGAATTTCCATCAGCATCGACCCGATCATTCCATAAGGTAGCGTTGCTGGTAGTGGTCACCGCATTCCGAGCATCAAATAAGACGGTTCTTGCGCCAGTCGAGGTGCTGCGAACGGAAACATTAAGGACTTTGATATCCCAATTGACGGAAGTTTCTTCCACCCCCTGTTTGTTCATGTAGAATCCAGCCAGTTTGACATTGGCAAAATCAAAATCATTGCCAACCGGGGCAAGACCAAGTCCTTCAGCCCATTCGGTATAACCACTGCGATAGTTGCGGTTAGCAAGATTGAGATGGTAATAAACAAACTCAGGTGCGGTCGCACTATGAGCGGTGTGGTTAATCGGCACCCCGTGCCAATTGTAGTTGAGTTGACTTTTATTATTCATTGCCCAACCCGAGGGGTTTTTGTTGTTCGCAGGCGTGCGCGAATCCAATTTAGTTTCGTAATATGCTGAACCCGCCATCGAAATCGCGTCGGTCGAGCCAAAGATATAGGTGCGGCCATCTTTATCAACCAAGAAGGGGTTGATGTGTTCGGTCGTCGTCCCTTCGTAGACCAACACTTCCAATCTTCCAGCCGAGGCATAAGAAGAAATATCAATGTATTCGGTCCCTGATTTAATCGCGTTCATGTAGACCATGGCTCTTTGGTTGGTATTTCCCAAATTGAAATTGGTATGAACGGCACTGAATTTTGATTGAACATTCAATGTCCCTTCGGCCATATCACGTGGTGATAAAACAAAATCGACAACATCGCCATTAGCTGCTTTTACCACTTTCGCAGGAGCCGTTTGATGCGCGAGCGCGCTGGCGGCAGGAAGGAGTAGTAAAAAAGCAAATAAAGAAGTCTTGAAAATGATTTTTTTCTTCATAATTATTTCCCCCAAACATTCTTCTACCTTATTTGTAAAACAAAAATGATGAAAGCGGTATCTAAAATTGTGCAAATGTTCGTTTTTTGTCTTAAATTATCGAAAATATATAAGTTTTTACATTCGGTTTTTATTGTTTTTGTAAAATAATGCTCTATGATTAAAGTATGGTAACGCATATTGAGTTCTTCGTGAACACGCGCTATAACAAGCAATACAAAGTTAATTCGCACGTGCATAAATGCTACGAATTAGTTTTTTATTTAGAGGGTGAGGGGACGACGACTATCTCTTCGAAAACTTATAAGTTTAAAGCGGGCGATTTTGCCGTTATTCGCCCGGGTTCAGTCCATGATGAATCATCGAATTATGGAACGGAAGTCATCTTCGTCGGTTTTACTTTGACCGATGCGGAAATTTCCGAAGGAATGTATTCAAACGACACCACCAACATTTCTGAACTTTTGTTCCTGATTAACGAAGAAAAAGAAAAACAAGAAAAATATCATAAGCGGATGATGGATTTGCTGATGGAGAAAATCGTGATTTTATTGCTCCGATATCCTGTCAACGAAAAAAAGGAAAAAACGACAATTGACTCCATTGTATCTTTCTTAAAGATCAATGCTAATAAGAGGCTTTCTGTGAAGGATTTAGCAGCGGAAATCGGTTATTCTTATGATTATTTCCGGCAGATGTTCATCGAAAAATATCAGATGTCCGCGAAGGATTTTATTATTAAAACTCGATTGGAAAATGCTCAGCAATATTTGATAAATACGGCACTTAGTATCGATCAAATTGCCGATATGACTGGTTTTTCTTCCTCTTCCCATCTTTGTTCCGTCTTTAAGAGAGCATATGGTGTTTCCCCCAAGAAATATCGCGATATTGAAACCAAGAAAAACATTAGTTTAAATGTTTTAAGTGATAGTGAAGCAACATTTGTCGAACCATATCCAGGCAATCTGCTCAAAGCAGTTACTTTTTCCTTTGATGACAATACCCAATTTGATAGGAAATTAGTAAAACTCTTCGACAAATATAATATGGTTTGCACATTCAATGTGAACTCAGGAATTGCTCATCATGATTCGAAATGGGTTTATGAAGGAGTGCATATCCATCGAATTACGAAGGAAGAAATGCAAGAACTCTATGTGGGGCACGAAGTCGCCGCTCATTCTCTTACTCATCCTCACCTTTTTGAAGTTGACGATGAACGCTTGCAAATCGAAATTGGGCAAGATGTATTAAATTTGCAAGAATGGTTCCCTAATCAAAAAATATTGGGAATGGCCTACCCCTATGGTCAAGTCGATGCGCGCATCATCGCTGTTTTGAAGAAAAATCGAATTAAATGGGGACGAACTGCGGGGAGTTCGCATAATTATGATTTGCCGAATGACAATTTTCGCTTTACGCCAACCTGCCATTTCCGCGATGAAAATATCAATCAAATCGTCGATAACTTTATCAATATGAAACCGACAAAAAAACAAGTTCTCTGTATTTGGGGGCACTCCAATGAATTAGAGGTCTATCAATGCTGGCAACAATTTGAAAAAATATTGAAGAAGTTGGCAAATCGGCATGATATTTATTACTGCACAAATAGTGAAGCAATTTTATAAAAAAACAGGGGGAGAAGATTATGAAGATGAAAGTTTGGAAAGGATTTGAAAACGGGATTGGCATCGGTGGATGGTTGACAAACTTTAAAAGATTCACCGTTATTCCTTTAGAGAAGATGCTCGATTTGACGAAGGGGGATTTTCATCATTTTGATACCTACATCACTGAAAGGGATGTGAAGTATATCGCCTCATTGGGTTGTGATCATATCCGCTTAGGTTTTGATCAATATGTTCTTGAAGAAGCACCAGGTATTTTTCGCGAACGCATTCTCGAACTAATTGAAAATTTTGTCAAATGGTGTCAAAAATATCGCCTAAACGTCGTGTTAAATTTGCATAAAGCCACTGGAACCTATGCTCCTGATGATAGCGAAAAAACTAATTTGATGCACGACAAGGATGAACAGGCAAAATTTATCACCTTTTGGGTGAATATGGAAAAAAGATTTACCGATTATCCTGATGTGGTTTTTGAATTGTTAAATGAAGTGCGCAATGTCGAACCCAAATTATGGAATGATTTGGTGACAGATACGCTTGATGCTCTGCGTAAAGTCAATGCAAAACGTCAGATTGTGGTCGGTTCAACTTGTTGGAATTCGCCCTTTTTACTCCCCCAACTTAAAGTTTTTGATGATGAAAATGTAATTTACACCTTCCATATGTATGAACCATTTATTTTCACTGCTCAAAGAGCGGTTTTGGTTGAGCCGCACTGTTATTACAATGGTATTTTTACCTATCCAAGCGAGGTGGAACCATATAGAGATTTTATTCGCACGGTCGAGCATCGCGAAGGTTTAAAGGAATATGAGCGCATTGATAAAAAATTCATTTATGACAAGTTAAAACCCGCGCTTGATTGGAAAGCGAAAAACCCCGACAAAATTTTATGGTGTGGGGAGTTTGGTTGTATTCGTCATATCGATCTTAAAAGCCGAGAGAACTGGTTTAACGATGTGATTTCCATTTTAAAAGAACACCATATTCCTTGGGCGATTTGGAATTACTATTCCACTCCATACGATGGCAACAATTATTCTTTAGTTGATGATCAAAAACGCCGTGTGTTTTCTAAGCGGCTTAAGCGAATTATTCAAGGAAAGGTCACATGATTGAAGTCTTACTCCTTGCAGCTTCGATTTCTCTTTCTGCTGGAAGAAGCATTTTTTCAAAAAAGATTTCTGCGTTCATCTCGAGTGGTAAACTTTTTTTTCTTTTTCAAGGATTTTTATTTTTACTAGGACTGGTAGCGATATTATTTTTTGATTTTAATCTTTTTAATCATGTTTCCCCACCGACCATAACCTATGGTTTGATTTATGGACTGCTCCTTATTGGCTCGCAGTGGCTCTTTACTCTAGCCTTAAATTTTGGCACAGCATCGACTTGTACGATGGTTTATTCGTTTGGTTTTATTATCCCGACCATTTGCGGATTTATATTTTGGAATGAAGCCCCAACCGTGTGGAAAATTATCGGAATTGTTTTGGTGTTTCCCCTAATTATTTTCGTGTCTCTCACCAAAGAAAAAACCAAGACTAAAAGCAATTTGTATTTAATTCCGTTAATTTTATCTGCGCTTTGCTCCGGCGGGCTAGGGATCATGCAAAAAGTCCAGCAACAAAGTGTGATGGCCCAAGAAAAAACCGCCTTTTTATTTATCGGTTTTCTATTTGCGACTTTGTTTTCATTTGTCGTTTATCTTATTATGCGCCTTAATAAACGGCATCAAGAACAAGCCAATTGGAATAATACCGGAATTATCTTTTCGGTCGGAGCTGGACTTTGTTTTGGCTTGGCCAATATGATCAATACGATGCTTGCCGCTTTAGTGCCAGCCACAATATTATTTCCCGTTTTCAATATTGGAGTAATTTTGTTAACTACGATTTTAGGGCTTTTAATTTTTAAAGAAAAACCGCATCTTTTCGAATATCTCGCTTTTGCGGTTGGAGTCACGGCAATAGTTCTATTAATTATCTAATAGTTTTAAGATTGCTTGGCGCATCTTGATCAGTGCTTGCCGCGACTTACCAATATTTTGTGAAAAAACATAAATATTGACATCGGAATATAAGCCATCAGAGGTAATCGCAAACGTATATTCTAACCAATCTTTGATGGCAAACACTTCGGTATAAGTATCCTTGGCATAAATCTTAATAAAATCATTTGCCTCTAAATAATCTTTGATTTTCTTCAAGATTATTTTAGGTGAATCTTTAATTCTAATCGTCGCAATATTCTCTTTGGCGTTAGGTTGCGTGAAAGAATATTTTTCAAAAAAATTGCACATTTTATTCAATCCGTTCGGTAGTTTCGGGGTCAAAGAAGTGGAGTTTACTCTGATCAAAACCGTATTCGAGAATATCGCCAACATTGATTTCTTTATTGGCTTTCGTTTTGATAATTACTCTTTGTCCACAGAGATAGCCATAGACAATCAATTCATGTCCTAATAACTCACAAACATCACATTCAATGCCAATGCTGGGGAGGCATTTTTCTTTATTGATGTCCTTGACATAGATGATATCTTCGGGACGAATACCTAAGACGATATCTCTATTTTGATATTTGATGACCGCTTTGAGGAACTGTTTAGGGACTTTGAAACTATTTTTTCTTTCTTCTCCATCGAATAAAACAAATTCCCCATCGATGATTTTGCCGCGCAAGAAGTTCATGGCGGGCGCCCCGATGAAGTCGGCGACAAAGAGGTTTTGCGGCCGATCATAGATTTCTTTGGGCGCTCCAATTTGTTGGACATATCCGTCTTTCATAATTACAATGCGGTCCGCCATAGTCATCGCTTCGGTTTGGTCGTGGGTCACATAAACGGTGGTCGCCCCAACTTTTTGATGGAGTTTGGCGATTTCACTGCGCATTGTCACCCGTAATTTCGCATCGAGATTGGAAAGGGGTTCGTCCATTAAGAAGACTTTGGGAGTGCGAACAATCGCTCTGCCTAAAGCGACCCGTTGTCTTTGTCCACCAGATAGGGCTTTGGGACGGCGGTTTAAATAGGGAGTTAATCCCAAAATTTCTGCTGCTTCTAGCACACGGGCATCAATTTCTTCTTTTGGATAACCTTTAATCTTTAAGGCAAAAGCCATATTTTTATAAACTGTTAAATGTGGATAGAGAGCATAACTTTGAAAGACCATGGCGATATCGCGGTCTTTAGGAGCGACATCGTTGACGACAATACCATCAATTGAAATCGTTCCGCTTGTAATCTCTTCTAAACCCGCGAGCATGCGCAAAGTCGTGGATTTACCACAGCCCGAAGGACCGACTAAGACCACAAATTCTTTGTCCTTGACTTCGAGATTAAAATCAAAAACCGCTTGCACTTTATTGTCATATATTTTATTGACTTTACTAAATTTTACTACCGCCATATCTACCCTCTAATTATACTATTTTCGATTAAAACATCGGCAAAACCTGCGCCTAATTTCAACATTGACCCGACATTGAAGTGGTAAATATCACCGCCTGGGGAGTGAATATCTAAGTTAAGACCAGTTTCGGTTGTATCGACAATATGGTTGTTTTCCCGCAATTGGGAAATCTCGATTTTCGCTTGATTGACCAGATGTCCATGGGCCCAAGTTTTATCGACTTTGTCATAGATAAGACCATCAATAAAATGAATGTTTTCCTTATTCTTATCACTCGCATGAGGGCCAAAGGAAGTGAAAAGATCATCGATGAAATTCAAGAGATAACCTTTATAGGCATCGGCCGCGGTTTTGGAACCGCCATCTTGTTCACCTTGCATCCACATAAAACCTTTAATTACGGGATTTTTTTCTTCTTGTTTGATTAATTCTAAGCAATTTTCAACATATTGGATGATTCCTAAATAGAGGTCTCCACAAGAACCTGAACTTTCAGATTTCCAATTATGAGTAGTGCTGGAAGTAAACCCGGTCGCTCCCGAGGCATATTTGATTAAATAGACGGGTTTTTCTGTCCCATAATGATTGACAAGGGCTTCCGCTAAACCGACTTCGGGACCGAAATGCCTCGCCGTTGTTCCTTGACCTAATTTGACAGGAACAAACTTGCCTTTCATTGGTTCTTCAGGATTGGAATAGTTAAAGACAGTCTCATTATATTTGTTGTGATAACTAATTTTGATGCTGGAAAAACCATCGACATATGTCTGATAATTAAGGTCATTACTGACGCAATAATCCCAAAAATATTGATCATCACCATATCGTGATTGAATTTGAGTTGATCCTTCCATATTTGATTGACCGGCCATCACAAAAACATCGACATCTTCATATTCAGGAAGTTCACTATCGGCAATCTCAGACCAGTTAGTCGAAGGAGTCCCCGAACCAGTTTCTAAAGGTTTGGACCCTGAACACGATGTTAAAATTCCAAGAAACATCAAAGCGAGGATTATTCTTTTTTTCGCATCCATACATTAATTATATTAACGCATAGAAATAAAAAAGGTAAATTTTTCCTTAAAGTTCGGTTTTTATTATTTTTTCGACTGTTTATGCATGATTTTGATATATATTTTAATTTAAGACCTCTTTCTTTCCGACCACGTTAAAGTACACATTCTCATCATTTTTTCTTAATGAAACCTCCAAAAGTTATTATTTCACCATTTAAGAATCGTATTTTACTAATTAAACAATGTTAAGAAGTAGTCAATTTTCCCCAAACGATAAGGATTTATGTAATAATTATAAAAGGAATTTTTTATGACGAAAATAAATGAAAAAGTCATCCTCACCACGATGACCATGGTCTATAACGATCAAGGCGAAATGCTGGTGATTTTGCGAACCAAAAATGATTGGCCGGGATTAACTTTCCCTGGTGGTCATGTGGAGTTAGGTGAAGATTTAGCAACTTCAGCTAAGCGGGAAGTCTTTGAAGAAACGGGCTTAAAACTCAATTCGATCGAATGTGTCGGTGCCTACTCTTGGACGATCTTTGGACCTAATCAACGCGATTTAGTCATCCTTTATCGTTCCAATGATTTTGCAGGCGAAATCCATAGTTCAAACGAGGGCAAAGTTTTCTTCATTCCCCTTTTAAAATATACCGATTATCCTTTAAGTCATGATTTTGAACCAATTTTTAAGATTATGACCAAGGGGCTAATCAATTAAGGAAAGGAGTTATTATGAGCGAAGTTGTTATTTCTGCGAATAATTTATATAAGGAGTTCAAACTCTCGAAAAAACAGCAAAAACTTACGGGAACGCACAAAAAAGTCGTTAAGGCTGTTGATGATTTATCTCTGCAAGTTCATCAAGGGCAAATCTATGGGCTTCTAGGTCCTAATGGCGCGGGTAAAACCACGACTTTACGGATTTTGGCCACTTTGATTAAACCTGATCGTGGCGATGCGACAGTCGGAGGTTTTTCTGTGAAAAATGAACCGGGCAAAGTCAGAAAAGTTATCGGGTTTTTAACCAGTGATTTAAAGTTAGAGGACTTTTTTACCCCTAATTATCTTTTTGATTATTTCAGCGCGCTTCATGGGGTTGAACCAGAAGTTGCCACAAAGCGAAAAGAACAACTGTTCGATAAGTTTGGCATCACCGAATTTGCTGAGGTTAAAGTTGCTAATCTATCAAGTGGGATGAGACAAAAAGTCTCTTTGGTCATCGCGATTGTCCACGATCCCAAAATCATCATCTTTGATGAACCGACTAATGGTCTCGACGTTTTAACCGCCAAAGTGGTCACTGACTTTTTAGTGGAATTAAAAGAACAAGGAAAATCGATTATCATCTCCACGCATATTTTCTCGCTTGTGGAAAAAATTTGTTCTGATGTCGGAATTATTATCGAAGGGAAGATGGTCGCCGAGGGCCCCCTTGCTGAAGTGCAAAAAGGCCTTTCTTTAGAGGATCGGTTCTTCCAATTATATCTAGAACATCACCAAGAAACGGAGGACGCCGCCAATGAGTAAAATTTGGATTGTCTTCAAAAAAGAATTGACTCGCTTTTTCAAAGATACGCGGCTTTTTTTCTCAACTGTCATCCTGCCGGGGCTTTTGCTCTTTATCATCTATAACGTCATCGGCGAAGGCATGGAAGCGATGTTTAAACCCAAAGATGATTATGTGGCGGAGGTCTATGCGGTCAATTATCCTGATGGGGTAAAGACTTTGTTAGAAAGTGAAGAAGCTGGTCTTAAAACGGAAGTCGAAGAAGTGGAAGTGAGTGAAATCACCCATTATCAAGAGTTGATTAAAGAAAAAGAAGTTGATCTTTTGATGGTGTTTGAAGAAGGATTTGATGAGAAATATAACGCCGTGGTTGCCGAAATTGAGGGAGCAGAAGCCCCTTATGTCAAACTCTATTACAACTCCACTAAACCCGAAAGTGAGATTATCTATCATCAAGTGAGCGCGATGATTACGAGCTTAGAGGCGATTCATTATCCTGATATCATCAAACTCAACGATGATTTAGAAGAAGTTTATGACCAAGCGACCGAGCGCGATATTGCAGGGATGATCTTCGCGACCATGTATCCGTTTATGATTCTGACTTTTATTACTACGGGAGTCATCGGCTTAGCCACGGAAAATATCGCGGGGGAAAAAGAACGCGGCACTTTGGCCACGGTTTTAGTTACTCCGATCAAACGCGGGGAATATGCGGTTGGAAAAGTCCTAGCGATTGCTTTTGAGTCACTTTTAAGTGGCTTATCGAGTTTTATCGCGGTGATGCTCTCGCTTCCACAGATGACGGGGATGAGCGGGGGCATGGCTAATGCCTTCCAAAACTTTGCGCCCTTAGATTTCATTTGGATTTTACTTATCATTATTGCATTAGTGCTCTTTGTCGGCACTTTAATTTCAATCGTTTCCGCCTTTGCGAGGACCGTCAAAGAAGCGAGCAGTTACAGCGCTCCCTTGATGATGGTCTTGATGGTCTTAGGGATTACCTCGATGTTAACGCAAGGCAATGCGGCGACTAATGCTTTGATTTATCTGATTCCGATTATCGGACCTTTACAAGCTTTAGTCGGTATTTTCTCGTTTAATTCACAGCCTTTATTGATTTTAATCGCCTTCTTGAGCAGTTTGGTTTATGCTTTTGGCCTTGGTTTTATCCTAGTGAAGATGTTCAATAACGAAAAGGTGATTTTCAATAAATAAGGATGGATTAAGATAACAAAAAAACTCAGCAGTGAAGCTGAGTTTTTTCTTATGGTCCATCGAACTTATTTTTTCAAATTGTAAAAGACGCTAGTTTGGGGATAAATGGCCGCATCACCTAATTCGTCTTCAATGCGAATCAATTGGTTGTATTTGGCGACCCGATCAGTACGGGAAACGGAACCAGTTTTGATTTGACCAGCATTTAAGGCGACAGCTAAATCGGCGATTGTGGTATCTTCGGTTTCCCCCGAGCGATGGGAGATGACACAGGTATAACCAGCGCGTGTGGCTTTTTCAATCGCATCGAGAGTTTCGGTCAATGTGCCGATTTGGTTGACTTTGATTAAGATTGAATTAGCGATACCTTTTTCAATCCCTTCAGCGAGAATCTTCGGGTTGGTGACAAAGATGTCATCCCCGACGATTTGAATCCGATGGGCGAGGCGATCGGTTAATTTCTTCCATCCTGCCCAATCGCGTTCTCCTAAGCCATCTTCAATGGAGATAATCGGATATTTGTTGACCAGGTCTTCGTACATATCGACCATTTGGTCTGTGGTTAAGTTACCTTGACCAGATCTTTCTAATTCATAAAGACCAGTTTCGACGTTATAGAGTTCACTAGCGGCGACATCAAGGGCGAGCACGACCTCTTCACCCGGTTTGTAGCCAGCCTTTTTAATCGCCTCGACCAGTAAGGCTAAAGGCTCTTCATTGCTCTTTAATAAGCGAGGAGCAAAGCCGCCTTCATCACCGACAGAAGTCACGTCACCGCGCTCTTTTAAGAGTTTTCTTAAGGCGACAAAAATCTCCGCACACCAGCGCACGGCTTCTTTAAAGGAAGGAGCGCCCACGGGCATAATCATATATTCTTGGAAATCAACACTTGAATCCGCATGTTGACCACCATTTAAGACGTTCATCATCGGGACAGGGAGTTTTTTCGCGTTAGTTCCCCCGATGTAGCGATAAAGGGGTAAACCGAAGAAGTCGGCGGCGGCTTTAGCACAAGCCAAGGAAACGCCAAGTAAAGCGTTGGCTCCGAGTTTGGATTTAAATGGGGTGCCATCAAGGGCGAGTAAAAGGTTGTCAATCGCGACTTGATCGCCGACGAAAAAACCTTCTAATTCCGGCGCGATGATTTCGTTGACGTTTTCCACTGCTTGCAAAACACCTTTTCCATTGAAGCGTTTTTTGTCTTTGGTGTCGCGAAGTTCAAGAGCTTCTCTTTCACCGGTGGATGCGCCACTAGGGACAATTGCGCGACCAAACGCGCCACTTTCGGTATAGACTTCGACTTCAACCGTGGGGTTACCGCGGCTATCGATGACTTCCCGAGCAAGGATAGTAGTGATAAATGGCATGTAATAATACCTCCTGTAATAAAATAGCCATTATTATTATAGCGAATATTTATATATTTAATAGTCGAAAATACTTTATTCGGTAAATAAATACCTACAAAGCAATCAAAATTTTCCCACTCCAAGAAAAAAGTGTCTTCACCGTTAATTTGAGTATAATGTAAATATGGAAAAATCAAAGAAGACAATCAAAAATGTCGTTGCAGCGGTAATCGAAAAAGATAATCGTATCTTTGCCGCCCAACGCAAGGAAAAAGATCTGCGTTATTTAAAATATGAATTTCCAGGTGGGAAGATTGAAAAAGGGGAATCCCCCCTTCAAGCCTTACAAAGGGAATTGAAAGAAGAACTCAATATTGAAATCAAAAACCCGACTCTGTTATGTCATGTCTCTCATGATTATGGAGTATTTCAACTAGAGATGGATGTTTTTCTTGGTGAGATAGTTGATGAAACTGCAATTAAATATCATGTCCACCATGCGGGAACGTGGTTTACTTATGAGGAACTAGACGTAGATTTATTTTTACCAGCCGATCAAAAGGTAGTCAAAAAATTATTAAAAAAGCGTCCTTAGAAGTTTGATTTATGCATGTTTTTTTCTAAAAATTCCAGAAGAAGTTTGGTCGCTTTTCCCCGGTGGGAATAGCGATTTTTTTCACCCATGGAAAGAGTGGCAAAAGGGGCATTCGCTTCAAACGAAAAGAATATTGGGTCATAGCCAAAACCATGGTCACCAATCGGTTCTTTCATAATATAACCTGGAGCAATCCCAGTAAAAAATCGCGGTGCCTGATTAGGTAAAATAAGGGCGATTACCGCGATAAATCGTGCAAAACGGTCCTCTTTTCCTTGTAATAACTCGAGCACTTTGGCGTTTTTTTCAGTTTGCGATAGCTCCGCATAGAACCGATGTGAATAAAGTCCAGGACGATTATCAAGCGCGGCGATTTCTAATCCGGAATCATCGGCGAGAACCGCATAACCCTCCTTATGGACAGATTTCGCCTTGATTAAAGCATTTTCTTTAAAACTCGTTCCAGTTTCCGTAAACTCGAGTTTTAAGCCTAAATCCGCTGGAAGAAAAACTTGATATCCAAGCGGAGTGAAAATCGCCGAGTATTCCTCTAATTTATGATGGTTAGCGGTTGCGATAATAATTTTTTTCATCTTCGGAGTCCTCGTGCTTTAACTATTTAATTTTTGCTTCTCCTGTCCAGTATTTCTTCCCCCAATTTACAAAATTCCACTTTGGGTCATATTCGTTGCATTCATAATCGATATAGTAGATTTGATTATCTTTAGCATTGACGACAAAGTTGGTTGGATAATAATCGAGATTGAGCCCGGTTGAATATAGTGCAGGAAGCATTTTTTCGAGTTGCTGAATATAGAGCGAAACATCGCGAAAAGCTAAAATGAGTTCTGCGATGGTTGGTCCGGGAATATATTCTTTGATAATGATCTCCTTTTCGCGGTCAACATCAATCATTTTCGGGATGTTGATATCGGTTTTTAAAAGGCGGTGATAATCATGAATTTCCGCCTCGATTTTATTGCCAAAATGGTAATAATCACAAGGTTCGTGATGGATTTGTTTCAAGACATAGTATTGCTGGTCGGATTCTACTAAATATGAGTATCCACCTTTACCGCGTCCTAAAAGTTTGACAAGACGATATTCTCGATTAGAAACGATAAACCGATGTCCGCTTTTCATATAATATATTTTACTATATTTGCCATGCCTGATTTTACAAAAAAATAAAATCGGTTTTAATCTAGTGGCAATCAGCAAACTAACTCTCTTTTTTATACCGATTTTTAATGGCGAAAATCGATAATCCAAAGAAAACAGCCGCATAGATAATTAAGATTCCGCCGTTTCCAAGAATCAACCCTAGATTCGTCGCTTGCTGTTCGGCAATTAAGTTATTGATGCGGATGGTATATGAGCCAGGAAATACCCTCCCTAACCAAATGATAAAGTTCGAAAGAAATTCGCGCGGGACAAAGGCCCCAGCAAAAAAGGCTTGGGATAATGACAAAACGGTACTTAACATCGAGATGAGTTCAATATTAGGCATGACGATCCCCAAGAAGACCGCCGCACTGGTAATCGGTAAGACAAAAAGTAGTGTCGAGAGGAAAAAGTAGAGTCCATGAAGTGAAAACATCACGGTAGGATTGGTAATCGCCCCGAGGCAGAAGGTTAAGACAACTAAGCCTAAAGCCATGAGCATCGAGGCTAAAATAATCTCAAATAAGAATTTCGTCTGATGATAGGGGGATATTTGAATGCGCCGGAAAACCGCAGTTCGCTTAATTTCAAAGATGACAATTCCGATAATCAAGATGATGACCGCGGTAATCACATAGGTCGCAAAATTAAAGTAAAAGGCGGCCATTTCCAAATGTTTGTCACTGGGGCGGCTAATTTCATAATCAACGTTACTTGTCAAGGTCTCGTTGACTTTACTGACCAAGTCGCCAGGAATCCCGCTAGCTTGCAACGTGTAGTAGGTATTGAGATATTTATCAATCGCCATCGCTAATGGTTCGGTATAAAAGGTGTTTTTAAAGTAGGTATGGATAATAAAGAAACTCTCTTCTTGGGCTAACTCACTTAAGTTACTTGGCAAGATCAAAATGCCGTGGATAATTTGGTAGAAGTTGGCATCACTTGCGTGTTCGGGTTTGATGCTTTTTTGTTTGTCAACCACCACCCCGTTGGGATTAGCTTGCGGATTGTCAGGGATGACGATGTAGTCATATAAGCCATTGGTGAGCGGATCATCGCTTTCTAATAAAATCAAATCGTTATCTAGGAGAAAATCAAATTTTTGTGTTTCATCACCAGGGAGATTATCCAATAAATCACGATTCACCTCGACATAGTAAATCGGCATCTTCATCTCGCTTTGGGTTTGAATCTCATCTTTTTGTAAGCCGATTAAGACACTGGAGACAACTAAGATGGTCAAATACGCAAGCGTGGCGATGATATTCGCTTTTAAGATTTTAAAGAATAACTTAAAACCTCTCATCTTATTTCTCCTTTTTTACATATTTATAGAAAGTCATTCCTGCGAGTACTACAGTAAGTAAACTTAAAGCAAAAATGTTATACCAATATTGGGTATAATTGCCAAAATCGAGCTGTAAAAAGGAGTCGCTAAGCAATCCGTTGATATTCGTATAAGCGATAAAAGGGAGATAGATATTGACGTAATGCTTGATGATCGGGACCATCATGCCCGCTAAAAATCCTCCTAGAGTGCCGAGGATCACAATCAGAGCCGTAGCAGCATTTTGTGAGAATTTATTAAAGAAGATTCCCAAGAAAAAACCTAAAACATTCATACTCACAATCCCTAAGAAGATTACAAGCAGTGCGAGAAAGAAATTAGTCAAATGAATTTGAAAAATGAAGGTGCAAACCATTAGATAAATGGCCATAATTGCCAATTGCACGACTAGCGCACTTAAAATTGAGCTGAGTAGGAGGTGTGGACGGCTTACCCCACTTACTTTAACTCGTTTGGCATACGCAAAATTCATTGGTTGAAAAATTTTTGCTTGTTCAAATGCTAAAAATGCGCCAAAGATAATCGCCATCGCAATTACGGTGTAATGATAATTGTTCACGTAATCGAGCATTTTATTTCCTGAAGGCAATACAAACGAGTTTTGTGCGTTTTCCTTGCAAAGCGCCTGCGCTTCTGCGGGCGACATCTCCCCTTCCATCACGAGTTTTTGGATTAAATTCGCGGTGTCAGCGTAAGTAGTAACTACGCTACTGAGAATTTTGAAATTGATATTTTCATTGGTGGAGTAGATCTTAAATTTGACTTGGTATGCGCTTTCTTTTTCCGCTTCGATATACATCACCTGTTCATCGGCTAATTCTTGCTCAGCTTCGGATAATGATTTTGCGAAAACTAAGAAAATAGGAACTTGTTCGGTGACGATTTCGTTATCATCTTCCGTCTTGACCCCATAGGTCATGTCCTCGCTTTCCATGATGGCAACTAAATTGGTGAGATGTGTATTAGCAAGCGCATTGTCAGGCGTATCGGCTTTTAAAACATAGTTGACCTGAATTGATTCAAAGTCATCTTTATTTTTGATATCTTCAAAAACAACATGAAAAATTGTCCCGAGAATGATTGGGAAAACCAGACACCAAAAGATGATAATTTTATTTTTAAAAAGTTTCTTGAGATTGAGAATAAATAAATTAAGCATCTTTTGATTAATCCCTTAATTCTTTTCCCGTTAGTTCAAGAAAGACATCATTCAAACTCGGTTTACTCGAATTGACATTGACGTAATCGATTTGATTCTTTTCTAAAATATTGATGATTTTAATCAAAGTCTTGTGATCTTGATTGGTTTTAATCGTCACGCGTCGATTATCTTGAATGACTTCCACCACCTCGGGAATTGCTTTTATTTCGGCAATTGCCTGGTCGCTAAATTCGTAATTAAATTCGATTTCAATAAATTCGACTAAATCGATTTGATTAATTAATTGCTCATGTGTTCCTTCCGCGATTACTTTGCCCGCATCCATGATGACGATGTAATCGCAAAGCATTTCAATTTCTTCCATATAATGCGAGGTGTAAACAATAGTCGCTCCTTGCTTATTGAGGTGTTTAATCTGTTCGAGAATATGGTGGCGACTTTGGGGGTCAATCCCGGCAGTTGGTTCATCAAAGAAAATCAGTTTGGGTTTATGGGCAATCCCACAAGCGATATGCAAGCGTCGGAGCAATCCTCCGCTTAATTTTGCAGGTCGGTATTTCAAATAATCATTGATTTGGACAAGATCAATCGCTTCTTGGACATATTGATCGCGAGTTTGCTTATCTTCGATATATAAGCCGCAGAAGTAGGTGATATTTTCTAAAACATTGAGTTCGTTGAAAACAGCGATTTCTTGGGTGACAAGGCCGATGTTTTTTTTAATATCGCGTTTATTGGTATATTGATTCTCAAAGAGCGTAATCTTCCCTTCTTCATAGGCGATTAAATCTAAGATGGCGTTAATCGTGGTGGTTTTCCCACTTCCATTAGGACCAAGAAGACCAAAGATTTCCCCTTCGCGGACTTCAAATGATAACCCATCAACGGCTTTCGTTCCTTTTTTATAAGTTTTACTGAGATTTTCAACTTTGATGGTCAAGCGATGTTTCATTGGGAAAATTCTCCTCTTCAGCACGAAAAAGATGTCTGCCTACATTATATAATTTATTTCGCCGAGCCAATGTAAAGAAGTCGTGAAGAGCATTACAAACTAGACACGAAGCGCTAGCTATTAAAGTGACTTGACTTTGTTCGATTTCAACTTGTGATTTTACTAGGTGTTTGTCAACTGTTATCCGTGCTTTGTTACTGGTTTTCGATAGTCATCAATAAAGTTTCCGAGGATGTTTAATCCCTTGATTAATTGCTCTTCGGAACAGGCAAAGTTAAATCTAATAAATCCTGGACAGTCACGCGAATATCTTTGTCCTTCGTTAATAATCATGCCGCGTCGGATCAATTCTTCATGCATTTTTGGGCAGGGAATGCCAAGAAAACTCAAATCCAACCAGGCAAGATAGGTGGCTTCTTGTTGGTTGACACCGACTTGCGGGTAGTGCTGATTCAAGTAGTTTCTTAAGATGTTGTAGTTATTCGACAAATGGCGATTTTGGGCATCTAACCACTTTTCCGCGCAATTATAGGCTGCTTTTAATGCGGTTAAACCAAAGAGATTGCCTGATCCATAATAATTACTTCTTAAAAAAGCACGAAAATCATCAGCGATTTCTTGGTCTTTAATAATAATATTGGAAGTTTTAAGACCCGCTAAATTAAATGATTTGGATATGGAATTAAAGACGATGATTTTATTATGGACATCACTAAATAAATTCAGCGAGAGAAATTTGTTATCATTTAAAAGAATATCGCAATGGATTTCATCAGATAAGATAAACACATCATGTTTTTTGGCCAGTTCGACAATTCGCTGCAATTCTTCATGGCGAAAGGCCCGACCCGTGGGATTGTGCGGATTGCATAACAAGATGATTTTATGATGATCGATTTGTTTTTCTAATAAATCAAAATCAATTGAATAATAATTCTCATGATTAATTAAGGGGTTTTCGATAATTTTCAACCCATTATCTAAGGTGATAGAAAAAAATGGATGATATGCGGGAGTTTGAATAATCACTCCATCGACTTGATCTTTTAAATACTTAATCGCGTAATAAAGAGAAGTGACCACCCCACTGGCCGGAATGATATTCTCTTTGGTAATTTGATAACCATATCGCTTTTTGGTCCAGCGCATAAGGCTTTCAAAATACTCCTGATCGGGATAAGTGTAGCCATAGATTGGATGTTTCGCTCGTGTGATTAAGCATTTAACGATTGCTTCGGAAGTCGCATAATCACTATCCGCGATCGAAAAAGGTAAGATATCGTCCTCGAGTAAATCCCATTTGACACAATTCGTATTTTTTCGCGATACCTTTTTATTAAATCTCTTCATAATTGACACCGCCTTAACTTATTCCATCTCTTATTATATGCTGATTCCTATGATAAAATAAGCCTAGAAAAGAGGGATAAAATGAAAATCATCAAGACGACGAAAGCCCCAACAGCAATTGGACCATATAGTCAAGGAATCTTAGTTAACAATACTCTATATGTCTCTGGTCAACTCCCAGTTGATTTGGAAACAGGGGGAAAAATTGACGATGCTTATCAAGCGACCTTGAAATCATTAGAATATATTTTCGAAATCGTCAAGGAAGCAGGGATGAAAAAAGAAGATATTTGTAAATGTCATGTCTATTTAAAAAACTTAGATGATTTTGACTTGATGAACAAAGCATACAGCCTATTTTTTGGTGAACATAAACCAGCGCGAGTTGCGCTTGAAGTCTCAAAACTACCGAAAGATGTTGTCGTCGAAATCGATTGTATTGCAGTAAAAAAATAATTTATCGTTAAAAAAGTTAACTAACTTTCTTCATCATTTGGTTTTAAAATTTTAATTTCTGGTATTTGTTCTTTTTTGTCTTTGCCAAAATATCGATAGGCACGACTGGCGATAAAATAAAAACTCATCATGCGCCGATATAGAACTTTCGGGGAAATGATAATTGCCTCATTGCCAAAGCGTTTGAAATAATGCAATATTGCTTCATAAGAACAATTAAAATAATAGAGATTGCCTTCAATTTTTTCCACTACGGGAAGATAGACATACATCCGTTTAAAGAGTTTTTCACCTTTTTTGTTTATTCTTACTTTAAACTATATATGGCTCTATTAAGCCGCAAATTACAATACATACGATATTAATGCAAAATTAAATCAGGGCTGTTTTTTTCTTTCAAAGGCTTGCCCTTTGACCACTTAAATGTAAAAACTAATAACATTTATCAACTCAAAGGAAAATTAAAATATTTGCTAAATTATACCAATTATCAATTTATATAAGAAAGGCACATCATTTTTTACTGTATGATAAATTATAGATAAATCAACATTACCATAATCGTGGACAACTCTATTTCTTAAACCTTTAATCGCCACCCAAGGGACATTGGAATTACTGCGTTTGAATTTATCACTTAATCTATTCGAATTTTCAGATATTTGAATTAAACGAAACATAACTGAATCGATGAGTAATTCATTTTTATTAAATGAGTTCTCATCTATGTCTTCCATATGCTTCATGATAAATTCGATATCCGTAGTAATTTTTTTTAAATAATATCGATCATTTTTAAGATTAGCCATATATTTTTATTCCTTTTTCTAGTATTTCGTTTAATAAATCAAAGTTATTTTCTAATTGCTTCACAGTTAATAAATCGATTTTTTTATTAAATAATTTACTCCTTAATGTTTCAATTAAATTATAATAATCTAGACCCGTTATGCTAGTTGATATTAATAAGTCTACATCACTTTTTTCATTTGGAGTTCCTTCGGCATAGGATCCAAATAAGTAACAATATTTTACATCAAGATTATTAAACGCTTGATGGCAAGCTTCCTTAATTTGTTCAACTGAAAGAAGACCAGTTGTCTCATCAATATAATCATATTTTTCTAATTTTTCCATCATGTATAAATACTTCATTGAAGTTCGTTTAGTCTCATCATTTTCATAATTTTGATAAGTCCGAATTGGCATTCCCAGATATTTAGCACTTTCAACTTGGGTTAATTTTTTACTAATTCTTAATTCTTTTAATGACATAAAATCACCTCACCTAAATAATAATACATTACTATGTTTGACGCAATAATTGCGCGTAAATAAATAAAATAAGACGCAATAATTGCGTGTGCACCTTTGAATTTTATTTAAAGATACTGAATTTTTTTAAATCATTATTTATCGATCAAATAATATCAGACCTAAATAGAATGCTTATTTTATTTCATGTGTTTACTTGACAAGGTACGGGGCATAAAAAAACTCCCCTTTTATTGTACAAACTTTTAATCCAATTTTAGGGAGCATGTTCATCTTATTTGGAGCAGGTGACGGGAATCGAACCCGCGTGGCCAGCTTGGAAGGCTGGAGTTCTACCATTGAACTACACCTGCAGTTATGGCGGACCAGATGGGGATCGAACCCACGATCTTCTCCGTGACAGGGAGACATGTTAACCGCTACACCACTGGTCCGTGCCTATGAATTGTAGCATATCCCCCCCTTGAGATAAAGAGGAAAAAATACGATAAATCACGAAAAAAGGGGGGGAATACCCCCCATCTTTTGTGGTTAAAAAGGTCCTTAAAGTCCTAGCCAACGCACAAGCGGTGCTTTAGGGACGAAGCCAACTTTAGTATCGACGGCTTTCCCATCTTTGAATTGGACCATGGTTGGAATTGAGCTGACACTAAACTTTTGGGCGACTATGCGATTCTCGGGGAGGTCGACATTGACTTTTAAAATCGCTAAACCTGGATGTTCCTCCGCGATTTGATCAAGGACCGGACCAAGCATCCGGCAAGGGCCACACCAGTCAGCATAAAAGTCGACGAGAACGTGAGGATTGTTTTGGACTTCTTTTTCAAATTCGGCAAGTGATTGAATGTGTTTCAGCATAATGTGAGTTTCCTTTCTTAATTCGTTAATGAAATCAAAAATAAGATTAAGGCGGTCACTCCTAAACTCAACGGATAGAAAGCATAATAGAAGCATTGGAGCCAGCGCGCCTGATATCCTGACCGTCCGTTGTAAAGAAGAAGAAAAAATCCGGCCAAGATCGAATAACTTTGCAAGGCTAACATCTTGGTTAAGATTGGCAAAGTTACATCTAAAATATACCAAATTAAATTCACCCATAAAAGAAAAACGCTCAACAAGGTAACATAGAGAAATTGAAACGAATTGTTATTGGTCAACTCCTGTTCCGTTGCGATTTTTACCCCAGTGCTTTTTTCTAGATAAGTACGCGCGAGGAAATAAGCGAGAAAGTATGCAAGAAAAAGAAGTAATGAAAACCAACCATAATCAGGAAGAAGAAAGGCTGGGTATCTTATATTGGTGAAAATACTTACCATGTTAGCGGTTAATAGATAAATACTTGGCAGGAGATAAAACCAATTTTTCTTTCGTGGATGCAGAAGAAAATAGATTAAAGTCACCCCCGATAAAAGGTCGATGAAGATATTCCGGGGCGGGAGACTAACTCGGAGCCCATATTCGATAATCGCACTGATTATCCCCATGACTCCAAACATCACGCCTAAACGCAACAAGTATTTTTTTATGTTGCGGGTATAGCGAACTCCCTCAAGGGCAAGAAAGACAAAAAGCGGCAGAGCAATTCTGCCAATTATCCGCATGAGAACATAGGCAGTACTGCCAATCGGAAGATGAAACTCCACAATTAAAACCGCCACATGATCGATGACCATCGCGGCCATCGCGATGATGCGAAGGGCTAAACTATTTAATATCTGCCATTTATTTCTCATATGAGCAAGTTGCCAAGAAAAATCATCATAAAACTCAATAAATTGTTATAGACATGCGCGGCGATTGATGTGCCTAAACCATCTTTATCATAAGCAACACATAAGATGGCACCTCCGATGATATATGAGGGCAAATTGAGTAGTTCATTCACGAGGTCGGGATTAAAAAAGTCAAAGTGAATTAGACCAAAAATCAACATTGTGCCTAGATATGCTAGGATGCGATTTTTCTTTTTGAGCCAACCAAAGAGGCCAAGTCGGTACGTAAACTCTTCGACAATTGGACCAAGTAGAACGATCCAGATGAATGAATCGAAGGGAGAATGGCTGACGATTTGGACCACTGCCGTCTGATTAGCGTTATCACTAACTGTCAGCCCAAGAAGCTGTAACAAGACATTATAAAAACCTGAGAGAAAAATGATGATAATGCTATAAACAATGCCTTTTAACCAAGGTCGCTTTTGTAAAACCGCCTTTTTAATCTCAGGGAAATAACTTCCAAGGGGAATCATCATCAAGACCAAAAGCAGGAAATAGATAATTCCATTGACCATTCCCGAGAATGCAAAAGTAGAGAAATAACCAGGATAGATAATCCCGGGGACTTTTTTGAAAAACGCCTGTAAAAAAAACACCAAAATTGATGCGAAAAGATTCAGGCCGAGAAAACCCAAAACAAAAACGACAATCTGTGTTTTGCGATCCACCGATAATTCTTCTTTGGAAGAAGGAGCAGGCTTGATTTTAGTTTCGATAATCGGATTTTCTAAATCGGGTTGGTAAAGTTCGTTCATGTCCCTTATATTCTACTTGAAGACGATTAAATATGGTAGAAAAAACCTGACTTCCCCTAGAGGAAAAAGCAGAACATGATAAAATAATTATATGAGTAAATTTCGGCTTCAAGAAATGGTTATTGAAGAAACCGTCGTGGAAAAATCGCGGTTTATCGCTCTTTTACTTCCCCTAGCCGAAGCGGAAGCTTTTCGGGAACTTTTACAATGGAGCAAAAGGGAATATCCCAAAGCTCGTCATTATCCTTATGCTTATGTTTACGATCAATCTAGTCAAAGTAGCGATGATGGCGAACCTTCGGGAACTTGTGGTCGTCCGTTGCTGCAACTTTTACTCAATCATCAACTCAATCGGGTGCTGGTGATTGTCGTCCGGTATTTCGGCGGGGTTAAACTCGGTGCGAGTCGCTTATTACGCACCTATGTCGATGCCGCTAATCAAGCGGTAAAAAAAGCCTCTTTACTCGAAGAGGTATCCGGTTTTTATTACGAATATGAATTTGATTACCGCGATGGACAAATAATTCAAAATAAAATCGCGCTTTATCCCGAAATTGATGCCGAAATAGATTATACTAATAGCGTAAACATGAAGATGACGAGCCCGAATCCGTTAGAGACAGCGATTAATTCGTGGCTCCAAAAAGAAGTCGTTCCGAAGCTGGTACAGGAACAAATGATTTTACTTCCAGTTCATGAACCGCTTGAGCGATAAGGAGATAACCTATGGATATGCGTGAATTCATTTCCCGAAGAGAAAAGCTCTTTGAGACATTACCTGATCGAACCGCACTAATTCTCTTTAGTGGGAATCTTTGGCGTTGTTCGGCGGATGAAGAGTATCCGTTCGTAGTTAATAAAAACTTTTTCTATTTAACAGGAATTGATCAACCAAATAGCGCCTTAATTATCTTAAAAGTCGAGAAAGCCGTGACGCCTTATCTTTTCATCGAGCAACCGTCAGAACTCAAGGAAAAATGGATTGGCAAAAAATTAAAGCCCGAGCAAGCGCGGCGCATTTCGGGCATTGAAAATATTCTCTTCAGTGAGCAAATCGAAAGCAAAATTGCGACGGTTTTAAGCACTGAAGATAATACTTATGGGCAATTTGATTTGCTCTATCTCGACTTAGAACCAGGGCTTTATCTCGATAGGAAGACATCAATGGACGCTTTCAAAGAGGAGTTATTAGAAAAATATCCCCATCTCACTATCGAAAATATCTATCATCAAATCATCGCTTTGCGCATGGTCAAATCACCTTTAGAAATCGCGGCGATTCGCCGGGCAATCTCCTTTACTAATACAGGACTTAAAGCGATGTTAACCCAGTTAAAACCAGAGATGTATGAATATCAAGCCACGGCGTTATTCGAATATGTGATTTTCGATCGCCATTATTCTAAACCAGCCTTTGCTACCATTGCTGCTAGTGGAAAAAATGCAACGATTCTTCATTATCCGACTCCAAATGATAAGATGAAAGACGGACAACTCTTACTTCTTGACTTAGGTGCGACCCATGATTTCTATCGTGCGGATATTTCGCGGACCTACCCAGTTAATGGAACATTCAATCCACTGCAAAGAGCGATTTATCAAATCGTCCTTGATTGCAATAAGGCGGTCATTGATTTAATTAAACCAGGGTTAACCTTGTTTGATTTGCAAAAATTTACGATTGACTTTTTAACTGAACGACTCCTTGATGAAGGCCTTTTACAAAACAAAGATGAAATCAGTAAATACTATTACCATTCGGTGAGCCATCATCTGGGGTTAGATACCCATGATCCAGCCGATCGTCAAAAGCCGCTGGCTCCAGGTAATGTCATCACAGTTGAACCAGGGCTTTATTTTCACGAATATGGAATCGGAGTCCGAATTGAAGACGATGTGCTCGTCACTGAAAAGGGAAGTGAAAATCTCTCGAAAGCGATTATTAAAGAAGTTAAAGACATCGAAAAAGCTTTAGGTCAACAACGATGAAAGACGGGCGGCTGCCCGTTTTTCTTTGGACGACCATTTCTCGATGAATTCATTCCAATCAAGAAGAAGGTAGAAAATTATGAAAAAATACATTCTTGCCATCGATCAAGGCACCACCTCCACCCGCGCAATTCTCTTTTCAAAGAAGGGCTCAATTGCTTTTCAAGCCCAACGCGAGGTTGTATGTCGTTATCCGAAACTGGGCTATGTGGAACAAGATGCGCTTGAATTATGGATTAGTGTGATCGATGTGATTAACGATGTTTTGGTCCAAGCCAATATCGATTTTTCTGCGATTGACTCCATCGGCATAACCAATCAACGTGAGACAACCATTATTTGGGATAAAGCCACGGGACGTCCAATCGCACCCGCGATTGTTTGGCAAAGTCGACAAAGTGCAGATATATGCGATCGATACGAGGAGCATCGGGAAAAAATCCACAACAAAACTGGGCTTCTTTTGAATCCTTATTTCTCTGCGAGTAAAATTCGCTATATTTTAGAAAACACGCCTGGAGCCGAACTTCGCGCGAAAAAAGGCGAACTCCTTTTTGGCACCGTCGATACTTGGATTATCTACAAACTCACCCAAGGACGCGTTCATGCAACTGATAAATCCAATGCTTCACGGACGATGCTTTACAATATCTTCACGAAGGAATGGGATAGAGAATTATTAGAACTCTTTGATATTGACCCTTCAATGCTTCCCCAAGTTCATCCGAATTCATATCATTTTGGCGATGCAACTTTCTTTGGAATTCGCGTGCCGATTATGGGGGTAGCTGGCGATCAACAAGCTGCCTTATTTGGCCAGATGTGCTTCAATCCTGGCGAGATTAAAAACACTTACGGGACAGGTTGTTTTATGTTGATGAACACAGGCGAAAAACCAGTTTTGTCTCAACAGGGATTGCTCACGACTATCGCTTGGGATCTCCAAGGAAAAACCATCTATGCTTTAGAAGGTTCGGTCTTCGTCGGCGGTGCGGCAGTTCAGTGGTTACGGGATGAGATGAAGCTGATCAAAGATGCCCCAGATAGTGAGCGTTCGGCGATGATGATTAAAGATTCAGAAGGAGTTTATTTTGTCCCGGCCTTTGTTGGATTAGGTACACCTTATTGGGATGATGATGTTCGAGGGGCAATTTTTGGCTTAACGCGGGCGACAACAAAATATCACATTGTCCGAGCCACTTTGGAAGCTATCGCCTATCAAAGTAAAGATGTTATCGAAGTGATGCGCAAGGAAGCCCAATGCGATTTTCAAACTTTAAAAGTCGATGGGGGTGCGACTGCGAACAACTATTTAATGCAATTCCAAAGCGATATTCTCTCCGTCCAAATTCAAAAACCTGTGATTTTGGAGACAACGGCGCTCGGTGTTGCTTATCTTGCGGGTTTAGCAACGGGTTTTTTCCAAAATGTGGAACATATTGAGAAAATCCATCATTACGAAAAAGTCTTCTCCCCTAAAATGAAGGAAGAAGAAGTAAAACGTCGCTATGCCGGATGGAAAAAAGCGATTGCAGCTGATCGAGTTTTTAAATAATATTCCGCTTTCTTAAATTGTTCTTCTTTGCGCGCACATGATAAACTTGATTAAAAATGAAAAACTATCGCTTCTTATTCACTTTTGATTACCTGATTATTCCGCCTTCAATGCGGCAAGTTTTACTAAGGCTAAAAAATGAATATCCGCGTTCCAAGACCAAGTTCTTAACGAAGTCGGAACTTTTTGCGGCGCTTGATTTTGCATGGACGCCTGACTGTGAGATTTTTCTATATGAAGAAAAAAAATATCACTGGAATTTCATTTTGACATTAAAGGACAGTTTACATTTTTTACTCGAGCCCGAAATCAAAACTACTAAAGTAAAAGATTTGATTTTTCTCAAAAAAGAGATGCAAAAACGCGGTCTTTTAGTTGATAACCCTTACATTCAACGACAATTAGCCGGTAAGCAAATCGGCGTGATTGGCTATTTGAACGATGATTGTGAATTGGCTCTATTTGCGCATAAATTAAATACTGAATTTACTTTTATCCCTCTTCCAGAAGTTGTAAAGGAGCGCAAAGTCGCTCGCTTTGCTTTTGTTGAAGATGAAGTTGCGGCCTTTTTTAACCAACTCGGCGAGTTTGGTTGGACTAGTAATGCTGACTTAAAGCGCATTAAACTTCTCACGCCAACATCAGAATATGATTTTTGGCTCCAGGCCTTCGCGCGCCTTTATCAAGTGCCAATTAACTTGAAAAGTGATACGAAATTAATCGCTCATCCTCTGATTAAAAAGATGCTTGAGGACTTATCAGTTGGAGAAAAACCTGAAGATCAAATTGAAAAATTTATTGATTATCCCGAAATTCAAAGAGCAATAATTAACACTTTGAATGATTATCCTGCGCATCGTTTTTGTAACTATCCAAATTTTTTAAAAGATATCTTTTCCACGATATCTCTACAAAATGAAGTCTATGAAGAAGCGATTGAGCTTGTTGATGATTTTCTTTTGAGCGAAACGGAAACGCTGTTTGTGCTTGGGTTTAATGAAGATAATTTTCCACGAGTACAAAAGGATGACTCTTACTTAAATGATGGGGAAAAAAGAAGTCTTGGACGTCTTACAAGCAAGGAGATTAATCTCGCAGAACGCGCATTTTTAGAAGAAAAAATCAAAGCGAGTCCTCATGTAATCTATTCATTTGCCGATAAAAGTAGTGATGGTCCCAAATTCGCTTCCAATCTAATCAAAAAACTTAATTTTACAACGATTGCATATCCGCGATTTAAAAAACATTATTCGCCAATTTGGGCGCAACTCTACGGTTCAACGCTCGCTGATTTACATGATAAATACGGCGAAAATGCCCCGGAACTTCCCTCTTATCAAAAGTTATTGCAGGAAGGGAATTACCGCAGTTATCAAAATCAATATCAAGTTCAACAAATGCTTACTTATGAGGGAACGCTTTGGCTATCCTATTCAAAAGTTAATACTTTTTTTCAATGCCCTTTTCATTATTATCTCGACTATATCCTCAAAATTGGCACGTCTGAAGATTCGTTTAATCTTAAAATCGGATACTTAATCCATCGTTTTTTGCAAAGACATGTGGAAAACCCTGGGCTTGACTATGACGAAGTATTTGATGAATTAGTTCAACAATATGATTTCACCCTGGAAGAGAAAATGTTTCTCCCCCAGATTAAGCATAAGTTTTCTTTTGCATATGATTTTATTAAAAAACATGAAGCGGTAATCGTCACTAAAAAAAGCCTTGCAGAAAAAAGATTTGAGATTAAACTCAAGCCCAATCTAATCATCAATGGGGCGATCGATCGCACTTTTGTTTTGCCTTTCGACGAAAAAGAACTCTATGTGGTAATTGATTATAAAACGGGAAAAGCAACTTATAACGAAAAACATCTGCCTTATGGTCAATCTTTACAACTTCCGACTTATGCATTATTGCTATCGGAATCTACCGAATTCGCCACTGGCGAAGTCATCGGTCTTTATATTCAAAACGTGCTTGATCTGAAAGTTGGTTTTGATGCGAATAAAACCGAGGAAGAATATTATCAAAATGTTTATCACTACGTGGGAATTTCAGTTGCTGACCTCGATAAACTCCAACTTTTCGATCCGACCTATGAAAAATCACAATACATCAAATCACTTCAAATGAAAAAAGGTGGCGGATTCTATAAAAATTCAATTGTTAAATCAAGTGAAGAGTTGCAAAGTTTAGCGGAAATTGCGCGGGATAAATTCCTCATAGCTGAAAGGGAAATTCGCCAATTTAATTTTCCGATTTCACCTTTGAAAATCGGCAGTAACGTCGATGCTTGTAAACTTTGTCCCTATCGCAATATTTGCTATCGCAAGTCAAGTGATTATCGCCTGATTACTTTGGGTGAAGAACAAAAGGATGAGATTGATACACTAGAAAGCAGGGGAGAAAACGATGGGGATTAAGTTTACGCCCGCGCAAGAAAAAGCCATTATTTCCGAAGGACAAAACATCCTGGTGAGCGCTGGTGCTGGCAGTGGTAAAACCGCGGTTTTAACTGAACGTGTTTTTCGTCTTTTGACCGAAAAGCACATCCCGATTGAACATCTGTTAGTGCTCACCTTTACTAGAGCTGCTGCCCATGAAATGAAGAAGCGGATTAAAGCGCGTTTACAAACCGAAGCCACAAAAGAACTTGCCCAGGAAATCGATAATGCCTTAATTACGACTTTCGATGCTTTTGCCTCCTATCTTGTGCGAAAATATCACTACCATCTTGGTCTTCATCCCCAAATTGATAATCTTGATGAAACCTTTGTCAAAATTCTTCGCGAGCAGTTTTTCGCTGAGATTCGCAATGAGTATTATGAAAAAAATGACCCGCGTTTTGCTGCGCTAATTAATCAATACACGGTTAGAGATGCAAGTCAATTATGGGATTTGGTCTATCGTTTTGATGCGGAAATTGATAAGCGCATCGATGGAGATGCATATCTCAATCATTACATGGACGATCATTTTTCTAATCAGTTTTTTGAACAAGCCTATCAAAAATATTTAGATATCGCTAGTGAATGCATAGAGGAGATTAATGATTATCTGACTTTAATTTCAGAAGAAGTTCACCAGAGAGTTTTACGCGCCTTCTTTGCCGGTTTTATTAACGATGCTGATCTTGAGGATACATTAAAAAAACTTCACCATTATGAAGAGCGCTTCCCAACCAAAAAACCAAGTTACAATGAGGAAGATAAACTTCTCCATGATCAGATTAAAAGCGTCTATTTAGAGTTGAAGGAACTCGCCGATTTTGGCAGTAAAGCAGAGATTAAACAACATTACTTTCAAACTCAAGAACATGTCGCGATGATTGTCGAACTGACGAGCAAGCTGCGCGAGAAAATGACCGCTTATAAGAAAAAACATCAAGTCTTTACATTTAGTGATATTGCCAAGATGGCAATGCAGTTACTTGATTATGAGCAAGTCATTGGGGAATTACGGAGTCAATTGCGATATATCATCATTGATGAATATCAAGACACTTCCGATTTACAAGAAGCTCTCTTACAAAAATTAGCCGATAACAACCTCTATATGGTCGGCGATATTAAACAGAGCATTTATCGCTTCCGGAATGCGAATAGTGATATTTTCCAACAGAAGTATTTGAGTTACCAAGATGGGCGAAAAGGACTAGTTGTTGATATGAACGAAAACTTCCGTTCCCGTCGCGAAGTATTAGCGGATATCAATTCGCTTTTTGGCGAATTGATGAGTCTTCGGTATGGCGGAGCGGATTATCGTCGACAACATCAGATTGTATTTGGCAATCAAGCTTATGAAGACCCAGAAAAGGGAAAACTCAATCAGAGTCGCCGCACACAGGTGCTCTTATATGATGCAAGCAACAAGGCTGCTAATGACAAAAAACTAACTACTGCCCAAAAAGAAGCATTGATCATCGCCCGTGAAATCAAACGATTAATTGATAGTCAATTTCTCATCTACGATCATAAGGCCCAAAAGAAGCGGCCAGTAACTTATCAAGATATTGCAATTCTGGTTGATCGGCGGGTATCGTTCACCACTTATCAACAAATTTTGGAAAGTTTTTATATTCCGCTAAAAGTTCATCAAGACCGTGAGATTATGACTGCGGAAGCTAACCAAGTACTCCAATCTCTGGTGCGTCTAATCGTCCAACTAGAAGAGAGTGAAGATGATAGTCCCATCTTACGTCATCACTTCTTGAGCGTCGCCCGAAGTTACCTATTGCAACTGCCAGATGACATTACTTATCATCTTCTTACAGAAGAGGATGGAAAGAAATATTTAACTCATCCCTTGATGTTAAAAATAAAAAGATTCACCGAAAAGACTAGGGATTGGCCATTGAAATCGCGTATAACTCAGTTAATTTTTGAATTTGATTTAATCGAAAAACTTCCCTTAATCGGGGATGTCCAAGTTAACTTATATCTTTTTGAAGAATTAGTTGCTACTGCTGGCACCTTAGAAAAACTCGGCTTTACTTTGAAAGATTTTAGTGAATTTTTCATCGCGATTATCGAGACAGAACAAAAATTTGAAATTAGTGATCATCTCGCCCCGCAAAACGCAGTGCAATTGATGACTATTCATAAGTCAAAAGGGTTAGAATTTCCAGTCGTCTTTTACTGTGGACTTAGTTCAAGGTTTAACTTTAGAGATTTTCAAGGCAGTTTTCTAGTCGATAGCGACTATGGCGTGATTTTACCGTCTCCAGAAAATCCTTCTCAGCCTAACTTATTTAAACTCTTAATCGCCAATAAGGAAAAAGTGGCCTTCATCTCCGAGCAAATTCGCTTACTTTATGTGGCCTTAACAAGAGCGAGGGAACAGATATATTTAGTCTTACCGACTCCAAAGGAAGGCTTTGCTAAACCGATTATCAAATGTAGTTCCTTTGCCCATCTCCTCTATGGGTGGACGGAGTTGGATAAACGGGTTGTACAGGTGGGAAATCTCGTTCTTCCCGATACGATTGCACCTTCTGATTTACCAAAGGTGACCGTAACTCCGATTGCCGTGAAGAACTACCAGTTTGAATTCACAAAGAAAGAAACAACATCATTTGCGAAGATGATTGCTCTTGAGGTTGAGCAAACTATCTTGGCAGTGGGAGAAAGACTACATTACTTCCTTAGTTTGATTAATTGGGACATTCGCGATGCTTCTTTTATTGAAAATGACAAGGAACGACGAATAATTAATCGTCTCCTTAACCTTTCTATCTTTGATGGACTTAAAGATAAAGAAGTTTACACGGAGTACGAATTCTATGATTTAGATACGCAAAAGGTCGGAATTATCGACTTCTTTGCCTTGCTTAAAGATAAAATTATCCTCGTTGATTTTAAATTGGCCAATATTGCTGATTCTGCCTACGATCAACAGGTCACGAAATACGCTCAATATTTAAAGAAGATGTTTAATTTACCTATTGAAGCCTATCTCGTAAGTATTAATCAGGCGGAATTCCGGCAAGTAGCACTTCCTCCAGATATTGTTTAAAATGAGAAAGATGAAAGAGAACAAGCATCGCCTTACTCCCATGGAGAAAGAAAAATTTCTTCAACTGATTGAAGGATTACAACTTCCTGAATCCTTTGATATTAACTTCATCTATGAAATGTATGAGACGGTGCTCGAGGGATTAGGCGAAGTCGAGCAAAAAAGTGACCTTCTTCGAATGGAAATCGTCGATCATCCTAAGATTGTCTATTATTTGCTGGGCGAACATTATTACTATACATTTGGGGTTCAACCGCCGAAAGTCGCTGAACTATTAACGAATACCCAATATCAATCTTTCCTTTTAAGTAGTGCCTTGGATAAATACTTAACCAACGGACACCTCGAATATAAATTGGCTCAGCAATATTCGCCTTTTTCTCCCCCGATATCGACCTTGGAACTCTACTTAAATTTCACCCTTGGCATCCTCACTCGCTTCAAGAAGAGGGAACCAACTAAAACATTAATTGTCGATACCATGACCAAAGCTTTAACTTTAGGTAAGGGAATAATCAACCTCTTGAAAGACGGTTTTGAAACTGAGGCCTTCGCCATCTGGCGCACCTTACATGAAACGGAGTGCGTTTTAATTCTGCTTGATCGCTATCAAACTCCCGCAATCCAAGCTTATCTAACCCACTTAAATTATGGTCTTGCATTTCGCGGGGGAATCACGGATAAAGAAAAAAACGATCAAGTCTTTGCGCAAATCAAAGAGAAAATGCGCGAGCACGGCTTAAAGAGCAAGGACATGAAACGCTTTATCGAATATGGTTGGCTTTACGACATTCCAGGAATTGATTTTTCGACTGATTACAAACTCAACTTCCGCGATGGTTTAGAAAAAGTTGCGGGATTAAGCGCCTATAGTCGCAACTACGAAATGGCTAGTGAAGTCGCTCACTCTTCCCCATTATTAATTTATGCTAAAGATACGTTTTTTGGTTCGATTGCTCTAATTAATCTCTACGAATCCTTCTTCCGAATTGAAGAAATCTTCCGCAAAGTCTACCTTTCAGCGGCTTCTGATTTGGAAAAACGACAATATGATTTAATGCGTCGGATTTATTCAGGCAGTATGAAGGTGATTCATGAGCGCGAAGTCAAAAAATACTTGCGAAAATTCGGTAAAAGAAAATAGAAACATGGCAAGGAAAAAGACCCGCGATTTGACTTAAATACGGGTCTTTTTAAGTGTTTTTTTAATCAATTAAACGTCTTGGAAACAACTGCCACCTAGAAATTCTTTCATTAAGGAATTTGAAGGAACCCAATTGTCATCCATATCGACAAAATATTTTAGCAGCCGCAAGAGACGTTCGGCCGTGATAAAGAAGGGGGATTCATAACCGATATTTCTCAATGTCGGCATGGCGACTTTCCGCATGATGGGAAGTTCATAAGGAAGGATCGAGTTGTAGACAAAATCCGCACCTTCTTGATAGGGATAAATCCATTTAAACTCCCCCTTACGCACACTTGACCACATCGACATCGTCAATTCTGCGGGAGCATTCCTAAACTTCAGATCGCGGACTAAACGCCGTAAAAGCCGTAAGTCGGTCAATGAAACCGGATTGTGGTTGTCAATGTTGATCTGGGCTTGGGGTGAAATATAGATTTTGAATTTTTGGTGTTTGGGAATTAGCGAAGTCAGTTGTTCATTTAAGGCGTGGATTCCTTCGACGATAATCGGCTCACCTTCGGGAATTTTTAAGGTTCGACCAGGAATTCGCGTTCCCAGTTTGAAATCAAAAGATGGCAGATGAACCTCATCACCGTTGATCAAATCGAGCATATTTTGATTGAAGAGATCAATGTCGAGCGCATAGATTGTTTCCAAGTCGGGTTCGCCATTTTCATCAAGAGGTGCATCACGACGCGGAAGATAATAGTCATCTAAGGAAATGCGAATCGGACTTAATCCCCGTGACATCAGTTCAATTCGCAACCGATTAGCAAAGGTAGTTTTGCCAGAACTCGAAGGACCAGCGATACAGATAAGACGGACTCCATGACCATTATTGATGATCATATCACCCAGTTCGACTAGCATCCGATTATGGGTCGCTTCGGCGATATTGATTAAATCGACTGTCCGACCTTGCAAGATATAATCGTTAATGGATGAGATATTATCGGTCCCGAGGACTTTGGCAGTTTTATAAGCTTCTTTTAAGGTGTGACCATAAGTGGGAGCATCTTCAAAGAGCGGGATTTGCCCTCCGGCCTCCGCGCGGGGATATTGGATGATGATTCCAGGAGAGTAGAGAATCAAGTTGTAGCGTTTTAAAAAGCCAGTGGAAGGCACCATATAACCGTACATATAGTTGAGATAACCATCGCAATCGTAGAAGTGGACAGTCTTTTCAGGGCGGTATTTTAAAATCGCTAATTTGTCTTGAAAGCCTCGCTCGATATAGATTTGACGGGCCTCATCATTGGGGACAACTTTGCGGATGAAGGGAATGTTCTTTTCGATAAGGCGATCCATTTCCTCTTTTAGTTCGTTGAACAAAGTACGGTCGACGACGATGTTTGGCTCAAGGATATGCATAAAAATCGAGCGCGATACATTGTAGGAAAAGCGTATCTCATAATCAGGGCGAATATTATTCATCGCCATCGCGATTAAGTATCGCAACGATGTTTCATAAACGCGAATCGCCTCGCTATCGTTAGCATCTAAAAATTCGATTTCCGCATCAAAGTAAACTTCATAAGTCAATTCGCGAATACGATTATTGACCTTGGCACAGATAATCGATTGATGGTTGGACGGCAGCAGATCGAGCAAGCGAACTTTATGTTCAAATTCCTTTTCTTGCCCAAGAAATTTCAATACAAAACTCATATGATATGTTTCCTCTAAATTCTATGTGTTGTGGTGTAATTCTACCAAGTGCCCGCCTTTCTTGCAACTAAATCTCTCGGCGATCAAATGCAATTTATTATTTAAGTAGTCTGAATCGAGGATTTCTTGCAACTTGACCAAATAAAAAATGTTATAATAACGACGATTTAAGATAAGTTGAGGCAAAGTTATGAAAGTTTTATCCGCTGTATCTGATTATTTCGCCAATTTATGGGAGCAGATTAAGACCTTTTTTACCAATAATGGCTCTGAGATTATCACGCGAACCTTTTTTGCAATTTTAGCAATTGTCGTCGGTCATTATCTAATTAAACTCCTGATCTATATTCTCCGAAAAGCCCTAAAGATCAATGATAAACGCGTCGATCGTTCGGCCCGGGCCTTCTTGATTAATCTGCTCAAGTTAGTTTTGCGGATTTTGCTCGTGCTTTTAGTCCTTTCGATTATTAAAGTTGATCTCACAGGTTTAGCAACGATCATTTCGGCTGCTGTCTTAGCTATTGGGCTTTCGGTTCAAGATGTCATCTCCAATTTCGCAAGTGGAGTCATCATCTTAACGACCAAGCCATTCTTAACGGGGCAGTGGGTGGAAATTGATGGGGCCAGTGGCAGTGTCGAAAGCGTCGGGATGCTCACGACTACCTTGGTGACCATCGATCAACAATTAGTAGTGATCCCCAATAAAGCAGTCGTTAATTCAAAGATTAAAAATTATCACATGAAGCCGACGCGAAGGGCAAATATTACACTCGATTTCCCCTTTGATGTCGATGTCGAACAAGTACGTTCAATCGCCATGGAGTTAATCAACGCTGAAGAGCGAATTTTAAGTGCCCCCGCACCGATGGTCGTCGTTGCCACCTTGACGGACCTCGGGGTCGGAATTAGCATTCGTTTCTATGTCCCAACTGGTGATTACTGGAACGTCTACTTTAAATACAATGAGGACTTAATTGGCGCTCTAAAGAAGGCTAACATCATCGCTTTATATCGAACTTATCAACTTGAAGTCACCAATAAATAAATGATGTATTCACCAAAAAGCCGGCAAAACATTGCCGGTTTTTTTATGACATTTATTATGACTATCCGAATAAAGTGATAAATGAAGAGCTGTTTTCGCCATTAAAAGATAGGTTAATGCGCTTGCCATCGACCGCATAATTAAGACATGCTCCTTGCGCTAAATCGAGTGCATAAGTGGTACTTAGTTCATTTTGAAGTTCGAATGCAAGATAGTTCCAATCGATGAAGTAAAACTTTTCTCGCCGACTTAAAACCGGTTTGAGCGAGTTGAAAAGTGCGCTGGCGTTTTCTTTTTGATAATCGAGGAAGAAGAGATAGTTTTCCTCTTCAAAAAGCGAGTTGATATTTGTCGGCGGAAAGACATAATTGATTGAGCTTTTCCTCGTATAACCATCAATTAAGTTTTTCACTTGGAGATAACTGCGCAAACGACTACTTCCTATATGGTCATAGCGAATTTGTCCTGCTTGATAAAAAAGGATTGTCGGTGTTCCTAAAAACTCATAAACACCCTCATAATGCTTCGCCAACTGCGATGCAATGGCATAATCGGTCACATCGAGATAATAGATTAGCGCTTTGCTTTTAGCGATATATTCGCGGATGGCTGTCCCAGCAAATTGACAATCACTACAATAGCGTTCGTCTTGACCGACATAGAGGATGAAGTCCTCCTTACCCGCTTCAAGGATCGGAAGATGAGCAAGGGGAATTACCACGGCATAATCAGTAATTGGTTGATTCTCATAATTATTACTAAGTGCGGGGACTCCGTAATGAAAGGGGAGATAAATGCGGTCTTTTTCCGCGATTCCGCAACTAGTAAGTAAGGAGCTAAATAGGATAAGGCTTATTGTTTTTTTCATGCGCTTATTATAACATAGGGGCAAGAGATTTATGCATAGGAGTATCCACATGAATATATGGCATGATATTGATCCGCGCCGGATCACCCCGCAGGAATTTGATGCGGTTGTGGAGATTAATAAAGGTTCCAAAAATAAATATGAACTCGATAAAGAGACCGGCCTCTTAAAATTAGACCGCGTCCTTTATACTTCAACCCACTACCCGCAGAACTATGGTTTTATCCCGCATACTTGGACGGATGATGACGACCCTTTAGATGTGATGATTATCACCTCGGAGCCAGTCACCCCCTTAACGATTGTCCGCTGTCGTCCAATTGGAATTTTCCGCATGGAAGATGGCGGGGAAATCGATGAGAAAATCATTGCGATTTGCGTCCATGATCCCACCTATAAGGACATCACGGAAATTCGCGATTTACCCCAACACCTTTTTGAGGAAATTCGCCATTTTTTCCAGGTCTATAAATCCTTGGAATCAAAAGAGACTTATGTCCACCAAATCCAAGATCAAAAACTCGCGATGGCGACGATTGAACGGGCGATGAAAAGTTATCGAGAGCTTTTCTACCAAAAGTTCGTCAAGTAAGCCGCTTGCATAAACGTTGTTTTTTCGAAAGAGCGATCTCAGCAAAGATCGCTTTTTTTGTTTTTTGATAATAAGCCTCCGCCCAGTAATACCAAAGCAAATCAATCAAGGTGATATAGCGCTTCAAGAAATCCTCTGTAATCGGAAAATGATTTTGGAGAACATCGGAGAAATATAGCTTTAAGTTTTCATCGCTGTCAATATCGTTTTCAGTTAAAAACGAAAGATGGTCGAACAGCGGATCATTTAATCCCGCATATTCATAATCGATCAGGAGGAGTTTTTCTCCTTGAAAGAGAAGATTGCCGCGCACGACATCATTATGGCAAAGGCGTAGGGGAGTATTGTCAAAATAAAGGCGAAACTCCTCTAAAAGTTCCGCTTCAAGTTTTGGGAAAAGCGGTGGTACTTGACCGAGTCTTTGATAGGTCAAATAGCGATTTATCGGATCAAACAAACGAACATCATCAACGGGTAATTGATGGAGTTTTTGCAGAGTATTAGCCACGAGTGTGAACTCTTTTTTAGTGGGTTGATCACTTAAATATCGCGTATTTTCTAAATAAGCGGAAATTAAAATCCCAGTTTCATCATCGGATGCAAGGACTGGTGCACTCAAACCGAGGTCAGCCATGAGATTTTGAATTCGGGCATCATTTTGCAGATGGCCAAACGGATCAAGACTCGGGGTTTTAACTTTCATCGCATATTTCCCGTTAATCAAATAGTTGATATTCGAAATTCCATCCTGCAAAATTGTCACGTTACAAATTGTAGTTTGCATCAACTTGGTAAAAGTCTCAATCACAATAGGAGATAATTTATCCATATTATCATTATAGTAAAATAGATGAAAAATGCTGATAAAAGTCGTAAACTATAATGCGCTCAGGTAATTCGATATGCTTCACCTTATCCTTTATCACCCAGAAATTCCTCAAAACACCGGTAATATCTTACGGACCGCCGCGGTCCTTAACGCGCATGTCCATATTATCGGACCTTTACCATTTGCTTTGGATAATAAGAGTTTGCAAAGAGCGGGAATGGATTATATCGATCCGCGCCATTTTACTTATTATCCAGATTATGATACTTTTGCGAAAAAAGTTCCCGCGGAAAAAATCTACTATGTGACCCGCTATGGCAATCATATCTACACTGAAGTTGACTTTAGCCAACCATTGATCAATCACTATTTGATGTTTGGCCGCGAGTCGACGGGGATTGATGATCAGATTTTAAGAAAATATCGCGAGCGCACTTTGCGGATTCCCATGCTTGCCACCGCGCGTTCGTTAAATCTCTCCAATGCGGTGGCCATTGTCGCTTATGAAGTGATGCGACAGCAGAAGTTTGAAAACCTCGCTACCCAAGAACAACTGAAAGGCCCTAATTTTTTAAAATGAAGCATCGAGTTCCCTTGTTCTTCCCCCTTTTCATCGCGCTGAGTTTGTTTTCTTGTACAAAACCGAATGATAAACCCACTTTTCAAATGGAAGTGAGCTATGTGGAAAATGGCGGCGTGGTCGATGCAACCGCTGACTTTATCTATGAACAAGTCGTCACCTTACAAACCAATTTCATCTTCATGATTAGCGTTAGTGAATGTGCGGTATGTACCCAAGCGCGAGCGGATGTTGCCAATTATGCGCAGTACAAACATCTCAATGTCTATTACATTGAACTGGATGGTCTTAGCGATGACGATTATACCACCTTGCGTCTAGTGACTTTGGAATACGGGGAAAAAGCCAAAGCCCTGCCCGCTTTAATCTCAGAAAGTACAACGATAGCCTTACCGATGCTTTATTTATTTTATCAAGGTCAAGGGCTAGCCTTTGCCCAGGAATCATTTACCGTGACGATCGCGCGTTATGTGAAAGTCGCCCCTGATAGCGACTAGCTTGTTCATAATATAATTTTGTTGCTTCGGAAATTTCGCGAATATACAACGTCTGATGATTTAAAAGATGAACACGACCAGGCCGGTCGCCTTTTTTGACGTATTTCTGGTCGGTCAATTGAACTTCACCGCTAGGCAGTCCCGAACTCAAGAGGGCGATTTCCGCGGCGAGTTGTATTATATGTTTCGGCGGATTTTCATCGAAGATAATCACATGAGCAGAAGGGGTATTGGCCGTGTGAAAGAAGTAGTCTTTCGGTCGGGCCAGATGAAAGGTCAGATAGTCATTTTGTAAATTATTTTTACCAAAGCCAATCCGGTATTCATCAACGGTAATTACATAAGGATGAACGGCAGCTGGCTTTTTCACCCGATGATTCATCCGGGGGAAATAACCATTGAGTGCGAGTTCAGTTTTGATTTCTTTGAGTTCTTCCTCGCTCGCAGTCTGGGAAAAAAATGCAACTTGTTCAAAGTAAACTAGTTCATTGTTGGCCTCATCAATTTGGACTTGTAAGGCATCGAGGGCTACTTTGGCTTTTTTCGCCTTTTTAAAGTAGGCTCGGGCATTTTCAAAGACGGTTTTCAAAGGGTCGAGGGGAATTTCAATTTCATTGAGGATTACCTTCTTTTGATGAGGGGCAATTTCATCATAATAAGTGAGTAAGAGATTGCCGACCTCGGTGAGATGAACATCTTTTTTCGCTTTTTGCAACTCGGTTTCTAAGCGGCGAATCTTATGGGGGATTTGCTTTAATTTCTTGCTAGTTAAATCGAAGACATCTTTGAATAATTCCTGTTGTCTCTTCTTGCCTAAGGCCTGAAATTGCCGGTCAAAAAAACTCTCGGGGCTCAGGCGCACACTGCGCTGATCATCGTAAAAAGGAAACGAAGAATATGGTCCATCTTCATTGGCAAAAAGGTCGATTTGCTTGATGATTTCCTTTGGATCGAGGTTCTTTTTTTCAATCATCGCCTTTTCTATTCGCGAAAAGGGAGTGACTTTGTTAACTCTTTGCGGGGGAGTATATTCCATATTTACCAGCAAGGGACGCGCGACATCCAGCGACTTGGACGGTTTATGCAGGGCGATAATTTTATTGGATTGATCGATGAGCAAGAGATTGGCCATCATCGGAATTAACTCCAGCACCAAGCGATATTCTCTTTTTTCATATGCGGGAGTGATCACATCCAAGGTAAAGAAGATAATCCGATCGACTTCATCAATGTTTATTTTCCGAATGAAGGCATTGTTCAGTTCTTTTTTCAAGATTTGAAAAAAGTTGGAGGTTTGCCCACTTCCAGGTAAATCACACCTGGTTAAGGTTAAGTAAGGCGCCGCGTTATCTAAAGAAATTACCAGTTTTAAATCCTTGCTCCGCGAGAGATGAAAAGCATAACTACCCGGGGCATAACGGGTAATTCGGCGAATATAAGCCCCTTCTACTTCGGGGGCAATCTGCCCGACCATCGCTGTTAAAAATGCCTGTGATAACGCCATAGATGCCTCGAAAAAATTATAGCATAGTTCTTGGCTTTGATTGACAAATGGTGTTTTCCATATAAAAATAAATGTATTCTTCAACAAGAGGCTTATAGATTATGAAAAAGGGTTTGCTTATCATCGTTAGTGGTCCTTCTGGGGTCGGCAAAGGCACAGTTTTAAAAAAAGTGATGGATGATCGAAGACTCAATTTGGTATTTTCGATCTCGATGACCACCCGCGCCATTCGAGATCATGAAGTCGATGGTAAGAACTACTTTTTTGTTTCACCGGAAAAATTCCAACAAGTGGTGGACGAAGATGGCTTTCTCGAACATGTCGAATTTGTCGGCAACCGCTACGGCACCCCGAAAGCATATGTGGAAAAGCTTCGCCAACAGGGGAAAAACGTCGTCTTAGAAATCGAAGTTGAAGGGGCTAAACAAGTTATGGACCGCGTGCGCGATCAACGCCTCCTCACCTTTTTCTTAATCCCTCCCTCCCTTACTGAACTAAAAAAGCGCATTGTCGGCAGGAAGACCGAAAGCGAAGAAGTCGTCAAACTCCGTCTTGACAAGGCGGAAAGAGAACTCGCCGAAAAATTCCTCTATCAGTATATTATTTTAAATGATGATCCCGATCGTGCGGCGGAAGAGATGCGCGGAATTATCTACAGTAAACTCACCGCCCGGATCATCGGGTAAACTCAAGAGGATTTCATGCTGATTATTGAAGTTTTAATTGAAAGAACCGCCCGCTCACTCGATCGGCCTTTTTCCTATTTGTACAAGGGAAAAGAACGAATTCAGCCAGGTATCCGCGTCTTAATCGAATTTAAGCAAAAAAAACAAGTTGGCTATGTGTTACGGGTAGAAAAGACCCCCTTCAACGAAGAAGAACTCACCATGAAAACCGGGATTAATTATAAGTTTATCGATAAGATCATCGATCAAACTCCTTTGCTTTCTCCCGAATTGATGACTTTAGCCACCAAGGTAAGCGACTATTATCTCACCCCGCAGATTCAGACTCTGCAGACGATGCTTCCCCCTTCGCTTCGTCCGCGTTTAACCGCGCTCAAAGGTCCAAAAATCGCCTATGAACAACACCTGCTCGCGCTTGAGGAAAGCGAAGCAGATCTCACTCCGAAACAAGCGGAAATCCTTCGGTATATCATCGCCAATCCGATGGTGAAAAAACGCGATTTAAAATCCCAATTCGTGGTTAAAGCCTTAATCGATAAGTCGAAAATTAAGGTCGTTAAAAAGGAAAAGAGCCGTTTCCAATTACCAGAATATCCTGCGGCTAAAAAACCGACTTTAACCGCTGATCAAAACCGAGTCATCGCTTCTTTTTTAGCAATGGAGAAAAATGTCGCCCTTTTAGAAGGGGTGACTGGCAGCGGGAAAACCGAAGTCTATCTAGCTTTAGCCGAGCATTATCTAAAGCAGAAAAAAGGGGTCTTAATGCTCGTTTCTGAGATTGCGTTAACCCCGATGATGGTCGCGATGTTTATCAGTCGTTATGGTAAGAAGGTCGCCGTTCTTCATTCGGAGTTGACGCCAGCGGAAAAATACGATGAATATCGCAAAGTCGCAAGTGGTCACTGCCCGATTGTCGTGGGAACCCGCTCGGCGATCTTTGCTCCAGTAAAGAACTTAGGCTTAATCATCCTCGACGAAGAACATAGTGATTCCTACAAACAAGAAACACCACCAACCTATCATGCCCGAACAGTCGCTGAATTTCGCAGCGAAATCGAAGGGGCGAAAGTCTTACTCGGTTCGGCTACACCTTCGTTAGAAAGTAAAGCTCGCGCCTTAAAAGATGTTTATCAACCACTTTATCTATCGATGCGCATCAATCGTCAAGAATTGCCGCAAACCGAGATTATCAATATGCTCGATTATCAAAATATCGCCGGTACATCCCTTGTCTTTTCCACGCCATTATTGCAAGAATTACAAAGGACCTTGGCCCGAAAAGAACAAGCAATTCTCCTGATCAATCGCCGGGGTTATGCAACGTATATCACCTGTCGAAAATGCGGTTATGTCTTCCGGTGTCCTTTCGATCAGACGACGCTGACCTATCACTTAGGGGAAAATATGCTTAAATGCCACCACTGTGACCATCGCGAACCGATGCCGGATGTCTGTCCTTCATGTGGCAGTCAATATATCCGCAAAACTGGCTTTGGCACGGAACTTGTCGACCGGGAAATCAACAAACTTTTCCCCCTTGCTAAAACCCTGCGCCTCGATAGTGATACCGCGAAAGATCGCGCCAAAATCGCCAAAACGGTGGAGGCCTTTCGCCAAGGTGAAGCCGATGTTTTAATCGGTACCCAAATGATTGCTAAGGGGCATGATTTTCCCAAAGTCACCTTGGTCGGCATCGTCAGTGCCGATTTAGGCTTGCTCGTTCCCTCTTATAAAAGCAGTGAACGCACTTTCCAACTTCTGACCCAAGCCGTGGGGCGTTCGGGAAGAGCAGATCTATCTGGGAAAGCTTTCATTCAAACTAATCTCCCCACCCATTACGCGATTACCTTGGCAGCCCAACAAGACTACACCAAGTTCTTCAATCGCGAACTAATCATTCGCTCTTACGCGAGTGACCCCCCGTTTACCTATCTTTTAAAAGTCACTTTGAAGAGCAAAAATGAGGAAGTTTTACAAAGAGTTGCCCGACAACTTTATGAAGATGCGAAACAGAAGTTTCCGAAGATGAGCATTCTCGGACCAGCTTTGCCCTTTATCTTTTATGAACGCGAATATCACGCGCGGTATCTTTTATTTAAACACGTGGGACAACCAGAATTTAAAAAACAACTCGCCGAACTGTTGCAACCGCTCATTCACCGGAGCAATCTTCAGATAATAATCGATGTCGATGCCGAAGATATTTGATATACTGCTCACTAGGCGGTAGTTGATGAGAAAAGAGGAAAAAATCTATGATTACGATTACTATCTTAGGCCTTGATCACTATGTGACTGGGGAAATCTCGAAGCAAGCGATTCCCGCGCTTAGTCAAATGCTTCGCATTCCCGAAACCGACATCTTATTTTTTGGCCCAGAAGGCGGTCTTTATTTTCAGGGAGTCGATCAAACTTCTTGGCAAGGAGTGATCATCGTCACCCTGCCCGAAACTTTAAAAAATAAAGAACGAGATATCGCTGCTTATCTGTTGACCAGTACCAGCGATTCGCTTTTAAATTTATCGGTGGAATTCCATTATTTCGCCACGGGAAGTTACTACGAACGCGTCAATGAAGATTATCCCCGTTTCCTGCGCGAAGATGACCTCCAGCAATTGGAAGCCGATGAAGAAAACGATGATGCTGGAGTTGATGAAGAAGAACACCAAAGCGGTGAGGAAGTTTATCACGGCAACGCTTTTGCCGATTTCGAAGAAAGAGCAAGAGCAGCTGGCCACAATCTCGATGAAGATTAACGGGACATCCCCGCGATTTTTCCAGTAACAAAAGCGATTGGTAATAAACCTAATTTGCACGAGGAACTGCATGAAAACACAGTTCCTTTTTCTTTACCCCATATCACTATCAATGGTAATATTAAATAAAGGTACGCGATGATGAACTATTTAGAAGCCGCCCTCGAAATCAGCCGTTCGGTTTATCGCTCCCACCTTTCCTTAGCCAGTGTGGGACGAAACTTTTTTGCGCAGCAGCAGTTCACCAAAGAAGAGCAAAAACAAATCAATGGTTTAATCTCGTGTGAGATGCATCATCATCTAGCGATTATCGATACTTTAGCCCGTGAAGACATCACAGTTGATGCGGATTTAGAACCAATCTTGTGGCATCTGCTAGCGAATGCGGCTTGTTACCATCACTTTCCTCAAGCAGAAATGCTGGCGCTGGCGGGAGAGTTGTTCACCCAAAAGGAAAGTGCATTTCCTGAAGCAGAGCTGCGCGAATTACTCAAGCGCATCGATGAACCGAAAGATTTAATTGCACCCGAATATGAAGAAGATAGCAGCGAATATCTCGGGTTGCGGTATAATACCCCGCTTTGGCTGGTGAAGATGTGGCGAAAACATCTTGGGTCCAAGGTGGCGAGTAAACTCCTCCATGCCAATCGCCGCCGCATGCAGCAAATTGTCCGGATCAATCCGATGCAGCCCAAGCAAAAGCGCGAAATTCTCGCATTCGATCAAGATTTTATAGAAGGACCAGCCGATAATACTTTAATCTATCGCGCTCGGGCTAATGTTAAACGACATCCGCTTTTCCTAGAAAAAGCGATTTTCCAGCAACGCGGAGCGATTTCGCACATCTTGAGTGAACTGGACTATACTTTGCTGGGCAATTGCTTAATCTATGAAGAGCGACCCCAGGCGGTTTATCTCGATGTCGCCCTTTATTCACTCGGAAAATTGAAGATGGATGTCGCGGTCAGCAATGAGCGGCGCCGTTTAGATATCAACAAGACGAGCGAAGCCTTTGGTTTAAAAAATGTCTTTGCTTTTGTCTCGCGACCAGAATCATTAATCACCCAGATTCGCGATGAATATCATTTAGTCATCGTGATGCCCAGCAATTCTGCGTTTGATTTAATCCGCACGGTTCCGGATTTCTTCGTTCATTTCGAGCAAAGTCAGTTAGATCATTATTTAACTTTACAAAACCGAGCTTTGGAAGAATGCCGTCATTTTCTCGCTCCGGGGGGAAAAATGCTCTATTTAATCAATACGGTTTCCCAAAAAGAAGGACATGGAATCATCGTGGAATTCTTAAAACAGCATCGCGATTTGCACTTGATCAAAGAACGGCAATTTCTTCCATTTGATCGCTTTAACACCGCCCTTTATGTGGCGATTTTAGAAAGAGAAACTAGCGCAGAAGACCATGAAGATCAACCTCTATGATTATGATCGCGCTAGTTTGACTGAGCATTTAACTAACCTTGGTCAAAAGCCGTTTCGCAGCATTCAACTCTTCAAGTGGATCTATCAAAAACAGATGGATGATTTTAATTTAATGAGCGATATTTCGGTCGCTTTTCGCGAGAAATTACTTGCCGATTATGCGTTGATTCTTCCCGAGATTAAAACCTTGCAAAACAGTGAAGACGGGACGATGAAGCTGCTTTTAACCCTCGAGGATGGCGCGGCGATTGAGAGCGTGTTAATGCGTTATAACTATGGCAATGTCGCCTGTGTTTCCAGCCAAGTCGGTTGCAATATGGGATGTAAATTCTGCGCTTCTGGTTTGCTCAAAAAGCAGCGAAACTTAACCACCGCTGAGATGGTCGGACAAGTTCTCGTGCTCAATCGATTGCTCGCGAGGGAGAAAACCCCAGCACGCGTCACTCATGTCGTGGTGATGGGCACGGGCGAACCCTTTGATAATTACGAAAATGTGATGCGGTTTATTCGGCTGATCAATGATCCCCATGCTTTGAGTATCGGCGCTCGGCATATCACCGTTTCCACCTGTGGTATTCCCGAAAAGATTCGCCGCTATGGCCGAGAAGGTCTGCAGGTTAATTTGGCGATTTCCTTGCATGCTGCCAACGATGAACTACGCGATCAAATTATGCCGATTAATCGCGCTTATCCTTTGAAAAAACTCATTGATGCCATCTTAGATTATGAGAAAAATGCTGGTCGGCGCATCACTTTTGAATATATTCTGCTCGCGGGAGTCAATGATTCTTTACACGATGCGGATGCGCTGGCCCAATTGATTAAACCGACCTTCGCTTATGTCAATTTAATCCCCTATAACGAAGTTGCGGAAATTCCCTTTCGGCGCTCGGCCGAAGCAGTGGTCACCGCCTTCTTTGACCGATTAAAAAAACGGGGAGTGAATGTGACGATTCGGCGTGAATTCGGGGCCGATATCGATGCTGCCTGTGGGCAACTGCGCGCGCAGGAGGAGGGCGAAAAATGAAGTTAATTGGTAATTATTACACGCAAGTTGATCGCGGGTTGGAACGCAAAACCAACGAGGACTTTGCCGTGATTTTAACTAATTCCCGTGGCGATTTACTCTTGCTTGTCGCCGATGGGATGGGCGGACATGTCCAAGGGAATTTAGCGGCCAAAATCGCCATTGATACTCTGGCGCAAGCCTTTAAAAGGAAAAGCCGTTTTTGGGGCAAGAATGCTCCAGGGCGGTGGTTGAGCAAATTCGTGCGTATCGCCAATGCTGAAATTCATCGCGAAGCGGAGAATAATCCCGAATATCGCCAGATGGGAACGACCCTAGTGGCGGCGATTATTCGCCCGAGGGATTTAACCATTGTCAATGTTGGCGATTCCCGGGCTTACTGGCTCAACCAGGGCAAATTAGAAATGCTCACCGAAGACCAGACTCTGGTTGCCTATTTAGCCAAAACGGGTCAAATTAAACCCGAAGAAAAGAAGACCCATCCCCGCCGCCATGTGCTGATTAACGCCCTAGGGGTGGCCCCTTCGGTCAGCCTTGATCTATTCCGTTTTCCTTATCATGATCAAGATGTGCTGTTGTGCTCGGATGGACTTTATAATCTGGTCAATGATCAAGAGATCGAAGCAGTGCTTTTAACCTCGGATTCCGTCGAAGAAAAAGCCGCCTTACTGGTGACCAATGCGAATAAAAATGGCGGGCTTGATAATATTGCAATCGCCCTGTGGGAGCGGGAATTATGAGACCGCTTGGTCAAGTCATCGATGAACGCTATCGGATTACCGCCTTTTTGGGCGCCGGGGGTATGGCGGAAGTCTATGAAGCCAAAGATATCATCATGCGCCGTTTGGTCGCGGTCAAAATCATCAAAGATGAAGTGCTGCATCACCCGCAAAATGTGATGCGGTTTGAACGCGAAGCACGGGCGGCGGCTTCCCTCGATCATCCCAACATTGTCGCTGTGTTAAATCTTGGCAAAGATCAAGGGCACCCCTATATGGTCAATGAATTAATCAACGGCATTAATCTTGCGACCTCCTTAGAAATTCGCACCCGTTTTACTTATGTCGAAGTTCTCGACATCATCAATCAATTATGTAATGCGGTAATCGCCGCGCATGAAAATGGGGTGATTCATCGCGATATCAAACCAGCCAATATTTATATGACCCCGGCGGGTATTTTAAAATTAGGGGATTTTGGCATCGCCCACATCGTCAGTTCCCCCCGGATGACTTCCTCGCAAGATATCATCGGTTCGGCTCACTATCTGGCTCCCGAGGTTTCCCAAGGAAAATCCTCTTCGGTGCTCAGCGATATCTATGCGATGGGGATTACCTTATTCGAACTCGCCACTGGTCATCTCCCGTTTGAAGGGGAAACGAATATCGCTATCGCAGTCAAACATATCAAAGAGCGCTTCCCCAGTCCGAGAAAATTCATCCCTACTTTTCCGAAAGCATTAGAGAAGATTATCCTCAAAGCTTGTAAGAAAAATCCCCGCGATCGCTATCAATCGGTGCGCGCCTTGCAAAAGGAGATCCAAACGCTGATGGAAAATCCTGACTTACTCAAGCCAAGACAATCATTTCTCGTGCGGTTTTTTGGCTTTGCCACTGAAGAATGAGTTATAATATAAAAAGAACATCACCAATTTGAGGAGGTGCCCTATGGCTCGGAAAGTATTGATTGCTCCCTCGCTCCTGGCGGCGGATTTTACCCAGTTAGCCGTTGAGATTCAACGCGTGCAAGATGCGGGGCTTTCCTATCTGCATTTTGATGTGATGGATGGTCATTTTGTCCCCAATATCAGCTTTGGTATTCCGGTTTTAAAAGCGGTGAAAAGCCTGCAAACGGGCCTTATTTTAGATGTCCATTTGATGATTACGCATCCCGAAAGGTATGCGGAAGCCTTTATTCAAGCCGGCGCGGATATCATCACCTTTCATGTGGAGACGATTCCGCATCTTGAGGGTTTTTTAGCGTTAGTGGCCCTGATTAGAAAACATGGCGCGCAGGTGGGCTTGTCGCTAAGACCCGCGACTCCGATTAGCGCGCTTGAACCATATCTCGCCGATCTCGATTTAGTGTTGGTGATGAGTGTCGAACCCGGGTTTGGCGGTCAAAGTTTTCTCCCGGCAACTTTAATGAAAATTGAAGAACTGGTAAAAATTCGCACCGCACAACATCTCAATTTTCTCATTGAAGTCGATGGGGGAATTAATGAATTGACAGGGGCGAAAGCCATAGAAGCTGGGGCCGATCTCCTCGTCGCTGGCTCATATTTATTTGGACAACAAGACTTTAACAAGCGCGTGGAGAAATTAAAAAGATGATCAATAACGCCACCTCAACTGGATTATTTATCGCTGTCTTTCTCTTTTTGATGATCGACCTCTTTGCCAGTTATGAAAGTTTCCGCAGACAGCAATCCCTGCCCTTTAACTTTTGGAATTCCCTGCCCTTTGAACTCTCGCAAGGGGCAGACAAAAACTTTCGTCCACTTCATTACGGTTTAATCTTTCTCACTTTTGGCAGTTTTATCCTCTTTCCTTTTGTCGTTTTACCAGCCAGTGCTGCTAATTTCTATTATTCAATCATCATCTACGTGATGATGACGATTTCCGGCTTAGTTATGTCCTCCTTGTTTATCATCAACATGAATAACTATCGCTTGCATATTCTGGCGGTGGCGATTCTTTTTGCCTCGACCATTGGCGAAGCGGTCGGACTTTGTCTTTATCTATTAAAATCCCCCTTTGGTCCCTATCCCCAGATTTTAGGTTTTCTCGCCTTAATTCCGGGAATTCTTACCTTGTTATTGGCCTTTAATCCGCGCCTGAGCAAGTGGCCGATTATGGATAAGCGCGAACTCCAAGATGGGACGATCCAAATCCTGCGACCCAAGCGTTTTGTCCTAGCCTATACCGAATGGGCCTTAATCATTCTCAATCTCGCCTTTTTGCTCTATTTCTTCATCGTCACCGTGATTTAATTTCGCTAACTAGGAGGGGGAACATCGATGATTACAATCTATCGTCAAGTCGAGGGAAATTCAGTCGCCGAAAGCGGCGATATTTCTTTGTTGGAAAATCTTACTCCAGGAGTTTGGATCGATGTGATCGCTCCTTCCTATGAGGACTTAATCGCCCTGTCGAAGGCGACTAACATCAATCAAGAACTGCTCTTAACCACCCTCGATAGCGAGGAGAGTTCCCACATTGAATCCGAAGGGGATGATTTACTCATCGTCCTCGATGCTCCAATTGTCGTCGATCATCCCGGGGCTAAATATGAGACGATTCCAATTTCTATCGCCTATAACGATGATTATCTAGTGACGATTACGGTAGCGGATAAGCAGATTGCGCCGATGAACCTCGCCAAAAACCGCAAGTTTAATCCTGCTAGTCACACGCGTTTTACTTTAATGGTCTTCAATCACCTCGCCGCCTTATATATTAATTATCTGAAAAAAATCGAAGCCAAAACCCGCGCGATTTCCATTCGTTTGCGTTCATCATATAAAAATAAGGAGTTGTATGAACTGCTCGATTTTTCGACGACCATGGTCTATTTTTCCACCTCGATTAACGCTGATATCGCCACCTTAATGCAGTTAAAGCGCTTGCCTAGTTATAAAAAAGAGGTGGAAATCGATCTGATTGAAGACGTGGAGATTGAATTAAATCAAGCCCGCGACATGGCCACGGTCTATCGCGATGTCCTCTCGGGCACAATGGATGCGTTTGCTTCGGTTATCTCTAACAATTTAAACATCGTGATGAAGACTTTTGCCATCGTTTCAATTGTCTTATCCGTTCCTTCGATCATCTCGGGAATTTATGGGATGAACGTCACTTTACCCCTGAGTGAAAATCGCGCTGCTATTTGGATTTTACTTGCTATTTCTGGCGTGCTGGCCCTCATTGCCGGCTTGGCCCTGTTCCTCTATCAGTGGATCATTCGTCGCAAATAACTTCTCCAATTGTCTCAAGATAAAAAAAACTGCTTTCTTCAGAGAGAGAGCAGACTTTTTTTAGTGATGATCTCGTTTGGAAAAACGCCTGATTATCGCTTGGTTTTATTCAAAGTGCGATAAGCACGTGCAGACATGCGGACGGTGCGCACTTGCCCGTCAACATTGATCTTAAACGGCTGTAAATTCACATTCCAACTCCGCCGGGTTGCCCGTAGAGAGTGAGAGCGATTATTGCCGCTGATACGACGTTTTCCGGTCATCGGACAAACTCTTGCCATCTTGCCACCTCCTCGATGTTTAATGCTTTTTGATATTATCACAATCAAAGTTTAAGAGCAAGAGTTAGCTTAGAGTTTCACTTTGGGGAAGCGGATTTGATATTCTTCTTTGGAGATTAGATGCTGGCACTTGGTAGTTACTGCTTTATAGATCTCCATCTCCGCATCCATCGGTAAATAGCGCTCATGACCTTTACTGGTGTAGAAGAGGAGGATTTTATGCTTTTGGCTATACTCATGATCAATATAGAGAATTTCGCTGTAATAATAGACGAGGACTTTGTTGCCCTTGTGATGAGTTAAGGCTTTCTTGCCAATTTCATACCAGTTCATTTTGATGCCGAGAATCATCGTAATCAGGGCGATAACTAGCGGAATGCTGACAATTAAAATATCGCGACCGGTGGGCGGCCACTTATAGGAGCCAAACATCAAATAAAAAATCGTCGCCATCACCAGTCCGGCAATCGTATAGCTAGTAATTGTCTTTTTGGCAGAAGCGAAAACTTTCATGTTTCAAGTATAGCAATAAGGTGGGGAGAATGCACGATTTTTAGGCTTTTACCCCTTTAAGAACAGCCTGTTTATATGGTAAAATAACAGTGTTTGTTGGAGGAGGAAAAAAAATGAGTCTGTTTACGATTATACCCGAAAACTTTTTTTCCGTTTTAGCCTCCCCCAATCGCGCGATTTACGCCGATGCCCTCCTCGTCCTTTATCAAGCGCTGGCGACCGATGAGTTGACGATTAAGAAAAGCGATTATCTGCGCACCTTAAAAGATAAAGCCACCAATGAGATTCTCCTGTTTGATTTAGCCGCTGATGGCGAAGTCGAAGATGAAGAAGAAATGAGCCAAGTCTCCAGCCAGACCTTAACTTATAAAACTTCGGCTATTATCCGCCGCTTAGAAGAAACCGGCTGGATCGATATACAAATTGATCCCAATGACTTTGAAGAATATATCGCGCTCCCTTCCTATGCGATCTCCTTTTTGCAATTGCTCGATGAAATCATCTCCAAACGCGAGGGGACTTATGTCTCCTTAGTCCACGCGACATATAGCGAGTTGCGCCTCGAAGATGATGATCCAGATGAATTCATGTATGCGACGCTGATGCGCGCTTACGAGAATACACGGGAACTGCGGACGGAACTGGTGACTTTGGGACATTCGATTCGCATCTTCCAAAATCGCTTAGGGCGGGTCTTCTCCACCAACTCGATTCTCCGGGATTATTTTGATAATTACAAAGAGCATGTCTCAGATCGTTATTACCATCCATTGAAAACTTTTGACTCGGTCGCCAAATTTAAACGGCCGATTATCACGATTTTGCAACGCTGGCTCCGCGATGAAGAAATCCGCGCTTTACTCGTTAACCAAGCGATGATTTACACGCGGAAAAAAGATGCGCTTGAAGTCGAACGCGACTTAATCGAAAAGATCAACTACATCTGCGATATGTATGAGACTCTCAATGAGATGATCAATCAAATCGATGACAAACATCGCGAATATACCAAAGCCTCGGCGAGTAAAATTTTATATTTAAACGCCCAGGATAAGACGATTAAAGGACATCTGGATAATATTTTCCGCTACTACGCGGAAGGAGTTTTAACTGGTTCAGGGATTATTCCGATTTTGCGCCAGATGCAAGAGGCGGTGATCTTAAATCAACAAGGAATGGTCGATAGTGATTCGATTACCTTGCCGATCGTGCGCCGTTACCGCCAAGAGAGCGAACCTTTGGCAATTATCGACTTCGGTGATGTCTCGGAGATGTTAATGCGCGGATTTCTCGATGAGACGCGCAATATTTTCACCGATGAGCGGGTTTATAGTTTTATGGAAACCGCCTTTGGCGATGCTTCCGAGATGAAGATTGAAGAGATTCCCTTGCCGGATTTTGACGCGTTTATCCTCTTGATTCTGGCTTCGCTTAAAACCAATGATGAACATTGTTTTTATACAATTGATATGGAGGAGGGCAATGTGCTTTCCCAAGGCTATTCTCTCCCGCGCTTTACTTTTAAACGAAAGGAATTGGAAGTTTAATTATGTTTGAAGAAGAATTTGCTGCCTTACCCCGAAGTGAACAAGACCAATTTGCTGCGGTAGTTAATAGTTTACTCTCGAGCTCTTTTATCGTCCGCGACTTGTTTGACCGGCGCGAAAAGACGATGAAGATCAACCCCCAATTTCGCTTTTTAGAACGTTACTATGATTTGGTCAATAGTTATTTAGCCTATGCTGGCTGGGAAATGGAGCGCGATTTAATCAATGGGGTCTTTGCCATCTACAATACCTATGAGCAAAATCGGTACCGTCTCGACCGCGAGACCTCGTTAATCGCTTTTGTCCTACGTTTGATTTATGAGAGCGAGAAAAGCGAAAGCAGCCAAACGGGCGAGTCGATTTATGTGACTACCCCCACGGTGGTTAAAGTGATGCTTGACCGGGGAATTACCCTGCCTGGAAGAAGGCTTTCAGGGCGCTTAATCGGTCGGGCTTTACGGGAATTAAATCGCTTTAATATCATCGCCCGCGTCAGCGGTTCTTTCGATGAGGGCAATGTGGCTTTTTATATCACCCCGGCAATTATCTACGCGATTGATAATGATAAGATCGCCGCGATGTCCAGCGCTCTTGATGAACTCGCCGCTCGCGAAGGAGGAAGTGCAGCATGAAACTCTTAAAACGCGCGAAAGTGATCAATTGGCACTATTTTTGGAATGAGTTAATCAACTTTGAACAAATCGTCTTTTTAACCGGATTAAATGCCTCAGGAAAATCGACATTAATCGATGCTTTACAGGTGATTCTCTTAGGCGATACCAGCGGTCGCTTTTTCAATAAAGCGGCGATGGATAAATCCAATCGGACTTTAAAAGGTTATCTCCGGGGAGAACTCGGCGATAATATCGAAGGCGGCTTTCATTATCTGCGCAATGGGCGCTTTACTTCCTATTTAGCCTTAGAATTCTTCGACGATAAAACCGCGCAATCCTTTACGGTCGGAGCGGTTTTTGATGTCTATGAGGATGGCGGGGTCGATCATCGCTTTTTTAATCTCGATCAGCGGATTCCCGAAAATGAATTCATCCTCGATAATGTCCCGATGGATTACAAGACTTTAGCAGCTTACTTGGGCGAGCATTATCCCGGCCAATTCACTTTCTTTGATTCTAATCGCCAGTATCAAGACTTTATTAAACGCCGTTTCGGCGGCTTAAAGGATAAGTATTTCTCCCTGTTGAAAAAATCGGTCTCCTTTACCCCGATTACCGATATCACCACCTTTATTACCGAATATGTCTGCGATCCGCAGACCAACGTCGATATCATTCCGATGCAGGAGAATATCCTCCAATATAAACGTCTGGAAAACGAAGCCTTAATCATGAAAGCTCGCCTCGAGCGCCTGCAAGAAATCAGTGAGACCTTCACTTTGTTTCAACGGCAACAAGAGCAGATGCAAGTCGCCGCTTATCAGGTGGAAAAGGCTGGCTATCACAACGATAAACAGCGACTCGATTCCTATTATGAGCAAATTCGTTTAGCCAAGAGTCGCTTGATTAACATTGATGTCGACTTAGCGGAAACCGAAAAGTTAATCGCCGATTTAAATCGGAAGAAAACTCGTTATATTCAAGATAAAGCGAATTCTGATACTTATCGCTTAACCGATGAATTGACGGAACAAAAAGCGGAGGCCGAACAAAAAATCGCCGAACTTTTACAAGCGAAAACCCTAATCAAGCAAAACTTAAACGGCTATTTGGCGAACTTCATCGCCGTCGCTCAAAGCGTGATTGATACATTAGGTGATTTTAAGACCGAACATTTAGACGCTGACCAGCGCGAGGATTTTCGCCTCCTACAAGAAAGCGCCTTCAAGGTTTTAAATCTTTCGATGAAACTCCGCGATCAATATCTCGAGACCTTAGAGAATCTGCTCGCGGATGAGCTTTTAGCCTGGCGTGATGCCCTTTCCCTTTTTCAACAACATCTCGCCGCCCTTTCCCTCTCCTTAGGCAAGGGGATTACCAAACGCGAACAACTCCTAGCCGTGCTTAAACAACAAGAAGTCGATATGCATGCGGGGGGCAAATCCTATGAATGGAAACTCTCGGCGATTCGCCGCAGCCTACAAGATGAATTAACCCGTCGGCATGGAACCGAAGTTTCGGTGATGATCTTCGCTGACTTATGCGATATTAAAACTCCGAAATGGGTCAATGCGATTGAGGGTTATCTCTATAATCAAAAATTCCATTTCTTTGTCGATCCTGTCTATTATATGGAAACTTATGGAATTCTTCGCGACCTGCTGGATAAACATGAGTACTATGGCTTAAATTTAGTCGATCAAGACCGCATCATCGAACGGAACTTCATCGCCGAGCCAGGTTCGCTGGCCGAGGAGATTGTCACCGATCATCTCGGGGCGCGCGCCTATGCCAACTTCTTAATCGGGCGCTTGCGCAAATGCCAAAATCTCAATGAGGCTCGTAACTCCGGTCATGGGATTACCGCCGAGGGCGACCTCTATCGCAACTTCGGGTTTGGCAAAATCAATCCCCGGCTTTATCGCGAACATGTGATCGGGCGCAGCGTGGGCAGCGAACAAATCGCCGCCAAACAAGCCGAAATCGCCCTTAGTCAAAGCCTGCTCGCGTCCTTGCGTGTTCTCCATAGCAAAGTTACCGATGCTAGCCAATTGGAGATTATCAATACCAACGAGATTAACAGTATTGTCAATACCCTTGGCAAACTGCAAACCCTACCGGGCTTAGAAAAAACGGTGGCTTACTTAAAAGAAGAACTCTCCAAGCACGATTTGACCCAACTTGAATCTTTGCAAAAACGCATCGAGGCAATCGATGAGGATTTAAAGGATTTAGAAGGAGAAAGAGCTTCGTTCTTTGAAGAAAAAGGCCGGCTGAACACTTCGATTCAAACTTTAAAAGAAGAACGGATCCCCGAAGCGGAAAAAGCTTGCGATGAGAAACTCAAGAGTTTACATGAAGACTACGATGTCTTCCTCGTCAATGAGACGGCCGAACCCCTGTTTGAAAAAATGCTTCATGAAGGGAAGACGCCGCTGGAGATCATCGCCGAATACAACGTGGCTTTTACCCACGCGCAATATCTTTACAATAACTTATTCACGCAGTTGACGAAGTTGCGAAAAGATTATGTGCGCGATTATCGTCTAACTTATGAGACCGATTTACGCGATAATGCGATTTATCAAAATGAATTAAATGATATTCGCGAAGTCCAACTGCCAGCCTATGAAGGCAAGATTCACGATGCCTATGAGAAGGCGGTCACCCAATTTAAAAATGACTTCATCGCTAAGATTCGCTCCGCGATTGAAACGGTGGAAGATCAAATTGATGAACTCAATCATGCGCTGAGTGCCTCGACTTTTGGCAATGACTCCTATCAATTTACGGTTCGTCCCTCGTCGACCTATCGGGCCTACTATGATATGATCACCGATGATTTACTCTTGGAAATCGATCAAGACGATTCCGCGTTTTTAGAAAAGTACGATCAAGTCTTAAAGGATCTATTTGCTCAAATCGCCCTGGCTGGCGATCGCGAAAACAATGCGACGATTCTAGCCAATGTCGAGAAGTTCACCGATTATCGCAATTACTTGGACTTCGACTTAGTCGTCAAAGATAAAGCGGGTAACGAACAACGGCTCTCGAAGATGATTAAAAAGAAATCGGGTGGGGAAACGCAAACCCCGTTCTACATCTCGGTTCTAGCATCGTTTGCGCAACTCTATAATGTCAATGATACCGGTGAATTATCGAATACCATTCGCCTGATTATCTTCGATGAAGCGTTCTCGAAGATGGACTCGGGGCGGATTCGCGAATCGATTCGCTTGCTGAGAAAATTCGGGTTACAAGCGATTGTCTCGGCTCCTTCCGATAAGGTGGCGGATATCTCAAATCTCGTCGACGAAACCCTCGTCGTCTTACGGGGCAAGAACGCTTCCCACGTTCGCCTCTATGCCGAAGCGGATAAAATCACCGCTGAATTATAAAAAAATGACCACATTTGTGGTCTTTTTTTCCAGAGAAATCTCGGAAATTATCATGAAAAAATCAAATTCAAGGAGGTACTTATGGCACCAGAAAAAGAAATTGTTGCGATGTTGCTCGCGGGTGGTAAAGGCACGCGGCTTAAAGACTTGACCAAAAGAAGCGCTAAACCCGGCGTTCCTTTTGGCGGCAAGTATCGGATTATCGATTTCCCGATGTCCAACATCGCTAACTCCGATATCAATATCGTCGGAGTGATGACTCAATACGAATCGACCTTTCTCAACTCCTATATCGGTAACGGGGACAAATGGGGGTTGAATGGGGTGCGCTCGCTAGCGGCAACCCTGACCCCACGCCAAACCGAAGAAGGTTCGAATTGGTATATTGGCACAGCCGATGCCATCTATCAAAATCTCAATTTCCTCGATGGCTTAAAACCCAAATATGTCTTAATTCTCTCCGGCGACCACATCTACAAGATGGATTATCGCAAGATGTTGAATAGCCACATTCAAGCCAAGGCTGATTTAACCATTGCCGTCATCGATGTTTCCTATGAGGAAGCTAGTCGCTTTGGAATTTTGGCCACGGATGCCCAAGGAATGGTCACCGCCTTTGTCGAAAAACCAAAAGTTCCCCCTTCGACTTTAGCCTCGATGGGGATTTATATCTTCGATTACGAAGTTTTACGGGCCGAATTAGTCAAAGACGCGCAAAAAGAAGATTCGCGTCATGACTTTGGCCGCGATATTATCCCGACGATGCTCAAGCAAAAAAACCGAATTCACGCCTATACTTTTAACGGGTACTGGAAAGATGTGGGCACGGTTACCTCGCTTTGGGAAGCCAATATGGACTTACTCAACCCCAAGGAATGTGAAATCGCTTGTGACATCCCCGGTTTAACCATTTACACCGAAGATACCAAATCAGTCCCGCAATATATTGGAAAAAATGCGAAAGTGACTGATTCGATTATCAATCAAGGGGCGATTGTCCTCGGTGAAGTCGAACGTTCGATCATCTCCAATGAAGTCTTCGTCGGTGAAGATGCGGTGGTGCGCGATTCGGTGATTATGCCCGATGTGGTCATCCCCGAAGCGGTGACGATCGAATTTGCCATCGTCGATAGCGGGGCGTTACTCCACACCGGCAACAACTATATCGGCACGAGAGAAAATATCCTCCTCGTTCCGGGAAAGGAGATTAAGTAAACATGGAACATCGCAAAGTCTTAGGGTTTCTTAACCTTCATCGGTCTCCCGCACTTGGAGCTCTAACCCAACATCGACCATTAGCATCCACATCTTTCTTAGGGCGTTACGCTTTTATGGACTTTACTTTATCGAATTTTACTAATTCCCGCATCGATGAGGTGGGGATTTTAATCGAGAGCAAACCTCGTTCGATTTTAAAACACCTCGGATCGAATAATACGTGGAACACCAATACCAAAACCGGTTTTGAAATCATCATGTATAACGAAGCGGCGATTGGCAATAAGCGCTACAATAACGACTTAGCCAATATTCGCGAAAATGATTGGGTAATGCAACGCTCAAGCGCTGATTATGTGGTGGTGGCTCCGGCTCATTTTATTATGGCAATCGATTATCGCGAAGTCTTGGCGGCTCATATCGCTGCCAAAGCTGAGATTACTTTGGTCTATCATCCCGCGACGAATGCCAAAAATCACTTCATCGGCTCCGATGTCATCACCTTGGATGAAGAAGGATTAGTCAAGGAAATCACCCCGAACAAGGGCGCGAATAACAAGGCGAATATCTCCTTAGAATCCTATGTGATCTCTTGGGCGAAATTCGAAGAATTAATGGAAAAGGCGGCCAAGATTTCCTCGTTCTTTGGCCTGCGCGATATCATCTCTTACACGGTCGGGAGAACAGAACGGGTACATACCTTTGCTTTTACTGGTTATGTCCGCTGCTTTGATTCATTAGAGCACTACATTGAATATTCGATGGAATTGCTCAATTACTCGGTTAGAGCCCAACTCTTTAAACCGGATTGGCCGATTTATACCGTAACCCATGATACGCCTCCAGCTCGTTACTTAGCTTCGGCGGATGTGCGCAATAGTTTTGTGGCTAATGGAGCTGATATCCAAGGCACGGTGCGCAATTCAATTCTGGCCCGGAATGTGAAAATTGGCAAAAACACCAAGGTGAACAATTCGATTATCCTCTCGGGATCAGAAATCGGTGAAGGGATTGAAATCGATCAGATGATCATCGATAAATCATGCCTGGTTCGCCACGCCAAAAGTTTAAAAGGCGAAAAAGGCAAACCCCTTTATATCAAGCAAGGAGATAAAATTTAATGCGGATTTTGATGGTGACCAGCGAGTCAAATCCTTTTGTGAAAACGGGGGGCTTAGCTGATGTGGTCTATGCGCTTAGTAAAGAAGAGGTGCTCCTCTCCCATGAAGTGAGCATTGTCTTACCACTTTATAAGTTGATTAAAGAAAAGCATAACTATCCATTAAGGGAAATGGTTCGTCTTAATATCACCTTGAGTTGGCGTAACCAAGAAGCGGTCATCTATCAAACTTTTGTCGATGGGATTACTTTTTATTTCATCGGTAATGATTATTATTTCAACCGCGATGGCGTCTATGGACATAGTGATGATACCGAGCGCTTTGCTTTTTTCTCGCGCGCGGTCCTGTCCTTGCTAAAATATCTCAAGAAGCCTTTTGATATCATTCATCTTCACGACTGGCAACCAGGAATGTTACCCGTGCTGATTAAAGAAAATGAAAAGGGCAATCGCTTGTTTAGTAAGACGAAGTTTGTCCTCACGATTCATAACCCCGCTTTCCAAGGGATGTTTGAACCAGGATTACTTCCTGATCTATTCGAGATCGACTATCGGCTTTTTCTCGATGGCACGGTGCGCTTTGATTATGCCGCTTCTAGTTTAAAGGCGGCGATTATCTACGCGGATAAAATCACCACCGTTTCCCCAACCCATGCCAAAGAACTCTTAACTCCCGAAGGATCAAAGGGGTTAGATGCGATTATCCAATATCGAAAAGGCGATTTCATCGGGATTTTAAATGGGGTTGATTACGGTGAATTCAATCCCGAAACCGATCCTCATATCGCCCGTAATTTCACGATTCGCAACTTTATCACTGGGAAAAAAGCCTGCAAAAAAGACTTGCTTTTGCGCTTACACTTAAAAAAAGATGTCAAACCCCCGATGTTTGGCTTAGTCAGTCGTTTGACGTGGCAAAAAGGTTTAGAGTTAGCGATTGCCGGATTTGAAAACCTGCTCAAGCGGGGAGCTTACGTGGTTGTGCTTGGAAGTGGTGAACCAATCTATGAGCAAGCTCTGCAAAGTCTCCGCGACCGCTACCCCAAGCAAATGGGAATTTATATCGGCTATAGCGATGAGTTAGCCCATAAGATTTATGCGGGTTGTGATTTCTTTGTCATGCCTTCGCTTTTTGAACCATGCGGTATTGGGCAAATGCTCGCTCAACGTTACGGAACGCTGCCCATCGTGCGGCAAACGGGGGGACTTTGTGACTCGGTCATCATTTACAACGGGGAAAATCTCGATCAGGCCAATGGCTTTGGATTTGACGCATTTAGTTCAGAGTGGATGATTCGCACCTTAGAATTTGCCTATGAAATCTATCATGACCGCGAGCTTTTCCGACGTTTAATTCGCAATGCCTTAAAAACTAATAACACTTGGAGAAAGTCCGCAAAAAAATATTTGGAAGTTTATCAATTAGCCTTAAGGGGTTAAAAAATATGCTTTTTGATGCCAAAATGCTTGTCGCCTTAATTCCTTTTGTTATCTGCATGATCGTGCACCTTGTTTTTTGTTTTCGCGAACATGAGCAAGCCCGTTCAATCACCAAGCTGACCTTGATGCCGGCGTTAGGTTTTTATGTGCTGATGGTTGATCGGTTTGCCAGCTGGCTGTTTTTGGCGTTACTTCTAGCATATTTAGGCGATATTTTTCTCCTTTATAAAAATAATAAAACCGTCTTTTTAGCGGGAATTATCTCCTTCGGCCTCTCGCATCTTACTTATATGTATCTGCTTCTTAGTCGCATCGGGTGGAATCAACTTCCTTCGTGGCCCTATTTAGTCTTTATTCCCTTAGGTTTGGTGATTGCCAATGTCTTTTTAATCGATTTGATTTTTAAAGATAAAGCGGGTTCATTGAAACCGGTGATGATTATCTACTCGTTCCTTTTAACTTTAGAACTAGCGATTGCCATTTATGGAGCGACTGTGCGCTTTGATCGTTTTGCGCTCCTATTGATTATCGGCTGTCTCCTCTTTATTAGCAGCGATGCTTATATTGGCATTACGACTTTCTTAAAACCGGCATCGCGTTCGCATTTCTTCATTATGTTGACTTATCTTTTAGCGCAGGTGGCGATCGTCGTCAGCCTTTTGCATTACCACGTGATTATTCACTACTAGGCCCCCAAAACCTTGAAGACAATCGCTTGATGATTATGCTATAATTAAATAGAATTCTCGCATTAATGAAGAATATCTCTCTAAGCAGCGACTACTAGATGGTGCAAGGGTAGAAGAGCGACCTTCGGTCTCAGCGAAAACAGAATTCTGTGACCGCGCATTAAGCGGAGAACGAGTGTCAATTTTGATTGATAAATTAAGGTGGTACCGCGGCTATGTCGCCCTTAAGTATCACTTTTTTATTTGGAGGTCTGCTTATGGGATATGATTACAAAACGATTGAGCCCAAATGGCAAAAAATCTGGTTAGAAACGAAAACCTATTACACGGATTTATATGATTTTAGCAAACCTAAATACTACATTTTGGATATGTTTCCCTATCCTTCAGGACAAGGTTTACATGTGGGACATCCTAAAGGCTACACCGCCTCCGATGTCCTAGCGCGGATGAAGCGGATGCAAGGGTTTAATGTCCTCCATCCAATTGGCTGGGATGCTTTTGGGTTACCCGCGGAGCAATTCGCTTTAAAGACCAACCGCCATCCCGGGGAATTTACGAAGGAAAATATCGACAATTTCCGCGGTCAATTACAACGCCTCGGGTTTAGTTATGACTGGGATAAAGAAATCGATACTACCGATCCCTCCTATTATCATTGGACGCAGTGGATTTTTACGAAAATGTTCGAAAACGATCTAGCCTATGTCGATGAAAAACCGGTAAACTTCTGTCCTGAACTTGGCACTGTCTTAGCAAATGAAGAAGTTATCGATGGACGCTCGGAAGTGGGGGGCTTTCCCGTGATTCGTAAACCAATGCGGCAATGGGTGTTAAAAATTACTGCCTATGCGGAAAGGTTATTGGCGGATTTAGATAATTTAAACTGGCCCACTTCGACTTTGGAGATGCAACGAAACTGGATTGGCAAATCAGAAGGGGCGATCATCAACTTTGCAATTGTCAATCATCCCGAATTGTCCTTTGAAGTATTCACGACGCGGCTGGATACCCTTTATGGGTGCACCTATTGTTCCTTAGCGCCCGAGCATCCCCTCGTTTTAGAAATTGTCACCCCTAAGCGAAAACAAGCCGTCCTAGATTACATTGAAGAAGCCAGTAAAAAAAGCGATCTCGACCGCACCGAATTCAATAAAGATAAAACAGGATGTTTTACCGGCGCTTACGCGCTTAATCCAATTAATGGCCAGGAAGTCCCGATCTATATTGCCGACTATGTTTTAGTAAGTTATGGTACGGGTGCGGTGATGGCGGTTCCCGCTCATGATGAACGCGATTATGAATTTGCCAAGAAATATAAATTACCGATTATTCAAGTTCTCGAAGGGGATATTTCTACGCAGGCCATGGTCGAAGATGCATCTCACATTAATTCTGGTCCAGCTAATGGCTTAGATATCGCTGGAGCCAAGGAAGTTATTTTAAGGGAACTTTTAAAGAAAAACGCTGGCAGAAAGGCCGTCAATTATAAACTTCGCGATTGGCTATTTTCCCGGCAACGTTATTGGGGGGAGCCGATTCCAGCGGCAACCTATCTTGATACGGGGGAAATCTTTGCCCTTCCCGAAGAGGAATTACCTTTGCTCTTGCCGGATTTAGATGAGTTCAAACCCTCGGGAACGGGCGAGTCACCTTTAGTTCATGCGCAGGATTGGTTGTATTTTGAAACTGCGGGACGAAAAGCGATTCGGGAGACGAATACGATGCCCCAGTGGGCTGGTTCTTGTTGGTATTATATTCGCTATCTCGACCCCGATAATCATGAACAAATCGCTGATCCCAAACTGATTAGGCATTGGCTTCCAGTCGATCTTTATGTTGGCGGTGCCGAACATGCGGTGCTCCATTTACTCTATGCGCGGTTTTGGCATAAGTTTCTCTATGATCAAGGCGTGGTCTTTTGCCAAGAGCCTTTTGCCCAACTATTCCACCAAGGGATGATCTTGGGCAGCAATGGTGAGAAGATGTCGAAATCGCGCGGAAATGTGGTCACTACTGACGAAGTAATTGCAGGTTATGGAGCGGATACTTTGCGAGTTTATGAGATGTTTATGGGACCACTAGAAGCTTCACTCCCTTGGTCGAATTCGGGATTAGATGGGGCAAAGCGCTGGCTCGATCGCGTGGCCAGACTAGTCATGGATGATGATTTAGCGAAGAAATTAAGCGATAAAAACTCGCAAGAACTTGATTATTCTTATCATTATCTGGTGAAAAAAGTTACGGAAGATTTTGAAAACCTGCGCTTTAATACCGCAATTAGTCAGATGATGATTTTCATCAACGATTGCTATAAGGCAAATAGTATTTACCAACCATACATGGTTGGCTTTGTGCAAATGCTCAGTTGTATTGCTCCTCATTTAGCGGAAGAACTCTATCAAAAACTCGGTCATCAGGAATTGATCACCTATGCGCCCTGGCCGACTTACGAGGAGAAAATGCTCGTGCAATCAACTGAGAATATCGCCGTCCAAGTCAATGGTAAATTACGAGCGACAATCGAAGTTCCTGCTAATATCAGCAAGGAAGAATTACAAGAACTCGCTTTGCAACAGGAGGGAGTGCAACGCCATCTCCAAGGTTTGACGATTGTCAAAGTCATCGTCGTTCCCCATCGGATTGTCAATGTCGTTGCCCGGTAGGAAATTATGGATATTATTCAAACCCTGAGTACGGAATTGGAAATTACGACTCAACAAGTCACAACGGTAATCAATTTGCTGCAAGAAGGGAATACGATTCCTTTTATCGCGCGGTATCGCAAGGAAATGACTGGCTCACTTGATGATGAGGTTTTGCGGACTTTTGATATACGTTACAAATATTTACTGAACTTTAACGAGCGCTTAGCCACCATCACTAAGACGATTACGGAGTTAGAAAAAATGACTCCAGAAATCGAAATGGCGTTGCAAAATGCTACGACTCTAGCGGAACTAGAGGATATTTATCGTCCCTATAAACCCAAACGCGAGACTCGGGGGACCAAGGCAATTAAAGCTGGGCTCGCTCCTTTAGCGGAAATCATTAAAGCCCAAGCCGACGAACGCCCTCTTGAAGAAATCGCCTCTGAATTTTTAAATGAAGAGCATCAAATTACCGATGTTAATCTTGCGATTTTAGGTGCCCTGGACATCATCGCGGAAGAGATTGCTGACGAAGCCTCATATCGAAAACAAATTCGTTTAATCATCAAGCATTTTGGAAAAATCATCACTGCTCAAGCTGGCGATGATGAAAATGAAGTCTATCAGATGTATTACGATTATCAAGAAGCAGTCGCCTCGATTCGACCGCACCGAATCTTAGCGATTAACCGGGGTGAAAAACAAAAGGTCTTAAAGGTCAATCTCATCATCAACGATGACGATGCCCTGAGTTATATCGAACGCGGTGTGCTGCAAACCCAAGGGCGTTTCCACGAGGAATTAAAGAAGGCGATTGCCGATAGTTATAAACGCTTAATCTTCCCTTCGTTGACCACGGAAATCCGCAATGAACTCTTTGAAAGTGCGGAAGATGTTTCGATGAAGGTTTTCCAAGCCAATTTACGTCAGTTGCTATTAGAGCCCCCTTTGAGCGGGGTGAGAATTCTCGGATTTGATCCCGCATTTCGCACCGGGTGTAAATTAGCGGTGATTAATGAACACGGAGCGGTGCTCGATAAAGCAGTAATCTATCCGACTGTTCCTCATAAAAATATCGCGGGTGCAAGTAAAAAACTCCTCGAACTCATCACTGAACATCGGGTCGATTATATCGCCCTAGGCAATGGGACTGCTTCAAGAGAATCGGAACAATTTTTGCGCCATTTCCTCAATGAAAATTCCTTGCCGACCAAATATGTCATCGTTTCCGAAGCCGGTGCCTCTGTTTATTCGGCTTCGAAGTTAGGTGCGGAAGAATTTCCAGATTATGAAACCGAAGAAAGAAGTGCGGTGAGTATCGCGCGGCGCCTCCTTGACCCATTAGCGGAACTGGTCAAGATTGATCCAAAAGCGATCGGGGTTGGTCAATATCAACACGATATGAACCAAAAGAAACTCTCTGAACGTCTCCATGTCGTCGTCGAAGATGTGGTCAATGCGGTCGGAGTCAACCTCAATCAAGCCTCGGTCTCGTTGCTGACCTATGTTTCCGGCATTAGTAATACGGTTGCCAAAAACATTGTCGCCTATCGCCATGCGCATGGTCCTTTCCTTAGTCGCGAACAGCTTTTAAAAGTTCCACAACTCGGTCCAAAAGCCTTTGAACAATGTGCGGGCTTCCTCCGGCTTGAGGGGGAGAACATCCTCGATAACACGGCGGTTCACCCTGAATCTTATCCACTGGTGGAAAAACTTCTTACTGATTTAGGTTTATCGCTTAGTGAAATTGGCACGGAGAAGTTCAATCAGATTTTACCGATGGTTGATATCGGAAAATATGCCAAAAAACTCGAAATCGGGGAACCAACTCTAACGGATATTATCGAAGAACTCCAAAAGCCTGGTCGTGATCCGCGACTAGAAATTAAAACCGCGCAACTGCAGCATACAATCACGGATATTAAAGATCTAAAAGAGGGAATGATCCTTGAAGGAACCGTCCGTAATCTGATGGACTTTGGTGCTTTTGTTGACATCGGGGTTCACTGCGATGGTTTAGTTCATATTTCGGAAATTGCCAACCGCTTTATCAAACATCCCCTTGATGTGTTGAGCATCAATCAAGTGGTGAAAGTCAAAGTGATTGGAGTGGACCTTAAACGCAAACGCATTTCCCTTTCGATGAAGCAAGTAAGTTAATTGTTAATTACGCGAAATCAGTTTATAATTCAAATGCACGATACCTTATTGGCTAAGGATGGTAGCGAGGAATAAAAGATGATTTTAACAGTTGATTTGGGAAACACGACGATTCATTTAGGTATCTTCGAAGGTTCCACTTTGATTAAAACTTGGGCGACCAATACTGATTTATTCAAAGAAAAGAGTGAATACTATTCGCTCTTTAAGCGATATTTTAAAGAAGAAGGGATCGACCCGTCCGCATTTGAGGGCGGGATTTTGTCATCGGTCGTTCCCCCTCTAACTTTAATTATCAAAGCGATTTTTACTGATTATTTTTCCATTCCAATGATGGAATTATCTCCGGGGATTAAAACTGGCCTACCTATTCATATCGATAAGCCTGATGAACTAGGTGCTGATCTAGTCGCTAGCGCAGTTGGGGCCAGAGCCGAATTTGGTTTTCCCTTGACGATTATCGATTTGGGCACGGCTAACAAAGTGACGGTAATCGATGAAAAGGGCAATTTTATCGGGGCAGTTTTCACTCCTGGTTTAAGAGTTGCAGTTGATGCTTTAGTTAAAAATACCGCACAATTGCCAGCGATTTCTTTGCAAACTCCAGTCAAAGTAATTGGGAAAAACACGGTCGATGCGATGAATTCAGGGGCGACATATGGGACGATGAGCGAAATTCTTGGCCTTGTGCGCTTGATTGAAAAAGAACTCGGATATCCAACTAAGCGGATTTTATTAGGAGGATATGCTCCTTATATTAAAGATTTACTTCAAGATGAAGTTATTTATGCACCCCATCTGCAATTAAAAGGATTAGCTCATATTTATAATCGGAACAAGCGAGGACATCGCGATGAAAAATAAGCGGATTCACGCCTTGACCATCGATGCGATGTTGATCGCAATTATTGCGATTATGACTTTTATTCCGCAATTTGGTTTTATTATGATCAATGCGGGTTTATCTCTTACTTTAATTCCACTTCCGGTGTTAATTGGCGCTTATCTTGGCGGAATTAAACGCGGAGGAATTTATGGTTTTACTTTTGGGGTGATGAGTTTTCTCAAAGCCTTGACTGCTCCGGGCAACGACGCGTTATTTTTTTCCAATCCCTTAGTCGCCATTGTTCCGCGGGTGCTTTTTGGTTTACTTGCCGGATTATTTTTTCATTTGCTGTTAAAGCGCTCTCGACCGAAAAAAACCTCGATCACTCTTGTGGCGGTTATTTCTTTAACAACTACCCTGCTTCATGGCGTAATGACCCTTTCATTTGCCGGTATCTTCTTCCCGCAAGTTTGGCCGATGCTATTGATGATACTTCTCACTAACACTTTAATTGAAGCGACGGTGATGGCTCTTTTAGTTCCGATTATTATCTCGAGTCTGCAAGTGATTTTCTTGAAGGAAAATCTCTATCATGTCTTTCATAAAAAACCACAAACATCTAATGAAATGAGTAACGAAAAATAGTAAAATTGAGTTTGGAAAAAAGTATATGAACATTGATTTTAAAGCCCTATGCACCTCATATCATACGTCAGCGATTGAAAATTTACGCGCTTGGATTAAAATTCCTTCGGTGCTTGATTTAGCTTCCGTTCGTCCTGATGCTCCTTTTGGCGAGGAGGTTTATCGGGCCTTGCGCTTTATCGGAGAAATGGCAGAAGAAGATGGGTTTGAGGTCGATTACTGCGATGGGTATGTCACGGAAATTAGTTTTGGAACGGGCAAGCGAACCATTGGCATATTTGCCCATGCTGATGTGGTGCCGGCGACGGGAAATTGGAATTATCCCCCCTTTGAAGCTGTATTGGCGGATGAAAAAATCTATGGACGCGGAACTAGCGATGATAAAGGACCAGCCATGGCAGCCTACTATGCCCTTAAAGTTTTAAAGGATAATGATTTAATCAATAATTACCGCGTGGTTCTAGTAATTGGTGGCAATGAAGAAAATGGAAGTCGTTGTTTAGATTATTACTTCAATCAACTTAAGAAACCACATGTCGATTTCGGTTTTACTCCCGATGGAAACTTCCCTCTTATTTATGGTGAGAAAGGGATTGTGAATTTTGCTTTGATCGGGGAATTTAAGTGGGATCGGATTAAAAAAATTGAGGCAGGGCAAGCAGTCAATCTGGTAATCGATGAAGCCAAGGCAATCGTTGATGGCGATTCAAACTTAGAAAAAGCCCTAAGTCAAACGGGATATCGTTATCAATTAACCCCGATTAATCAGGAAGAATGTGAACTGATATTCTATGGGACGAGCGCACATGGTTCAGTTCCAGAACTCGGGGATAATGCGGGGACGAAACTGATCGGTTTTCTTGGAGAATTCTATCGTATTTACCCTTTGCAAAAAACGGGGCGCTTATTGAGTGATTTATCTGGAAAAGAATTAGATATTTTCACGACTAGTTCAGCATTGGGTGCAACCACACTTAATGTGGGTTTAATTAACTATGATGGGGAAAAGTTTTTCCTGGCGGTCAATTTCCGTTTTCCTGAAACTCTCGACTGCGAAAAGGCGATGCGCAAAGTTCAAGACCGTGTCCACCCCCTTGATATAAAGTACGACCGTCATAGTCCTGTTTTGCTTTTTTCAAAAGATAGTTCGTTTGTTCAAACCTTATTAGAGGTTTATCAAAAAGAGACGGGTGATTATCAACATCAACCGCTGACAATTGGTGGGGGAACTTATGCGAAATCTGCTCAAAACACGCTTGCTTTTGGTTCGGCTTTCCCCGGGAGAAATGATTTAATTCATGCTCCCAATGAACATATTCACCTATCTGATTTTTTACTTTCGATGTCGATCTACGCGCATGCAATCGCTGCATTAGGGAGGAAAGATGCGCTTAAAATTTAAACCTTGGGCTCATCCATATTTACTCGCCCATCAAGAGATTGCCTTGACCAAAGATGATTTTTCATCACCGCGTTTTCAAGAACTTTTTAAAAAAGATAACTTGATGCTTGAAATTGGAGCTGGTAAGGGAGATTTTGTTGTCGCCATCAGTGAAAAATTTCCTCAATATTTCTTTGTTGCGGTGGAAAAAAATCTCGCTGCGGCGGCGATTATGGCGAAAAAGATCGTGGAAAGTAAACGGAAAAATGCCGTCCTTATTCACGCTGACATCAATGATTTTATTCATCTGATTCCCGATGGTGTCATCAAGAATATCTTTCTAAATTTTTCTGATCCCTGGCCCAAAGTCCGACATCAAAAACGCCGCTTGACCACGAAAAAGATGATTGGTGAATATGCGCGTTTACTTCCCCTTCAAGGAGAGGTGCGCCTGAAAACGGATAATATTGAACTTTTTAATTTTTCTTTAGAAAATTTCAGGACTCATCATTGGAAAATAAAATATTTCACTTACACTTATAATGGACATGATCCTCAAGATGCCTTGACCGAATATGAACGTAATTTCCGGGAAGAAGGCATTCCGATTTGTCGCTTAATTGCTAAGAAAGGAAGTAAGACTTATGTCACTAACCCCTCGTCAACTTGAACTCTTTGAGAAATATACCCAAATTGATGGGATTGCTGGTCAAGAAGAAGCAGTCCATGGTCAACTTCGAAGAGCTTATACGGAACTAGGATTAGAGATTATTGAAGATCATCTTGGTTCAATTGTCGGCCGCAAGAAAACCAAAACCAAAAACCCTCTGAAAGTCATGGTGGTAGCCCACATGGATGAAGTGGGTTTTATGGTGACTGAAATTACCAAAAATGGCATGTTGAAATGCGACCCTGTTGGTGGCGTCAATCCGCAGACTCTTCTTTCTTCACGAGTTCGTTTAAAGATTGGCAAAGATCAATTTCTTCATGGTTCGATTGATGCGATTCCTCCGCATTTAATGAAAGAAGAGGATCGGACGCGCCCTGTTCAAGTCAAAGAAATGCTTTTTGATTTTGGGTTTACGACCGATGAGGAAGCGAAAAAGACTGGGGTTAAAATCGGGCAGATGATTGTAGTAGAGGGCTCTCTCCGGGTCTTAAATAATGGGAAAAGAATTTTAAGCAAAGCCTTTGATAATCGCTATGGTGTGGTTTTAGGCTTAGATATTCTCGAAGCATTACAAGATGAAGAACTTCCGATTGATTTATATGTCGGGGCGACCGTTCAAGAAGAAGTTGGAGTTAGAGGGGCGATGACATTGACGCATAAAATTCAACCAGATTTCGCCATTGTCTTAGATTGTTCACCCGCTCGTGATTCCACAGGTTCCAAAACCGAACTCGGTCAATTAGGCGAAGGGATTTTACTTCGTTACTTCGACCGGAGCATGATTGCTTTTCCAGAATTAATCGATTATCAACTAAAAGCGGCGCAGGCGACGGGAGTCAAATATCAATACTTTGATTCGCCAGGGGGGACCGATGCGGGAGCGATTCACTTAAAACATGCAGGAGTTTTAACCTTAACGCATTGTATATGTGCGCGCAATATTCATACGTGCTCTTCGATTATCGATGTTGAAGATTATCTAGCGGCGAAGAAGACATTGCTCTATATGCTGCGCGATTTAAACCGCGATAAATTTGAAGCGTTTTTACAGGAGCGAAGATGAGATACGGAGTTTTCTATAACTATCAATTGCTCGGTGATGTTTTGCTGATTGATTTAGTTGACTTACCCGCGGAAAGAGAAGAAATTCGCGGTGAGATTCATGTGCTCTATCACGGTGAGCAAATCGTCGGTTATAATATTTTTCAGATTAGTAAAATTGTGAAAATTCGCGCGAATGGACTCATTCCATTAGTCGATGAAAAACTTCTCAATGTGATTAACTCCCTATTAAAAAAAGCCGAACTTGCCCCTCTTCCCTTGTTAGCAGATAGCGGTTTTTGTATTGGTAAGATTCTCACCGTTGAACCTCACCCCGAAAGTGATCATCTGCATTTAACCACAGTGGATATCGGCAGTGAAATTCTCAAAATTGTCTGTGGGGCAAAAAACTGCAAGGCCGGAATGATGGTCCCGGTTGCTAAAGTCGGAACGATTATGTTTGATGGGACGCGAATTAAAGAAACGGAAGTTTTGGGTGAGAAAAGTTATGGAATGCTTTGCTCAAGTCGCGAATTAAATCTTGATCAGCAATCAGGTTTACTCGAATTGGATCATTCTTATCCGCTTGGCAGTGATTTTTTTCAAATCGGAGGTAATCGCCATGTTTGATGAAATTAAATTAAAAGAAAGCGGGAAAATTAGTCGTCTGACGAATAAGACTTTTCAATTTCCCCCTTCAGTCGGAGAAGGATTCTTTACTGCGAATTATTTCCTCAAAGCGCAAAGAATTGTCCGAGAAAATTGCCCAGGCCATCGGGTCACCTGTCAATGGTTTCAACGCCGGGACGGGGCGATGGTTTGCGGTTTAGATGAAGTAATCGCTTTAGTGCACACCTTTGCGCATAATCCCGAGGACTTAGAAATTTACGCCTTAAATGATGGAGATCTTGTCAACAATGAAGAAGCGGTGTTGACCATTACTGGTCGTTATGAAGATTTTGGTTTCTTGGAGAGTTTAATCGATGGTATTCTCTCGCGGCGATCTTCAATCGCGACTAATGTCTATGAAGTGATCAAAGTCAGCAACGGCAAAGCCATCTTTTCGATGGCCGATCGCCAAGATGATTATCTAACCCAAATCGGTGATGGCTATGCAACCTATGTCGCGGGGATTAAAGTTGTTTCCACTGACGCCCAAGGTTATTGGTATAACGGTCGAGGCGGCGGGACGATGCCTCATGCTTTGATACAAATTTGCAATGGCGATTTAATTAAAGCGTGCGAGATGTATCTTGCCACTTATCCTGATGAAAAAGTATGCGCTTTAATCGATTACCATAATGATTGTGTCAAGGAAGCGGTGAGGGTTGCTAAGCATTTTGGCAAACGCCTTGGCGCAGTTCGCCTCGATACCTCAAAGAAGTTAATCGATAAGTATTTTGATGATAAGGACACCTCGGGATTTGATCCACATGGGGTATGTAAAGAACTGGTTTTTGCGGTCAGAGACGCTCTTGATCAAGTCGGGGCGACGCATGTGAAAATCGTGGTTAGTTCGGGTTTTAATCGAGAAAAAATCGCCGAATTCGAAAAAGCTGGTACGCCAGTTGATACCTATGGAGTCGGAACGGCTTTTTGTAAAAATGATACGTGTGGCTTCACAGGTGATTTGGTCGTTCTCGACGGAAAAAAACAAGCTAAAATTGGCCGGGATTTATACCCGAATCCCCGTTTAAAAAAAGTCCCATTTCCGATTTATTAAACAAGTTACTAAAAATTTTAAATGTAAGCATTTTCATTTTTCTCTTTTTTAATGTAAATTTTTTTCATATAATAAAAACAAGATGAGGGGGGAAATGTTATGAATGACTACATCAAGGACCGTGTGACGATTTATGAAGTCGCCAAAGCCTCGGGTTTTTCTTTAGCAACCGTTTCACGCGTAATCAATAACCACAGCAATGTTACAGAAAAAACGCGGAAAAAAGTTCAAGAGACAATCGCCCGTCTTGGTTATAAGCCTTCAGCAGTCGCCCAAGCTTTAGCCACTAACCGCTCGACTACAATTGGCATCGTAATCCCGCGCGCAAACTATGTTTATATTTCCAACATGCTCAATGGCCTGACAGAAGCGGCGCGCGATCGCGGCTATGTCCTTTCGCTTTTTGTCACATCTCATAGCAAAGAAGAGGCGCTCTCAGCGATGAATAAGGTCATCACTTCTCACGTCGATGGGGCGATTATCTTTGATGATGAACTCGATGTGGGCGATGCGCAAAAAATCTCATCCTATCAAGTGCCCGTAATCGCCGTGAACAATAAAGTAACTGGTGATAAGGTCGCTTGTCTTACCTTTGGGTATGAGAATCTTTTACGTAGAATTCTGCGCGATTACTTTGAAAGTGGCGACAAAAAAATGTATTTTCTCCACGTCCATAATGCGGGGAGATTACTCGCGCGCATCGAACGGGCTTTTGTCGCGACTCATATTGAGGATGGACGCAATTATGGCATCCTCAGTTGTGACGATTCGTATACGAAAACTTATCATGATTTCCTCGATTTCTTTAAGACGACAAAATCGGGATATTTCCTCGCTTATCGCGATTCGCTGGCCGCGGCGATTATCAATGCCGCGGGTGATTCCAATCTCCGCGTCCCCGAAGATGTCGAAGTGCTCTCAATTATTGGCACCAAATACGCGAATATCCTCCGGCCCACTATCTCAAGTATGTATATCGATATGCAACTTGTGGGCCGAAAAGCGATGGAAATGCTGGCCGATTTAATGGAAAACAAATTGGAAAAGAAGCAAATTAAAGTTGAATCCACCTTAATCAAACGCGATTCGACAATCTAAGGAGATATCATGAAAAACATTTACCGAGAATTGAAGTTGCGCGGATTAATCAAGGATTTCTCCAATGAAGAAGAAGTTGAGGAACTTCTTTCCAAGAAACAAACAATCTACTGTGGATTTGACCCGAGTGCAAAAAGCATGCATGTCGGAAATTTCGTAATGATCGCTCTTTTGATGCGATTACAACGCGCTGGTCACCGCGTGATTGCGGTGGTGGGAGGAGCCACGGGGATGGTCGGTGACCCCAGCGGTAAATCCAAGGAACGCAACTTACTCGATCAGACAACTTTACAAGAAAACACTGATGCAATTCGGAAGCAATTAGAACGCTTCATCGATTTAACTGATCCAGAAAGAGGAGTAATCGTCAATAACTACGATTGGTTAGGCAAGATGAATTATCTCGATGTCCTTAGAGATTATGGGAAGTTTTTCTCGATCAATGCGATGTTGCAAAAAGATGCGGTTAGCTCGCGCATGGAAAGTGGAATTTCTTATACGGAATTTTCCTATATGATTTTACAATCGCTCGATTTTCTCCATCTTTTTCAAAAATATGGATGTCGTCTCCAAGTGGGGGGGAGCGACCAATGGGGCAATTTAGTCAGTGGTCTTGATTTAATTAAACGCGTCGCAGGCTCAGATACCCAAGTCGGGGTGATGACTTCGCACTTAATCACCAAAAGCGATGGGAGTAAATTCGGTAAATCCGAAGGGGGCGCCCTTTATTTAGATAAGGAATTAACTTCTCCCTATCAACTCTATCAATACTTTATTAATACTGGCGATGAAGATGCGGTTCATTACCTAAAAGTCTTTACCTTCCTTTCCTTAGCCGAAATTGAAAAGATTGCGACTGAGCATCAGAAAAATCTCGGTGCCCGCATCGCCCAAAAACGCCTTGCTTATGAAATCGTCAAAATTATTCATCATGAAGATGAGGCCGAATCTGCCGTTCGGATGAGTGAAGTGCTTTTTTCTGGTGAAGTAAGTTCTCTCCGTCCAAGAGAAATCGATGAATTATTTAAAGAAGTTCGCTTTCTTGTTGCCGAACCCCTCTCTTTGATTGATGCACTAGTTTTAACCAACGGCGCCAAGAGCAAACGCGAAGCCCGGGAATTCATTCAAGGGAATTCAATTCTCGTCAATGGTCATCGCATCAACGATTTGGAATTCATCGTCAAAAAAGAAAATGCCTTACATGCTCGTTATACCGTGATTCGGCGCGGCAAAAAGAATTATTACTTAATTGAACATCAATAGATCAAATGAAAAGGATTGGCGAATTGCCAATCCTTTTTAGTAAATCTCGGATGATTTTAGAGTAAACGGTTGTAGTATTCGATGATTTGCGCTTCGTTGATGTCTTGGGCGACTTCGCTGCGTTCAGGCAGTCTAGTAAATTCACCGACGATTTTTTCCTTGTCGACTTTGACGAAGCCTGGGGTTAATCCTGGTTGCTCTAAAGCTTGCCGGACAACAGTAAGATTTTGACTTGATTCCCCTAAAGCAATCACATCACCGACGGAGCAAAGATAGCTAGGCAAGTCAACTTTTTTCCCGTTGACGGTCACGTGACCGTGGCAGACGAGTTGACGGGCACCGCGACGAGTTCTAGCAAAGCCCATCCGATAAACGAGGTTATCGAGGCGGCTTTCTAAGATTTGGATAAAGGCGGTACCGGTGACTTCACTACTCTTTTGCGCTAAGTGGAATAAACGCCGGAATTGACGTTCGTTTACACCATAGGTGAAGCGCAATTTTTGTTTTTCCGCTAACTGCTTACCGTATTCAGATTGTTTGCGTCGACGACTTTTGCCATGTTGGCCCGGACCATAATTGCGCTTGGCTAATTCTTGACCGGTTTCTAAAAGCGAATGTTGTAAACGACGCGAACGTTTCCATTTCGGACCAGTGTATCTCATGAAATTTCCTCCTTTGTGTATTTTTGCATAAATAGACAAAGTGTGTTCATCCCCGTCCCTGGGTGTCCGCAATCACAATTTCACTCGGTAGCAGAGCTACTTTATTCCCCCATGGGGTTGCGACACAATAAGGACAGTAGGAACATGCTGCCGTTCATGCAGTGTTATCTTAACGATTACGAGGAAAAAAGTCAACTAAATTCCACTCGATTCACGTTTTATGATAGTTGAAAATTTTGTCGATGTTTAAAAACTCATTTTCGTCTCCACGATATGCAAATAAGTCACTACTAATTTATTATACATCGTGTTTATAATTTTCTATTTAATAAAAAACCCATCCGATTGGATGGGAATTTATGCGAGGATTTTTTTATGAACACGAGTAGATGATGACGATTGATTGAATGTAGAGAGTGTTGGTTAAGGTTGTCGCCCCAGTGGTATTAATCGCGGGATAACGATTGTTTTCTTGGCCGGCATTGGGGGTAAAGGGAACACCACTTTCAATTGGGCCAACCATTGTATATTCGGGAGTATGGTCTTGTGTATGGGAGAAATAAACATTGAGTTTAGCGGTTGGGTCATCAGTCGTATAGTTAATTGTCATACTGTGAATCGTTTGAATTGGATTGCGAAACAAAACGGTATTTGATATCTCATTATTAGTCGGAAGTTTGAGCAAATTAGTATCATCAGGGAGAAACACGGCTTGACTAGGATAGGTTTTAGAAAAGATAATTTTATTTCCAAGTGTCGTTAGAATATGCCCAGAGTTATCCGAAACTTTAACCCAAGTATCTTTATCGACGGTCAAGGTTCCATTAACAACTTCCGCATGGACTGGAGTAAAATGATAACTTCCCTTGTTATAGGTGCAGGTTAACAAGGTAGCCATAATGGTTAAGGTGGACAAAAGCGTTGCGGACACTAATCTAGTTTTGTTTTTCATTTTCTTAGTCTCTTCTTCATTTTCTGGAATAACTACATTTTATACTTATCCGTCAAATATACAACTAAAACCGATAACAGTTGGCAAAAATCAATAATCGAAAAATGTCAAAACAACGAGAGAAAAATCATGATAAATGTCATATAATATAAATGCGTTAATGTTTTACACGCGCATACTAACCAATCACACTCATAAACCAGGTAGGATATGTTGATGACACGTTTATTTTTCCCCGCTCTTATGGAACCAGTGACCATTGCCCTTTATGTAATTGGGGCTGGTGCCTTTATCGTCTTTCTTTACTTACTTCTTGATCGCTTCGCCTTTGTTGGTCGAAAAAATCGCAAGTTAGTCGAGGAACTCCGAAGAAAATACGAATACATCCATTCACTTTTGATTGGACAAGATTCCGCTTATATAAAACGTCTAGAAATCATCTCCGATTTGAATTTATTGTTCCGTCCAATTTATGAAGACTTTAATCGTCAGTACGAAAATCTCCGTGATAACGATGATCGCCAAGCGCGGATTGCCGTGGAGAAACTAGAAAAGGCAGTCAACAATAAGAATCATAAACTCTTTAAAGAAATCTATGCCAACCAACGCGTTATCATTGTCAATTTCGAATCAGAAGTTACCACTCTGCATCAATCCTTAGAAAAGGTGATTCAACCAGAAACTGAAGCCCGTCAAGCCGCGGTTAATGAAAAAGAACAATATCGGAAAATCCGCGCAAATCATCAACTGCATCGCAGCGAAATTGAACCGCTTAATTCCGTCTTTCAAAGACTATTTACCTATGTCGATAACACTTTCACGGAATATGATCGTACGGTTGAAACTGCAAATTATGATGATGCAGCAATTCTTTTAGAACGCATTGCAAAAACGTTAAATACATTAGAGAAGGTTTTAGAAGTTGCCCCAGATCTTTGTGTTCGCACCTATAATTTAGTCCCGCAAAAGATTGATGAATTGGAGGTAACCTACGACCGCTTAACGCTAGAAAAATATCCACTTCATCACTTAATGGTCCGGAGTTTTATCGACAATTCGCGTCGCACCTTAGAAGAAATTGGCGGAAAATTATCCAAATTCGATCTTCAAGGGATTGATGATCAATTAAATGCGATTACCGATCGCATTGAAGTTTTCCTCGAGGCATTTGAAGAAGAAAAAGATTATCGCCTTGTATTTGAACACGAATTTGAAGATACCTATCAAGATGTGCAAGATTTAGAAAGACAATATATCCGTTTAGCTAACGTTCTTCCGCAAGTGAAAAAGGTCTATGCGATTCCCGAAACTAGCGAAAATCGCATGGGGCATCTACGCGAACAAATCGATTATCTCTCCAGTTTAAAAAGAAGTCTTGACACTTTCTTGCATTCGGCGACTAAACAACCCTTCTCCGTTCTCGTGGAAAAATTGAAACATATTCAAACGGTGGTTAAGGAAGCTCGCGTGGAGATGGATACTTTCAGTGCGGAACTCGAACAACTTAAAGTCGATGTTGAAACTTCCTTTACCTCAATTAATCAACTTTACTTTGAACTAAAGAAAGCAGAAGCCGCGCTTCGGGAACTACAAGTTCCGGCTTATGCGAATCGATATAAAATAGTTTTCGATCAATGTTATTCCAACATTGAACAAATTAACGCTCTGGTTCACGTTAAGCCGATCGACGTCTTAGAAGTGGCATCGCTTCATACGCAGTTAAAAGAACAAGCAACCGATTTATTAACTGGTCTTGATGCGGATTTACATATGGCAAATTTAGCGGAAAATGCGATTGTTTATGCGAATAATTATCGTTATAATTTCAGCGATATTAAAGCGACCTTACAACAAGATGAAGCCCTTTTCCTTCAAGGGCAATTTGAAAAAGCCTATCTGGATGCAGGAGCAATTTTAAAGAAATATAACCATGAATAAACCAATTTATTTTGATAACGCGGCGACGACCGAAGTTTTTCCGGAAGTCATCGAGAATTTTAGTCGCATTAGTGCAGAAATCTATGGTAATCCCCATAGTAACCACCGCATCGGCTATCAAGCGCGTGATTTGTTGACCAAGGCCCGAGAACAGATTTTAGCCTTACTCGAACTCGAGGCCTACCAAGTCGTATTTACTAGTGGCGCGACCGAAAGCAATAACCTGGCCATTCAAGGTGTGGCTTTATCTTTTGCTGACCGGGGCCATCATCTGATCACCACCGCTGGCGAACATCCTTCGGTGATGAAGGTGTTTGAGTTTCTTCAAGAACATCATGGTTTTGAAGTGACCGTTTTACCTTTAAATGAAGAAGGTGTAATTAATCTAAGCGACTTAGAAAAAGCCCTTAATAAAAATACCATTCTCGTCTCCGTGATGGCGGTCAATAATCAAACTGGAGCGATATCCCCTTTAAAAGAAATCGCACAATTATTGACCAAATATCCTAAATGCCTGTTCCATTCCGATGTTACCCAAGGGATTGCCAAAACGAAACTCCCTTATCAAGTCTTGGATTTACTGAGTTTTTCTGCCCATAAAATCCATGGTTTAAAAGGAAGTGGAGCGCTTATTTTAAAGAAAAATCTCGCTTTAAAACCCCTTTTTTATGGTGGTGAACAAGAAGAGGGCTTGCGCAGTGGCACGGTTGCCGTTCCTCTCGATGTCTGTTTAGCCCAAGTGCTTCGCCTTTCACTAAAACGCGAAGAAGAAACGCGGACTAAGGTGCAAACAATCCATGACTTTCTTTATCACCAGTTAGTTAAAGAAGATGATCTGGTGATGAATTCGCCACTGCATGCTTCCCCCTATATCATTAACTTTTCATTACGACATTTACCTTCTTCCGTTGTGGTTGAAGCCCTCTCCAATGCCGGCATCATGGTCGCATCTACCGCCGCTTGTTCGGAACGGAAAAACCTTCTCTCAGCTTCAGTTTTATCGATGTTCAATGATCAAAAACGCGCCAAAAACACCATTCGAATTTCCTTCTCTTACGATAATACGATGGAAGAAGCGCAAGTTTTCTTAACCACCTTAAAAGGGATATTTAAAAAATTACATGAGGCGTATTTATGAATCCCCAGTTGGTGATGATTCATTTTGGCGAATTGGCAACCAAAGGAAAAAATCGTCGCAATTTTGTCGATACCTTGGTCACGAATATCCGTCATCGCTTCCTTGAGGTTGAGGTAAAAATCACCGTTACTCATGATCATATTTATCTGCGTTTTCACGATTTTAAAGATGAATTCATCGAAGTTTTGCAAGAGATTTCGGGCATTCATGCCTTTTCGCTAATTTTACAAGTTCCCACGGATACCGAAAGTTTAATTAACACGGCCAAGCTCGTATTAGAAACACAACAAGGCCAGACCTTTAAAGTAATCACCAAACGCCGCGATAAAGCCTATCCTTTAAATTCCGACCAAATCAATCGGTTAATCGCAGGTCATATCTTGCGAAACACCAAATGGAAAGTCGACGTCCATCAACCGGATTTTCCCTTGAAAATCACGATTGACCGTGAATCTGCTGACTTTACTTTAGCGACTTATCCTGGGCTTGGCGGTTATCCTTTAGGGGCAGTTGGCAAAGCACTCCATCTTCTTAGCGGGGGCATCGATTCACCAGTTGCCGCCTATTTTATGATTCGGCGCGGGATTAGTTTAGAGATGATTCACTTTGCCGCGCCTCCGTACACTCAGGCCGCGGTCATCGATAAAATCAAAGATTTGTGTCGAATTTTAAATCGCTATCAACCGCGAATCAAACTTCATATTGTCCCTTTTACCGAGTTACAACTTGCAATCTATCAACATGCGACGGTGGGATATCCAATCACGATTATGCGACGGATGATGTATCGCATCGCTGAAGGGTTCGCGCGAAGAAACCGTTTAGTAATGTTAAGTACCGGGGAATCGCTAGGACAAGTCTCTTCGCAGACTCCCGAGTCACTAGCAGTGATTAATGATGTCACCAACTTGCCGATTATTCGTCCTCTAGCTTGCATGGATAAAATCGCAATTATTGAAATGGCGAATCGGATTGGAACTTATGAGACTTCCATTTTACCTTTTGATGATTGCTGCACAATCTTCGCCCCGGTTAAGCCAAAGACTAAGCCACGTCTTCGCGAAGTGGAAATCATCGAAGCCAAATGGGATTATCAGGCTCAAATCGAAGCGTGTCTGAATAAAGTTGAGACAATTACCATTGCTGCTTTCGAAAAAAAGAGTGAGTATTTATGATAAAAACCGCGTTAATCCAACGCGGTTTTCATAATTGATAATCTCGATAATATTTTTCTAGCGTTTCCCCATATCGTAGGGAACTCCGACTGCTTTCGGAGCGCGCGATTTTTTCGAGGTGAAAATCAGCACCAAGATAGTGGCGATAAAGGGCACCATTTTAAAGAACCAGCCGATATTTGCCGAAGCTAATGCGGGGAACAAGGTGTACTTATAGGCAAAGGAATTCATCAAGCCAAAGAAGAGCGCCGCCACGAGAATCCGCATTGGTTTCCATTGACCAAAGATCAGCACTGCAATCGCTAAGAACCCATACCCGGCGACATTTCCGGTAAAGGCAACCGAAGAAGAAACAACAAAAATCAAACCACCAATCCCACCAAGCGCCCCACTGATGAGAACCCCCGACCACCGATAGCGATAGACATTAACCCCAAGGGAATCAGCGGCTTGTGGGTGTTCCCCACAGGCACTCAAGCGTAAGCCAAAACGCGTGCGATTGATGATATACCAAGCGATAACCACAAAAGCCAACACGAGATAAGTGGTCAGAAAGATATCTTTGAAAATTAAGTCACCTAAAATAGGAATATCTCCTAATAAAGGAATTTTACGAATTTGGAAATTGGAAACGAATTTAATGTTTTTCGAATCGGCCGCATTTTCATCGATGATATGTGAAATTGCTCGCGCAACATAGACGGTAAGGGCTGGGGCAAACATATTGAGGGCCGTCCCCCCAATGGTTTGATCGGCTTTGAGGTTAATTGCCGAAAGACCAAGTAGGGCGGAGAACAACATCCCAAAAAGAGCCGAAATGACAATCGCCAGCAGCAAAAGAAGTTGGGGATTAATCGCGGTGTTATCTTGCATGACGCGAATAAAGATGACGCCGAAGAATGAACCAAACACCATAATGCCTTCTAAGGCAATATTGACGACCCCACTTTTTTCAGCAAACATTCCCCCGAGCGCGACAATCAATAAGGGAATCGCAAAGACCAGGGAGCCGTTGAGGATTTTTAAAATCGCATCAAAAATACCCATATTATTTTTTACCTCCCATCTTTTTAATGATTGCGGTAACTTCGATTACGTGAGGATCAGGGGGAGGAGGTGCGCAAACTTCAAGTGGCGCCTTTTTCTTCTTGCGCCACCTTTGAATGATTTCATAGAATAAGAGCGCAAAGGCCGAGCAATAGACGATAACCGCGATGATAATATCGATAATTTCGGGTTTGAAACCATAAATTTGAATCGTATTCCCGCCGCGGCGAATAAAGGTGACAAATAAGGTCGAGAAGATAATGCCAATCGGACTTGTTTGTCCGAGCAAGGCAATCGCAATACCATCGAAACCTTCGGGGCGAATTTCTTCGATAACCGCGTAGTTACTTCCAGAATTATAGGCACCAGAAGCGAGAATAAAAAAGGCACCACCTAAACCGGCTAATGCGCCCGCAATCAAAAATGATAAGGTGATTGAACGTTTTTCCGAGATGCCACCATAACGGGCCGCCTCATGGTTAAAACCACATGCTTTGAGTTCATATCCGAGTTTGGTTTTATTTAAGATGATACTGATGATGATCGCAATCAAGATGGCAATGATAAAGGCAATATCAACACTTGAGCCTTTGAAGATGGTTCGCAAACCTAAAGTCGGGGTAAATGCATTTTTACTTACAGTGACCGAAAGGTTGCGGTTGATATCAAAAAGACCAATTCCAGACTTAATAATTTGGTTCACCATAAACATCCCGATATAGTTCATCATGATGCAGGTGATGACTTCATTGACACTAAAAAAAGCTTTGGCTAGTCCAGGGACTAAGCCCCAAATCAGCCCACCGATAATTCCCGCTAGACATGCGAGCATCCACAGCCAGGGACTTGGAATAGCTTTTAAAAGGACGCCGACCATCATCGCACAGAGCATTCCGACTGTGAATTGCCCGGATGCACCGATGTTAAAAAGGCCAGTTTTAAAGGCAAATCCAACCGCAAGCCCCGTCATCAGCAAGGGAGGCAACAAGCCGAGCCAGTTTCCGATTCCGGTTAAGCGTTGGCTAGGAAGAAAAATCCATCCTCCCAGCATCGTGTAAAACGAGGGGAAAGCCTCAGCGGGTCGCGAAACAATCATAATCACTAACCCAGCAATTAATCCCGCGACGATGGCGATTAAAGCCGGGGCGATTTTTTTCAAAAGACCTTTAATTTTATTTTCTTTTTCTTGTGGAACCTCACCTTCGACATGGGGAGGTTGTTGATCGATTGAAGAGATATTGACTGGATTTTCTTCAATTGCCAAGTTTTTGGTTTTTTTGTTGTCCATCTTGGACCTTACCTCCTGCCATATAGATTCCTAACTCTTCGACATTAGTTTGTTTGGGATTAAGTTCAGCGACAATGCGCCCTTCATACATCACCAGGATGCGATCGCTTAAATTCATCACCTCTTCAAGTTCAAGAGAAATCATTAAAACCGCTTTACCTTGATCGCGTTGACGCACGACTTCGGCATGAATATATTCAACCGCTCCGACATCAAGGCCACGAGTTAGTTGAACGGCGACTAATAGATTCCCCCCGGTCGTGGTTTCTCGAGCGATAATCGCTTTTTGCTGATTGCCACCAGACATTGATCGAGCTAAGGTTTTAGCCCCTAAAGAAGCCCGAATGTCATAACGCGCAATTAAATCATCCGCATGCTGATACATGCTGACAAAATTAAGAAAACCATATTTGCTAAAAGGGGCCTTATGATATTTTTTTAAAGCGAGATTTTGGGCTAAATCATAATCGAGCACCAGACCGTGCCGATGCCGATCTTCGGGAATATGGGAAACTCCTTTTTCATTGCGGTAATGAATGGTCTTATTGGTAATATCCTCGCCATTTAGGTAAATGTGGCCTGATTCAACATTGACAAGTCCAGTGATGGCTTTGGCAACATCGCTTTGCCCATTCCCTTCAATTCCCGCTAAACAGACAATTTCTCCTTCATGGACAGAAAAACTCACATCATTGACGATGTTTTTCTTGCTAAAGAAGTTTTTCACCATGAGATTTTCCACCCTTAGGGTTTCTTTCCCCGGAACTGCTGGTTGTTTATTGACGGTTAATTCCACATCGCGACCGACCATCATGCGCGATAATTCTTCAATTGAAGTCTGGTCTTTATCAACGGTTCCGATTAATTTTCCTTTGCGAAGTACGGTCACGCGATCGGCGACCATCATGATTTCATTTAGTTTATGAGTGATAAAGAGAATTGATTTTCCCTCTTGCGCCATGCCTTGCATGATTCCCATTAACTCTTCAATTTCTTGAGGGGTTAAGACGGCAGTCGGTTCATCGAAAATCAAAATATCATTATCGCGATAGAGCATTTTAATAATCTCGGTGCGCTGCTGCATTCCAACCGAGATATTTTCGACTTTCGCATCTAAATCAACGTGTAATTTATAGCGATTAGCAATTTCTTTAATTCGTTCTCGCGCCTTTTTTCGATTTAAAATCCCCGCCTTTTCGGCTGGTTCAGCCCCGAGGATGATGTTGTCTAAAACGGTGAAAACTTCAACTAATTTAAAATGCTGATGGACCATGCCAATGCCCAGAGCATTCGCGTCGTTAGGATTATGAATTTCCACGCGTTTTCCTTCTTTATATATTTCGCCTTTCTCAGGTTTATAGATGCCAAAAAGCACGCTCATTAGCGTCGATTTTCCTGCACCGTTTTCCCCGAGAAGGGCGTGAATTTCACCTTTTTTTAATGTCAAAGAAATATCGTCATTGGCGATGATTCCCGGGAATTCCTTGGTGATATGTCGCATTTCAATCACATAAGGGGAATCAGTTTGAATCGTTGATGGAACACGTGAGTTTTCTCCCTTGACGATCAGTTCATCAACTGGTTTGATTTCATGTTTGGGTTTATTTTGCATAAAGTGCTCAATATAAAAAAAGAAGATTAGTTAGTGAGAAGGGGCAAGGAAAATCCCTGCCCCTATGTATTTTTATAAATTAGGCTTCGTAGGTGACGGTAATCTTGGTCAAGACTTCATCGAGAGCTTCAACCGTAGCTTTAGCGTTGGCAGCTTTTTCTTCATCGGTATCGCCTTCGACGAGATAGTTTTCGGGTAAGCGCGCCGCGACGTCGACAGTACCATCGACTAATTTAGCAAAGACGGCTTGATACTCCGCCAAGGTGAAGGTTTCAAATTTCCAGCTTTCTTCTTTGGTTGGTAAGCCAACTCCATCTTTACTGGCATCGAGATTCCAGGTGGTGCCACCTTCCCAAGTGCCATCATAGTGAGCGGTTAAAGCTTGAATAACCGATGCGGCTAAACCTTTAACGGCCGAGGTAATCACCGTGTCTGACATATGACCTTGGTCAACGTCAACGCCGATGACCTTGCCATTTTTACCTTCAGCTGCTTGCATGACCGATAACCCAACCGCACCACCGCAAGCAAAGATAATTTCTGAACCAGATTGATACCAGGTTTCAGCTTTCGATAATGCTTCAAGCGAGGCTTTAAAGTTACCAGTATAGTGGTATTTAACCGGGATAATTTCGGTCAATCCCAGTTCAGTGGCGGCATCATCAATTCCGATTAAGTAGCCAAGTCCGAAGCGTTTGACCGCGGGGACGGCCATTCCGCCCATAAAGGCTAACTTGCGATAACCATCTTTAACAGCGGCATAGCCGGCTAAGTAGCCCGATTGTTCCTCAGCGTATAAAATCGGTTGGACATTCGCATTGGTTTTGAATTCGGAGTAATCGCCACTATGTGGTTCACCGTCAAGCAAAATAAAGTGGACATCGGGGTATTTATCTTGGCAGATGAAGATCGGCTCTTCAAACAAATAGCCTGGGGTGACGACAACTTTCGCGCCATTGTTGACCGCGAGATCGATCATTTCGACATATTCGGTCGTGCTTTGGCCGCCGGGTTTGTAGTATTGATGGGAAATGCCGTGCTCTTTTGCATAGGCTTTAACCCCTTCCCATGCCCCTTGGTTAAAGGATTGATCGTCGATATCACCAAGGTCGGTGATAAGGGCGATTTCGTAGTTTTTGGGTCCACATGAAGTAAGACCGGCGACGAGTCCTAGCGCCGCAAACGCAACAAATCCGACATTTTTGATTTTTTTCATAGTTTCCTCCTTTTCTAATTTTGAAATAATGAAAAAATCGCAAAAGAAAATTTCATTGATTTAATCAATATGCCAAACGAGTTTGTTCCTTTGGGAAAAAATTATAATCCATGAAATCATCTCTGCAATTTAAATATAAACTATTTTCAAATAATTGTGAAAGGGTTTCTTGATTAAAGCGGTTACTTTCCAAAAAGTGATATCGCGGACTTCCCATCTTTCCATTCAAAGAAAAAGCCCATCATTTTGAAGGGCTGATTTTGAATATTTTTTAAGATTATAACTACTTTAGTTGGGCTTTTGCCGTATCGACTAACTTGGTGAAAGCTGCGCCATCATGAATTGCGAGTTCACTCAACATTTTGCGATTGATATCGATGTTGGCTAAGCGCAAGCCATTCATAAACCGACTATACGAGATATCGTTATTCCGGCAAGCGGCGTTAATTCGACGAATCCAGAGTTTGCGCATCTCGCGTTTTAATTTCTTGCGATCGATATAGGAATAGCGATGGGAGCGCATCACTTGCTCATTGGCAGTCCTAAAAAGTAATTTCTTTGAACCAAAATAACCTTTGGCTTGTTTTAAAATTCTCTTTCGCCGCGCCCGGGTTTGGACGCTATTTTTGACTCGTGCCATAATCTACCTCCTACTTGGAAACCATATGCTTAATCCGCTTCACATCGGAGGGATGGACTAAGGTTGATTTACGTAAATGTCTTTTTTGTTTTTGGGTTTTGCGGGGGGCAAGGTGAGAAACATACGCATGGTGACGTATTAATTTGCCCGTTCCTGTAACTTTAATCCGCTTCATTAAGGCGCGGTTACTCTTCATTTTTGGCATAACTAACTTCCTCCTACTTTTTGTGCTTCGATGCTAAAATGGCGTTTAAGAACCGACCTTCCATATAAGGCTTTTTCTCTACGGTGGCGTGTTCTTCGACTTGAGCGATGAAATTATCCATCACGGCTTCCCCGACATCGATATGCGACATCTGACGACCGCGGAATCGAATCGCAACTTTGACGCGATTGCCTTCTTTTAAGAAGCGGATTGCCGCTTGAACTTTGACGTTCAAATCATGGGTATCGATAACTGGGGTCATCCGCACTTCTTTTAACTCCACGATTTTTTGATTGCGCTTGATCTCTTTCGCGCGTTTTTGCTCTTCAAACCGGTATTTCCCGTAGTTGAGAATTTTACAGACGGGGGGATTGGCATTAGGAGCGACGCAGAACAAGTCGAGATTATACTTATCCTGAGCCAGAGCAATCGCTTCATTACGAGACATAATCCCCAGTTGGTTACCATCAGGATCGATGACCCTGACTTCTCGCGCGCGAATGTTTTCGTTAATGGGATCGACAGCGCGAACGGGTCGTTGCCGTGAGTTTCGGTTGAAATTCCTAGATATAGACATCATCCTCCTTTGTTAGGATTAAAGAAAACGGGTGCGAGAGTGCGCCCGTTAATAAATGATTTGCATCATGTGACATTGACCAACCTAGCGAACCAAGTCTGGTGAGAAGCGGGCGCCTCTTCTTTCCACATATTCTTTAAGCGAATGCATCTTATCATGCCAGGGAATTCATGTCAAATAGATAAATGCCAATTTTCGTTAAAATATTCGCTGAGGCTCATCTTGATTTTTTGAGAAAATACCCCCACACTTTATATATAACCTGAATTGAGGCCAAGACCATGAAAAAATCACTTAGTTTTCTCACTCTGCTCATCTTAGTGCTCACCCTTTCCAGTTGTGGAAAACCGAAAGCATCTGAAGTTTCCAGCGATAGTGAAATTTCCTCTACAACCAGTATCAGCGCGGATTCCTCTTTCAGTAGTGAAGAAGAAAGTTCTAGTGAAGAGAGTTCTAGTGAAGAGAGTTCTAGTGAAGCGATTACTTCCAGTGAACCACTAGCGGTAACTTACACATTTACGCTAACAATTGAAGGTTTAGGCCAAGTCATCGGCTCCCCAAGTGGCTCCTATCCAGAAAATACGAAGATTGAACTGAGCGCCACTGCCGATGAAGGCCATAAATTTCAAGGATTTTATGAAGGTGATGTTTTACAATCCTGGCCTCGTGACTATCAGTTCTCCTTAGTCAAAGATACAGTGCTTGTTGCCAAATTTGTCGATCAAGCCTCAATAAATTATGTTCCACAAGTTTTCGCTCATAAATTTCTCCACGGTAATTTTTCGGGGACAGGCTATGATACTAGTCCTGGTAAAAAACTAATCAATGGCCTGACTTGGTCCTACGATGCTTTTACCTATTTAGGGCAATCTTCCGATGGCATTCAAGTTGGAAGTCAGAAACAACCGCAAAAAACCCCGTGGACCTTATCGACCAATTTTCAAGAAGAAGTGGTCATCACCTCAATCGCTTATGGTGGGAAAAATCCCGTGCCCGTCCAATTGGAAATAACGGGAACCGATTTTACTTTTTCCGAAACCATTACGAATTCCACTTATGAGATGTTTAATTTTGATGACCTGGAGTATCGGACGAGTACTTTTACCCTTTCGCTTTGCACAAGTGGCAACAGGGCTTTCTATTTTGATTATCTGAAAATCGCCTGCTTAGTTGATGAAGCCTCCCCCTTGCAGTTAAAAACCGATTGCGATACTGTATCCCCTGCTGTTCCTGGGCAAAATGGGGTTCCCGTTACAGCATATGCCTTGACGACCAAAGAAGAATACTACGCGGGGGTTAATCTCGAACTGACCGAGACCGCCTTATTAAATGAACTCAATGCCAAAATCTCGGTGATGACGATGTATAGTTACGGGACCGATACCAATATCATGCTCTATACCGATGCTAAGGTTGAAGATGGGCGTTATCTCTATGGGATTTATGATGGGGATGACATCGCCGCGACCAATAGCGGCGTGTGGAATAAAGAACATGTTTGGGCTTGTTCAATGATGGGACTGGGCGGGAGTAGCCGGCCGAGTTCAAGTACGAAAAACAAGTCATCCGATTTACACAATCTCCGTGTTAGTTGTCAAAATAGCAACGGGGCGCATGGCAATAAATTTTTCGATGAAACTAACACTGCCATCACCTTCTTTCCCAATATTAGCGGCACTCCGAATGCAGCGCACAATTACGCTGGTGATCATCGCGGCGATGTCGCCCGCATCCTCTTCTATATGGCGACGCGGTATCTAGAATTGCATCTAAATGACGAGCTTGATGTCGCTGATGAGATGTCGATGGGAAAATTATCAACTCTGCTTGAATGGAACACCCTCGATCCCGTAGATGCGTTTGAAATTCAAAGAAATAATCGCATCTTTGAATATCAGGGAAATCGCAACCCGTTCATCGACTATCCCGAACTCGCTACGGCGATTTGGGGCTAATATATAAAAAAACTATACAAAAAGGCGGTGTTTTCAATGATTGCACCGCCCTTTAATTTGGTTTGATCGAACGATAAACTAGCGATTTTGTAGTGTTTCGGGGAGAGATTTATTCTCGATCTCTTCCTTGATGATGGCCAAGAATCCTTCTTTGGCAACCGTCACTTGGGCTTCACTTTTAAAGGGGCGATAAGTCAAGGTGCCATTTTGCATTTCTTGATCGCCGATGACAAGCAGATAGGGAACTTTTTCGATGACGCCTTTACGGAGGCGGTACCCGAGTTTTTCTTCGCTCTCATCGATGACGACCCGGATATGATGTTCGCGGAGCATCGAAGCGATTTCTTCAACGTATTCGCGATGAACCGCGGCTTTAACCGGAAGAATTTTCACTTGAACTGGTGCCAGCCAAGTGGGGAAAGCACCAGCAAAATGTTCGATTAAAATCCCAATAAACCGTTCTAAACTACCGTAAATCGCGCGGTGAATCATAATCGGACGAACCTTTTCATTGTGCTCATCGATATAGCTAATTTCAAAGCGTTCTGGCAGATTCATATCGAGTTGAATCGTCCCGCATTGCCAGATTCTTCCAAGAGAATCGCGAAGTTTAAAGTCGAGTTTAGGTCCGTAAAAAGCCCCATCCCCAGGGTTGAGTTTATAGACTTGTCCGCTTTCCTCACAGGCTTTGGCAAGCATTTCTTCTGCTAAATCCCAAACTGCGATTTCGCCGATAAACTTCTCTTCGGGTCGAGTTGAAAGTTCAATATGATAATCCAAACCGAAAAGTTGATAAATATGATGGAACAACTTCAATAACTTTTGAATTTCTTCAAGCAACTGATCAGGGCGCATGAAGATATGCGCGTCATCTTGCGTGAACGAGCGGACACGGAACAAACCATTTAAAGCTCCACTGGCTTCATACCGGTGGACTAAGCCGAGTTCCCCAGTCCGAATGGGCAAATCTTTGTAAGAATGCAATTTACTCTTATACACGAGAATTCCTCCCGGGCAATTCATCGGTTTGATTGCGAATTCTTGTTCATCAACGGTAGTGGTGTACATATTATCGCGATAATTTTCCCAGTGGCCAGAGATTTCCCACAAATCCTTCGCGAGCATAATCGGCGTTTTGATAAATTCGTAACCTGCTTCTGCATGGACTTGATACCAATAGTCTTCAAGAAGTTTGCGAATAATCATTCCCTTGGGTAACCAAAAAGGCATGCCTGGACCGTATTCAGAGATCATAAATAAGTCGAGTTCCCGGCCTAATTTACGATGATCGCGCCGCTTGGCTTCCTCAATCAAAGCGATGTAATCGTTTAAATCTTGACTGGTAAAAAAGGCGGTTCCATAAATTCTTGTGAGCATCTTATTCGTACTCTTGCCCCGCCAATAAGCCCCAGCGATACTCATCAGTTTAAAATGCTTAATATGACCAGTATGCGGCAGATGAGGACCAGCACAAAGATCGAAGAAGTCGCCTTGTTCATATATCGAAATCGGCGCATCAATCTCCTTGATGAGCTCGAGTTTATATGGATTGTCTTTAAAGAGAACTTCAGCTTCTTTCAACGAGAGAATTCTTCGATTAATTGGCAGGTTTTCGCGCGAAAGTCGCGTCATTTCCTGCTCGATTTTAGCAAAATCAGCATCGCTTACGACATGTTCACCAAAGTCGACATCATAATAAAACCCCTCCTCGATCGCTGGCCCAAAACCGAGTTTGGCCTCAGGATAAAGGTTGAGTAATGCTTGGGCGAGAAGATGTGAGGCTGAGTGTCGTAGCACTTCGAGCATTTCGACATTTTCCGCAGTGAGGATGGTTAAGGTCCCTTGGTGGGCAATGGGGGCATGTAGATCAAAGAGAACTTCATCGAGCTGATAGGCCAATGCTTTTTTGGCAAGCGAAGGACTAAGCCTAAAGGCAACATCATAGCCAGTTTGTCCCTGTTTAATTGCGAGTTTTTTCCCATCTTTTAATGTAATTTCCATAAAACGACCTCCTCAAGTAAAAAAAGCATCCCTAAGGACGCTTGCACGCGGTACCACCTTAATTTATAACTTCCATAAAGTTATACTCTCGAATGCCGATAACGGGGCGACCGCCTAATTCATCACTAGGAGCTCCGAAGTGGTCAATTTCTCCGCGCCATCGAGACCTTCCACCAGCTATCTCGTCGCTAGAAGGCGGATAAAGAGAAAATGTTGTCTTCATCAACGCTTATATAATTTTCGATTAAACCCAGCAAAGATAATATTATTGCAATGGTTTTCGAACAAAGCCAAAGCCGATCGTGCCTGGTCCTGTATGGGCGGCGACATTAATCGCTAACGGGGCGCCGACGACTTGGAATTCACCCAGATATAAATCAATGGCTTTTTTCGCAATTTCAATCCATTCAGGCGAGGTGCCAAAATGGAAAATTACGACTTGATGCTCATCTTTAGAATATTCTAGGGTGCTCAGATACTCCATTAAGGAGGCTACGGTCTTTTTATAATTCCGAGTTGTGGATTCTTTAGCGATAGCGCCATCGACATAACGAAGCACAGGTTTCATCCCGATTAAATTGCCAATCGTGGCAACGGTTGGACTAATCCTTCCCCCATTTTTTAAATAGGTGAGTGTTTCCGGGACGAAGTAGATTAAATAATCAGCTTTTCTTTGATCAATTACGGTAACGATATCTTCGATTTTACTATCTTGATCAATTAAATGCTTCGCGGTTAAAACTAACGACTCTTGCATCGTCGAAACCCCTAAGGAGTCAATAACCGTAACTTTATCCCCAAAAAATTGTGCGCAATGGACAGTAAAGAGTTCAAACATACTCGATAATTTTGAAGAAATGGTAAAATGGATAATTTTTTCATATCCCGCTTCAAAGATTTTGTTAAAGAAAGTTTCAATCTCATAAAGGGTTGGAGTCGAAGTTTGAATCTTCGCCCCTTCGCGCATTCTTTTATTCAGGGTCTCGCCATCAATGGTGATGCCATCGTGAAATTCCACTTGATCGACAATCACATTGAGCGGCAAGATAAAAATCCCGAGTTCTTTAGCGCGCGCCTGAGAAATTCCACAAGTAGAGTCAGACGAAATCGCAACTTTTTGCATAAAATACCCCCTATTAATACGCTCTTATCATATCACATTTTGAAAAATAGCAGTAGATTCCTGTTGGAAGCCAAAACAAGCGGTGCCGATTAGCCCTGCATCGTGCAGATGCTGGGCGCGCTTTAAGACTAAATTTGGATGACGTTTTCTTAAATCCTCGAGGAAGACATCTTCCGAACGCATGACCCCACCAGTTAAGGCGACGACTTTCGGAGTGAACACTTTTTCGATATGGGCGAAGAAACCGCCAAGGAGTTCGAGCCAATCTTGATAAATTGCAAGAAATTTAGAATCGCCCGCTCTTACTCTCGAGAAAAACTCAGAAGGATGGAGGATGATTACCCCATTTAAACTACACAGGTTGATGATGCCATTCCCCGATGCGATTTTTTCTAATTCGCGCAGCTTTCCTTGGTAATAAAACATATGATGCCCAATCTCGTCATCAAGTTGTTTGATTGCTCCATTTTCAATATAGGCTCCCCCAAGTCCAGTGGAGATGGTGACAAAAAAGGTCGAACTTAACCCTTTCCCCACTCCGTGAATCGCTTCGGCTAGACCCGCAAGTTCGGCATCATTACGCACAAAAATCGGAAAGGGAAAATGCCGAAGAAGATGGTCCCGTAAAGGAATTTTTTCAATACCAATATTGGGGATTTCATAAATATAGCCGTCGTGGCGAACGCGCCCAGGAATGGCAATTGCGATATTTTTAATAGCGAATTCTTCATATTTTAATGCCTTGATAATCTTGACGACTTGCTCCAGAAAAAGTTCGACACTTCCAGTCAAAGTCGGTTCGCGAATCACGCGGACAATCGTTAAGTTATCATCGATAATCGCTGCTCGCATATTCGTACCACCAATATCGAGACTGATCACATGTTGACTCATTTAAATCTCCCTTATCTGATTAACCTTGACGATGCGCATGAAGTTAGTTCCCCCAGTTCCAGTCGGAGTACCACCAGTGATGATAATCGGTGAACCAGGCTTAATCTTTAAATCATGGGCTTTAATCAAAGCAATCGCTTCCATATCTTCAATTAATTGCGGGAGTTGATGGATGATCATCGTGGTTACACCCCATTGTAAAGCGAGTTTAATCGCGGAGTTTTTCTTTTGAGTTAAGCAGATAATGGGACAAGCGGGACGACTTTTGGCAATCCGCATTCCAGATAATCCAGTTTCGGAAAAACAGAAAATGGCCGCGGCCTTAATTAAATTCGCGGTATTTGCAACGGAGTTAGCGATCGCATCAGAATTATTCTGTTCCGAAGTGCAGTAAGCTTCTGCTGCCAGTTCCGTATAGTCGAGATGTTTTTCAATTGTAGCGGCAATTTTCGCTTGCATTTCCACGGATTCTAATGGATATTCGCCACTTGCACTTTCGGCGGAGAGCATAATAGCATCAGTGCTCTCTTTAATCGCGGTAGCGACGTCACTGACTTCGGCTCGCGTAGGAATCGGATGCGTCTGCATCGAATCGAGCATTTGGGTCGCCGTGATCACTGTTTTTCCTACTTGACGACAGCGGCGAATCAACCGCTCTTGAATCACGGGAACGATTTCGGGAGGAACTTCCACGCCTAAATCACCACGCGCAACCATAATTCCATCGGCAACCGCGAGAATTTCTTCAAAATTATCTAGGGATTCGCGATTTTCAATCTTGGCGATAATTTGAATATGCGGACTACCATATTTTTCTAAAATCGCTTTGATATCGAGAATATCTTGTTTTCTTCTGGTAAAGGAAGCAGCAATAAAGGCGACTTCTTGTTCACATCCCCATTGCAAATCCGCTTCATCGCGCGCTGAGATAAAAGGAATGGAAAGACGAGCAAACGGAACATTAATTCCCTTCCGATCTTTTAAAACATGGGTATTTAAAGCCTTGACGATTAGTTGTCGTTTCTCGTTATCTTTTTCAGTGATCAATAGCTCGAGTTTTCCATCATCAATTTTGAGATGATCACCGACTTTTACATCATCAAAAAGGCCGGGATAATCAATCGAAAAGATTTCGCGATTTCCCAGCAATGGGGTCATTGAAATGCGAACTTTTTGGTGCCGGATAATTTCTACCCCACCTTCTTCGAAGTGACCACAGCGGATTTCGGGACCACGGGTATCGAGCATCACTGGTAAAAAGTAACCGTGTTCTTTTTCAAGGCGTTTCGCAATCAGGACCTTATTTAAGTGTTCCGCATAAGAACCATGAGAAAAATTAATGCGCATCACATTCATTCCCGCTTTAACCAGTTTGACAATCATCTGATAGTTATCAGTAGCGGGACCGATGGTGGCGACTATTTTGGTCTTTTTTTCGATGTTATAAAGCATAGACTTATCCCTTACTTTAAGGTTGAAATGACTTCGACGAGTTCACGGGAATTGGATTTAGTCATCATTAACGCAGCTTCGATATCATAATCGACGATGGCCATCCCGCGCAGGGCGACACAGCGTGAGGTTTTATTTTTAATTAAAGCATCGATTGCATAAACTCCCATCCTGGCTGCTAAAACCCGATCAGAAGCGGTAGGAGAGCCACCTCTTTGAATGCGGCCGAGAATTTCAATTCGAGTTTCAAAGCCTGTCGCTTGGCGAATATGCTCAGCAAAATCGCTAAGCGATGGTAAAAGCTTCTCACTGACAATAATCAAGGCGTGTCGTGATTGCGTTAAGTGAATATGACGGAGTTTATCGATGATTTCCTGTTCTGAAGGCAAATATTCTGGGGAGAGAATTAAGTCGGCCCCACAAGCCGTTCCAGAATAGGTCGCCAGGTCGCCACAGCGATTGCCCATGACTTCAATAATTGAACAACGTTGATGGGAGGAGGTCGTATCACGCAGTTTGTCAACACATTCGGTAATCGTATTCAAACATGTATCAAAGCCAATCGTGTAATCGGATGAGGCAATATCGTTATCAATGGTGGCGGGAATGGCGATTGTATTGATCCCCTTCGCCGCTAGGGCTGCCGCTCCGCGGAAAGTTCCATCACCGCCGATGACGACCAGAGCATCAATCCCATGTTTTTTTAAGTTGGCGACCGCGATATCTTGGACTGCTTCCTCAGCAAATTCGGGAAGCCGCGCCGTTCTTAAAATCGTGCCGCCGCGCATGAGAATTTCACTGACAAACGAGCGATCGACTTCGATGATATCATCTTCCACTAACCCTTTGTAACCTTCAAAAACGGCATACATTTTCAAGCCGTTTTGAATGCCGGCCCGGACAATCGCCCGAATTGCTGCGTTCATCCCTGGGGCATCCCCTCCAGAAGTTAAGACTCCTACGCGTTTAATCATAAAAAAATCCTCACAGTATTCTCACTGATATATTCTAGCATAAGTAGGAAGAAAGGTGCATACAAGGTCGGATTATTTAATGAAGTTAATTACGGAAAAAAACAAAATTTGCAAAGGAAAAATCCCCAAGATGATTTCCCCCGTGTTATAATACAAGCGAGGTTTTTTTATGCAGCAATTACGCGAAGATGATTTTTTAGAAATAAGACTAGCTGGAGTGATTACCGATTATGATTTCAAGGTGCTCACTAGTTTTTACCAACCTTTGCTCGGAGCGATTGGTCTAGCACTTTATCTAACTTTGGTTCATCTGCATCCGTTTGCTGAAGCTGAACCCCTTGATCATCGCCTAGTCTTGCAGCGGATGGATATTTCTCGGAACGATTTTTTAATTGCGCGACAACGTTTAGAAGCTTTAGGCTTGTTGCGAACCTACTTTAAAAAAGATGGCGAAATTCGCTTTTACTATTATGAAATCTACGCACCTAAAGATGCCTACCATTTCCTCGATGATCCAATTTTGCGAGGGACTTTAGTAAAATTTATCGGTGAAAGGGCCACACAAAGATTGGTCCGTGCCTTTCAAGAAGATCAGCCTTTTGCTGATGTCGAAGAAATTTCCGCTCGCTTTATCGATATCTTCCACCCGAATTTTGATGATCCCGCTTATCAATTAGACATCGAAAATTATGCTTCTTCATATCAAAATCAAGAACTCGCATATGATTTTGATGCAGAAGAATTTTTAAGTGAAATGAACAAGCAGGGCTATATAAACAAGAACGCTTTAACCGAAGATGAGCTCAAGCAAGTTGAACAACTCGCCACCCTTTATGGTCTTGTGGAAAAAGACTTAGCGCGACTTGCGATTATGTCTTATCAACCCCAGAATAAACGTGGTAACCGCATTAACTTTGAACAATTCAAGCGCTTCTTGCAAGAAGAAGCTAAATATGCTTATCTCAATCCCAAGATTCGCAAACCTCGAAAAGCCCCGGCCATTATTAGCGGCGGTTCCTTTACTTCGAAGGAAGTGAATGAGATGGAACTTTTGCCCCCGATTGAATATTTATCGAAATTGCAAATGGGAACGCAACTCGCTGCGGCGGATATTCGCCTCCTCGATGATTTAAATTCGAAATTCAATTTAGAACCTGGAGTGATAAACGCACTTGTTCGCAAAGTTCTCGATATCAATCACAATATTTTATCGCGGAATTATGTCGAAAAAATTGCCGCAACTTTAGTGCGGGCGAATGTCCATACAGCAATCGACACGTTAAACTATTTTGAAGAGGCGACCAATCGTTTCCAAAAGCCAGTTGGCAAACCTAAAAAAGTCACGAAAACGGCCGTTGAATCTCACATTTCATCGCAAACTTCTCCGCCAGCGGGTGATGAGGAAGAAATCGCCGCGACCTTAGCGGCATTAGAGGCGCAATTAAAGAAGTTGAAGGATTAAGAAAATGAAGCGCATTAAGACGGATAATCTCGTTAAAGTCAAAGAAAAAATCGACACGGAAAAACTCATCGAAGAAATCAGAAAAGAACCTGAAATCGCTGATATTTTTAGCCGTTTAGAAATCGATGAAGCCATCATCGCGCGCAACTTAGTGACGATTAGCGATTATCTTTCCGCTTATAAAGTTTGCAAAGAATGTCCAGGGTTAGAAAAATGTCCCAATCTCTTTCAACACTTGGAAATGGATTTAATTAACGATCACGGAGTTTTAGAAAGAGTTTACCGCCCATGTCGCTTGATGGTGCCATTTACTCGGGACAAAAGCAAGCAACAGTTATTTGATTTCCCCACTTCATGGTTTAAAAGCACCTTGACCAATGGTGAAGAACAAGTTGACGTTAACAAAAATCGCCTCCCCTTTATCCAAGCGGCTTTAAAGTTGCTTCAAGGTGATAAGGGGTGGATTTACTTATATGGTAAACCGCGCATGGGAAAGAGTTATCTTGCTGCTGCCTTAGCTAACGAATTATATCGCTTAGATCAAGATGTGATTTTCCTCGACATGAATACTCGGGTCAAAGAATTAGCGGACACTCAATTTACCGATAAAGATGACTTCAACATGATGCTTGAACGATATATCGCAGTCGACTTTTTAATCCTTGATGATTTTGGCAACGAATATAAATCGGACTATATTCGCGATACGATTGTCCTTCCGTTATTAAATGCTCGGGTTAAAGATAAAAAAGTGACAATCTTCACCAGCGAATTTACCATTGAGCAAATCGGGATGATGTATGCCACCTCTAAACAAGGCACCCCGCGAGCTGAACAGCTGGCTTCACTTTTGCAGGCGATGACGCGCGGGGAAATTGAACTTAAAGGGATTGCAGTTTATTAAGCGAATTATTTCAATTGTTTTAAAATCGGTTTAACAAAGGTCTCCAACTTGGCAAGGAGATCTTTTTTGCTGCCATCGTTAAGAATGAGAAGATCAAGTTGATTGAGGTAGCGAGGGAACTTACTTTGAGCGATCATCTGTTTTGCAAACAACAGATTATCTCCGCGAATTTCTAAATTGGCAAGTTGACGTTCTGGCGGAGCGATGACGCCAACAACAAAATTAAATAGGTCTTCAAATCCCGCTTCAAAAAGCAGCGGAACCTCCACAAAAAGAATGGTTTTTGCAGGGGTTTTGGCGATAATCCCCGTTATTTTTTCTTTAACAAGAGGATGAATATATTTTTCCAGCTCCTTTTTCTTTAGCGGTTCGGCTAGTATTGAGTTAGCGAGTTGCGCGCGATTGACTTCTCCTTGATCATCAAAAATAATTGAGGAAAATATTTTATTTAATCGAGTTTTAACTTCCATCTGTTCGTAGAGTTGATGAACGATTTGATCACTGCTAATCGTGGAATATCCAAGCGCGCCTAGACTATTTAAAAGGGTCGTTTTTCCACTGGCAATAGTCCCCGTAATCCCAATGACGAGAGGGGCTTCAGGATTGATTTGTTCAAAAGGACAATAGGTGGTACCGCGCCCTGAGACTTTGATTTTCTTTAAGAGGTGTCCACAACTAACGCATTTATTGCCAGCTTTGCCATAGACTTTTAAGAAGTTTTGAAATTCGCCGATTTGATCTTTGCTGAATTGATAAGAGCGGACAGTCGAGCCTCCTAATTCAATTGAGGCGTTTAAAACGTCTATGCTAGTTTTGATTACTCTCTCTACTTGCGGTAAAGTTAGGAGATTAGTTCTGGTCAACGGGTGAATTTTGTTTAAAAAGAGCACTTCATCGACATAGATATTACCTAGTCCGGTCATGAAGGTTTGGTCGAGTAAAACCGTTTTAATCGGGCGTGATGTGCCTTGAAATTTCTCATAGATATCAATTGGCTTAGCAGCAAATGGTTCCGGTCCTAACTTTTTAATTTCTTTAAGATTCATGTAGGATTTCTCATCACTTAAAATCATCAGCCCGAATTGCCGTGAATCATCATAGACAAGAAGCGTGTTATCACTCAGTCTAAAGAGGACGCGCGCATGAGAAGTGAGCGGTTCGCCCTTTTCTAAAATGATATATTTTCCCTCCATGCGCAGATGGGAAACGATGACGATATCTTGGTCAAAATGAAAAAATAAATATTTGCCAATTCGTGAAATATCTTTAAAAGTACGTCCGATTAAAGTGTTTTTAAATTTGTTCACATCACCTTGGATAATGCGTTTTTTCAATATTTCAATATCTAAAATCTTCTTTCCACGGACAAGGGGAAGCAAGGCGCGTCTAATGTTTTCGACTTCGGGTAATTCGGGCATATTAACTCCTTCACTCAAGCATCGTACCAAGTTTTTCCAAAGTTGCCACTGACTTTTAAAGGAACATCTAACTCCAGCGCATGTTCCATAATCGCAATAAGTGCGGGGAGGACAATATCTTTTTCGGCCTTGGGCACTTTGAAAATCAGCTCGTCATGAATTTGCACCACGAGTTTGGTCGTTAAATTATTAGCAGTTAGATATTGATCAATTTTAACCATGGCTAATTTAATTAAATCGGCGGCTGTCCCTTGAATTGGTGCATTCATCGCCGCGCGTCTAGCAAATGCGCGCACATGGTAGTTCGGGTCTTTGAATTCGCGCAAATATCGCCGTCTTCCCAGCAAGGTTTCGACATACCCCTTTTCTTCCGCTTCGCTAATCACCCGATTGAGGAAGTCTTGAACTTTTGGATAGGTTTTGTAGAAATTCTCTATCAATTCCTTTGCGGTTTTCTGGGGTATGCCTAGTCGATCAGATAGCCCCCACACGGTAATTCCATAGACGATGCCAAAATTGACCTCCTTAGCGCGGCGCCGATCATGTTCATCGATGTGCTGCTTATGAAGGATGGCTTTCGCGGTCGCAGTATGGATATCTTGTCCGGTTTTGAAAACTTCAATCAATTTTGGATCACCACTTAAGGCGGCGAGAATTCGCAGTTCAATTTGCGAGTAATCAAGGGAGAGAATTTGATAGTTATCATCAGCATAATAAAAGGCTTTTCGAATCAGACGCCCCTCCTCATCACGAACAGAGATATTTTGTAAATTGGGTTCGGAACTCGAAAGCCTCCCAGTCGTGGTTAAGGCTTGATTAAAGGTCGCGTGAATTTTCCCATCGGGATAGACGGCATCTTTTAAACCATCGATATAAGTCGAGGCGAGTTTCGCGTATTTTCGATGTTGTAAAATTAAATCAACCACGGGGTGATAAAGCCGGAGACCTTCCAAGATATCACTACTGGTTGAGCGTTTCTTATTGGCAGGCAAACCGAGCTGGTCAAAGAGAACTTCACCGACTTGTTTGGGTGAAGCGATATTAAATTCGCGCCCGACTAAAGAATGAATTTCTTTTTCTAGTGCCGCGAGTTGGATTTTAAAATCCTCCCCGATTTCTAAAAGCAGTTTCCGGTCAAGGGGGAAACCTTCAATTTCCATTTTGGCCAACACCTCCGCTAGAGGAAGTTCGATATCGCGATAAATTTTAAAGACATCAACTTCTTTCAGACGCCTTTCTAATTCGTCTGTTAGTAAAAGTGCATTTTCTGCCATCGCCATCGCAAGAGTGATTTCATCTTTCTTCGCGCTAACTAAGGGAAGGTTAACGCCAAACAAATGATAAACACTCAATGGATCGCTTAAATTGGAACTTTCGACATTATAGGAAGCAAGGAGAATATCATGCTTTAGTCCCTGTAACAGATAGCCTTGCATCCCGAGATTGACGCGAAGCTTCTTATAGTCGAAAGTGTACTTTTTTATTTGTGGATTTGCTAAAGCATTTTGGATTGCTGGGCTCTTAACAAATACATCCCAGGGTAAGTAGTATCTTTTATTTTGGGTAAATAAGGCTAAACCTTCCAATTTGCTCGTATGATAATTACCTTCTTCAAACACTCCGATAACACCTAGATGATTATCAAAAACGATATCATTTTCATCCTCGACAATATTGATGTTATCGCTCGGGGATTCTTTGAGAGTCTTTCGGGCGAAACGCCCTTCCAAACGCTCACGAAATTGTCGCAGTTCGTAATGATGAGTGAAATCGAGTAAAGTATCGGGATGGTAACCGAGATATTTCGTTTCTTCAATCGAAAATGGCAGTTCCATGTCCGTGACAATTTTCGCCATTTCATAAGAAAGCCGTCCTTCATCGGCGTGGTTGAGGATGTTTTCACGGATTTTCCCCGTCATATTGGGGGCGGCCGCGAGCACTCCTTCAAATGTATGATACTCCGCTAGGAGTTTCTTTGCGGTGATGTCGCCAATTCCAGGAATGCCTTTCAAGTTATCGCTTGAATCACCGCATAAACCTTTGTAATCGACGATTTGTTTCGGAGTAAAACCATAGGTTTTGAGCATGTTTTTTTCATTCATCGTCTCAATTTTACGCAAGGTACCTTTAATCAATTTAATGGTGATTTGCTCATCAATCAGTTGCAGATAGTCCTTATCGGAGGTGTAAATTTCCACCTGATAACCTAAGGTTGCGGCTTTCTTGGCCGCGGTGCCCGCGATGTCATCAGCTTCGAAACCAGGTTCTTCATATTGGAAAATCCCCATCGCTTGGAGAAATTCTCTAGCGATGGCAAATTGAGGAATTAAATCATCAGGTGCAGGCTTTCTCGTCGCCTTATATTCTTCGTGAACTTGATGACGAAAAGTCTTTTCCTCGGTATCAAAAGCGACTAACACATGTTCACCACCTGCAAAAGTCTTCAAAAGGCTGGTAAACATATTAGCAAAAGCAAAGATGGCGTTTGTCGGCGTTCCATCTTTGGTGCGCATTGTGACTTTACCATCGGTCAAGGTGGCATAATAGGCGCGAAAGAGCAAGGAATTGCCATCGATAATAATTAATTTTTTCACGAATAATCCTCCAATAATGTCAATGTGTCCGCGAGAAGATGAAGTTGATTGCGCGCGGATAATTTCCCGCTGACCACAATAATTGCATTTTTCTCTAATCGTGATTTTACCTGCTGATAAAGGCGAGGGAAAACGACAATTTCTAAGGTTTCTAAATTGTCAAATACCGTGACAAAAGCCATTGGTTCACCTTTTTTGGTGCGAATTGTTTTGATATTTTGAATAATTCCGACCACAGGACGGGGATCGTCGACATACGATGAAAGGCGTTCGTTGATCGTCATGATTTTCTTTTGGGCAAAGAGGGGACGATAAATTTGCAAGGGGTCGCGTGAGGCGATAAAGCCCAGAGCGCTTTGCTCATATTCGAGATTGTCGAGATGATTGTCAGCGACTTCGATAATATGGGGAGGCGGAAGTAGTGTGTCATCAAAAAGTTTTTGTTCACTAACTCCGCCAACCAAAGAGGCATATTGTAAGATGCGGTCGAGATTATGCCGTAAAGTTGCCCGGGAGTGATGTAAACTATCAAACGTCCCCGCATCGATTAATTTTCGCAGTTGAACCGCGCTAATTTTTTCATTCGTTCGGACTACAAAATCAGTTAATGATTCAAACTTCCCGCGGATTTCGCGTTCTTTGACGATTAATTCGGCAAGCGGATTATTAATCGTATCAATACTGGAAAACGGAAAGATTAAATGTTTTTCTTTTGCGATAAATGAAGTGCCGCTTTGATTGATATCCGGTCCGGTAATTGCGATTTTTCTTCGTTTTAACTCAGTGATAAAGCCGGTAAATTTCGCGTCTTTTCCCGAGATGTTTTCCAAGATGGTCGCATAGAATTCCGCGGGATAAAAAGCCTTGAGGTAGGCCATTTGACAGCAGAGGCGGGAATAGGCGACCGAGTGCGATTTATTAAAGCCATAATTAGCGAATTCCAGTATGTCCTGATAGACTAATCGCGCATCTTTTTCGCTGTAGTTATTTTTCATCGCTCGGCTGAGGAACCATTCTTCCATACTGGAGAAGGGGTTGTCTAAGTTTTCATCGCGTTTCTTTTTAAATAAATTACGCCGGAATAAATCGGCCTCGGCTAGGGAAAATCCGCCCATCTTTTCTAAAATTTGCATAATCTGTTCTTGATAGACAATAATCCCATAGGTTGAGGCGAGAATTGGGGTTAAACTCGGAATCGCATGTAAATATTTTTTCCCCGTTTTTTTCCGTTGAGCGTAGACATCGATATAGTGAATGGGGCCCGGGCGACAGAGGGCCAAAATGGCGACAATATCATCAAAACAAGTCGGTGCAATTTTGCGAATCGCCCCTTTCATCATTGAGGTTTCCAATTGGAAAATCCCCAGAGTGTCGCCTGAAGCAATCAATTGATAGACTTCGGGAGTATCAAAAGGCAAGGTTGCGATATCGAAATTTTGCTGATAGTTTTCCGCGATTAAATCAAGACAGCGATGGATGGTGGTTAAGTTGGTCAATCCGAGAATATCCATCTTTAAAAAGCCTTGGTTTTCTAAAGTCGACATCTCTAACTGGCTGAGCATATTCCCTTCGGTATCGCAAAGCACCGGTAAAACTTCAGGTAGAGGACAATCGTTTAAGATAATCCCGGCGGCGTGGATTCCTGTTTGTCGTGGGAATCCTTCAATTTTCTGCGCTAAAGTGACAATTTTTAGATAGTAATCATCACTATTGATTAGGTTGCGAAACTCAGGGGAGGCTCGATAAGCTTGACGTAAAGTTAAGTTTGGATCGGTGATTTTCTTACTTAATAAATCAACATCGCGATTGGGAAAGTTATAAATTCTTCCAATATCACGCAAGGCTTGTTTCGCCCCGATGGTAATATAGGTAATGATATTGGCGACGTGCTCCTTTCCATAACGCTTTCGCAAATAGGCGATAATCTCATCGCGGCGATAATCTTCAAAGTCGATATCGATATCGGGAGTCGTTTGCCGTTCTGGATTGAGAAACCGCTCAAAGAGCAGATCATGCGGTAGCGGATCAATCTCAGTGATGCCAAGTAGATAACTAATCAAAGCTCCAGCCGCACTGCCGCGACCTGGACCGACAAAGATATTGTTATCTTTAGCGAAACGGACATAGTCAGCAACGATTAAGAAGTAATCATTAAAACCTTTTTGATCGATGATATTTAATTCATATTCCACCCGACTAAGATAGGGTTCAACGCGAAGATTGATTTCCCTTTGATTGGCTCCATTTTCAACTTGTTGGCGGAGAAAATCGCGACTTAAACCTAGTTCATCTTTGGTGAAATTAATGAGCCGACCGCGTTTTTGTCCAAAGGTAAAAGTGGCAAAATCAGCAATTTGCTTGGTTAGGGCCAGTTCCTCAAGGCGATAATATGCGGCTAGTTCCTGTTCGGATAAATAGTAAAATGGACCTTCGAACTCCTCGCTTTCTAATTGCTCATCATTTTTAATCGCTTGTAAGATTCTTAAAGTAATTGCATCTTTGGCTGTGGGATAGAGAATAAGCGGAAAAGCCACCACTTGATAATCATATTTTTGGGCGAAACTTCGAACTAATTCCGCGTGAGTTAAGTCTTTCTGCGTATTAATTTCTAATCCGATAAAGAAGCGTTTGAATCCTTGAGAAAAATCGCGAAGATACCTGGCTGCTTGCGCGGGGTCTTGGTTGATTAATTTTAAAAATAATTCATTTTGTGAAGGAAAAATCACCGTTAATCCATCGTGATTACACGCGACATCAGCAAGGTTTAAGCCATCACCTTTATCTAAACTTGGAGTAAGGCGAGTCAATAAGCGATAACCTTCTTCATTATTGACGAAAAAAGTAAGTTCGACATCGGCGACCAGCAAATCAATTCCATAGAGAGGTTTAAGTTCGTTTTTCTCAGTGTAAGCTTCTAAAAAGGACCAACTATAAAAAACACCCTGATCCGCGACTGCTACTGTTGGAAAATCGCGTTTTTTCGCAACTTCCATCATCGTTTCAATCGTCAGCCCAGAATTTAGTAAACTATAACAAGAACGGACATGAAGAGGGATAAAATTCATAAAAAAATACCATTTATATATTATCACGATAATGGTCTACATCGTATAAAAAAACTACCTAGGTTAACGTAGGTAGTATCCGCGGATAAATAACCTAAATACAGTTATCGTTAATTCTCACTGGCGAATAGTTTTGGGAAATAAAGCATCAAGGTCAGCGACAAGAAGATCGATTTCCTCACGGCTATGAAGAGTTGCCCCCGAGGCTTGAGCATGACCGCCACCGCGATATTTTGTTGCTACCTGATTAATCGGTGTGTCCTTCGAGCGAAGCGAAACTTTATAGATTCCGCGTTGGCGATCTTCACTGGCAGAGAACCAGGCATTGACCCCTTCAATGCCATTGAAGATATTGACGAATTCCTTACCTTGATCGGTCGTTCGCTCAAATTCTTTTAAAGTTTCATCATCGAGGATATAATAGGCCACTCCATGATCAGTCAGGCGATAATGAGTCAAAATATGAGCGCGTAATGCTAAATCTTGCAGAGTTTCTACATACATTTTGTTATAGACATCGGTGGTTAAATTAAAGCCAGTTTTGAGCAGTTCCGTCACATTAGCAAACGTATAAATCGTCGTATCTTGGTATAGAAAACGTCGTGAATCTCCCGCGATTCCAGAATATAAGTAAATCGCCGCTTCTTTCGATAAGGAGAATTTAGTATTCCTGTAGACAATTAAGTTGGTCACCGCTTCGGCCGCGGCGACTAATTCCGTATCGACCAGATTGATATCGCCATATTGGTCTACTGGCGGATGGTGATCAATTTTGATAATTATCGTCGCCTGTTGAAAGCGCTGATCCGAGACGCGATCGCTGGTCGAGGTGTCGACGACGATGGCAAGAAAAGGTTTTTCAAACCACTGATCATCTAATTCGGGAATCGAGGGATAGAGATGAGGCGTATAGGTCGGATGATTGCTCCCTAAAACGCGAATATCTTTTTCGGGGAAATTATCTTGAAGCCAAGTATATAGACCAAATTGACTCCCAAGCGCATCGAAATCGGGAGTGATATGAGTAAAAATTGCGATGCGATCGAATTGCTTAATCGCCCGATAAATACTTTTATATTCCGCTTTGTATTTGCGCGCTTGTTCGATAATTAAGGGATTAAGATTTTTCATTTAGATTCCTCCTGATGTTTGAGAAAAGTGTTACATGATAAAGGATTTGGACATCAATTTCAAGCCCTCATAAAAAAAGACCGTAGTTTTCACGGTCAAAAGGATGAGAGGAAATTTATTTGTCTTTTTGGTAATCTTCCCCTAAGGTTTTAGCCAGGCCACCGATGGCGGTTTCGCGATAATTTACATGCATATCCCGCCCAGTTTCCATCATCGTAACCACCATTTGATCAAAGCTGACGCGGTGGGAACCATAGAGATGACGGGCCAGCAATACGACTGAGGCGGCTTGGACAGCAACGACCGCATTTCGTTCAATACAGGGAATCTGCACATAGCCAAAAACTGGATCGCAAGTCAAGCCGAGATGGTGTTCCATCATGACTTCAGCCGCATATTCAATTTGCCCAATGCTCAAATCGCTAATGTAGGCTAAAGCACTTGCAGCCATCGCGCCAGCTACGCCAATTTCCGCTTGGCAACCGCATTCGGCACCTGAGATTGAACCATTCGTTTTCACTGTGTTCCCAATCACACCCGCGACCATTAAAGCCTCGATTATTTTAGCGTTGCTGACCCCAGCGCGCACATGTTGATCATAGAGAACGGCCGGGAGAACCCCACTTGAGCCACAAGTCGGCGCCGTGACCACGATACCACCTGCGGCATTTTCTTCGGCAGTCGCATAGGCATAGGCAAAGATATGCCGTTCTTTGCGCGCTTCCACACCTTCATTGGGGATTTGCAAACGATGAAGATGGGGGGCTTTTCGCGTTAGAGCAAGTTTCCCGGGTAAAACTCCCTCGGTCTTTAAGCCGCGTTGAATCGTCTTTTTCATCTGCTCCCAGACCTTGGTCAGATAGCGCTCGATCTCGATGCCGGCTTGGTTTTCGCATCTTCGCACCAAGGTCGGCAGACTAATATTTTCTTCCAGGCAGTATTTTTTAATCGCCGTAAAATCTTTAAACGGATAAACTTTCGTATCAAGTTCGAGAAGAAGGCCATTTCTTGTAATCGTTCCCCCGCCAATTGAGGTATATAAGAAGGAATCAACGACCTGTTCATTTTTATCAAAACCCAAAATAACCATCGTATTCGGATGGACTAAATCTTGAAAATAATCAAAGATGACTTCGACTTTTCGTCCCGCAAAGGCATTGATTACGGCTTGATCAGTCAAGTGTCCTTTTCCGGTTAATGCAAGCGATCCCAAAAGAATCACTTGATAGGAAGCAAGCGCAGGATAAAAACTTAAAAAATCTTCGACCGCATGTATCGGTCCCATCGTATGCGAAGAGGAGGGGCCATGTCCGATATTATAAAGCCGAGTCAACGAGAGCATTTTTGATTTAGAGGTTTAAAATTCTCATGCAGTCTCGAGCGATCATCAATTCTTCATCCGTGGGAATGATCGCCACTTTGATTTTGCTTTCTGGGAGCGAGATAATCGCTTGTTCTCCGCGGATTCTGCGGTTTAATTCCCGATCGTAAACAATCCCTAAGCCGTCTTTGATTTCTTCGAGGATTAACTCGCGATAAAAGGGGGAGTTTTCGCCTATCCCCGCCGAGAAGACGATGAGATCGGCCCCACCTAAGCGAATGAAATATTGTCCGATAAAGTCCGCGGTGCGCCGCGCAAATAAAGCATTGGTAATCTTCGCTCTTTCTGAGCCTTTTTCAGTTGCCGTTTCCAGATCGCGGGTGTCGTTGGAAATCCCTGAAACCCCAAGTAAACCCGATTGATGATTGAAAATCCGATACATTTCAAAGACATCTTTTCCAGTCATTTTACAAGCGTGCATCATCACTGAGGGATCGAGATCACCTGTTCTGGTCCCCATCATAATGCCACCAAGTGGAGTTAAGCCCATCGAAGTAGCGACGCATTTTTCATCTTTAATCGCGGTGATTGAGGCTCCGCTACCAATATGGCAGGAAATCACGCGGGGATGTTTGACGCCAGGGAGAAGTTTGCTCGCTTCTAAACCGAGATATTGATGGGACGTCCCATGCGCCCCATAACGGCGAATGTCGTATTTTTCAAAGTATTCATATGGAATGGGAAAGAGGTAGTCTTCTGGGGCCATCGTTTGGTGGAAAGCCGTATCGAAGACCGCGATGGTCGGCGTCTTAGGAAGAGCTTCTTTAAAAGCTTCATAGCCGATTAAGTGGGCCTTATTATGAAGGGGCGCTAAAGGAATTAAGGAAGCGATTTTCTTCGCCGCGTCTTCGGAGAAAACTACGGAATCCGAGAAATATTTCCCTCCTTGAACAATGCGATGGCCAATCGCGCCGATTTCTTGTAAATCCGCAACAACTTTTAAATCAACTAAGGCCTCAAGCAATAACTTAACCGCGAGGCGATGATCAGGAAGTGGGAGAATCTTTCGCTGTTTTTTCCCTTGAAAAGTAATTTGAAAAATACCGTCTTCATGACCGATGCGATCGGCGATGCCGTGGGCGATGACGAATTCCTCTGGCATTTGATATAGTTTAAATTTCAACGATGAACTTCCGGCGTTGACCGCCATAACTTTGACACTCATAACTTCACTCCTTGTCCACAGATCAATTGTCGCAGTCATCTTCCTTTTTGACAACTAGGGGATGACAATTCTCTTCCATTTTAAGGCAATTTTAGAAAAACACAAAAATATTCAATGATATTCATAGAAGATTTAACAATTATTTAATATAATGTAGCCAGTTGCGCGTAAAGGAGGACTTCGATATGGCTTATGGATTGCTCTATGATTACCTAGTCGGTCAATGTATCGATGCTTATCGATACTTCGGTGCGCATTTTGTCCGCGAAGAGATAGAAACCATTGAAGAAGTTCCAATCTCCCCAGATGGCGAAAAAACTAAAAAAGAAAAAGTGAAGAAACTTCATGAATATACTGTCTTTCGCCTCTACGCTCCTCTTGCCCGCGATGTGAGTGTCATTGGCGAGTGGAATAACTGGACCCCCGGTGTCCATAATATGTTTAAAATCGATGAAGCTGGTGTCTGGGAGGCGATAATTCCCGGGCTCGTCAACTATCAATCATACAAATACCATTTCCAAAATGCCCACGGCGTCTATGTCGATAAAGCCGATCCTTTTGCTTTCTTTAGCGAATTAAGGCCGAATTCCTGTTCTCGTCTTTTTGATATTGAAGGTTTTGTTTGGCATGACCAAGCATATATGAAAAACCGCAATCGCAACTTCGATAAACCCGTGAGCATCTACGAGATTCATCTAGGGAGTTGGAAAGGCAAAGTCAATGGAAGACATCCATCCTATGAAGAAATTGCCGATTACCTCATCCCCTACGTTTTAGAAAATGGATTTACCCATGTGGAAATTATGCCGATTACCCAATATCCCTTTGATGGCAGTTGGGGTTATCAGGCAACTGGCTTTTACAGTGTCGATTCCCGTTATGGCAATCCGTTTCAATTGATGAGCTTTGTCGACCGGATGCACCAAGCTGGCATCGGGGTCATCCTCGATTTTGTCGTCATCCATTTCGCTAGCGATGCCTTTGGTTTAATTGAATTTGATGGTTCGCGGATGTACGAATATAGCGATCCACAAAATACTTTTTCGCAATGGGGTTCTCCTCAATTTGATTTAGGCAAAGACCCAGTCCGCTCCTTCTTGATGAGCGCGGTTAATTATTTCTTGGAATATTTCCACTTTGATGGAATTCGCATCGACGCGGTTAGCAATGCCCTATTTTGGGATGGCAATAAGCACCGCGGGACGAATCAAGGTGGGGTGGAATTCTTAAAACGCTTAAATGGCAAAATCCATGAACGCCACCCGGATGTGATGATGATCGCCGAGGATTCTTCCGATTACCTCGGTGTGACTAAACCGCTAGAATACGGCGGGATTGGCTTTGATTATAAATGGGACTTAGGCTGGATGAATGACACTTTAAAATATTACTCCAAAGACCCAATTTATAAGAAATATGAACATCACAAGTTGACATTTTCGATGCATTATTTCTATTCGGAAAATTTCTTACTCCCCCTTTCCCATGACGAAGTCGTCCATGGTAAAGGAACGATTATCAACAAGATGTGGGGGGATTACGATACCAAATTCGCCCAGGTGCGAAATTTATATACTTATCAGTTTGCCCACCCTGGGAAAAAATTGAATTTCATGGGTAATGAACTAGCCTCCTTCGATGAGTGGAATGAGCAAAAATCCTTGCCTTGGAACCTCAAAACTTATCCAAAGCACGACTCAATTTCTCGGCTAATTCGCGATTTAAATCGCATTTACGCCCATGAGCAAGCCATGCATGTCGAGGAACATAACCCCGCGCGCTTCAATTGGTTAATGGTCGACAATAACGAACAAAGCGTCTATGCGTTTGAACGAAGATTTGGCGATTCACATTTAGTCTTTATCTTCAATATGACCCCAAATTATTACGATAACTATCAGATTGGTCTTTCCCGACCCGGACTGTACGAGGAAATCTTCAATTCCGATAAAGATGTCTACGGCGGGTGGAATCAATATAACGGGCTCCCGCTTTATTCCAATGACTGGCATGGACCGGAAGATCGTCCCCATTCCTTAACGATTAAACTCGCCTCTTATGGAGCGATGATCTTCAAACATATCGGTGAAAAACCTTTGCCACAGGAAGAGGAAAAACCGCGAATAGCAAAGAAAACTCCTGTTAAGAAAAAGACCAACAAATCAAATTCGAAAAAAACCACTAGTAGTAAATCGACAACTAAATCCAAAACCACGACAAAGAGAGAAGGTAAATAGCAGATGATGCGAGCACAAACCCAAAAAATGTTTGCCACCCCTAAAGATTTTAAATTTGAATTCGTTAAGCGCCTAGCGGAAAAATACGGGCGTTCGGTCGAAGATTCCCATATTACCGAGCGATATGATGTCCTAGGCAGAATGGTGCGCGATTATGCGGCGATTCACTGGCGCGATACCCGTGAACAAATCATCAACGAAGGCCGGAAACAGCTGGTCTATTTCTCGATGGAATTTTTAATCGGGCGCTTGTTAACCAACAACATGATGAATCTCGGCGTCTATGAAGTTGCCAAAAAAGGCTTTGAGGAATTGGGCATCGATATCCATGATTTAGAAGAGCAAGAAAGCGATGCTGGACTTGGCAATGGCGGCCTCGGTCGGCTCGCCGCTTGTTTTATTGACTCCCTCGCTTCCTTAGGGCTACCAGGACATGGCAACTGCATTCGTTATGAATACGGCTTTTTCCGGCAAAAAATTGTCGATGGTCGCCAAGTTGAAGTTCCTGATCAATGGTTAGTTAATGGCAACGTGTGGGAAGTGCGAAAACCCAAACACTCGGTCGAAGTTAAATTCTATGGTCATGCGGAAACATACTTAAAAAAAGATGGTACTTACGGGATTCGCACGGCTGATCCGGTCTGCGTCAAAGCCGTCCCTTATGATATGTCGATTATCGGCTATCGCAATGGGGTGGCGAATACGCTCCGGCTTTGGTCGGCGGAACCGAGTGAGGAAAATCTTCCCATCAACCAAAAATTTGAAGATTATCTCGCCACCTTAAAGGAATTATGTCACGGTCTTTATCCCGATGATTCGACCGAACAAGGGCGAATTTTACGCCTTCGGCAACAATACTTCCTCGTCTCCGCTGGTTTACAATCAGCGATTCGCGGTCATTTCCGTCGTCATCAAACCCTGCTGAATTTCCATGAACATCATGTGTTTCAACTCAATGATACCCATCCTATTTTAGCGATTCCCGAACTGATGCGGATTATGATGGATGATTATGGCTATGGTTGGGACGAGTCGTGGGAAGTGGTCACCAAATGTATGGCCTATACCAATCATACGGTGATGCCAGAGGCTTTAGAAAAATGGCCGGTGATCTATGTCCAACAATTGATTCCGCGTTGCTATATGATTATTGAAGAAATCAATCGGCGGTCGCAAGTCTATTTTAATGAGCGCAAATGCAGTGAAGACGCCAAGCGCAACATGGCGATTATTCGCGATGGGATGATCCATATGACCAACCTCGCCCTTTATACGGTCTTTTCGGTCAACGGGGTGGCCGCGATTCACACCGGCATTTTAAAAACCTTAACTTTCCCCGATTACTACTGCATTATGCCCGAGAAATTCAACAATAAAACCAACGGAATCACCCACCGGCGTTGGTTCTTATACGCCAATCAAAAACTCGCCGCTTTAGTCAGCGAAAAAATCGGCAAAGGCTGGATTACCGCTCCTGATGAATTAGAGAAATTCGCCGCTTTTAAAGATGATCCCGACGTGCAAAAACGCTTTTTAGCGATCAAACGGGAAAACAAAGTTGCTTTAGCAGCCCTCTTAAAGAAGACCCAAGGCATTGATTTGAATGTCGATGCGATTTTTGATGTGCAAATCAAACGTCTCCACGCCTATAAACGCCAGTTGATGAATTTATTTCGCATCATGCATATCTATCATGAAGCGAAGACGAAGCAGAACTTTAAAATGACACCCCATGTCTATATCTTTGGCGCTAAATCGGCACCTTCTTATTACTTTGCCAAAAAAGTCATCGAATTAATCAATGCGGTGGCTGATACGATTAATCACGATCCCGAAGTCAATTCTTTCATGCAAGTGGTCTTTGTGGAAAACTATAACGTCTCGAAAGCGGAAGTGATTATTCCCGCGGCCGATATCAGTGAACAAATCTCAACCGCGGGTAAAGAAGCTTCGGGAACTTCGAATATGAAGTTTATGATGAACGGGGCTCTGACTTTAGGAACGCTGGATGGAGCCAATGTCGAAATTGCCGAAGCGGTCGGATCTGAACATTGTTTTATCTTCGGATTAAAAGCTGATGAAGTGATTAAAATCCGCAATTCTGGGTATAATCCTTGGGATGTCTATCATCGCGATCCCGATGTCAAATGGATTATCGACTCCCTGATTAACGGCACCTGGAATAATGGGGCGACCGATCAATTTCGCGCCATCTTTGACGAGGTGATGTATCGCGGTGATGAGTTCTTAATTTTAGAGGACTTACAAGCCTATGTTGATGCAACCAGAGCCATTGATGCTTACTATCTAAAGCCGCAGAAATGGGTCGCATCCTGTATTATCAATATGTCCAAGTCCGGTTTCTTCTCCACCGATCGAACGATTACCCAATATAACGATGAAATCTGGAAGTTGGCGAAACTATGAAAAGAAATCAAAGTTTAAAACTCGCTCCGTTTTTTACTGCCCAAGCGGAGTTAGATGCCGATATTCACCAAAAGCACGATACGAATTATCAAAAAAATCATCGGATGCGATTACTATCCTTTCTCGTCGAACTCGGCGAGCTGGCTAACGCCACCCGTTGCTTTAAATTCTGGTCGCTTAAAGGATCTGAAAGCAAAGAAGTTGTCCTCGATGAATACGCCGATGCTCTCCACTTCTTACTCAGTCTTGGTCTAGTTAATAATCACTTTCTCGAACAAGTGGAAATTCTCCCTTTCTCAGGAGATTTAACGGAAGGATTTCTCCAGATATATCAAGCCTGTAATCGTTATGAAAAAGAGCTGACTTTTGCAGCATATCAGGCACTATTTAACGCTTTTTTTCAAATCATTCCCTTGCTTAATGCTGAGCTTAGTGAGGTTGAAACGGCCTACTTTAAAAAACACGAAGTCAATTACCAGCGACAAAAAAATAATTATTAAAAGGAGAAAAGATATATGACCAGAGAAGAACGTCTCCAATTGCTCCAAGAAGTGAGCGAAGTCCGCGGTATCAGCGGCCATGAACGCGAAGTCGCGCGCTTAATTCAGCGACATTTAAAAGGAGTTGTCGACCGTTTTGAGTTTGATAATCTCGGTTCGACCATCGCCTATTTAAACAAGCATGATGCCAAGAAACCCACCGTGTTACTCACGGCTCATATGGACGAAATTGGGTTTTTAGTCAGCGGAATTGAAGAAGGTGGATTCCTGCGGATTAACCCCATCGGTGGTTGGTGGGGCCATGTGATTCCCGCCCATGAATTCATCGTCAAAACCCGAGAAGGAAAAGAATATTTTGCCGTCTCTGGCGCCCAACCTCCCCACGGCATGCCCCCAGAAAAGCGCAAGCAAGTGATGGAGATTAAAGAGATGTATCTCGACTTAGGCGTCAGCTCGAAAAAAGAAATTGAAGAAATGGGGATCAGAATCGGCGATACCGTCACACCGCATCAACATTTCCGCGTCTTACAAAATGGCACCGCCCTTTTAGGGAAAGCCTGGGATGATCGGGTCGCGGTCGCCGTCGGGATTGAACTGATGAAGCGCCTCCAAGGCAAAGACTTACCGGTGAACTTTGTCTTTGCGGGAACGGTTCAAGAAGAAGTTGGACTGCGGGGAGCGGGGACTGCTGCATATCATGTCAAACCTGATATCGCCTTTGCCACGGATGTCACGATGAGTTATGATCTGCCTGGCTCACCAGCTAAGGAAACTAAACTCGGCAGTGGGGTCGCCCTCTCCTTGATGGATGCCTCGGTCATCGCCCATCGCGGGCTGTTTGATTTTGTCGAAAAGGTGGCCGTGGAAAAAGAAATTAAACATACCTATGATTTACTCACGGCAGGCGGAACGGATTCGGGAGCGATTCACAAGCAGTTCGACGGGATTATCAATATGACGATTTCCATTCCTTGCCGGTATTTCCATTCGCATGTTTCGATTATCGATTTACGCGATTACGAGGCGACCGTCGCTTTAATGGAAGTGGTCGTCACTTCCTTAAACGATAAAGTTTTAGCCGCTTTAAAGGCCTCGAAATACGAATAATTTTTCTTTGAGAGTCGCCAAGTTTTTATTCAGAAGAATAAAATACAACTAGGCGACTTTTCAATAATTTGCTATGCTTTGAATAGATAATAGAGTTAACACAATTTCATCCGACTTTAACCCTAGACTAGGAGGGCCCAACATATGGAACTTGTCACCATCTTAAATATCGTCTTCTTTGCGATTATCGCCTTGGTCTTGCTTTCGATGATCATCGGTTTTTTTCGCAAGACCTTTGTTTCCCTAGCGGGATTTATCGTCTTTGCCTTATTGGTCTTAATCTTCGCCATTAGTCTTGATGCGACTTCGAAGTTCATCCTCAATTACGATTTGACCGCGATCCCACAAATCCCTGAAAGTTTTGACTTTGCGTTAAACGGGGTCGAGCACACGATTTATTTGACCACGATTCGCGCAGCCTTAGAAGATGTCCTGCGAGCGGTGACCGAATCATTTGGGGCCAGTGCCGAAGCGAGTGCCAGTTTTGAACAATATGTCGCGGCGCTGACGATTAACATCGGAAAATTCTTCACTTTTAGCACTTTGATTTTAATCGCTTGGTTCGTCAGTGGCGTAGTCACATTTATCACGCGCATCGTGATGCATTTTGCTAAGCGCAGCAATCCGAAAAGAAAAGTTTTCCACCTGGGCTCTGGGCTCTTAAGCGGGGCGAAAACCCTGATTGCTTTTTTTGCGATTATCATGCCTTTTACCGCGATTGCCAATGCCGTTTTAATCGCTTATAACGATCCGAATAATGCGGAAGTGGACGGCAGTCAAAATTCCCCCGCGATGCAACAAGTCGGCGAATTTGCCTCAGCCTATGATCAATCGCTTTTATCGAAAATCATGTTTTCATGGACGAAATCCCCCACTACGGGAAAAACGCTTGACTTAACCTTAATGGATTGGATTGCCGGGGAAAAATTCAATGATCGAACGGTGGCCTTTACCGATGAAATTATCAGCTTCACGGGCATTGCCAAAACCATTGCCAGCAGCGGCCTTCTCGAATATGAAGGCGATTGGGCTGAATTTGATTGGTCAATCCTAGCCACGGAACCTGTTCTCGATACCCTGTTTAACAATTTAAAAAATTCGCAACTAGTGATGAGTGCGACTCCGATGCTTTTGAGTTTGCTCCTCACCAGTGAAAATAACACCTTAATTCACGAGAATTTCAAAGAGCCCTTACTTGAGGATTCTCTTATTAAAGATTATGTGGTCGAGTATACGGCGATCCAGAATTTAATTCGCGGTTTAATTCGCGCTGACGCCATCGTTGCGATCATCGATTTACTGACCAAAGAAGATGTCGAGGGGAATACTTATGCCGAGGCTCTTTATCAATCTCTCTTAAATGAAACGTCGTTAACGCATATGCGCGAAGGTTTCACCTACATCGATTCTTCCATTCTTTGTTCGCGTTATGTTCCTGCGATTTTGGCTTCCTTAGCTTTAAAAGACGAACCGAGTAACATCGAAGGCTTCTTAAAAGAGATCATGCCTTTGACTTATGACCGCTTTGCCGAATACTCTTGGAGTAAAGAAGTCGATGTCGTCTTCAGTGCCCTTGCCCAAATCTATCAAGTCGATCCGACTTTTACTGACTTTATCACCGAGAAAATGGGCACGACCGGCGAGGAGACGTGGGAAGATTATATCCTCAACAATAAAGAATCGGTGGCCAATGCTTTCTGCGGTCCACTCGATGCGGAAGATAATTTAGTCAATGTCGACGAAAACAATGTTTATCTCGGTGAAGTTCCGGTGATGCTCGATTCGAAGTTAGTCATGGAAAGTGCCGAGGATATCCTCCGCTTTGGTCTAAGGCAATTCAACGTCCAAAACGGAATTTCTCTCTTTGCTTTCGAAGCGAAAGTTTCCTTGATGGATGATGATGACTTAAGCGTCAAACGCGCCAATTATAAAGTGGGACTAAGGGAAATCATCGAAATCATGGTCAGTGGTTCGACGATTACCTATGATAATATCGAAGAGGTTTTCCCCGTTCCCGAGAGCATTATCGTCGATAGTGAAAATCACACGGTGACCACCACCGAGGATCTCCATATCGATACGACATTAATCACTGAATCGGGATATGAAATCCCCGAAGGCCTCGAATACGATGAAGATGGTAATGTCATCCTGCCCGCGGGAACTTACGTCGATGATGATGGGATTCATTTACCTGATGGAACGACGATTCCTGTCACCCCACCAGCGGGTCGACATCATTTCATCCCGGGGCTTATCATCAGTCCTGATTTCACCTAGAATTTACTTATCTCAAAGAAAACTTCGGTGCTTAATTACCGAAGTTTTTTTATTGAAGATGAGAACTATTTTTCGAGTAATTGATGAAAATTAGTCTCGTGATACACGGTGATACCCGCTTCTTGGAGTTTTTTCGTAGCGATGCCCCTCCCTGGGATGAGGCGGTTAGTAAAAGTGCCATCGTAGACCAATGTTACTCCACATGCGGGGGACTTTTCCTTCATAATCGCGATTTTGACTTGATATTTTCGGGCTAACTCCAAGGCCAGAGTTGCCCCTAACTCGTAGGCTTTGGTCAGATCTTCCCCCTGGCGATTAAAGACGCGATTTTCCTTAATTTCACTTGCCGGGCGCGGGGTGGAAAGCCCGCCATCAACCTCGGGACAAAAAGGGAGTAAAGTATACTTTTTTTCCAGTTTCTTTAAAGTGCTCGTCAGATTATCACCACCGGAATATTTGGTCGCATAACCCAGCAAGCAAGCGGAGACTAAAATCACAGGTTTCATAGACCCAGTGTAATATAAACTCTTTGTAAAATAAAGATAATAATTTGATAAATATCGGCATGATTACTAGTAAATCCCTCGAGGATGGTCTATCATATATCTCGCAATGAAATTTAAACGCCGACCTGATACCCAGAGTTTAGGGGAAGAAATCGCCAATGCGATCACCCATGGAATTGGCGCGCTATTTGGAGTAGTCGCTCTGATTTTAATGCTGATTAAAGCCCAAGATACGGTGGCCAAAGTTACCGTGACCGTGTTTGGGCTGGGGATTATTTTACTCTATTCGATGTCATGCCTTTATCATTCTTTCAAAAAAGATACGCGCGTGAAACGAGTTTTCAAACGCTTTGATCATTTGAGTATCTATATTCTCATCGGCGCCACCTATACCCCGATTTATCTTATCGCGGTGGACCAACCGCTTGGTTATATTCTCACCGCGGTGATTTGGGCGATTATTATTTTAGGGGTGGTCTTTAAAGCGATCTGGATTAAGAAATTTGCCATGGTTCATCTGATTTTATATCTGATATTAGGATGGAATGGGGTCTTCATTTTTCGCGGGGTCTACCAAATCGCACCCGCGGCACTGTGGCTGATTCTCACCGGCGGAGTCATCTATTCGCTCGGAGTTTTGTTTTACAGTCTCCGCCCCTTCAAATACGCGCATTTTATTTGGCATATCTTCTGTATCGCTGGGACTTTCACCCACTTTTTAGCGATTTATCTCTATATCATTTAGGAAAGCGTTTTGTCGAGGAAATTAATTTACGCGCAGATTGATCAAAAACTTTATCCGGTGAAAATCACCTTTAAACCGATGAAGCATATCCGGGCGCATTTTCGCGAAGGTGCTTTTTATATCTCCGCGCCAAAAAAGATGATGTCAACTCCAGAAAAAGTCCTAACTTTACTAGGATATCAGCGCTTAACCCGCTTGATCAATCGCTCACCTTCGCCGCTTACGGAAGATGAAATCTATCTTTTTGGCACCCTGGTTAATCGTGACCAAATCCCTGATTTGAATCAAAATTCATTCCCCGATACTTATCCCCAAAGTTTAAAGAAACAGCTTCTTGACTATTTGCAAACCCGCGTGAGCCAGATTAAAAAGCAGATGCATATCACCGCGGATTATACAATTGTGGTCCGCGATATGCAGACGCGTTATGGCTCAATCTCGAAAAAGACAAACCGGATCAGTTTTGCCAGTAAGCTAATCCATTTCGCTCCGGAAATTATCGATTCTGTCATCTATCATGAACTCGCTCATCTTGCCCACTTTGATCATGGTGAGGATTTTTATCGACATTTACTGCGATATTGTCCAAAATATAAACAGTTAAGAAAAGCCTTGATCCATCACCAATACCATCTATGAAACCCAAAGTTATCACCTCGTTAAAGAATCCTCTCATCCAAACCTTGTTAGGTGTAAAAAAACGCGCAAAGTCAGCGGGGGAACTTTTTCTTGTCGATGGCTGGCATCTGGTGGAGATGGGGCGAAATGCTGGAATTTTAGAAGGCCTTCTCCTTTTAGAAGCCGCCCCTGATTACGATGAAATTCCCCAATATTTAGTCAATCAAGCGATTATTGATAAGTTGAAAAATGTCAAAACCAACCCCGGCGTCATCGGGATTTTAAAAAGAAAGATGCGCCCCGTTGTCGGCGGCACCCATTTTCTCGTTTTAGACCGGATTCAAGACCCGGGCAATATGGGAAATTTACTTCGAAGTGCTCTGGCGTTTAATTATGATGGTGTCCTCTTGACCAAGGGCTGTGTCGATATCTTTCACCCCAAAGTCTTAGCCGCGACCCAAGGCGCATTTTTCTTCTTGCCGACGAAAGAAATCGAGCTTGAAGATCTAAAAGCGCTGCAAGAAGAAGGCTTTGAATTAGTCGTCTCCACTCTGGAGCGCGCCACCAAATTAGAAGCTGTGGAACCCCCGGATTTGCTCCTTCTCGTCGTTGGCAATGAAGGAGCGGGAGTTGATGATAAAATCGCTGCGATGGCGGATATCTTGGTGAAAATTCCCATCAGTGAGGTCGATTCCTTAAATGCGGCTAGTGCGGGGGCGATATTGCTTTATTATTTTCGCCCAAATGCGGATAGTGGATTATAAAATTTAATGTTATAATTATTAGTGCGTTGAAGAGAAGAGTAGTAACTCTAAAAGCTTGCAAAGCGATTTGACAAAAGGTGGAAGGTCAAACAAGCAAAGTTATGAAGTTCACCTCGGAGCTAGGCTAATCCCCTCGTCGCCGGCGTTAACGGTAAATTAAGCGCGTAAAATCTTTTTACGAAGGAGGATGGTACCACGGTCAACCCGTTCCTTTGCAAAAGATTTTTTTGTTTTTAAGAGGTAATCATCATGGAGCACAAAGCGATGCAACAAATTCTCCAAGAAGTAGATCAGGCGATTTTAAAAGCGAAAACCGTCGCCGAATTAAATCAAGCCCGCGATGAATATTTGGCAAAAAAAGGCTTAATCGCATCGTTAATGGGCAAAATTCGCGAACTCCCACCTGAGGAAAAAAGTTCCTATGGCCAACGGGTCAATCTTTTAAAAGAGCAAGTGACCGCGCGCTTTGCGAGCGCGCAAGCCGTCTTAGAGAAAGCGGAACTGGCTGCCAAATTAGCCCAAGAGCGAATCGATATCACCTTGCCGGCGAGTTCTTATAATGTTGGGGCGAAAAATCCTTTTTTCATCATTCAAGATGAACTCTGTGAGATTTTCTTGGCCTTGGGTTATGAGATTGCCGAAGGCCCGGAAGTCGAGACCGATCATTTTAACTTCGAACTTCTCAACATCCCCCGCGACCATCCCGCCCGCGATATGCAGGATAGTTTTTATATCGATGATAACCTCTTGCTCCGCACTCATACTTCACCAGTTCAGGCGCGGATTATGCAAGAAAAAAAAGGTAAACCTTTAAAAGTTGTCTGTCCGGGCAAAGTTTTCCGACGCGATGATGATGACCCGACCCATTCCCATCAATTCGGGCAATTAGAGGGATTGTTAATCGCTGAAAATATCCATCTAGGCCATCTTTACGCCACCTTAGAACTCTTTGTCAAGGCGATGTTTGGTAAGAAACGCGAAATTCGTTTCCGTTCCTCCTACTTTCCCTTTACTGAACCAAGTGTCGAAGTCGATGTCAGCTGTGCCGCCTGTAATGGCCAGGGCTGTAGTATGTGCAAAGATACGGGCTGGATTGAAATTTTAGGTGGAGGAATGGTCCATCCCAATGTCTTGCGGATGAGCGGTTATGATCCGGATAAACTCAGTGGCTTTGCCTTTGGGGTCGGCATTGAACGCTTGGCCTTACTGCGTTATGGGATTGATGATATCCGAAAATTCTATCAAAATGATGTCCGCTTCTTAGAGCAATTCCCGAAGCGTTAATCCAAGAGAAAACGAGGAACAAACGATGAAAGTATCATATAACTTGTTAAAGCGTTTTGTCGATTTAGATGGCATTACCGTCGAAGAAGTCGCCAAGAAATTGACGCTGACGGGAATTGAAGTGGAAGCGATTACTCCAGTTGCTCGGGGTGATCATTTAGTGATTGGTCAAATCAAAAAGGCAGAAAAACATCCCGATAGCACCCATTTACAAGTGCTGGAAGTTGATTTAGGGACTAAGTATGGACATCGCCAAATCGTCTGTGGTGCGCCCAATGCCAAAGTCGGACAAAAAGTCATCGTCGCGCGGGTCGGCGCCACATTAGGGACGGATTTTAAAATTAATGAAAGCAAAATTCTCGGTGTCACCTCATATGGAATGTGTTGCTCCTTGCCCGAGCTGGGAGTGGATACCAAATTCTTAAGACAAGAACAAATCGAGGGAATTGAAGTGCTTCCGTCGACAGCCCCGGTCGGGGAAGAAGAAGTTTTAGCCTACCTCGGACTTGATGATTTAACTCTCGATTTAAAAATCCCCGCCAATCGCCCGGACGCTCAAGCGGTGTATAATCTTGCCCGTGAAGTGGGAAGATTATGCGACCGCAAAGTCAAGATTCCGCCCACGGTTGCGCATCCGCAAGTCAAAACGGATGTGACCGTGAGTTCGAACACCGATAAATGCCGGCAATTTGCGATTCAAGTTGTCAGGGACATCACGGTGAAACCCTCGCCGCGCTGGATGCAACTCGCCCTAACTGGCAGTGGAATCCGCGCGATTAATAACCTAGTTGATATTGGTAACTACGTGATGCTTTTAACCGGACAACCCCTGCATATGTATGACTTAGATTCGTTACCAGGCCAAGATTTCATCGTCAGCGATCAAATTGAGGATGAAAAATTTGTCGCGCTTGATGAACAAGTTTATCACGTGCTCCCTGGCGATCTTGCGGTAACTGTCAATGGTGAAATTATGTGTTTAGGGGGAGTGATGGGCTCACGCGCCTCTGGGATTGGCGACCAGACGAAAAACGTCGCGATCGAAGCCGCGAATTTCCATTTTGCCTCAATTAGAAAAACCTCGACCCGCCTCAACTTGCCCTCCGATGCTTCCCTGCGCTTTGCCAAGGGCATTAACCCAAGTCAAACAGAAGAGGTTTTAAAACTGGCGACCGATTTAGTTTTGACCTTAGCGGATGGAAAGGCTATCTCGGAACTGGTCAATTATGATGTGCTCGATCACACCCAGGCGCAATATATGGTCAATAGTGAGAAAATCAATGCCCGCTTAGGTACTGATTTTACCCTTGAAGAAATCGAAAAAGCCCTGCTCAAAGCGGGGATGGAAGTGAAAAAAGTCACCACCGACCAACTGCAAGTCATCGTTCCTAGCGCCCGGATTGATATCACCGATGAAGTCGATCTGAGCGAAGAGGTCATCCGGGTCGTCGGTTTTGACCGCGTCGCTAATGTTTTACCCAAACTCGATGCGAGTTTAGGGTTGCGCAATCCGCAGCAAAAGAAGATCTTTGATCTGCGTCATTACTTGCGCTTACAAGGCTTAGATGAAATTTTAACTTATGGTTTGGTCGATGATAAAACCGTCGTCGAATTTGCCGCGTTCAACCGCGTTCAACCCCATCGTTTACTTAACCCGATGAGCCCGGACCGGGCGGTGACCAGAACCAATCTTCTCCCATCGATGCTCGATGCTCTGCGCTATAATTATGCGCGCCAAAATCACGATTTATCCTTCTTTGAAGTCAGCAATGTCTACGGGGAAGGGAGCGAAAAAACGCATCTAGCCATCGGACTTCTGGGTGAAAAACATCTCCGCGGTCATCTTTTGCGAAAAGAATTCGATTTCTTCGATTTGAAAGGCTATATGATAGGAATTTTGGATTTATTGGGAATTAATGCCAGTCGTTATCAATTCAGCCGTCTTCCGCAAGCGCAGTTCCCCGAATTTCATCCCGGTCGTTCCGCTGGTTTGTATGTGCAAAAAGACTTGGTGGCCATTTTAGGTGAACTGCATCCGCAGCTGAAAGAAAAATACGACCTTGGGAAAAACGCCGTTGCCGTTTTAGAAGTCGATTTGACGACGCTTCTTCGTTTCCCCGTTTCAATCGGAGCAATTAAACTCCTCGATCGCTTCCCGGCGGTAGTTCGCGATTTAGCCTTAATCGTCCAGCGCGATATCAGCGCAAAAGCCATTGTCGAAACTTGTAAAAAAGCTGGAAAAAGTTTACTGAAATCAGTCGATATCTTCGATGTCTATACTGGCGAAGGCGTGGCGCATGATTGTTATTCATTAGCGTTGCGTCTGACTTTTAGGGCGAATGATCGCACCCTTGCGGATGCTGAGGTGCAAAACGTGGTCATCGATATCCTATCCGCCTTAAAGAAAACTCATCAAGTGGAAATCCGGGAATAACTCCGGATTTTCTTTTTTCCGATTAAAAAAGTCTCCGATCGTTTATTTTATTTATCGCGTAAATATGCCAAAATAAAAATGGAGGAAAACGACATATGAATACTTACGATGTGGTCATCGTCGGTGCGGGCACGGCGGGCACTTATTTTGCCTACCTTCTGGCGAAAAAAGGGGTCAATGTCCTGGTCATCGATCAAGATGCCGAAGATAAAATTGCTCAAAGACTCGATATTTTTCACTTTACCACGGAATCTTTTGCCACTTATCACCTCCCGCCTTCGCAAGCGGGTGATCCCGAATTTGTGCGACAATTCTCATATTGTTATAGCCGTTCTGCCCTTAATCAGCACGAGAAAAAGAACTTCCTTGAAGTCAGCGTGATGCATCTGCCTTTATTTATCAAGCGCTTGCGCGACTTAGCCCGAAGTGCGGGGGCAAAATTCTCCTTTTCGACCGCGTTTTCATCTTTAATTTACGATGGCGAAAATCGCATCGCGGGGATTAAAACCAAAGATAGCGACATCATCAAAAGTCGCCTGGTGGTCGATGCCTCAGGTATTCCCGCAGTGGTCAGAAGACAAATCGAAGATCCTTATATGGAAAATTTCCCGATTGGTCCGCGGGATAAATTCTATGTCCTTTTAAAATATGTAAAGTTAGAAGATGGAAATAATCCTGTTCACGCCTCGACTAGTTGGCCCTATTACAAGGGCTGGATTGCTCCCCAACATACCGAAGGTGGGGCGATTATCGGCGTTGGGGCGAATCTTTCCGAAGCTTATGCGCGCAAATGCATGGCGACGTTTGAAAGCAATATTCCCCTTCCGGCCTATACTTTGCAATATGAAGAATGGGGAACGACGCCCTATCGGCGGCCACCTTATAGTTTTGTCACCGACGGCTTCTTAGTTCTTGGTGATGCCGCGTGTTTGACCAAACCGATGAATGGCGAGGGGATTACTAGTGCTTGGGTGCAAGCCACCCCGGCGGCGGGAATTGTCGCCGAAGCTTTACGCGAGGGCCAATATCCAACAAAAAAAGCGCTATGGGAAATCAATCATCTCTATCAAACAGGTGAAGGGGCGGAATTTGCGGGGATTCGCGCTCTTTTAGTTGGAGCAGTCGCCATGAGTAAAAAAGATAATGATTATCTTTTCAAGCATGGCATCATCTTCCGCAGCGATGATGAAGTCGAAGTCATCGATGTCCCCAAGTGCTTAATCAAAGGCGTCTTTAAAGGTGAATTCTCCCTTAAGGCGTTGCTCAGTCTTCTAAAAGCGAGTTCCATCGCGGCCAAACTCACCGCTCATTATCGCCGATATCCGCATACACCCGATGGTTATCGGCGCTGGCAGAAGAAAGCTGATCGCTTATGGAAAAAGGCGGGTTCAATGGCCGATAATATCAAAGATTGGCAGGAATAATCGATGAAGAAAACAGTGCGCCAGCCGAAGCGGACCTTCAAAGGTTTAAGCACGGGGCGGTTTTGGACGATCATCACCCTGATGGGATTAGCGGGGCATTTATGCTGGAATGTGGAAAACCAATGGTTTAACACTTTTGTCTATGCAAAAATTGGCGGCGATGTTTCCATCGTCACCTGGATGGTAATCGTCTCGGCCTTGGTGACGACGATTTCCACTTTTGTCTTTGGCACGCTCTCCGACCGGCTGGGGAAACGCAAACGCTTTGTCGCGATTGGCTATATTTTGTGGGGAATCGCCACGATTATCTTCGGCTTAACCGAATTTGCCCGCAGTTCGGGAATCGGCTTTTTAATCTCCCTTTCAGGATTTTTAGTCGTCTTCACCGATGCGGTGATGTCCTTTCTTGGTTCTTTGGCCTTTGATGCCGGGTTTACTACTTGGGTCAACGACTATACAGATGAAACCAATCAAGGCCAGGTCGGGGCCTCCTTTGCGATTTTGCCAGTGCTAGGCACGGTGATTGGGACGGTCGTTGGTGGAGCATTAGTCAATATCGGCAATCCGACTGTCGACACCACTGCTTATGATCCCAGTCGCGATAACTACCAACTGCTTTTCTGGTTGATGGGGTTATTTGTGATTGGCATCGGCGTCATCTCGATTTTCCTGATGAAAGATGCTCCCGATATCCGTCCTTATCAAGAGGGAACTTATTTTCATCAACTGAAACAAATCTTTAACTTCAAACGCCTAAAAGGGCGGAAAGAAAACAAGGAGATGTTCCTTGCGAGTCTAGTCGCGTGCTGCTTTTTTATTCCGTTTAATTTTTACTTTGTCCATATGGGCAATTGGTTGATTTATGATATCGGGTTTACCGCGAGAGATATGGGGTTAATCGAAGGAATCGCCTTGATTTTTTCGGTTTTAGTCACCATTCCTTTCGCGCGCTTAATCAACCAGAAGAAGATTCCTCTAGTTGCTTTGATCGCGATTGTCGTCAATGCGTTCGGGTTATTTATGCTCTATGCTTTTGTCAAAGATGCAACCAGTGTCGATAACACCACGATTTTCAGCGCAAAAAATCTCCCCCTGTTCCTTGCCGTGTTTTTAGTGGGAACGGGATATGTCTTAATCACTCAAACCTGCATGGTCTGGGTGCGGGGGCTTTTCCCCAAAGAAAGTCGCGGTCAATTCGAAGGATTTAGATCGTTATCCTTCACCTTGATTCCGATGTTAATCGGCACCATAACCGGGAATATCATCATTAAAAATACTCCGCAATACGGGGGAGAAATTCTCGATTTATACGGCAATCCCATCGATGTTCCGCAAGAAAATCTCTTTCTTTTTGCTGGATTAATGGTCCTGGTGACGATGATTCCCTTAGCCTTTGCTTGGGTCGCTTATCACAAGCGCCAACGAAAAGAGGCGGAAGCAGGCGCCGCTGAAGAGATTCTCGAAAGTGAAACTAGCGAATAATCCGCATTCTGACTAATTTAAATATAACCATCCCCCTCAACTAGGGGAAAGAGGTGACCTCCTCCTAGGTGAAGCACTCCTTCATCGGTCGCCTCTTTTTTTTAGGAAAAAAACATTTTTAACCTTTACACGAGCCAGAAGCTTATTTATAATAAGGGTGCAAAGTGGGAGAAAGTGGGACAAATGTTTTTTGGAACTTACCGGCATAACCTCGATCACAAAGGACGGATGGTCGTCCCGGCGAAATTTCGTCCGGTCCTGGGCAATCTGGCCTATATCATGCGTGGTTTTGAGGGCGCTTTGGAAGTTTACCACCCTTCGGCTTTCGAAAAGTTGTTAAGCGAGTTGGAAGAACTTCGTTTTACCGAACGGAGCGCGCGCGATTATATGCGGGCCCGTCTGGCGAGCGTGGTTGAAGTCGAAGTTGATGATCACGGGCGGATTACGCTTCCGACCAAGGTCTTAGAAACCTTTAAAATCGGAACCGCGGTGGTGATTATCGGAGTCCAGCACCACTTTGAAATCTGGGATGCGACCGCTTGGGAGACTTACCAAGAGCGAGTTAACGCCCACTTAGAAGAGGTCGCTGATAGGCTGTATGAGTAAGCAGAAGAACTCATCCCACATTCCCGTCTTATTAGATGAAGTGCTCGAAGGATTAAATATTCGCACTCAAGGCATCTATGTCGATCTCACCATTGGCCGCGCTGGTCATGGGAGTGAGATTTTAAAAAGAATCCCCGAAGGCATGCTCTATGGTTTTGACCAAGATCAAGAGGCGATTGTCGCCTCGGAGGCCGTCTTAAAGAAGATTGGGAATAACTTCTCCCTCGTCCACCGCAATTTCCATATCGCGGCAAATTATCTAGCGCGGATTGGGGTAACTGAAGTCGATGGGGTTCTAATTGACCTCGGCGTCTCTTCCCCCCAGTTGGATGTGCCTGAACGCGGTTTCTCCTATCACGAAGATGGACCGCTCGATATGCGGATGGATCAAGGGAGTCAGACGCTGACAGCGGCGACGATTGTCAATACTTATTCCTTGCATGAATTAGTCGCTATCTTCCGCGATTATGGTGAAGAAAAGTTCGCCTATTCAATTGCCAAAAACATTGTTGCTAGTCGAAAAAAACGACCGATTAACACCACCTTAGACTTGGTGGAAATCATCAAAAAAAGTCTCCCCGCCAAAGTTCTTGCTAAACCTGGTCATCCAGCGCGAAAAACCTTTCAAGCTTTGCGAATCGCGGTCAATGATGAATTGACGGTCTTAGAAGAAACCTTGGAGAGCATGCTTCCCCTGCTGAAGAAAAAAGGTCGCCTCGCGGTCATCTCCTTCCACTCTTTAGAAGATCGGATCGTGAAGCATTCCTTTAAAAAACTGGCGATGGTCGAAGGCAATAAACGCCTTCCCGAACAAGCCCCCGCTGCCTATCGGCTGGTGAATCGCAAAATCATCGTTCCGCGTGAACAAGAACTGATGCTCAATCCCCGCGCTAAAAGCGCCAAACTCCGGATTATCGAACGGATATAAATAAAAAAGGAGGTCCAAGATGCGCGACAAACTGACGAAATTCAATCGCAATGCCCGTTATTATCGGATGCGCAAAGGTTTACTTTCGCTTGCGGGCGTATTTTTGCTCGGCCTCGGCGTGGCCGTGCCGTTAGCCGCGAAAGCCCAAGCTGATGCGGCAGATAAGATTTCCGAAACCACGAGTATCATTGAATCTTCCAGTAGTGAAACTACTTCCGATGGGGAAGTGGCGCCGGATTTCAACCTTGATTAAATACGAATGTTGATCGTCCCCCCTTTTCAACCTTCGTTTTAATAACGGGCCCAGGACCCCTCCATGGGCCCGTTACTTTATATCAGAAGAGGAAAAACAAGCGGGAATCACATCAAAATTCCCAAGATTTATTCCCCTTTCGTCATTGTAAAGAGTAGATACATTCTTTATAATTAATAGTGATTTACTTGACTTATTTTATGAAAGAACCGATTATCGCCCTTGATTTTGGCGGCTCCCACTTAAAACTCGTCATCGGTTATGTCCTCGACCACCGTCCTTTTGTTTTGTATGCAGCGCAAGCTCCATTGCATCAGGCGATTGTGCACGGGCAAATTGAAGACCGCGAGCAAGTGATGGCCACCTTAAAAGAATTGTTGGTCACCACGGAGAAAAACACGGGACTGAAAATTGAAAAAGTCATCTTTGCTCTTCCCGCGTTTGGTCTGCAAGTCTTCGATTCTTTAAAAGAGACGAGCACCGTGGCCAATGATGATACGGTTAAACGCAATGATATCACCAATCTCCTGGGCATGATGCGCAAGGAGATCATCGATATCAATTCCCAAATTGTCGCGATTGTGCCTGAGATTTATACGATTGTCGATAATGGCTTCCAATATGATGTGCCGCCACTTGGGGAGAAAGCTAACGCGATTCGCCTCCACGCTAAAGTCCATACTTTAAGCAAGCAAGTCGTCGATGATTATGAGAGTATTCTCGAAGAAGTCGGCTTAAAGTTAGAAAAGCATTTCATCGATCAGTATGTCTTAGGAAGATTGCTGGAAATCGATCCGGAAGCCCCAAAGAAATTTCTCCTCGTCGATATCGGACACGATATCACCCATGTCAGTTTCTTCGCCCATAAGCAAATTTATTCCTCCCCTTTCTTTCGCATGGGTGGGGTGGATTTAACTAAGCAAATCAGCGAGCATTTTGCCATAACCCCGAGTCAGGCGCAGGAATTAAAGCGACTCTACGGTTATGATACGCGGGTTTTAACGTTTAAACCGCCGATTTTTAAAGTTGAAGATGAAGCCGGAAAAACCACGGCCTACAAACTCGATGATTTCCGTCGCGTCGTCAAGGAGGAATTGGAAAAATTCTACGCTGAATTAAGCGCCAGTTTATCCTTAATTGAACAGGAACAAGCTAACTTTGATGAAATTCGCACTTTGCCGATCATCCTCACCGGAGGCGGCAGTGCCCTCGCCGGTTTAAGCGAATTCCTGCGCGAAAAACTCCCGACTCGCACTTTTAAACCCTGGGTGTTTAACTGTCTAGGAGCGCGCGATCCAGCGTTTGGGATTTGTCTAGGGTTAATTAAAGTTTATGATGAATATGTGACGACCATTGTCGATGAGCGCACCTATGTCCCCCCGGTGACTAGGGAAGCGCGGTAGTGAAGATCGAAGCGAAAGTAGAGGAAATGATGATGCGCGAATTAAACGGAGAATACTTGAGCAATCCGCATAATTACACCGGACCCAATGCTGATTTGGATAATTTTGAGCCGGTGGCAAATATTGTCGTCATCGGGGTTGGCGGGGCGGGAAATAACGCGGTCAATCGGATGATTGATGATGATATTCGCAATGTCACCTTTTGGGTGGCAAACACCGATAAACAAGCCCTTGCGACCTCTAGAGCCCGCAATCGCTTAGTCTTAGGAGAAGAAATCACCCAAGGCTTAGGCGCCGGGGGTGACCCCGCCGTCGGTCGAGATGCGGCACTGCATTCGAAAGAACAACTAGAAAAAATCGTCAAAGGGGCCGATTTAGTCTTTATCGCCGCGGGAATGGGGGGCGGGACTGGCACAGGCGCGGCACCGATTATCGCCGATATCGCCAAAAGAGCCGGAGCGTTAACGATTGCGATTGTCACCCGTCCGTTTGGATTTGAAGGCAAAATCCGCACGGCGAATTCGGTCGAAGGTTTAAATAACTTAAAAGATGTCGTCGATTCAATCATCGTCGTCAGCAATGACAAATTATTAATGGTCAACGGGAACGCGCCGATTAGCGAAGCGTTTTCCGCCTCGGATAAAGTGCTGGCCCAATCAGTCAAAACCGTGGTTGATTTAATCTTGCTCCCCGCGGTCATCAATTTAGACTATGCGGATGTCCGTAACACCTTAAAAGATTCGGGGATCGCCCTGATTGGTTTTGGTGAAGGCACAGGGCCGAACAAGGCGGTTGAAGCGGCGCAAAATGCGGTTAATTCGCCCCTGTTAGAAGCGGCGCTGACCGGAGCGAGAAAAGCGATTATCTCGGTCACGTGTGGTAAGACCGTTTCCCTTTATGAAGCCCAAGATACCGTCTATAAGATCATCGAAACCGCGGGTAATGACCTCGATATCAAATTCGGAGTTTCGATTAACTCTTATCTCGATGACCAAATCCTCGTCTCGGTCATCGCTTCCGATTTTAAAGAAGAATATGACTTTACCGCAATTCCGACGGTGACGGGTCCGATTCGCCCGCGGGTGGAGGAAATTTTAACCCCCGTAATCAATGAAGAAGAGACTACTCCTGAAGAGGATATTCTGCCCGATTTCTTAAAAAACATCATTGAAAACGAAGATCAATCGTTTTAGCGATTTTCTTTTTTAATGACTAGTTATGAGCGGTGACTATTTTCGAATTATTACCTATAAATATGAAACGCTGTCACGCTGTCACGCACATTTGCTTAATCGAGCAATTCCGCGTATAATCTTATCGTCTTAAGAACCGATCATCGAAGACAGGTGGCGATCTTATCTCCCTTCCTAGCGAGTGAAGTTTGGTGCAAGTTCACAAGGGACCGATTAGCCATATCCCTTCGTAGGGTCCTTCGGAAAAATGCAGTAAGAAGGAACGCTTCACTCCCGTTAACGAGTCATGAGTGCTTAAAAACTTTCTTTTAAGAAGTAAGGTGGTACCGCGCGCCGCGTCCTTATCACGGAGTGGCGTTTTCTTTTATTGGAGGTCGAAGATATGGAATTAAAAAACACATTATTAATGCCGAAAACCCAGTTTGAAATGCGGGGCAATCTCGCGAGAAAAGAACCGGTCATGGTGCAAAAATGGCAAGATGAGAACTTGTATTTTTTGATGAACAAGCGCCGGGAACATGCACCGACCTTCGTCCTTCATGATGGACCTCCATACGCCAATGGCAATATCCACTGCGGACATATGTTAAACCGCATCTTAAAAGACTTTATCGTTCGATATAAAAACATGGCAGGCTTTTATACCCCTTTTACTTTTGGTTGGGATACCCATGGACTGCCAATCGAAAATAAAGTCACCGCCTCTGGGGTTGACCGGAAACTCACCCCGATTTCCACATTTCGCGAACTCTGTGGAAAATACGCTAAAGAACAAGTCGCTATTCAAAAGGAACAAATTCGCCGTTTAGGATGTCTTGGCGATTATGATAAACCGTATTTGACTTTAGATAAAGCCTATGAAGCTGATCAACTCCGCGTCTTTAAGAAGATGGCTCTTGATGGTCTCATCTATAAAGGTAAAAAACCTGTCTACTGGTCGCCATCGAGTGAATCGGCCCTAGCCGAAGCCGAAATTGAATACCAAGATGTTTCTTCCCCCTCCATTTATGTGGCTTTTAAAGTCGCCGATACGAGAAAACATCCGTTTCCAGCCGATACCGCCTTTGTGATTTGGACGACCACGCCCTGGACCTTACCCGCCAACTTGGCGATTGCGGTTCATCCGGATTTTACTTATGGCCTTTATCAAACGCCGCTAGGGCATTTAATTCTCTTACCCGATTTAGTTGAAACGGTGATGCAAGATCTTCATGTAACCGCATATCAACTCGTTTCGACATTCAAGGGGCAAACCTTAGAAAACTTAGAAGCCAAGCATCCTTTTTATGCGCGCACTTCGCGAATATTACTCGGGACCCATGTCACCGCCGAATCGGGAACGGGTTTAGTGCATACCGCCCCTGGTCATGGTGAAGATGACTTTATCATCGGACAAAAATACGGCCTTGATGTGCTTTGCCCGGTGGATGAACACGGCATAATGACCAAAGAAGCTGGTCCAAGACTTGCTGGTCTAACTTACGAGGAAGCCAATGACGAAGTTTTAAAGATTTTACGCGAAAAAGGCTTGCTTTTAGCAGAGAAAACCTTAGTTCATAGTTATCCCCATGACTGGCGCACACATCTACCCGTAATCTTTCGGGCCACACCGCAATGGTTCTGTTCGATTGAAAAAATAAAAGCACAACTCTTAAAAAATGTCGATGATGTCACTTGGATCCCATCTTGGGGGAAAAAGCGCATGGAAAACATGATTAAAGACCGTTACGACTGGTGTATCTCGCGGCAACGAGTCTGGGGGGTGCCAATTCCGATTATCTACACAGAAGATCAAACCCCGATTATCGAAGCCGAAGTCTTCGATCATATTATCGGCTTAGTCGAACAATATGGCAGCAATATCTGGTTTGAAAAAGCAGCGAAAGATTTACTGCCCAAAGGTTATACCCATCCTTTATCCCCCAATGGTAAATTCACCAAAGAAAAGGATATCATGGATGTCTGGTTTGATTCGGGAAGTTCGGCTTTACATGTGATTAAAAATGCCGGGCTGCCTTTCCCATCTGATTTATATTTAGAAGGCAATGACCAGTATCGTGGCTGGTTTAACTCTTCGTTAGTGATTTCCAGTGCAATTACCGGCCTTCCGCCTTATAAGGCGGTGTTAAGTCACGGCTTTGTCCTTGATGAAAATTGGGCGAAGATGTCCAAATCACAAGGAAATGGCATTGATCCATTAAAAATTGCCAACGCCTACGGCAGTGATATTTTGCGCCTTTGGGCGGCGAGTATCGATTATCAATCCGATGTCCGCATCTCCGAGGCGATTATCGCGCAAACTGCGGAAACTTATCGCAAAATCCGCAACACCTTAAAATTTATCCTCGGGAATTTAGCAGTTACTCCCGAAACTGTGTTTACCCTTCAAGACGTTACTTATTCGTTATTTGATCGCTTCGTACTCAATCAATTGCAAGTTGTGACCGATCAAGCCTTAGCCGCCTATGAAAACTACGCCTTTAACACGGTTTTAAGCTTGGTGACGAATTTTATCGTCACCGATCTATCCGCGCTTTATCTCGATTACGCTAAAGATATTCTCTATTGTGAAAGTGCCAAGAGCCAAGTGCGGATCGGAGTAATCCATACGCTTAATCGCATCTTTGATACCTTGATTCGCCTGCTTAATCCGATCCTTTGCTTTACTTGTGAAGAAGCTTATCGAGCCTTAAACCGCCAAGACTTATTAACTAGTCCGCAACTTTTAGATATGGTGCAAACTGGTCCCGTCGATGAAAAATTAACGGAACTCTATCAGAGTTTTTTGCTCTTGCGTGATCAAGTCTATAAAGCCTTAGAAGAAGCCCGTCAACAAGGTTTAATCGGTTCTTCCTTAGAAGCCGAAGTTCACATCAAAGTCGGTGATGAGGCCTTACATCAGGTTTTAACAAGTTTAACTGCCACCGAATTAGCCCGACTTTTTATCGTTTCCAAAGCGACTTTGACGACCTCAGAAGATTTGACGATTAAAAAAGCAACTGGTAGCAAATGCGACCGTTGTTGGAACTATAAAGATGATGTAACTGTTTACGAAGATTTCAATTTATGTGCGCGGTGCGCCCAGGTGATTCATGAAGATTATCAATAGAGAAAAGATCAAAGCCGGCTTATTGAGCTTTTATCCTTTAATTCCCCTACTAATCCTCCTCGATCAAGTCAGCAAATACTTTGCCAAAAGAGATAATGTCAATTTAAGCATTATCAAGACGAAGTATTTCGGCTTCAGTTTTCGTTTTACCGAAAATCAAGGCGCGGCTTGGTCGATTCTTTCCGGACAGTTGGTCTTGTTAGCGATTATTTCTTTGGTGGCCGCCGTGGCGATGATCACCTATCGCATATACGCCCGTAAGAAACTGACTACTCTTGCTAAGGCCACTTGGGCGCTTTTAATCGGAGGAACGATCGGCAATCTAATCGACCGCGCTTTTTTTAAAAATGGCGTGATTGATTTTATCTCTTTCCGCTTTGGCGAAACGTATTATTTCCCGACTTTTAATATTGCCGACATGTGTTTAGTCATTGGGGTAATCGCCTTATTACTCTTAATGGCTTTTGGTCGAGATATTAAAAAACCTGAAAACTTAATTACCGTAACTAAAACCCCAACCGAAGATTCTTCCAGTAAAGAAGATGTCTCCTCAAAGGAATAGATGATGAAGGTAAAGACGATCGTGGTGCCTTTTTTAGCCGAAGAGATGCGACTCGATCTATTTTTATGTAGCCAACTACCTTCTTTTTCGCGTTCTTTTTTCCGGCGTTTAATCAAAGAAGGTCAAATTCGCGTCAATAACGAACCGGTTAAACCGGGTTACTCTTTAAAAGAAGCAGATATCATCACCTTGGATTTAACTGATGAAGTCACTTCGTCTTTAAAGCCAGAAAATATTCCCTTAAACATCATCTATGAAGATGAGGATTTACTGGTGCTTGATAAACCAGCTGGATTAGTGGTCCATCCTGGTGCAGGTCATAAAGATGGCACCTTGGTCAACGCTCTTTTGTACCACGAAATTAAACTCAGTTCTGGTAGCGATGAAGTGCGTCCTGGTATCGTCCATCGCCTCGATAAAGAAACCTCGGGATTATTACTAGTCGCCAAAAATGATCAGGCGCATCGAAAGCTAGCGACCCAACTACAAAACCGGACGATGAAACGCATTTATTTGGCTTTGGTCATCGGGGAATTTAATGAAGAAGAGGGTGAGATTATCGCTCCTTTAGGCCGCGATGCAAATCACCGCTACAAAAGAGCGGTTGACTTAGTTAGCGGCAAAGAAGCCAAGACCTATTTTCAAGTCGAAGAGCGCTTCAACGGCTATACCTTATTACGATGTGAATTAGAGACGGGCAGAACGCATCAAATCCGCGTCCACTTAGCCTTTATCGGACATCCTGTCGTCGGTGATCGACTCTATCTTGGCAAGAAATCGCCCCTTTATCCAAATGGGCATTTACTCCATGCTTGTCAGTTAGGTTTGATCCACCCGACAACTAATCAAGCGATGACTTTTAAGAGCCCTTTACCGGAATATTTTGCTGAAATATTGCGGACACTGCGCAATAGCTAATTTTAAATCTAACCGCAAACTTGTTGGATTATTACATAAAAAAAGGGGAGTTTCGTAAGAAATCCCCCTTATTTTGCGTTTGATTTACTTATTGGTAAAGTGGTCCATAGGCGGCACAAGCACGGTAATCCGCTGCTTCTAAGTCTTTGGTTCCATGTGCGGCCCAGCAATGGGGACGATAGATTTTTTCACAGGGGACATTATGCATCGAAACCGGAATGCGCAGCATCGAAGCTAAGGTGATTAAATCCGCCCCGACATGCCCATAGACGGTGACGCCGTGATTTGCGCCCCAATTAGCCATCACCGCATAGACATCGCGAAAAGCCCCTTTACCGGTGACATTGGGAACAAACCAAGTACAAGGCCAAGTGCGATCGGTTCGATTCATAATTAAATCATGGACGTGGTCGGGAATTAAAACCGTTTGACCTTCCGCGATTTGCAGGACTGGACCGATGCCATCGACGATATTTAGCCGCAGTAAAGTCACAGGCATTTCCGCGATATTCTTAAAATGGCTCGAGAAGCCACCACCGCGAAAATATTCGTAATTCGCCCGTTGCCAATCCGTGGCTTTTAGACAAGCAGCGATATCTTGTTTGGTCATCTCCCAGAAAGGTTTCATGCACCCTTGACCTTTTTCGTTTTTCGCCGCTCCGGTCCCATCAAGGGCGGTGGCCCCAGAGTTAATCAGGTGAATAAAGCCTTGCGATGCTGGTCCAGTTGGTTTCCAGCCGCTGACGCGCTCAACCGCTTCGGGACTCCAATAGGTGCGCACATCATGGAAACAAGGCGCGGTATTGGTCAGCAAAGTTCCAAGCAACATCGAAAGACCGTTCAAGGTATCGTTTTCGGTGGCGAAAGCCACGGGAGGACGCGGGCCATTCCAATCGAAAGTCGAAGCCATAATCGCTTCGGTAAAGTCGCAGTTTGGCAGCCAGTCCGTCCATGCCCGCTGTCCTTGGAAACCAGCCGCGACCGCATTTTTCCCTAAGGCTTCTTCGTGCCAACCCAGTGCTTTTAATTTGGGATTCCCAAACATCGCATCGCGGAGAACCAAGCTTAATTTAGCGATGAATTCCCAATCTTTTTCAGGGGGCACAACTTTACTCTTGCAAATGATTTCCGGTAAGTTTTTCCCCGCGTTAATATCAAAGCCTTCAAGACAGTTTTTCTTAATCCAAGCCAAGGCTTTTTCATATTCTTCATAATCGTAAATTCCCAGGTGAATGCGCCGTAAAACATCCGCCATATCCATCCATTCAGGACGAATGCCAAAATATTTTTGCATCGTGTTCATATCGCAATAGGAACCGGCAATGCCCATGGAGACACCTCCGAAGTTGACATAGCTTTTGCCTTTCATCCAGCCGATAGCGATTGCCGCTTTGGCAAAGCGCAAAAGTTTCTCTTCAACATCGGCAGGGATGGAAGTATCATTTGCATCTTGAACATCGCGTCCATAAATCGCAAAAGCGGGAAGACCTTTTTGGGCATAAGCCGCTAAGACGGCGGCAAGATAAACTGCCCCTGGTCGTTCGGTGCCATTAAAACCCCATACGGCTTTAATCGTATTCGGATTAGTGTCCATAGTCTCCATTCCATAACACCAACAACGAGTGACCGTTAAGGTGGCGACAACGTTTTCTTTGTTGAATTTGCGTTCGCAGGCTCCAGCTTCGGCCCCGCCGCCAATCGTGCTATCGGCGATTACGCATTGCACGGGAGTGCCATCGGGATATCGGAGCGTGGAAATCAGTTTAGCAGCCGAGGTGGCCATCGCCATCGTCGCTTCTTCCAAACTCTCGCGTACCCCACCCCAGCGTCCATCGATGACAGGACGGATACCAATCTTTGGATAATTCATCATCTTTCCTCCTTGATGCCCTTATTATCTCTTGGGCTAAATTAAAAACTGTTTCTGCTTTTATGTTATCACGAGCGAGATTTTGAAACACAAAAATCTCAATTATTGGCAATATCTTGTGAAGTTTTAACAACAAACGGGAAAAAAGTTATTCCTTCAAGAGTGAGGAAGGATGGTCAATAATCCGGCGGTAGTTTTTAAAGTTCATTTTACAGATGGAATTCAAGGTGGCAATCCCGTGTTTTTTGACAAACTCCCGGCCAAATTCATCGACTTTAACACTGGCACCAAGCGGAAAAGTAAGATTAAAGCGCGCATTTAACTCATCCATGTGCCTTAAAAAAATATAACGGGCGACCACCGAAGCTAGGGCGACCGAGGGAAAGAGATCTTCGGCTTTTTCATGAAAGTAAACATCGGCGACTAACGGGGCGTTTAAATAAGTGATAAAGGTTTCCTTTGCACAGAATTGATCGATATAAGCCGGATAAGCGCCAGGATACTGACTGCGGAGCCGGCTCAAACCTTGATTATGCAGCATGGCTTTAATCTTATTCATGTTATACCCGCGGGCCGTTAATTGATTGAATTTCTCATTATCGACCGTGTAATGCACACCTGGAAACCGCTGCATTAGCAAAGGGCCGATTTTGCGGATAGTCGCATCATCCATCTTTTTTGAATCAGTGACTTTTAACAGGTCTAAAAATTGATAATCACCTTCTTGGAGATAAGCGGCAACCACGACAATCGGACCAAAAAAATCACCAAAGCCCACCTCATCGGAACCGATTTGTTCCCCTAAATATTGATAACGCTTAACTTTTGGGGGTGACGATGTGTTCTTTTTGGGAAGTTCATCGCCATATTCAAGCGCATAATGCTCCGCTTTGGGACCGCGAAATACGGTGCGATAAAATTCCCCTTTCGCATTGCTATAAACGGTGATTTCATCCTTGGCATTTTTCGCTTTAAAAAAGACATACGGGTCTTTGGATGCGACTTGAAAAGGGGCAAAACGCGCTTTTAAGGATGCAACTTGTGCGGGGGTTAATTTGATTGTGATACTCATATGCAGTTATATTTTATCATATCTTCGCTGATGTAAAATGCGCTGAGGTATGATTTTATGGTAAAATTATCTCATGCAAGAACCAAAGTTCGCCTTGGAATTTATCCAGTTACAAAATCATCTTTTACCCCTTGCGGTCACCGACCGCGGCAAGGAGCAAATCAAGGCTTTAACATGGCTTAAAGAAAGTGATTTGCAAGATGATTTAGCTTTAACCAGAGAAACTCTTTCCTATGTTTTTAAATATGGACCGTTGATTAAAGGGTATTCGCTTGATTTGCGGAAAGTATTTACCCACGCGGAAAAAGGGGGCATCCTCACCCCGCGAGAATTCAACGCGATTAAGGGGGATATCCTCACCAGTGAAAAACTTTGGCAATTAGGAAAGAAAAACCTTGAACCCTTTCCCTTGTTGCAGCAGTTGGTCAACTCGCTGCCGGCGTTAAAACCACTCGTGAAACAAATTGATCAAATCTTTACACCGCAACTCGAGGTCCGCGATGACGCTTCCCCGACCTTATTAAGTTTGCGGAGAAAGCGCAAAAAACTTGAAGAGACGAGAAATCGCCGCGTGCAAGAGCTGGTTGATAAATATCAATCCTTGCTCACAGATCATGTCCTGACTCTTCGCGATGGGCATTTGGTCTTACCGGTAAAAACCGCGGAAAAGAATCGGATTAAAGGTTTGGTTTTCGATGTTTCCGCTTCGGGAGCGACGACCTTTATCGAACCTGAAGAACTGGTGATTCTCGATAATGAAATTATCTCACTGGAGAGTTTAGAAAAAGAGGAAATCCGGCGCATTCTCCAAGAACTGACGATTTTTGTGCTTGGATATGCCGACGATGTGCTTTACAACAATCAATTAATCGGGATGCTTGATTTTTATTCAGCCAAAGCTGAATACGGGAAAAGCATCGATGGATATATCGGCAACCTCAGTTCAAATCGCACTTTAAATATTAAACAAGGAAGACACCCGTTAATCCCAGATGATCAAGTAGTCGCGAACGATTTTGTTTTAAGCCCTCAACAGCGCATCATCGTCCTCTCAGGTCCAAATGCCGGGGGCAAGACGGTAGCGATCAAAACGTTAGGATTACTCGTATATATGTTCCATACCGGTTTGCCCTTACCAACTAAAGAAGAAGCGGAAATTCCTTATTTTCAGCATCTATTTGTCGATATCGGTGACGCCCAATCGTTAAGTGATAATCTTTCAACTTTCTCCGGGCATATCACCAATTTGGTAAAAATTTTAGCCAACGCGAGTGATCAAGATTTAGTTCTTCTCGATGAATTAGCCACGGGAACTGATCCCAAAGAAGGCGAAGCACTAGCAATTGCCATCATTGAACATTTAAGAAAAAAAGGAATTTACAGCGTGGTTTCCTCCCATTATAGCGGCCTTAAATCTTATGCCTTGACCACGCCTGGGATTGTCAATGGGGCTTTGATTTTTGATGAAGTAAGTCTGCGGCCAACTTATCAATTGGTCATCGGCCTTCCGGGACATTCTTATGGTTTAGAAGTGGCCAGGCGTTATGGATTAGATGCCCCCATCTTAGAAGATGCGCAAATTCAATTGCAAAAGCAAGGGGAGGAAGGCGAAGAAAAAACCTTGAAAGCACTCACGGAATTAGTGCGAAAAAATGAAGAAACCCAAATTCAACTCGCAAAAAAACTCAAAGAATTAACCCACCTAGAGACGACATTAAAAAATCGCGAAGCTGATCTTAAAGACAAAAGGTCGACTTTACTCGAAGATGTGGCTGCGCAAAAGGCCGAGCTGATCGCCGAAGCCAAAAAAGAAATTGATGAAGTGGTCGCTAGTTTTAAAGAAAAGGAAAATCGCCCGCTGCATCAAGTCATCGCGGCGAAAAAAGCGCTTGATGAGCTCGCGGATGAGGAAGTTGAAATCCGCCAAGCGACGGAGATTGCAGTCGGAGACTATGTCCAAGTAATCGATTTGTTTATCGCGGGTGATGTCGAAGAAATCCGGGGTGAGCAAGTGGTGATTCGCGGCAATGATGGAAAAACCTATCGGATTAAGAAAAACCGTTTGCAAGTCAGTCAAGCCCATCGAGAAAATAAACCCAAGTCGGTGACTACCACGATTAGCCCCAGAGGGGAACGCGTTCCGTTAGAACTCAATTTAATCGGCGAACGCGTGGCCGAGGCCTTAGTGCTTCTTGATCGTTATCTCGATGCCTGTCGCTTGAAAAAATATACGAGTGTGAGAATTATCCACGGTAGCGGTAGCGGGGCCTTACGGAAAGCAGTCCATCAATACTTGGCGAAACAAGATTTTGTCAAAGCCTATCAATTAGGTGGTCAATTCGACGGTGGAGGAGGGGCGACGATCGTCACCTTATGATGAGGACATCAGAACTGTTAACCGCAGCGAAAGCATTAAGTCATTCCCCCGGAGTTTATCTGATGAAAGATCGCTTTGGCAAGATTATTTATGTAGGAAAAGCGAAGGATTTAAACCACCGCGTTACCCAGTATTTCGCCCGTCCACAAGTAGGAAAAGTTGCAGCGATGGTCAAGAGAATTGCCGCGTTTGAAACGATTGAGACGAACAATGAAAAAGAAGCGCTCATCTTGGAGATGAACTTGATCAAAACCCATTATCCTCGGTATAACGTACTGCTTAAAGATGACTCGCATTATCCGTATATCGCCCTTAGTAAATCCGCTGATCCCTACTTAAAAATCGCGCGAAATCGCCAGGATAAACGCTTTGATTACTTTGGTCCCTATCCCAACAGTAAGAGTGCTTACCAAACCTTGCAATTACTCAATAAGCTCTTTCCTTTTCGGAAATGTCATACAATTCCAAGTACTCCTTGTCTTTATTATCATTTGGGTCAATGCTTAGGACCTTGTGTGGCACCGGTTAAGCCGGAAATCTACGATGAAATCAGTAAAAAAACGATGCGGTTTTTAAATGGTTACAATCAAGAAGTTCAAAGGGAGTTAAAAGGCAAAATTAAATCCGCCTCGAAGCGTCTCGAGTTTGAACAGGCGGCCGATTATCAAAAACTCTTACAAGCGGTGATCGCCGTGCAAACAAAACAGAACGTGGAATTAAAACAGAAAAAAGCGATTGATGTCTTTGCCTTTAGCAAACGCGATAGTTACTTTAGTTTAGGCGTTTTAGTCTACCGCAAAGGTGAACTTCTCGGCAAAAGAACTTTCGTGGTCGAAGGGATGCCAAGCGAAGATGAATTAATTTCCCAACTGATTTTTCAATACTATGAAAACCATGAGTTACCGAGTGAAATCATCGTTTCGCGCAAACTGATTAAAGCGCAACTAGAACTCCTTTATGACATTCCGATTACCGTCCCGACTCGGGGGCAAAAACTCGATTTGATCACCTTAGCCAAGAAAAATGCCTCTTTGGGGTTAGATGAATACTTCCTCACCGCCCGTTTGGAAGAAGATCAAGCTTTACTGCTTGAACAACTGGGAGAAAAACTCGAAATTCCCACGCCTTACTTCATCGTCCTTTTTGATAATGCTCATCTTCAAAGCAGTAGTCCGGTGGGAGCGATGGTCGCTTATCTCAATGGACAACCAGTGAAAAAACATTATCGAAAATTCCATCTAAGTGATGATTTTTGCGGTGACGACCTCCAGGCGATGGAAGAGATTATCTATCGCCGCTTGCAAAGGATGCAGGAAAATAGGGAAAACTTTCCTGATTTAATCCTAGTCGATGGAGGAGAAAATCAAGTTCGTGCTGGCGAAAAAGCCCTACAAAAACTCGGTCTTTCCTTGCCGATTGCCGGTCTATATAAAAATAAGAAACATCAAACCGAAGGCTTGATCAATCACCAGGGTGAAGTAATCAATTTAGAAGATACACCGAAACTCTTCTTCTTATTGATGCGGATGCAAGATGAAGTCCATCGCTACGCCCTTTCGTTTCATCAAAAAACGCGGAAGAAAAAAATGTTTAGTTCCGTCCTTGATGAAATTCCAGGAATCGGCATCAAAAGAAAAGCCCGTCTGCAAGCGAGTTTCCCTCATCTTCAAGCCTTAAAGCAAGCCAGTTTGGAAGATCTCAGTCAAATCTTACCGACAAAAGTCGCACAAGCTTTATATCAGCGTTTACAGACCGAAGAATAATCTTGCGTAGATCACAACTTTTGTATAAGATAAAACCGCACCTGTCTCCGTAGCTCAGTTGGATAGAGCAACAGCCTTCTAAGCTGTGGGTCTGGCGTTCGAGTCGCCACGGGGACGCCATAAGAAGTAAACAGGATTAACGATTTAGTCCTGTTTTTTTCTTCAGTTGTCTGTAATTTGTAGACAACTGCAATTATTTGCTCGCGATGTCAAAAAAAATGATTCACCCATTTACTAAATTTTTTATCAAATTTTAGCTGATGAAATCGAAAATCGCGCATTATTTTTCACGGGAATGGATTGCTCTTGTAATTATGAGAGAGAGTAATTTTTAAAAATTTAATCACTATCATAATCAATTTTTCTCCCCTTTATATTTGCGAACTTTTTGTTTATGATAAATTGACGATGTCTCCGTAGCTCAGTTGGATAGAGCAACAGCCTTCGAAGCTGTGAGTCTGGCGTTCGAGTCGCCACGGGGACGCCAAAACAAATCAAGCTCGGATGCGTCCGAGTTTTCTTAAAAAAGGTTGTATTTAAGTTTACAAAACTTTAAATTTCGGTGAAATTAGTTGACGAAAAATCACAAATGCGCGTTATAATTAAATTATGAAACAACATAGATTAATCCTTCTGAGTATTACCGCCCTTTTGTCTGCCTGTGGCAACGGGACTAAGTTTGATAATTTGGTCCACCGTTTACCGATGGCGAAAACCGCGATGTTTTTAGACCAAGATGTAGTTGCTCGCACAGCGACGAAATCTTTAGAAAGACTGATGCCGTTTATGCAAAAAGATGGGATTGAAGATTATGTTTTATCCCCAGCCACCTACAGTCTAGCGATTGCTGGCCTCGCCGCGGTCAGTGAAAATTTTGATCATCGCGCTTTTGGGATGATCGATGCCAAAGCTGATGTCAATGCTTTTTTAACATCATGGAACTACGAAGATCGAGATGACAACGAATATGACCGCAAATATACTTTTTTCCGCGCGGCGGTCCTGCATCAACAAATTGGACCAACTTATGCGTTTGATAAGGAAAAACAAAAACAGGTCAGCACTGACTATATCTCAACAATGGTTTCGACGATGGAAAACTATCGCCAAGATGCGGATGCTTTTTTTAAGGAAAAAATCGGCTTAAATCTCAAGGTGCCTGATCTTAATCTCGAAGGCGATGCCGTCGCCACCTATGGCGTCTTAAAAATGAAAGATTATGTCCCTAATGGTCTGCCCCATGCCGCCAAACCCTTCCACTTTAAAAACGGTCTATCCAACACGGATGCCTATGTTTTTGCCGAGGAAAATCTGCCGGCGACTTTGCCCTATTATCGCGGTGAGAATTATCAAGCGTTTAAAGTCCACATACGTTCAACCCAACTTCTAATCGTCCTTCCCGATGTTGATGTCGCTCTTGACCAGGTTGATGTGACTGAAGCGTATGTCAACTTAATCAATAGCACCAACTCGGCGAATGCCTTTGGCTATATTCCCTTCTTTCATAATCGAGTCGAAGGCATTGATTTAAGCACTTCCTTCCATGATGTGATTACGGGAAGTGAAGTCTATATGAGCAAACTGCTTCAAGAAGAAGTCTTCAATGACTTAGTGATTGATGCGGTTATTCAATCCAATGATTTTGAATTTAATCAACATGGAGTGGCAGGGGAATCAATTACCGTGATTCCGACCTGTGGCATGTCCATGCCCGAAGGAGACGACCCCTTAAATCTTTCGGTCGATCGCCCTTTTTATGCGATTGCTTTAAAGGATAATTTCCCGTTATTCGTCAATAAAATTTGTCATCCAGGGGCTTGATTCCGATTAATGTGACCATGGTCTTCATCAATTAAAGATGACCTTCTTATTTTGTTCTATAATAAAATCATGCAAACCAAACATCAAAAACATCTGCTTCACTTACAAAAACAAGGTCAGTACCAAGAAATATTAACCTATATCTCCTTCCATCGGGAGCAACTTCTTGCGCTCGATCCCATTTTGTTATTAGAGATTGAAGTGAACGCTTTAACCGAGTTAAAACGCGTTGATGAACGCGAAGTTCTCTTTAAAAAATATGAGGATGGTCCTTATATCTCGCAGGAATTTGATGAGGCTTTAAGCGCCTTAAAAAAAGTGATTAAACGTGATCAACGCCGAGTCAAAAAAGAGTATACCGCTGGAGAAATCAAGCGGCTTTTAGCTATCGATTCTCCTTATTCTCAGCAACTGATCGCAATCAACTATCTCCAAAGCGTCGATCCTCAACCTTATCTTCCTCTGGTGCGCAACCTAGTGAAAAAGGCCCGGGCGATTGAACCCCAACTCTTAGGTTTATTTCTCCTGATGAAAGCCAACGATGAAGAACGCTTAACCTTTACTTCTTGTAATTTAAATCGTACTCACACGGTGATTCCCAAAGAACTTCCGCTCCCTTTAACGAGTGAGGTGGAATTATTGGTCCTTAGTCTAATCGAAACCTTAACTAACAATGTCACCGTTAATCAATTTGCAAAAACGATTTATCAGACTCTGGTCTTTCATCTTTTCCCCGATCAAATCAGCCGAGAAGAACTCCCCTACCTTTTAATTTTCTTAGAAAGCGAAGCGCGACTTTTACTCGGAGAAAAAGATTATCCGCAAACCTTACTGAAGCAACATCAGATCGATTTCCCCACCTATCGTCAGTATGCTGATGTTTATCATCTTGCGTTGCAAGAAGGTGAAGCACTCGCATAACTTTTTTAAAATTGAGGGAGATATTTACTTATATTCTCGTTTAATTTCTACCTTCTTATTTACTTCTGCTTTAGAAAATTAAACGTTTATCTGATGTTATTTTCGCTTTAAAAGTGGCGATTTTAGGTGTTTTTCTTGTGAGAAGAGGAGAGAAGTATTATAATAACGCCGTATTGAAATTTAAGGAGAGATTATGAAAACTATTGTGAATCGTTTAGAAAACTCACGCGTGGAAATCGTCGTGGATTTTTCACCTGAAGAATGGGCGGCCGCTCAGGCGAAGGCTTTTAAAAAACTTTGGGCCAATCTCGAAGTTAAAGGCTTCCGTAAAGGCAAAGCCCCCGAACCGATCGCGAAGAAGGAAATCCCCCAAGTGAAAATCTTCGGGGCGGCGATTGATGATCTATTACAACCGACCTTCAGTGCGGTCTTAGAGGAAAACCAACTAGCCCCGATGGCCCGTCCTTCCTATGATGTGACGAAAGTCTCCGATGCGGAATTACAGATGAAATTCTTAATCGTAGTTGCGCCAGAAGTCGAACTTAGCCCCTACAAGGATTTGGAAATTGGCCATCGCGAATTAGAAATTACCGCGGAAGAAGTTGAAGCGCGAATGGAAACATTGCGCACGCAACACGGAGAATTAGTCGTCACGGATCGCCCTGCGCAATTAGGCGACACAGCCGTCATCGATTTTGAAGGCTGGAAAGATGGGGTGGCCTTTGAAGGTGGTAAGGGAGAAAATCACTCCTTAGAACTCGGTTCCAAATCATTTATCCCCGGCTTTGAAGAGCAATTAGTCGGGCATCGAGCCGGTGAGGAATTCGAAATTGAAGTGACTTTCCCGAAAGAATACACCCCAGAACTCGCCGGACAAAAAGCGACGTTTAAGGTGAAAATTCACGAGGTTAAAGAAAAGAAAACTCCAGAATTAAATGATGCTTTCGTCGCTGATTTAAATCTTCCTGGTGTGGTCGATGTCGCTGGACTTAAACTTCATGAAACGGAAAAACTACGTCGTGAAAAAGAACAAGAAGAACGCAACCGCTATATCGGTGAAGTTTTAAAACACCTGCGCGAACATAGCAAAATTGAACTCGCCAGTGAAATCGTCACCGATGAAGTCGAACACATGATGAGCGAATTAGAAGGCCAAGTCAGCCAAAGTGGTCTCTCGATGGAGCAATACTACGAAATGAGCGGTCAAACGCAAGAAGAAGTTCAAAAGACGATGCGGGAAGAAGCCACGCGCAACATCCAGAACTTCTTGATTATTGAAAAGATTGCCGAAGTTGAGGGGTTTGAAGCCACCGATGAATTAGTCGATTTCGAAATCAGTAAAATTGCGATGCAATACAAGATGGAAGAAGAAAAAGTCCGCGAGATTTTCGCAGCCAATATGAACCGTTTACGCAGTGAGATCAAACAACGGCAAACCTTCGATTTCCTCATCGAAAATAACAAATAATATCCGTAAACAATTTCAAAGAAATCTACCTGGAAGGGTAGATTTTTTAAAATGAAAGGTGATTTATCCGCCAAAAGCGATAAAAATGTTAATTTTTTGCCAAATTTCACCCATTTTTAATGCCTTTTCGTTACACGAAAGGCCAATCTATTGTATAATTCCTATAATGGAGGTAGATCGATGAAACCAAATAAAAAAACCGCCACATATAATTTACCCCTGGTCTTCACGCGCGGGCAGGTCATTTTCCCTGGTGACCAAAATGCGATGATTGATGCGGGGAGAAAATTCACCCTGAATGCGATTGATCGCGCTTACCAAAGCGAAACTAAATATATTGTCGTGGTTGCGCAGAAAGTCTATACGACAGCCAACCCGAAATTCGAAGATGTTTTTCATGTCGGCACCTTATGTGAAATCACCCGTATTGTCCGCATGCAAAACTATGTGACGATGACGATTCGCGGCCTTGAACGAGTCGAACTCTTAAACGCCGAGTTGATCGATGCCGCGTGGATGGGCGATGTCGAAGTTCGTCCTTCAATCGTGAGCAACCTAGAAGAAATCCGTCCTTTATTTGATGAATTGAGCCTGATTATTCGGGAAAACCCCGAAATCACTTACCAAATTACCCCGGAAGTACGTTCGAAGATCAACAACGAACTCTCCGCTTCCGATTTAGCCGATATCGCGGCTAATTTCCTCATTAATGCCACCGAGCAAAAACAGCAGGCATTAGAAATTTTCGATGTCAAAGAACGCCTGGAATACGTCATCGATGTGATTAACAGCGATCAAGCGGAAGATGAAGTCCGTTCGATTGCCGAAGCGATTAAGCAAGAAGAAGAGAAGGCTTCGACGGATAAAACCGGTGAAGACGAAGATGACGATGATGAAGAAGATCTTGATACCACCGAGGAAATCATCGCTAAACTCCGGGCCAATCCCTATCCAAAACCGATTAAACGCAAAGTGCGGCGCGAACTGCGGCGACTAGGCGGAAATGAAGCGGACCGGATGCGTGCCCTGGATTATATCGACTGGCTCTTAAAAATTCCTTATTGGCAAGAGACCATCGATAACAACGACTTAAAAAATGTCCAAACCGTGCTCGATGAAGACCATTACGGTTTAGAAGATGCGAAAAAACGCATTATTGAATATATTGCCGTGAAAGAGATGACTAATGATTCGCATTCACCGATTATCTGTTTCTATGGTGAACCAGGGACAGGGAAGACCTCGTTAGCGAAATCGATTGCCCGAGCTTTAGGACGAAAACTGGTCAAAGGCTCGTTAGGGGGCGTGGATGACGAAGCTAAAATTCGCGGTTTTTTACGCACTTATGTCGGGGCGCAACCGGGAATGATCATCCAAGCGATGAAGCGCGCGGGTACGATTAATCCCGTCTTTATCCTCGATGAGGTTGATAAACTCGGGGCCTCGCGCCAAGGTGATCCCTCAGCCGCCCTTTTAGAAGTGCTCGATCCCGAACAAAATAAACAATTCAATGACCACTATATCGAAGAAGATTACGATTTGAGTCGGGTGATGTTTATCGCCACCGCGAATAATATCGAAAATATCCCGCCCGCTTTACGCGACCGCATGGAGATGATCTATCTTCCTCCCTATACCGAGGATGAAAAAATCAACATTGCCACCAAACACTTAATTCCCAAGGAAATCAAAAATCACGGTTTAGAAAAATATGGCATTACCTTGACCCGCGATGCGGTGATTACCATCATTAATCACTACACCTTAGAAGCTGGAGTTCGGGCTTTATCCAAACAAATCGCCTCCATTTTACGGAAACTCTCGGTGGAAATTCTTCAGGAGAAGAAACCGAAATTTAAGATTACTTCCGCCGAAGTTCGTCGCTATCTAGGCGATGAATTAGTCCTGGGAAATAAAAAGCAAACCCACGATACGGTCGGTGTCGTCACTGGACTTGCGGTCATCGGTGGCGTCGGCGGCGATATCCTCCCGGTTGAAGTTTCCGTGGAAGTTCCAGGACGCGGCAATGTCAATGTCACCGGGAATCTCCGGGATTTGATGAAAGAATCAGGGATGATTGCCATGGGTCACGTCCGTTCATTTGCCAACCATTACGGAATTGATCCCCAAATTTTTGAAGAGATTAACCTTCACCTCCACTTCCCCGATGCCGCTCCCAAAGATGGCAACTCAGCTGGAATCGCCATGGGGGTCGGCATTATCTCGGCTTTAACTGGAAGAAAAGTCAAAGCGGATGTCTGTATGACTGGCGAAATTTCTCTGATGGGGAAAGCTCTTCGCATCGGAGGGGTGCGGGAAAAATTAACTGGAGCTCTGCGCGCGGGAATGAAAAAAGTCTTAATTCCGCGAGACAATGAACGCGATTTAAAGAAAGTTCCTGATGAAGTCAAGAATAATTTGGAAATCATCATCATCGACACTTTGCAAGATGCGGTCCAAGAAGCTCTTTCAGATGAAGTGGAAAAGAATCAAGGATTGATCGATTTGATTTTACAGAAAAAACTCAAAGCAAACGCCAATGATCAATTATCGTAATACGGTTTTTGTCACGTCCTTAGCCAAGGGAAATGCCCCGCGTAAGGAAGTTTTGCCCGAGGTGCTTTTAGTTGGTCGTTCCAACGTCGGTAAATCTTCTTTTCTCAATGCCCTTGTCAATCATAAAAACCTGGCGCGGACTTCGGGTAAACCAGGCCATACGCGGCTTTTAAATTTTTTTAAAGTGGATAATACCTTTTATTTAGTCGATGCGCCTGGTTATGGCTATACCCGTGGGGGCGGAAGCCATCTATTGCGCTTTGGCGAATTGATGGAAACTTATTTTACGGATAATTCGCAGTTACAATTCGTCTTGCTGCTATTGGATAGCCGACACGATTTTTCTATTGATGATCAAGCTTTTTTTGAATTTCTGCTCAAAGAAAAGATTCCAGTAAAAATCATCCTGACCAAAGCGGATAAACTCAATCAAAAAGCCCGTGCCCAAGCATTAAAACGGATAGAACAACTGCTCGTCGAGCATCCGGAGATTCCTTATTACTTCTTTAGCACCGAAAATCGCGATTTAATAGAAACGGTAAAGCGAAATCTCTATCCGTGATATTTATCGTTGAATCTCCGCGCTCCTGATTGTTTTTTTGTGCAATTTCTCCTATAATGTCCTCGACGTTGACGTTAAGGAGTAATCAATCGCTCTTGGAGCAGAGAATCTATCCGCGGCTGGAAGATAGAACAAGACATTGATGAAGGTCGTAACCGAGTCAATAGGGAACTATCGTGTCTACGCGTTAAGTAGAACAACGAAGAGCATTACCAATGAGGTAATGAATTAAGGTGGTACCACGTGCAAGCGTCCTTAACTGGACGTTTTTTGTTTTTTTAAGGAGGTCTTTATGGAAAAAAGATATAATCCGCACCAAGTCGAGCAGGGAAAATATGATTTTTGGCTCAAACACGAACTTTTTAAAGCTGGTGATCCGTCTAAACCGCCTTTTTCCATGGTCATCCCCCCGCCGAATGTCACTGGAAAACTTCACCTCGGTCATGCGATTAACTCGACGATTCAAGATATTATCGCCCGGTACAAAAAAGCGCGCGGCTATGATGTGCTTTGGTTACCGGGAACGGACCATGCGGGGATTGCCACGCAAGCGCGCGTAATCGGGCGGCTCAAAGATCAGGGAATCGATTATCATCAACTTGGTCGCGAGGGATTTTTAGCAGCGGCCTGGAGTTGGAAAGAAGAATACGCCTCCGCGATTCGGGAGCAATGGGCGCGGCTTGGGGTGGCAGTTGATTACTCGCGTGAATGCTTTACCCTTGATGAGAATTTTAATGATGCGGTAAATGAAGTTTTCATTCAACTCTATAACGAGGGTCTAATCTATCAAGGTGAAAAGATTATCAACTGGGACCCGGAATTACAGACCGCCCTTTCCAATATCGAAGTCATCTACCAAGAGGTTGAAGGAGAATTTTACTATTTTCGTTATCCAGTTGTCGGAACTGATGAATATTTGGTCGTGGCCACTACACGACCGGAAACGATGTTTGCCGACGTGGCTTTAGTGGTTCATCCTGAAGATCAGCGCTTTAAAAAATATGTCGGCAAACAAGCGATTAACCCAGCAAATTTAAAACCTTTACCGATTATCGCCGATGCCTATGTCGATCTAAAATTCGGTACGGGAGTGATGAAATGCACTCCCGCCCATGATCCCAATGACTTTGTGCTTGGACAAAAGTATGGATTGCCGCATCCGATTTGTTTAAATCCCGATGGGACCATTAATCAACTCGGTGGGGAATTGAACGGACTTGATCGCTTTGTCGGTCGAAAGAAACTCGTCGCGAAAATTAAAGGACAAGGTCATTTCGAAAAGATTGAAAAAATCATCCATGCGGTCGGTCATAGCGAACGTTCAAATGCCGTAATTGAACCATATTTAAGCAAACAATGGTTTATTAAAATGCGACCTTTGGCCGAAAAAGTAATCGCCAATCAAAAAGGTAAAATGAAAGTTGCCTTCCTGCCTCCGCGGTTTGAAAACACCCTAATTCAATGGATGGAAAACGCGGAAGATTGGTGCATTTCGCGGCAACTTTGGTGGGGGCATCGCCTCCCAGTTTACTATCATAGAGAAACAGGAGCGATTCTCGTGAGTAAAACTCCGCCTAGAGATAGCGACCATTATCGCCAAGATGAAGATGTGCTCGACACTTGGTTTTCTTCCGCTCTTTGGCCGTTTGCCACCTTAGGTTGGCCAAAAAAGACCCCTGATTTAGCGCGTTATTATCCTAATTCGGTGATGGTTACCGCCTATGACATCATTTTCTTCTGGGTGGCGCGCATGATTTTCCAAGGATTGCATTTTACCAAGACACGCCCCTTTGAAAAAGTGGTGATTACGGGAATCATCCGCGATGAATTAGGGCGGAAGATGTCAAAATCCCTTGGGAATGGGATTGACCCCATGGAGGTGATTGATAAATATGGTGCGGATGCACTGCGTTATTTCTTAACGACTAATTCGACTCCTGGGCAAGATATGCGCTATAGCGATGAAAAAGTGGGAGCGGCTAATAACTATCTCAATAAAATTTGGAACTCGGCGCGATATGTCTTTATGAATTTACCCGAAAACTTTGCGATCAAACCTTTAAAGACTTTACGACTCGCCCCGGTTGATCAATGGATTTTAGGTCGCCTGCAGCAAACGCGACAAGCGATGGAAGATAATCTCGATGCGTATGAATTTGGGATTGCTTCAACCTACTTATACAACTTTGTCTATGATGATTTTTGTTCGTCGTATCTGGAATTTTCGAAGGTGAGTTTAAATAGTCAAATTCAAGAAGAAGTCGAAGCGACCAGGCAGGTTCTCCTTTTCACTTTGAAGAACATCATCTTGATGATTAATCCATTTACTCCCTTTATCGCCGAGGAAATCTATCAATTCATTCCTGGACACAAGCGCTCAATCGCGGATGAACCTTGGCCCCAAGCGGAAAGTTATCAAGTTAACCTGATGGAACAACAACATGTTGAAATCCTATTAGCGATGATCAAAGATCTTCGGTCCTTCCGGGTTGATCAAGGTTTAGCCCCGAATGCCCCTGTGACGATGGCGTTAACACCTGCTGACTTCCCGATTGGAAAGTTATTCCCCTATTTAAAACGACTGGCTTTTGTCAAAGACTACCAAATTGTGAACGAACTCTCGCCTACACTTCCAGCCTTCCATTATGAGGGATTCTCGATTAGTGTCGCGGTTGAAATTGATCGCAAAGCCTTGAAAGAGAAACTCCTCAGTGAAATTGCCCGTCTTCAAAAAGAAGTAAAGCGCAGTGAAAAAATACTCAATTCACCTGGTTTTTTAAACAAAGCCCCGGGCGAAAAAATCGCGGAAGAGAAACAAAAATATGCGCGATATTTGGAAGAGTTAGCTGAATTTACTAAACAATTAGCGGCTCTTTAAGAAACTAAAACCCTGTTTAACCTCCTACGTAATGATAGGAGGTTTTTTTATGGTTTTATTAAATGAAAAACAGTTAGCCGAGGTGAAAGGTGGCGAAGTTATTACGATTACGGCGGTGATGGCGGTCTTGGTTATCGGTCTTATCGCGGTGATTATGTATCGGCTTTTTATGTCGGAAGAAGGCAGTGCCCAAATTCCTGGTGGCTTTAAGTTCACCTGGGAATGAATTACCGTCTAAAAGATTTAGATCACAGCGAACGACCGCGCGAAAAAGCCTTAAAACAAGGTATTGACTCACTCAGTGATGCTGAGCTTTTAGCACTTGTATTTGGCAGCGGAACCAAGAAAGCATCGGTCTTGAAGATTAGTGAAGAACTCCTTTACCGTTATCAAGGACTTCACAGTTTAAGCAGCTTTACCCATCCGAGCCAAATCGCCATCGATGGTCTTGGACCAAATCGGAAACTTGCCCTTTTGGCCATTTTTGAAATTGCTCGCCGTCTGGAAATTGGCCGTGGGAGAAAAGTGAAGACGATTAATTCTCTCATCGATATCATCAAACATTACCAAAATCGCTTTTCCCATCTCACACAGGAGGTGCTTTTTTTGGTGATGCTCAACCACCGAAAACAAGTCTTAGAAGAAAAAGAACTCTATCGAGGAACAGCAACGGTGATCGATGTCAGCATCCGTGAGGTATTTGCGGCGCTTTTACGGGCTAATGCCGTGTATTTTATTCTGATTCATAACCATCCTAGTGGTAATCCACTTCCTTCCCAAGACGACGAGAAAATGACCTTAGAAATCAATCAGCGCGCTCGTTTTCTCGAACTAGTCTTTTTTGATCATGTGATTTTTGCCGGCAATCAATATTACTCATTTCGCGAACAATTTCTCCTAAAAAAGCATAGGTAATCGATAGATTCTCCTCAATTGTAAAATTAATACTTTAATTTCACAAAGTGTTTACAATGCTAAAAAAGTGTGTTATCGTTATCATACTTAGTTTTGATATTTTTTCGGAAACTGAAAAAAGAACGGAGGAGATGGCGATGTTTAACCGCGGTTCTCGCATCAATTTGCTTTATATGTCCATTGTCGCTTTGAACTTAGCGTCGGTCTTTTCGCCAACTCCCAAACATCAAACTTATGCAAGTGGCAGCGTGACCACTTGTCGAATTTGGCTCAACCATGGGAATGCTGGTAACTGGCACTCTTCCAAAAACTATGTGGTCGTTCATTATCCCGATGGCACTGTCCTTGGGGAGCCCAATGATACTGGATGTTTAATGACTTACGACAACGCCAATCATAAATGGTTTCTCGATGTCCCTTTGGGGGGCGAATATGCGCAATTTTTCTTTGATGTCAATGGCAATGGCTATTCACCTTCGGACAGAAAAGATATCCATACTGGCTTGGTTAGCCTCCCAGCTGTTCCCTGTGAAAGTTGTGTCCTCTGTAACAACCAATATCGTTCGGAAGACCCAGTGGAATTCCAACCATTTGTCGCCGTTCCCACCGATCGAAGTTATGACCATGTCGATCATTTTGAAGAGATTATGAGTGCTTACACCAACATTGGCGGGGGCAACGTATCTATGCTCTGTGCTTATCCTGGTGCTAATATTCCTGGATTGTTGGATTATTTCAATAGCCTTCCAACCTATGAACAAGATGAATTTCTCGAATCCGTAGTCAATGTTTACCCAAGTCCTGAAACGATGACTGGGGCGGAGATTATCGCTTACTTGACCGCCTATGCGGCCGCCCATCCCGACTTAGTCGCATTACAACCAATTAATCAAAACGGCGATCGCGACAAGACAATTGCGACCTCGATTATCATTTTGGCGACCATGGTCACTGTGGGTTATTTTTTCATCAGTAAACGACAGCGAAATGTCAACTGATTAATTGAGCCTCATCTTTTCCTGTGATGAGGCTTTTTTTACAGTTGTGTGACTGCGAATAGCTAGTTGATTATGTGAGGATGTTACGTCATCGTCGATGACAAAAAACATCGCTTTTTAATTTGTTTTGACTGCAAAAAATATTAAATTTTGAATCCTTTTAATGATTTGACTTTTTTTTACGCGAAAAAGTGGTTTTTGTAATAGGGTCATTATGGCTTTTTTTGTTAATTTTGTTTGTGTCTATCGAGGTTTTATTCATTAAGCATGCCGATTTACATATTTGTAAAAAAGCATACAGCATAACTTTAGTTTTGCGCGGTTAATCGCGAAAAAAGACACTTGCTTATCATTGTTTACTAATTATCAAGAGTGTGTTAGTATTGGTTCATATTTGCGCATTTTCACTGGCAAATGAATTACCGAGTCTAATTCTCGGGGAAAAAGGAGGGTCTGGCGATGGGGAAAAGCAATTCAAAAATCAATTTGCTCTACTTATCAATTGTCGCGTTAAATCTCGCGTCAGTTTTTTTGCCAACCTCCAATCATCAGACTTTAGCAACTGGGGGAACGACTACCTGCCGGATGTGGATTGACCACGGTAATGCGGGTAACTGGCACTCTTCTAAAAACTATGCGGTTGTCACTTATTCCGATGGTACCGTTTTAGGCGCTCCGAATTCACCAGAAGCCTTAATGACTTTTGATAACGCCAATCAGAAGTGGTATCTCGATGTCCCAAGTCGACCTGTCAGTGTGAAATTTTACTTTGACGTCAATGGTAATGGCTATTCTGCAAGCGATAAAAGGGATTTAGTCACTGGTGATATCACAGTTCCCGATCCCCCATGTGGAAGTTGTGTTTTGGCGACCAACCAATATAGTTCAGGTGCGCCTTTGACCTTTAACCCTTTTGTCGCGGTCCCGACGGATAAGAGTTATATCCATGATGCGCATTTCGAAAGTCATTTAAACACCGCGACCACAGGTCCTGGGGGAACGCAAGTTTCCACCCTTTGTTCGAATCCAGGCTTATACGTGTCGAATTTATTAGCCTACTATAATGCCCTACCTACCTATGAACAAGATGAGTTTCTCGAAACAACGGTTAGTGTCTATCCTTCCCCGACGACGATGACCGGAGCGGAGATTATCGCCTACTTAACCGCCTATGCTGCGGCCAACCCCGAACTCGTGGCTTTCCAGGTCTTAGATGAAAATCAAGATCGCAATAAAGCAATTGCCGCTTCTATGGTCATCATCGGGACAATTGTCACTGCGGGATTCTTCTTTATCAGCAAACGGCGCGTCCTTAATTAAAGTATCGACCCATCCCAATCGAGATGGGGCTTTTTGATCAAATCGTCATGTTAGTTGATAGAGTAAATACAATAAAATTGCCACTTTGGTCAAAAGTATTTGCACTAATTATATATCTATGATATATTAACCACGTTGTCGCCTCACAAGCTACAACCGCCTTTTCGGAGGTTCAAGTAATAAAATCTTATTCACCTTCCAAGCGAGTCTTAGTGAGAAAGAAGAGGGACGCCTATGTATGCTGTGATTGAAACTGGCGGTAAGCAAGTCAAAGTCGAAGTCGGACAAACGATTTTCGTTGAAAAACTTACCGGCGAAGAAGGAACGCTCGTCACCTTTGATAAGGTCCTCCTTATCGGTGGCAAGAATGCCAAAGTTGGCACTCCTTTTGTTCAAGGAGCGACCGTGACCGCTAAAATTGAAAAACAAGGTCTTGGCAAAAAGCTGCGCATTGTCAAATTCAAAGCAAAGCACAACTACAAGAGGACTTACGGACATCGTCAACCGTATACGCGCTTAGTCATCGAAGCGATTAATGGTTAATCATCATGATCAAAGTCACCTATCAAGACCAACCTCACATCACCTTCTTGCGCGTTGAAGGACACGCGGACTCTGCTCCCCATGGCAAAGACTTAGTCTGTGCCGCGGTCAGCGCGGTGGTCATCGGTGGCTTAAACGCCCTTACATTTCCTAAAAACTACGCGCTTTCAATTCAAGAAGGCGAAGTAGTCGTTAGAGAAATCAAGGAATCATGCCAACATGACCAGATTGTCTTAAGGACGATTTTGACCGGTTTACAAACGATTGAAAAAGATTATCCGCAGTTTATCCAAATCCAAAGAAAGGACTAAATCACCATGTTATTTACTTTAAATCTCCAATTATTCGCCTCGAAAAAAGGCGTGGGTTCGACCAAGAACGGCCGCGATTCTGCAGGTCGTCGTTTAGGCGCCAAAAAAGCTGATGGTCAATTCGCTCGGGCTGGCTCGATTATCTATCGTCAACGCGGGACGCGCATCTATCCTGGGCACAACACCGCTCGCGGTGGCGATGATACGATTTTTGCCACCGCGGATGGAATCGTCAAGTATGAACGCGTCGGTAAAGCGCGCAAACGGGTCTCCGTCTACGCGGTCGAAGAATAAGAATTATCAATAAGAGTAAGAGACCACCTCAGGTGGTCTTTTTCTTCGATTATCGCTATAATAGAGGAAAAATGAGGTAGTCAATATGAAAAAAGTTTCAATTGTCGTGCCGATGTATAACGAAGAGGCGATGGTCCCGCTATTTTTTCAGCGGATCAAAGCTGTCATTGATCCACTAAGTTCCTATCAATTTGAATTAATCGCCGTCAATGACGGCTCCTCCGATCAGACATTGACACTTCTTCAAGCGGAGATGAAAAAAGAACCGCGGTTAAGAGTGGTCAATTTAACGCGAAACTTCGGTCATGAACCCGCAGTGGCCGCTGGACTGAAAGTGGCTACTGGCGATGCGGTAATTCCGATTGACGCCGATTTACAAGATCCGCCAGAAATCATCCCGGAAATGCTGATGCGCTGGGAAGAGGGGTATAAGGTGGTCAATGCCCGTCGCGCTTCACGAAAAGAAGATAGTATGATGAAGCGTTATACCGCGGCCAAGTTCTATGCATATATGCAAAAACTCGCGGGAAAAGTCAAAGTTCCGGCAAATGTTGGTCATTATCGTCTAATCGACCGAGTTGTCGTTGATCAAGTTAATCAATTAACCGAGAGTAATCGCGTCTTCCGCGTCGAAGTTCCCTATGTAGGCTATCCAACCACGGAAGTGCTTTTTGCAAGGGCTAAGCGCGAAAAAGGCAAGAGTCATTACAATTATCGTTCGATGTTTGATTTAGCGATTAACGCGATTATCTCCTCTTCGATTAAACCTGTTTATTGGGGATTAAAATTAGCGATTTTCTTTGGGGCGATCACAGCCCTTTCGAGTGTGACTCAATTGACCCTCTTTTTCATCAATGTCTTTGATCACGCCTTACTAGCGGGAATTAATCATCCTTTATGGTTCATCATCAACATCATCTTGGTGATTAGCACTTTAGTATTTGTGATGCTAGGAGTGATTTCGATTTATGTTGGAAAAACTTTTGTCGAAGCGCAAAATCGCCCCTTCTTTTTAATCGAAAGGATTTACGAAGACGAATAAGCATGTTTATTGATTATGTCCAAATTACTGTCAAAGCGGGAAAGGGTGGGGATGGTGCCATCTCTTTTCGCCGTGAGAAATACGTCGATCGCGGCGGACCCGATGGGGGAAGAGGTGGACGCGGTGGCTCGATCTACTTAGTGGCGACTACGGATAAAACCACGCTTTTAGATTATCGGTATAATCCGACCTTTACCGCGACTTCAGGCCGAAATGGGGCCAAGAGTCATCAAACGGGAAAGTCAGGAGAAGATCTCTACTTAAAAGTTCCAGTAGGCACGGTGGTTAGTTTAAGCGAAACCAAAGAAGTGCTCGCGGATTTAGCTGAAGAGGGAATGACTTTTCTTCTCGCGCAAGGAGGAAGAGGGGGACGGGGGAATGCCTCGTTTAAATCCGCGCAAGTGCGCGTGCCGCGGTATGCGGAAAACGGCGATCCCGGTGAAGAAAAACTCGTCACTTTAGAATTAAAACTTCTCGCGGATGTCGGTTTGGTCGGCAAACCAAATGCGGGGAAATCAACGCTCCTATCGGTAATCTCCAATGCCCGACCCGAAATTGCCGCCTATCCTTTCACCACAATTCACCCGCAGCTTGGGGTTGTAGAAGTTGATGATTTTAGTTTTGTCGTCGCCGACATGCCCGGGTTAATTCAAGGGGCAGCCGCAGGTAAAGGTCTGGGAATCAAGTTCCTCCGTCATATCGAAAGAACGCGTCTTTTAGTCCATTTAGTCGCTAATGATGAAGGTGGTAATCCCCTAGAAGACTATCAGATGATTCGGCAAGAATTAGCCGCCTACGATCAAGAATTGGCCGCTCGGCCAAGTATTGTCGTCGTCAGTAAAGCCGATTTAGACCAGGCGGAACAAGTGCAAAAGATTCTCGAACAAGAATTAAAACAACCGGTGTTCTTAATCAGCGCTTTAACCCATCAGGGCATCAAGGAATTAATCTATGAAATCAAACGTCAACTCCAGGAAATTCCTCTGATTAAACCTGCTAAAGCAGCGGATAGTTACCGCGTCTATGATGCGCGGGAGATGATGAAGAGCGAACCGCTCTTTACCATCGAAAAAATCGCGCCTCATGTCTATCAGATTAAAGGCGAAGAAGTGATTAAAAATTATCGTCGCCATAACTTAAGCGATGAGGATGGCATTAGTCGTCTGCTCTACTACTTGCAAAAAATTGGCGTCAACCAAGCCTTAGCGAAAAGCGAAATTGCCGATGGTGACACCGTGATTTTAGATGACTTTGAATTCGAATATTTTCGCTAGAAAGGATGAATATGAATTTAAAAGATTATTTAAAAAATGAAGTGGAAAAATTCCTGCAAGAACGGATGCAGGGGTTTTCTGGTTATATTTTAGGACTTTCTGGGGGGATAGATAGTACTTTGGTCGCGCAGATAACCAAAAGCGCCGTCGGAAGAGAAGCCTTACTATGTCTTGTCCTCCCGCTAGAGAGCGAGGAAGCGGACTTAGAAGATATTCGCCGTTTGATTAAAGATATCGATGTGAAAGCGATCTGGATTGATTTAACCTCGACTTATCACCACCTGCTATCAATCTTAGAAAAGAAAGCCCTAGAAGGCGGTAAACCTCTCGATGATTTAGCCCGCATCAATTTAAAAGTACGTCTGCGCATGGTGACGTTATACGCTTTTGCGCAAAGTTATCATTCCCTAGTTTTAGGTACGGATAATGCGAGCGAAATGTATACCGGATATTTCACTAAATACGGCGATGGAGCGGTCGATTTACTCCCGATTGTCCATCTGACTAAAAGCGAAGTCTATCAGGCGGCTAAATACTACGATGTCCCCGATTACATCATCGAAAAAGTCCCTTCCGCGGGACTATTTAAAGGGCAAACTGATGAAGGAGAGATGGGGATTTCCTATCGGGATTTAGATGCTTATTTACTCGGGGAGACAGTCCCCAAAGCGATTGTTGATAAAATCGAAAAAATGCATCGCACTAGCGAACATAAACGCGTTCCCATCCCGCGTCCGCGACCTTTGATTCGCAAATAAAATGAAGAAAGAGAAGTTATCATTGAGTTTAATTGCCGGGCTAGTCACCGCGGTCATCTTGCTCGGGGTGATAATTTTCTTTATCCTTATAACTTAGGAGGCGGGTATAATAAAACTATGATTCATGCACTAAAAGGAAAAGTCGTAAAAATTGACCAAAGTGGAATTGTCCTCCGCGTCGGTGATGTTTTTTATGCACTTTTAGTCCCACATCCGGAGGATTTTAGTTTACAGCAAGAAACGGAAATCTTAACCACCTTAATCGTCCGTGAAGATGATTTAACTTTAATCGGGTTTAGCTCGGAAGAGGAAAAAAGAGCCTTCCATGACTTAATTAAAGTCAGTGGCATCGGTCCAAAAACCGCGCTTAATGCCCTCTCGATGACCCGTCCTGATCTCTTCTATCAGGCGGTGGCCACCAAAGATATTCGCTATTTAAAGAAATTGCCGGGGATCGGCCCCAAAGCGGCAAGCCAAATTATCTTAGATATCAAGGGACATTTAGTTGCTCCCGTTAGCCAAGAGGGCCAGCGCGCCCATGTGATCACAGCCCTAAAAGACCTCGGCTTCCGCCTCAAGGAAATTGAAAAGGCGCTTTTAAGCGTTGATCAAAACGATTTAAGCGATGAGCAAGTCTTAAAAGCGGCCTTAGTCTACTTAGGTAAGAATCGATGAAGGAATTATTAGATCCCCGACCAAGCGCAGAGGAATTGAGCAACGAAATTTCCCTGCGTCCGGAAACCTTAGATGAATTTCTCGGACAAGCGAGTTTAAAAGAGAACTTGCGCGTCTTTATCGGTGCCGCCTTAAAGCGCAATGAAACTCTCGATCACACCTTGTTATATGGACCGCCAGGACTGGGGAAAACGACGCTCGCTTTAATCATCGCCAAGGAGATGAACGGAAAAATTCGCACGATTAATGGACCTTCGATTGAAAAGCCGGGAGAACTCGCAGCAATTCTCTCTTCATTAGAAGCAGGGGATATCCTCTTTATCGATGAAATTCATCGCCTTCCCCGCGTGGTGGAAGAAGTGCTCTATGCGGCGATTGAAGACTTTCATTTAACCGTGATGATCAACACCGATGGTCATGTGAAAGCGTTAAATATTCCCCTCCCTCCTTTTACCCTAGTGGGAGCCACCACCCGTATCGGTGATCTCTCTTCGCCTTTGCGAGCGCGTTTTGGGATTAGTGAGAAGATCAATTTCTACACTGCGGATGAGATTTTAGCGATTGTCCAGCGCACGGCAAGAGTCTTTGCCACTCCCATTGCAAAAGAGGCGGCAAACGAAATCGCCAAGCGCTCCCGCGGCACTCCGCGCATCGCTAATCGCCTCTATCGCCGCGTGCGTGATTTTGCCCATTTCCATGAACGCGAAGCCATCACCTTGGAAGATGCGCTTACGGCCCTCGAAGCCCTGCAAGTTGACCCGCTTGGTTTAGATGAGGTCGATTTACGATATTTAAATACGATTATCGAACGCTTCCATGGGGGGCCAGTCGGCTTAGAGACGCTAGCTTCGGCGATTGGTGAAGAAGTGCAAAATCTCGATGAAGTCATCGAACCCTATTTACTCCAAATCGGTTTAATCGATCGCACTCCCCGCGGTCGTATGGCGACCAAAAAAGCCTATCAACACTTAGTTAAACCTTATCAAGAACAGCTGTTTTAACTGGGGGCAAGCAGAAAGAGAGCGGCTTGATTTATGTCATTATCACATGGACTGTTGCTTTTGATCGCGACCTTGATTGTCGCTGCTATTTTATTAACGGTTACCCTATATTTACGCGAAAAAGAAAAGTATTTAATTCTCGAGCAAATTCTCGCTTGGATTTTTACTTTTCTCCCAGCGATTTTTCTCTTTTTAATTCGTAAATGGCGCTGGCGCGAGGATTTAGATCCCGCGACTTTAGCTTTTAATTGGTTTCATTTTATCTGGCTGGGATTTTTAGTTTTGGTCAGTGCTTTTTTGATCTTTTTCGCCCGAAGAGAGCGCTTTAAAAAAAGGACGCATGGGCGCTTTCATAACCTCGACCGCTTTGTCTTTCGCTTTGGGGTGATGCTGCTGACAATTGAGATTGTCAAACAAATCTACTTTGCCAATCTCTTCATCGGCGACTATCAATATTCGCTTATTCCCTTTCAATTTTGCTCGGTGCCGATGTATGTTTGCTTAATCGCTCCGATGGTCAAAAATCGCCTTCTTAAAACCTTTTTATATGATTTTCTGGGTCTTTATATGTTTATCGCAGGTTTTGCAGTGATGATTTTCCCGACCACGGTCTACGTCCGCCAAATCTATATCTGCTTTCATACGATGCTCTGGCACGGGGGGATGGTCGCGGTCGGACTTTATATCATCACCTATCGCCGCATGGGGACGAACTTTAAACAATGGCTACGCGGGGGAGCGGTCTTACTTGGGTTTGTGCTCGTCGCGGTGATGACCAATATCTTGATTCACTATTTTGGCTCACCCGAACTGCAGAGTTTCAAAGCTTTTTTCCTCGATCCTTTCGCTCCGGAAGGCTATCGACAAATCTTTATCTTAAGCGATATCTACAACACCTTTATCTATCAACTCCATCTTCCGATTACCGTGGGATTCCCTCTCTATCTAATTCTCTACTTACTGGCTTTTGGGATCGGAAGTATAATCGTCTTCTTAATCGCGCGTCTTGTAATCTATCTACGACATGAAAAAGAAGATGTAAACAAGTTCGATTTAATTGAAGATGAAGTAATGGTCAAGGCGAAATAACCCCAATTCTTAACCAATTGTTAAATTGCTGTTAATGGTATCGCTTTCATCGGGAAGTTGATTGAAAAATCTATTTCGTCTCCCTATAATGTAAGTGATTTGTTAGACAATGTTGCTCTTTCGAGTATTTGAGGGGGGATGCAAATATGAAGAAATGGATCAATTGCAACAAAGCTTTAGGACTATCACTCGCTCTTGCTATATCTGCGGTTAGCGCGGGTTTTGTTTTGGAAGAAGTTCATAATCAAAAAATAAAAACGATTGCGGTTGCGACCTTAGCTTACTCTTTTAATTTCCTTGATGGAGGCAGTAGCAACAATAGTGCCTACGCAAATACAGGGATCACGACACACGTGAGTTATGATTCGGATAATCCCGGGGGTACAACCGGAACCACCGAATGGAAAGCTGACTATGCTAACCTAAGTTTGTCGTATGAGACGCGGTTAGGCGGAAGAAGACTTTCGACTCTCCAAACTGATAACACCACCATTTGGAGTAATATCAAAATGATGGAGTACATCGATCAACCGATTGAAAAAGTGGAGATTCATGGCGCTAAGAGTTTTGGCACGAGGTCGAATCTCACCAATATATATCTACAATATACGACCGGAAGTCCGGCATTAGGTACCACAGTTTGGACTACGATCGGCACGACTAACTCAGTGACAACTACTGCTAGTATCCTGACTTTTGATACGCTGAATCTCCCGACTAACTCCTATTTACGACTTGGCATTGAATTAAAAGCCGCTTCTAGCGGTAATCATGGACTGGCCTTCACCGGTATTAAAGTTTATAAACCTGCGGGTTCTAATCCGATTAAGTCTCTTTCATATTCGGGAACGTTGCAAAACACCACACAATATGCCGGTTATTCCTTTGATGCAACTGGTTTAACCTTTACGGCAACTTTAAACGATAATACCACGCAGCCTGTTGCCTTATCTGATATTAGCTTTTCACCGGATCCCTTAACTGCGGGAACGACAAGTGTCACGGCCAGTTGCTCCCTTGGTGGTGGCATGGCTTCGACTACGGTAACCGGTTTTAATACCGTTACTCCCACCTTTGCTTATGGAACTTATCCGATTGCTGGGACTGGTCCAGCAACCGCCGAACCCATTACCCCAACTGGTAGTGTTCCTTCGGGCTCAACTGCGACTTTAACTACCTCATATTCTACAGTCGAACACATGACCGCGGGTAACTATCAGCTACTCGAATTCAATGGCTACACCAATATGATTCTGATGGAAATTAAACTCTCCGCCCGTTCCAATGTCAGCTCGGGCGCGGGCAAGTTTGAATATTCCTATAATGGTGTGCACTGGGTGAGCATTGTCGCCGATGCGAAATTTAATACCGCAGACTGGTATGGTAATTGGTCCAATACTTATGTCGATGTGGTCAAGCCTGTCGATATTCCAATTGGTAGTGCGGGTAAATTTTTCTTAAAGATCACCGCTTCGGAAAACTCGCTCTACTGCGAAAGTTACACCTTAAAATGGCGGCCCAAAGCGATGACTGACCGCACTCTGACTGGCATTACGATTACCACTCTTCCCGAGGTGCGGCGTTACATCATTGGTCAAACCTTCAATCCGCTCGATATGGTGGTCAGAGCCACCTATGACGATATGTCGGTCAATAACGATTTTAAAGATTACTATTTATCGATTCCGCTAGGAACCATGTTAGAGACGTTAGGCACAAATATTCCCGTCACTTTGACTGCGGCGAGCAATACGACAATTACCACCAGTTATACGATTATCGAAGTTTGTAACCCTGATTACCTCGAAATCGCCACTCCTCCGACTAAAAACACCTATTTGGTCGGTGAAACGCTCGACTTGACCGGATTAAAGGTCAATACCCATGCGGGAACTTGGGGACATTTACTCGACACTGATCGTTATACAACGACTCCGGCCGCGGGTGCGATTTTAAAAACCCCAGGCACGGTGACCGTGACGGTCAAATCCTCGGATGTCAGCACTTTAACCGATACTTTTACGATTACGGTTAATCAACTGACTTACACCCCTTCAGGGGCGGACATGATCATCAGTGAAGTCTATGGCGGTGGCGGTAACTCTGGAGCTACCTACTCGCATGACTATGTGGAAATCTTCAATAAAACGACACTTCCCATTGATCTAACCGGTTATTCCATCCAATATGGATCGCCAACATCATCGACTGCTTTTACCCAAATCACTACGCTTAGCGGCACAGTACCAGCCAAGGGCTATTTCCTAGTTCGCTTATCGACCAACAATAGCGCGGTTGGAACTCCCCTTGATACGCCTGATGCATTAGGGAATATCAATATGGGGGGAACTAACGGGAAAGTAGCATTGGTCAATGGCACCACCGGCATCACCAACCCCACTGATGCCTCTGTCGTCGACTTTGTCGGCTATGGCAGTGCCAATGCCTATGAGGGCACGGGGGCAGCGGCGGCTATTTCGAGCACCACCTCAATCTCGCGGATGATGGACCCGGCGATTGATGAACCGATCGATACCGATGATAACAGTTTTGATTTCATTGCTAGTTCTTCATTAACCCCAATGAACACGCAGGATAGTTTTTATGAACAGTTTATGCGCTTAACCCTCGATGGTGCGATTTGTACCGCTGTAGATTGGGGGTATATCGATGATAATTACAACGCCTTAACGGCCACTGGCCAAGCATACTTCGCCTCGAAAGCCGATGCGGTGGCCAGACATAACTATCTAGTCAGTGTGAATAGCAATCTTCCCGCTTTGGATAGTGCATTACTCTCGCTTAATCCTCCTTTAATTATCCTCGACAGCCACATGACCATTACGGTGATTGTCATCTCGCTTGCAGGAGTTAACCTCCTCGCTTACTTCTATCTGATTCGCCGTAAAAGAAAATATCTTAATTAGGCGTAATGCTTTCTCCTAAAAAAGGACCTGATGACAATCAGGTCTTTTTCTAGCTCTTTGAAACTGAAGAAAGTTTATTTGCATGTAATCACTTACACAGCAAATCTTCGCGAAAACAATTGCCTTATAAATATTATATACGTATAATTATGATATATGTCTCGAAACACTTTCATATGGAGGGAATAATGATGAAACAAACGAAAAATCCCAACCGCAAATTAGGACTATTTTTGTCGTTAGCTTTAGTGGCGATGGGCGCAGGCTTTGGGTTGCAAAAAGCCAATGATAGTGCGATTAACAAGGAAACAGCCGGTGTCAAGACGCTTGCCGCCTCTGGGGTTGGCACTTATGGAGCAGAAGCTAGGAGTGGGAATACTGTTGATATTACCCCGACTGGTACTGTTCCTACTGGTTCAAGTGCGCAATTTATGGCAACCTATGGTACGTTATACCAGATGACAAATGGAAACCATCAACTCCTTGATCTCAGTGGGTATAACAATATTAAAATTACCCAAATTACCTTGTCGATGCGTTCAAACAAAAGTAGTGGGTCAGGAAAACTCGAGTACTCTTTCAATAACACCTCATGGGCCGAAATTATCCCTGCATCTACCTTTAGTAGTCCTAACTGGAATGGTGCTTGGTCACAGACTTATGTCGATGTTACCAAAACTGTTGATATTACCGTTAGTGCGACAGGGAAACTGTATTTAAAAATTACTGCCACAGCAAACTCAATTTACTGTCAAAGTTATACGCTATCGTGGGAAGATGCTCCCCCAGCGAGCCCCCTATCAAAACTTGAATATTCTGGTACGATAACAAATTCTCCTCAATACGCTGGAAAACCATTTGATCCAACCGGTCTTACTTTTACTGCCACTCGTGAAGATACTTCTCAAGTTGATGTAACCAATCTTGTAACCTTTTCACCAGCGACATTATCGGTTGGCCAAGAAACCATTGTTGCCAGTTATACCGAGGGGCTAATTACCAAATCAGTTACCGTTACCGGACTTAACGTCATTGAATATGTTCCAACACTAATCATTAGTGAGGTCTATGGTGGTGGTGGAAATGGTGGCGCATATTATAAGAATGACTTTGTCGAAATTTTTAATGCTACCACTAGTCCAATTAGCTTGACTGGTTACTCATTGCAGTTTACCTTTGCTACTGGCGGCTTCACTGTTAATGCCCCTCTTTCATTAGATGGTACCGTAGCTGCTAAAGGATATTATCTAATTGAATTAGCAGAAGGCGCTAATAAAGATGCCGCACCTTTACCTGGACCTGACATAGTAGGAACTTTTTCAATGGGAGCTACTTCAGGCAAAGTCGCTCTTGTCAATGGAACAGATGCTATTAGTAATGCGGACGATTCTAATGTAGTTGATTTTGTTGGATTTGGGTCAGCCGACGAATACGAAGGCACAGGGCCAACTCCTGCTCCATCAAATACTAAATCAGTTACACGGATTATCGACGATATTACTGGAGAACCCGTTGATACAAACGATAATGCACTTGATTTCATCGCCACGGAGACGATTACTCCCAAAGGAACTTCGCTCACTTTTATTGAATATTTCCTTGAGGAAACCCTCGATAGTCAGTATTGTACTGCCTTAAATTGGACGGATTTAAAAAATCTTTATGATCAATTATCAGTTAATGCTAAAGCTTATTTTGCTACTCACGCGGCCGCAGTTGCTCGACACAATTACCTGGTCGGCGCCAACAGCAAGTTAGTTGCTTTTGATGCCGCCTTACTCCCGGTCGGACATCCGCTATTAGTTAATAACGATCAAATGGCGATTACTACTTTCATGGTCGTCTTAACTGGCTTAAGTCTCATTGCCGGCTTCTATGTCTTTAGACGAAAAGCCCGTGCATAAAAAAAACATTCTAAATCCTCATAAAAATTGACCTGATTCTGTATCAGGTCTTTTTTTATCGAGAAAAGTCGCTTTTGGTTGCAATTTTACGGTCCTTAATATAAAGTATTAACTGCAGTTATTTTACTTATATCAAAAGTAGATATACTAGAAATAAGTAGACGACACGGTCTCAGCTTTGGAGGATAAATCGATTATGCGCCGCTTCTATGGTTATCTAGCTACCATTACCACCTTAGTCTTAGGGGTCGGGATCGCCACCGTTCCCGTGTTAAAAGATATCAACGCCAACTATGAATATGCATCTGGTCGAGAATTTACCTATCGGATTTCCTTTAAAGAAACCGATGATGGCATCGACCGCAGCCAGGAAAAAATCTCCGTGGAGACCTCCGATTGGGTCGCAAAAACCATGGATGAAAGATTAAACTTAGCTGGTGTTTCCAAATACCAAGTCAGCCAAGAAGGCACCGATATCATCCGGGTCACTTTAAATCGCAGTAGTGACATCGAATATGAACGAGCGCGGATTTTATTAAATTACGACCCGAATTTTACGGTGGCTTTAGGTGATAAGGACAAAGATGCTCTGGCCTTAAAAGGCGAAGAGGTTTTTGGCAAAGCGCGGATTGAGTATATGAATACTTTCCCCGTGGTGGTAATTCCCCTTCTTAACGAGGAAGCGATTACTTCCTTTAAGGCTCTTGCGGAAGCGGGCGCGGAAAATCAAACGGCGGCGGAAAACGCTGGAACCGCCCAAGTTCCCGAAGGCCAAAGCGAAGCGCAACTGCAACCGGAAGCGACGATCGTCATCTGGGCTAACTACGATCCTGACTACGATTCTTTAGATAAAGCCCGAGAAGATAGCGAAGTGGCCGAAAAAGTATTTATGACTTTCGATCCCCGTCATGTCTACTGGTCGAAATCCGATGTTGAAAATAGCGAGATTGCCCTAGCGATGTCATTAGGTGAACCCGATAACTTAACCGGAAAATACACGGCGAAGAATATCGAAACGGCAAATAATAACGCGGCTTATCTGCGCAATATCTTCAATGCCTCAACCTATGGCGATTATAAGATTAGTTTCTTATTTGAAAATCGCGTCGCCCCTTCGGTTGAATATTTGCTCAATTCGACGGAAACTCTCGCGATTAATTGGTCAAAGACTTTAATTGCCACCTTGGTCGGCTTACTCTTAGTGTTAATCGTCTTAGTCGTCTTCATGCGTTTAGATGGCGTGAATGCCTTCGTTCTCGCCTTGTTCAACGGTGTTTTAACCTTGGCCACCTTCAATGTAATCGGCCTGGAATTTACGACTTCGGGCTTAGTTGGGCTGTTAGTCGTGGTCTTATTGACCATTCTCAGCGTCGTGCTATATCACTACCGGTGCAAAGAAGAAGTCTATCGGGGCCGGACGATGGCCAAAGCCAGTGAAGAAGCATCGGGAACGACGACTTTCCCGATTATCGATATCTCGGTCGTGACTTTCCTAGTCGGGATTGGCACTTATTTCTTTGGTGGCGGCGCTTTGACTGGTCTGGCTACGATGTTGATGATCGGAAGTTTAGCCAACCTGTTAACCGGCTTACTCCTCAATAAATTCCTCGTGCACTTCCTCAAAAGAACGACGGCCTTGCAAGAAAAATATCATCTCTTTGGCATCGATCAGAGCAAAGTGATCCAAGGCGAAACGAGCCAAAAAGAAACTTACCGCGGGCGTTATGCGGAAGTCGATATGACCAAAAACCACAAGCGCACAGGAATTGGGCTTGGAGTTTTCGCCCTGGCTTCCTTAGTGATGACCATCGTCTTCGGGGTGACTTCGGGGAAAATTCTCGCCCCGGCCGTCGGCGGCAATTATTCGCGGATTTATCTCTCCTTAAAAGAAGGTAGTCCGATTTCGACGCTGTCCCCGACGAATTCGCCTGAACTTTTACTGAGCAAAATCACGATTGATGGAGCAAGTCTGACCTATACTTCCTACGATACGGAAGAAGTCACATTAAGAGAGGGGTTAGGGGAAGAAGCGCGCGATCATGATTACACCTATTATGTGTTTGATTTAGCTAAGGAATATCACGGAGAAGAACTCGTGTCATATACTGATTTAAATGGGACAGTTTACGAAGATGTCCCCCTGCTTGAAGCTTTAACCGCGGTCTTTGAAGATGTCGATGAAGAAGCGAAAGTATCGCTTAACCCGGTGCAGGTGACGACTGGGTCCCCCACTTTTAAAGAAATTCTCTTGGCCAGTTTAGTCAGTTATGCTTTAGTCATCATTTATCTTTTAATCAGGATGGGGATGAACCGCGCTATCGCGGGATTGGTTTTAATCTTCACGGGGATGATCGCCACTTTAGGTCTTTTCGTGATGAGCCGCATCAATGTTTTACCGCTAACGGGGATGGTCACCTTATTGACTCTACTCTTTAGTAGTTATCTTTTACTTCTCGTGGGTCATAAAGAAAAACAACTCCGGAGCGAACTCTTAAAACGGCCGGATTATGCCTATGAAGAAGAAGCGGTCCACGCGGTCGGAATCACCACTTCCCCGATTTTATTGATCACCTTAATCGCCGGATTAATCTTCTTGAATCAATTCGGTTTAGCCCCCTTTAATAACGCTTGGTTATTTATGGGGGCTTTCCTCTCGAGTTTGATTGCCTGTTTGATTATCGTCAAACTCTTTGTCCCCTTAGAACTTGCGATTCGGCGCTTACTCGCTAAATTACCAAAGATTGAACGCAAGAAGAAAAAGGTGATTAAAACCAATATCGGTCAACGAACCTCGGCCGAACCCGAAGAAGCAATCCTGATTGGGATTAACGACTAATCAACAATTGACGGTGGCCGTTTGGTCACCGTTTTTTTCCAGCAAAACCTATGAATTTTTTTGATAAACTCTTAAATTATTACTCCTTGAGCAAGGAGCAATATAAGCAATTAACTCAACCGGTAAGTTTTTCTTCTTTACCACCTTTTTCCGCATTTACGGGAATGGATTTAGCGGTGAATCGGATTAAGAAGGCGATGGCTAACCAGGAAAAAATCGTCATCTATGGCGATTATGATTGCGATGGGGTGATGGCTACAGCGATTTTAGTTAAAGCCTTCTCCTTACTTGATTATCGCGTTGGTTACTATCTTCCCTCCCGTTATCAAGATGGCTACGGATTAAATGAGAAAATGGTCGAACAATTCGCCGAAAAAAGCTATACCTTAATCATCACGGTCGATAATGGTCTCTCGCAATTGGCCGCGGTTAAAAAAGCCAAAGATTTAGGGATTGACACGATTATTACTGACCATCATCAAATTCAAGCGCAACTGCCTGATGCCTTAGTCATCTTACACCCGACCTTTTCCCATTACGGGGAAACGGTTACCTGTGGGGCTTATGTGGCCTTAATGCTCGCCACGGCCTTACTTGGCTATGAGCATCGCTATTTAGTCATCTTAGCGGCGATTGCCACGATGGCGGACATGATGGTCTTACAGGAATACAATCGCGATCTTGTCCGCCTCGGGATGACCTATTTTAATGAGAAACCATATCCGGCTTTAAATCTTCTAGCTGGTGATCGACCTTATACCGAAGAGAGTTTTTCCCTAAAAATCGCCCCGGCGATTAACGCGGTCGGTCGAATGGTCGAAGATCATACGATTAATCATCTCGTCCGTTATTTATTAACCGATGATGATGCGGAAAGAACAGTGCTTTTTCACTTCATCAAAAAGATTAATGAAGCGCGGAAATCCCGCTTAAAAGATGCGGTCGAAAACTTAGAAACAATCGATGAAGCAGCAGCATCAATTGTGATTTTAACCGAAGAAAAAGAAGGTTTAACTGGACTTTTAGCCACCCAGTATCTTAACGCCTACAACAAACCGACAGTAATTTTCGCTAAGACGGCTGATCCGGAGATTTTAAAAGGGAGTGCCCGCTCAAAACCGGGGTTTCATATCGTCGATGCTTTTTTAGAATTAGAAGACTTACTCCTCGCCCATGGTGGCCATGCTGGGGCGGGTGGGTGTTCCTTATATCGGAAAGATCTACCAGAATTTAAGATAAGATTTAACCAATTAGCGACTAACCACCCCTTATCGGAAGAGGAATTAAATACAATTCCTATCACCAAGGCGGAAATCAACTGGGATAATTATCATCTAATGCGGCAATTAGCCCCTTTTGGTCAAGGTCATCCTCCACCTTATTTTGCCCTGACTAACATCCAACCATCCGCGCTTGCGTTTAGTAAGGATCATAAGCATCTGTTAACTTCTCTTGCTCGCGATGTAAAAATTGTCGGTTTCTTCATGGGGAAGAATCGTTTCCAAGATGAACAAACGTATACCTTGATTGGTAAATTCGCCCTTTCTTCTTTCCGAAACAATCTCGATTTACAGTTCTTGCTGGAGCGCGTCGTCGCGGAAGGCGAAAAATCCTAAAGTTCCCAAAGTTTGAGAAATCTACCGCTTGCTAACTATTTCTGGTTCGCAATTATTGTAATGATTCGCGCGCATGCGCGACGCGTATCATATTTTTGTGATGTAAGTGGTTACTCGTTATTTACAAACATTCGCTTTTGTGAGAAACTTATACCATAAAATCAATCGCTGATTTTATGTTAGAGCGTCTCTTGCAGAGCACTCACGCACATCCAAGATTGATTAGAGATAATCTCAAGGAGGATAGAACTTATGAAATTATCGACCAAAACTATGAAGAAAGGCTTATTTGGCGCCTTGGCCGCGGGGTTAGTCGTCGCTGGTAGTGCCTTGCTTTTGCAGGGAAGAGAACCAGTCGGGGCGAAAGCATTAACTTCGGTTAGCTGGCTGGCCTCCGCACAAGGTTACGCAAACGCCGAAGTAGTTAATGAATTTGATATCGACGCCAATTGGAATGTGCTTTTAGCGCAAAAAGGTGGGACGGCTGCACCAACTTACTACAACAGTGGAACCGCGCTGCGGATGTATGGAAGTAACGTTGGTGATGGGACGGAACTATTCGTCCAACCGATTCCGACTAATGCGGATCAAGTTTTACGTAAGTTTGTGATTACTTCTAGTGGAACTAGTAATACCCCCGCCATCAAAGTATGGGTCGGTGAAAGCGAAGATGCTTTAGTGGAAACAAGTCCCGCCGCCGCCTGGAGTGGCACCTCATACACATGGACGGGAACGACTAATATTCGTTTCCTCAAATTAAAAATGGTCGCAAATTCCACCACCCAAATTCGCTTAAAAAGCATTGATTTAGATTACGAGGCGGGCACGATGGTTTATGACCCGATTACGACTCTTGATGCAAGTGCCTTAAACAACGAAACAATTAAAGTGGGCGATCGCTTCCGAGTCGCTCCAACGATTTTACCGGCAACGGCTTATAAAGGCGTAACCCTAGCAGTTAGTGATCCGACCGCCCTTGCTATTAGCGGTATGGATCTCATCGGGCTTAAGCCAGCAACTGGGGTGACGGTAACGGTGACTTCAGTCGCCAAAACTTCCGGGGGTGTTACTTTAGAAGATACTTTCACGGTTGATGTCGACTATGAAGTCGTCACGGTAGCTGAGGCCTTAATCTTACCCACTGGATCTACTATCTATAAAGTAATCGATGCCAAGATTGATCCAACCTATACAGTGACGGCAAACTCCATCACTTTAGTGGATAAAGTGCAGCCCGATAAAACGATTTTAATTTACAGCATTGGCATTAATCCGACGGCCGTTAAACGCTATATCGCTGAAGGGACGATTTCCTTTACCGCGACAATTGGCACTTACGGTGGGAAAAACCAATTCACCAATCCAAATATCACCGCTTACACCGATGAAGTGGAAGAATTCGCTGTGGATATTTTAACTGGTGATACAGCCGGCCAATGCAATACGCGGTTTGCCGCTTATAAAGTCCAAGTTTTGGCTTTCAGTGCGGCTGAATTAGATAAAATTCAAAACGGCACTGATGCCAATATCGCTAATGCCCGCGCGCGCTATCTAGCCTGGGCGGCGGCCTTAGGTGAAAAACCCTGGGAAGCGGGAGCCGTTGGTCTTTATCACAATCTTAGCAACGACCATACTAATATCAATCTCATCTTTGTGATTTCGCTTGTGGTCGTGGCGTTAACCGCGATGGTTTACTTCCGTAAACGCAAATATTCCAACTAAAAAGACTTAATTAAAAATCAGACTTTGGGTCAAACCAAAGTCTTTTTTTATGGTCAAAGCAATTACTTTAGGAGTTATGTAACGATATTTGTGGCTTATTTTAATGTTTAGTAGTGTTTTTTGGTGAATCTTTACCAATTAAGTCGATAAATGCGATAATATATTACACATTGAGATTTAAACTGAGGTTAGTTGATGAAACGCATTTCCAAGAAAATTACCCAGAGTTTATTAACCTCCTTGACCATGTTCGTGGCCACGGCCTTGTTCGCTTTGCTTTTGCTAAGAAAAGAACCAGTTAAAATTCAAGCGCTTGATCCGACGGTGACCACGGTGGCCGAAGCCTTAACACTCCCTGCTGGAACAGGAAGCGTCTATCAAGTCAATGAGGCGCAGATCAAAGATGGTTATAATCTTTCCGCTGATGATCAAATTCTTCTTGTCGACACCCTTGATCCAGAAAAGACGATTTATATCCAACATCCAGGCATCAATCCCCTTCATTCCTATCGCTATATCGCTTCGGGAGTGATTTCCTTTACCGCGACCATTGAGGAGAATGAAGGGGTTAATGTTTTTCAGAACTTTAATTTAATCAGTTACACCGATGATGTCGAAGTTTTTGCCGCAGCGATTCTCACGGGAGATACCGCCGATCAATGCGTGGATAAATTTCCCACCTTTAAAACCCAAGTCTTAGCCTTTGAAACGCTGGAATTATTGAAAATCCAAAATGGAACCGACCCGCACATCGTCGATGCCCGGGCGCGTTATCTAGCCTGGGCAGCCGCCTTAGGGGAGAAACCCTGGGAAGCGGGAACGGTGGGACATATCGTGACCGATACGGAAAAAAATAGCAATGTGAATGCAATTATTATCATTACCATTGTCGGATGTTCACTGGTGGCGGTGGTTTATTTCCACGATCGGAAATACGCGATTTAAAAAAAGAAGCACTTCGGTCCGCACCGGAGTCTTTTTAATTTTGGTGATTTCGAGAAAATTATCCCATTTGTTATAATTAAGATGTGGTGCAATATCAGGAGGTTAATATGAAACGAAAAATCTTCCTACTTCCGTTATTTTTGCTCCTTCTTGCGAATTGTGATCCCGCTTCGGGATCATCAAGTCAAAGTTCGCCCCCACCTAGTGAAAGTGAGAGTACTCCCCCTTCTAGTAGTGAAGAACAGGTGTTGACGATTGCCGCGGCTCGTCAAGCCCCCCAAGGCACGGTGGTGACCACCGAAGGGCTGATTACGGGGAAATACCGCGATGCGAAAGCGACGGATCCATTAACTTATTCGGTGGCGATTCAAGATGGAGAACTGGCCCTTTTGCTCTATGCAGTTACTCCAGAAATCTTAGGTGAATATCATGTTGGTCAATCAATTCGCGTGACTGGGACGGTCACTTATCGCTACGAGATAATCGAACTCGCGCATGTGAGCGAAATGACCTCGCCATCGAAGATCTATCAAGCGGAACCTCTGCTGATTGAAGATCTTAACCAAGTCAGCGATTGGACCGATATGGATACTCGCCTCGTCACTTATCGGGGCATCCGCTCTCCTTATAATGAACCGATTGTCACGACCGAAGATAATGATTTTATCTTATGGCAAAACCAAGGCTTAACCGAAGCGATTGTCCGGATTGATAAGCGGCTTGGGGAAGACGTAATTGCGACGTTTAAACCCACCTTCGATGAAAAAAATTATATTTTTAAATATTATGAAATCACGGGCACGATGACTTTTGATCGAGGTGAGCCCCTACTGCTTTTCTACGATTTAGCCAGGCTTCAAACCTGCAATAACCCCAGTGTCCGTCCCACGGAATTAACCTTAATTCCCCAAGGCGAAAAGACGACGATTAAAGTCGGAGAAACCTTGCGCATCTTCCCCTATTTTACCCCGGCCTTAATTGGTTTTCGCAGTGTGACTTGGCAATTGAGTGACTATCAAGTCGCGGCGATTGATCTGGATATGACTTTGACGGGCAAGGAAGTCGGTACTGTGGTCGTCACCGCTTCTTGGATCGAAGATTATGCGATTAATGACCATGTGACGATTACCGTCATTGCCGCCTAAGCGATAAAGACCAGGAAATATCAGATTTTACTGCTTAATTTTACCGCTTCCCCACATGAACGGTTCCATTTCGATGGCGCTTATGAGCGCGGAATCGACCTTGAAGAGAAACGGAATTTACCGTGCGCATTTTTGTAAAAAAAGCGTAAAAAGGTACATTGTCTGATAGTTTCTTGCTATAATTAAAATGTAATAGAAAAGGAGGGAAATATGAAGAAAAACAGAATTATTCTATTACCATTGTTCATGTTACTTCTAGCTGGCTGTAACCCGAAACCTTCGTCATCCGTCAGCGATGGCACGGTCAGCATTAGTAGCGAAATTATTGATGTGCCTTCCGAAGAGGAAGTGGTCGATGTCTTAACCATCGCCGAAGCCCGAGCGGCTAGCGATGGGGATAAGGTACAAACCTCTGGTAAAGTCACCGCGATCTACAAAGACTCGCAAACCGGTGATCCTAATACCTATTCGGTGGCGATTCAAGATGGGGAACTGGCGATTTTATGCTATGGAGTTCCCGAAGCCGTTTTAGGCACGGAAATCAAAGTCGGCGACAACGTGTCCGTCACTGGCAGTTTCAAAGATTACTACGGGGTTAAAGAATTAGAAAGCGTGACGGAAGTCGTGCTTGCGGAAGAAACCTTTAACGCTGAAGCTTTGCTGATTGAGGACTGGACCGCGATTGCGAACTGGGCTAATATGGATAGCCGCCTGATTACCATTAAGGGCTTAAGCTCCCCCTATAATGCCGAACTTGATCCGACCAAGAGTAACAACTATTATCTCTGGCAAAATCAAGGCTTAACGGAAATCTTAGTCTATATCAACGCCCGTACGGGCGCCGAGGCGATTACGGCGATGAAACCCGTCCTTGATGCTGCTGATTATCTAAAGGAGAGTTTAGCTTTAACTGGCATTGTCGGGATTTATAAAGACAACCCGCAATTACTCTTCTACGATGCAAATTTAGCCGAACTTACCGCTCACCCTGAAGTCGATCCGACCGGCTTTGAATTAAACATCTTCGGTGGCGTTGCGGAAGTTAAACAAAATCTCAAATTGCGCTTAGCCTCCATCTTTACCCCCGCGGAAGTTAAATCTCGGGCGGTTACTTGGAGCTCAAGCGATACGGCGATTGCCACGGTTGATGAACATGGGACGGTGACAGGGGTAATTCCTGGCAACGTGACCATTACCGGCACCGTGACTGATGAACCCAGTTTAACCGATAGTGTGGAGATTGAAGTTCTCGTGATGGAAGCGATGGAAATCGCCGATGTCCGCGCCTTAGAAACGGGCAAACTGGTCAAGGTTAAAGGAACGGTGACCTCGACTTCTAGCAGTGGCAACTTCACGATTCAAACTGGCGATGCCGCCCTTTATCTCTATAACGTACCAGGGGCTTTAAGAGAAACCTTTGTCGTGGGTCACGATGTGGAAGTGATTGGAAAAACCGGCGAATATGAAGGTTTAAAACAACTAGCCAATATCGAAGCAGTAATCGATTTAGGGGAAACCTTAGAACCAATCGAACCGACTGTCGTCACCGATTTAGCGACCTTAGTCGCGGGTTGGGATTCGCGGCTAGTCACGATTGAACGCCTCAATTATGTCAGTGGTGCGATTTCCACCGCGGATAACACCGCTTCGACGATTAAAGCGACCTTAGGCGAAAATCAAATCAACTTATCGCTGAACAAATACACCGCTTATACGGATAAAAAGGCCTTAAAAGAAATCTTCGATCCCTTAGTTCCAGGCGATCAAATCAACTTCACCGGAGTCGTCGGCTGGTATAAGAATGCCCAACTTGATTTACATGGTGCTCATAATATCACGATTCCTCCTTATGAACCCGGTCCAGTTACCGCGGTTGCAGTGACCTCACCGCTTGATCTTTACAAGATTAAAGTTGAGGATACACTCCAATTACAAGCGACTGTCACCTCGACTGGTCCGACCAAACACGAAGTGACCTGGGCTAGCGATGCCACCGCCGTGGCCACCGTTGATGAAAACGGCGTAGTCACCGCCGTGGCCGTCGGTGAAGCCAATATCACCGCCACCTCTACGGTTGATGAAACCAAGAGTGGGACCTTAAAAATCACCGTGGTCGCCGCCTCGACTGAAGTCGAACGCGTCGAATATCAAACTGGTTTTGAAAATGCGGAAGGCTTCACGGCTACTACCGATTATCAAAATGCTGGCGCCTCCTTTGCCCCGCGTCTAACTGGTCCAGCTGGCAAACAATGGAATACCTACTTTGGTACACCATCGACCACCAGTCCCCTGACGGGCACACAATCGATGCAATTACGGTGGTATACGAGCCAAGAGGACAAATTTGGCTATACGGAAATGGCGTTTGATGTGGCGAAAGTCACTCGTGTCGGCTTTAACTACATGACCACTGGTGGCTTAACCGTCAAAGTTTCGTTCTCAACCGATGGGGGAACGACTTGGACGGAAGCGGAAACGCTTGCGGCTGCCCAAAACGCTACCTATGCTTATGTCGTCATCAGTGAAACTGGTGAACATGCGGCGGTTCGCATTCGGTTTGACTTAATTGTGCCAACTCCGGCTCCAACCGCGAGAAACTCACCAGTCTATTTCGATGATGTCCGCGTCTACAATCTTGGCTAATTCTCGATAGTAAAAACCAAAGATTAAACGGTTCTTGGAAATAAAAGGTGGAAAAAGGTGAAATCCTTAATCCAACTGACAAAAACTGTGAAATTAAAGGTGGAAAGACCTGAGAATTAAATCTCAGGTCTTTTCTTATCGGATCCGCCATTTCATCTTTAAAAAACCTCACCCAGGAAACAAAATGATCAAGTCGGCCGTGAAATATTATCAAGCAGCGAAAAAGTGCTATAATTTAATCGGTAAATTGAAGGTTTATGGAAAGCAGAAAAGAATTTAGTCCGATCGCTGATGGTATTTTAATCCCCAGCGATGAACTCCTAGCCCCCAAAGAAGCGCCCATCTTACATCAATGGGAAGATGTGCGCAGTGTTTATTATGTCTATATCAAAGATGAAAACGACCGGAAGAAAATCCAGCAAGCCTTTGATTTTGTCGCCGAAAAACACAAAGATCAAAAGCGGAAATCCGGTGAACCCTATGTCCATCATCTGATCGAAGTCGCTTATATTATCGCGCGTCTTCAAGGGGGACCCGCGACGATTATCGCTGGGCTGCTTCACGATGTGGTCGAAGATACCGATGTCACCGTGGAGGAAATCAAGAAGAGATGGGGCGAAGATGTGGCGATGCTCGTCGATGCGGTGACGAAAATTCAACGGCTGAAACTCTCGAAGCGATCCGAAAGCGATTTTGTCTATGAAGACCATCGTAAAATCTTCTTAGGGATGGCGAAAGATATCCGGGTGATTATCATCAAACTTGCGGACCGGCTCCATAATTTAAGAACTCTTGCGTATTTGCCAAGGCATCGCCAAATTGCGATCGCCAATGAAACCCTTGAAGTTTTTGTCCCAATCGCCCATCGTCTAGGGATTAATACGGTCAAAAGCGAGATGGAAGATCTCTGCTTAAAGTTTTTAGATTACCGGCAATATCTCGAGATTATCCAGATGATTGAAACCCGGACGAAAAACCGAAAAAAATCACTCGATGATTTAAAAAAACGCATCGCTGATATCATCTTTGAACACCAGATTCCCTTCCGTCTAGAGTCGCGCGTTAAATCCATCTATAGCATCTATAAGAAGATGTATCATAAAGACCATAGTTTTGAAGAAATCTATGACATCATGGCGATTCGAATTATCACCAAGACGGAATTAAACTGCTATGAGATCTTAGGTTTGATCCACGCCACCTATAAACCGATCCCCGGTCGCTTTAAAGATTATATCGCCATGCCTAAACCCAATATGTATCAATCACTGCATACGACGATTATGTCAGGCGATGGCCAAGCATATGAGGTGCAAATTCGCACCGCGGAGATGGATGAAATTGCCGAAGGGGGGGTCGCCGCTCACTGGCGTTATAAAGAAGGAACAAATTACGATCCCCGGGTCGAACAGCAAGAGATTGAAGAAAAACTCCACTGGTTCCGCGATTTTGTCGGGGTCTCACAGGAATTATCCTCGGACGCTAAAGAATATATGGATACCTTACAACGCGATATCTTTGAGGCTAATGTCTATGTCTTTACCCCGAAAGGAAAAGTCATCGAACTGCCCACCGGCGCGACTCCGATTGATTTTGCCTATAAAATTCACACCGGCGTTGGTAATTCCGCGGTTGGGGCCAAAGTCAATAATGTCCTCGTTGCCCTAAGCACGGTCTTAAAAACTGGGGATATCGTGGAAATTAGAACCTCCAAGAACTCAGCTGGTCCAAATGAAGGCTGGTTGGAGTTTGCCATCACCAATAACGCGCGGACTAATATTCGCAAAGCGATTCAAAAGAAAAATAGCGAATTGGTCCGAAGCGAACAGATCGCACGTGGCAAAACTTCCTGTACCGATGCCTTTAAAGACCGCGGGATTGAAGAGGAGGAGATGATGGAAATGCTTACCTCACCCAAGGTTTTAAATGAGTTTAGGGTCAATACAGTCGATGATCTCTTTGTCGCGATTTCCAATCGCAATCCGATTCCCGGAGCGATTATCGAATTTTTAAAAATTCGCCCTAAGCCCAAACCCTTTCTTTTTAAAAGAACTGCGAAAAAAGCGCATGATTTCGTTCCAGTTAACGTTCATGGCGCGGGCAAAGTCGCGATTACACTGGGAAATTGCTGCAGTCCGATTCCAGGCGATGATATTGTTGGCTATATTACCAAGGGAAAGGGGATCACCGTTCATCGCGTCACTTGTCCGAATGTCCGTTCCTCACCTAAACGTTTAATCGATGTTTATTGGGAGGAAGAAATCGGGACCGATACCTACCCAGTGGATATCGCAATTATCTGTGATGATCGGCCGAATTTACTCGTGGAGATTATGGGAATTTTCTCCTCCTTAAAAGTCCCAGTCAGTCAAATTAACGCTAAACTCCATCACGGCACGCTGACCACGACCATCACCGCGACGATTCAAGTCAGCGATTCTTATCGTCTCTATGAAATATTTACGCATCTTAAACAAGTCAGTGATGTCCGAGAGATTCAGCGAGTTTATCATTAAAATCATCGAAAGTTATTTATTGGTTGTTTCTTAGTAGATATTCAGTTGTTAATTATTGGTTTTAACTCAAAAATATTTTTTTGATACACAAATTATGCGTGCGTGCATGTTTGACAGTAATTAAGATGTGTCGCTATAATTATATAGTATTTATCACCGCACTTTTGTTGGTAATTATTGCAGATTATCGAATTATGGAGGTCGTCTATGGCTATTCATCCCCCGAAAGGCACTCATGATCTTTACGGCGCTGAAGCAGAAGGATTTCGCTATCTTGAAGAAGTCCTGATGACACTAGCCGAATTTTATGGTTTTACCCCTATGCGCACACCGATTTTTGAAGCGACCGAACTCTTTGCGCGCGGTGTCGGTGCAAGTAGTGATATCGTCCGAAAAGAGATGTTTACTTTTCCTGACAAAGCTGGTCGCTCCTTGACTTTAAGACCCGAGGGGACCGCGGGTGTGATGCGGGCGATTGTCAGCAATAAACTTCACGCTCAGGCGGAATTACCGCTGAAATATTACTATTATGGTCCGATTTTTCGCTATGAACGTCCGCAACGGGGGCGTTACCGCGAATTTTATCAATTCGGTTTGGAAACGATTGGTGATGCTTCGCCCTATCGCGATGTGGAAGTCATCCTGTATGCGATTACGGCGCTTGGATACCTCGGACTAAATAATGTTGTCACAAAAATTAACTTTTTAGGTGGGGCAAAAACCCGTGATGCTTATCGGCAAGCGCTGCGAGAGTATTTCACTCCCCATATCCATCATATGTGTCGTGATTGTCAAGAACGACATCAACTCAATCCTTTACGGATTTTGGATTGCAAGATTGATGAGGATCGGAAGATTATCGAAAAAGCTCCGATTATCAATGACTTTTTAAACGAAGAAGAACGCGCTTATTTTAAAGTGGTCACCACCACTCTCGATAGTTTTGGAATCAATTATCAAATTGATGACAACTTAGTGCGGGGACTTGATTATTATTCCGATTTAGTCTTTGAGTTCCACCTTCGTAAGAACGAAACAGAAGACTACGGGGCCTTAGGGGGAGGAGGACACTATACCGAACTCCTCCAAGAAGTCGGTGGACCCGCGCTTGCAGGGACTGGTTTAGCCTTTGGCATGGAACGCCTCTATCTAGTCTTAAAAGAAAACGGGCTCTTACCCGCACCAGCCCCTGAGGTTGATGTCTTCGTGATGAATGTGGGAAAAGCAAGTGTCGAAGACGCTTTTTCAATTCTCACCTTGATTCGCAACTCCGGTTATAAAGCGGAAATCAATCTCGATGACCGCTCCTTTAAAGCCCTCTTTAAACGCGCCGAAAGAAAGCGGGCGCCCTTAGCTTTAATCATCGGTGATGATGAAGTGAAAGAAAATGTCGTCCAAATCAAAGATTTAGCAAAGGCGACCCAAGTTACCGTCGCCTATGAAGATATCATCAGCTATCTCGACGAATTTTATACCCGGGAAGCAGGCGATGATGCAGGAGAAAAAGCATAATGTATCGTAATGTTTATAACGGCGAATTACGCCTCCAAGATGTCGGAAAAAAAGTCGAACTGGTCGGCTGGGTTTCCAAGCGCAGAAATCTCGGCTCGTTAGTGTTTATCGATTTGCGCGACCGCACCGGGATTATTCAATTAGTCCTTGATCCGAGCAAAATTGCCGCGAGTGAAATCCGCAGTGAATACTTGCTTCATGTCCACGGAACCGTCAAGAAAAAAGCAGTGCCTAACCCTGCGTTAAAAACCGGTGAAGTCGAAGTTGAAGTTTCTTGCTTAGAAATCTTAAATGCCAGCGTGACTCCCCCTTTTATCATCGCTGATGAGACCGATGCTTTGGAAGATACGCGCTTAAAATATCGCTATCTCGACCTCCGGCGACCAGCGATGTTGGAAAAATTACAAAAACGGGCGCAAATCGTGCGCAGCACCCATGAATTTCTCGATGCTCATGGTTTTATCGAAGTGGAAACGCCGATTTTAACCAAGTCGACCCCTGGGGGGGCCCGTGACTTTTTAGTCCCAAGTCGCCTCCATCCTGGACATTTTTATGCGTTACCACAATCGCCCCAGATTTATAAACAACTCCTGATGATCGGGGGATTAGAGCGCTACTATCAAATCGCCAAATGCTTTCGCGATGAAGATTTACGCGCCGATCGACAACCTGATTTTACTCAAATTGACTTAGAGGCCTCCTTTTTGTCGCAAGATGAAATCCTCGATATCACCGAGAGAATGGTGCAAAAAATCTTTAAAGATACGATTAACTATCAGGTGAAACTTCCTTTAAAACGCTTGACCTTTCGGGAAGCCTTTACCACCTATGGCAGCGATAAACCCGATTTGCGATTTGACATGCCGATTATCGATTTAAAACCTTATTTTGCGAATAATGAAGGCGGTTATTTTCAAAATGAACATCTGATTGGATTAATCGCTCATAACTTTGCGCATTTAGCTAGTCGCAAAACCTTTGATCACTATGCTTTGCTCGCAAGAAAATTCAAACTTCCTAGTTATGGTTATCTAAAGTTTGAAAGTGGCGTTTTTACTGGACCCTTAGCGAAAGCAATCAGTGCAATCGAAAGTGCGACTTTAATCAAAGAGTTAAAACTCGTCGACGGCGATGTGATAATTTTAGCTAGTAGCAACGATGAAGAAGCGGCCTACTTTGGTTTAGGCGCGTTAAGAAGTCGCCTCGGTCAAGAACTCAACCTCATTGACGAAAATGAATATAGTCTACTCTGGGTGGTCGATTTCCCCTTGTTTGAAATGAGTGAGGCCGGGCGATTAGTCGCCGCCCATCACCCCTTTACCAAACCGTTAGAAGCCGATATCCATCTTTTAGAAACTGACCCCCAAAGGGTTCGTTCTCACGCCTATGATATCGTGATTAACGGCTATGAAGTCGGCGGTGGTTCAATCCGAATTGCCTCGCAAGCATTACAAGAGCGGATTTTCTCGATTCTGGGGATGGGAGATGCAGAAATTGAAAAACTCTTCGGATTCTTTATTGAAGCTTTCCAATACGGCACACCTCCCCATGGCGGCATCGCTCTTGGTTTAGATCGGTTGACGATGATTTTAACCAAAACGGATAATATCCGCGATGTGATTGCTTTCCCGAAGAACTTATCGGGAGTTTCTCTAATGAGTGAAGAACCCACAACTGTCGATGATGAGCAATTAGAAGTGTTAAAAATTAAAATAAATCATACCAAATAAGGAGGGTGGAATTATGTGTTTTTGGCGTAAACCGAAGTTTACTGAAGTCGATAAGATGACGATTGCGGCCATTCGGGCGACTGTCATCGATGGGACGAATAAGGCCAATAGCGGCCATCCCGGCATGGCAATTGGCTCAGCTCCCGCACTTTATACGTTATTTACTCGGCATTTTGTCTCCAATCCTGAACAACCCGATTGGCCTAACCGCGATCGCTTCGTCCTCTCAGCTGGCCATACCAGCATGCTGCTTTATACTTTGCTCCATCTTGGGAATTTTGGAGTTACCCTAGAAGATTTACAGAACTTCCGTCAACTCGATTCCAATACCCCAGGTCACCCCGAAGTCCATCAGACGCCAGGGGTAGATGCGACCACTGGTCCGTTAGGGCAAGGCTTGGCCCAAGCGGTGGGGATGGCTGTGGCCGAAGCGGCACTTGCTGGCCAATACCCTGAAGGTCAGCGGATTATCGATCACTATACCTATGCCTTAGTCGGCGATGGTTGTCTGCAAGAGGGGATTAGCCAAGAGGCGATTTCCTTTGCGGGAAGGCAAAAACTCGGGAAGTTAATCGTGCTTTATGACGCGAATAATGTCACCCTGGATGGGCCTTTGAGCGATAGTTTTGATGAGGATGTTCCCGCGCGTTTTCGCGCAGCGAATTGGCACGTCCAAGTCGTGAGTAATGGCAATGATCTAGTCGGATTAGATAAAGCCTTATCCGCGGCGAAACGCCATAAGGATCAACCATCTTTAATTATGTTCCGTTCGGTAATCGGCCAAGGTTCAGTGAATCAAGGCACCCATAGAGTCCATGGAAGCCCGCTGGGCATCGTCGATGGCGCCCACGCTAAAGGCACCTATCTCTATCATGAACCCGAATGGAAAATCCCTGATGAAGTCTATCAAATCTTTAATACGCATTTTATTACTCGCGGCGTTAAAGCCTTTGAAACTTGGGAACGACGCTTAAAAGCTTATCAAAAGAAGTTCCCGGAAGAATGCGAATTTTATCTAGCCCATACCGGCGTTAATATCCGCGATTGCCTGATGAAGTCCATGCCTGGTTTTGAACCTGGTTCCAAAGCCGCGACCCGCAAAACCAGCGGCGACTACTTAAGTGTCTTGAGTTGGGAAATTCCCAATTTAATCGGCGGCTCCGCCGATGTGGCTAGTAGCGTAATGACCAAACTGGAACATCAAACCCATTTCACTCCCGAAAACCGCCGTGGGAAAAATATCAACTTTGGCATTCGCGAATTCGCCATGGGGGCGATTCAAAATGGGATTTTGCTCCATGGCGGCCTGCGCACTTATGTCGGAACTTTCCTCGTTTTTAGCGATTATATGAAAGCGGCGATTCGGATGGCGGCCTTGCAGGAATTGCCAGCGATTTATCTCTTCTCGCATGACTCCCTCGCCATCGGCGAAGATGGTCCGACCCATCAACCAGTGGAGCAGTTAGCGATGCTGCGTTCGATTCCCCATCTCGATGTGATTCGTCCCGCGGATGCTTTTGAGACGGTCGCCGCGTGGAATTTGGCCTTAGAACGCAACGATGGTCCCACAGCGATTATTCTCTCACGGCAATCATTACCTCTTTTAGAAGATTCCAATCCGAATTTAGTCGAAAAAGGTGGTTATGTCCTCGCCTGGGAAGAGGAAGAGCAAAAAGTTGATTTGACCTTAGTCGCCAGTGGTTCCGAAGTGGAACTGGCTCTGGCCGCGCGCGATATTTTAAAACGAGAGCACCAAAAGCAAGTGCGCGTGGTCTCAATGCCTTCCCTCAATCGCTTTCTTTGCTTAAGCCAAGAAGAACAAGATGAAGTTTTAGGGACGACTTATGAAAACATTATCGCCGTTGAGATGGGAGCGAGGATGCCTTGGTATCGCATCGCCAAAACGGTTTTTGGAATTGATCACTTTGGTTTATCAGCCCCGATGCGCGATATTGTGAAACGGGTGAATTTTACCAAGGAGCATCTAGTCGATATCGCCTTAGAGGCCGTAAATAAATAAGCATGAAGTCAGCGCGATTACGACGCTGACTTTTTTTCTCGCTTTGCTCTACTTTTGACCATTGTTTTTTGCTATAATTTACTTGTTAATATCAAGCAATATTGATTATTCGTCATCATTTTTTGGCGATGAGAAAGCGAGGTTGAGCATGGGCGACAAACTCACCTTTAATCAGATTCTTTCCTGCTTGCATGAGAACTTCGAAACTGAACAGGAAAAAACCGATAAATGCCGCACATGGCAAAAACTCTTACAGACCAGTTATAAAAATTATAAAAGACAAGTGGCCGAAGATACAGAAATCGTCGACTTTCAGGATTTTTCTCGCGATTTATTTGCTCGTCATGAACGGGCCTTAGCGAGTAAAACCAATCTTTTTCGTCATACTTACCATCAAGATGATGCTTATTTGTCCTCCTTAGCCAAAAAAACAATCGATAAATTCAATCAAATGGCCACAGCGAACTTCGTCTTTAAACGGCAGAGCGAACAAAGTGCTGATTTTGATATCGTTTTAAATTATTACTTACAGAAAGTTCCCGCGACTTCTGGCGATAAAACCAATCCCGATACGATTGGCGATTTACTCCGGCAAGCTTTGAAAAAATGCGGAGCGGGTATCCATTTGCTCACGCGAAATTTTGTCGATGAAGCCTTGATTTTATGGCGAGCTTTCCTTGAGGATATGGCGATTGTCAATGTGATGATCCTCCATCAGAAGAAAAAACTCGATCGCGCTTTCTTAACCAATAAAACGCGTACCTTACACGATTTAGGATTTGGCCTCGATAATCCCAAACACGTCGATAGCATCAGCAAACAAGTCAACGTCCATATCGATGACAAACAGGCCAAGGACTGGGAGATGCTCCGCTTTAGTTGGCTGAAAGATTGCATCTCCGATAAGGATTATACCTCGAGTAAAGTGCGGAGTTTAGCGGGATTGGAAGAGTATTCAAAACACTATAAATTCACCTCGGTCTTTGTCCATGAGCGTCTCATCAGCGATGAAGACGTGAAAATCCTCCCCCTGGCCGATTATGCGCTTTGCTTATATTGGCGATTATTCGATGAGGAACTGCGGAATAAACTCCTTGATTATTTTGCCCTGCAAAAGATGAAAGAAGTGGAAAAACTCGAGAAGGAGATTCGCCTGTTCTTAAAATCAAAGTATCAGGAGCGATTTAAGGAATTTTCGCGCATTTTAGCGCAGTAAAAATTGCTATACCAAAGTAAATTATTTATAATTAAATTAATATGGAGGGGTATTTATGGCGGAATATGTCTACATTCAAAACTATACGCGCAATGGCCAGATGGGAATTTCCCATGTGGTTTTTGATCAAATCGCCTACATCGCCGCCGAAGGTGTGATTGGAGCCACGGTCGCCAGGAGCAAAAAACGCCTCTTTACCCTGCACAAACCGATTGCCTGTGAGATTCGCAATGGTCTAGTCGATGTGAAAATCTCAGTGGTAATTGAAAAAGACGCCAATCAGGAAACGGTTAAAGAGAAAATCATTGAAGAAGTCTCCAATGCCCTCTCGATGATGACCGAATTAATCCCTTTTAAGGTAATCGTGGAGGTCGTTGGGGTCGAATAATTTGCCCCGATACTCCGAATATGAACAAGAAGTCGACGCGAAATAAAAAAGTTCGCCGTCCCTTAACTTATGCGGAAACCCATAACCGCTCTTTAAAAATTTATCAAAATACCTGCTCGTTTATCACCTGGGCTGGGCTGATGAATTTCTTCGGGGCGGTTTTTGCTCTTTTTAATCGCTCGGGGACAACCTTTTATTATCTAAACTTCACCTTTAATCAATGGATTTTTCGCACTTTAGAATTCAATGGTTTATCTGAGTCCTCACCGGTGGCCTTTGTCGTGCTTGTGCTAGTCATCGCGGCGGTTTCGGGAGCGGGGTTTGTCTTACTTGGGCAATTTGCTCGACGCGGTTATCATCTGCCTCTGATGGTTGGAACCGCCATTTATTTTGTCGATTTAATCTTATTATTTTTCCTCCCTGCTCATTTAGAAGATCCGAATTTTCGTCGAATTGGCTTTATCTTTCATGGATTAATCTTAATGATGATGGTCATTAGCATTATCTTCTATTATCACATTGTCAAATTGCAAAAGAGCAAGAAAGCGCCAGCAGAAGAGGAAACTTTCAAGGAGTGAATTATGGTCGAAACCACACCGATTAGCCGCAATCAACTCCATAACTACGCCCTTGAAGTCGTCTATGCGGCCTTGACTTATCAAAAAGCCGGTCTGGAATTTGATTTAAAAGACTTGACCGCGGGGATTTTAAAGATGCCCTATCCCCAGGTAGATCTTTTTTTGCGCCGCGTCACCACAAAAGCTTTGGTAAATCAACAAGCGTATATTGAAAAAATTACTCCCCATCTGCGCTCGTGGAAATTTGAACGTTTAGCGAGATGCGCCCAAGCGATTTTATTGATTGCCCTCGCACATTATTTCGATACGGAAACAGTCGATAAGGCGATTGTCATCAATAATGCGGTGCGCTTAGCCAAGCGCTATTTAAACGATGGTGATTATAAATTTATCAATGGAGTCCTCGAGCAGGTATTAGTCGATGAGTAAGGATGCATATTTGACCGTAACAGCGCTTAATCAATATGTGAAGACGCTGCTCGAAAGTGATACCAACCTCGTCAACATCACCGTTCGCGGCGAAGTTTCCAATTTCAAAGTTCATCCGACCGGACTTTACTTTTCCTTAAAGGATGAAAATGCCGTTATCAGCGCAGCGATGTTTCGCTATGCGTTAAAAAACATTGATTTTCCGATTAAAAACGGCGATGAAGTCCTGGCTACTGGACAAATCAGCCTCTTTACGGGGCGTGGCACCTATCAAATCATCGTCAGAGAAATCGTTCTGTTTGGTGAAGGTGCCAAACTTTTAGCTTTGGAAAAATTAAAGAAAAAGCTGGCGGCTGAAGGACTTTTTGCTCCAGAACGCAAAAAGAAACTCGTTGCCTATCCCCAAAACGTCGGAATTATTACCGGCGAAAAGTCTGCCGCAGAGAGCGATTTATTAAAAAACCTTGCCCGGCGTTTTCCCTTGGTGAAAGTTCATCTTTTCCCCGCGCTTGTTCAAGGAGAAAACGCCCCAAAAGACCTCAGAAGAGCAGTGCAACTAAGTAAGAATTATCCTCTTGATGTCTTAATCATCGCCCGTGGGGGTGGAAGTAGTGAGGATCTTTGGGCGTTCAATGATGAAAACTTAATTTATGACCTGAGCCAATATCCATATCCCGTAATTGCCGCGGTCGGACACGAAGTCGACCAAACTTTAGTCGATTATATCGCTGATGCTCGCGCCTCGACTCCGACTGGCGCCTGTGAATTAGCTGTTCCTGATCAAAATGAGTTGCTCCAACGTTTAAAAAGTCAATCCGAGCGCCTAAATATGGGATTCCTGCAAAAAATTGCCTTGGCTAAACGCCAAATTAGCAATTTAAGTTCACGTCCAGTCTTGCAAAACCCCTTAGCTAGCTTTGCTCCCGTGTCAGCGCGATTAGAAAAATATCAAGATCAACTCCTTTATCCCATAAAAAGAAAAGTGATGTCATATCATGACCTTTTTACTCGTTTAGAGCAAAGATTAACCTTTATCACGCATCAAATTAGCCATCATTATCGCAGTCGTCTGCAAGTCGCAAGCGAAAAACTTTGCGCGTTAAGCCCAAAAGCGGTCTTAAGTCGCGGTTATGCTTTTCTCACTACCGAAGATGATCAAATCATCAAGAGTATTGCCGCTTTAGCCCCAGGTCAAATAGTGAAAACCACCATCGATGATGGTACAATTATAAGTGAGATTATAGAAACTAGAGGTCAAGAGGATGAGTGAAACTAAATTATCTTTTGAGAACCGCTTGAAACGCTTAGAACAGATTGTCGCTAAGATGGAAAGTGGTAATCTTCCTTTAGAAGAGGCGCTTAAACTTTTTAATGAAGGGAATACCCTTTTAAAATCTTTACAAGAGGAGTTAAGCGCGGCCGAAATGGAAATCACGAAGATTACCGGAGAAAATCCAGACAAAAAAGAATAGAGTTATTTATTAGTAGTTAATTAGTTGTTTATTGGTTGAAAAATATGGGGAAACGTCGAAACAAAAAGAAAGAAATCCGCTCGATCGATTTAACAAAGATTGAAAATCCCGCCTTTGTTAAGGATTTGAATTATCGTGAATTAGAAAAACTCGCGAGTGATCTTCGGACCGAAATCATTGCACAGACCGCGAAAAATGGCGGCCATCTTTCGAGTAACCTCGGTACGGTCGAGGCGACAATCGCCTTGTATCGAAATTTCGATTTTCCCAAGGACAAATTGCTTTTTGACGTGGGACATCAAACCTATGCGCAAAAAATTCTCACAGGTCGCTCCTTGGAAAACTTACGAAAAAAAGGGGGAATTTCCGGTTTCCAAAGTCTAGAAGAATCAATTTATGACCAATATGAAGCCGGTCACTCTTCGACGAGTATCGGGGCTGCGACCGGGATGGCCATCGCACGGGACTTGAATAAGGAAAATTATGAGATTATCGCTTTTATCGGTGATGCTTCCATCGCTAATGGAGTAGCTTTTGAAAGTTTGAACTATTTAGGTCGCTCGCATCACAAGGTGATTATCCTTTTAAACGATAACGATATGTCGATTTCAGCACCGGTGGGTGGTTTTGCGAAGATTTTCCGACGTTTGAAACTCTCTAACAGCTATTTACGCAGTAAGGATGCTTATCGGCGCATCCTGTTTAAAACTCGTCTTGGTTATCATATCTATCGGTTTACTTGGTGGCTCAAAGACAAATTTGCACGACTCGTCTTACCACTTAACTTCTTTGAACAACTGGGTTTTCACTATATTGGAACTATCGATGGTCATGACTTAAAATCGCTCGATAAATCCTTAAAAAAAGCCAAAGGCTTAAAACGCTCAGTAATCGTCCATCTGAAAACAACCAAAGGCAAAGGCTATCGCTACAGCGAAAAAGATGGCGATGGTGACTGGCATGGAGTGGGAATTTTTGATATCACGACAGGAAAAAGTAGGCTTAATCATCAAAATCGCATGTCTTGGTCTGATCTTTACGCTGATTTAGCGGAATTCATTTTAAAAACAAATCCGGATGCAGTTTTAATTACTCCAGCCACCTTGAAGGGATCGAAATTAGAGCATATCTTCAAGCGATATTGCAGTCGCGCTATCGATGTTGGTATCGCCGAAGAAAATGCTTTTCTCGTGGCTCAAGGCTTGGCGTTAAATCATAAATATCCAATTATCTCCGTTTATTCGACTTTCATGCAGCGAAGTTTCGATCAGATTATTCACGATTTGGCGCGCATGAACTTAAAAGTTCTCATCCTCGTTGATCGGGCTGGGTTAGTCGGTCAAGATGGTCCGACTCACCATGGCATCTTTGATAGCGCCTTCCTGCAAAGTGTCCCCAATATCACAATGGCGATGGCCAAAGATGAAGTCGAGGCCAAGGCTTTAATTGAACTGGCCAAAGATGTCCCTGGCCCATTCTTCCTGCGTTATCCCCGCGCTTGTTTATCTTTGCCACTAACGGTGAATTCCCAAACCAAAATCGCGTTGGGCAAGTGGGATATCACCCTTTCAAGTCCGAAGAAGAAGTTAGCTCTCATTAGTTATGGCCCACTTTTTAAGGTTTTAAATGAACAACTCCAAAAACATGATCTCACTTTAGTTAATGCCATTTTCCAAAAGCCAGTTGACGAAAAGGTTTTAAATTCCTTACTTGATTATGAACAACTCTTAATTATCGACGCTTATGGGGTGAAGGAAGGTTTTACTAACCGCGTTGTTGCCTACTTAACCAAGCAACACTATCAGGGAAAAGTCCATGTTAAAGCAATTCCCAATCAGTTTATTAAACATGCGACCCTTGAAGAGCAGATGGAAGAAATCGGCTTAACCCCAAAACAAATTATCAGTTTTATTGAAGAAATCATCTAAACTTGGCCCTTGAGATTCAAGGTATATGCCATCGTTCAACTTGCGTTTTGATGGCTTTTTTTATGTTAACTAAATCTCAATTTAGCTCTATAATAAAAGGGGAATTATGGCGAAGATTATTATGCATATCGACTTAAATGCCTTCTTTGCCCGAGCCGAGGTGATTCGCAATCCCGCCTTGCTTGGGAAGCCTTTAGTCGTGGGCGGGACTTCGAGGCGCGGCATTGTCTCGACCGCCTCTTATGAAGCGCGAAAATTTGGTATCCATTCGGCGATGCCGATGTATATGGCAAAGCGCCTCTGTCCTCAGGTAATTATCAAAACCGTCGATTTTCCTTATTATCATGAATTATCAAACCAGTTTTTTACCTTTTTAAAAAAGTACTCCCCCATCCTTGAAGTTGCCTCTATCGATGAATGCTACGTCGATATGACTAGTGCGATGAAAGATATTAAAAACCCTGATACCTATTTAAAAAAACTCCAAAATAATCTCTTAAAGGAAACGGGATTGCATTGCTCGATTGGACTTGCTCCTAATAAATTCCTTGCCAAGATGGCCAGTGATATGAAAAAGCCGATGGGGATTACGATTTTACGGAAACGCGATGTCGAAAAACTCCTCCATCCTCTCCCGATTAAAGCGATGTATGGAATTGGCAAAAAGACCTATCCCCGATTAGAAAGACTCGGGATTAAGACGATTGGGGATTTAGCGACAACTAATGATCTTCGCGTCGAGAAATTACTCGGGAAATTCTTTTATGTCCTGCAGGGATGGGCCAGGGGCGAAGGTAGCGATGAAGTAATCACCGAGAGCGAAGATCCTAAAAGCTTAAGTCATTCAACTACTTTTTCCGATGACGTCGATGATTTTAACGAGATTGCTGCAATGTTAAAAACTTTAGTTATCGATTTAAGTGAACGAGCGCAAAAGGAAGAGCAATTGGCCTTCACCATTCAAATCACTATTAAACATGCAGATTTTACGACGATTACCCGTTCGACCACCTTAGATAAACCGACTAATGATCCGAATGCGATTTATCTAACCGCTTTAAAGCTTTTAGAGAAGAACTACGATAATCAACCGATTCGCTTAATCGGGGTTGGCTTACAGAATTTAGAGAGCAAAGCAAACATCAAAGTGCAGATGTCAATCTTTGATTATGGGGAAGAATTTGAACAACAGCATCGCACCCGTCTCTTAGTCGAAGAACTGAACCGAAAATTAAAGAAACCCCTGTTGATGACTGCTGATCAATTAAAAAAGCCGAAAAAGTAAATTATTAGTGATTTTCTAGTAAAAAACAGGAGAAAACATGGAAATTAAGGACGCATTAGAGCGATATCAGCAATATTTAATCGCAGAAAAGGGTTTAAGTAAGAGTACCTTGGGAAATTACTTCTCTGATTTAAAGCTTTTTCATGAGCTTTTTCCCCATACGCACACACGCCAATACTCCCCCTACGAATTAAATGATTATGTGATTCTTCTCGCGCAAGCCGGGAGAAAACCGGCGACCATCATCCGTCGCATCTCAGTTTTAGAAAATTATTTTCTCTTTTTAAAACGCGAAGGTTTCTATCCACATGAATTGCCGCTCATCGATAAACCGAAAATCCCTGAACGCTTACCAAATGTTTTATCGATTGAAGAGGTCGAAGCTTTATTAGAGGCACCAAATCTCGAAAATGATAGCGAAGTTCGCGATAAGGCGATGCTGGAAGTGATGTACGCTAGCGGTCTTCGCGTCAGTGAACTCTTAAATTTGACGATGAGCCAGGTCAATATCCAAAATGGAATTGTGCGCATTGTCGGCAAAGGCCATAAGGAGCGGATTGTCCCGATTGGAGAGTTTGCCCTTGCCTATCTTCTCGATTACGTCAATGGACCAAGAAGGCAAAATAAGGGAAGAAAAAGTCGCTATGTCTTCTTGAACCGAGAGGGAAATCCCATATCACGACAATACTTTTTCAAAAAAGTGCGCGAATATGCGACTCGCGCTGGGATTAATCGAGATATTTCTCCGCATACTCTTCGCCATTCATTTGCCACCCATTTAATCGAGAATCAAGCCGATCTGCGTGTGGTCCAGGAGATGTTGGGGCATACTTCAATTGCTACCACTCAGATTTATACCCACCTTTCGACTAAGCGAATTTTAAGCGCTTATGATTTGTATACCAATGCCTCATCCGATAAAATAAAGAAGCGATAAAAGGTCTTAAAACAAGGAGTAATCATATGCAAAAAACACCATTTAAACGCGTTTTTGTCCTCGTAGTTGATTCGCTGGGCATCGGAGCGATGGATGATGCCCATCGGTTTGATGATGTAGGCGCGAATACTTTAAAGCATATCTGCGAAAGCATGGAAGGAAAGATCAAAGTCCCCTATATGGAGAGTTTAGGCTTAGGTAAATTGGGAGATTTTCCAGGAATTTCCCCGCATGTTGACCATCCTCACGCTTATGCGATGGTTTTAAATGAGCAGAGTTTCGCTAAAGATACGATGACTGGCCACTGGGAGATGATGGGATTATTGACCACCGTTCCCCAAGTCAGTTTTACCGACACGGGATTTCCCCCCGCCTTAATCGAAGAACTGGAAAAACGCACTGGTTATAAGGTGATTGGTAATTACGCGGCAAGTGGTACGGAAATCATCAAAGAACTCGGGATGCAACAAATGCGAGAAAATTCACTGATCGTCTACACTTCCGCGGATTCTGTCCTACAGATTGCCGCCCATGAAGAAGTGACGGGATTAGCGGAATTGTATCGCTGCTGTAAAATCGCTCGGGAAATCTGTATGGCCCCCCCATGGCGCGTGGGCAGGATTATCGCGCGACCATATGTCGGCGATTCCCCCGCAAACTTTAAGCGCACCCCCAATCGCCACGATTACGCCTTATCACCTCCAGAAAAGACCGTCATGGCCTTATTAAAGGAAAAAGGTTTTATGACTAGCTGTATCGGTAAAATCGGTGATATCTTCAATCAAGTTGGAGTGACCAAGACGCAACCGACCAAATCCAATGAAGATGGAATGGATAAAACGATTCATGAAGCGAAAACTGGTGATTTTAAAGGCTTAGTCTTTATTAATCTCGTTGATTTCGATAGTGAATATGGTCATCGTCGTAATCCCCTTGGTTATGGCAAGGCGCTGGAAGCCTTTGATAGGCGCCTTGGTGAACTCTTAAAGATTTTAAAGGACGATGATTTGTTGCTAATTACGGCAGATCACGGCAATGATCCCACCTATAAAGGGACCGATCATACGCGAGAAAAAGTCTTTCTCCTCGCCTATTCACCGCGATTTACCCAAGGAAGACCTCTGGCAGACCGGAAAAGTTTTGCCGATATCGGGATGACGATTCTCAAAAACTTCCAACTGGCGAAAGAACCTCATATGATAGGTCAACCCGTATGCGAATTATTGAATGAATAATTAGATTTTCTAAATCAAAACGAAGAAAAAGGCGAAAAAATCGCCTTTTTTTGTAATATTTATTAAAAAGATACGAAATCTGTTCCCTTTGACTATGTAGAAATATCGAGAGATTGCGCGAGGTCAAAATATGTATCAAAACAAGAAGCCAAAAAAATACCGCCGCTTACGGCAACCAGAGTCAAATGAAGATTTTCTTGATGATCCCAACTTAACTGCCCATCAGCGAGTGATGGAGAATATGCATGAGCAATTAGACTGGACCAGAAGACAACTAAGTTATATTTCCTTCAGTCTAGAATACAAGCTCGCATATGATTTAAAAAGAGGGGAAGTTTATGAGTTTGATTGGGGGTTAAATGTTCATACCGAACTCTCCAAGCGCCATTATGGGGTGGTCCTTGTCGATAGTTATGCGAATAATGATATTGTGATTGTCGCTCCTTTAAAGAGTAAACATAATGAAGCAAATCCGATGAGTGATGTTAATATCGGCTTTCTTCCTCATCTTGATAGCGACCGTGAGACTTTAGCGGTGATCAATCAAATCCGCGGCCTTGATAAACTTCGCATTTACCAAAAAGGGATGATTAAGGATGGTTGCTTAAATAAAGAACGCGGGCCAGTCACGATTCTTAGCGCGGCGCAAATGCGTAAAATCATCGATGCGATTCATCAATTATTTATTCAAGGCAAAACCTTAATTCAATAACATTCACTTGAAAAAGAAGTAGCAAGAAGTAAGTTTTTAGTAGTTATATAGTAATCGAAACACGATAAACCTGTGGAAAACCGCCCTTATTAACATCATTATCTATTGATGTGCTTGATAATACGATTTTGCAAATAGTGAGATTAACACTAACTTTTTACATAATTGGTTGACATAATATACATTATCGGAAGTAATCTGATTTCAACTTTTTACCCCAAATTATAAAAAAAGGGAGTACTTCACCTTCCGCATGAGTATCCCTATGTATTTAATGACGATGAACTAATTTATAATTTATTAATTCAAATCTTCTTCCGCCGGAACTTCCGTCTGATAAACTAACTTCGCATCGTGAAGCAATTCTTCTAAAGCGTAAGTGTTCCGCGCTTGCTTAGAGAAAATGTGCACGATAATCTCGTAGGCATCCACGAGAATCCAATCTTTAGATTTGCCCCGACCTTCGACGTGGTGAATTGGATAGTTATTGACACTTGCCACTTTATCAACGGCTTCATAAAGTGCGTTTAATTGTCGCGGGTTGTTCGCACTGACTAAAATGTAGTATTCCGCTAACGGGGTTTTGTTTTTGACATCATAGACGAGGAGAGCTTCCGCCTTTTTATCCTCTAAGGCGGTAATCATCGTTTTGAGTTTTTTACTTAAGCGCATTATTTACTCCTTTAAATATTGTTGAAAACATGCTTGAGTTAAGGGATTGTTCGTATCGACTTGTTTAAGAGCTAAAAATTCGCGATTAGCCGCTAATGTAGCGATAAATCCTCGATAGTAATCTTCAAGACAAACTTCAATTAAATCGGAAGAATCAAAGCCACGAGTTGGTTCAATTTTATCAGCCGCATAAACGATCATCTGTAACGGCCGCAGATTAGCCGCGCCCGTATTGTGGGTTCTGATGGCGAGGAGGACTTCTTCATCGGTAATCAAAAACTCTTCCTTCGCTAAATATTCTCCAATAAATTGGTGATAATTTTCTGGCTTGAGCCCCTGATAAGCTGGATAATGCGCTTGCATAATCGCTTTTTGTTCACGCAGAGGCATATTTTTCCCCAGATCATGTAAAAGTCCCGCTAAGTAGGCGCGTTCCTTATCTAAGTCATTGGCTTGAGCGATTAAATAGGCAAGCCGCGCGACGGTAAAGGAATGGGCTAATCTCTTCTTATCTAAAAACTTTTGTAGATGTTTGACATAGTAAAGTTGCTGTTTCTCGATGTAATTTAAGACATCTAACTCCGTATCCAGAGCTTGTCCTTTCCGAACCGCACTGGAACTGGCTTTGGAACTCGGTCCATTTAAGATGCGCATTCGATAATCTGCAATAATCTTCTCATCCAGCGGGATATCAGGGCGACTATAAACTAATAATTGCACTTTTGTTGCGATTTTTTCCGCATCTTTCCAACGGGGAAAGGCGGCGACTTGATCAGCACCTAAGAGCCAAAAAAAGGCATCATCAGGGAAAGTTTTTTGAAAATGATCAATCGTATCGATGGAATAATTGACTTCTTCTCCCTTGGTTTCGAGTTCATAGAGGCTGATTTTCGCCCAATCGTGAGGTTTTAAGTAACGTTTGAGCATTGCATAGCGATCTTCTTTGCTGGCCACTGGATTTTTCCACCGCGGTGTCTTGGCGGGAATAAAAATCACCTGATCAGCCTTAATCACTTGATAAGCGTACTCTGCCATCAAAAAATGCCCGTGATGAATCGGGTCAAAGGTTCCGCCAAAAAGGATGATCTTACCCATTTAAAAACAAACCTCTTCTTCTTGGGAAAGAAGGAAAAACTCGCTTGGAAAGCGAAGGAAACTCGTGAATTTTAAAATTGTAACTAAAATAGACTTCTTTCCTTTATCCATTAAATTTTGCTCGTGTTGTGATAAATGCTTACGCCTTTGGGCACATAGGCGCGTAACACTTGTTTCTCGCCTTTGAATGATATCCAGCCTAACCCCGTTAAGGCCACATCGCAAGCATCATCATAATCGACGCGAATTTCATAGACATCTAAATCGATATGGCTATTGATCTTCTTGGAAATCGGTTGGGTTTCATTACGGCGAATTAAGCGATCAAAAGTCGCATCAGCTTGCCGTAAATCGACGCGGTGAATCTTGACATCATCGGCGACATAGACGGTAAAGCTCGTCCTTGGACCAGCGAGAAAATCAAACCGCGCAATCCCTCCAAAAATCAGCCCTTGTCCTGGTTTGAGATGATAGACGCGGGGAGTGACCGTCGAACGGGGAACAATCGCGCGAATCACCTCGCGTTCATTGGCCATCTGACCGATGATCGAGTTGCTAATTGATAATCCTGGGGTATCATAAATCGCCGAGCGATCATCAAGGGGGATTTCAATTACCTTCAAGGTGGTGTTTGGATAAAACGAGGTGGTGATATAGAAGCGGCTCTCATTTTGGAAATTCTTTAATAACGTGTTGATCAATGAGGATTTACCACTGCTGACCGCTCCGATAAAGTAGACGGAGCGCCCATCGCGGAGTTCTTCAATGCTGGCTATTACTTCTTCGATGTTATAATTCTTCGTCGAGGAAGCTAAAACGATGCGTTCCGGCTTTAAATACGCTTGTTCACAGCGCTTAGCCACATAGTCGCGGATTTTATCTTGGGAGACATTCTCCGGTAAGAGATCGAGTTTATTGGCGACCACGACAATGCGATTATCGCGAATCGCATCGGTGACTTCCGACATAAAGGAAGTTTCGAAGTTAAAGACATCGACCACATAGACGATTAATGCTTGCGTGGCTTTAATCCGCGCGAGGATTTTGGTGAAGTCAGCATTAAAAATCGGCTCATTTAACGCATCATGTCCCGCGGCGTTTTTTTCAAAACACGCCTGACATAAGACGATTTCATGCCGGGCCAGTTGAAACTCGGTGATAAAACCGGGAGCATCCGGATCACTGGTTTGCAAAATTTCGCCACAACCATAGCAGCGTCGAACTTTTTTGACTTCACTCATAGAACTTCCTCCAACAAGGTAAACGGTCCTTTCGTCGTAGCAACGCCCGAATTGGGCGATCAAATAAGCGATTAATCTTGGTCGTCCATTGGTCTTCTTTGACGATTTTCTCCGTCAGTAAAACCGAGATTCCCGCATTTTTACTCGCTAGGACATCAGTCAACAACTGATCGCCGATGAGAAGAGTTTCCCGGGGATCGATTCCCTCGGTGCGAAAGAACTTCTTAAACTTGTAACCAAAGGGCTTGCGGGCACTAGAGAGAAACTTAACCCCTAAAACTGCCGCATAGGGGGCAACGCGTTTTTCGGTGTTATTGGAGACGATGATCACCATGTAACCTGCTTTTTGCAGACTCCGTACTAAATGTAACGCGCGCTCACTTGGGACTTTAGCCCGAAAGGAATCTAAGGTGTTATCTAAATCAAGCACGAGCTTGCGATAACCACGTTGGGAATAAAAATCAATCGGGACCTCGTAAATACTCGACGCATAATAATGGGGGACGAACCTTTTACACATAATTTACCTATCTATACTATATAAAAAAATACCGTTTAAATAAAGTGATATCTCGTGTTTTTTCTCGATTATAAACGATATTTAGACGGTATAAATGTCGGTTGGCGATATTATTGCTAATTTTAATTAATCTCCCATCACATCGAAAATCGAAATTTGTTCAAACTCGGGAGTTTCTTCTTCGCTAATCTCTGGTTCAACGACTTTGCTCTCTTCGGTGATCACTGGCGGTTCATAACTCTTTAACGTCTCATCGACCGTCAGGAGTTTTTCAAAATAAACCCCTTCGATCAATTCATTATCATCGAGTTGATCGATGTTTTTCTTCGCATATTTTTCCACCGGGGTCGGGCGTAGATCATCGATGACTAAAGGCAGAATATTATTGCTACTCAAAAGCAGATTGAGCCGGACATTTTCGGCCCGATGCTTGATCTTATCGAGGAAAATCATCTTTTGTGGATCGCTCTTGAAAGCTTTATAAACAAGTTGGACACGGCCCATTCTCTCGGTAACTAAAAGATAGTTGATATCGATGACGCGGACGTGGCCTTTTTCCGTGACTAAAACGAGTTTGCCCCGTTCTTCAGGATGATAGGCGAGCACTTCAACCATCTTCGTTTTCTTTAAGTTCTTTAAGGCGAGGACCCCACCGGCTTTTAAAGAAAGCGGCGTCAAGTCATTCTCATTAAAGTAGGAAGCGCGACCATCTTCCGCGACCACCAGCACGTTGCTATTGCCCGAAGTTAAGGTGGCATCGACCACTTCATCTCCTTTGGCAAGGCGCATACAACTAATCGGCCGGTTATAGCGCGAGACGTTAAATTCCTCAAGCGGGGAGCGCTTAATCTTCCCTTGTGCAGTCAAGAAGACGACGAAGAGATCTTTCCGGAAAGTCGAAATTGCTAAAGCGCGGACGATCTTTTCTTCACCTTTTAGAGGAATCAGATAATTGATATGTTTCCCTTCATCTTTCCAACGACCATCGCCAATTTGGAAGACGGGGATATATAAGTAGTTACCTAAGTTAGTAAAAGTTAGGATATAATCGGTGGTTTCGGCTTCGCCCATCGCAATCAGCAAGTCACCTTGCTTAACTCCTGGCAGCGCATTTTCACCACTGGAGCGGTAAGATTTTAACGACGAGCGCTTGATATAACCATCGCGCGTAATCGCCACCATCACCGTTTCTTTAGCGATTAAATCGCGCTTATCGATTTGGACGATTTCTAATTGATCTTCGATTAACGTGCGCCGCGCATCGCCATATTTGGCCACCAGGGCGCGTAAATCTTTAATAAGCACCCGTTCGAGTTTCTTTTCATCCTCTAAAATCGCTTTTAATTCGGCGATTTCATCATCGAGTTTGCTCTTTTCTTTCTCCAAGGTGGTGATATCGGTATTAGTTAAGCGATAGAGCTGTAAACTGACAATCGCCTCAGCTTGTTCGGGGGTGACGCTGAAAGCAGCGATTAAATTATTCTTCGCATCGGCTTTGTCTTGACTGCTGCGGATTATCGCCACCACTTGATCGACGCGAGAAATCGCTAGCATCAGCCCTTCGACGATATGCAGACGAGCTTCACTCTTGCTTAGATCAAATTGTGAACGCCGGGTGATAATTTCTTTTTGATGAGCGATATAGGCATCGGCAAAACCAAGTAAAGTTAAGGTGCGCGGGCGCCCATCGACAATGGCGACCATGTTCGCGGAATATCCAGTTCTTAATTGGGTCTTATTTAGTAGATATTCGAGGAGAATATTCTCATCGGCATCGATTTTTAAATCAACGGCGATCCGTAAACCTTCACGGTCGGATTCATCGCGGACTTCGAGCAGCCCATCGACATGCTTATTGCGGCACAAACCGTCGATCTCTTTGATGATTTGGGTTTTATTGACATTATAAGGAATTTCTTCGATGATAATTTGCTTTTGATCTTTGCTGATGTTAAACGAAGTCTTGGCTTCGACATCAACTCTTCCTCTACCAGTTTGATAAATATCATCTAATCCCGCGGAGCGATAGATGATGCCGCCCGTGGGAAAATCGGGTCCTTTGACAAAGCCGCGTAAATCGGCGACAGTGGCATTTTTATGATTGATGCGATAAATAATCGCTTCCGCTACTTCAATGAAGTTATGGGGAGGGATTTCGGTCGCCATCCCCACGGCAATCCCCGAAGCCCCATTTAATAAGAGATTGGGGAATCGCGAAGGTAAAACCGTCGGTTCCAAGGCCGAATCATCAAAGGTCAACTGCATCTCCACCGTATCTTTTTCCAGATCGGTGACTAACTCTTGGGCGAGTTCGGCTAATCGCGATTCGGTATAGCGATAAGCAGCTGGGCTATCACCATCAATAGAGCCATTATTCCCTTGGAAGTCGATTAAGGGATAACGCATCACCCAAGTTTGTGACATCCGCGCGAGAGCATCATAAATCGAAGAGTCACCATGGGGGTGATATTTCCCCATCACGGCACCGACGGTATGGGCGCATTTCTTCGTTGGCTTATTAAAGGTATTCCCCTCTTCCGCCATCGCATAAATGATGCGTCGTTGCACAGGTTTTAGCCCATCGCGAACATCGGGAATCGCCCGGTTTTGAATTACCTCTTTCGCGTAAATCGCATAGCGATCACCCATGATGTCATCCATCGCTTCATGGACGATTTTTTCTTCGATGACGCGTGGTTTTTCTTCGACTTTTTTCTTGCGTTTGACAGGTTTTTTCGCCATGATTACTGCACCTCTTCGATAAAGTGATCAACTGCATGGAAGTCGACATTCTCTTCAATCCATTTTCGGCGCACGGAGACATCTTTCCCCATTAAGATCGAAACCCGTTTTTCTACGAGTAAGGGATCTTCCACTCCGACGCGAATGAGCGTTCGCGTTTCGGGGTTCATCGTCGTCTCCCATAGTTGCTCCGCATTCATTTCTCCCAGCCCTTTATAACGGTTGATCCGATAGTTCGCCCCAATTTTAGCCTTTGCCACTTCTAAGCTTTGATCATCCCAAGCATATTCATAGACGATTTTCTTTTGCACTTCTTTATGCACCCGATAAAGGGGAGGAACGGCAATATAGACATGACCCTTTTGTAAAAGTGGCTTCATGTAATGATAAAAGAAAGTTAACAGCAAAGTTTGGATATGGGCCCCATCAGTATCAGCATCGGTCATGATGATGATTTTGCCATAGCGGATATCTTCAATGGCGAAGTCTTTACCGACGCCGGCCCCAATCGTATTGATCAAGGTGGCAAATTCTTCGTTTTTTAGCATTTTTTCCATCGTCACCGTATCGGTGTTAAGCGGCTTACCCCGAAGCGGTAAAATCGCCTGGAAAGTGCGATCACGACCACTGCGGGCCGTGCCCCCAGCGGAATCTCCTTCGACGATAAAGAGTTCATTCCGCGCGTAGTCCTTACTTTGGGCCGGAGTTAATTTCCCCGAGAGGATATAATCATTTTTATTGTTCTTTTTACTTCTTCGCGCATCTTCTTTGGCTTTCCGAGCGGCTTTTCTTGCGTTTTGGGCATCGATGCATTTGCGGACTAAAGTCACCGCAAATTCATGATTCTCGCGCAGATAGTAAGTTAGACGGTTGTAGATAAAAGTATTGACCGCCGCCATCGCTTCCGAGGTGCCAAGCTTGCCTTTGGTCTGACCTTCAAATTCGAGAATTTCTTCGGGAATGCGAAGGGAAATAATCGCCGTCAGACCTTCGCGAATATCGGTGCCATCGAGTTTTTCTTTGCTGCGCAAAAGGGAATTTTCCGTGGCGAAATCATTCACCGCTCGCGTCAATCCCATGCGAAAACCAGTTTCATGAGTTCCGCCATCGTGAGTGCGGACATTATTGACATAAGAGAGTACGGTTTCTTGATAATCATCACTGCAATATTGCATGGCGATTTCCATTTGCATTACTTCTTTGGTCGCTGGGTTACTCGATTTATAGATATCTTCAAACGTGATGATATCGCTCATCGGGGTTTTATTTTGATTGATAATCCGGATATATTCCTTTAACCCATCTTCATAATAGAAGTCGGTTTCTAGTCCCGCGCGTTCATCTTTGACAAAAAAGTGGACTTTCTTTAATAAGAAGGCACTCTCTTGCAAGCGGTTGGTGATGGTATCCCATTTAAATTCTACTGTAGAGAAGATTTTTTGATCGGGTTTAAAGGTGACTAAAGTCCCATGGCGATTAGTTCTTCCGACTACTTCCAAAGGCTGGACGAGTTTTCCGCCATTTTCATAACGGAGATGATGGATTTTGCCATCGCGGAAGACGGTGACATCGAGCCACTCGCTTAAAGCATTGGTCACCGCTGCCCCGACACCGTGAAGACCCGCACTCGTTTTATACGCACTCTCGGTGAATTTACCACCCGAGTGTAAAGTGGAAAAAATTAATTGAACCGCTGGAATTCCTGTTTTTTTATGCATGCCAGTTGGAATGCCACGCCCTTCATCTTGAATGGAGATCGAGCCATCTTTATGGATGGTGACACTAATGCGATCACCATAACCACTCATCGCCTCATCGACCGCATTATCGACAACTTCCCAAACTAAATGGTGAAGTCCCGTCGCGTTGGTCGAGCCGATATACATCGCTGGGCGTTTTCTCACCCCTTCAAGCCCCTCTAGGAGCTCAATGCTATCTTCAGTATACTCGTGTTGCATGACCTTTTTTTCCATCGCACTTACAACTCCTTTCGTTTTGGGGAAATAACCTTTATAATTATAGCAATTATCGCTGGTTTATCATACCATAAATGTAGATAAGAACACTAGTAAAGGGTGAGAAACATGCAAATACTCTACGCAATCTTGACCATCATTCTCGCAGGCAGCATCGCCTATCTTTATGGCTCGCTTTCGAATGCTATCTTAATCGGTCGAATCTTTTATGATACGGACATCCGCGAACACGGCTCAAAAAATGCGGGCGGGACCAATGCGGGAAGAGTACTTGGAGCTAAAGCTGGCGCAGCCGTTATCATCCTTGATATCTTAAAGCCGATTATCGTTTTTTGGGGCCTATACGGCATCTTCAATTTCGCCGATTTTACCGCTTTTACTTATACTTGGGTGCCGCATGTGACCATTTTCTTAAGTCTATTCTTGCTTTCGGTCGGTCACTGCTGGCCAATCTTCTTTGGCTTTAAAGGTGGAAAAGCCGTCAGTGTCTTCTCCGGACTTTTGTTTGCGATTAACTGGCTCTTCAGTATTGCGGCTTTTATCATGTTTGGTCTGCTTCTGATTTGGAAGAAAAAAGTCTCGCTTTGTTCGATTGTCGTCTCCGCCACTTTTGCCCTTTTAAGCTGGTTCTATCTGATTCCACAATTAGAGGGCTTTGGCTTTTATCCGCTTCTACAAACCTCGCCCTTATTTGGGGCAGTTGGCTATTTAGCCTATGCCATTCTCTTGACTATTACCGCGACCGAACTAATTTTCCGTCATCGCGGCAATATTCAAAGATTGCTCGCTGGAACCGAGCGCACAATTACCTGGATGAAATGATTTAGTAATAAATTAGTAGTTTTTAAGTAGTGTTGATAACTGGTTCCCCGATGAAAAAATATAATGATAATCGGGGTTTTTCATTGACAAAACAAAAGAGCATCCGTTGAGATGCTCTTCTATTATTGTGATTACCAATCCTAGCGATTGCTGTTTTTGATGCTGTTCATCACCGCGCGAATTTGCGCTTCGGAAGGTTTTCTTCCCATCGACATAAACATCGCGCGAATCATCTGTTCATTAATCGGAGGGTTCTTCTCCAATTGCTTCATGATAATCTTTCTTCCAATAAAGAAGCCCGCGACCGCGCCGGCAACTAGGGCTAAGACAATCCAGCCAACTAAAGCAATAGGGGCTAAATCAACAAAAATTCTCAACATGTTATGCTCCTCCCTTAGGCCCGACCATCGTATTGTCCGTTATCCGTGCGGACATAGATCGTCTCGCCTTCTTCGATAAATAAAGGGACACGCACGGTAATCCCTGTTTCTAATACAGCATCTTTGGTTGCATTTTGCACCGTATTCCCCTTAACCGCCGGGGGGCAATCCGTAATCTTTAACGCGATTTTAACCGGGAGTGATAAACCGAGAATCTCTCCTTCGTAGGAGGCGATTTCGACTTCCGCATTGGGCACTAAGAATTTTAATTCCCATTCCATTTTTTCTTTTTCAATCGCGATCTGTTCATAGGTGTTTTGATCCATAAAGACGAGGAAAGTTCCATCATCATAAAGGTAGCTCATCGTTCTTTTTTCAATGTTGATGCGGTCAATTTGATAACCAGAGTTAAAGGCTAATTCAATAATTGCGCCCGAACGGACGTTTTTAACTTTGAGTTTGGCGACCATTTTCCGCATCGCGGTTTTATTGAGCAAAATATCGAGAACATTGTAAATTTGCCCATCTTCGAGGAAATAATTTCCCGGTCGTAATTCCGTAACGTTAATCATAGATCATTTTCTCCTTTGATTAATCTCGCTCAATTATAACAAAAAGCACAGATCAATATCAAATCGCTTTTAAAGGCAGGGATTGTGGTTTTTTTCATCTTTAATCGTGGTGCTTTCTCCATGTCCGGGATAAACCACGGTCGTCTCTGGTAAGTTTCTTAGTTTATTGAGGCTTGCCTTAATTAAAGTTGGATCGCTCCCAAAGATATCAGTCCGGCCAATCGTGCCTTTAAAAAGGGTGTCGCCAGTAAAGATTATCCCTTCTTTTTCTAGGTAGTAACAGACACTTCCCATTGAGTGAAAGGGAGTGGTTATTACTAAAAACTCCTGATGGCCAAAGGTTAATCTCTGACCATCTTCGACAAAGTGAAGGTTGCCACTTTGCGCAATTTCTTCATAATTTCCCCGCATGAAAAGATGATCGTGGAGATAATCTTTTTCTCCCTGACCCACATAGACAGGTAATCGATATTGTTCAATTAAGCGCTTGACTCCCCGCACATGATCAAAATGGCCATGAGTTAATAAAACAGCCACCGGCGTCAGTTGGTGCTCTGCTAAATAAGCGAGCATCTTCTCGCCTAAATCACTGGGATCGATAATTACGACTTGATGGGGCCCGACTTTAATTAAATACAAATTAGACCGGAGCAATTGATAGGAAAAGACAAAACTTTTGACGATTGACATTTTTACTACCTAACAAAAATAAAGCCTTGCGGCCTTATTTTCTCTTTTCTTTATGGACGGTCGATTTTTGACAACGGGGGCAATACTTTTTTAATTCAAGACGATCGGGAACATTTTTTTTATTCCGACTGCTGAGATAGTTTTCTTCCCCGCATTCACTACATTTCAGTAAGACTGATTCACGCATTGTGGCTACCTCCTGCTCTAACGCCAAGTATTGTAGCACATCATGGAGGTTTTCACCAAGAAAAGCGACTGTTTTTATTGCTTTTTTAATCTTAAATCGCGATACTAGAGGTGAAATGAAGAAAAATGTATTCAAGCGAACGCAAACTCGCAGCGTATTTATTGCCGGATTGCAAGTCGGCGGACAAAATCGCGTCATCATCCAATCGATGTGCTCTTTGAAGACGGCAAAAATCGATGCGGTCGTGCAGCAAATCAACGAATGTGCGAGGTTAGGCGCGGAGTTGATGCGACTGGCCATCCTTGACCAAGAGGATGCACTTGCGATTAAAAAGATTAAACCCCAAGTGAATATTCCCCTGATCGCCGATATTCATTTTGATTATCGCCTGGCCCTTCTCGCCTTGGAAAATGGCATTGATGGCCTGCGCATTAATCCTGGAAACATCGGCAATAAAGAAGGGATTAAATTACTTGTCGAAAAAGCGAAAGAAAAGAAAGTTCCGATTCGCATCGGAGTCAATTCTGGTTCATTTGATCGAGAAATTCATGATTATCAAAAAGCATATGAAGCAAAACACTTACTAGCATCGGCCCAGAAACATGTCGCTATTTTCGAAGAACTCGATTTCCATGACATCGTCATTTCCTTAAAAGCGAGTGATGTCTTAACCACAATTGCCGCCTATCGGCTCGCGGCTAAGACTTTTCCCTATCCACTTCATTTAGGAATTACCGAGGCTGGACCTGCGGAAATTGGCATTATCCGCAGCAGCGCTGGCCTGGCTCCGCTTCTTCTTGAAGGCCTCGGTGATACGATCCGCATCTCTTTATCCGCTTCCCCCCAGGAAGAAATCGTCACCGCTAAAAGACTCCTGCATGACTTAGGGTTATACCCAAACTATCCGACGCTTATTTCCTGTCCGACTTGCGGTCGGACGGAAGTTGACTTAATTCCTTTAGCAAAGAGAGTTCTCAGTTATTTAGAAACGGTCCATTTACCCATTAAGGTTGCCGTCATGGGCTGTGTGGTCAATGGCCCGGGCGAAGCTAAAAGTGCTGATATTGGGATTGCAGGGGGGAAAGGACGCTATGCCATCTTCAAAAAGGGCCAAGTGGTGCAAACGGTCCAAGAAGATGAAGCCTTTGCCACCTTCATCAGAGAAATTGAAAAATTAAAATAAGGAGATGAATCGATACGGTTCATCTCCTTTACTAAGATTCATCAATCTTTTGTGGTTTCTAGGAAACGTAGGCATCCAAATCATCAGGGAGCGCAATCACAAAATTTTGGTCAAAGCCAGTGCGGGTATAAGTGCCTTCAATATCAACTTCAATCGTTCCATCTAAATCAATGCCGTCGGGCATAAATGGGTTTGCTCCTGGTTCACTGGTGTATTTAACTTCAAAGCGGGCCTCGACTTTGCTCATTAATAAACATCCCCGGTGCTTGGCATCGATAATCAAGGTCAATTCACTGGTCGTGATATTGTACCTGGTCAATTCCAAACTCATTCCCGAAAGATCGAATTCCAACCCCAAATCAAGATCAAGGGCAAAGTCGTCTCCAACTAATGCCTGATAAGCGGCAAATTTGTCATTATCGAAGATGATTTTCATCACTGTTTCGTGCTTGTGGGTGAAAAAAGAGACCGCGCCGACTTCATTGAGATGGGGGAGTTCTTCTTCAATTTCCACATAAAAACTCGCAAAATCACTCAAAGAAACGGTGGCAAGGAAAACATTCCGCCGTTTGATGACATCGAGAGTTGCTTGCACCTTGTTATTCGAAGAAAATTCAGGTTTGGCATGAGGAGCAAGCGTATAATCGATATACCCTGTATTATTATCCTCATAGTAGACTAAAGTCTCGTCTTGATAGTCGGCGATGATTTCATTTCCCACTTTTAAGTAACAAGTATCGTTTTCTTGATAGTGTTTTTTGCTTTCGGTGTATTCGTATTCTAAAGAAGCAACTTGTGCATAATCAATTGGCGTCCCGACAAAGCCAGTGCCGATAAAACCATCTAAATTAGCATTCGTAGCCAGGGTTTCTTGACAGCGAACAATTTTTTCTTCCGCCTGTTTAGCTTCTTGGAGTTTAGCGACTCCCTCCGCATAGGAAAGCGGTTTTGGTTTTTGATTTTGACAACCATAAAGCAAAGTCATGGAAATGAGCATCAAGGAAAGATGTTTACGTTTCATCATTTTCCACCTCCACATAAGTACATTCTAGCAAATCACCAGGAGAAAATTAAATTATTTAATGAAATTTTCTCGCCATTGCGCATCGAAACTTCCGCTTTTTAACATGGCAATTTCCTGCGCATAGGGAGGGTTTTCACCGATATAGGGGGTTTCTAAGATTTTCGAAATATGGGCTAGACGAGGATCAGTCACATAGCGCAAAAGAGTTTCAAAACCAATCTTGCCATAGCCTAAATTATCATGACGGTCTTTTCTTGCACCCCGTTCATTCTTGGAATCATTGATATGGAGGACGCGTAAATACTCCAGTCCGATTACTTCATCGAATTCTTTTAAAATGCCATCAAGATCAGCGACATCATAGCCCGCATCATGGATGTGACAGGTATCCAAGCACACTCCAATGCGCTTTTGATTGTGCACTCCAGCGATTATCATCGCTAATTCTTCAAAGGTCGAGCCGATTTCACTGCCTTTGCCCGCCATTGTTTCTAATGCGATGGTCGGGCCGGCTTCAGCGCCTAAAATATCGTTTAAAATCTCAATAATTTGCGCAATCGCCACTTCTTTACCAGCGCCAACATGAGCTCCTGGATGCAAGACGAGAACCTCGGCCCCAAAAGCCGCAGTCCGGTTTAATTCCTCGCGGAGAAGTTCTTTCGAACCCAGCGCTAGTTCGGGTTTAATCGTATTGCCAATATTGATGATATAAGGAGCATGAACGATTAGATGGGAAGGAGAAATTCCTCTTTCTTCAAGGAGTTTTTTTCCTTCTTCAATCATCATCTGTTCCACGGGAATTCTTCTGGCGTTTTGCGGTGGACCAGTATAAAACATCATCGTATTAGCTTCATAGGCGATCATCGTTTGCACTGCATCAAGAAAATATCCAGGTGCGGATAAGGAGACATGAGCGCCTAAAATTCCCACTCTACTCATGTCGTTCTCTGGCTTCCTTCCGATAGCGTTCTTCGCGTTGACGGCGAATATCTTTACGGATAATTTCCCGCCGATGTTTGCGTTTGGTTTTTTCCACCGCAACGCGAACTTTTTTCTTGTAATTTGGTTTCACCTTTTTGGTCCGAGTCTCGGCGACGGCTTTTTTAATCGCTACACTTAATTCTTGATCTTCAACTTTGCGTTGGGACACTTTTTTCTTTAAGCGGGGATTCGCATCAGGGATAAACTTCCCATCTTGATAAATCAAAAAGGTAAAATCCACCGCTTGTGCGATTAATTTCCGCGGTTTAACCTCGTGATCGCGGTCATAAAAACTATAGACTTCACCTTGGTTTTTATATCTGCCAGTTCTGCCGGCACGATGGAAATAATACTCGAGATTATTCGGTAAATCAAAGTTTAAAACTTCGCTGATATGTTCAAAATCAAGCCCACGTGCGGCCATATCACTGGCGACAATGACACTAAATTCATCATGATTGATCCGGCGCATCATCTGTTTGCGTTGGCGATCGCTAAGATTACCATGGATAACACCAACTTTAAGATTGTTTTCTAACAAAAATCGATAAAGCGCATCGACATCTTTCTTCCTTGAAGCAAAAATTAAGAGAAAATAAGGTTGTTTCCAAATAATAAAATCTAAAACCGCTTGATAGGAATCTCGATGACGAGTGTCGATTAAATAATGAGTAATCGCTTTCGGATTAGCCGCTTCTTCGCATTCAAGAATGCGCATATCGGGGAAATGTTTTGCCAATGAGTTCTTTAAATTCTCAGAAAAAGTCGCGGAGAAAACCATGATTTGAAAGGAATCTAACGCGGTTAAAATCTCGTTGATAATTGGGAAAAAACCACTATCAAAGAGCATATCCGCCTCATCGAGGACCACCGTTTTGACACTGATTAAGGACGTGACCGTGTTTTCTAGTCCGAGATCTTTTAATCTGCCAGGGGTAGCGATGATAATATGCGGTTTTCTTTCGAGAGCTTCCATATTGCGCTTTTTCTCCTCCCCCCCCGCTAGAAGTAAAAGGCGCAAGTCTGGATAACTTTTAGCCATTGCGCGGGCAAAAGTTAATGTCTGCTTTGCTAATTCACGGGTAGGAGAGAGGATTAAAACTTGAATTTCCTCTTTGCTGGTATCGATTTTTTCAAAGATGGGTACTAAAAAAGCATGCGTCTTTCCACTTCCCGTTGGCGAACGGGCAATGACGGATTCTCCCCGTAAGGCTAGAGGAATAATCATCTCTTGAATTGGAGTTAAATCGCAATATCCCAGACTAGTAATCGTTTCTAAGAGTTTTTCACTCAGGGCAAATCGAGAAAATTTCGCCATAGCATTTGTCCTTTCACCATATTATACAAGAAAATATATAAAATTATGGTAAAATTACTTTAGAAGAGAGCAGGTGCATAATATGAAAGTTACAGTCGCAAAACCTTACGGGTACTGCGAAGGAGTGGTAAAGGCGATTGACCTCGCTTTAGCCGTTCGCAAAGATAATCCCGACATGCCGATTTCGGTTTTAGGGATGCTTGTTCATAATGAAAGAGTGGTAAAACACCTAGAAGATAACCAGATAACTACTATAAATATACCAATTAGCGAATATGAGGCTTTTTTAAAGCAAGCCAAACCACCATTGATTATTATCTTTACCGCCCATGGTCATGATCCAAAACTCGATCGAATCGCCCAAGAAAGAGGTTTGATTACTTATGATGCGACCTGCAAAAAAGTTCTTCATGCCTTTTCATTAATCGAAAAAGCCTTAGCTAAAGGGCAGGAAGTCATCTACCTTGGTAAAAAAGGCCATCCTGAACCGATTGCAGCTTTAGCCCGCGGCGAAAAAGTCTTTCTCTATGATGTTGAGGGGTACTTTGATTATCGCCAGTTAAAGACGAAAAATCCTTTTGTCATCACCCAAACCACGCTTTCACTAGATGAGGTCAAAGGCTTCCATCTCGATATTAAAGCCCGTCTTCCCGAAGCCGAAATTGGAAATGAAATTTGCCAAGCGACGCGTTTACGACAAAAGGCGGTCAAACTTCTCCCGATGGAGGTTGAACATATCTATATTATCGGCTCACCGCGCTCCTCGAACACGACGAGATTAGCTCTGATTGCCAAAACCTCTCATCCTAGAGCAAAAATCCGCCTCGTCCGCGGGATTCATGAGATTAATCGAGATGAATTAAAAGGTTTAACTCATGTCGGCGTCGCTTCGGGAGCTTCCACTCCCCGCGAAGTCGTCCATAAAGTGATTGATTTTTTAGAAAACTTTAATCAGTAACTAAATGGGGAAGTTCTTCATGATCAATACAGATCACTTCCAACCTTGGTTCGATATCTAAAAGAATTTCCTTCATCGTCGGCATGAAGATGCGCTCGATTTCATGGGGTAAATCGAGATAATTGTATTTATTTAAGACCACATCCCGGCGCACATGATGCGGCGCATCCCCAGAGATAAAAAGATCGTACCCTTCTTCTTGGGCCACGCGCCATCCGCGCGAACCGCCACCACCGACGATGGCGACTGAACTAATGATGGGATTCCCTTCTGCGATTAAAAGCCCGTAACTAACCCCGAACTTCTCTAAGGCAAACTTAGCAAATTCCTCGATTGGTACTGGCTTTTTTAATTTGCCACCCCGAGCTAATGGATCATTTTCCAACGGGGTAATCTCCTCCAATTCGAGAACTTTACTTAGGGCATCATTCATCCCCCCTTCACCTTCATCAAAGTTGGTGTGATAAGAATATACGCAGATATCGGCCGCTTCCAGCTTGCACACTAATTCTGCGCGCGCAGGATCTTTTTTTAAAGTTTTTGCTCGCGTTCCATAAATCAACGGGTGATGAGTCAAAACCAAATCTGGGCGATGGGCGAGGACTTCATCGAGAATACTCTCATCTAAATCGAGCACCAGGATAATTTTTTTCACCGTCTCGGGAAGCGAGCCGGTCATATGACCGACATAATCACGGTATTTCTTGGCGATTGATTGAGGAAATCTTTTCGCAAGTTTTAGTAATAAAGTACGCATTTTAATCATCGAGATGGACCTCATTTCTTAAGATATTATCGAGCTTTTCAATTTCTTGTTGGAGGATTTTCCTTCGATTTAAAGGAAGAGATTTTTCCTCTAATAGTCTAACTTTTCTAAGTTTTTCTTCTTCTAACATCGCTAAGAATAACGCCAGTCTTGCTTTTAAAAGAAGCGGACCAAATTCACATTCCATCTCAGAGAGTTCTTCTTGGCCTGGAGCAAGAACAAGCAGCGGATAATAATGTCCCCCTTCATAGATAATCGTCTCATGCGTGATTTTAAAGTTAAATTCACACAATCTTTTTCTTAAAAAAGCCAGATGGGACTGCGGCGCGACAATGATCTTTTTAATCTGGGATAATTTCTCCTTTTCCCGCGTAAAAATTTGATAGATCAATTCCCCCCCAAGACCAGTCAGGATGAGAGTGTTCACTTGGGGAGGAAGATTTTCTAAACCATCCGCTAGGGCAATTTGAATCACCTCTTCATATCCCGCTTCGCGAATATTGCGTTTTAATCGCGAAAAGGGCCCATGTTTATTCTCGACCGCATAAATCCCCTTAACGCATTGATGATGCGCTAGATAGATGGCCAAATAGCCATGATCACTGCCAATATCGGCGACAAAATCATCTTGCGCAAGCCAGGGAATCACAGCCAAAAGGCGCTCAGGCAGTGATTTAATCATGGAAATTGCGATAATCCTTTAAGTGTTTAATCTTCGATGGGGAACGAAGTTTTTTAATCGCTTTGGCTTCGATTTGGCGAATTCTCTCTCGGGTCACCCCGAATTCCCTTCCGACTTCTTCTAAAGTGCGCGGATGCTGGCCATCTAAACCATAACGGAGTTCAAGGACGCGAAATTCGCGGTCGTTTAAAGTTTCTAACATCACCTGATATAACTTTTCATTAAGCATCGCCTTATTCGCATAATCTTTCGGACTGGTGGTCTTGGTATTTTCAACAAAACTCCCAATGGTTGCCCCATCATCGCCATCGCGCGTGGTAATGGGGGCGTTGAGCGAGACGATTGGCACATTAATCTGTCCTGTTTCTAAAACTTGTTCGGGGGTGAGTTGACCCGCGAGTTTTTCCGCGATTTCCTCCGCGTCGGGTTCACGACCTAATTCTTGGAAAAGTTGTCGTTGCGCCCGCGTGATTTTGTTGATGCGTTCGACCATGTGGACTGGAATGCGAATCGTGCGCGCTTGATCAGCGACCGCCCGGGTAATCGCTTGGCGAATCCACCAGGTCGCATAGGTCGAAAACTTAAATCCTTTGGTGTAATCAAATTTTTCTACCGCCTTCATCAAGCCGCGATTGCCTTCTTGGATTAAATCTAAAAAACCTAATCCCCGGCCAAGATAGCGTTTGGCGATGTTAACGACGAGTCTTAAATTACTCTCGATTAAGATATGTCGGGCTTCTTCATCACCGGCTAAAATCCGTTTGGCCAATTCGACTTCTTCATCGGCTTGGAGTAAGTCGCGCTTCCCGATTTGATGGAAATAGAGTTTGACGGGATCCGTGGTTTTGATGGCCGCTTTTGCTCTTTTGCGATAGGCTTTGCGCAGGATTTCTTCCTCATCGACTTCATCTTCCTCACCTTCGGAATCAAAATCTTCGATATCGGTGAAGGAATCATCGCCGTCATCTGCGAGTTCACGGGCCATTTTCTTCTCATCTAAAGTTTTTTCATCGAGATCGAGTTCATCAAAACCGGGGTCTTCTTCCCCTTCATCTTCCGCATCGAGAACATCGATTTTTTTATTTTCAAAGTAAGTGATCAGCTCTTCTAGGTCATCCTCACTTAATTCTAAATTTTGACAAGCCTCAAAAACCTCTTCTTGGAGAAGATATCCAACTTTTTGACCTTTTTTCTCCAAGCGTTTTTTGATTTTTTCGAGCGATTCAATCTCCACATCATCATAAATTGCACTAATGTTAACTTCGGATTCCGCTGGGGTTATTCTTTTCTTGGCGATAGGCATTTCCTCCTTATTCAATCTGTATTTTTTGTTTTATATCTTTTTTTAATCATTGAAATTGCGATAATCTTGCAACCGTTTTAACCGCGAAGGGGAGCGCATTTTGCGAATCGCTTTCGCTTCAATTTGCCGGATTCTTTCCCGAGTAACACCGAATTCTTTTCCGACTTCTTCTAAAGTCCGGGGGCGATTATCATCAAGACCATAGCGCAGGCGAATCACGCGATCTTCACGATCGGTCAGACAATCGTGCATCACCTCGTATAATTCGTCAATTAATAAGACATTTGAGGTGTAATCAGAAGGTGAGATCGCTTCTTTATCTTCGATAAAATCGCCGATATGGGAATCCTCTTCTTCCCCGATTGGCGTTTCTAAAGAGACCGGTTCAAGTGCGATGCGTTGAATCTCGCGTATCCGCTCCGCGGAGAGTAAACCTTCGAGTTTCTCCGAGATTTCTTCAGCGCTCGGATCGCGACCTAATTCTTGGACCAATTGCCGTTGCGCCCGGGTGATTTTATTAATCGTCTCCACCATATGGACCGGGATCCGAATCGTCCGCGCTTGATCAGCAATCGCCCGGGTAATCGCTTGGCGAATCCACCAGGTCGCATAGGTCGAAAACTTAAATCCTTTAGTGTAATCAAACTTTTCCACGGCTTTCATCAGACCTAAATTCCCTTCGCTAATCAAATCGAGAAAACTCATCCCCCGGCCTAAATAATGTTTAGCAATATTGACAACTAGGCGCAGGTTACTTTCGATTAAGATATGCCGCGCTTCTTCATCGCCTGCTAAAATCCGCTTGGCGAGCGTGACTTCTTCATCGGGTTTGAGCAGGTCATGACTGCCGATTTCGTGAAGATATAGTTTGACTGAGTCGTTAATTTTCACTTCCCCGGGCGCGATTTTTCCGAAAGTTTTTCGGATGATTTCATCCTCGTCTTCTTCGTCTTCTTCATCTTCGGAGTCAAAATCGAGTTGATCATCGATACTATCGGCAACATCATCGGCAAGTTCGCTTTCAATTTGCGCTTCATCGAGATCTTGTTCTTCGACGTCGAGACTATCGAATCCGCCATCATCATCTTCGTCATCATCGATAATATCGATTTCTTTTTCCTCAAAATAAGAGACGAGACTATCGAGATCTTCATCGCTTAATTCCAGATGCTGACAGGCTTCAAAGATTTCCTCTTGGATCAGATAGCCAGCGTTTTTACCTTTTTTCTCCAAGCGTTTTTTTATCATTTCTAAGGATTCGATCTCTTCTTCATCAGGAAGGGAAATTTTACTATCTTCGTCACGTTTACTCGCTTCTTCACTTGCTTTTTTCTTTTGCGCGGGTTTTTTAGTTGTGACTTTTTCCTCTTCAGGGATGATTTCTTCAAAGGCTGGATTTACGTTTTTCTTTGCCATAAATATTAATTCCTTTCTCTTAGGATTCTCTGTGTTTTTGATAAAACTCTTTTAAGATTTTTGCGCGTTCTTCATCAGTTTTTCCACTTAAGGAAGCCGCGCGCTCTTCTTCTAAGAGCATTTTTTTCTTTTCATCGGCAATCACGTGTTTACATTCTTCTAAATGTTCTTGGGAATAGGGAGGGACGGGGACAAAGGAGAGATCGACCACCCGTTGTTTAATCAATTCCTTTTTAGCATGTTCACAGTTTAATTCTAAATCATTGATTAATTCCGCAACATTTAAGGTCTCGTGATTTTGATAGTAATCGATGAGGAAATGGGCGATATAGAGATGGAGATCATCGACGAAATTTCCCACCTCTTCTTGATAGAATTTAGCCGCTTCTTTATTTTGCATCATCTGCAGTAACAAAGCTTGTTCGGCGCGAACCAAACGCCGTAACAGGGGGCGTTCAGGATGATATTCATTGACTTTAAAACTGCGACCGGCTTGAGTTTTGGCCTTTTGTAGTCGCGATAATTCACTATTTAATGCCCGGAGAGAATACCCGGAATAATGGGCGAGTTTTTTCAAATAATCCTGAGCCAGTAAAGGCGATTCTTGGGCGATTAACGGCAACATGCTTTTAACAAAACTCTCCCTAGCAGTGGTTTTGGTTAAATCTAGGTGTTTGACATAGTAGGCTAAAGCAAAGTCAATCCCCGAAGTCAGGTTGTTTAAATAAGCTTTTAAACCATCGGCACCTAAATCCGAGAAAATATCAAAGGGATCACGGCCTTCTTGATCGGGGATCACCAAGCGAAACTTACTTTTACTCTCTAATAAAGTCATAGCGATCTTCATCGTCGCCATTAAACCTGGCTGATCGCCATCAAGGCCGATGCGAAGTTCGACATTTAAGGGACGGAGTATGTGCAGATGCTCTTTGGTTAAGAAAGTGCCCATTAACGCCACCGCGGAATCGATTCCGACTTCCGCAAGGGCAAACACATCCATAAACCCTTCTAGGATATAGAGAAAACCGTCGCGTCGAGCGGAATTTTTCGCCTGATCGATGTTATATAAGACGGCACTTTTATTAAAAAGTGGGGTTTCGGGAGAGTTGACGTATTTCGCCCCCTCTGCTTCATTTAAGCGTCGCGCACTAAAGCCGATTACTCTTCCATCAATATCGGCAATCGGGAAAATTAGCCTGCCGCGATTGCGATCAGTGGGATTTTCTAGTTCCCCACTGCTAATACCAACGCGTTCCATCGTTTTCAAACTATGGCCTTTGCCTTGCAGGAAGCGAATTGTGTTCTCGCCTTGGAGCGGCGCATAGCCTAGGCGGAACTTCTTCTGCAAATCAGCCGAAATCTTCCGAGAAGCGAGATATTCTTGGGCTATTTGTCCTTCAACGGTGGTCAAACTGTATTGGTAATACTCAGTTAAATCTTTTAGACAAGCATAAAGGGGGACTAAATGGTCGGCCACGGTTTTTCTTTCCGGGCGATATTCAGATAGACGCGGATCGGAAAAACCACTGATCAAGGCTACTTTTCGTAAGGCTTCCCCCAGTGTGATTTTTTCATAATCGCGCACGAAGGTAATCGCATTGCCACCAGCCCCACAGACAAAGCATTTGAAAATCTGCTTATCGGGACTAATCATCAAGGACGGATTGCGATCATCATGAAAAGGACAAAGCGCTGTATAATTTCGTCCTTTTTTAATCACATTGATGTAACTGGAAATCACATTGACGATATTCGCATGTTTTAATACATCTTCAAATAAAGTGTCACGACCGTTCATTTCTCCCTCCTTTTCTAGTTTATATTCTAATTTTCAACTAATTAACTACTAGAATTTAACTTTATCGCGTAAATAGGCGATAACTTCGGTTAAAGGCAAGCGCACTTGTTCCATGCTGTCGCGTTCGCGAATAGTCACTTGCTCATCTTCTAAAGTTTGAAAATCAATCGTAATGCAGAAGGGAGTTCCAATCGCATCTTGCCGGCGATAACGCCGCCCAATACTTCCGGTCTCATCGTAGACGACCATGAATTCCTTCGCTAAGAGATCGCGGACTTCTTCCGCTTTCGGATTGAGCTTTTTCGATAAGGGTAAGATGGCCGCCTTATATGGAGCTAAGGCCGGATGAAGGTGCATCACTGTGCGCACATCATCATTAGGTAAATCTTCTTCATCATAACTATCGGTTAAAACCATTAAGAGAAGGCGGTCTAAACCGACGGAAGGTTCGACTACATAAGGCAAATATTTCATATTGGTCTCCGGGTCGAGATATTCCAGGTTTTGCTTGGAATATTCTTGGTGCCGTCGCAAATCGTAATCGGTGCGATCGGCAATCCCCCAAATCTCGCCCCAGCCAAAGGGGAAGAGATATTCGAGGTCTGTCGTCGCTTGAGAATAGAAAGCAAGCTCAGCTGGTTCGTGATCCCGATAACGGAGTTTTTCTTCGTCGACACCTAGACTTTTGACAAAATTGATACAGAAGTCTTTCCAGTAAGCAAACCATTGTAAGTTGGTTCCAGGAGCACAGAAAAATTCCATTTCCATCTGTTCGAATTCTCTGGTTCGAAAGATGAAGTTGCCCGGGGTGATTTCATTGCGGAAAGCTTTTCCAGTTTGCACGACACCAAAGGGAATTTTCTTTCGTTGTGAACGCTGAATATTCTTGAAGTTCACAAAGATCCCTTGGGCGGTTTCCGGGCGCAGGTAGACGTCATTTTGACTCTCTTCAGTCACGCCAATATGCGTTTTAAACATCATATTGAATTGACGGATATCGGTAAAATCACGATGATCGCAATTAGGGCATTTCACTTTACCTTCTTTGACAAAGGCGTTAAGCGCAGGAAAATCCATGGAACCAACAGGAACTTCTGGATGTTGTTCTTCAATTAAAGTATCAGCCCGATGTCGCATTTTACAATGTTTGCAATCGATTAAGGGGTCATTGAAACTGGTGACATGTCCAGTGGCTTCCCAAACCTTGGGATTCATTAAAATCGCCGAATCTAACCCGACGTTAATCGGGCTTTCTTGAACGAATTTTTGCCAATAAACTTTGCGGATATTATTTTTAACTTCCACGCCTAAAGGACCATAGTCCCAGGTATTCGATAAGCCCCCATAGATTTCACTGCCGGCAAAGACAAATCCGCTCGTGACTAGATGGGTGACGATTTTTTCAAATTTAAATTCTTTCATGTGCTACTCCATTTCTTTCTTTTTTATAAAAAAAGAACACTTGCACCTAGGATATAAATAAATCATGAATTTGTCAACCTATTATAAGTGTACTTTAATTAGTTTCTGATGCTTTCTGCAAAAAGCTTGGCACTTTGGAGATAAATTCCTAATTGCTCACCTAAGGCCTGGAGCAACTCACGATAAATCACAAGAGCTTCTTCTGGCGAAAAAATGGCCCTTTCCATATCTGCTGGCGCGCAACGAAAGATAAAACGGCTAATCATCAATTGCTCTTTGCCAGTTTTCGCCGTTAACTGATGTTCAAAGCAGTTTTTACAGATATAACCGCCGCGTTGATAATCAATCGCCACAATATCTTTCGGGCTATTACAATAAATACAATAATCGACATTTAAACCGTATCCATTGATTTTAAGAATTTGCGCAAAGATGATTAAAACTTGGGATAACGGATTACCGGCTTCGCTAATTTCTTTGATTGCATGCTGTAAATACGGATAAATTAATCGGACATCTTCCGCTTCGATGATTGCCTTTAACACCGCTTCGCCACAGATTTCCAACGCGCTCATCCGCGCTAACGAGCGCATCGCTTTCGAAGCGCTATAAATGATGGTGGCCCGGTTTAAATATCGTCCGCCTGAAGGACCTTCGCGCAAAGCAAGTTCGACTTCCGTATACTTTTGTAAAGCCGGAGCGTTTTTCCCGCGCAGATCAAAGACATTCCGCGCAAAAAAGCTGCGATAACCATCTGGGGTCATCGCTGTGATCATCGCATCTTTTTCTTTAAAGGGTACGACCCGTAAAATAATGCCCGAGTCCATCTCCATCATTCATCCTCGAGTAAGTTTAATTCTTTTAAAGCTTTCGGATTACTGCGCCAATTTTGATAGACTTTGACGAATAATTCTAAGCGGACTGGCAGTTTTAAATCGCAGTGGATATCGTGCTGGGCCGCATGACGAATCTTTTTAATCATCGCGCCGCCTTTACCAATGATGATGCCTTTTTGTGAATTTTTCTCGACATTGATACTCGCATAAACATCAATGCCATCATCATAATGCTCAATTTTATCAATGCTCACAGCGATGGAATGGGGAATTTCCTCACGGGTAAAAAGCATCGTTTTTTCTCTGATAATCTCGGTAATCGCAAATTCTTGTGTGGTATCAACAAAGTAATCGGCTGGGTAATACATCGGACCTTCAGGGAGTAATTCATAAATCGTCTTTTCCAAGAGATCGATATTGAAATGGCGAATCGCACTCGTTTCAATTAGTTTGGCTTCTGGATAGCGTTCTTGATATTTTGCCCGAAGTTCTTCCATCATCACGAAAGTCGTCGTATCAATCTTATTAAAAACGATAATTAACGGACAATTAAATTTTAAAGTCGCTAACGCATAATGATCGCCTTCATTAAACGGACGACCTGCATCGACTACCAAGACTGCCACATCAGCATCGGCAAGCGCGCGATGAACCTTTTTATTCATCTCCTCCCCTAAGGCATATTTGGGTTTATGAATCCCCGGGGTATCGATAAAGACCATCTGAAAATCATCTTTGGTTAAAATCGCGCGAATCAAAGTGCGCGTCGTTTGTTTTTTCGGAGTGGTGATCGCCACTTTTCTTCCAATCAACGCGTTTAAAATCGTCGATTTTCCTACATTGGTACGGCCTAAGACCGCGACAAAGCCGCTTCTCATCTTTTGGATAAGTCCGCTCCATCAAAAGCAAAGGGGAGAAGTTCGACAGCGGTAGTTTTCTTCACAACCCCTTTGAGATTAGTGAGAATAATTGGCGCCTCAGCTGGGAAAAGTTCACTGATCACCTGCCGGCATTGCCCACAAGGAGAGACGGGGTCAACCGTATCAGCCGCGACGGCTAACATCACTAAATCCTCCCTTTTATAACCCGCCATATAAGCGTGATAAAGCGCATTGCGCTCAGCGCACATCGAACATGGATAAGAGGAATTCTCCACGTTGGCCCCTTGGTAAACTTTGCCATCTTTGGTTAAAACTGCCGCCCCTACGGCAAAACGCGAATAGGGCGAATACGATAATCTTCGCGCATCCAAAGCTTTTTCAATCATTAATCGTTCTTTTTTCATCATTTTTTCCCTTTCGTGCTCCTAAAATTTTTGTTTGCAGTGTTCGCATAATTTTCTCTTCTTCAACAGTTTGATGATCATAACCAAAAAGATGGAGTAAGCCATGAAGAAAGAGGAACTTCATCTCCCGTCGCAAGGAATGTTGATAAGTTTCCGCTTGGGCTTGGGCTTGATCGACTGCGATGACAATCGTTCCCAACATCTGCGGAACTGGGGAGACTTTCGTCAACTCTTCTTTTTCTAAAAAGGCAAAACTTAAAACATCAGTCGGTGCATCAATTTTTCGATATTTACGATTTAATTCGCGCATCATTTCCTGATCGACTAACCGCACCTCGAGCAGATAATGTTGATCATAGTTAAAAAAGCGTCTCGTTTTCTCGGCAAGGCGCTGAAAAATCCCGCGATAATTCGCTAGATCCTCCGGATAGTCGTTAATAAAATCGAGTTCTATCATATCGGAACTCTATTTTACCATATTTTACTGATAAAAAAACAAAACCCTCCGATAAAAAGACGACTTTTTCATGAAGTTATTCTATTGTTTTTCTCTATCAGTGTAAGCGTTGCGATACGAAAGATAATCATCGACATATAATGAGTTTTCTCCTGGTGCGGCCACCAGTTCTAATCCTTGTTTAAACAAATGCCGATAGATCAAAAAATGGAAAAGCAGATAATTAAGCGCCGCCACCTGGGAGATACTCATAATCAAAAAAGCTAGACTGAAAAGGATAATATCGATGAAAAAGTTAATAATCACGCGCTTTTCACTCAAACGATGACTCAAGGCATTTAAATGTGCATAATGTCCTTGCCCCTTGCTGATATCGCGCTTTTCAAGGGCGGCCACCATCTTTGATTGGGCGCTTAAAGCAAAGTATTCAAGGCCGCGGAAATACTGCATTAATAAATCATAAGCAATCGCTAATAATCCGATAAATATAAAGGCCAGGAGATGATTAACACCGTTTAAAATCAATAAAAAAGCGATAATCAACACCGTGGTAATAATCGTAAAGGTTTTTTGTTTCCGATAAAAAACATTCTTTTTAAAAGTAAATAGATGATGAAAAGTCTGTAAATAAGGTTTTTTCAATAAGGGAATCTTCTCATCGAGATAACGCGCTTGAAATTCCTTCATCAACAAGAGCAGATAAAGGTGTTCTAAAAAGGCGAAAACAAAAGCCAAAACTAAAAAGATCAAGGGACGATAGATGCTTACCCCGTCGTCAACATAATAAAAAGCCATTAAAAGGGAGGAAACGCCAATTAATGATAAAATCCAGGCTAGATAATACTTTTTCGGAAGTTTAGGCACATCTAATCTGCGCTTTTTCTTCGATTTAACTCGGGATGGAGCGATGAGAAACTTTCCCGTGAAAAGCTGTAAAAATTGCTTCCTTCGCAAGATGATCATCCCGTATTTGGGATCAGCGATGCGCATCAAACTTTTCCCAATTCTCTTGGCAAAGACGAAATGATATTCTTCACCGATTAAAAGTTGGACAATCAACGGCTGTTTATAATTAAAAACTCGTACCTTATCTTCCAGCGTATCGTAGCCGACTAACTCTATTCCCCGCTCTTTAGCTAATTGGACCATCGTTAAAAAGTCATTGACTGGCTTAGTTATTTCCTCATAGAGATATGTCTGATCTTGAAAATGAGTTGCAAGCAGCATCTTGAAGGCGGCTAATCCACAGCCACCTTCATGCTCTTGATGGATAAAAAATCTTTGCATAAATACCTCACTAATAGATAAATAGGTTATGCAAAGAGAAAAAGTATCAAAAAAGGCCAGCGCTTGCTGACCTCAGTTCGTTTTACCGTCTCCGGCTCTTTCGTCGGGCTTGTTCGGCTTTTAATTTCCGTTTCAAACCTGGCTTGACGTAATATTCGCGTTTGCGCGCTTCCGCTAAGGTGCCGGCCTTGTTGACTTGACGTTTAAAACGCCGTAAGCCCTCATCAAGGGTCTCGTTTTCACGGATGACGATTTTAGGCATTTTCTCAACTCCTTCCGAAAGCAGGTCGCTAATCGTGATTATTATAACGAGTTAAAAGCAAGAATGCAATTAAAAACAAAGCAAATCGCATCTAAGGAAGTGCTGGTGTCAAATAAGCTAGGAGTATAGTAGTTTTTTTCCTTTTTTTGACAAAAAAACGTATGATATGGTATTATGTAATCGCTTAGAGAACTAACATTTTGTTCAGTTTATCAAGCCATTAGTTGCGAGGCCGCTTAATGCCGCCGACCTGCTTGGGAAACCATGGCAGGTTTTTTTATGGGCTTATCAAAAAACTCAATATATTTGTTATATACAAAATCAGATTTATAAACTTTTTTGAGGACATTGATGAATTCTGTGTTGCGAAAATAACTATAAATTGCCCTGCTACTAAAATCAGCTAATTCTATTCCAACCGGATAACAAGATGCACTTTTTTTAGTGAAATATAATTTTTTAGCGTTAACTAATCGTTTTCTTTTTCTTAGAAAAACAAATAAGTCTAGAATAATTTTATCAATTTTAGGGTTTGATGATTCCTCAACAACAAAAAAAGCAGTTCTATTTAATTCTTTGAGCATATCTTCCATTTTCATGAACTGGCGTTTATAAATTTCTCTAATAATAGACAAAGCGATTGAACTATCTTTAATTTGGTGTTTTTTCACATAATCAACTTTATTAAAAGCCGTTGCAACAATTCTATAACGAAATGAACTGATAATACCATTGAGTTCATCGATAAATTCTTGTTTTGAAGTATTAGTAGCGATTATTGTTTTTTTATCGTTAAAAACTTCTGTAGCATGTAAAGGATTTTTATTTCCAAAATGCTTCATTTTAAAATTGCTGAATGCCGCATAGATATATTCAAGTTTTTTGGAATCAACATATATACCAGTGATGATGAAGTTTGAATCCCGTCTTGCAATATAAACACTTTCTTCAATCTTTTTGATGACAGTTTTTAAATCTTTAATATCCCCGCTTTCATCAAGAAAAGCGTAGTTCTGATTTTTATTTATCTTTGCTAATATTGTTGGTTTTTCATACCAGGCCATAGTTAATCCTCGATTACATAGTATCATGGTGATGATTGAAAAAATATATTTAATAGTTTTTATTTCAAAGTATTTAACGAGATCAGGATAATATAACCATTTTTTGAGTCAAAAAATGTTTCACGGCGAAAATCCCCGATGAATAAAGAACTTTTACAAAACTGTTTTCAAGCAAAGTTTGCGTTTTGATTTTTTATTTCAACTATTAAACTACTATTTAATCACTAATTACTTACTTAAATAAAAAGTCTCATCCGATTGAATGAGACAATTTTACTTCTTCTTATTTAAACGATACCAGGACCGTTGGAAGTGCCGATGCGACTAGCCCCAGCTTTAACCATCGCCAGTAAATCTTCATGGGTGCGAATGCCGCCACTTGCTTTGACGCCAACATCAGGTCCGACGGTCTTGCGCATCAAGGCGACATCTTCGACTGTCGCTCCCCCTTTAGAGAAGCCTGTTGAGGTTTTAACAAAGTCCGCTCCTGCTTCGACTGCTAAGCGACAAGCCCGGATTTTTTCTTCATCGGTCAAAAGACAGGTTTCAATAATAACTTTTAATACCCGTTGACCAGTGGCTTTTTTAATCGCGGCGATTTCTTTGCGCACTTTATCATCTTTTTTGGCTTTTAAATCACCGATATTAATCACCATGTCAATCTCTTCCGCTCCATCGCGAACCGCATTTTCGGTTTCGGCGACTTTGCTATCGGTCGACATCGCCCCTAAAGGAAAACCAATCACCGTGCAGACTTTAACATCGCTACCTGCGAGGAGGCGTTTGGCTAGGGGGACAAATCCGCCATTGACGCAGACGCTCATAAAGTTTAATTCGCGCGCTTCCTGACAGAGTTTTTTAATCTCTTCTTCGACCGCATCCGCTTTTAATAAGGTGTGATCGATTAATTTGTGATAATTCATACTTTTTCTCCATTTATTTTAATTATTTAAGGTGATGATCATCAAGATGACTAACCCATACATGATAAATCCCACGCCCATAACTATATTATATATCCTCCGCGCATAGAAATGAGATTTTTTAGTCGCATCAATACTGAGGAGAATCCCTAAAAACGGAAAAACCAAAGTGAATAAAGTTAACCAAATTGAAGGCACATCATAAGGATTGACTCGGGAGAGATTAGGATCAATTCTGCTTTCTTCGGGGACTTCCATCGCTTGATAGACTTCGGGAGTGAACAAAAGTCCACACTTCGGACATTTAGAAGTCAGGCTACTTTTGATTTCTTCGTTACATTTTGGGCATTTCATGAGCTTATTATATCTTATTTCCTGACTAATAAATGAAAAAAGCCCTCATGGAGAGCTATTTTCCGTCAAGTTTATTCGCTGACAACTTTTTGTTTTTTAGTCACGTTGGTCGTCGGAGCGGTCTTTTTGACTTTGGTAGTCTTTTCCGCAGCTTTTTTTGTGTCTTTGTTCTCTTCCGCGGCCTTAACTTGTTTCCGCGCGCGGCGTTTTGAAGGGGCGACAACTTTCTTTTCGCCTTCTAACTTTAAGACGTCTTCACCGCGGTAGAAGCCGCATTGAGGACAAACCGTATGCGCGGGAATTAAAGCGGCACAGTTATTACAAGTAGTAAGACCGGTGACGTTTAATTTAAAATGCGTCCGTCGCATCCGTTTTCTCGTTTTCGATGTTCTTCTAAAAGGAACTGCCATGTTTGCTTCCTCCTTTAATCACTCGCTTATTATACAGGGGGGAAACTCGCTTGGCAATGGTTTTTTAGACATTTTATAAAAAAACTCGGTTTTTATTGATTGTCACTTACTTTTTCAAGTATACATAATACGGGATTATAGATGATATTGACCATTTTCCCCCTTAATGGAACTGCAGAACGAACGCAGACTTCTAAATAATTAGATGTATGACCGCGATACACATCGCCTTGAGGATCATACTCTTCAAAGACCGCACTTAGGGTTTGGCCGATAAAGCGCTGCTGGTAGGTCGAGACTAGTTCATCATTTAACTTTAAAAGGGTTTGGACGCGAGTTTTCTTACTCGTTTCGTCAACTTGATGAGGTAAAGTGGCCGCTACGGTCTGACTCCGCGCCGAAAAAGGAAAGACATGGAGCCGCGAAAAGCCAATTTTCTTGATCAAAGCATAAGTTTCGTTAAACTCTTCTTTCGTTTCGCCTGGAAAGCCGACAATCACATCGGTGGAGAGAGCAATATCAGGGATGGCCTGGCGAATTAAAGCGACCTTGTCAGCAAAAGCCTTCGGATCATAGGGGCGTTTCATCCGTTTTAAAACACTCGCACTGCCACTTTGCAAAGGAATATGCAGATGGCGCGCTAGGCGTTCTTCCTGCTGTAAAAGGGTAATTAACTCCTCATCAATTTCCCCGATTTCAATCGAGGAAATGCGAATTCTGGCTAAATCTGGAACTTCTTGCAGCAGAATTTTAATCAGTTTGGTTAAATTGATGTTTACCAAATCTCGCCCATAGGTTCCGGTGTTAATTCCCGTTAAAACTAACTCCAGATGACCGTTTTCCACCAGGGCTTGCGCTTCCTGGACCAGAGGGGCCACCGCCCGGGAACGGCTTTGACCGCGCGCGAAAGGAATCAGGCAGTAACTGCAAAAATGATCGCAGCCATCTTGGATTTTTAAGTAAGCCCGCGTCTGGGCACTCCGTGTGGGAACCCCAAATTCCTCATAGATGGTTGCGCGGCGTTGACTCAGGCGATCTTTTGGGAGTAAATCTTTTTGATGTTCTTTAACTAGACGAGGAATTTGGCTTCGTTGAGAAGTGCCGACGATAATATCGACCCCGGGGATTTTTTTTATCACCTCGGGGCGAATTTGGCTCAAACACCCCATCACCGCGATGATCGCTTGGGGGGATTCGCGAATGGCTTTTCGAATCACTTGCCGGCTCTTCTTCTCGCTTTTTTTAGTGACTGCACACGTGTTGATAATAACTAAAGAAGGCGCTTCACCCCTGGCCGCTTCTTGATAACCTTCAGCACGTAAAAGGGCAGCCACTGCTTCTACTTCATAAGCGTTGACCTTGCATCCAAGACTGATTAAACGGTAGGTTTTCATATTGACTAAAAGTTTTTTTGATAAAAAAAGTTGGTCATCAACCAGACTTTTGATCATCGTTTTCACTTGCAAAACGAAGATTATTTACGCAAGAATTCTCCAGTCGCATCTTTAACATCGCGGGCGAAGCGATAGTAGAGGCCTAAACTGAGATTAACCGGGAATAAAACGAGAAAGACAATTAAAAGCGCTTGCCAAAATGATGTCGCGGTTTGAAAATGAGCTAGCAAGGGCAGACCGCTTAAAAGCAAAAGATGGACCAGCAACCACATCATCCCTCTTTTCTTGTAACCAAGATAGAAAAAAGGCGCTCCCGTAAAGCCTAAAAGCACAAAAAGTAGCAAGGTCACCTTCCGCGAGCGTTGCCGATAGAGCTGATAATCGGGTTCGACCGGATCTAAAAAACTCGTATCGTTTACCGTCTGGACTTTTTTTACGCGAATCGGGTTAATCACCCCGCAGACGGGACAATATTTTTCGTTTTCATCAATCTTGCTGCCGCAGTTACGACACTTGCCCATGACCAATTCTCCCATGCTTTTCATTATAGCGAATAACGTCGGAGATTTTAAGAGACATGGGGAAGAAAAAACACCGAACCGTTCGGTGTTTCTTTTTTATTTGAAAAGGTTTTTAAATTTATCGATGAAGGAGGGATCTTTTTCTTCCTCCTTTTGAAATTGCTTCAACAATTCTTTTTGTTTTTTACTAAGATTGGTCGGAGTTTCCACGTTGACTTCCACGTATTGATCACCAGGGAAACCGCGCATCCCTTTAATCCCTTTTCCGCGCATCCGCAGTTTCGTCCCCGGTTGAATGCCAGCGGGAATTTTTAATTTGACTTTCTCATACACGGTGGGAACTTCCATCTCCGTCCCTAAAGCGGCTGAGGCAAAGTCAAGCGGAATCTTCAAATGGATATCATTCCCGTCTCTGACAAAGTATTGATGAGGCCGAATATTGACTTCGAGGAATAAATCGCCATTCGGACCCCCGTTTTGCCCCCGACTCCCTTTCCCAGGAATGCGGATTTGCTGTCCGGCATTAATTCCCGCGGGAACTTTGACATTAATCTTGGTTTTCACCCGTTCATAACCGACGCCATGACAGACATGACAGGTGTTTTTAATCGTCCGCCCCGTGCCGTTACAAGTCGGACAAGTTTGACTAGTTTGCATGCGGCCAAAAAGGGTTTCTCGGGTGCCGGTAATTTGACCTGTGCCTTGACAGGTCTTACAAGTTTGCACATCTTCAGGGGTTTCGCCCCCCGTTCCTTGACAATGGGAACAAACTTGGTCGTAGGTGACGTTTAAAGGATAATCAATCCCGTTAACCGCATCTAAAAAGTCAATCGTGATGCGGGCTAAGGAGTCATTACCGCGCACGGGACCAGTATTGGCTCTTCCAGTTCGCCCTCCGAAAAAGGAGCCAAAAATATCACCCAAATCGAAATCTTGAAAGCCCGAAAAACCACCGGTAAACGGATTTTGCTCACCAGTTCCATCAAACGCCGCATGACCGAATTGATCATAGGTCGCGCGTTTTTGTTCGTCTTTTAAAATATCGTAAGCTTCTTGAACTTCTTTAAATTTATCTTCCGCGTCAGGGCTTTTATTAATGTCGGGATGATATTTCTTAGCGAGTTGACGATATGCGCTTTTAATCTCATCCGCGGTAGCATTTCGCTTCACCCCGAGGACGTCGTAGTAATCGCGTTTAGCGGCCATAGTCATCCTCCCATCTCTTTCATAATCAGGGCAAGATGGGTTTTACCCCACCTTGCCTAATGTTTTATCTGGATTGTTAAATCTTATTTCTTTTCTTCGGTGAAGTCGGCATCGACGACATCGTCGGATTTACTTTCACCACCAGAAGAGGTATCGACATCTTGCGCCTTGGCTTGCATGTTGGCCATCATTTCCGCGGCTTTTTCCAAGTCGGAAATCTTACTTCTTAAGGTGTCCATATCGTTATTGTCAATCGCGGTTTTAAGTTCGTCGCGAAGCTTGGTAACCTCTTCTTTTTGTTTGGCCTCCATCTTTTCGCCTTGTTCGGCTAAGGAATCATCGATCATGTGGATAAAGCTCTCGGCTTTATTCTTCAGTTCGACTTCTTCCCGGCGCTTTTCATCGGCTTCTTTGTTGGCTTCGGCTTCTTCGACCATCCGGTCGATTTCTTCCTTGCTCAAACCCGTGGAGCCGGTAATCGTAATTTGTTGTTCTTTTTGCGTATCTAAGTCTTTAGCCGAGACTTTGACAATCCCGTTGACATCGATGTCGAAAGTCACTTCAATCCGCGGCGTGCCACGACGAGCTGGTTTAATCCCATCCAGCCGGAAGTGGCCGAGGAGTTTATTATCGCGGGCCATCGGGCGTTCGCCTTGATAGACCATGATATCGACTGAAGGTTGATTATCCGCGGCCGTCGAGAAAATCTGACTCTTGGTCGTGGGAATCGTCGTATTGCGCTTAATTAATGGGGTCATCACTTCGCCCATCGTTTCAATCCCTAAAGTTAGAGGCGTGACGTCGAGGAGGACGATATCTTTGACCGCTCCGGCGACGATTCCACCTTGGATGGCGGCGCCAATCGCCACGGCTTCATCGGGGTTGACGGAAAGGTTGGGAGTTTTACCGATGAATTTCTCCACGAGTTTTTGCACCGCCGGCATCCGCGTCGAACCACCGATTAATAAAACTTCATCGATCGCTTTTGCGCCAATGTTCGCATCGGCTAAAGCACGCCGCAGCGGCTCTTCACAGCGTTTTAATAAATCTTTGGTTAAATCTTCGAATTTCGCTCGAGTCAACTTCGTTTCAAACGAGATTGGACCATTTTTTCCCATCCCGATAAAGGGCAGAGAAATCGTCGTCTCGAGTTGACCAGAGAGTTCAATTTTGGCTTTTTCCGCCGCATCGCGGAAGCGTTGTTCCGCCATTTTGTCATTTAAATCCAGTCCGTGTTGGACGCGAATTTCATTTTTAATCCAGCGGGCCAAAACATGATCCCAATCATCACCACCGAGGCGGTTATCACCCGCGGTGGCAATGACTTCAAAAGTGCCATCGCCGATATCGAGAATGGAAACATCGAAGGTGCCTCCGCCTAAATCAAAGACGAGAATCTTTTCCGACTTTTTGTTTTCCAATCCGTAAGCTAACGCCGCCGCGGTCGGTTCGTTGATAATTCGGACCACATCGAGTCCCGCAATCGTCCCGGCGTCTTTGGTCGCTTGTCTTTGCGCGTCATTAAAGTAGGCCGGAACGGTAATCACCGCTTTTTCAATTTTTTGGCCGAGATTATCTTCCGCGTATTGTTTCATATAGGCGATGACTTTCGCCGAGAGTTCTTGCGGGGTAAAGCTCTTATTAATCGCATTGACATGGATCTTATCGCTTGTTCCCATTTTCCGTTTAATACTCATAATCGTGTCGGGATTGGTCAATGCTTGTCTTTTAGCCGCATCACCGACGATTTCTTCGCCGCTACTTTTAAAGGCGACGACCGAAGGAGTAGTGTTATTTCCTTCTTTGTTGGGGATGACTTTAGTTTTTCCATCGGCTTGTAAAATCGCCACGACCGAATTCGTCGTCCCTAGGTCAATTCCTAATACTAATTCTTTTTTCATCTATCTATTTCTCCTTTATCGATGTATTTATCTTCAATCCACCTAAGCCAGGTCGGATGATTGATCAACTTGTTCTTTGTGAATTTCTTCTTCACTCACTTTTTCTTCTTGGGCTTTGGCAACAATCACCAAGGCGGGCCGGACAATGCGCTCATGGAGTTTATAGCAATTGCCATAGACGCGCAGCACCGTATTAGCAGGGACTTCTTCATTTTCCTCTGCTCCTAAGGCGTGCATATAAGTCCCATCGAAACTTTTGCCGACTTCAGGCGCGAATTCTTTCACCCCTTCCGCATCGAGAGTTTCCAGCAGTTGCCGGTAGATGTATTCAAAGCCAGTTAAGTAGTTCTTCAGCACAGGATCAGTCGGCTCATTACTTAAGGCGACATGGAAGGAATCCAGCACGGGAATCAATTTTTCAATAAACCCATATGCGCGATACTTGATCGCATTCCGATGATCTTGATCGTATTGTTTACGCAAGTTTTCCGTATCCGCATAAGCCCGGTAATACTTGCTTTCCCATTCTTTCGCCTTATTCATTAATTCTTCGTTTTCTTTGACTAAGGCTAAGTATTTGCGTTTGCTCACCTTCCCATCTTTCGGAAGTTCTCTTTCCTCGTTTAACTTTTCTTCTGATAATTTCTTTTCTTCACTCATAGACTCACGACCTTTCTATTCTTCATTATTGGTGGCAAAGTAGTCCTCTAATTCTTGCACGACATATTCCACCGTGGCGAGGACTTTGCCATAATCCATCCGGGTTGGACCAAACACGGCAATTTGTCCGCGTTTCTGTTCGCCTAAATTAATCGTCGCGGTGATGACCGAGAGATCTTTATCATTTTCAGCATCGCCGATTTTAATCGTCAACTCCTCTTTGCCCCGAGCTAATCTGGTTAATTCTTCGGGATCATCGAGCAAGGCGAGGAGTTTTTTGATTTTACTGGCATCATCGCGATACTCAGGCTGCTCGAGCAAGTCGCTTTTTCCGTATAACTCCAGGCGCTCTTCGGCAAAGCGCAAGAAGGCTTCAGCGAAGGCCTGATAGATGACTTGATGCTCGATTACATAATCCGAGAGCAGGGGTTTTAAGGCGGCCATCTTTTCGACCACTTGATTAATCGGGGTTCCGACTAGGCGTTTATTTAAGATGACCACACAATCTTTAACCTCTTTAATCGAAGTGTTGGCAGGGACCATGAAGGTCTTATTTTCCACATAGCCAAGGTCGGTGACAAAGATCGCCGTCGCTAAATCATCGCGCAGGGGAATCACTTGAATCGAAGCCAGCCGCTCATATGCAGCGGAAGGACCAAGGACCACCGAAGCCAGATTCGTCATATGGGCTAAGATCGCCACACTTTGGTTGATCACCCGTTCCATGCTTTGATGCTTATCGGCTAGAATCGTCTGCAACTGCATCTTCACCGCTGGTTCGACACGATGGTCGCGCAGATGATCGATGTAGTAGCGATATCCAGCGGAGGAGGGGACTCTTCCGGCCGAGGTGTGGGGTTTTTCCAAAAGTCCCAGATTTTCTAAGGCGTTCATCTCCGCGCGAATCGTCGCCGAGGAAAAAGGCAGGTGATATTCATCAATCAAAGTCTGCGAACCAACTGGTACCGCTTTTTTGACAAAATATTCGACGATTAACTTCAAGAGATAATCGCGACGTGAATATTCCATAACTACCTCTTTCTAGCACTCGCAAACTTCAAGTGCTAACTATATTATACGGATAATTTTGGCACTGTCAACTTTTAAGTGCTAAAAATATCAATAAATTAAAAAAAGTTGATGGATAAACAACTTTTCCTCTTAAAAAACCTAATTTTTATTCTAGATGCGTAAAGAAATAATCGAGTTTCATCATCCCTTCATCAGTTAAAAAGAAACGCCCAGCAGCGCTTTGATAAAGACCAGTGGCACTGAGATCTTCTAACCCTTTTTGATACTTCAGCAGAAAATTTCCGCCAAAGCGTTTTTGATATTCCGCAAGCGAGAATCCGTTACTTAAACGCAGGTGTAGATAGATGAACTCGGCTTCTATTTGCTCGGGGGTCAAGACTTCTTCACTGCCAAAATAATGACCCTTAATGTAATCTTTAATTTTTTTCGTATTCGTATATCGTCTTCCGTTGAAATATCCCGATGCCCCTAAACCGACACCGTAATAGGGACGGCATTCCCAGTAAGTGAGATTGTGTAACGATTCCTGTCTAGGTTTGGCAAAAGCGGATACCTCATAACGCGCATACCCATGCGCGCGCATTTCATTTAATAAATAATCATAGAACTCACGCGCTGCTTCATCGGTTTGCACTGGAACTTTTTGAGCATAAAAAGGAGTGTTTTCAGCGATGAGCAGACTATACGCGGATAGATGTTCGACGTTGAGCTTTAAAGCGCGGTCGACATCTTTTTGCCATATCGCAAGATCTTGGCCTGGCAATCCATAAATTAAATCGAGATTGATATTGTTAAAACCTAGAGAACGCGCTTCTTGAATCTTGTCTTTAACTAAGGAAAAGTCATGACGGCGTCCGATCTTTTTTAAGACCTGCGCCTCGAAGGAGCAAATTCCAAACGAGAGGCGATTAACCCCGTAACTTTTCGCAAGAGCCAGTTTGGCCTTGGTGGCGTTTTCGATATTGGCTTCCAAGGTGAATTCTATAACCCCTTGGGTATAAGGAGCAAGGATGTCTAACATCCGTTTGAATTCTTCCAAAGTCAAGGAAGTCGGCGTGCCCCCGCCGATATAAATCGTTTTTAAGTTTTGGGGACGATAGTAAAAAAGCTCGCTTTCCAAGGCGGTTAAATATTCATCAACCAACATGGGAAAATGGAGCATTTTCGGAAAATCACAATACGGGCAGAGCCGTTGACAAAACGGGATATGCAGATAAAGCGCGGTCGGGGAAGAGCAATCTTTATTCATCAGCAGGGTCAGTCGGTTTAGTTTCGCTGATTTCAACTTCCTCTTCAATTGGAACTAAAACGCGGTCGAGTTCTTCTTGAATCCGCGTCTTTTCGTCGATTTGTTTATCTTCATCACCATGGTTTTGAAAACCAGGGACGAATTTCGAGACTAAAAAAACCGTCAGCGCAATCAAACTAAAAAAGCCGATCAATAATAAGAGAATTGCCCATGCGGGTAATTGTGTCACAAGAAAAAGCATAAATCACTCCTTAACTTTCTATCGCCGTCGCGGAACGGGGGTGTAGATAAATTTATTCTTATATTTTTCTTTGCGGTAGTAACCAGCTTCAACTAGATGTTCCATGGAAGTCCGCGCGGTTTCATAGGCGCAGTTTAAGGTTTTGCGGTATTGGTCAATCGTGTAGAACTTACCTAAGGTGCAATGGCGCGCATAGAAATAGGCTTCACCTTTTTTCAAACTCGGATCCATTTCCCGCAGGTGAATTTCTAATTTCGCCGCATCGACTTCATCGAGACCAATCGGCAGAGAATCGACCGCCAGGCGCTGTTCATAGGCGATTTCCCCACCGGCCAGTTTTTGTTCGACTAGGGCAGGGGCGGGTTTTTCTTCGACCACTTCTGGAGTTTTGGTTTCGATGACCGGCTTTGCTTCCGTTAGGGGGGGAAAGGCGCTTAATTCGGCTTCAAGCCTTCGCTCTTCAATGACGGGAGGAGGGGTCAATGGAGGAGGAAGATGATGTGGGGGAGTACTCGCTCGCTCTAGCGCGGCTATTTCCCTTTCAGGTTCTGGAGTTTCCACCTGATAATTTTCCTTGATTAAGACATCTTTTTCTAAATTGATCAGCCGTTCCATTAAATCATCAACCGCTTTGGAAACACGGGGGATAAAATCAAAGAGTAAATAGGTAAAGTCCGTGGTCCGCTTAACTTCGTAATTTAACATCTCTAAGCGTTCGTGATCTTCAATTAAAAGTTTTTCCAAATCAAGCAAGGTGGCGATTGGTTCTAAATCGTGTTTGATTAAAATCGTTTTCAAAAGCAGAATCGCTAATTCCTCGCTATAAAATTCAAATGGTTTCACGTAAGAAAAAAAGAAAAAAGCAAAGAGGGCACGAACTAAAACCGTCTGATGATCATTGTTTAAATAGGCGAATAAGCTCTTCATCATATCATCGATGCGACTGACGGGAGCCGCCAGATAAACTTGATCGATTAATGATTGTTGCGATGGATCGCGGACCTCCTTGGTGCGATAGAATTGGGTTAATTCCGCTCCGGAGTTCATAATCGTATAGAGATAACCGATGAAATCTTCATCAAGGGGCTTATTTTTGTTGTGTTCGATGTATTTCAGCGCGCTGAAATAGTTGACGATGACCATCGTTTCCACAGCTGGGGCGGAAACATTACCGCGGACCACACTATGGAGGAATGAGGGATTAGGTTGTAATTGATAGCGCGTGGAAATCGCACTTAAGCAAACTTGATATTGTTTATCACGTAAAAAAACAGCGGTTAAATCTTCACTGTTTAACTTTTCGACGCGGAGGGAGGCCCGGAGTAATTTTCGCTCTAACTGATTGAGTTTTTCCGAGATGACAGGGGTTAAAACCACGCGAAAAGGGTCATTGGTCACCGTCTTTAATCCCAAAGGACGGGTAAAACCACTGCGATATTCGATAATCTGGCGCCAGAAGGGCTCGATCATCGTCGTCTGTGTCGCTTTGACCACTTCTTGTTTGGTCGCGTAGGTATTGTCACAAAAATCGGTGATGAGTTTATTTTTATCCATATGCTTTACCTCAAAATTAATATAGCACCGTTAGTTCTAAAATAAAAGTGATAAACTTATAATCTACTAGTTATCTACTAATACAAATCGCCTCATTCGTCATCATCGCCAATCGCAAGGACCGCCATAAACGCTTCTTGAGGAATTTCCACCTTCCCTACCGCCTTCATCCGCTTCTTGCCCGCTTTTTGTTTCTCCAATAATTTGCGTTTCCGCGAGATATCGCCTCCATAACACTTGGATAAAACATCCTTTCGCAAAGCCTTAACATCGGCTCGAGCAATGACTTTTCGTCCGATTGCCACTTGAATCGGCACCTCGAAAAGCTGGGCGGGGATAATCTCTTTTAACTTGCGCACTAACGCCACCCCGCGATGATAAGCACTGGGTTGATGGACGATACTGCTCAGGGCATCGACGACAACACCATTTAACAAAATATCCATTTTGACGAGTTTTCCTTGGCGATAACCGCTCAAGACATAATCAAATGAGGCATAGCCTTTCGTATAGCTTTTTAATTTATCAAAAAAGTTGTAGATGACTTCCGCTAAAGGCAGTTCATACTTTAAATTCATCCGCGTCTCATCGAGATAATCAAGGCTGAGGTAAATCCCGCGTCTATCTTCGCAAAGTTGCATCACCGCTCCCAGATAATCACTCGGTACCATGATGCTTGCTTCCACGTAGGGCTCTTCGATATGCCGATAGACCATCCCTTCTTCTAACTTCGCTGGGTTATCGATTTCTAGCGTTTCTCCATCTTCCATAATCAGGTGATAACTGACGGAAGGCGCAGTTAAAATGAGGTCAATCCCGTATTCGCGCTCGAGTCTTTCTTGGATGACATCCATGTGGAGAAGACCTAAAAAACCACAGCGGAAACCAAAGCCTAAAGCTTGTGAGAATTCCGGCTCAAAATGAAGGGAAGCATCAGATAGGGTCAGCTTCTCTAAAGCTTCGCGCAAATCTTCATAACTTTTACTATCAACCGGATAAAGACCGCAGAAGACCATCGAATTGATCTCCCGATAACCAGGAAGCGGCGCTAGAGCTGGGGCTTTCGCATTGGTAATCGTCTCTCCGGTATGGACATCTTTAATATCTTTAATCTGCGCGGCTAGATAACCGACCTCACCCGCTTGGAGATGGCCTGTAGGTATCTCTTCGGGAGTGCGAATCCCCACTTCGGTGACGAAATATTCTTTTTTCGAACTCATCAAGCGAATCGTATCTCCGACTTTAATCTGGCCTTCTTTGATGCGGATCATCACGATTACCCCGCGGTAAGAATCATAATATGAGTCGAAAATCAAGGCGCGTAACGGCTGATCAACTTTCCCTTCTGGCGCGGGAATTTCTTTGATAATCGCCTCTAAAATCGCGGGGATGTTCTCTCCCGTTTTCGCGGAAATAGCGATGGCTTTTTCCCCATCAAGTCCGAGTTTATCAGTGATTTCTCTTCGGGCAAAAGCAAGATCAGCACTTGGTAAATCGATTTTATTAATCACGGGGATAATCGTTAAATTATTGTCGACTGCTAGATAGGCATTGGCCAGGGTTTGCGCTTCCACTCCTTGGGTAGCATCAACTAAGAGCAGGGCCCCTTCACAGGCGGCTAACGAGCGCGAGACTTCATAAGTAAAGTCGACATGTCCCGGGGTGTCGATTAAATTGAAAAGATATTCCTGACCATCTCTTGCCTTATACGTCATCGTAATCGCATTTAATTTAATCGTAATCCCGCGTTCGCGTTCCAAGTCCATATTATCGAGATATTGCGCTTTCATGCTGCGCTTCTCGACCGTGCCGGTATGTTCGATTAACCGATCGGCAAGTGTCGATTTTCCATGATCGATATGGGCGATGATCGAGAAATTCCGAATTTGCTTCGCTTGATAATCCATCTTTACCGGCCCCTCCTTGTTGATAAAATTTCAATTAATTATACCAAAACTTATTTCGCGATACATCACACCTTGACTTGTTTGTCTTCCTGCTTCTGCCAAAACGTAGAAACTAGGGTTGAAACATCACTTGGACTAGTCACCACTTGATAATCGCTCCAGTCGCGTTTAAATAAATCGCGATATTTGCGACGTAAATAACGATCATCGATAAGGAGAATCACCCCATAATCGCTTTCCGAGCGAATTAGTCGGCCCACCGCTTGTAAAACGCGGTTCATCCCAGGGTTAGTATAACTATAATCAAAACCCGGTTCCCCTAAATCATCGTAGTAAGCTCTAATTAAATCGCGTTCAAACGAGATTTGCGGTAGCCCCACCCCGACGACGACTGTGCCAATCAGGCGATCGGCTTGTAAGTCGATGCCTTCGCTAAACGATCCGCCGAGGACCGCGAGCCCCACGGTGGTAACCTCGGGATTGGGCAGAAAAGAGGCGAGAAAAACTTCCTTTTCTTCTTCGTTCATATCGCTAGTTTGGGCAATTAACTGAAAATGATGTTTCGCTTGTAAATCCTCCAAATAACCTTGAACCGCTTGTAAATAAGCATAAGAGGGGAAGAAAACGAGATAATTCCCGACTTTACCAGTGATTAATGCCTCGATATAATCAGCGACTTCGCCATAGGTATCAGCTCTTTTTTTAAAAGTTGTCGCCACGGTGGGAGCAATCATTAATAAGCGCTGGTCTTTGGGGAAAGGATTATCGAGTAAGAGCAAGGGATCTTCTGCTTTTCCCCCGAGCAAAGCGACATAATAAGCGACGGGAGTTAAGGTCGCCGAAAAAAGAAGCCGACTTTTAACTTTCGCTAAATTTCCTTCAATATGCGTAGCGGGATCGAGATTATAAAGATGGATCGTTTGATTTTTTTTATCCTTGTATGAATAGTAAATAACATAGGTATCATCGACAAAATCATAAATTTTTACCAAGCGATTAACCGCGAAGAAAAAGTCGCGAAAAGCATCGGTGATCACCAGGTGATAATTGCGCAGAATATCTTGGCCAGCAATTAAAAAATCATTGAGGTGTTTGCGCATTAATCTCGGAACATCTTCTAGGATGGTCTGCGGATTTTCACTGAAGGCTTTCGCCAGTTTATTAAAATCTCTTTTGAGCAATCGCAATGCTTTTTTAATCTCTGGATGGTCAATCTTTTTGACTTCTTGAGTCGCCGCTTCTAACGAAGCAAAGTTTAATGAGGCACTGTACATATCGCGAGCCCGTTCCACTAAATTATGCGCTTCATCGACGAGGGCTAGATAGTGACTACCATCTTCGTCAAAGTAGCGCCGCATATAGACCAGCGGGTCAAAAAGATAGTTATAATCGCAGATGATCATATCCGCATAAAGCGATAAATCGAGTTCAAATTCAAAAGGACAAAGTTCGAATTGCTCTGCGTATTTTTCAATAATTGGCCTGGTAAAAGCCGATTCCTGAGCGATACAGACAAGCAGGGCATCTTTAACTTTTTGATAATAGTTTTTCGCTAAAGGACATTGATCAGGATTACAGGCCGTTCCGGGGGTGGGACAGATTTTATCTTTGGCAGTGATGATAATCGGAACCGCTTTTAAACCTTGCTCTTTAAGTTGGCTGGTCGCGGAAAAAGCCGCTTCTTGACCGCTAGTTTTTGCAGTTAGATAGAAGATTTTATCAGTGTCTTCCTCCCCGAAAGTCTGAACAGCGGGATAGAGGACCGACATCGTCTTGCCAATCCCGGTCGGGGCTTCCACAAAAAGCGAGCCCCCTTGTTTAAAGTGAGCATAAGCATATTTTGCTAATTTCTTTTGTCCTGGCCGGAAAGTCGGAAAGGGAAAAGATATGTTTTTAATCGATTGGTTGCGGATTTTTTCGCGTTCATAGACAATCTGATAAAATTTCAGATAATCGCGTAAAAGCCCCTCGACGAAAACGGTCAATTCTTCGCGATGATACTGGTAATCCTTGATTTTTTTCTCCATCGTCGTCTGATGGAGATAAGTAAGACGAATCCCGATTTTATCGATATTTTGCTCGAGCGCGTACATCAATGCGTAGCATTTTGCCTGTCCTAAATGCCAAGCTTCGTTTTCTTCCGCGTAAACTTCCAAATCGATCACCGTCGATTTAATTTCATCGATGATGAAATAATCAAGCCCGCCGATAATCCCATCCGCCCGACCATGTAAGGTGATTGTAAACGGCGCCACCGCAAAAGTTTGCTCGAGATAATATTCATAATGATAAACCCCTGTTTGCTTCTTTTGATAATAAGCATGAAGGCGAGTTCCTCTATTCATCGCGTCCACATTAAAAACGCGATTATCAATACTTCCAGTCCGGAGTAAGAAATCGACGAGTTGATGGACAGAAAGACGTAAAGGAGTAGTTTTATTCATAATTTTCAACTTATAATCAACTATAAAATTACTAACAATTCACTTCAAGACCATTTTTCGCCTTTTACGAATGAATAGCCATTGATGAATTCTAAACTGGTCAGTGGACGTTTTCCCGCGATTTGGAGGCGCTTGATTGCCACTTGACCATCGCTTAATTGGAGAATTAAATCGCTTTTATCCGCGGTGACAATTGTCCCTAAAGGAGCCCCGACTTCATCGTTCACAATTTCCACTTCAAAAATTTTAACGTGCTTTTCTTGCCAAACTAAATAACCGCCAGGTTCTGGTGAGAGGGCTCTGACCCAACCGCGAAATCGCTTTTTCGGTAAGGTCAGATCTAAATGCTCTTGTTCTTTTTTGATCAACGGCGCAAAAGTGACTAAACTTTCATCTTGCTCTTCACCGGGAAGTTCACCTCTGATATAGGATGGCAGTTCTCTTAAAATCAACTCTGATGCAGCAATTTTGATTTTTTCCGCTAGGGTAGCAAAGTTATCCTCTTCACTTACTTCGACTTCCTGTTTAGCATACATCCTTCCCGCATCCATCGCTTCGACCATTTCCATTAAAGTCACACCCGTGACTTTGTCATCATGGACTAATGTCATGTGGATGGGACTAGCCCCGCGATATGCTGGTAAAAGCGAACCATGAAGATTTAACGAGCCCAAACGCGGCAAATCAAGTAAGCCTTTCGGGATGATCTGTCCGTAAGAAAAACAGATGATTAAATCGAAGTCTAAAGTTTGCGCAAAGGCGAAGTCCTCGCGAATTCGCCGTGGTTGAAAAACGGGAATATCATGGGCCAAAGCGACTTTTTTCGTCGGGACTACCTGGAGTTCTTGTTTTCTTCCCACCGTTTTATCAGGTTGGGCAACCACCCCGACGATTTGATAACCCGCTTTAATTAAATTTTCTAAAACATAAGCGGAAATCTCGGGAGTACCTAAATAGAGAATTTTGGTTTTATTCATCGCTTTTCCCCTATTTTTCATTTTTGCATCGGAAAGAATTCTTCAATCTTAGTTTTTAAGAGATGGTAATCGCGATTGGGGACAACCAAAACGGGAAAACCATGGGCTTTTAAATCTTCAAGGTAGAGACTATCGGCATCAACCGCGGCAATGGTTGGCTTCCCCGCTTGGACGATCATCGCCGTTTTTAACGGACAGGCGGTATAGATTACCCCTGGAAGTAAAGCGATATAGTTTAAATCTGCCAGTTTATATAAATAGGCTGATTCTTCATTGCTGGTCATCGGATAAAACTCGCAATTGGTCAGGTTTTCTTCAGCAATCCGCGCTTTGATGCGCTGGGCTTGTGAACCTTCGCCGACGATTTTAAAGACTAAATCTGAGCGCGAAATTAAAAGTTTTGCCGCGGCTAAAAATAAATCGATATCTTGTAAATAACCGATATTACCCGCATAGAGAATGGTTTTTTGCGCATCATTAAAGTTGAATTTTTCTTTGACCTGAGCGAGTTTTTTACCATCATAGACCGCGATTGGATAAGTGGCGGGATTGGGGTTAACTTGGATTTTCGCCGCAAAATCTCCTTTGGCTTTTAAAGTTTCAACCATATCGCGGGAAATCGTGCTGATGATATCGGCTCTTTGTAAAATCTTCTTCTGCAGCCGATTGACCACGCGATAGATCAGCGTTCCTTTTTTAAAAATATTATCCGGATAGATATCTTGCACATCATAATAGATTTTCATCCCGCGTTTCTTTGCGACTTTACTGGCGAAATACGCATAAAAAATCGGGGGACTTGTCTGTAAAAAAACGATATCTGAATTAACTTTTTTCAGTTTTCGCGCACAGCGATACGATACCGATAAATACCTGAGTAAAAGATGGAATTTATGAAAGCGACGATAAGTAAAAGCGCTCACCCGATACAGGTGACAATTTTCGCTTAATTGTTCATATTTTCTCTTTTTGTAGGCTTTTTGTACTTCACGACTGACACCACGGGTGGGATTAGGGGTGATGATGTTAACGCTCATCCCCTGGGCTAGACATTGATCAATATGGCTTTGATAAATCAGATTCACCGTGGGGAATTCCGGGTCGTAATACATCAAAAGAAAAGTGATCGTTTTCCCCATCGCTAGCTGGCCTCCACTTTTCACAAGTGCTGAAATTGGGGGAGCTTCCGTAAAAGCGCCTTCATTCCTTCCACATCAAGTCGGCGCGTATTATGGGAGTGATAAGGTTCACTTTGTTCGAAATACGCTGTGCCTTTCTCGACATATTTCGCGTAGTTTAAATCGCGATTATCACTGGGGATGCGGAAGAAATCGCCCTCATCAATCGCCTTGACCATTTCTTCAGCGGTGACTAAGACTTCGTAGAGTTTTTCCCCATGTCTAGTGCCGATATAAGCTTTTTGGTTCTTAGGTGAACCAGTTAATTCTAAAATCGCATTAGCCAACGTATCAATCGTCGCGGCGGGAGCTTTTTGGACAAAGAGATCGCCTTGACGCCCATTGGCAAAGGCGTGGAGCACTAAATCGACCGCGTCATCGAGCGTCATCATAAACCGCGTCATATCGGGGTTGGTAATCGTAATCGGTTGGCCTTGTTGAATTTGCTCATAGAAAAGGGGAATCACACTGCCGCGACTGGCCATGACGTTCCCATAACGCGTTAAGCAAAATACGGTATCCCCTGGGAGCGTTTGCCGGCTGCGAGCGATGACGTTTTTCTCCATTAAAGCCTTGGACATCCCCATCGCATTAATCGGATAGGCGGCTTTATCGGTGGAGAGGAAGATCGCTTTTTTGACTTGGTTTTCTAAGCAGGCTGTAATCACATTATCACTGCCGATAATATTAGTTTTTACCGCTTCTAACGGGTAGAATTCACAGGAGGGGACTTGCTTTAACGCCGCCGCACTAAAGACGAAATCGACCCCGCGGAAAGCCCCGCTCATCGAGTTGTAATCGCGGACGTCACCGATGTAGAATTTTAACTTATCATCGTGGTAGTGCTTGCGCATATCATCTTGTTTTTTCTCATCGCGGGAGAGAATGCGGATTTCTTTAATCCCCGTTTTTAAAAATCTGGAGACGACCGCATGACCAAAAGATCCAGTCCCTCCAGTAACTAATAAAATTTTGCCTTCAAACATCTTTTCGTTAAATTGCATAACCTTCTCTCCTATTGCTTGCCCCAAACCGTTAAATTGACAATCGAGGTGTAACTTTGAATAATGCGAATCACCTTTGTGGAAACATCGGGAGCCTGATAGTCGAGATCCATCTTCGGTAATCCTTCGTTTTTAAACATCGAGACTGCGAGTTCTAAAGCTCGTTCCACATCTTGACTTTTCACTCCGCCCAAGACAATCGTTCCCGCATCGAGAGCTTCTGGGCGCTCGGTCGAGGTGCGAATTAAAACACCGGGGAAAGATAAAATCGCGGATTCTTCCGATAAGGTGCCCGAATCGCTTAAGACACAATAGGCATTCCTTTGCAATTGCACATAATCTAAAAAGCCAAAGGGTGGTAAGGGACGAACTAACGGATGGAATTGAAAGCCGCGTTTTTCAATCCACTTCTTCGAGCGCGGGTGCATCGAATAGATAATCGGCATCTGATATTTTTCCGCAATCTGATTGACGGAGTTCATCAAAGCGAGGAATTTATCTTCTAAATCGATATTCTCTTCCCGATGCGCACTTAAGAGGATATATTTTCGCGGTTCGAGTTTTAATGTCTCTAAAACCTTACTCTTTGCAATCGCTTTTTCATGTTCCTTTAAGACTTCATACATCGGGGAACCAGTGACAAAGACTGTTTTTCCATCAATCCCTTCCGCGAGTAAGTAACGACGGCTATTTTCCGTATAAGGCAAGTTGATATCGCTAATCGCATCGACGATTTTGCGATTGATCATCTCACTCACATTCCAATCCCAGCAGCGATTGCCCGCTTCCATATGGAAGATCGGGATTTTTAACCGCTTGGCCGAAATCGCCGAAAGCGCGCTATTGGTATCGCCTAAAATCAAGACAGCATCTGGTTTTTCTTTGACTAAGACCTCATAGCTTTTGGCGATAATCGCCCCCATTGTCTTGCCTAAATCTGGTTCGGCCACATTTAAAAAATAATCAGGCGCGCGCAGGCCTAATTCTTCAAAGAAAATCTCATTTAAGGTGTAATCGTAGTTTTGTCCAGTGTGGACGAGAAGATGTTCAAAATAAAGGTCGGCTTTCTTCAAGACCGCGGAGAGGCGAATAATTTCGGGTCGGGTGCCGAGAATCGTCATTAATTTCAGTTTTTTCATCGCGATTTCCTCGTCATTTTATCCTATTTGTAATTATATACTAATTATTAACTATTTGACAAAACAAAGTAGCGATGAACTTTTAGTGGCATCATCGCTACTTTTTAGTGATTGGTTTTAGCGAAAGCAAAGCGTGAATTAGCAAGACCAGGCAAGGGCGATGCTCGCGATGAACATATTTAGACCATTCGCCGGATCCATATTATCTCCATGCATGGCAAAATAACAAACCTGCGCATAATTGACCGTAAAGGAAACTTCCGCAATCTCGGCAAAATTAAAACTATAAGTTCCCGGCGCGCAGTATTCATAGATCAAATCGAGTTGATCACCAATCCCGGTGGAAACATCGTCGCGATCATAATCTTCGTAAAGATGGATGGCAAATAGTAGTTCGTGGGTTGGATTGGCTAAGGTATGGCCAATCGTCACACTTAAGGAAGTGAGATTATTCACCCCGAAATAAAATTCGAGAAAGCGATAATCCCCCGCTCCCGAATCATTGGGCAAACTCATCAGATAATTGCCCCCCAGTTGCACATGGCGATCAATGGCGTCATAAGAGGCAAATGGGGTATAGAGAATATCGCTGCGACCAGCGCCACTAGAGGTCAGCGACACCCGCTGATCATCACCACCATGGAGGGTGTTGGGGACGCTGTTTTTATCAAACGTAAAATTCTTATCGGTCGGAGCCCCCCAAACATTGAGGATGCCGTTAGATTGAATTTGATTAAGACTTAACCCTATCAGGGCAATAAAGGTTAGGGTTACCCCGAAAAGTGCTTTGCTTGATTTGTTAAATAAATACATAATGTTCCCTTCCTTTCGCACAGATTTTACCTCATACTTCTTCTTTCTTCTTCAAAAGAAAAAGTTCAGTTTTCACTTCCAATCATCCATTAAGATAAGACGTTTTTTTAACAAGACCAAGTCAGGGCCACACGCTCAATAAACATCGTGTCCCCATGATCGGTATCGATGACGATCGAGTCGGAGATATACATAATTTGCAGATACCCGACCGTTGACGATGATGGGATGTCAAAATGATAGGTCCCCGGAACTTTTGGTTCCCCGACTAAAAACTCAAAATCACCTGTTCCCGCGGAAATATCATCACTCTTATGCCCGGTATAGCCAAACACGCAAAGCGTTAAAGCTTCAGCGGGATTCGCCAAGTTATGGCCAATCGTCACGCTGACCGAGGTGATATTAGTAATCCCAACAAAAAATTCTAAGATGCGGTTGTTTGAGGCCCCCGTATTCGGAAGTAACGACATCATGTAATTCCCTCCGAGCGCCACTTGGTGATACCCACCCGCATACGTTGATGTCGCCCCATAGACGATATCACTGCGCCCACTACCACTGGAACTTAAGGGAACAATCGCCCCTTCGGCTCCATGCGTCCCCGTAGGTACTGTGGTTTTATCAAAGGTGAAGTTCTTATTAGTTGGCGCTCCATAAACATTGAGGATACCGCGATTTTTCGTTTGATAACCCCCTAATGCTAAAAGCGCGACCAAAGTTAAGGAGCAATAAATTAACGACTTTTTCTTTGTTGATAATGTTGCCATAGTTTTTTCTTCCTTCCCGGTCGAAATCTTTTTCATCGCGAAATTCGAGAAGCGATACCATTGGTTAAGCCTAGCGCGGAAATAAGCTTTTTAGATCGTCGATGATGTCGCCTTTCCATCTTGCTCTTTCACTATACAAGACAAAAGCGATGTTGCCCACTTTCCTCTAACTTTTTCAAAAATGTATCCGCTTCCATGTGATTTTTAAGAAATGACAATAAGGAAAAAGACCTTCATTAAAGTTTTTTTATTACTGAAAAAAATCAAATTATTAAAATGCGATTAGGCCCAAACCGTCGGGACTTCATCGACGTAATGCCAATGCTCGCCATCGAGATTTTCCGTCTCGCTATACCAATAGACCCCGGCGACATTTTCATACCATGCCTCATCCCAAGCGGCAGGTTTTGCGCTCGCTTTGGCAAAAATATGCAAATTTTCACAATTATAAAAGCCGCGTTGAGCAATGATGGACACATTCTCGGGGATGATAATACTCGCCATCGTACATTTAAAAAAGGCTTTTTCTCCGATCGCGAGAACTGTTTGCGGAATGACCGTCGCCTCGCAACCGGCAATCAAGGTATGGCTACTAGTTTCAATCAGCGCATGAGCGTTATCCCGCGCATCATAGAATTGATTGTCCAAAGCGACACTCATTTGGGTAATCCCCGAAGTGGCAAAGGCCGCGGTCTCAATATAACGGACGTTTGGGGGGATGTGGACTTTTCCTAAATGAGGACAATCCTCATAAACCTCAGCGCCAATCACTCGTAAACTCTCCGGAAAAGCCGGATGGCTCAGGGCAGGACATTGACGGAAAGCGCCGCGGCCAATTGCGATGAGACTCGCCGAAAACTCAACGGTCGCTAACACTTCGCATTCCTTGAAAGCATGTTCCTGAATCATCGTAACCCCATCGGGAAGGGTCAGGGTTGCCAGTTGGTAACAAAGATTAAAGGCGGAATTGGGAATCACTTTGAGATTCTCACTTAAGGTAACTGCGATCAAATTGGAACAATTAGCAAAGGCATAAGCCCCGATCTTCGTCACATTATTCGGAAGGACTAACGTGGTAAGGCGCGAAAAGCGAAAAGCCTGGTCTTCAATCGTGGTCAAGCTGCTGGGAAAAGTGATTTCGCCGCTAAATTGCAAGATGGAAAAGGCGCTGTGTCCGATGATTTTGACCCCTTCGGGAATCTGGGCGCCACTCAGGCCATAAATTAAGCGCTGACTATCTTTTTCGATGATGATTTTCCCAAGATGCGAATAGTAAACTTGATTGTCTTCAGCGACGGTCACATTGGTGATACCATGCGCATTAGCAAAGGCCGCAGCCGGAATCGAGATGACATCTTTCGGGATGGTGATACTGTTAAAATTGTGACAAGTTTGCAAAGCATACGGGGTGAGTAAACGCGTCTTGTCATGCAGGTTGATTTGGGTAAATTCGTTGTTTGTCGTCCCCATCAAGGCGAAGTAGGGATTGCTCTCGCTCCCGAGATAGCGACCTTGGTCAAACTCATTGTAAGTGAGGCCGCATCCATCAAAAACATAAGGGCCGATTTCCTTTAAACTCTCCGGTAAGGTGATACTGGTTAATCCCGTGCCACAAAAAACGCCCTCTTTGATTTCGCGTAAACCTTGATTTAAATTGATCTGCGTCATTTGATGACAATAACCAAAGGCATAGCCCTCAAGGACGCGCATACTGCTAGGTAAGGTTATCGGGGTGTTGATACCGTAGCAGTTGTTAAAGGCATTCCAGCCAATCGTGTGGACATGATTACCAAAATTAATCCCCGTGATCGTGCGGCCTTCTCCGGCTGCGGGGGCAATATAGCGCGTATTTTCATGAAGATTGAGCCCCCCTTCGACCTCGGAATCGATTACCAGACAAAGAATCAGATAAGGATTAGTGCTACTTCCGAGATAGCGCCCACCTTGAAACGAGGTATAATTCAAGTTCCATGAGGTAAAAATCCCATTGCCAAAGTATTCAATCTCGTCAGGAATTTGCACATCGCGCAGACTTTGACAACGGAAAAAAGCCCCATTATGAATCGTTTTGAGCGAGTCGGGGAGCACAATTGTCTCCAAACTCGTACAGTATTCAAAAGCGCGCACGCCAATCATCTTTAAACCACTGCCAAAATTGACTGTCTTTAAACTACTGCATTGGGTAAAAGCCGATTCGCTGATTTCTAAAAGCGAATCGGGCAAGGTGATCTTCTCGATTGTCGCACAGTCTTTAAACGCGTGCTTTTCGATGGCAATTACCGGTTTTCCTAAGTAAGTTGACGGGAGTTTTACTTCGCTGGCGGTACCAAAATAGCGACACAGGGAATAACCCCCATCACGCTCGGCGAAAATCAATTCATTTTCATCGATGGGAAGTTCGGAAGATGGCTCGCTTACACTACTGCCACCGCTACTGCTATCGTCGATACTTTCACTGAGGCTCGTGCTGCTATCTTCACTCAAGCTCTCGCTACTTTCCCGTTCAAGCGGCGAGCAGCCACAGGAATTGAGGCGCGAGACACATAAGGCCATTAAAAATAGCATCGGTCTTATTTTCTTCATCTTCTTCCTCCTTTAAAAGGGAGATTTTTAAAAACGTTTCCAAGATTATTTCTTTTCAGTCAATAACAAAAAAATTCTATGATTTAAGCGAAACAAAAAATCATTCAAGAAAGCATTGCTTACGCCCACACGGTGGGGACACCATGGACATAATGCCAATGTTGACCATCTAAGTTTTCGGTCTCACTATACCAATAAACGGGGCGATAGCTGCTATTCCAATTCGCAGCCCACCCATCTGGTTTACTCGGGGCTTCAGCATAGATGGTGAGGCTATTACAGCTGACAAAGGCGTTTTCGCCAATCGTGGTGACACTTAAGGGAATGATGATTTCCGTGATGTTTTTACAGGTAGAGAACGCCCGGGCTTCAATTGTCGTCAGCCCACTCGGAAGGTTCATGCTCGTTAACGCTTCGCATTTATAGAAGGCCCCCATCTTAATTTTGGTGATGCTACTTGGTAGGGTAATATCGTTTAAAGTGGTGCAGTTAAAAAAGCAATATTGGCTGATTTCCGCGAGCAGATTCCCTGCAAAGGTCACTGCGGTTAATTTGTTACAGCCATAGAAGAGATATTGGCCAAGACTGACGACCTGTTCAGGAATGGTAAAACTCGTCAGTCCGCATTCACGGAAGGCCCAATCCCCCAAGGCGGTAATCGAATTGGGAAGATTAACCGTGGTTAAGGCACTACAACCGTTGAAGAAATCACTGGGAATCGCGGTAATTTCTTCACTGGTAATCGTCACTTCGGTCAATTTATCACAGTAGAAAAAGACTGAGCCCTCAATCGTGGTCACATTTTCTTCCAAGGTAAAACTAGTAAAAGCACAGTAGGAAAAAGCACTATAGCCAATGGCCGTTACCGTGCTGGGGATGTTGATCTCCGTCAGAGCGCGACAACCACCAAAGCAATATCGGGGAATCGCGGTGATCAGATTTCCTGCAAAGGTCACTTTAGTCAACTGGAAACAGTTACTAAAAAGTGAATTTCCAATCTCGGTGACCATCTCGGGAATAGTGAAAGTGGTCAAGGCGGTTCCCATAAAGGCTCCACCGCCAAGTTTGGTCACATTCGCCGGTAAATTAATTTCATTTAACAAAGAACAAAAAGCAAAGCAATACGCACTGATTTCGGTGATTAGATCACCTGAGAAAGTGACTTGGGTTAAGTTTTCACATTGTTCAAAAGCATTATTGCCGATTTGAATAATCGTTTCGGGAATGGTAAACGTCGTAAACCCACAGCCCATAAAGGCGCCGGGACCAATCCTGGTCACAGTGCTAGGGAGCAAGGTCTGATCGCAGCCGAGGATTAAAGTGTCCGTCTTCGTTTCGATAATCGCTTGGCAGTTTTCTCTTGCGTCATAATATTTATTTTCTTGATCGACTGTAATCGCGCTAATCCCGGGGTTACCAAAGGCATAACTCCCTATATAAGCGATATTTTTACCGATATGAAGTGCTCCTAAATTGATGCAGCCACTAAAGGCGGAACTGCCGATGAGGCGGAGACTTTCAGGGAAGACAAGATTAGTTAACATGGGACAAATTTGGAAGCCGATATCAGCGATCTGCGTGAGCTGATTGCCAAAGTTGACACTCGCAAGGAAATCACAACTATTAAAGGCCCGTTCCTTAATCAATGTCACGCCATCGGGAAGGTCAATACTAGGTAATTCACGACAACGCGAGAAGGTCCATTCACCGATGACTTTGATGTTTTGACTCAGAGTCACCGAAGTTAAACTTTGGCAGTCAGAAAAAACATTTGCTCCTAAGCGAGTCACATTATCGGGAATGGTAATCGCTGGCAAATTGGTATTGGAAAATGCGCTGTCTTCAATCGTTTTCACGCTGCTAGGGATTGTCACCCCTTCATTTAAGGAGCGATTGTAAAAAGCACTAGCGCCGATAATTTCCACGCCATCGGGAATCAAGCCATCATTGAGGCCATAGAGGAGTTTTTTGCTCGCTTTTTCCACGATGGTCGCGTTTAATGGCGAAGAGAAATAGGGATTTGCTTCCGCCACTTTGATTTCGGTTAAATTATGACAGCCATAGAATAAGTTAGGCAATATGTAGCGCACATACTGCGGAATCGTCACACTAGTCAAACTATTGTTAAAAGCGATGGACGCATTCCCCAGCATTCTAGTTTCCGGGTGAATCGCCGCCGTCGAGCCCATTGCTATCAATGCGTAATAATCATTGGTCGCGGTCCCGAGGTAATCGCCATTTTCATAGACATTGTAATGGAGATCACATTGATAGAAAGCACTCATTCCAAGGGTCGTAAGGCTTTCGGGGAGCACGACTTCGTCCAGACCAACGCATTTTTCAAAGGCGTAGCTACCAATTTCGGTTAAGCCAGCATTTAAGGTGAGATTCTCTAATGCCAGACATCCGCTAAACGCCATGGTTTTAATCGCGCGCAGACTACTAGGAAAAGTGAAATTTTTCAGTTGTTCACAGTCGCAAAAGGCCCCACTTCCAATCGTGTGGAGTTTACTACCAAACTCGATGCTCGTGATTCCCCGTGGACGCTTGTATGAACTCTCGCAAGCATAGGCGGCAATTAAACGCGTTTCTTCGTGGATTTTTAAAGTCGCACCGACGCTGTCTTGCACATCGATGAGCACTAGATGGCGATTGGTGCTGTTCCCCAGATATAATCCGTGTTCATAAATAGTGTAGGGAATTAGTTTGGAGTTGGTAAAAACCATAGCGGCGACACTTTGGATATTATTCGGCAAGTTGATGCTGCTCAGTCGCGGACAATTGCCAAAAGCGCCCGTTCCTAGATGGGTAAGGCTTTCTGGCAAGGTGATTGACTCCAAGCTCGTACAACTATCAAAAGCCATCACGCGAATATTTTCCACCCCTGAACCGAGATTGACAGTTTTTAAATTGACACAATTGGCAAAGGCGTCTTCACCGATGTCGATTAGACTATCGGGTAAGGTGATACTCACGAGGTTTTGGCGATTAAAAAAGGCCCATTTTTCCAAAGAGACGACTGGTTTCCCCTGGTGAGTCTCAGGGACGACAATCTGGGAAGCATTTCCCACATAACGGCAAACGGTATAGCCATCATCAACTTCGGCAAAAATCAAATCATTTAAATCAAAGGGTTCATCGGGAATTTCGCTACTACTTTCGCTACTCCCACCGCCGCTACTGGAATCGGGTTCTTCACTAACGGTGCTCGTCCCTGGATCTTCACTGACGGTGCTCGTCCCTGGATCTTCGCTGATGATGCTCGTATCTGGATCTTCGCTTTCTAGACTGCTCTGATCACTGCTGGGGCGACCGCAAGCATGCAAAAGTAAGGCGCTAAACCCAAGTAGATAGAATAATGTTGCTCTTAGTTTTTTCATAATTTCCTCCAAGATTTTGAATGGTCAGCTTTGATTAAATCTTTATTTTTCTTGCGTTTTCATCACCGCTAAGGTGAGACTTTTTTCTTATTTAATAAAAAAAGCGACGCCCGAAATAAAGAGGGAATCGCGTTAATTTTGCGCACAGCAAATAAAAATGTAATCATGAATAATCAGAAATAAGTGTTGACCAGGTGACATTTTTAGAGTCCTCCGATTTGCAAAAAACGGCAAGCATGCGCGTTTAATTTAACAAATTTTCCTATATTCAATTCTCATTATATAATTAAGTTCCCCTTCCGAGAAGAGCGTTTTTAGGCAAATCCGAAGGTAAGCGCCTCCATTTTAACTAGATGAGCAAATCCTTCGTTTTTTATCCGTTGTAAGTCCCAAACCTTTTTGTTATAATCTAAGCCGTATCGAAAGAGGTGAATTTATGGCAAACATCAAATCGCAAATTAAACGAATCGGCACCAGCGAAAAAGCCCGGCAACGCAATGCGAGTTTCAAATCGCAAATGCGGACCGCGATTAAAAAAGTGCGGCTCGCCGTTGAAGAAGGTCGCAAAGAAGACGCGGTCGTTTTAAATAAAGCGGCAGCGTCCTTAATTGATAAATCCGTGGTCAAAGGAATTCAACATCGCAAAACTGCGGCGCGACAAAAACGCGAATTAGACCGTCTGGTCAATTCCCTCGCTTAATCGATAGTCATTGAGATGAATCAAGCAGCTGGTCGACAGCTGCTTTTTTTATCGTTTCAAACAATAATCGACTAAGAATAACTCCAAGGCATAGAAGCGATCGATCCGGTTAGATTTAATCTGATAATCGAGTTGATGGAGTTGTTCTAAAAGCTCAAGCACATCTTCTAATGACATCTTCCGCCGCATTTGGCCCGCTAATTTCACCCGGTATTCATGAATCCCTAAGGTTGAAGCCATCTCTTTTTGACTAAGACCTTGTTGCTCGAGGATGAAGACTTGGGAATAGATGCGAAATTGATTCGCCAGCATGCCGATTAAAGTAATCGGTTCTTGCCCAGATGCGAGCAAATCGTAATAAATGGTCAAGGTATCCGTGAGGTTTTTCGCTAAAACCGCATTCGTCAGTAAATACGATCGTTCTTCATACGGGCGATTAACTAATAAATCGATATCTTGCCAACTGACCGGACGACCGAGCAATTCCAATTTATCGACTTCATTAAAGAAGAGCATCACATCATTTTCAATCCGTTTGAGCAGTTCTTCTAAGGCTTCATCACTGATTGGGATATTTCTTCTAGCGAAGGTGTTCTTCGCAAATTCTGGCCACTGAGAAGGACTGACGTCTTGGATTTCTTTGATCTCTCCAATGGCTTTAATCAGGTCTAATTCGCGATTTTTCTTAGCTAGTTTTTCATCGAACACCCCGAAGATTAAAGTCGTATCTGGGTTGGGATTTTGGAGGTATTCCTGGAGCTTATCATAATCTTGAAGCCGTTCGATACTTTCTTTGCGACGACTACTGCCAAAAAAGTAAGCATCTTCGACTAAAATCACTCTTTTTTCACTCATAAACGGCATCTGCTCCGCTTCGGCGATAATCTCTTGAATCGGAGTTTGCGTCGCCGCGTAGGTGGCAAAATTAAATTCATTGCGAGTTTTGATGATCGCATCGGCGGTCTTCTCCATCATCCGCTTGACTAAGGCGGCTTGCTTACCAAAATAGAGATAAATCATAACCATTTCTGACTGGTTTTATTATAGCAAACATTCCCGATTCCCGTGAGCGTTATTGTCCCGACTTCATCAGTGCGCAAGTAGGGGATTTGCAATTCATCTAAGCGGTTTAAGACCTGCTCGCTTGGATGACCATAATTATTTTTCCCCACGGAGATAATCGCTAACTCCGGAGTAAAACTTTGCAAAAAGGCATAACTCGAGGAAGTCGCCGAACCATGATGACCGAGTTTTAAAACATCGACCGCTAAAGCTGGGTAATTGACTAGGAGATGTTCTTCGACCTGACTTGAAGCATCCCCCATGAGAAGAAAGTTTTTCCCCATGAGAGGAAAATATAACACGGCCGAACGATCATTTTCGTCATGAAATTGATCGCGGAATTGATAATTTAAATTTTGCATCTGCAGATCGCCAAAATCATAGACGCGTTCATCAGATAAAATACTGCCAATCGGGAAATGTTGTGCAAGACTTGCTAAAGCGCCGGAGTGATCATAATCATCATGAGTAATCCAAACCGCATCCAATGCGGTGATTTGTAACGAATAAAAAAAGGGTATCAAAGTTTCAAGGGCTAAATCGCGATATCGCGTTCCGCCAGTATCGATTAAAATCGTTTTTCGCTCATGACGAACTAAAATCGCATCGCCTTGGCCGACATTGATAAAATAAATCGCCTCTGTGCCAAGGTGCGTAATCTTCTTTTGGAAGGGCACAACCAGCAAAATTAATCCGATTAATCCCATCGTTTTTAAGGGTCGATGCCGGACAAATACCGCATAAAGAGTCAGAAAGAGCAAAAGATAAAACAGGATAATCCACACCTTGGAGGGCTTTCCAAAAATTACTTTGAGATCGAATTTAATCAAGAGGTCGAGAAGGAGAAATAAAGCTTTAGTCAACCAATTGAGAACGGGAATCAAAAATGGAAAGATGAAAGTGAGAAGCCCCAAAAGATAGGTCGCACTTAATAAGGGACCAAGAATCAAAGTCAAAACCGGAGTGAGAAAATGCAACTGATAGGATTTTGATAAAACATACGGGAGCATGAATAGATATGCGAAAACTCCCCCGAGCAATAACTTGATAATTTTCTTCTTTCCCTTGGTTAAACTACGGGTTAGAGATAGGGCAAAAAGCAGGCCGAAACTTAGATAAAAGGCTGGTTGAAAGGCATAAAACGGATTGATGAATAAGAAGATAAACGCCGCTATACTCAAGCGCGACAAATAAGAAAGGTTGCCTTTGAAGTACCTTTGATTAAGCAATTGTAAAATCGCAATTCCCCCGATGCGATAGATAGCAAAGTGATTTGGTAAAAGCAGGGATAATAACGTCAAAGGAAGAATCGTTCCCAAAAAGAGAATTACTGCTTCTTGTTTGATGTAGCGCCTTAATAGTTTCCGCATCAGGCGAATTAAGGCATTAAGATGCAAGCCCGACGCCCCAAAAAGATAGGCGAGCTCCAAACTGGCGAACTTTTGAAAAAGCCGTGAATCGGCTTCGCGTTGATGAAAAACTAGGGCGTTTAATAATTCCCGCGTTGAACCAGAATAGGCATTTAATAATTGAGTTTTGATCTGGGTAATCCGCAGGGGATTGCACCACACATATTCGATATTTGTAAGATGGAGACTGCGATAGACGCCGCGGTTTTGCAGATAACCACCAAAATCAAATTGCTGTTCATAAGTATAAAATTTATGCACGGCATCGCTCCCGTTAAACGCAAGGATATCGCCCACTTCATAACGATGTGAGGCGGCGGAAACATAAAATCTCCCTTTGAAGGTTAAAAGCAGATAATAATGATTACCACGGGCGAAAACTAGCCCGAGCTTGGGAAGGCCCGTTCCCCTACTTAAAAGATAAATACGCAAAAAAAAGATGGCCACAAAAAAGAGTGATAACAAAATAATCTTCTGATATGATGCCGGTTTTTTCCAAAAAGTAAACAGGAGAATCCCGACGACAAAAAGCAGGGCGAAGCCACCTTTAAATAGATAAAGACAGGCGATGATGAGAGTAACGCCAAGGAACAGGCTCATTGAATAATGATGCTATTTTTAATCTTTTCAAAAGTCGCATTACCAATTCCAGTGACATTCATCACTTCTTCTAAATAGGTAAAAAGCCCCTTATTTTCCCGATAAGTGATGATTGCACTGGCGATGGTTGAACCAATCCCATTGACGCTCATTAACTGATCTTTATCCGCAGTGTTGATGTTGACTTTCGCTAACGGATAATCATTGCAAATATCATTTTCATCATAAAGAGAAGCAATAAAGTAAGTCATCCCGTTTTTTAAAGCAGTGGAGAGGATAAAAGCGCGTTCATCGGCTTTGGGAGTCAGCCCTCCGGCCGCGGTAATCATCTCCGCAAAAGTCGCGCCTTTTTCCAAAGAAAAAGTCCCAGGCCGCGTGACTTGTCCCGTGACGGTGACGGTAACTTTGCTCTCATCGACTAACGAAATCCGCGAGTCATTGTTCGCCGGAGTAGTTTTGGGGTCAATTTGGGTAAAGGCAAAGATTAAAATCACCGTGGCGATTAAAGCGGCAATAATTAATTTTGTCATAAAAAAACCTCCTATTAACTACGTAGTCAAAAGGAGGATTTTTCGTATTGTTTTGGTTTTAATTAAATCGCAATTTTAATAATTTCGATTTCGTAGGGAACGCGAGCTTTGACTTTGCGCACATCGCCGACTTTAGCCCCCATCATCGCTTCGCCAACTGGAGAATTAATCGAGATTGAGCCCGTTAAAGGATTGGCTTCAATTGAACCGACCAATTGGTATTCAAATTCTTCATTTAAACTCAAGTCGCGATAGACGACTTTCGTCCCTAAGGCCACGCGTTCAGCGGTGGTGGCCGCATCGACTAATTCCGCATTAGCAATCGCATTTTCCACTTGTTTAATCCGCGATTCAATCTCCGCTTGATGAGAACGAGCGGCATCGTAATCGGCGTTTTCGCTTAAGTCGCCTTGAGCGCGCGCCGTTTCTAATTCCTGTAAAACTAATGGGCGTTGGACATTGATTAAATTTTCTAATTCGGCTTGGAGTTTCGCCATGCCTTCTTTGGTTAAGAAATATTTGTGGACCATAATTTTATCTACCTCTTTTACTTCGGGCATATTATAGCAACTTCGTTTAATTATTGCTATACAAACCTAGTTTTCGCTTGGAGAACGCGGATTATTTCATGGCTCGGACTAGTTTTATGACTAGTTATTCTCTATAATAAATCTCGAGGTCAATATGAGAAAAATCCGCGCTTTATGGGACTTATTTATCACCTTCTTCAAGATTGGTCTTTTTACGTTCGGCGGCGGGTATGCGATGATTCCGCTCATCGAGGAAGAGGTCGTCCATAAAAAGCGTTTTTTGCATCATCGTGAAGCTTTAGATTTATTTATCATCGCCGAATCGACCCCAGGCCCAGTCTCGGTGAATGCCGCGACCTATGTCGGTTATAAAGTCGCAAGATTGCCTGGGGCTCTTTTTGCCACACTGGGACTAGCATTACCATCTTTGATAATCATTATTTTAATCGCCATTTTTTATGATCAATTCATCGCGTTAAAATGGGTTAAAGCCGCTTTTCGAGGAATTCAAGTGGGCGTCAGCATTCTGATTATCAGCGCCGGCATTAAGTTATGTCGGCAATTAGAACGCAATGTTTATAATATCGCTTCGATCTTGATGATCATCGGTTTACAAGTTCTTTTTTCCCTGCTAGAATGGCGAATTTCCTCCATCTATTTCATCATCATTGGTTTTGTTCTTGGTCTTGTCTTATTCGGATTGATGAACATTGAAAAAAGAGGAAGGATCAAATGAAAACTCTACTACTTCTCCTCGAACTTTTCTTCACTTTCTTCAAGATTGGTCTCTTCACATTTGGTGGCGGTTACGCGATGATTCCCTTAATGGAAACCGAGATTGTTGGACGCGGATTAATGACATATACCGAGATGATTAACTTCTTAGCGATTTCCGAGTCGACACCAGGTCCATTTGCGATTAATATGGCGACTTTTATCGGCTATCATCAAGTGGGTATTTTAGGGGCGATTGTCACAACTACCGGAGTCGTGCTCCCTTCGTTTATCATCCTATCCCTAATCGCCTATAAAAGTGCGAAATTACTAGAAAATCGTTTGATCAAAGCAGGTTTAAAAGGCATTCGTCCGATGGTCATCGGGTTAATCTTTGCAGCGGGAATTACTCTTTTGCTCAAAAATATTATCGGTCCTAAAATTTTCTCGGGTGAAATTAACCGGGTGAACATTGTGCTAACCATCGATTTAGCGGTGTTATATTTTGGTTACTGGAAACTGAAAAAGAAAACTCTAAGTCCAATTATCTTCATTTTAATCGCTGCGGTTTTCGGCCTGATTATCTTTCTTTAAAACTTGAAATGTCCCGAGCGAAAAAGAGAGTTTTCGCTCTCCTTTTTGATTAGTAATTACGTTTTCAAAATTAGTTCAACATTAAAAAACAGGCAACTAATATAAAATAACTACTATTTAATTACTTTTAAACTACTAAATAATCACTTTATGCATTTTCTTCGTCTTCTTCGGTTTCGAAGGCGTTTAAGACCTCTTCCGCCTCAGCGTACTCTTCTTCGGTTAAATCGTCTTCGAGATGTCCGTCTTCATAGTAGCGCGCTACAAGGATTTCTTCGGGGGTTTCCGGATCGAAAAAGAGGACATAACTCACCCCGCTACCTTCGTGCTCGTAAGTCAGTAAAATCTCGTAACGATAGACGTTACCAAGTTCATCGGTAATCTCAAGGAAGTCTTCATCTAAAATGGTATTTTTTGGTTTACTCATAATTATTCTCCTTAATTCGCAAGAGGTAATTTTCTAAAATGATTTTCGCCGCGTATTGATCGACTAATTCTTCTTGTTTCGCCAAAGGGAGACCTTCCGCGCGCATTCTCGCTTGGGCTTCAAAGGTCGTTAAGCGTTCATCGATATAAGTAATTTCTAGTTCTGGACAAGCATTTTGGAGTTTTTCACTAAAGCGAAGTACACTTTCCACTCGTTCCCCAGCCCGACCATCGAGATGAAGGGGGTGACCAAAGATGACTAAAACTGGTTTTTCACTCTCGATGATGGTTAAGAGTTGATGAAGCGCACTTTGTTCAGCGCCGACTTGAAAGCGAATTGTGGGGCGACCAAAGATAAACTTTTGTTCTTTATCAGTAATCGCCACTCCCAGCGTTTTCGTGCCTAAATCGAGTGCAAGTATTTTTCCCATATGGTGATTATCCTAGTATTAATGCGGTTAATTCACGGATTTGCGGAGTGGTTTTCCCTTCGCCTTGAGCGAAGTCTCCGCGTCCTCCACCTGAGCCTTGAAGTTTACTAGAGATGAGTTTAACAATCTTCCCGGCGTGAAAACCTTGTTTTTGGGCCCCTTCAGCAACCGCGGTCACCAGGGGGTATTTTCCTTCATCTTCGCCGATTAAGACGACGACCCCATCGCGATGAACGGTTTTTAAAACGTCGATAATTTTCACTAAAGCTTCACGATTCGTCTTCTTCAAATAGGCAACTAAGAGATGAATGTCCTTTTCTTTTTGAAAAAGTGCTGTCATTTCTTTGGCTTGATAGGAAGCCAGTCGTTCGCTTAATGCACGATTTTGTTCCTTTAACTGCCGTTTTTCTTCTTCTTTGACTTTCAAGTTAGTTAAGACCTCCTGATAGGAACCAGCTTTGATTAAACCGGTGACATCATTGAGGATGTTTTCCCGATGCTTGAGCACTTCATAAGCCCGAAGCGAACTACAGGCCTCAATCCGGCGGACTCCACTGGCAATCGAGCGTTCCGATTCGATGACGAACACCCCGATTTCGGCAGTGCTTTTCACGTGGGTGCCACCGCAGAATTCTTTGGAGAAATCGCCGAATTCAACCACGCGCACGGTCTCCCCATACTTTTCTTGAAAAAGCGCTTTTGCACCGCGTTTTAAGGCTGCTTCTTTTGGGAGAACTAAGGTATTATTTATTAGATCAGCACTGATTTTTTCATTTACCCGTCGCTCGACTTCGGCCAAGGTTTCTTTACTTAAGGCTTGATGATAATTAAAGTCAAAACGCAGATGTTCCGCATCGACAAAAGAGCCCATTTGTTGCACTTCCACGCCTAAGACATCGCTTAAGACTTGGTCGAGCAAGTGGGTCGCGCTGTGATTGCGCATCGTCGCTATCCGAGCTTTTTCATCGATCGTGGCGACGACTTCATCGCCGACATGAAGTTGACCAAAGTTGATCATTACTTTATGTAGATGTTGACCATTAGGAGCTTTTTGGACATCGATTACCTCGGCTTCGCAGTTTTCATTGGTCAAGGTCCCCGTGTCGAAGATTTGTCCTCCCGATTCGGCATAGAAATTCGTCTTGTCTAAGATGACTTCGCCCTCTTCTTGTAACGATTTAACTCTAATACCATCTTTAAACAGAGCGATCACCTTGCTCGTCAGTGGCTTTAGACATTGATCATCAAAGAGCGATTGTCCTTGGTAATCCATCAGATCAGGGGATTGGGTTGCCATTGATTCAGCATCTTTCCGCGCTTTTCTTGCGCGCTCTTTTTGGAACTCTAACCGGATTAAGAATTCTTGTTCATCGATGCTAACTCCGTGTTCGGTGGCGATTTCTTTCGTTAATTCGACGGGAAAACCATATGTATCATAAAGTTTAAAGACTTCTTCACCAGGAAGCACATCTTTCGCGGTCTCCAGCAGTTTAAGCAGAATTTTTTCGCCGCTATGCAAGGTTTTTAAGAAGCGCTCTTCTTCGGCTTTAATCTTTTTGATTATCATTGGTGCTTTAGCGCCTAACTCCGGGTAGAAGTTTTGCATAATGGCCACAACCGTGGGAACTAGTTCACTTAAAAACAGACCTTCAATGCCTAAGGTTTTCCCATAACGCATCGCCCGACGCAAAAGCCTTCTTAGCACATAACCCCTTCCTTCATTGGCAAAGTTCGCCCCATCGCTTAAAGCGAAAGTGACCGCGCGAATATGGTCGGCGATTACCCGATAAGCGCGTTGATGTTCCCCCTGATAAGGAACCGCGCATAAACTCATCGTCTTTTGGATAATCGGGAAGAATAAATCGGTTTCGAAGTTCGTTTCCGTCTTTTGTAAGATGCAGGCCAAGCGCTCCAAACCAGCGCCAGTATCGATGTTTTTATATGGGAGTTCTTCGTATTCTGCGCGTTTCTTATCAGGCACGGCATTAAATTGCGAGAAGACAATGCCCCAAATCTCAATGTAGCGCTCATTATCGATTTCTTCTTGTAAGAGGCGAACCCCTTGGTGAGTTGGATCATAATCAGGCCCGCGGTCATAAAAGACTTCGGTATTGGGCCCACAAGGTCCTTGCCCAATTTCCCAGAAGTTGCCTTCGAGCGGAATTAGATGATCTTCTTTGACCCCGCATTTTTTCCACTGCGAGCGCGTTTCGAAATCATCGGGATGATAGGTGAAATATAATTTGTCTTTTTCTAGTCCAAAGTATGCGGAACTAGTCAAAATTTCAAAAGCGAAATCAATCGCACTTGCGCGGAAATAATCGCCGATGGAGAAATTGCCAAGCATCTCAAAGAAAGTGTGATGCCGAGCGGTATTTCCGACATTTTCGATATCATTAGTCCGAATTGATTTTTGGATGTTGACAATCCGACGATGAGGGGGAGTAACCGAACCATCAAAATAGCGCTTTAACGCTGCGACCCCGGAGTTGACAAATAATAAACTCGGATCATCATGGGGAATGAGCGATGAACCTGGTTCGAGTAGGTGATCTTTTCCTTGGAAAAATCTAATCCATGTTGCGCGAATTTGATCACTGGTCCAATGTTTCATAAAATTACCTCCAAAAAATAAAAAAGTACCTGGTTAAGGAACGAAATGTCCGCGGTACCATCCTTATTCATTGTTGTCCAATGCCCTTATTTATCCGTTAACGCCAGGTACGGGAATGATTAGTTCCACAATCGAGGGGCTCCTTGACGCGATCAAACGGTTTCATCAACCCCGTTCTTTCTCCAAGATCCACGTGTTCGTTCGTCTCGATTACGTTTTGCATTTGCATTATAGCATCAAGGCGAAAAATTGCCTAGTTATTCAGTGAGGCCGGCGACGATAATCCCCCCACCTAAACAGATATCACCATGGTAAAGGACGGCCGCTTGTCCTGGGGTAATCGCCTTAATTGGCTGTTTAAATTCTAGAACTAATTTATCGGGAGTTAATTCCTTAACTTTGACGATTTGATCAGGTTGGCGGTAACGGAATTTGGCTTGATAGACTTTCCCGACTTCGGGCGGAGCGCTAATCCAGTTTAAAGTATCAATTTCGACGCCGATAGAATACAAACGCGGATGATTTTCACCATTAGCAACATATAAAGTATTGGTGGCTAGATCTTTCTTGACTACAAAGAATCGATGGTCGCCTTGATATTCGGCGATACCACCAATCCCTAAGCCTTTTCTTTGACCGATGGTATAGAAAACCACCCCTTCGTGTTCACCGACTTCCATGCCCGTATCGATATCGATGATTTTCCCTTTATGGACAGGAAGATAATTTTGTAAAAAAGCGCGGAAATCGCGTTCGCCAATAAAGCAAATGCCCGTGGAGTCTTTCTTGTTCATCACCGCCTCTAAAGCCAGATCATTGGCAATTTTTCTCACCTCAGGCTTTTCCATTTCACCGAGGGGAAAGAGGGTGCGCGCGAGTTGAGTCTGGGAAATTTGCGAGAGAAAATAACTCTGGTCTTTATTTAAATCTTTGGCCTTCAGTAAATAATATTGACCATTTCGATAGATTTTACGCGCGTAATGTCCCATCGCGATCAAATCGAATCCGTGTTCTTTAGCAAAGTCAAAGAAATATTTAAACTTGATGTTTTTATTGCAAAAAACATCGGGATTTGGGGTTTTACCTAACTGATATTCCTTTAAGGCGACAAGAAAAACTTCATCCCAGTATTCTTTGATAAAATCAACGCGGAGTAAGGGGATATTGAGTTTTTTAGCGACAGCAACCGCATCCTGATAATCCATCTCCTGACTGCATTGATGATCTTCAAGCGTCGGGTTGCCGCGGATATCCGCATTAGCTAAAGAATCCCAATTGCGCATAAACGCTCCGGTCACTTGATAACCTTCTTGCTTTAAAAGATAGGCACTGACCGCCGAATCAACGCCACCCGAAACCCCGAGCATCACCTTTTTAGCCATAGAGTTCCTCCGAATCGAGCAGGATGGTAAATGGTCCATCATTGATCAACTCAACTTCCATATCGGCGCTGAATCGCCCTGTTTGAATCGGGCCGTAAAGTTCCCGAAGATATCGATTGAATGCCTCATATAATTTCGCCGCTTCACTCCCTGGTAAGGAATTTGTAAACGAAGGCCTTCTACCGTTTTTAACCGAACCGTATAAGGTGAATTGAGAGACGGATAAAATCTCGCCTTGAACATCATAAATACTTTTATTCGTCTGTCCTTTTTCATCAGGAAAAATCCGGAGAGAAAGAACTTTTTCGGCCATTTTCTTCACCAAAGGGAGATGATCGCCATGGGTAAAACCAACGAGTAATAAATACCCGCGATTGATTTTTCCTAATCGTTCATCCTGGGCGCGTACTTCCGCGCTTTTGACGACTTGCACAAGTATCCGCATCTCTTTTATATTATAATAATTTTATCGAGAGATAAAATCTAAAAGATTGGGAGGATGACGATGTTAGCCCCACTTGCCTATCGAATGCGACCGAAATTTCTTCACGAAGTCATCGGCCAAGAACACTTAGTTGGTGAACATGGTTTTTTAACGGCGGCCAAGGAGCGAGGTTTACTGGTTTCCATCATCTTTTATGGTCCTAGTGGTGCGGGTAAAACCACGATTGCGGAAGCCTTTGCCAATGAACTCCATATTCGCCATCGCAAGTTAAATGCGGTGACCGCGAATAAGAAAGATTTGGAAACGGTAATTTTCGAAGCGAAAGTCAATCCACCTCTTCTTTTAATCCTCGATGAAGCCCATCGGCTAAACAAAGAAAAACAAGATTATCTCCTTCCCTATATCGAAGATGGGACGATCTATCTTTTAGGAGCGACGACCGCCAATCCTTATCTCGCGATTAATCCCGCCTTGCGCTCACGTTGCCATTTACTCGAAGTGAAACCCTTAAATAAAAGAGAATTATTAATCGGCATTAATCGCGCGTTAACTGCGACCAATGGATTAAATCAAACGGTTAAGATGACCCAAGCCGCGCAGGAGATGCTGGCAAAAGCCGCCGCGGGTGATCTGCGCTTTGCGTTAAATTTCCTCGAAGTCCTCAGTTTAACGAAAAAGACCGTGATTGATGTCGAAGATTTACAAAGTATCGCCCGCGTTCCCAATTTTATCGGCGACCAAGATGAAAATGCCCATTATGATGCGGTCAGCGCTTTGCAAAAAGCAATTCGCGGCTCCGATGTTGATGCTAGTTTATATTATCTCGCCCGATTGATCGCCATCGGTGATTTAGAATCGATTCGCCGCCGCTTACTGGTCACCGCTTATGAAGATATCGGCTTAGCTAATCCCGGGGCTGTCGATCGCTGTAAGAGCGCGCTTGAAGCCGCGCATCAACTCGGATTTCCCGAAGCCCTTTACCCCCTGGCGTTTACCGTGTGTGATTTAGCGCTTTCGCCAAAGTCGAAAGCCGCGGGGACTTCCTTGCATCAAGCCCTCGATCTAGTCCGGAAACAACCGCTAGATGTGCTTGATTATCTCAAATTAAATCCGGTTAATGTCCGCGCAGAGGAACAATATCCCTATGACCGTCCCGATTTATGGGCCAAAATTCAATATCTCCCTAATCTGATTAAAGATTTGCAATTTTATACTCCGAGTGAAGGTTCCCAATACGAACGGGTCTTAAATCAAAACTATCGCAATTTATCAAAAAGGAAGCGATCCAACGATCTAGCTTCCTTACGTAAAAGTAAAAATGATTGAATTTAACCTGCGATGATTTCATAGACAACCGGCTTCAAGGCCGGTTTTTTCTTTTCCAAGGTATAAGCATTGCGAACTTTGCTCACCACGGCTGCGATTTTACTTTGCTCAAGATTGGTGTGAAGTTCAGCGAGCACCTCGCCAATTTCGACGCGATCACCGACTTTTTTACCGATGATAATTCCCGCGGTATAATCGATTGCATCATCTTTGGTCGCCCGTCCGGCGCCGAGTTCCATCCCCGCCACCCCAATCGCATAAGAGTCGATATGGACCACATAGCCCCTATCTTGAGCAAGCACAGGAACAAGATGCTGCGCTTGGGCAAAACGCTCTGGATGATCGATGTATTCGACTTGCCCACCTTGGGCTTGAACCATTGCTTTAAATTTCGCTAGGGCCTTGCCATTTTGGAGATTGGCTTCCGCGCGTTTTTTCCCTTCTTCTAAACTCGGAACTAGCTTAGCTTGTACCAGCATAATCGCCACCGCGGTTAGACATAACTCGCGAAAATCCGCCGGGCCACCCCCATTTAAAGTCGCAATCGCCTCTTTGACTTCGAGGATATTGCCCACGGCCCGACCTAAGGGCTGATCCATATCGGTTAGCATCGCTCTCGTATCGCGGTTTAAGCCCCGGCCGATAGCCACCATCGTTTGGGCTAAGGTACGGGCCTCAGCAATCGTCTTCATGAAAGCCCCACTGCCAAACTTGACATCAAGCAGGATAGTATCCGAACCCGAAGCGAGTTTTTTTGACATAATCGACGAGGAAATCAAGGGCATGCTCTGCACCGTGGCCGTCACATCGCGCAACGCGTAGAGTTTTTTATCCGCGGGAACCAGTTGGCCTGTTTGCCCGATAATCGCCAGGCCGATTTCGTTGACTTGCTTAGTAAAACGCGGAATCTCAATATCGATCGAGAGGCCAGGAATACTCTCTAATTTATCAAGAGTGCCGCCTGTATGACCTAAACCGCGGCCCGACATCTTGGCTAACTTGGCCCCAAGACTAGCGACTAAAGGACCGATGACCAGAGAAGTTTTATCGCCGACCCCGCCCGTGGAGTGCTTATCGACTTTAATGCCGGCAATTTCACTTAAATCGACGATTTCGCCTGAATACATCATCGCTTTCGTCAAGGCGACGATTTCCGCGGTGTTCATCCCCTGAAAGACAATCGCCATCAGCAGGGCACTGGCTTGATAGTCGGGAATTCTTCCTTTCGTATAACCTTCGATAAAAAAATCGATCTCCGCACTAGTTAGGGCTTGGCCTAACCGCTTCTTTTCGATGATTTCCACCATGCGCATCATAGGTCCTCCTTCAATCTCGCGTAATTATTCATTTAAAGCCCAACGGGAAAATTTCTTTAAGGGCAAGTTCTCCATCGTCAGCAAATATTTTTCTTTGGTTTCATCGACTAAAGTCTGCACTTGATCTCGGAAGTAAGCACTAGCTTTAATCGTATCGATTTCGCCTTTTTTAAAAGTGATTGGGTTGGCGAATTTTACGAAAACCGGATGGGATTTCCAATTTAATTTACCGCTTAAAATAAATTGTTGACCGACGCTGGCAAAAGGGACAATCGGGGTTTCGGTTTCTAGGGCATATTTAAAACTTCCCGGTTTGAAAGTAGCGACGGGAAGATGAAAGGACTTGCTTCTTGTCCCTTCGGGAAACATCACCACCGTGCGTTTTTCCTCAGCGATAAAAGCCCGGACTTGGAGCATGATTTTCACCTCTTGTTTCAGGGCTCTTCGCTCTAAAAAAAGCCCATCTAAGCCCATCAGGGCTTTACCGATAAAGGGAAATTTCGCCGTTTCTTTTTTGGCGACAAAAACAAGGGGTTTTTGCGAGATGGCGATTAAGATTAACGGGTCCATCATCGAGAGGTGATTGCCGACGATAAATTGCGGAGCGCGCGTTTGAATCAGATGGAGATTTTTTACTTCGAGGCGCACATTAAACGCCCAGAGAATTTTCCTGACTAACTTTTGATAACGGCGCCATCGTTCATTTAAAGGATACTTTTCGGGATGTTTGGCGTATTTGCGCATGAACGAAAAATAACACCAAATGATGTAATATCCGACTTTGAGAATCACGCATAAATATTTAAACATCTTCTTCTCCTTGCATTTTTTACCAATAGGTCAATCGCTCTCATGCAGGACGGCGACTTGTTCGACGATGATAATCGGTCGACCGGTCTCATCATTTTCCAGCCGTCCCGAAATGGCTACTTGGGACTTTTCCTTTGCCTGATAAAGCAGGGCGCTGGGGCGATAGTTCCAGCTGACGAGCCGAAACGTATCCAAGTGTTGCTCGCGTAATCCCGTTTCGTGAAAACGCGGCACAGTTACTTCGCGGGTTAGGCTATTGGTTTTAGCCCCTAAGTAACCGATGAGTTGGACACAAATTGCCATGTCATCTATCCTCACTCTCGATATAATAAATGATACATAGCGAGTTTAGGAATTTTTCGTATCGAGGTCCGCCGCCCCAAAATCATCCGCCCGCAGCCCGACAATGATGAGTGAAAGCGGCGGGATCATCAAGTTTTTGTTATAAGTCACCCCTTTGGCTTCGACATAACCCGCATTATTGAAAATGACTTTCTCATAATCGGGTAATTCATAAAAAATCGTCTTATTGGCGATGTTGATGAAGACTTTGAAGGTGCGGTAGAGACATTTTTGAGGGAGATTGACATAATCAATCAAGAGCCCACCTTCGGGTAAATCCTCATATTCAATCATCTTTTCGATGATGTCGGGGTCATCTTCCCTTAAAAAAGGACAGTCTTTTCGCAGTTTGGTCAGCGAGATGAAATAATCGACCATCTCGGATCGGTTTTCTAAAAGTACATAGGCGAATTGATTGACGCGATCGCCACTGCGATAGGAATTGGTATCGCCGAATTTGGAAACGCCAATCTCCTGCCCGCGATGAAAGAAGGGAATGCCAAAAGCGAGCATGGTCACCGCATTGTTTAACTTTAAGCGCTTTAAGTGCATGCTCTCGCTTTCTAAACTATTGGCAATTTGCAGTTTATCGATCAACGTCGCATTATCGTGACATTCAACATAGTTGATCGATTGCCGCGGGCTGGCAAAACGACGTGGGAAAATCAAATCCAGCGCACTGCCAAGATAGGCGAATTTAAACCCGAGGCGGTAATCGGGATTGCCGAGAAGATAACCGCGTTTACTTAAATCCTGATCGGCGGTCGGGCCTTTGACGATATCGCGGAAACTATCGTTAAAGAAGGCATAAGTCGGCAGTTTGTCCGCATTATCATGACTAGCTTTTTCCGCTTCGGGGAGCATCCCCATATTCCAGCCTTCCCCGTATAAGAGAATCTCGGGTTTGCGCTTCCGTAATGCCGCTTCAATTTGCTGCATCGTGACCAAATCCATTACGCCCATCAAATCAAAGCGGAAGCCATCGATTCCATATTCTTCCACCCAGTAAATGACCGAATCGACGATTAATTTTCGCACCATTGGGCGCTCGCTGGCAACTTCGTTACCACATCCGGTTCCTTCGGCCTTTTTTCCACTTGGAGTAAGGCGGAAATAGTAATTGGGCACGACTTGTTCAAGGATGGAGAAATGCGCATCATAGACGTGGTTATAGACGACATCAAGCGTGATGCGGATGCCGATGCGGTGATAAGCGGCCACGAGTTTTTTAAAATCGCGAATCCGGCTGTAGGGATCGTCTAAATCGCTCGCATAAGCCCCTTCGGGGACGAAATATTGGCCGGGATCATACCCCCAGTTATAACTAGCAAAGGGCTGGTCTTCATCCAGAGTGACAAAATCTAACACAGGCATTAGTTGCAAATGCGTAATCCCTAGACGAGCAATGTAGTCAAAACCCGCGGGATGGCCACAACGGGAAGTTCGCCCCTTTTCAATCATCCCTAAATAAAGACCTTTGTGGACGATATCGGTAGTTTTATCACTGGTCATATCGCGGATGGAGGTCTCATAGATAATCGCATCCGTCATCTGCTTAAACGGAGGGAGTTTGCTGGCATTTAAGGAGATTTTTACTTTATTAGGATTGTAGACCACACTAGCTTTCATATTGTTCAAGGTGGCTTTGGCATACGGGTCAGGGACTTCCGAGGTAATCCCGTTATTGGTGATCACATATAGATAACTCACCCCATCGAGATCGGCGGCGATGCTGAGGCGATAAATGCCCTTTTCCTCGCGTTCCATCGGATGATAGGAGACTTTTTTCTTGTCGTTTAATTTTAAATAAACTTGAGAAGCTAAGGGGGCCCACAAAGTAAAGGTCGTCTTATTTTTCGTATAAACCGCGCCTAAATCATCGCCCTCATAGAAGAATTCCTCATCGAAATTAGGAAAAGTCGTCGCCAGGCTTACGTCGAGGCTGACCTTCCCATAATGGGTGGTCACCAATTGATAATCGCGCCCTAGAGTAAGCGGAAAGGGAAGTTGTAAATCATAAATATTCGTGCCGAATTGGAAGGCGATTTTTTTCACTGGTAAAAGATGGCGCTCTTTGTGATCGATAATCAGGACAAACTCCGGATTATCTTCCTTAGCGGTCTTGGTGTAAATTAGGGCTTTAATTAAATCGGGGGCGAAAAGCTTCGCGCTGATCATCGCTTGATTCATCATCTATCCTTACTTTCTAGATGGACAACCGCTACCGCGTATGCGCCATCGTGGGCAATCGAGACTTCGTATTGCTGATCTTGATAATAAAGAACCGGAACGCCATCTTCATTGTTAAGAATCGAAATGGCGGTTAAAGGAATCGCCCCAAGACCTTTTTTTAAGGCTTTTAAAAAAGCTTCTTTGGCGGCAAATCTCCCGGCGAGAAATTCTAACTTATTCGCCCGTTCGCAGTAGAGTTTTTGCTCGCTTGGCGAAAGCAGGCGCGGGACTAAATGCTCCTTGTCCTTAAAGCGGGAAATTTCAACGATATCGATACCTAATGCCATAATCATCCTCAATATTGATTGTCAAACATCGCTTGTTCCGCAGCCGACATCGCTTCTTTTTGTAAGACTTTACAACCGCGGGAGGAGGTGTTGTAAGCATCGCTGGCTTCGATTACTTCCTCATTTTGTAACATGGTAAAGATGCGGCTGGCGCGGGTGAAACCGAAATTAAAGGCTTGCATAATCTTATTAATCGAAGTGAAATCTTGCGTCATCACCCAGGCTTTGACCTCGGGGTAGCGCTCATCGCTTAAGGCTTCATTGCCCGACGGACTCGCTCCAAGGGGTTTTTCTTCTAAGTCGATGAAGTTCGGATGATAGTCGCTTTCGTAATTATCCGCGAGGAACTTCACTACGCGGCGAATTTCCTTATTATCGACATAGGCTCCTTGGACGCGGGTCACGCCTTGACGCGAGACCAAAACACAGGAGACCAGCATATCGCCGTTACCGAGGAGGGTTTCAGCGCCCCCCATCCCTAAGATCGTACCGCTATCGACCGCGGAAGCGACCATCAAAGCCACGCGCGTCGGCAAGTTAGCTTTAATCGTTCCCGTGATCACGTTGACCGAAGGTCTTTGGGTGGAAATGATTAAATGAATCCCGGCTGCCCGCGATTTTTGGGCGATGCGCACGACTGGAGTTGCAATATCTTTGGCCCCTTCAACTAGGTCGGCATATTCATCGATAATCACCACGATCGTCGGCATGATCGGCTGATGTTCTTCTTCCATCAGTTCGTTATATTGCTTGATGTTACTCGTACCGCTTTGTTCAAACCGATCATAACGGGCTTCCATTTCATCAGCGAGGCGATTGAGGGCGACTTGCGCTTCTTCATACTTGGTGATAATCGGGCACAAAAGATGAGGTAAATCGCGATACCGACTCATCTCGACACGTTTGGGGTCGATGATCATCAACTTTAATTCTTCCACCGTATTTCTCATGATCAAAGTCATCAGCAATGAATGCATGAAAATCGATTTCCCCGAACCAGTCGAACCGGCGACGAGTAAGTGGGGAAATTCATTTAATGGGGCGAAGACAACTTGTCCGGCGATGCTTTTGCCAAAGGGGACGAGCATCTTCTTTTTATAACTATCTGGTGAGGGGAGTTGGCCAATACAATCTTTAAAGCCGACCGTCGAAGTTTTATAGTTAGGAATCTCTAATCCCGAGGTGGTTTTCCCTTCAACTAGAGTGGAAAAACGAGCTTGAATCCCCCCTAAACGGACCGAGATATCGTCGATGATCTTGCTGACACTGCTGACGGAGACATCGCGATTGGTCAAGATATCATATTGGGTGACCGCAGGGCCAATCGTATAGGAAACCACGCGCGCTCCAACCCCAAAATCCTCAAAGGTTTGGTTGATTAAATCGGTGCGTTCAAGCGCTAATTGTTCGTTTTTCTTATCGGTCCCGGCGGTAGCGTAATCTTCTAAGAGACTCAAATCGGGATAGACATAACGCTTTGCTTGCCGACTAGGAGAAGTTACCTTCTTTTCCGCTTTCACTTCCGGATGCGTAAGAATTGGTTTGGCGGTCACATCAACTCGCTCCGGTTGCGAGGGCACTTGCGCAGTTGCTCCCATAGAAGGTTGTGGTTTCGTAAGATGCGAACTCGGAGTTGGCATTGGGGGTGGCGGCGGGGTGACTGGAGGCGTCGGTTGGGGACGCGGTAAGGTGAAAGCGGCGGGAGTTTCTTGAATAATCGGGGTTTCCGTAAAAGTCGTCGTCGGTGGGGCATAAGGATCAAAGGTCGGGACACTCGCTACGGGCGTGACGGCTTCTTCCGCCTCGACCGGTTCCAAAACAGGAGTTTCCACTTTCGGAGTGGGTTCGCGATCGAAATAAACCGCCTTTCTCAATCCCGATGAAGGCATTGAAAGACTGGCCATCGGACCTTGGCGATAAAGGCGCTCGGCTGGAGTCACGGGACGATTGATCGGCTCGGGGGGTGTATAGTTATCCCCTTCATGTTCGAGCGAGGACGCGCTTTGGAAAAATCTTCTTCGCGTCTTCCAATCCGCATGTTTTCCGACCAAGTTTTTAAATAAACCACTGAAGAGACGGGAGAAAGTAAACAGCGTGCCTAAAAGAAAAAATAAACCGATGACTAGATATGTGCCGATGTTTCCAACCACTTGGGTCGCCAGCGTATAAAAGAAATCGCCGATGATTCCTCCCCCTAAAAAAGCATCCTCACTGCCGAAGAGTTTTAAGGGAGTCTTTAAGGATTCCCCTAAAGTTCCCATCACGCTGATGCGGTAAGGATGGAGCTCCTGCGTTTTTAGAGGAAATTCGATGTTAACCCCTTGCAAGTAGAAATGCGAAGCGAGCATTAAAAGCCCGAGCATAAAAAGCAAAAAACCAATTAAGGTCAGATTCAGCCGGCGCTTCGCATTGCGATCGCGGGGTTTGGGTTCCGCGGCAAAGACAAAATTAACTCCCCAGAACATCAACAGCAAATAGACGATGAAATAGAGAATACCAAAAAGATAGGCGATGATATAAGTCATATAAGCGCCAAGCCAGCGATTCAAAAGACCGATGAGCCCGAGCAAGGTCAACATAATCCCCAAAGGAATCTGGACGCGGTTGCCCATCGTAATCTGCGGTTTCTTATTTACCGTTTGTCCAATCATCAGAAAAATGCACCATACCTTTGCATAGTATATTTTATTATACATTAACAATGCGCTTGTTTTAAAGGGGAGATGCAGGAAAATCTTCAAAGAAAAAAGCCGAGAAAATCGCTTTTCTCGACTATTTTTTTGCTTTTCCAAAAACTTCTAGGGGACTTCGCTAATCAACGGGAGAATCATCGGTTGTTTGCGCGTGATGCGACGGACGAATTTGCTGACGCGATCAGAGATTTCATCCACGCAGACCTCCTTATTAAAGGTGGCGAGCTCCAGATGATTTTCCACCGTTTCCACGAGAATTTTCCCCAGTTCATTGACGATGCTGTCATTTTCCTTGATGAAGACAAAGCCCCGGGTTTGCACATCGGGTCCAGCGATGATCTTCCGATGTTTACGCGAAATCGCCAGGGCGAGGACAATCACCCCGTCATCGGAGAGTTTTTGCCGATCGGCAATCACCGTAGCGGAAATATCGCCGACGCCGCGCCCATCGATAAATAGATCACCCGTGGGAATCATATCGAGTTTCCCCATGAGAAGTTTAGCTTTGCGCTCTTCAAACCGCACGATCATCCCGTTATCGAGTAAGAAAATATTCGTGTGATTGAGATGGGTATTCATGCTGGAAGCAAGGCGAGCATTAGCCATCAAGAAACGGAAATCACCTTTTACGGGGATATAGTATTTCGGATTAAACATCTCAATTAAAAGTTTTAAGTCTTCTTCTTGGGCGTGCATACTGGCGATATCTTTGCGCGCGATGTGGACGACATTGACGCCCGCCCGGTAGAGATTATCAACCGCAGCCGTGGCCATCACTTCAAAACTCGCCCCAGGTGGGGCAGCGACAATAAAGGTATCTTCGGGATTGAGGACGATGCGTTTATCGTCGTGTTCGCCACTGGCGAGCAGGTCGATTTGGTTGTAGACATTTTCCCCTTGTCCCATGATTAAAATCACTAAATCACTGGCTTTGGTGCGCAGGAGATTATCCGAAGAGATAAAATGCGAAGGGGGAATTTGCAACTTCCCAATCGAATTAAAATCAGCGAAGTAGCGCGCGACTTCTTGATCATAGAACATTATCTTTTTTCCCATTTTTAAGGCCAGAGCGATAATCTCCTCCAGCATATAGGTCGATTGGTTAAAGGTGGCGATAAAAATCCGCGAAGGCGCATCGGTAAAGGGGCGCAAAAGATGTGGAGTCAAGCGGTGATTTGGTGAAGTATACCCCGGCTTATCCGCGCCTAAAGATTCAGTCAAAAGCGCGAGGATTGGCTGTTCGGCAATTTGGGCAAGCGCATTCAAATCGTGCTTATAATTTTGATTGGCATTGTACTCGATGATGTAATCACCCGAGTAGACGACCACCCCTTGATCGGTGCTAATTCCCACACCGGAAGAGAGCATCATCGCGTGGCAAGTCTGGAAGAAATACACTGATCTTCCCGCGATTTTTACCTGGCTAGAAGGGGCGATCTGCACGAATTCATATGGGATATTAAGATGGAGTTTCTGCGTGAATCGCTTAATCATCATAATCGAAGCATACGAGGCATAAACAGGCGCGGGAATATCTTGGTAGATAAAAGGGAGGGCCCCCATTTGGTCATCGTGGCCATGGGTGATTAAATAAGCCCGAACCCGGCTTTTATTCATCTTTAAATATTCGTAATCCGGAATGATTAAGTCGATCCCAGGTTGGGTTTTATCGGGATATTTGGCCCCGCATTCAATGATAAAAATATCAGGTCCGGTCTCTAGGACATATAGATTTTTTCCATTTTCATCCAAGCCGCCAAGGGCAAAGAACTTGACAATTTCTCCCATATAAAAAATCTCCAAATTGCATCGTTAAATCAAATAATTATTATCTTTGTCACTTCCATTTAAAAACATTATAACTGACCCCTAGCATTTTACAAGACGAAAATCCATGAATTAAGCCTGGTTAATCCCTAATTAAAACCCGTCGAAACAATTGCCCCATCACCATTATTTAAGAATGGTCTTGGTGGCGATAATATCGACATCAGTCCCCAGAACCTTGGGAATAATCACATCGCCGACATGGACGGGAACTTCGACTTTCACTTCTTTTAACACTTCCATCAGGGGAAAAATTAGGTGTTTCGCAATCGCGGTTTTAGTCGCGACTGACAGCCGCCGATAATCCTGGGAATTAATCATCACGGTGGTCGTTACCAAACGTTGCGGATTGTTGATTTCCTGTTCAGCATAGGTCACGCCGCGACGACATTGGTTACCGGTGACCTTCATCGCTTGATCGACGAATAAGGTGCATCCCCGTGGACACATAATACAGATGAGTTTGTCTTTAGCCATGGCTAGTCACCTCCACGGTTAAAAGGGAAGCCAGACGGAGATTCTTCTTCGCAATTTTGATCATTTCCATCTCCGAGGGAATCGCATACGGACGGAAGGTTTTAGCGATTTCCACTCCATCTAACTTCACGCTGATTCGCGCTTTTTCTAAAGGGGTTTTGACGCGAAATTTAAGCGAAATCTCCTCTAAATCAGAATCGATATCAATGCGTTGTGGCACCACATAACTGATGAGATTACCTGGAAGAACACGGATTTGTTTGCCGCTTTCAAAGCGCGAAGATAAAAGATAATCGGCCGCCGATTTACCTGCTAGTTCCCCTTCATGAGAAACATAATCGACAATATCGTGAACATGGAGGGCGTTACCACAACTGAAGACCCCAGGGATACTCGTCTCTAGTTTTTCATCGACCACGGGGCCTTTAGTTGAAGAAATTTCAACACCAGCTTGCATTAAAAGATCATTATTGGGGATTAACCCCACGGATAAGAGCAAGGTGTCAACCGCGAATTCTTTTTCGGTTCCCGGAATGAATTGGAAGTTTTCATCGACTTGACTGATTTCAATTTTCTCCACCCGATTTTGTCCATAAACATTGCTAATCGTATGACTTAAAAAAAGAGGAATATCAAAGTCGTGCAGGCATTGGACGAGATTTCGGGGCAGACCATTGCTATAAGGCATAATCTCGGCCACTCCAAGAACCTCGGCACCTTCAAGTCGCATTCTTCGCGCCATGATGAGACCAATATCTCCTGAACCGAGAATAAAAACCCTCCTACCGACTAAATATCCACCAATATTGAGAAATTCCTGAGCTTGACCGGCGGTCATAATCCCCACTAAGCGCGAACCTGGAAGCATAATTTGTCCCGCACTGCGTTCATAGCAACCCGTCGCCATAATCACCGCTCTTGCTTCGAGGATTTGATAGCCATCTTCTTCGTTGGAATAAGCGAGATTTTTATTCGCGTTTAAACTGACGACCATCGTGTTTAATTTATAGGGAATGCCGCGGCGCTCGACTTCTTGTTGATAGCGCTCTGCGTATTCTGGACCAGTTAATTGTTCGTTAAATACTTCAATGCCAAAACCATGATGAATACATTGATTTAAGATTCCCCCTAGAGTTGGACCTTTTTCTAAAATGAGGATATCTTTTACCCCCTGATCGTAGGCGCTAATCGCCGCGGCTAAACCAGCGCTTCCGCCCCCGACGATTACTAAATCAACTCGTTTCATACTTGATCACCTCGCGAGGAAGCGATGACAATTTCTGAACCTTCACGATCATAATTCACTTTCGTAATCGGAATCTGGTAATGCTTGGCTAAAATCGCCATCACTTGCGTTTGGCAAAAACCCCCTTGGCATTTACCAAAACCAGCCCTGGTTCTTTTTTTAACCGCTTTTACGGAACGCGGAGGAAGACTGCGATTTAAATATTCTAAAATTTCACCCGCGCTAATTTGCTCGCAACGACAGACAATTTGTCCGTATTCTGGTTGCTCTTTGATGAGTTTCACCCGTTCTTTTAAAGTCAAATTAGCTAAACGCGTATAAGGTTTAATGCGCGGATTATAATTTTCTCGCGGCAGTAAAGGCAAACGCCTGGCGACTAATTCTTCCACCACGTAATCACTAATCGCCGGCGAGGCAACCAATCCTGGTGATTCGATGCCTGCCACGTGGATAAAGCAAGGGTTTTGGGGACTTTCCTCAATGATAAAATCCCCGCCTGTCGGGGTCGATCTAATGCCCGAAAACGTCCGAATCACTTGATTAAAAGGAATTTTCGCGATTAAACTCGTGGCGTTTTGCTTTACATAATTTAAGGTCATTTGATCAGTGGCAACTTGGTCTTTTTCCGCGACAAACTCCGAAGAAGGACCGATCAGATAATTACCCGCCGTAGTCGGAGTGATCAAAATGCCTTTTCCCGCCTTGGAAGGAAGAGGAAAAATCACGTGATTAACAAACCCGCGTTCAAAGTGATCAAGGACGAAATATTCCCCTTTTCGCGGCGTGATTTTAAAATAGTTATCACCGATTAAACGGGCGATATCATCACTGTGAACACCCGCGGCATTAATCACCATTTTCGTTTGATAACGGTTGCCTTTTTTCGTGATTAAGGTATAGGTATCACCTTTTTTTTCAACCCCGATGACCCGTTCATTTAAATAAATTTCCGTTCCATGATCGATGGCATTTTCAATCGCGTGCGCCGTTAGTAAAAACGGATCGACAATCCCCGCCGTTGGCGCATAAAGAGCCCGAAGCGCATGCGGGGTAATATTAGGTTCAATTTGATGGAGTTCTTCTTTATCGATCAAACGGACCTCAACGCCATTTGCTTTTGCTCTTAAAACCAGTTCATCCAAATGGGCGAGTTGCTCAACTTCGGTCGCCACCGTTAAAGAACCTATCTGCTGATAGGGGACATCGAGTTCTTTGGAAATTCGCTCAAATTGAGGCACGCTCAGCACATTAAATTTGGCCTTTAAAGTATGGGGAAGCGGGTCATAGCCACTATGGACGATCGCGGAATTAGCCATCGTCGCGCCTGCGCAGACATCGTTTTCTTTTTCGAGAATCGCCACCTTAAATTGATAGGCAGCGAGTTTGCGCGCGATCATCCCCCCGATGACACCCGCGCCAATAATGATAATATCGTACATAAATTCACCCAAAAACTATTATACATCTTATCACGCACTAATAAACAAACAAAAGCCTGTTATTCGCTATTATTTTTCTGAAATCATATTAGATAAAACGAGTAGGAATTGCATAGTTTATTAATTAAACTCCGCATCTTTTTAACTAGATGCGGAGTGAGGTTAAGATGTGATTTTATCTAACGCTTTTTAAATGGACGGCGATCTCTTGGGCCATCACCACGACGGGGGCGGGGACGATCTTCTTGGTCGACCCAACCTTCAGGTTTTTCTAAAAATTCGCGATGGCTAACTTTGACCTTGCCGTTTTCATCAATGGCGATAACCCGGACTTTGAGTTTATCGCCAAGTTGAACCACATCGCTTGGATGTTCGGTGCGCGTATATGCAAGACGCGAGACGTGGCAGAGCCCATCGGTGGTGCCAAAGAGATTGACAAAGCATCCATAATCTTCGATGCGATTGACCACACCTTCGTAATCTTCGCCGACTTTGGCGACTTTGACGATGCCTTCGATAATCCCTTTCGCTTTATTAATCGTCTCGCGGTTCATATGATAAATCGTCACTTGCCCAGAGTCTTCAATGTCGATTTTGCAATCGTCGCAATCAGCGATGATTTCATTGATGACTTTGCCGCCCGTGCCGATAACTTCTCGAATCTTATCAGCATCGATAAAGAAAGTATCCATTTTTGGCGCATATTCGCCGACATCTTCTCTTGGTACGGCAATCGTTGCCACTTGCGCCGCACGGATTTCTTCCCGAGCGCGCAACGCTTGGGCTAAGGCTTCACGGAGAATCTCCTTAGTGATGCCCTTAATTTTGATATCCATCTGCAAAGCGGTTATCCCTTTGGAAGTTCCGGCAACTTTAAAGTCCATATCGCCGAAATGGTCTTCTAAACCTTGGATATCCGTCAAAATTGTATAAGGGTGTTGACCATCTAAGGGCCCGGAGGTGATTAATCCCATCGCAATCCCAGTCACCGTATCAGAAATCGGAACCCCGGCTGCCATTAACGCCATTGAGGAAGCACAAATTGAAGCTTGCGAGGAAGAGCCATTACTTTCAAGGACTTCTGAGACTACGCGAATCGTATAGGGGAAAGTTTCTTCATTGGGAATCACGGCACTTAAAGCTCGTTCGCCTAAATGTCCATGCCCGATTTCCCGGCGCCCAACCGCCCCTAAACGCTTGATGTCGTTGACCGAGAAAGGCGGGAAATTATATTGATGCATAAAGCGCCGTTCAGTTTCATCGGAGAGATCATCGATGATTTGCGCATCGCTTTTAGCTCCCAAGGTAACGACAGATAAAACTTGGGTTTGTCCACGAGTGAAAATAGCGGAACCATGGACGCGGGGAAGGACATCCACCACACATGTCAACGGACGAACTTCATCGACTTTTCTTCCGTCAGGACGGACTTTTTCTTCAGTGATCAACCGGCGAATTTCATCGGCGACGACACCTTCTAATAAATCCTCGACTTGGCTCAGCGTTTTGGCTTTAACCGCATCAGATTCATATTCACGCTCTTCAAAGACTTCACGAACGATGTCTTTGGCCGCTTCAATATTGACTTCTCGTTCTAATTTATCAAAGGTCGCAATCGCTTTTTTCAAAGGTTCAGTGCCGAGTTTGCGCACTTCTTCAACTAATTCAGGCGCGGGTAAGACGAGGACCACTTCGCGTTTTTCCTTGCCAACCGCAGCGATGATTTCCTTTTGGAAACGGCATAATTCTTTAATTGCTTGATGCCCAAACATCAAAGCATCAAGCATATCTTCTTCGGAAATTTCTAAAGCGCCCGCTTCGACCATGTTAATCGCTTCTTCCGTACCAGCGACTGTTAAATCCAAATCAGAAAGCGCTCTTTCTTCAGCGGTAGGGTTGATGAGTAATTGCCCATTAACCCGCCCGACAAAAACCCCAGCAATCGGACCATCAAAGGGAATATCACTAATCCCAATTGCTAAGGAAGCCCCAAACATCGCTGCCATTTCCGCTGGCGCATCGGGGTCGACACTTAAAACAGTGTTGATCACTTGAACTTCATTGCGGAACCCTTCAGCAAACATCGGACGCAAAGTGCGGTCAATCATCCGCCCGCTTAAAACCGCGTGTTCGCTCGAGCGACCTTCACGACGTAAAAAGCCGCCAGGAATTCTCCCTGCCGCATAAATTTTTTCGACAAATTCCACCGTTAAGGGGAAGTAATCAAGGGTGCTTGGGGTATGGGCACCAACGACAGTGCTTAAAACGACACTATCATTTAGGCGGACTAGGACCGCCCCATCAGCTTGTTTAGCGAGTTCACCGGTCTCCACTTGGAGATTTTTCCCAGCAAAGTCTAAACAGAAGACTTTCTTTTCCATTTTCTACCTCTTTTTTCTTTTCCTTTATAGATACGTGATTATTATATCACATTAGTGAAAGCGCATTGCATTTTAAATGCGTGATGTTGGCTTTTGTCATCTGAGATTAAGTCTCGTTTCTTCTAAGAAATCATATCAATCGAGAAATTATTATTTTTGCTTTGCCATGTATAACTTCAACTCATGAATTTAATCTGTCTTAAGTGTTTACAATTTAGTGATTACCTATACAATTGAAATGGAGGTTGATACCATGAATTTTAGAAAACTCGTCAAGGACCGCGCCCAACTATGCGGAACCCATGTTAGTTTAACTGACCCAGCAATTTCTGAGATTTTTGGGGCGGTTGGTTTTGATTACTTATGGATTGATATGGAGCACACCGAACTCACACCAGAAATTGTCCATCGCCACATCATGGCTGCAAAAAGTCAAGGTACACCGTGTTTGGTCAGGGTTCCGGTTCATGATTTAACTAACACGAAACGCCTTCTTGAAATCGGACCGGACGCGATTGTTTTTCCGATGGTGCAAAATTATGAAGACGCCAAAGAACTTCTTTCTTGGACTCTTTACCCCCCTTTTGGCAAAAGAGGATGTGGTCCACGGAATGCGGTCCGATACGGATTAGATGATGAAGTTTACTACCGCAATCAAGGACACATTGAAAAAATGGCACGCTTGGTCATGATTGAAACCCAAACCGCGGTTGATGACATCGAAAAAATTGCTTCATTAGCATACCTTGATGGCGTGATTGTCGGCATGTTTGATTTATCTGGCTCGATTAATCAATTAGGCAATATTTACTGTGAAAAGAACATCGAGATGCTGAAAAAAGTTATCGCATCATGCAAAAAACACAAGATATCTTGCGGGATTTCACTAACGGCCTCCGATACCGAAACAATTAAATTCTTCTATGATTTAGGCGTCAATATGATCTCGGTCGGGGCTGATACTGATTGGCTTGGGCGCGGGGCCAAAGTTGCCAGAGAAAATTTAAGAAAAATCCAAGGAAAGTAGCAATACTTCTATTTAATATTTAAAAACTCTTCGATTTCTTCAAAGGTATCGACCATTTTAATGCATTCTTTATCAAGTCCGGAAGCGATTAAATTTCCATCTTTGAAACCGATGACGTTTATCCCCGCTAGTCTTGCTGATAAAACCCCAGCCGAACTATCTTCAATCACGATCGCATCACCAAAATCCTCGATTTCAAGACCTAATGCTAACTCGCGATAAATCCAAGGGTGAGGTTTAGCCGCTAATTCCCCTAGCGTGCCATACTCACCTTTATTTTTTTGTCGGCCCCCTGTGATGATCGAATCATAAAATTCCAAGGGATCACCTAAAGCGATTAATTTAAAAGCCGAGACGATTTCTGGAATTGCTTTATAATCCAATCCGCTGGTCGCTAAGCCAATTTTAATGCCATTTCGCTGGAGTTTAACTAAAAAATCTCTTAATCCTGGCCTTGGCTTAAACGCATTGATGTTGCCGCGACCTTCCATAATCTGATTAAGCTCATCACGAGCAATTTTATGATAACAGGCTAAGGCTTCGGAAATCTCTTGAGAAAAACCATATTTTTCTTTGCAGTATTCCAAATGTTCAAAGGTCGAGAAACCACTGACAAAAGGCACATCATCAAAAGACAAGCGGAATGATGCATCTGCTAACATTTCGCGACATGTGAGTTCAATCAAATACATCCAGAATTCTTCGCTCTCGACCGTAGTCCCATCAAGATCCATCAAAACATATTTTGTCGTCTTGTTTTTAACCGTTTTTCTCAATGGATAAATAACCTCAACCCCACATTGATTGATTTGGACAAAGGTTTGATTGCCTTTTTCAAAGAATTCAATTCCATTAACTTGATATTTATTCATTGTTCAATCCTCGAAAAACTTTAAATTGCAATCCATCAATATCGATTTCTTCATCAGCATGGATGAATACCGTTTTTGTCGCACCTTTTTCTAGGGTGAGATAATTATCACTATACACATACTTAAAGTTGTCAGGGAAATGTAAAAATAAACTCTTGATGAATGATTTGGCTTTGATTACGACTTTAATTTCATGTTGACTGATGCTGGAAACTTGCGCATCAAATGCCTCCCCAAAACGGGAATAGGCAAACATTTTCGGAGAATAAATCACATTCTTTTTCTCACCGTGTTCCATATATTCTGCCGCGAAATAAATATCATTTTGGTAGTCAGAGTAATCAATAACTTTGCGAAAGACAATTTCCGGAGTTACATCTACCTTGATTGATTCCGCATGCAATATTTCACCTTCATAATTCTTGACATATATTGCGACATCTGAAACAAAGTTCTGCATCGTTTGATTATCGACAAAAAAGTTGGTTTTCCCATGATAATCTTCGAAAAAACTCACCAGTAAAGGAGCATAGGATTTCTTGAGTTGGTAATAGGCTTCTTTGGGTTCTAAAAAATAATCCACGACCGCCCATGTTCCGCTTGGCCAAATATCATTGAACATCCAATTTAGAAAGGCGCCGGTAATTTCTTTATGAGCCCGAGAAAATTCACATTCAGCCCGTAAGGCTTCCGCATGAGCAATCATCGATTTTTGAACAAAATCTTCCAGTCCATCAACGCGATCAAACAATTGCTCGGCATAATAAACTTCTCTTTGGGGGAATTCCATTCGGATGGCCGCATAAGGATTATCCATAAAGCGATCTAACCACATCTCGTTTATCGGCCACAATTTATCTTCGGGGAAGATTTTCTTCAGCGTTTCCACCGAGGAAGGCCCAAGGACGGCACATTCGGAAATAAACGGTACGATTTGTGAAGCAACATGTTTGCGATAATCACCTAATCCTCTTTCAAGAGCTAATTCATAATGGTTGTGATGGGAATCACCACTATGGGGATCATTACCAATATCGGAATATGAATATGGAGATTGTCGCCGATAGGGACGTGTGCCATCTAAAGCTTGCACTAAGCCGTATAAAGCGACATTGACTAGATGATCACCATGGGTGATGCAATTGCCATAACTTCCCGTTTTTTCATTGCCACCACACCAATATATGAGCGATGGATGATTTCTTAAACGCTTAATTTGATAGGTGGCTTCGTCCATAAAATTATCGACAAATTCCTTGTTATCATCAGGAATATCCGCACAGGCAAAGGCAAAATCTTGCCATACTAAAATTCCTGCCTCATCGCATAAATCATAGAAAATATCTTTTTCATATGCGCCACCACCCCAAATTCGCAGGATATTGGCATTCATCTTTTGGGCTAAAGAGATTAACTTTCGATATTTATCATCTTGCATTACGCCAGAAAAACACTCTGGCGGCACCCAGTTGCTACCTTTGAGATAAATCTTTTTCCCATTGATATAAAAATCCATTGATATCATATTATCGGCAACTGGATCTTCTCTGATTTCAACTGAACGGAAACCGATTTTTCCTTCTTTACAATCTTTGACAACACCATCGCGCACAAGTTCAACGCGGTAATTATATAAAGAGGGCTTTCCATAGCCAACTGGCCACCACAATTCAACCTGATCGAACTTTTTTACAAAGTAATTCTTCATTCCAGTCACGGGAATTTCAAATTTGCTAAAGTCATTTCCGTTGGGAGTTTGAGAAATATAGTAAACCAGTTTATCATTTTTGGCCTCTTCACCTTTTTTCAACAATTCTAAATTGGGATCAAGGAGATCTTTGATATCGTAATTGATTTCTGTAAATAATTTCAAATTACCGCGATTATCGGCAACAACTTGAATATCGACAATTTGATGTTTGTTTTTAAATTCAATCAGGACATCATCAATAATCCCATATGCGCAAATTTTCGGAGCCCAATCCCAACCAAAGTGGCATTGCGGTTTCCGAATAAACATTCTCGGAAGGTTAAAAATCGCAAAATAACCAGTTGTATCAATTTGTTCCATGGCCTTCAAGGTCGAACGCATAATCACTTTAACGACGTTCCTTCCCAGTTTTAAAAACGTTTTAATCTGATATTTGTATAACAAGAAGGCATTCTTGGTTGAACCTAAGAAATGATCATTGATATAAATATCGGCGAACAAATCAATTCCTTTAAATACTAGATTGACACTTTCAGCTTCAAATTCTTCTTTATTGATAACAAACTCTTTGGTGTAGATATAATCATGATGTCCAATCCATTCGGCATCTTTGTAATTTTCCCCAACATAAGGATTAGAAATCAATTTGGCGTTATAGAAATCAATCGTGATATCGCCAGGAACTTGGGACACTATTTGTTGTTTTTGATTTGATAGGGTCCATTCGCCATTTAATAAAAGTGTTTTTCTCATAATCAAGTACTCCTTTTTTATTTATGTTATAACATTAGCACAACAATCATCTTTTCATCTTTCGCTAAATTAATTCACATAGTCAAAATTCCTTGATATTTTGGCTATCTTGCTCAGGATTGTATAAGCCTTTTCGGTATAGTGCTGGATACCTTAGTCGATTAATCAACTGATCAAATGATGATGAAGCGACCAAAAATAGCAATAAGATATCGATGGTAAATACTAGCAAAAAGTAAGCAAGGGTGACAAAAATCGGAATATATGCGAAGAATAAATCATCAAAGATAAAAATCATTTCGAGAGGGATAATCGGTAATAAAAGCCGCGGACTGTTCAAAATTAAAATAAAACTGTTTTTCATACTTTTGAAAAAGGTGATGTGGTAAACTTGCGCATAAATCATGGCCACACCGATGATCGGCATCACAATCAAGGCGATGATTACCACCAAACTCATAGTCGGAATGCAGAAGATTCCGAAGAAAAAACGCGAGACTTTTAGCATCACCAAACAAGTATTCAACAACGTTAAATATAATAAGCAGCGGACATAATTATGTTTAATCCCGATTTTAAAATCATCAAAAAACAGGATATTTTCTCCCCAAACAATTTGCCGCATTACGCGTAATGCACCACTTAACCCCACGGCGAACACCGCAAAAAAGAGATAACAGCCACCTTGATAAATCAACTCGGACATTCCACTTACGGCAAAGTATTCCTGTTCACTAATCCCTCCTTCATGCAACAAGGTTATCGCGCTATATTCATATTGAACTTTAAAAATATAACCCGCGAATAACGGAAGAGCGCATAGTAATAACATCAGAGTAATTTTTATTAAGGAATACTTTTGCGTTTTAAGAATATCAAAAAACTGTTGCTTGCGATTTTGCGGCAACTCGTTAACGGTGAAATCTTTACTTGAATACTTTTTTCTCATAATTATTTGTTCGTTTTTAACTTAACACTCTCAATTAGGTATCGCACTGTTTCATTAGTCGAATGCATTAGTTCATGAGGCGTTCCCTTGACTTCAATTGCACTCCGGTTCATGACATGGATGTAATCACCTAAAGCTACAGCTTCATGAAAGTCATGGGTGACAAAGATAAAAGTTGTAGAAAAATCCATTTTTATCTTTTTTAACATCCGACATAATCGATCGGCTTTTTGACGGTCGACATGAGTAAAGGGTTCATCAAATAAACATATTGAAGGTCTTTTCACTAACGCGCGGGCGATACCAACAAGTTGTTGTTGACCAAGAGATAACTCTTTTGGACGACGATTTAACAAAAAAGCAATCCCTAATTTATTTGCCATTTCTCGCACACGCGCCCGAACTTCCAGCGCGGGAACTTTTCTTTGCATTAAGGGAAAAGCGATATTTTCAAACACCGTCATCGTAGGAAATAAAGATAATTCTGGTCCAACATATCCAAAATTAATCGATTTGATCGATAATTCACTAATATCTTGACCATCAAAGGTGATTTTTCCCAAGTAATTAATCGATTGCGTTAAACATTTGAGCAGCGTGGTTTTACCACAGCCATTTTCTCCGACAATCACATTGATTTTCCCATCGATAAACCGGGCATTAAAATGCTCAAGCGCGGCAATCGGATTTTTTCTGCTGCCGTAATATACACTGACATCAATCAATTCAATCTCAGGCATTTTTTCTTCCTCTTAAACTGCGTTCAATCACGCAAGCCGCATAGGAAGCAATCCCATGATTTAATGAAGCATGATGACTGGTATTTTCCCATAAAGTCTTTGAAGAAGCGGCCATAACACCAAAAATCATCTTGGTTTCGGTAAGGGCTAACGCAAATTCGTTTAAATTCATTAACATTTCTAAGCGCATTAATAAGCCGGGGATGATATTGCTTTTTCCGTCAAATTGCTGCTCATCTACCCGGTGAACGAGCTTGTTTAAAAAGGTTTTATGGTTCACGCTCCCTGCTAAAACTCCAGAAAATGCCGCGTAATATTGGCAAGTTTCCGAACAATTTGTGGTCTTGTGCAAGTGGCCATTGTCATCGCGAACGGAATTATCAATAAACCATTCCCCATTGAACGATAAGGCGATAATTCCCGCTCGGACTCGCTTGGCTTGAGCGAGTAATTTTCTATCTTGTAAAACTTCACCAGCGAGGCGAAGCGCCTTATAAAATAACATGTTGCAAGGATAATTTACCCCTTGAATAAAAGCGTCGCTATTGGCAATGCTCCATTCGATAAAAATCCAACCATCCAAATCCTCAAGCAATCCATCGCTATTTTGATATCGACTAAAGTAAGCAAATATTTCATATACTTTTTGCACAATTTGCTCTTTGTACGCGAGAAGTTCACCTTTTTGCAATTGTTCGATGACGCAAATAATGAACCATAAAGCATTATTAGCGATAAAATTGCCATTGAGGTGATCGCTGGGATAGCACATCGGCACCATTCCAAGCGGTAATTCTTGCAATTGGGGACATAAGATATAATTCAATAGAGTTTGATTGACGATTTTTTCATTTTGAAAGAGTAAACTGGCCGCTCTTTTGGAGAAATAAAAATCATTAATCCACCCAGCGCGCTCGCGCGAAGGGCAATCGGTCAATAAATCAAATGAATTTTGCGCCATTGTGTTTTGGGCCGCTGCAAAAATATCTAATAATTGCTCATCTTGGGTTGCGAGCTTGTAATGATAGGCATCGGCATTTTCTACTAAGATAACTTCGGCTTTAATCAATTCAATTAATCCTTGGCGACAGATGACATTGAGAAATCTTAAGGTATTGATTTCGTTTGATTCAAAGATGTAATTTCCTGGGTTGAACTCTAGTTTGATGACATTAGCACACGCTAATCTAATCGGGGAAAGATTTCCTTGATCATCTAGCATTTCATCAAAAGCAAGATAAATTTCAGCATCTTCGAGAACCGCAAGTTCTAATTTAATAAAACCGGAAATATTTCGTTTAAAATCAAATAATTGAAAGGCTCCCCCGCGCAGATTATCTATCTTTGTGTGTTGATAACGTAATGAGGTAACAAAATCAGTGAGATTTTCATATAGTTCTTCTTTAAAGAAACCTTCGAAATCATTTCCGACCTGATCAAGCGAACGGTCTTGCCATTTTTTCAAAGCATCATCAGTCGCAAAATAACCTTGTGAAATGCGCTGTCCTAAAACGCTCGCAGATAAAGGTGATAAAGAAAATGATTCTTCGATGGTCTTGGGTAAGGCAACATCGATGAGAACTGATGATTTCTCACTAAATATTTTTTGTCTAATCAAGTCATGAAACGTTTTTTCTTGACGATAAATTTCAACAAATCCGCGTTGAAAAGAATATCTTTGCACGTTTTGGATGCGGTCAGAATACTTAAAACATTTAAAGGATTTTTCAGAAAACGATTCGTTATCAATCGAAAAATCCATTTTTAAAAATGGCGGTTGTTTAATAATGTAATAAGATGAAATCCCATATGAAGTGATAAAAAGAGAAATCAGATGAACCCCTTGCGTAAAATAATAAGTAAATGTGTTTCTGATTGCATATCCATGGGCGGTTCGAGTCGGACCACAAAAAACGCTTACGCCATCGATAAAAATTTTATATAAATCGGCAGCAACGATTTTAAAGGTAACCCATTGGTCGCGTTCAAAGGAGAAATTATTTGCAAAAATCAGATTGACATTCTTTTTTTCGCCATCATTCTTAATCCAAGAACCAATTTCACGCTTCATAATTAAAAATCAAATCACTACTCCACGATAATGAATCATATTTTTCCACAACAAAATAAGCACCGCAATTCTTTGGCAGGGTTAAACCATGGCGATCAACAATTTTAATTTTTCTAAACGGGGTCTTCTTTGTCGAAGATACTGGTTTGGGCGCATAGACGAGTTCTAATTGGGAATCCTGATAAAAAGGGCGGATGCTTACTTGATTTTTATAAGCGACCTGCGGTTGGGGAATCTTCTTCCCCTTGGCTAGATAATGGAAAAATGCGTAAGTTTCCTCCTGTTCAAAACCATAGAAGTTTCCATGTTTAAAGTTTTGGCGATAGGCAAAATATACGGGGCCGCTAATTAGGGAGGAAGTTCTTTTTCTTTGCACGCAATTAAAAGCGAGATCATCCATGCCCGCCGTGAATAAAACCGGGATTTTAATATTCATTAAATAGTTTGAAGGATCAATATTTCCAATGTATTCTTCTTGTTGTTTTTTACTAAATTTTCCAAGGCGAACTGGGTCATTCCCCCATTCAGTTTCATAGATGAATGCTGACGAGTAAATAATTGATGCGCCGCTAATTCTTTGATCAACGGAAACAAAAGATAAATTTAAAAATCCACCCCAAGAAAGTCCACAAGCATATATTTTCTTCGGATTGACCTTGTTAGTGCCAAGTAAAACGTCAACCGCGTTCATCGCCGCTAAGGTGTAAAAATATTGCCAGGGATCGGCGGTGAATAAATCTTCAGTTGAGCCATAGTCAGTCGGACAATTGGTTGCATTGATGAGATTGCGAGCCAGAATGCTGGTCGCACATTTATTGGATAAATCAAGGGCAATTGCCACAAATCCCCTTTCCGCCCATTTCTCCGTAAATTCATAATAGGCGGCACCATTGCCCCCATGAAGCACAATAACGGCGGGATATCCTGATCGCGGTTTTTTTGTTTTGGGCAACGAAATAAAGGCAAAAACTCGATAGGTTTTTTTTGTGGTTTCTACCGAATAATATAAGGCCCTGGTATTGGTTTTTAGTTCGCCAAAATCGTTTAAATACTCCACTGAAGGATTCTGTAATTTTCGATTGAGCGCAATGTAATCTGTTAATGATTTCATCTTTATCCTTTCCAGTTGATGTCGAATTCACTAAAATCACGACCATCGAGATTGGTGATTCTCAATGTCCTTCGTCGCATTTGTCGCAGATCAAAAGTGGGCTGGGCATCGCCGCACATTTTAACCGCTTCTAATTTCGATAATCTTTTAATGATGTGATTCCCATTCCAACAGATAAGTTTTTGAATTCCATGGGCTCTTAATGCTTGCGCAATATCGAAAAAATCTTCGTTGGCGTTACTTTCCCAAGGAAGTGCGCCATAAAAATCAACGTTATAGCGATCGCAAAGTTTTTTAAATCCAAGCGCCCCAGGCAAAATCAAATCCAAATCACCGCTATAAATTCGTTTAATCACCGGATAAAACTTCTCTTTTTGATAATATTTGTCTAGATCAATTTGGCCGTTTTGATGAAGGAGATCGGAAGTATCTTCATAATATTTCATCAATCCTTGGGAAACGGAGTGAACCAGGCCTTCTTGAAGCCACGTTTCCACATCATAACCAAATTGTTTGCTGCTTTCGACGTCGTAAAATAAAATGACATTAATTTTGTAACCACCTGGTTTTTTGGTATCTAAAGCCAGCTTTAGTTCGCGTAAAAACATCGTGCCATAAGAGCCGATGACCGCATGCAACCGCGGATCGGCAAATGGCAATAATCGCGCATCTATACCGTAGAGGTTTTTGACTTGATCACACACTGGTTTTTCAAATAAAGCAATGGCGGGACAGCGATGGAAAAACAAACTCACGCCATCGAAGTCGCTGGGGAGATTAGCTAAGATTCTCCTAATCATCATCTGGCGAACCTCGGGATAAGCATAAGATAAAAATGCGGCGGGTTTACCGTTTCGTTGGACGCAGTGGCTATCGGGGAATTGTTCAAAATCATCAATGAATAAAAATGGCGAGTAAGGTATGACAAAATTCCCCGCCCCCATGCGATATCCCCCATAGAGTTTGAAATTATGTTGCTTTTTTAAATCGACCAATTTCTTCTTTATTTCCGCATTGAATTTTTGATATTGCGCAAAACCAGCATTGAACTTTTCATAGTATTGCCGATGATAAACCGCGACTTGAGGTTGCAGATCATCAAACATGACTTCCGTAATCATCGCATCGCAATTTCTTTGCGCCGCCATCTCAAATCTTCCTAGATAATCCTCCGCAGTAAACGCATCGATTTCGCCGACAAAATCACAATCAAAATGATATTGGATAATTTGATTTGCGCCTTCGTGCTCAGCGACATGATTTTCTAGGCGAATGTAGAGCAAGGCACTCGAAAGCGGCGTCCTATTGACGGGTCCTTGAAATTGTGATGGTTTATTAATAATGATACTTTCATTGGTTAAATCAAAAGCCCCTAAATATACCTCTTCGGCGTATTCATAACTTTGCCATCGGAGATTTCCCCTTACAAACTGTAAATCTGAAGGGGTAACTGTCGTTTTAAATTTCGCATTAGCCAATTTTACCTCAAGTAAGGTATTCGCCCCACAGATAGGAGCGATGCATAAATAAACATCAAACTTTCCTTGAACACCGAGATTTAGTTCGAGGGGCTCAGGAAAACAACATTCATTTGCGAATAACATCGTTCCGGAAATATCATCCGCTAAATAATCAACTTTTTGCCAATTGTTTTTTGAAGAATAACCGCAAGTGAGTTTAGCATCGGTATATTGCGATAAATCAGTAAATAACATAAGCCAATTTAATCATCAAAGAAAGGGTAAAGTATTGCACCAACCGTTGGCTTGACACTACCAGTGATGTTGATATCATTTCCCTCAAGATGTTCTCCTAAATCAAGATAGACGTTTTTGGTGGCGCAATTAAACATCGCATTATCTTTAATTATACAACTTTTGAGTTTCTGAATTATAATTCCCGTCTCGGGGCAAAGGAGACTGCGGTCACCACTGTCATCGAAACCTTGAAAGAAGGAATTAGATTGCATCACTAAATTAATCGCCCGCACGATATGCACATGACATGAGAGCCCGCTAAATTCATTGCGAATTAGCGGCATGCCACTGCGATTAAAGGTATTAGCAACCACGGTCACATTGATCGCGCGCGACCCTTGCGGATTATTTAAATCCAGACCAGGTCCCCCCGCGGAATCGAAAGCATTGCCCGTGATATTCACACAGATCGGATTAATAGCTTTTAAGCCCGCTTCGCCATTCCATTCCAGCCGATTGCCCGTGATGACAATCGCCGACATCTCTTTATCCGAGAGAATGCCACAGCGATAGTTATTCGAAAACCAGTTATCGGTGATGAAGGCATCCCATCCTTTGATATACAAACCATTTCCATGATTAAACCCAATTTGTGAATGACGCACCGAAAAACACCAAATTCTCTGCATATGTAAACCATCACCCGAGAAATTTGCGACCCGAATGTGATCGATACATGTCGTATCTTCTTCTTTTAAAGGTTCATCATCATGGCGAATGGTTGCCACCCCATGGATATCAGTTCCTAAATTCGCTCCATCTAAACAAAGATCAGTGATTTTCACCCCTTGAGCAGCGGTGATATTGAGCAGACAACGATTATCAGCATTGAATAACTTTAAAATCGAGCCCGCATGATTCCGATAACTCCACTTGGCGTCCCCTTTTAAGGTAATAAACGGCTTTAATTTCAATTCATTCGTTAAAAAGACACCCGCTGGAATCAAAACCGTTCCTTGGACTTTTGCCGCCTGATCGATGGCGTTTTGAATGGCCAAAGTACAATCGGTGCGCCCATCGTTAATAGCACCAAAGTCTTTAATATTAAAAATATTTTCCTGCATATGTGTTTAAATATTGAATAATCAGAAGATTATCATCTGAAGTCCCTTCATGGCAAGATGAGCCATGGCCCCCGGCAGGCTTAGTAGAGTTTTGATTACACCTGAAGAAACCCACTTTTGATCAATGTTTTTGAGGGTCAATATCGCCTCTTTTCCTCGCTCGTGTCTTCTTGAGAAGTTAACAAGAAACTAGGCTCTATAATTAGAAGCGCCATCATCGCTCACTAATCCTGCCGCGGTTAATCCATTGACGGATCATATGCCATTATTTTATTTGTTTTTTAAGGGAAAAAACCTTTTGGTTTAGAACTTAAAATTTAAAAGTTGCGCGAATCCCGAAGAGATTCCAATGGGGTTTAAATCCCGATAACACCCCAATCGTCTGTAAATCAGTCGCCGATGGATGTAAGGCCACTCCAGTTTTTAAAGCCCGGTAATCATAGCCAGTAATCTTCGAGCTAAAGACATAAGTATTGGTCGTGGAGCCCCCCAGCATAGTAAACACCCCTTTATCGTTGCCTGCTTCACCAGCGGTAGCATCTCTAAAATAGAACATCGAATTGCTGATTGTCCCCGTATTGGTCACGTGGAAGATAATTCCTTGATTATTATAGACGGCGTCACCTAATCTTAAACAATCAAATAAGCAGTTATCAACTAACCCTTTGACTTCATAAATAATCCCGCAACCAATGCCGATAATCGTATCTTTAAAGGCGATGTTCTTAATCACACCAGTTTCGGCAACCGCCCCAAAGAAACTCTTGGTCGCATCGGGGGTGCCAGCATGAACCATTCCCCCTGTAATCGTATGGCCGCGCCCATCAAACGTTCCGTTAAAGCTCGAAACGCTTGAAGAGTAGGCGACATCAGTTGGAATGTTAAAGTCCGCCCCAACTACATAGTGGCCTGTCCAAACTCCCGCTTCGGTATTGGCATCTCGCGCTGCCGTAAAATCAGCATATGAACTGATGACTTTGGTAATCTGGGTCACGGCAATCCGATAAATATTTTTGTCATCGATGACCACGCGCAGATAATGTTCCCCAAGACCAAGCGAGTTGAAGACCAAGTTCCCTGTCGCAATCGAAGATTCGACAAGGACATTATTTTCATAACAGGTAACCGCTGTAATACTGGATAGACCAAATCTCGATAATTCAACATAGTTATTGCCATCGGTTGGATCGAGATGTAAATCCACCATTTTTGCAAAGAACTTCGCTCTCGTACTAGTTAAGTTCCAAGAGGCATCAAAGCCAGATAATGCCCCAATCGTCTGTAAATCAGTCGCCGATGGATGTAAGGCCACTCCAGTTTTTAAAGCCCGGTAATCATAGCCAGTAATCTTCGAGCTAAAGACATAACTATTGGTCGTAGAGCCGCCGAGCATCGCAATCACCCCATTATCATTGCCGGCTTCACCACTTGTGGCATCGCGAAGATAAAACATCGAATTGCTGATTGTCGAAGTTGCACCAGCATGATAAATAATGCTTTGATTTTTATATACGGTATCCCCTAGTCTTACGCAATCAAACAAGCAGTTATCCACCATGCCTTTAAGCTCATAAATAATCCCGCTGACCAGCCCGATGATCGTCCCTTTGAAGGCGATATTTTTGATGACACTAGTCTCAGCGACCATCCCAAAGAAACTCTTAGTCGCATCAGGGGAGGCAGCATGAACCATTCCCCCTGTAATCGTATGGCCACGCCCATCAAACGTTCCGTTAAAGGTCGAAACTGTGGAAGAATAGGGACCATCACTAGGAATGCTAAAATCAGACCCCACCACGTAATAACCAGTCCAAGTCCCGCTGATCGTATGCGCTTCTCTAGCCGCGACAAAATCAGCGGCGGAATTGATGACGCGCGTGACGGTGATCAATTCAAATTGTTCGGCTGGGGCTAAATCGCTTGGAGCATGGATAAATGTTTTTCTAGCCCCTGCTGTTTTCTCAAAATTATCATTAAAATCGAATGTTTGATAATCAGGCGCTTCGGTAAAATTAAAAGCATCCGCATCTAAGTCGTAAAACACGGTCTGATGTACATAATTAATGTACCGGGGATCATTGGCTTCAAATCCTGAAAGATCATATGTGGTCGAGGCTTCGATTTCCACACCTAATGGTTTCGTAAAGAAATAACCGGTCCCGCCACATTGAATCCAATATTCGCGAATTCCCCTTTGTTCAGGCGTCGCTGCTCTTTGGGCATAATGTCTCCATTCGCCAGCATTCTTCGGGGTGAGAAGAAAACTAGCGTTGGTTTTAGCCGCCACACTAAGCGCTAATGTGGCAACCGAGCACGCAAACCACAAAACTGATAAACCACAACTAATTTTGACTTTTCCTTTCATACTCAAACCTCCTAATATGATTTGAAAGTTGCTTTTGTATCTGTAAGGTCCCAATAAGCATTGAAACCTGTAAGATCCGAAATTTCTTGTAAATTTTGACTATATGAATATAAATCCGTCCCAGTTTTTAGGGCGCGATAGTCATATCCAGTAATCTTCGAACTAAAGACATAAACATTGACCGTAGTGCCGCCGAGCATCGCAATCACCCCATTATCATTGCCGGCTTCACCACTTGTGGCATCGCGAAGATAAAACATCGAATTGCTGATTGTCGAAGTTGCGCCAGCATGATAGATAATGCTTTGGTTTTTATATACGGTATCCCCTAGTCTTACGCAATCAAACAAGCAGTTATCCACCGTGCCTTTAAGCTCATAAATAATCCCGCTGACCAGCCCGATAATCGTCCCTTTGAAGGCGATATTTTTGATGACACTAGTCTCAGCGACCCTTCCAAAGAAACTCTTAGTCGCATCAGGGGAGGCAGCATGAACCATTCCCCCTGTAATCGTATGGCCGCGCCCATCAAAGATTCCATTAAAGGTCGAAACTGAGGATGAGTAAGCGACATCGGTGGGAATGCTGAAGTTAGCTCCGACAATATAATACCCACTCCAGATTCCGCCTTCCGTATGCGCATCACGCGTCGCCGTAAAATCGGCATATGAACTGATGACTTTGGTAATCACCAGCACTTCAAAGTGATAACGGAGGCCACCACTGAGTAAGGCTAAACTATGTTCGCCATCATCTAAGCAAGATAAATCGATCTGATTGCCGTTAAAAGTCGCGGCCACTAAGGTTTCTCCTTCCTTAATCGAAGGATTACTCAATGATTCTAGGCCCAGATCACTGACCGCATCGAGCATCATATCGCCATCGGATACCTCTTTGAATAAATCAAACTTTCCGAGATATTGCGCTTTTAACACATTGATGGGAATGAAGACGAAAATCTCTGGTTTTTCTCGTGAACTAATTTTGACATTAAAGGTAAAATCACTCGCAATTTCGTCCGCGATGGTAATGACATCATCTGCCAAGGTGACTTCGGTAGCGTGTTCCATGGCTAAATCAGTAATTTCGGCCTTAGCGTAGCTTGGATATTCGGGAAGGGTAAAGGTTTCGCCATTGCTCAAAGTGACTTGATCATGAGGAAGATTTAAAATGCGATTATCCCTAACCGTTTGCCAGGCAGCATTCGTGGTGACAAATTCGGCGCGGTCACCATCGAGTTTCCAATAATCATTCAATCCAGTAACGGGAATATTCGCTAATAATGTTCCTTCCGCATATTTTTTAACTTCGACTGTTCCCCCCGTGCTATAAGTTACATCATCATTGGTCACCGCATAGACATTTCTAATCGTGCCCCCAAAATTATATTGGCAAACCGCTTTGGCTTCGGGTGAGGTGGAATTATTTGGATAATAGACAAAAGAATTGGAGATAGTTCCATAATTTAAGTTGCAAAAACCGCTGATAGCAGAATATTCATTTGGAGCATGGGGAACATCGACTAAGCAGTTATCAATCGTTCCATAATTGGTTTTGCCAAAGATGCCGCCATTGGTGGAATAGCCGACCACCTGATCGATGATGGCGACATTTTTAACCACACTACCTTCGGCAATTTGGCCAAATAAACCACCATTTTTAACAATCGGACCAAAGATGTTATGGCCCTTACCATCAAAGCCACCAACTAATCCGTATTCCTCAGTCGCATCATTGACAAAATCCGTATTCACATCTTGACCCGCAAGATCGATATCATCACCAAGGACAAAATAAGCTTCTAATTTGTACTTCGTCGCCGACTCCGATACCAACGTCCCAAAACTCTTTAAATTGAGCAATTGTTCGGCGGTGTGAATCACTTTAGAGATGATGGACACTGCAAATTCAAATTCCACTCCTAGGGATTTACTCGCGGCTTTTAAAGCATAACAGCCTGGTTTTAAATCAAAACTAAGCGCCGACATCGGGCCCGTAACTGCAACCTCTTCAGCTCCTTGATAAATTTTGTAATCATCGCTACTAGGCAGTCCCAGTGCACTTGCTAAATCGACGACACTGGAGCCATCTGCGCTATCTAAGAAAACATCGATATTTTGTTGGGTATCAATCGTGGTTTTCAAGACCGTAACTTCGCAGGTTGCAACATATTCAATTTCGGCCCCACTTGTATATTTTGCCGTAATTGTCGCTTCCCCGACCCCAACTGAAGCAACAAGACCATTATCGCTGACGGTAGCGACAGTTAAGTCATCACTCGTCCAAGTAATCAGCGGATTGGTAATCGTCACATTATTTTCAAGCACCGTGGGAATCAAAGAGAATTGACTTGGGTAATTTTCATCATATTGATGGGTATAAAGGGTTGATTCGGTTTGATTTAGAGAAAAAGAAACATCTTCAACGACCTCGACACTTAAAACCTTACTCGACTTCTTCGTCTTATAAGTAACTTCCACATTGATATTCGTTGTGCCAATCTTTTGGGCGGAAAGTTTAATGATCCCATCTTCATATTTGGCCTCAACCTTATCATTGGAAGCCGTCAGTGCAATCGTAAAGCCTGTGAAAACAGTTTTTCCATTGTATTTGATGGTTGGAGTCACCGCATGCTCAGTGCCAAGGAGGATTTTTAAGTCATTGTTTGATAAGACAAGCGATGGATAAACCGCTGAGGGGTTGACAGTGACATCGCAAGTTGCGCTTTGATTGACATTTTGATCAGTCGCCGTAATGATCGCATTTCCGGCGCAAATCGCGGTTAATATTCCATTTTCGACCGTGACTACCCCATGGTCGGAGGAAGACCAGATTAACGATGGCGCCTCCCCATTTGATAAACGTGCAGTCAAGACAAATTGATCATCTTCCGTCATAGTTAAGAGCGAATTGCTCAAAATTAATTCGACCTCTTTTTCAACTTGACTAGTCGAAGTATCAGTGACTTTTTCACAAGAAGTCGGCAAAAAAGCGATGGCAGCAATCAAGGATAGAATTAATCTGTTAACTTTTTTCACTTTCGATTTCCTCCTTTAGAATAAACTGGAAATATCGTAATGCTCTTTCGCATAGGCGACACCTAAATTGCGTGCTTCGTCAATTAATTGGGTTTGAAGCTTCATTAAAACATCGTAATCAAACATGCTCGGATGTAATTTGTAAAGCAGGTAGCGGAAAGTCATACTTTCGAGATTAATCCGATCGCGCAATTTCAAATATAAAGCGGAGTCGGTCGATTCGTAATGAAAAATCGCCTCATATGCCCGATCGATATAAGATAAGAAATGATTTAATTCGCCATAGGTCCAATATTTATCGCTTAGGACGGCAGTGGCGGTATTAATCGTGTGTCCCACATTGTAATTGGTCGCAAGATCAGCCATTTTGCACTTATATAAATAATAGAGTTCCTTCATAGTTGCGGAAGCGTCTTTAAAATAGTTATCAAAGAAATCATCGATTAACTTTTGTTCGTTTAAATGATGATTCCAAGATAATTTTGACTGGAGATAACTTTCTAACCGCCCCCAGTCAACAGGTGTTTTCATATCGTATTGCGCCATGTTGTAATAGCATTGTCCCCCTGCCTCATATGCGACTTTAATCGTGTCTAACAATTGCTGTTGACTATCATAGGGCACAAAATAATCGGTGAAATGCGTGCTGTATGCCCAAAATGAGAAATGATTGGTAATCGCACTCCAGCGCTTAATTCGATCAATGGTTTGCAAAGTTAAATTATTGTATTCTCCGGTATAAGTGGTGCTAAACGCATAACAGAATAAAACTCCCAAATTATCAGCAATTTCAAGATTTTGATCATAAATTACGTAATTCCCCTGCTCATCCAAGACGGGAGTGCCATCGGCGTTGTATTTGATAGGGGCGGCACTTGTCATCCCATAAGAGAATAGGTAAACAAAGACTTCCCGACCGTGTTGATAGCCGTTGGCTTGGGTATAAGTAGCAGCAATGCGTTTGGCAAGTTCATTAACGAACCGTAAATTTTGCCTAGAATAGTATTCTCTTTCCGCTAGCGAAGCATCGGTATAACTCACCGTGTCGCCTTCCTCATCGGTGCCAATTCCTTTAAATTTACAATTATCGCAGGTGCACCAAGTCGGACCATCCATTTGGGTAAAGGTGACGATATTTCTTTCTGGATAAAGTTCGAGTTCATGGATGACTCTGGGAACCACAGCATTCATCAGACCTTCGGGATCACGCGTGAGACATAATTGGTGACCATCAGGTGAAAACCAGTTTGGATGTTCGGCCGCAAACTCGCTTGGGGGAATGTAATCCATGGTGTTATGGAACGGCGGAATCGCGTGATCGCCATGCCAACTCCCCACATAGACATTGCCAAAACTCATCATCCGCATCCGATTCATATATTTGCCACCCGCATAACCAGAAATTTCTCCATTTCCGCCAATGCGGTAATCAAAACTCGGAATGTCTTTGAGATCAAAATCTTTTAGGTAAGCGATATGATCAACCTGCTCGAGGTAAATTTCTTCTTCCGCATAAAACTCTAGACCAAATTGATGATGTAAGAATTCATAGGTTCCGTAGAGATTGCCAAAGTATCCTCCTTTGATAAACACATTGGCCCCATCTAATTTGATGATGTAACCCGAAGAACCGATTTCACTGGCGTGATATTCAAAAGGTTTAACCGCATAATGAGAGGTTTCACCAATCGAAATAAATGGGGCAGACACTGCTTCGTTTTGATAAGCAGTATCCGTGTAGGTAGGCAAGGTATAACCAGTTGCTTCAAAGAAAAACTCAACCATCTCTGCTACCGCATTTAAAATGTTGTTATCCGCACCTTCGGGATAAATCACCACATAATCTGAGGTGTGATCTTGGGCTAAAACAATGTCGGTATCCGCTAAAACAATTTCCTGATAAACATCGTCGATGGAAACGGAGCTGCGATCATCGACGGGTTTCAATTTACAACCAGAAATAAGCAAAGAAGAAATAACAATGATCGATACTTTATACACTTTTTTCATCCTAATTGCTCTCCTTTACTGTCACTGTAAATATTTTTGTCGTCTTATTCCCCACCGAATCAATCGCGATATAAATAACTTGATATTTTCCGACTCTAGTGGCAGCAAAACGCTGAGTATCAGTAATGATGTGCGACATGAAATCGGGGGTTATCACATAGATATCGACTTTTACTTCACCATCGAGATTATCGTAGGCGCTCGCCTCCGCGACTTTAACCACCGTTCCGACCACGGCGGTTTGATCGGTCATACTGGTGGTAATCACTGGTCCTTCTCGATCGATAACATTGAGCAGGTAACTGTATCCCTGATAGCGCCCACAGGCATCAGTGACCATGTAGGTCACAATGTATTTTCCGTAATCATTGAGCAAAATACGATAGTTGTAGTCACAACTGGCGTTATGCAAAATCACCCCGTTTATGTCCGCGATTGGGCTATCGTTAAAAGAGACGCTAATTGTCGCCGCTTGAATCGGAGAAAGCACATCCGCATAAATCGCTTTGGATAAGGTAACCACATCGCCAACTTGGCGAATTAAATCGAGGTTCCTCTCTAAAATTTTAATAAATGGTTTGGTGCGATCTTCGACAATTGAGGTGTTAAAAAACTGGTTGTTGATTTGATAAATGCGCATGGAGGAACTGGAGTGAACGCCTTCTAGACCATAGCGCACGTAGAATTTGCCACTCGAGAAACCTTGGAAAGGTTCACCATAGACGGTTGCGGTTAAATCAATCCCGCTATTGAGACCGTCGCTAAACTGATTCGTCCTATTAAAATAAGTGAGTTGGGTCTTCGCCCCCGCAAAAATATTTGATGCTGGTACCCCCGTGGGTTGATCATTGAGATAAAAACTAACACCATCTGCTGATTTTACCAAGGAGATTTTCACTTTCTCACTTGGGGATACACTGTCTTCAAGATAAATTACCAGACGATCAAAATCATTCTTGCTCGGATTAACGCCGACGACTGTACAAAAGTCATCAGTTAATAATTTGTTGACAAATTCGACGTCGCAATCCGCATTTTTCGAACTGATAATAATCGCGTTTTGGTCAATTTTAGCTTCCGTGTTACCTTGGAAATAATTGGTTAAAAGCAGTTCATAGCCAGCGAAAGCTCGGACAATTTTCACGGTTTTAGCAATTTCGCAATCCCCAGTTTTATAGGTAATAATCGCTTCCTCACCAACAAAATTAGCCACATTGTGATAAGCTGGCCGCACTCCTGCCTCATCGCTGACATAAACTTCACAAGGTTCATGGTTACTATCTAGCAAAACGGGCAAGTGATAATCAAACCCGGTTAAATAGTATTTATCTAATTGCACATCATGTGGAATCGTCGGTTTATCAGTATTTAAAACTTCAAGTGTATAAACAAATTCATGCGAATTGCCGACATTATCGCTGATGATCAAGCGAACTTGATAAATTCCTACTTGATCAGGAATAAAATGAAAGCCATCGATGTAATTACCATCGGCATTAATCACCCTATTTCCTTGCGATAATCGACACGCGATGCGATAGGCCGTCACATAGCCGCCAAAAGATGCAACTCTACCTAAATTGGTAAAGGAATTTAAATATGTCGTGGAGGGATGATCGACAACGCTTAGAGATAGATGATTGGGAATGTCGCCTAAAATATGAATCGTGGATACATATTCAATATAATTGCCAAAATAATCGCTAGCACTATACACCAGCGCATACTCGCCAATGCGGTCGGGAACAAAATAACCTTGAGTAACATCGCATTCAAAATCATAATGAGGCGATGGCTGATAGTAAACTCCACTACCACGGATATAATTTTTCACCGCTTTCACTTGAACTGGCAAATTCTGTCCACAAATTAAATCGTTGGCGATTGCTTTCTTTGCATAATAACGTTGATTAACTTTGCCATTGGGCATCTCTAAATAAGAAGGATCTTCTGTTTCAAAACTTATATTAGGCGGTTCGTGATCGACAATATCGCCATCGATCAACTCCAGTCCTTTGATATTGGTAAAGAATAAAGAGAGACTATCGCTCTTATATCCAGCGCCTTCAATTGACATTTTTACATATGGCTGTTTAAATCCCCCCCAAAGACTAGTTTGAAATGAAGGATCATCAAAATCACAAATCTTCGTATTGGCAGCGATGACATTTTCATAAATGGCTTTTTCATGTTCGTCATAAAGAATCCGCACCCGTTGAAGGGCGTTTTTTTCCACCAAACCAGCATTGGTCAACAACATTGGCCGTCCATAAATATTGTTGACTTGGGGTTTATATCCATCAAAATTTCCATCAGAATATTTAGGTTCTAAACCAGCGTAATATTGATCGTTAGCTTTGGCGGTAAAATACGTGTACCGATCGCTCCGAGTGAGTTTGATATTGATGGTAATGCTGTTGTTAGCATCCGCTAAATCCGTGAAAGTGATAAAAATGTTTTCCGCATCAGCTTTGCCTAATTGCTGCGGAACGATATAAAAATCACACAATGACGAATCATCTTTTAAATCGATCGTCGCATTGATTTTTACTCGATCACCTTTTCCGACATTAAGTTGTAAACCGGTGGGCTCCGCGATAAAGTCGCTCTCTTTCGGATGTTCGTTATTCCCATTGATTAAGCGATACTTGGTAAAATCGCCAATCGAATAAGAAGATTTGTCTTGGTCAAGAGAAATGAGGGGAATTTTAACCGTTAATTCGTGTTCTTCTCTAACTTTTTCCGCGCCCTTACGACCTTCATATAAAACCAGATACTTCCCTGGTTCCGTCAGTTGAATTTCATTTTTCCTTAAAGCATAACCACTTGGATAATAGACAATGGGAGTGACTTCCATTTCCACGCCACCAACGGTCAAGGTTTTATCGGGAATGAATATTTTTTGATCTAAGTTGTATTCTTCTTCAAAGTCAAAACTGCTCGCTGGTTCTACCTCTTTTACTGGCTGTTCATCAGCCTGAGTGAAAGTTGGCACCTGAAAAGTCACCGAAGCTAAAAACAATAAACTAGCAGGAATTTTATATCTCATTCCTTGATCCCTCCCTCGAGTGAGATGCGGTTCATTAAGCGTTTGCGGAAAACTAAGAAAATAATCAGAATCGGAATCATCACCACCAAACATGCGGCTAGTTTGGGAGTATCGCCAATGGCGGCATTGTTATAAAACATAAATAAACCATATGAAATTGTCGGCTTGGTCTTCAAATATAAAAGTGGCGTTTGATAATCATTCCAATAAGCGACAAAGTAAAGTAAGAAAATAGTCGTTAAAATCGGTAAAACTTGTGGATAATAGACTTTGAACATAATTTGGTAATGATTCGCCCCATCGATAATCGCCGCTTCGCGATAAGTTTTTGACATCGAACTAAAAGTCGCATAGAAAATCAGAAAATAAATCCCGAGGAAGTTAAACTTCAAAATGAACATGCCCCAGAAATGCTCTTTAATTCCTAGATTAGTGACGACTTGCATTTCAGAAGCTTGCGAACCAATTACGGGGAAAATCATCGCGAATAGCACAATGCCACAGATGAGTTTGGAAATAAACCAGTTTTTAAAGGTCGATGTGGCATAAGCAACGGCAGAAACAACGGCGGTCGAGACGAGCGCACATCCACCAGCATAGATAATTGTGTAACCAAACATATTTAAAATGTCGGCTTTAACTGTTCCATAACTAATCACGAAATTTTTCAAAACATACGCATAATTTGTCCAACTAAACTTCTGGGGAAAAGCTAACGGACCATCTAAAAACTCAAATTCATTTTTAAAGGAATTGATAATCGTCCATCCCAGCATAGCAAATAACAGGAGGCAATATAAAACTAAGACAATAAAACAAATTGTCATGAATAAATTAAATTGCGGTTTTTTTCTCTTGGTCTTAGCAGTCATCTTGGTCGATCTCCCATCGGATCAATACGCGCAAAAAATCTTCTTAACAAGAAAGTAAGAGGAGCGATGATTAAAGTGATAACTACCCCCATCGTCGCCAGAAATGGATACTGGCCTTCTCCGCCAAATAAAACTTCTTTATAAAGATAGTAACCGACCGACCAATCATAGGGCTGTAAAGAATTCGCAAAGAAGGTGAATAAATTTAACTGAGCGATAAAAATTCCGGTAAAGGCCGTGACAATAAAGACTGATAAGGTGGAGAAAATCTGCGGGAGGACCACGCTAAAGAAGACTCTAAAGGGACCAGCGCCATCAATTTCGGCAGCTTCAAAGACATCTTTTGAAATTCCATTCATCGCCCCTAAATAAGTTAGAACCGGAACGCCAAAACCCATGAAAAGATTATAAATAAAGACACAGACCAAATTGTTTTTGGAAAATAAAAGTTCAATATTGGTCCCAAAGATTTTGTTCAAAAAGGTTGGAACCGCTAATTCGACAAAGTAGCGATACATCACCACTGTAATCATCGAGCAAATGATGGAAGGTAAAAATAAAATGATGTGAAAAAACTTATGACCGGCACCTTTTCGAAAAATAAAATAGGCAAAGATCAAGCCGGTGGGAACCCCAATCGCTAGAGAAATGACAAAATAAATCAGGGAATTAAAAATTGCATATTTTAATACCGGGAGCGATTTAAATAACTGCACGTAATTGGAAAACAATGGTTCGGCATAACTGTATTGGCCAGTCACAGCATCATATTGCTTTAACGATAGTGTTAGGGAATTAATGTTAACGTACACATAAAAAATCAAAAATTGGATCAAAGGTAAAGCGACAATCGAGATAAAAAACACTATGTCGGCCAATTTTGCTTTTTTATTTTTCCCGAAGTTCATAAATCACCTAAAAATAATTGCTATAGTTTTCTTCCCAGCGCGCCTGGTTCATATAGGTGGATAATCCCCAGAAATACTCCTCGGCCGTCACCGCGGGAATATCGCTTCTATTCGGAATAAGGGAGATGGAAATAATCGTGTTCAAAATGCCTCTTACCAAAGATGAATACATGGTTGAGTTAATCATAAATGAGGAGAGATTATTTAAAATCAATTCATTTCTTGACCAAGGCATGACAATCGTCGGGGAAACGCTATCAGCATTATGAAGTCTTAACATTTCCTTGGCATAAAAAGTTGTTTGCGGTTCATCTTCTGCGGTTATTTCGTAATTAAATGGACGCACATTGCTGGTCACGCGGGTAAATGTCGATAGTGATTTATCAGTGTGCATGTAACGTAGGAATTGTTTGGCAACGGGAATCTTCGATGGTTCAATATTGGCCCGCACGTTAATGGAGGTCATCCAACAATTGAAATAAGTTGCTTTACCTAAGCGAGAAATATCAGCTTTAGGCATAGGCATAAAGCCAATATGACGTTCAAGAGCGGTTGCCCCAGGAGTATTTTGCATATAATCAAAGGTCGCTTTGGCTTCCGCGTGCCACCAAGAACCATCGATTAACATCGCAATCGGGCTTGATCCACTACCTTTAAACCGACTTCTTAAGAATTCGGTTTGAGCATCCTTTTGACTCCTTATTTCAGAACGGCAGAAACTTTTATCGTAATATTTGTACCCACCACTTGCATTAGGGGTAGTTAGTAGTCTCTCGATAAATTTCAAACCATAATAATACCCCGCTTGCTTTTTAAGAAGATAGCCATTGGCGTTATTGATGACAGTCGGCGCTTCCAAGGTAACAGTATTTCCAACAATCGTTTTAATAATGTTAGTGGCTGTCCCATCAAGCGTAAAGTTCAACGCCATTTGCTGATAGCCTTCATAGTCTGCGGCTAAAGAAGATAAGAGATTATTGATATAAACTTGGGCATTTCCCGCATAAATAAAGGGAATGGTGCCATCCTCAACCATCCGATCACAGAGTTTAAAAAATTCATCATAGGTTCTAGGTAAACCATCATCCTCATTGCCCAAAATCCCATCTGGTCCAGTGGATTTGACTGGATTGCCAGGCGAGATAAAATCAGCAATTTCCGAAGTGCCATGGGCGAAATAGTAGCCATATTCATCGAACAAATCGATGTCGTATTGAAAGCCCATTAATGACTCATACCAGGGAAGGCCATAAAAAGTATCGGTTTCGCAACCATAGAAAGCGCGATTGCTTGATGATAGCTTATCGGCAATTGATCTAGTTTCACCATATTCAGTTAGCGGCTGTGTTACTACATCTGTGATATCAAGTGCGGTTTTCTTTGCGACAAAGCCGTTGTAATTGCATTGTTCAGAAATCGCTATTTCGGCATCTTGACTGGTAAATGTCGTCGCAAATGCATCATAGACATTTCCCTTTGAAGGGGTCACCCAAATTTGAATGCCTTTTTTGCCTGATTCAAATTCAGTTTCTTCGTTCAATGCTTCAAATTGTTGAGCGATTTCCTCTAACCAGGCAATCCCATGACCGCCATCCCAACAACTGATCGTCAACTGGGTTTTGGTTTTATTGACATTGCTCTGATTAAAATTACCAAATAAATGCGTGCAACTTGTCAATGAAAGAACAAACAAGGCGCCTAAATGCACTAAAATATTTTTTTTCATACGTTTCTCCTAATCCTATTATACGCACGCGTAAACGGCGAAAGTTGCTGTTTTCTATTGAGTTATCGTTCAAAAATATTATAATTTAGGTATGAGTAAACCATTTGCCGAACAAGAGAAATTCACGCCATTTAACACCGGTGATACCATTTACGAGAAAACCAGCCCCTACCCAAACGAAGACGTAGGTTATAACTGGTTAAGTGTTGATTATCCCTTCAAGCATAAACATCTTGATTGCTATGAGATTCTTCTTGTGACCAATGGAGTGATTATCAATAATGTGAGCAATCAAGATATCATCATGCATCAAGGAGATTTTTCGCTTCATGGATTCAATGCCTATCACGCGATTAAAATCCTTGAAAAAAATAGCACGAACCATCTTTCGTTTCTGTTAAAGAGAAAATACTTTGATGAAATCATCGCCGTTTATGGACAAAAAACCATTGATTCCTTCAAGGATTTTGACGAAAAGCGCATTTTTAAATTAAGCGATTTTGAACTAAGAAAAATTACTAATACGATTATCGCCATTGAAAAATCATCAATCGCATTGGAAGACAAAATATCGCAACTAAAAATCGTGATTAATCTTCTGATGAACAACATCGTACAAAATGTTAATGACTTTTATGAAAATGTTCCCGACTGGTATTTAAATTTTATATTTACATTGCAAAATCCCTATTTAAAATATGAAAAGATTGAAGATTTAGCAGAATTAACCCCCTACTCATACTCACACTTAGCGGTTCGCTTTAAAGAGATTGCGAAAACAAATATTAATGATTACATCGCCAAAGTTAAAATTAAGGAAGCCAAGGCCTTACTCAAAACAACTGACTTAACCATCCAGGAAATCACTTACAAATTAGGCTTTGAAAGTGCCAGTCATTTTATCAAATTATTTAAAAGGCATAATGAGACAACACCACATCAATATCGCATTAAAAACAAAAAAAGATAGCATTTATCTTGAAATGCGCCGATCCGGGCAACTATTGCTTAAATTGAAATTATTCTCGATTGTGTGAATGCTTCGAAAACCAAGTGAACAAACGACACGATAGCAAATTAATAAAAATACCGCCGCAGCGGTATGTTTTTTTTGCTTATTTACGCAAGTTGAGTTCTTCTAAGAGTTTGAGATAGCGATCGCGATCAGTTCGCGCTAAGTAGTCGAGTAATGAACGCCGGGCGCCAACTTTAGCGAGCAGTCCACGTTGACTATGATAGTCATGGGGATTTTGCTTCATGTGTTCGGTGAGCGCGAGAATCTCAGCGGTTAAAAGGGCGATTTGCACGGGAGCTGAACCAGTATCATTGGGGCTTTTAGCAAAACGGGCGACGATTTCCGCTTTTTGTTCTTTGCTTAACATTGTCTTTCCTCCTTCTCCATTCTTCACTTAATCAACGGAAGACGTCGGAGACTCGTCTACCAGCGACTAAGTTGCTCATATAATATAGCGAATAATCCAAACTTTGACAAGGAGGAATAGTCATTATTTCAGCATTGAAAAGATAGAGTTTTTAATTTTTAAAAATAACGTAAGAAAAAGGCTCGTTCGCAACGAGCCGTTTTTTTGATAATTAAGGTTTTAATTATTTAAAAACCGCGACCAGACGTCCTTGAACTTTATTTTGTTCGAGTTCTAAGATGCCTTGAGGAATTTGTTCAAAGGTAATCTCGTGCAGTTGGGGTTTTAATTTCCCCGAGGCCATTAATTTATAAACCGCAGCGATATCTTCTTTCGTGCCGCCAACCGAGGCGAGGATGCGCTTCGCATTAACGATAAAATCAGCAACGTTAACTTTGAATTCCAAGCGTCCCATGCCAACTAAGACCACGGTTCCACCTGGTTTAACTGTTTCGAGCGCTTCGGTCGTGGTCACGCCAAAGCCAGCAAAATCGACGATTAAATCGAGTTTTTCATCCGCGAGTTCTTTGATATTGGTCACCACGCGTTTCGCCCCGATTTTTTCAGCTAATTCCCGGGCCGCCGGCGAGATATCCACGGCAAAAACTTCTTCAACTCCCGCCGCAATTAGCGCCTGAAGCCCAAATTGACCAAGACCGCCAATGCCGATTAAGGCCACTTTCATCCCCGGCTTCGCTCCACCCACAGCAAAAATCGCATGGTAGGAAGTCATCCCAGCATCCGTCGCCGCCGCCGCTTCGGCCATCGTCAATTGCTCTGGCACTGGCACTAAATCACGCGCATCGGCGACTAAATGGGTGCCAAAGCCCCCATCATAGACATAGCCAGGGGCTCCTTTTCCCGAAGGACCAGTTGGGCAAACCGCGACGCGATCGCCGACTTTAAAACCTTTGACACCTTCGCCAACTTCGATGATTGTCCCCGCGGCTTCGTGTCCCATAATCACGGGAAGTTTCATCATGCTCAGCCAGCCTTCATCGCGCAGGACACCGACATCAGAGTGGCAGATGCCACAGGCACCAGTGCGAATCACCACTTCGCCTTTTGGAGCTTGGGGAATTTCTTTTTCGACAAGCACTAAGGGTTGATTGGTCTTAGTGAATTGCCAACCTTTCATCTTTTTCATCATTTCTACCTCCTATATTCAAAATAGATTTTACCATATTTTTCAAGAACAAAAACATCAAAATGATAGAATACATCGGTATTTTCTACCGTATGATTAAAAAGGGGGCATATCGATTAAATAATTGTTAGCGAGTTTTCTTAGCAAAATAATGCTCCGCGCTTTCCAAATCAGAGGCAATCGCTGATTTTAATTGAGAAATTGAGGAAAATTTCTTTTCCGCGCGCAGAAACTTTAAAAGGAAAACCCGCACTTCTTCTTCATATAAATCGCCAGCAAAATTCAAAAGATGCACTTCTAATAACGGCTGATCTAATTGACTTACTGAAGGATGAATACCGATATTGGCGATTCCTTGATAAACTTGCTCCTTGATTTGCACCCGGACGATGTAAACGCCGTTTTTAGGTAAAAATGACCGCGGCAACAAAGCGATATTCGCCGTGGGGAAGCCAAGCGTTTTCCCTCTTCCATGCCCTGATTCAACCCACCCGCGCAGTTCATAATCACGTCCTAATAAACCTTTGGCTTTTTCGACTTCTCCTTGCCAAAGCAACTCCTTAATAGCACGCGCCGAGATGAAGTGGCCATCTTCGGCTGAAAGCCGAGGAACCACCACAGTTTTAAATGATGCGGATTGATCGTTAAGTAAGGTTGTGACATCACCTGAGGCCGAGACACCAAAGCGATAATCATCACCGACGATTACATAGGCTGGATGGAGGGGATGGAGAATTTTTTGAATAAAATCTGTAGGAGTGAGGTTTTTAACTTCCGCGTTAAAGTCAAGCACGAAAACCTCGCTGATCCCTGCTTTTTCTAAAAGTTGCAACTTGATTGGAAAAGGTGTGAGTAATTGCTGCTTTCGCCGCGGTGAGGAAAGACCCGCGGTCTCATCGCTAAAGGTGAGCAGACTCAGAGGTAAATTGTTGGTTTTTCCCTTTTCAATTAAAGTTAAATGTCCGCGATGGATTCCATCAAAAAATCCTAAGCATAAGACGTGCTTTGAAGAAATTTGGGGAATTGCTGGTAAGGAAATCGGAGTTACTTTGATCATCTTAAACCTCGTAGACAGCGATAGAGGTGATGGTTCACCCGTTGGTAAATCGCGATAATCTTTCCTTCGCAATCGGGAATTAAAACGCGAGGATGATCGAGATTTTGTAACTTGATTGCTCTTCCGTTAAGGGCTGCAGCGGCATTTTTTTCATCATAAGGCACAAGCGGGATGAAATATAGCGCCTTCGCAATCGGAAGCAAATCCTCAGGGGTTACTTCATCAACCCTTTTGGCATCGTCGACATGGAATTGACCAATCGCTGTTCTTCTTAAGGATTGCAAGTATCCAATCGTCCCTAGTTGCCCTGCGAGATCAGCACCTAGGGTGCGGATATAAGTCCCCGATGAACAAGTGACGGAAAACTTGAGCCTTTTATTGACGGCATCATAATCTTGTAGGATCAATTCCTCAATGATTACTATCCGGGATTTAACTTTAACTTTTTCGCCGCGATGGGCTTTGCGATAAAGCGGTTCGCCCTCGAATTTTAACGCGCTGGTCAAAGGCGGAGTTTGTCGATACTCCCCTAAAAAGGAATCCATCGCGGTTTCGATGGTCTTCTGATCTAATTCAGGCACGAATTGCCTGGCAATTACTGGAGTTTCAGCATCCAATGAGGAGGTCTTTTCGCCAAGTTTTAAAATCGCTTCATAAGTTTTAGGAAGTTCGTTTAAATAGGGCATCAGTTTGGTCGCGCCCCCGAGGGTGACAATCAAAAGCCCCGTCGCCAGCGGATCAAGCGTCCCTGTATGTCCGATTTTTCTTTGATGGAATCGCTGCTTTAATTTATTGACCACATCATGTGAGGTCCAATGCGACTGTTTATCAAGAAGAAAAATGCCGACCATTGCTACAATAACTCCATTGTTTATATTATAATAGAAAACGCATCCAAGAGGTATTAAATGAAAGAAATTCGCCGGGTTCTCGCCCTGATTCGCAAAGCTGATGAACACTATAATCTCTTCGAAAGAGGCGACCGCATTGTCCTTGGGGTCTCAGGCGGAAAAGATTCTCTGCTGCTTTTTCATGCTTTGAAACTCTATCAGAAATTTGTCGGTAAAGATTTTACCCTCTTTCCCGTGCTGCTTGATTTAGGTTTTCCGACCTTTGATGCAACTCCGGTTCAACAATTTATCGCTCGTTATGGTGACGAACTAATCATCGCCGATGCAACAACGATTTTTCCGATTCTGCTCGAGCAACAAAAACGGCAAAAACTCGACCACCTGCCTTGTTCGATTTGCTCGCGGATGAAAAAAGCGGCGATTAATCGCGTCGCCCATAGTTTAAACGCGAATAAAGTCGCTTTTGCCCATCATGTCGATGATGCGATTGAGACCTTGGTCCTCAATGCTATTTATGGGGGGAGAATCGCCACTTTCGCCCCGAAGATGTTCTTAAGCGAGGCGAAAATCACCTTGATTCGCCCGTTGATTCTGGTCAAAGAAAAGATGATTATCAAATCTTGCCAAGAGTTAAAAATACCAGTGATGCTCTCGCCTTGTCCGAGTGATCAGGAAACCAAACGCACGGATGTTAAAGAATTACTGACTAAGATTTATAAGCATTTCCCAGAAGCGGAGCATAACTTTGTCACCTTGCTCAATAACGAACCGCAACGGGATTTATGGGAAGATAAACTCGAATTGCCTACCGCCCTTCCCGAACTCAAAGTTCGCCCCGTCTCGACGATGAAGGATAAAACCGCCGTCCTCTATATCCGCAGTAAAGTCTTTATCGAGGAACAAGGGATTACCCTGGATGAAGAGATCACTAACGAGGAAAACGACGCGCAATACTTCCTTTTGCTCCATCATGACCGACCGATTGGCACCATTCGCTATCTAGAACATCAAGATCATTTCCATCTGGGGCGCTTTGCCCTGCTCCAAGAAGCCCGAGGGCAAGGTTATGGAACGATTTTTCTTCAATTCATCGAAAAATATCTCAGTGAGCGCGTCGATCCTTTAAAACTCACCTTTAATGGCCAAGCCAACCTCGATTCTTTCTATCAAAAAAGAGGCTATACGCGCCTTGGTCAACCTTTCCTCGAGGCGGGGATTCTTCATTACCGTTACGAAAAGATCATCAGTAAGAATAAATAAAAGCGACGCTTAGCAAACGTGACCGCACATGATCAAGGCATCAAGGCATCGCTTTTTTTAATGCTTTGGGTCGTATTTAATGCAAAATGCTCTTTTCCCCTTCGTTTTCCCGCGCGGAGAACAGGTGGATTTTGCTGGGGGGAAATTCGACATGAAGTTCTTCACCATGGGTGATAATCATGCGTTTAGGGACTTTAATCACGAGACTCGTGTCCGAAAGATTGACATGTCTTTCCTCCCTGAGCAAGTCCGCGTAAATCAGCGTTTCACTCCCAAGAATTTCTCCGAGGCGCGCATAGACTTTAATGCCCCCGGACTCGACTAGTTTAATATCCTCGGGGCGAATGCCAAAAATCACAGCATTTTCTTGACCATTATCATATTCCTGATCAACTTTTCGCATCGCTTCATCGGCGATTTCAAGGCGATTATCACCGGGTAGAGTAATGATGTTTTGATGCTTTTCCATCTGGATTTGCGCTTCAAAAAAATTCATCTGGGGAGTCCCTAAAAAGCCTGCAACAAAGCGATTTTTCGGAAAATCATAAAGATTGGTCGGGGTATCGATTTGCTGGGCAATTCCCTGATGCATCACCACAATTCGCGTCCCCATGGTCATCGCTTCAACCTGATCATGGGTGACATAGATAAACGTGGTATCTAATTGGTGATATAAATTGGTGATTTCAATCCGCATCTGGGCGCGCAACTTCGCATCGAGATTCGATAAGGGTTCATCGAGAAGAAAGAGTTTAGGACGGCGGACAATCGCTCGCCCCAAAGCGACGCGTTGTCTTTGACCCCCCGACATGGCTTTCGGGCGACGCTCGAGCAATTCTTCAATATCGAGAATTTTCGCGGCGGCGCGAATCCGAGTATCGATTTCTTCTCGCGTGAGGCGCCCATCTTTAAATAAGGGGATTTCATGGGTGGAAAAATACGCTTGATCCTGGCGAATTTCCTCATCTTTTTTGTAGTATTCATCGAGCAATTCTCCATCGAAACGATGGGAGAGTTTCCTCAATCTGCGGTTGAGTTTTTCGAGTTTTCGCGATGGGTGATCAGCTTGGATTTGCGCGGTCAAAACAGCGATTTCGCTCTGGAGTTTTTCTTGGAGTTGAATTTGTTTTTGATTGCGTTTTCGCTCCGCGGCCATCATCTTTAATAAGGTGTGATCAATGCCGCGGATGGGCTCACCTTGCGGGTCAAGACGGGGGATTTTAATCCGCATATTCTTAAGGCCGAATTCCATATTTTGATAAGCGGTCATATGCGGATAAAGCGCATAATTTTGAAACACCATGGCGATATTGCGATATTTGGGCTCGACTTGATTCATCAATTCCCCATCGATGAATAATTTTCCCGTGGTGATCTCCTCTAGACCGGCGATCATCCGTAAAGTAGTCGATTTGCCACATCCCGAAGGACCGACAAAGACAATGAATTCTTTTTCTTGGACTTCGAGATTAAAGTCGCGGACGGCAATGACATCTTCATCGCGTTTACGCCCACCAGGATAGACCTTCGTCACATGTTCTAATTTGAGTGTCGCCATGTTAACCTCCTCTTCCGTAATCGGGACTAGTCCTTGCGGCGCTGACTACTAATCGCAAACCGCAAGATATGCTCGCGCCCAAGATAAGCGGCCCCGATGATTTTGCCTTGTTCTTTTAAGGAGGAAAAACAAATCTCAGGACTTGAGGGTTCGGTTTTTAAACTCGCGCGCACGGCGTCTAAATACTCCGACCCAAACTTGACAATTTGCCCAGAGAGGACAATCACGGCAATATCGGTGACATCAAATACTTCTTGCAGCGCTGCTCCGAGAATAGTCGCTGAGTTTAAGATGAGACTTTTAACTTGATGATTCGTGTGAAATAATGCGATTAATTCTTCCCGACTCACCGGATGCCCGATGATTTTTTCCGCTTCCGCGGCTAAATAGCGCAAGGAAATATAGTCATCTAACACCTCGGAGCGCTTGCCATCGTGATATTTAATCAAACCGAATTCCCCAGCAAAACCACCATCGCCGATAAAGAGGCGACGATCGATGATAAACGCACCGCCAATACCCCAGTCAACGGAAATAAAAAGCGCATTCGGCGTATCGCAGAGCATCCCCTGTTTAATCTCGCCATAAGCGATTAAATTGATATCGTTGACCAAGATGATAAAAATTTCGCCAAATTGCCGCGCAAAACGCTTTTGAATAAAGTGCGGTTCGGTAAATAAATCGGGAGAAAATTGCTTGGAACGGACTAATTCACCCGCTTTATCGACGCGACCTGGGACGGAGATGACGATGCTTTTTAAAGGAATGTCTTTAACTTCATATTCCGTTACCACTTGTTGGGCGGCAGCGATGACCAAATCCAAAGCGAAAACATCATATTTTTCTAAGGCGATGACTTTTTCTGCGAGGACTTGATTATGCAATGAGCAAAGCGAAATGGTCGCTTGGAAATTGGAAATATCAACCGCGAGGACCAAACCGAAATTGTCGTCAAGATCATAGAGGACACGGCGGCGACCATAACCAGCCACCGAGGTCGTATGGAGCACTTTGATAATTCCCGCCTGCTCCAATTGTTTGATAATCGCGGAAGCGGTCGCACTGGAAACCGAAAGCTCTTGGGCGATTTCGGTACCGGAGCGCGGTTTTTTTAAAATCATCTCGATAACGGTCGCATTGTTCACTTCACGTAAATAAGTTTGATCTTTTCCTACTTTTTTCATAAATCACCCTACCAATCCTATAATTTTACCATTGTAAGACACCGCGAGCATCACCCCGTGATTTTCCGCGGTCATCCGGCCAGTTTTTAAGCCATCCGCTGTGGAGTAATCGACATCGTTGGCGTTGAGCACTTGACAATTAATCATATTGACATTTTCTAAGTAACCTTGGGTGCCGATGATGCCGGCAAGACAGCCGCACCAACTGCGCGCTTCGACTTGGATATTTTCAAAGTGGACATCGAATAACTGCCCATTCAAAGCCCCAAAAAAGCCGACCTGATAACGCGAAGAGCGCTCGGCACTCGCTTGGGCTTCGGGGCTTAAAGTAAAGTAGCTTTCCGAATCGGTAATCCGAGCATTTTTAATCGTATGGCCCAGTCCATAAATTTTTCCAGTAAAAGGATGGCTTTCACCGGTTTCCGTTGTGAAACCGATACTGAAAATCTTCTCCCCTGCAAAATCGATATCCGCAGTTAAAACGAAGGTTTTATCGTAATTTTCATAGCGATCTACATCAAAATCAACTAAGTTAAAATAATGTTTGAAGTCGGCGACGCTACTGATTTCAAGATAATCTTCGGCTATGTGGTCGATCGAGGGACGCGGATGGGAGAAATAACATGCATAGGCGCGATAATAGGTTTGATCGGCCAGACGAACACAAAATTCCTGCGTAATCTCGGGGAGGGTTTTTATCTCCGCAGCCGCGATCGTGATTTGTTGACCGGAGATGGCAATCGGAAGCTCGCGGTCTTGTCGATAAACTTTAACATTGGTTAAATCGACCGATGCCGGCAGCGTCAAAATCAAATCATCGCTCTCATCTTCATATAAAACCCATACTTTTTGGTCCCCAAAATATTGCGGGCGATTGAGGATAAGCTCCTTCGTGATTTCTTCATTTCCCGCGGAGGCGCGAAGGGTAATCGTATTGCCAACTAATCTTTCGATGGTTTCATCAATGATGAGAAGATTATCGATGATCTGCGCGCCAATCACATTGGGCGTCATGATCTCCCAAGTTACTTCTTGAATCGCAGTTTCTGGTAAAACAGTTGCTTTTAAGAGATAACTTCGGCTCGGTTCGATCCAATCAGGTAAGGTTTCATCAAGGATAAGGCTTGCAACTGGATCAAAGATCTCTACTGTCACTTGGTCAACTAAAGTCACCCCATCATAGTAGAGTTCGGCCTTAATTTGACATTGACTCGCCGCTTCAAGAGTCGCGGTGAGCGTGCCCGCGCTCAAAAGACAGCCACTGCCATCAAGGGTATAGACGACCAACGAAGCAAATGCGGCTTGTAAAGACGAAGGATAAATTTCAACATCGACCGAGGTACTTTCACCTCGGACTAGTTGTTTAGTTCCCACCTTGAGGCGAAGCGACAAGGGAAGATAAAAGGGAATCAATGATTTAAGCGTTGGTTGCTCACCGTTAAATTCCCAAAAAGCGGGATCTAAATCCGCCGTTTGTAAGTCGCTCAAATCCGATAAAACCGCGGAATTAAGCGCCGGTAAACCGTGATTGAATTCGCCCTCTAACGAACTGACGCCGTAGCAATGGCGAATAATCCCTTGATTCATCCCCGCAAACACCCCGACGAGATCTTCCCCCGTGGCTTTTCCAAGGCAATAGGAGTTTTCAATCACCCCGAAATTATTGCCCACAAACCCCCCGATACTATGAAAATTCTTCTCCCCATAATCATTGTTGACATCGACATCACTCCAGCAATTTTGAATCGTCCCCGCATTGACTCCCGCGATACTGCCGGAAAACGAACGCACTTGCGAAACTGTGCCGTTATCCACGAGGCCGAGATTTTTAATCACGCCCAGATGATTGACATAGCCGAATAATCCCGCATTATAAGCTAATTCATCACAGCGATTGATGAAAAAGCCCGAAATCGTATGTCCATTGCCATCAAAAGTCCCATTAAAGGTCTGCGCTAAGGCGGTGCCATCGTTGACATCGTGATAGATGCCGATCGGCTTCCACCCCCGTCCATGATTATAACCAGCCCCACCTGGGGCCAAATAGGAGGTTAAATCGATATCGTTGGCCAGCACATAATAACCGCTGAGGGTTTCCTTGGAATGATTGATTCCCTGCAAATCAGCAGCGGTTTTAATCAATTTCGTCGCCTTGATCAAGGTGACATTGACGATATTATGTCCGGTGACGATATGGAGCGTACTCTCCCCATGGGCGAGATCATCCGCTATCTCGCTTTGAAATTTCAGGCACGCGGTCAGAGGATCAAAACTATATAAATCCTCGCTGATTAAGCGGCGATTGCTAAAGACAGCTCTGACCTTCTTTTCATATTGGGGGGAGACAAAATCAGAAAAATCCAAATGATAATAAACAGGATAATGGCTCCCTTCTTCCATGACTTGATAGGTGTTCTTCGCACGCGCTAATTCGGTTTTAGCAACGATGAAGGTCTTTTCCGCCTGTACACCTAGTGAGGAGATGGTAATAGTGATTAAGGTACCATCACTGACAAAACTCCTGATAGTTAAGCGTCCGGTAATTTGGTCAATCCGAACTCCAGCGACTTCCTCTTTTAAATGATAGGCAATCGCGGAATTGACACTGCTATAAGCGATGACATGATCCCCATCCATCAAATATTCAATCGTCGGTTCAAAGGTCAATTCTGGAGCGACAAGATCGTTCATCAAGGTGACGACAACAGGAAGAGCGCTGTATTTTTTACTTTTCGCCCCAACTAAGATTTGACTGCCATGGGGAACGGTGTTTTCAAAGGTGATCACTCCCGTTTTCGCTTCGACTTTTACCGCTTCATAAGCGGAACGGACTAGATAATACTCGACTTGATGTCGCCCAGTCACCATCACCTTTTCCCCCGAACGCAGATAATATTCGGATTGGCTAAAGCGAAAGCGCTCATCTTTTTGACCGCAGCTAAATAAACAAGTGATTAACAGTGTCAAAATGCCCAAGCGCAAAAACTTTTTCATCCTTTTAGTCCTCCGGCATTCGTCGATTTGATAATGCGTTTTTGGAAGATCAGATAGATGATTAAAATCGGGATAATCGCGATGAGCATCGAGGCGAAAATACTCGGATAATTACCAGCATTTTCATTTTGAATCATCTGAAGACCGACTGCTAGGGTGGTATGACCGCGCGGTAAATAAAGTCGGGGGGTCGCATAATCATTCCAAATCGCGATCGCTTGCAACACCGAACAGGCGACTAAAGAACCTTTCGCCTGCGGTAAGACAATCCGGAAGAAAGTTTGCAACCGACCCGCTCCATCAATGGATGCCGCTTCTAAATAACTTGAGGAAATCGAAGTAAAGGTGCTATAGAGCAGGATGAAATTAAAGCCAAACGCTCCGGAATAAAGGAACAAAACTCCAAAAAAGGCATTCCCTTGATCGAGATGGAGAGTTTGCATCATCTGGACCTGCGCGGGTAAAGTTCCCACGATGGGGACGATCATCGTAAAAATGGCCACGCCATAGATGATGCCGCGTCCCGCAAATTTAAATTTCGCCAACGTATAAGCGGCCACCGCAGAAAAGAAAATATTAATCACCGTTCCTAGTCCCGTTAAAAGCACCGACATCAAAAACATATTGCCAATCGATTGACCATCGATTTGAAAGTTGATGGTCTCGATAAAATTCAACCCGTATAACTGTTCTGGAAGACCGAAGATATTCGCATCGAATTCCTCGCTGGTTTTAAATGAGGAAACGAGCATCCAAAGGAAAGGAAAGAGCAAACTTAAAGCGTAGATGATAAAAATCGCCAACACGCCCCAGCGAATCGCAACATAGAAAAAATCTTTCTTTTTGCCGAGGTATTTCTGGCCCGCGTAAGCCTGAGATAGATCTTCCATGCTAATAATCCACTCCTTCATATTTTTTGGAAAGTAAACGGCGCACCAAGAGAATGATCGGGGCCCAAATCAGCGACATTAATAAACCAAAGGCACTGGCCCTTCCATAATCAGAGGGCATGCCACTGGCTGCATCGAGGAAGATGCTCATCGAAATCGTATAAGCCGCTGCCGTTTGATCACTTGTCAGCAATAATGGTTGGAGATAGAGGGTCAAAACATTGGTCATCCCCACGACGATTAAGGTGACAATGGTCGGCCAGATACAAGGGATTACCACATGGACGAATTCCTTGAAATAACCCGCGTGGTCGAGTTTAGCGGCTTCGAAGAGCTCTTGGGGAATACGAGCAATTGCCCCGCTAAATAAGATGATGTTATAGCCTAACCCCGCCCAGATTAAATAACCGATGATCATCACGGCGGAATATGGGGCAATCCCAAAGAAACCATCGGGAAAGCCAAGAGCGCGAACCAAGTTGTACAGATAACCGACATCGCCATCAAAAGTCGTCTTATAAGCGAAGGTTAAAGCGACTACCGGAATGATATTCGGAAGAAAGAAAATCGCCCGAAAAACATTGGATAAAGGCATTTTCTTATGGAGGAAGTAGGAAAAGATCAGCGATAAGGGCAAGGAGACAAAGACCGTGACGATGCCGATCAACAAGGAGTTTAATAAGACTAAGGCGGTATCGTTAATCCAAGTCGCCCCCGAGTTATGAGTCGTGCTATGCAAGAGGTTATCGAAAAAATAAGCAAAGTTGGCCAACCCCCAGGTGACATTCCCATAGATATCTTCACTCCGAAAGGCATTGAGGACTGATTGAATATTGACAAACGACCAAGTTAAGGTGAACTGCAAAACTGGATAAGCCAGCATCAGCACGATAAAAAGATAATCGCGGGTTTGGCGCGAGAGATGTTTTTTCGCATAACGCGGCCGTTTTCTTTCAGCGCCGACTTGATTGAGATTGCGTAAATCTTCCATACTTATCTTCTCGTTAGTTCCACATTATCAATCTGCAATGTTTGATTGGCTTGGAGCATCGTCGCTAAAATCTGCAAAGAATTGCAGTCGGTAGGGGCGGTAAAATCTAGAGAATAATTCTGCCACTGATCACCGCTAATAGCGATCGAGATTTTATCCAGACTCGTTCCCGTGGCATCTTGATATTTAACTGTCATCTGCCCCGTGCCGCTGCATTTGGCTTGAAAAGTTAAGGTGAATTCTTGCTGTTCATAAACGCTATCGATGATCGTGTGGAGAAAGCCACCATTTTTTAAGACGGCGACCACGCCATGTTCCTCGGTGGGATGGTTTTCTAAATAGCAGTTTTCCTCCGAATCAATTTGATTAACGCTTGCAAAAGTCCAGCCATAATTTTCTTGGGTGCCATGGGTGGTGAAATATTCAAAGTCGCCATTGGCGATTAGATTGACTTTGGGCATGACAATCGGTTGACGCGGATATTGACTCGCATTGGCGACACCGAGCTCAATCATCGCCTCATATTCTTCATAAGGCTGATTAAGAAACGGCAAATACTGCACCCAATCGACCACCATATAATCGGTTTCAAAGTTGGATAGTCCGACAAAACCGGCATTATTCGGAAACCAATTTCCGAGCCAGAGCCGACCGCTGACCTTGGGGACAAAACTGTCATGAACCGCGGTCACATAGCCATCGAGCGAATAAACCACCATCTCTGGATCAGTATACCAATCAAAGGCGAAGGTATGGAATTGATTGTCATTTAAATACGCGGTTTTTCCTGCAGTCGCCTCAAACACAGAAATGTCGCTGGAGATCATCAATGATTCCGTCACATAATTGGTATTCAAGATGTTTTTAAAAGAGATCACACCGCGGCGATTGCCACCTGGCAATTCAATATCAATTTCATGGTTATCCCGTTCCGCTTGACCATCGACGAGGCGATTCATATAAGTCCAAAAAGCCGTGCAGGCTCCTTGGCGGGGGAGGGGCTTCATCTTGACTTCATAATGACCTGGACCCGTAGCGAATTTGGAGATTAAAGCCGCTCCAGTATTGCGCCCATCTTTTAAACTTCCTAAACCGCGCACCTCGCCGCGCGTGTAGTATTGCCCATGACCGCGTAAGAGCAGATGACCTGCATCGGTATAAAAGACATTTTCCGGAATGACTCCGCCATTGCCATTTCCCCAAGCTCCTGCGCCAATGTTCCAATCATCAAAGGCGACACCATCGCTAAAATCATCAAAGAAAATATTTGTTTGATCAACTTTAACGCCTGGTAAAATAAAGACTTCTTCTCCCACTTGTGGAACTCTGATTTCCCCTCGAGAATTACCCTCACAACTGGTAAGAAGGAGCAAAAGCAAGCAGGCTTGCATCAGGCGAGCGAACTTATTATAAGTATTGGTATTCATGCTTAAATTATAAAGTGACCCCGCAGTAATAACAATGTATTTTTCGTTTAGTGAAAAAATGCTGCTTTTATTCACTATTTATATTATAATATATATTGAAAGTAATTTTACCAAAGTCATTTCGCTTGAATTTCAAAGGAGATGCATTCATGAAACCTAACTACTCGTTTTTGATGCTTGGAGCGGTCAGCCTTCTATCGGCAAGTGTTTTGAGTTCCTGTCATAAGGTAGTCAATGATGAGCACACCTTAAATGTTGTTTGTCTCAACGCTGGATACGGACGAGAATGGATTGATGCTGCCGTAGCCATTTGGGAACGAGATAATCCCGATTATCGAGTCAACCTCAATGCCACTGCCGATGCGAAAACGGTAATTCAAAGCAATATATTCAAGGCGGGTAATATCGATGATGTTTACATCTCAGTAGGAGCCGATTGGAAAAAATATGCAGGTGGTGACCGCCTTTTAGCCCTCGATGACCTTTTGCAAGAAACAGTTGATGGGGTGAAGGTCATCGACAAAATTAACGATGAATATCAAGGTTCGATTCATTACCAAAATCGCCATGGAGAAACTCATACCTATCGCTTGCCTTGGACCTCGGGACTAGGGGGAATTTTCTATAATGCGGTGATGTTTGCGGAAAATGGCTGGAATGTTCCAACTACATACGACCAACTCTTAACCCTTTGCCAAACGATTATCGAGGCGAATATCTATGTTGATCCAAGCGATCCAACTGAAGGCCGAGTTTATCCTTTTACTTTTACTGGCAATAACTCCGACTACTTCGACTACACCGTCTTTACCTGGTGGAGTCAATTAGCGGGAAAGGAGGCAATTGATCAGTTCTTGCAATACGATCAAGCTGATTATTTTGATGCTGAAATTAATCCGACTTATGCCAAATTAAAAACGGCAACTATGATGTGGAGCCGATTATTCGGACCCGATTCGACCTTTGGTGATAAATTATATGACCCCGCTGATAAAAATCGCGGCAATCACGAGGCACAAAAGAATTTTAAAGCGGGCAAAGCGGCGATGATGTTTAATGGCGACTGGATTTATAACGAAATGCTCAAATACTCCAGCGATAATACGCTCCCGGCTAATTTCTCGGTTAAATTGATGAATACCCCACTTGCTCCAGGAGCTTTAGAAGACGCTAAAAAGACGGCCTATATCATCGGTGAAGATCAATATATCGCCATTCCTGCTTCAACTATTAAAGCTGATTTAGCCAAGTCCTTTATTAAAACTCTCATCTCCGATCAGGTGTTAAAAATTTTCAATGAACAGGCCCACGGTTTAATGGCCTATAAACTTTCTGATGGTTCCATTTATCAAACCAGTGATGTTTTCGTCAATTCCTTGATTGATTATCGCACTAATTTGGAGACGACTTTTACCAATTATTCTACTTCTCCCTTATTCTTAAATGGTTTAGTCGACATTTGGGGAACGAGTAAACTTCGCCCCTTCCAATCTCTCAACAATGGCGGCAGTAAATCAGTCGATGCTTCTTTCCTCTCCATCAAAAACGAAGTTGCTCGACAATGGAGCTCCTGGACGAAATTGGCAGGTATCAATGAATAAGAACGAAATTCAAGAAATCTTAAGTCTTTATCGCCTCGCCAAAAAAACTAGGCGCCAACAAGACGAGCGCCACAAACTCCCATCCGAGGCATACTTCTTAAAAGATGGGGTGATTTTAGTCGGGCAAAATCCCTTTGGTGACGCCCGTTTTCCCTATGCGCATGACGGCCTAACTCTTTGGGCGTATGCTTCCGGGTATCTCACCCTTAACGAATCGAACTTCTTTATTATTTCCCCCACGCAAGAGGGAAAAGAACCCTACTTTGCTTGTTATGGGGGAATCAAAAATAAAAAGGATCGCTATCAAGTCATCTCCATCACGGGTGTTAGTGATACTGAATACGGGGAGAAATTTGAAAAATATTGTATTTTCACGCCGGCTTATGCGCTTTATCTGCGCAAAGTCAACGGACTTTTATTCGCTTTAAAAACGACCGTGAATCAAAAAAAGCAAATGATCATCTCTACCGCGGTCATCAATCAATCCGCGCAAACCAAGGATGTTTACCTCTCCTTATATTTCAATCCCCTTTTAATGCATAGCAGTTTTGAAAATGAGGAGATGAAATGGTTTCGCAAGAGTTCGCTAACTGCTGATGGCTGTCTGCTCCAAAGCGATGAAGACATCACAAGGGAGATTGCTTTCAATCACTACGCCCTTTTAAAAAGAGCGACCAACGGCCAAACGCAAGCGACGACTTCACGGATGTACTATGTCGGGGATAAAAATCAATCGCTGAGTAAATCACAATGCCTCCGTCGAGGAGAATTTGCCTTCCGTCCCCAGACAAGTCAGTTTATCGATATGGCCTGCTATGGCGATCTCAATGCAAAAACGCTAGCCAAAGGTGAATTTTTATTTGCTAATTTCGCGATTGGATTTGCGAACTCGCCAGAGGAACTAAGCCACCTTATTCTCCAACCCAACGATAATTTTTATGATTATCAAACCATATTGGAACGGCATTACCAAATTCTCAGGCATCCGAAAAAATCTCTGCAAATCGCCTTTAAATCGCTGAAAACTCCTCAAATTAACGATGCCTTATTCAACGCTTTCATCAAGAGCGTAATCCATCAAGTCAACTATTGTGCGGAAGCGAAAAATTCTTCTTTGATGCTCCTTGGCGTGCGCGATGCCGCGCAGATGTATGAGGCTTCACTGCTTTGGCATCCGCAAGCGGTTCGCACCTATATTATCAATCTGTTAAACTTTTTAGATCCCTCAGGCAGAATGCCGCGGCAAATCTCCATCCCGAAAAAGCAAACCGAAGTTGTGATGGATAACCGAGCCTTTATCGATCAAGGGCAATGGATTATCTCTTTAGTTTATAAATATCTAGTTTACACAGATGACTTCACCCTGCTTGATGAACCGTGCACCTACTGTGAATTAATCGGGCTTAATCGAGGAAGAATGCTTGCAAAGACTTCTTCGGTTTATCAGCACCTTGAAGAAATCATGGCATTTTTACTCGCTAATCTCGATCAGGAAACCAATTGTCTTCATACTTTATATGGCGATTGGAATGATGCTGTCGATGGTCTGGGGATCAGCCGTGACCCCAAGAAAGAATTCGGCAATGGCGTCAGTGCGATGGCCACATATCATCTCTATAAAAATCTCTTTGAATTTAGTCAGATTGCCCAAGCACATAAAAAGGAATATCAAGCCTATCTGAAGATGCGCGAACGGGTGTTACAGGGAATTATGACCCATTTAATCGTCAGTCAAGGCGAGGAAAAACGCCTGATTCACGGCTGGGGAGAAAACCGCAGCTTTTATGTCGGTTCTTTCCAAGACGTCGACTTAAAAGCCCGTCACTCAGCCACGAGTAATGCCTTTTATGTGATTTCGGGGGTTTATCAGCGCCACCCCGAAATGAAACCGCATCTCCTCAAGGCGTTTTCAGCCCTCGATAGCCCATATGGCATCCGCACTTTCGATCACTATTTTGATAAAAAAGATGCGAAGGCCGTGGGGAGAATTGTCAATCTGCCCCCAGGCACCGCGGAAAATGCGGCGACTTATCTCCACGCCAGCATGTTTGCCACGAAGGCTCTAGCGATGATGAATGAAGGCGAATTGATGTTCGCACAACTGATTAAACTTTTACCGCTAAGCCATCAAACGATTTCGACTTCGCCCTTTGTCATGCCCAATTCCTATGGATATAATCGAGAACTCGGTATCGATGGGCAAAGCATGAATGATTGGTATACCGGAAGTGCTAACACTTTTATTAAACTGCTCGTCGATGACATTTTCGGTTTGCAGCCGCAAATCGGATCAGGCTTAAAAATCAATCCCCTCGAAAATTTCCCCAGCCAATCCGCCACGATTTCGTTAATGATAAAAAATCATCTCGTCAAAATGCGCTATCGCCAAGAAGGACGCGGTCACCGCCTCATCAAAGTCAATGGGGAAACAATCACCAATAATTTGATTGACCTCAGCGAGTATCCCAAACACATTCTCATCGAAGTCAGCGATTAAGCGCGCATGACACCATCATCAAAAACACACCATGTAGGTGTGTTTTTTCAAAAAGGAGTAAGGGTCAGTTTATATTGTTACGCTGGCCAGTGCCACCCAATGCGGGGTAGTCACCCCCGTCCCATTGCGCAAGCGCAAATAGCGAAAGGTAATCGCCTCAGTGAAAGTCAACTCAAGCAAATTAGCCGTGTTTCCCGTACACAAAGAAAACCAATGTTCACCCTCGCAGGAGTATTCCACCTCGGATAAGTAACAATCAAGCAAATAGGGTTCACTCGACTCGGGAAGACCATTGTAATAGAGAATTCGCAATTGATTGGTAGTTTTTTCCTCGCGATAATCGATGGTCACTTGACCATTGGGTTCGGCCCCACTGGCAAACCATAAAAAGGTGTGATCATCGTCATCGAAGACATCAGCAACCGTGCCTTGGTAAATCCCACTAAAGCCGGTATAGGTTAATTTCGGCTGGTCCTTAACCTCATTTAAGGTAATTTCCGCTACCGAAACCCAGCGCGATAAGGCCCAGGCGGTGTTATTGGTTAACCGCAGATAGCGATACCTTAGCGGGGCATCAAGCCATTCTTGGTAGAATTGATTGGAGGTAACATCAGCGATTTTGCTAAATGTCACCCCATCGACTGAGCCTTCAATTAACGGCATATAACAAGGACTTTCATCAAGCGGATAAGCGTTTTTAAAGATGATTTCAAGCGCCGCAATCGTTTGCACGCTGCGATAATCAATTTCAATATAAGCACCCGCTGCAGGATAATCATTAAACCAGCAATAAGAGGCTTGATCACCATCAAACATCAGGGCAATCTCCCCTTGATAGATGCCATTAATCCCCGAAGTGGTGACTTTTTTCGCATCGTGGGGAATATGATTAAGATAGATTTCAGCGAGGGAAATCCACCACGCTAACGTCGCTCCGGTAAAATTACCTAAGCGGATAAAACGCGCGGAAACGGGTTGGTCGCGATAATCGAGTTCGAGCAAATTGCTATTTTGACTCGCTAGAGGAGTAAAGGTATGACCATCGAGGGAAATATCGATATTGGGGAAATAACAAGATTCACCATATTGATTTTTGTAGACGAGTTTTAAAGATGTAATCTCCTGTTCTTCTTCCAGATCAATCTGCAGATAGGATTGATCGGGCGCATACCCCTCAAGCATCATGAAGGTGTTCTCATTTTGATCAAAGATATCCGCGATGCTACCTTGATAAATGCTCTCAAAGCCCCGATAGATGACCCCGGTGGGAAGCCCTGCTAAGAGTTTGGCCTCGTAATCAATTTCCAAGGCGATATTGTTTAAAAACGGGGTCAAAACCACATTGGCAACTTCAACTGGTTTTAAAGTTTCATCACAGGTGACATAATCTAAAACAATCGCCTGATGAGTAGCGATGCGAGCGCGATGGTTTTGGGCTTCTTCCAAAGCCTCACGAAGATCTTGCACCTCATTGGCCTTGACCATATCCTCTAAATGAAGATAATCAATCGTGGTTAAGCAGGTATCCTTAACCGCGAGTAAATACGGTTGCAATTGTTTTACCAATTTGCGATTGCTCGCCTTCTTCAATAAAGTATCGACGTCATCCATCGTCGCGGTTAGTTCTGCAACAAGGGCTGCTTTAATCGCAGTCAGGGGTTGCGCATTATTTTTGGCTTCGTAATATTGGGAGATTAATCCTTTTAAAAGCGGCGATTCTTCAAAGTAATCATCTGCTAAATACTTGGTGGCATTGGCCAAATAGGAACAGACATGTTTTAAAGCATCACTTTCATCTTTTTCCATCCGTAAAAACGCTGCATGATGGGAGGCATCCACCGCGAAATCGCGATAATTCCACGCATAATCTAAACATTGAAAAATCGCTAAATAACTCGGATAAGGAAGCACTTGTGGATTGGAAATCACCCCGAGGAAAGGAGCGTCTTCATCAGGATAATTCTCATCGAGCATTTCCCCTTTTGACATGATAATTCGCGTCGGCATGTAGTCGTTGACTGGCCAATTCAACCAGTAGATCGGTTTTCGACCCGTATGTTGAAAAAACACATCGAACTCGCCTGTCGAGACCGCACTGGTGACATCATAACCGGTCCAAAACAGATCGACATCCGCGTCGAGTTGCCCTTTAAAATGATCGAGATAATCCAGGGGAATGCCTAAACGCGTCGCTCCCGCCCCGCAGTAGCATGAGGGGGTTAAAACAATGCGACCACAATCACCTTTATTCCGCGCCCAAGCCGCGAGGTCATTCATGAAATTCACATGCAATTCCGGATCCACCGTCTCTCCGATGACATCATCAGCAGAGACGAAAAAATGACGCACACCACATTGATAAGCTTGTTCGAATTTATTTAAGAAATCCTGCAGATCAGCGCTGTAATTTTCGCTAGTAAAAGCGCGTGTTTCCACGGGGTTCAAGCCGTAATATAAATCGATCTTACGCGCTTGGGCCGTCTTGACGATATCTTGCAGCATCACCACTTCATCGGCTGGGAGTAATTCACGCCATGAAGTGCGAAAATACGGATCGTGACGCGGACCATAAAAGAAAGAATTCGCTTTGTAATACGAGAGGAATTTAAGCATGTCATTGATTTCAAAATTGTTATAAGGCACACCGTAGAGACCTTCAATCACCCCGCGATAAAGAGAATTCGCGTAGTCATTAATGGTCAACATGCGCAGATGGGAAGAAGACTGGGTCCAAATTTCACGCAGAGTTTGTAAACCATAAAAACAAGCCCGGTCACTAATCCCCTTGATGGAAATTCCCGCGGCATCGATTTCTAAACTATAAGCATCGAGGCGACTCGCATAAGGAATCGCTTGATCGACTTCTAAGACGACTTTAAAAGGAGCAAAACCAGTTTTTGTCGAAGCCACAACTGGTTTTAAAGCGAGGACTTCAAAGGCTTCTTTCCTCGTGTCTTGAGCGATATCCAAAGAAAAATCCAAGGCGATTTTGCCGGGGATTTCCACTAAATCATCGCCATAATGAAGTTGATGAACCGCTGGATAAATCTCATACGTTATCGATGCTGCGCACGGGCGCGCCTTGACTTGATAAAGCGGGGTTGAAAGGGGGACAAGTCCAAGTATCAACCAGAAAATTCTACGCATCAAGGCCACCTCCAAAATCAACCTCAGAAAAAGTAAAACCATCTTCAAAGATGATGCTGTGGTAATCCGTTTCCGAGCCGCGATAATTAACCCGCGTAAGCGTCAGATGGGCAAAAGCACCAGTTCCAACCGTCGCTAAAGAATGCGGTAAAGTTAGAACGTTAATGCGCGGGAGCTGCTCGAAATCGGCCGTTCCAAAGAAAAGATAACTCGGTAAACTGTTCACGCCATCGAGAACATAGACGAGTAAATCATCGCTTTTACCCGCTTGGGTAAAGACATCATTGCCACATGAGAAAGGCTGCAGATTAACTGAAGCGATTTCTAGGGAGAGCAAGTTGGCACAACCGAAGAAAGCCCGCGGTTGTAAAGTTGTCAGAGCCCGACCTAAATATAGGCGTTTTAAAGCCTGCGCACCAGCAAAAGCCGCCGCGTTAACCGCCGTGACTTGATCAGGGATAATTAAATCAACTAAGGCATTATGGTAAAAAGCGCGCACGCCGATTTCCCGCAACGTTTCGGGAAATTGCACCCAAGCAAGCGATTGCGCATGCGCGAAAGTTTCATCGCTAATCACCGTTAATTTACTAGGACTTAAATCTAGGCCACATAAGCGTGAATAAGCAAAGGCGCGCTCGCCGATGAAGGCTAAATTTTCATTGACGCGCAGGTGTTTAATTGCGGCAAAGCCAAAGGCATCTTCGCCGATTGTTCTTAAGTTGGCCGGCAGTGTTAATTCGCTAAAACTCGTGCGATAAAAAGCAAAAAGACCAATTTCTTCTACTGTGTCAGGCAGACTTAAGGTGGTGAACCCCTCGACATTGTGAAAGGCGTGATCACCAATCGCGGTCACAGGGCAATTTTCATCAAAATAAACATGATTGATTTTAGGAATGAAGTTTGGTTCATTGACATTTGGATAAAACAAACGGTTTGGTAATCGTTGGACATGGGGACCAAAATAAACATTCATCCCGATATAATTGGGATCGAACGGGGGATAAAACACCCAGTTACGACCTTGGAAATCCTCCAAGTTTTCACAATCATAATAGAGATTTTCGATATTTGACAAAGAGAATGTCCCATGGGCGATTTTAGTAATCGAGGCGGGTAAATAAACATCTTTAAGCCAAGTCAATTCGCTAAAGGCTCCCACCCCTTCGGCGGCCTGGGCGATTTCTTTGACTGGTTTCCCCTGATAGATGGGCGGGATGATTAAAGTCGGTTGGGCAAGGCGGCGATCCGCCCCTAATTCATCGCTGACGATGTAATAAGTTCCATCATCGCTTAAAGTGAATTTGAGATTTAAATTCCATTCACTGGCAAGAAAGGTGGGAAAACTGCGAAACTCCGGCGCCTGATAAAGATGATCATCAACGACATTTTCCGGACTATTTCTGACGATTTCCTCTAGAGGTGATTCACTGCTTTCGCTGAGCGAACTCGAGGAATGACCATCGCCACCTGAAGAATTATCGCTACTAAGTGCTGGTTTTTGACGGCATCCCGATAAGCACCCGAAAAAACAGATAATTGCCAATAAGGCAGACGTTTTTTTCATTATTTAATCCTACGGCGTTTCGCGCTCAGGAAGAAGAAAGTAAATCCCATCAAAGCTAGACTAATCACGAGTAAGATCGATAGAGAATTAGCCAAGTTCAATTGATCATAGATGATCAGAGGACCTTGACCAGAGATGATTTCTAAACCGATGTAGTTAGGATATTGGGTCACGCCATATTTGCTGACAATATAGTTATAACGCGCTAAAACCGCATCGAGATTAGGCGTATAGATGGAAGCGATATGATTTTTGACATAAGTTTGCAAAGTCAAATCAAGGGCTGTGAATTCCGCCTGGGCTAAAAGCCAGCCAGCTGATGAGGGGGGAGTGACTCCGTTATCGCAGACCACGCATTCATTAAATTTCTCCTCCCAAGTGCTTAAAGCATTTACTTGAAATTCGCGCACGGTTAAGCCCGCATCCGTGCCGCTGCCCGAAGCATCGCTTAAATTGACAATGCGCACATATTTAGCCAGCACTGGGGTGGTTAATTCAATGATGAAATCGACGATACTCCCCGTTTCTGTATTCGGGACTAAGGTCCAGTCTGTTCCGTTAAGGGAGGTTTCGATTTTAAATGATTTCAAGTAATTATCCGCGGCAACCATCGTCGGCGTGGGGAGTTCATCACCCGTACCATTGACAAAATAGTTAGGACCAACTTGGAAAAAGAGCACATCATGAACGAGCGTTGGTTCTTTTAAGTTCAATTGCAGATAATCACCGACAGCGATATGCCAGTCAAAGAAGGTGGCCGTCGAGAAATCGCCATCGGTCATATGATCGACATTTTGATAGGCATTATTGAAAGCCGATGACCAACTCATCCCGACGACATCGACATCAAATTCGGGATTGATTATCAATTCGTTTAAAGTGAGCCAGCCGGTGTTATTCGTGATATAAATCGAGATTTTTTTCACATCGGCAATCGCGCCATGGGCTTGAATCGCATCGTAATGAGAATGCGCTAAATTGATGTTGAACTCATGCGTTTGTAAGGTGTAGTAAATATCAAAACCAGAGCCGCCGACTTGCACGGTGCTACTATCTGAACGCGTGCAAATCACTTGAATCGCCCGCGCGTATTCCGCTTGTAAAGTCGCAATTTGCGTGGGAGTAAAGCCGGCAAACATCGGATCATTTTCATCGGTTGCGGCTTGTTTTAGACGCAAGCCTGTTAAAGTAAAGGCATCGGTGAATTCAATATCAATATGCCCCGTACCAGAGGGGTTACCGAAGCGGGTAAAAGTATTAGCAGTTCCATCTAATAAATTATGAAGAGAGGCGGTATCTGCTAAAGGGGCCCCAGTATAGGGGTCATATAACGAAGACGAAGCAAAATCAGCGAAGCTAATATTGCTATAATCGCGGGTTGCATTGCTCAATTGAAATTCATGTAAGGCAATCCAACCTGATAATTTCGTATTTTCCAGCCGATACACAGTCGCGGTCACCGGAGCAAAATTTAGCGTTTGCAGTTCCGCATGATCGGCAAAAGTTCCTAAGGTAATCCATTCCCCTAAGACATAGGCTTGCACCTTGCCACTGAAGGTATCATTCCCACTTGCATTGCCCGTTTGCACCTGCGCCCTGTTAGCAGTGACAGCACTTGGGTAAGTGAATTGCACATATTTAGCCGTCTGGTTAAACCAAACGTAACTTGTCAAATCCTGGTCGTAGAGGTTAGCAAATTGACCTTCATAAATCTGCACGGGGACACTTTCATCCGCGACACAAGCATACACACTCGGATGCTGGTCTAATTGATTGACGCTAAATTCACCCAAGCTGCGCCAGGCGGTAAGATTAAATTGCAGACGAATAAAACGCGCCTGTAAAGCGGTGGGGAACACCATATAACGCCTTTGATAAGTGGTCCCGGCGGTGGTGGCAGCGATGCCATCGATATAGGAATCGTCATAACTCGCATTGGCAAAAATGCCATCCGCCCCCGCGTATTGCAAGGTATATTCACCTGAATTTAGATAACTGACATTGCTCAAGGGGAACCCGAGCTTGACATCGTGAACCGCTTGAACGGAATGCAAGTCAAGGGTAATGGAACTAGTTGCAGTGACTTTAAACCTGGAGGCAGTTTCATCTTCGCCATCAAAAAGCTGATAGATGGGCAGGAATTGATAACCGCCAACCTCAGCGCATTCGGGATGGGCGGGGTTGGGATTATATGCCACCATATCTAAGTTAATCGCGTAACTAGGCAAGGACGTGTCGATCTCTTCATTGATGATAATCTCTTGCATCGTCCCGACCGCATCAATCATCAATTGCACGTTGGTATGCGCGGGTAAACCTCCGCCAGTTTGTTGAAAGTTGGCGGTGACAATTTTATAATCCGCGGTTACTTCTTGGTTTAATTGCCAATGGAAATAGTCGGTGCCATTAACGCGAATCCGCCCAAGATGAGCGATATTGCTTTCACGCGCAAAGACTAGTTTCATGCTTTTAATCGTAAAAGGCGAATTATCGGATTTACCTAAACCGATATAGCCAGTTGAGGTAAAGGTCACGCCAGTTGCGTGGTCGCCATCGGTCAAGGTATTGTACCAAGTCGCACCATCAATCGTGGTATCGTAGTCATTGACCGTAATCGGTCCAGTCGCCTGGACTTCTTCCACCGCGGCTTTATGGTTGCTATGGATCGCGGCTAAAGAAAGGATACAAACAGAGGCGAGACCACCGGTGAGCGTTAACAGTTTCTTAAACATAATTTTTCCTCCCTATTAGGTTGAATTTAACTTTGTCCATCTATTTGTTACTATTATTCTCTCACAAAATGAGAGAAAAATAATTAACTTCGTTTGTTGGCGACGATCTTTTGGACTTTTTCCACATAATGCAATAACTCGTTGACCGCTTTTTTTGTGGTCATTTCATCTTTTAATTCCGCGAAAATTCGCAAAGCGGGTTCGGTTCCTGAGAGGCGAATCAGCATCCAGGTGCGATTGGAAAAATAGAATTTAAAGTTATTGCCAAAATGATCGACGCGGTGAAGTGGCTCTGAGAAGGTGGGGATATTTTGCGCGATATAAGCGATGACAGCACGCGGTTCTTCCCGTAGAGGTAAAAATGCTTCTTCGAAATAATAATGATAACCGACTTTGTCTTTAAGTTTCTGAACCATGTGGCTAACGGGGATTTGATACTTCATCACCATTTCCAGAAACAGGGCCCCAGAGAAAGCGGCATCTTTCCCATAGAGATATCCTCTTGCAGTGAGACCGCCCGAAGATTCGCCTCCAAGTAGCGCATTGTGTTTTTTCATCGCCGCGGTGATATTTTTGAACCCGACATCGACTTCATGGCAGCGATAGCCCAATTTTTCCGCGGTTAAATCGACGAGAATCGAAGTCGCACAGTTTTTGACCACATCGCCTTGATAGCCGCGGTCGACGACTAAGTAATAGTAGAGACAGGCCATGATTTCATTGTTAGAGACGTAATTCCCTCGTTCGTCGATCACCCCTAAGCGGTCGCCATCACTATCAGTAGCCATGCCTAAATCATAGGCTTGATTTTTAATCGTCTCAGTAAATTCACCAGCTAATGCTTCTTTTGTTGGATTGGGTAAATTAAATCCAAAAAAAGCGTCATGATCAGCATTGATCACATCAAATTGATGAATTTTAAGTTTTTTCACCACCGGGGCTAGTCCGATAATTCCCACCCCATTCATATTGTTAAAAAGGACTTTTAAGCGATTTTGTGGCGGGGCGACTTGAATAAATGACTTGATATGGGAGATATAGGAATTAGTATCCGCATAATCGGCTAATAAACCTCTTTCACGAGCTTCATTTTTACACATCGTCTTCATTTCTTTTACTTCGCTGATTTTCATTTCAAGTAAATTAGTGAATTCCGCATCCGCATCATAACCATCTTTCGTAAAGATTTTGATGCCGTTGAAGTAATAGGGATTGTGACTGGCCGTAATCATTACTCCAAAATCATTTTTTAAATCACGGGTAGCCGACATCACCGCTGGGGTGGGCACGGAAAAAGTAAACAAGAGCACTTTGATCTGATTACCATTGAGAATATTCGCAAACCACATCGCCGCAAAATCCGCCATAAAACGATTGTCATAACCGATGACAACTGGTGTGGTTGATTGATTGTCTTTGATGATGTTCGCTAGGGCTTGGGCGATTAATTGCACTTTTTCTTTGGTGAAATCATCGCCGATTACGCCGCGAAAGCCACCCGTTCCAAATTGAATCTTTTTCATATTTTTTCAGTTTCTAAAAAAAGTCACTTTTATCATAGCATCTTTATTTGTAAAAATAAAGAGATGTTTAAAAAAACAATGGGGAATCCGATTGATAAAATTAGGGAAAACAATCAAAAAAAGATGTGCTTTTCGTCGCACATCTATTTTTTATTTTTCGCGAGAATTGCCTCAATTCTTTTAGCTTTTTTTATTACATCATCTAAAGCGAAGTGGAGCTCTGGTACTTTGCGAATCGAGACTTTTTTCGCCAGTAGATGACGAATTTCCTTTTTGGCAGCGTTGAGTTTTCTTAAGCCCTCTTCTTCTTCCGCTTCGGAAAGAAAAGTCACATAAATCCACGCATGGGCATAATCGGCGCTGACTTCAGCGTCGGTCACCGTTAAAAAGCCTAACTCATGATGCGAGAGTTCAAATTCGATAATATAGGAAAGATCGCGGATAATTTGCGCTTGAATCCGTTTGCTGCGATTATTAGCCATGAAACTTCCGCTTTCTTTCGACGAATTCATATCCTTCGATGATATCGAATTCATGAATATCGTTATAGTTTTCCAAAGTGATGCCACACTCATAGCCTTCTCGAGTTTCACGGGCATCATCTTGATGATGCTTCATCGATTTAATCTTGCCTTCATAGATGACAACCCCATCGCGGAGCAAACGCACGAGGGCCTCGCGTTTGACCACTCCACTTACCACCCGGCAACCAGCGATCGTGCCAATTTTGGAAACATTCCAAATTTGCCGCACTTCGGCTTGACCAGTGACTTTTTCCACAAGTTCGGGATCGAGCATCCCGTGCATCGCCTTTTCCATCTCTTCAATTAGCGCATAAATCACGCGGTGGAGACGAATCTCGACATTGGCTTGTTCGGCTAAGGAGCGCACCATGGCATTTGGACGCACGTTAAACCCATAGATAATCGATCCAGTGGTTTGGGCTAAGGTTACATCGCTTTCGGTAATCGCACCAGCAGCGGCTCGGATGATATTAATCGTGACATTTTCCACTTTAATCTTGCTTAAAGAGGCGGCAACCGCTTCGGCTGATCCTGAATTATCCGCTTTAATAATCACGCTGACTTGTTTAACCTCACCCTCGTGGATGCGATTATATAAATCATCAAGCGAGAGCGCGGAAGAGGCGCGGAGCTCTTTTTGCTCCTTGGCAATTCGGCGTTTGGTCGCGATTGAACGCGCTTCTTTTTCGGTGGCAAAGGCCATAAAGGCATCCCCCGCTTCAGGGACATCAGATAAACCAATAATTGCCACGGGTGTGGAAGGAACCGCGTTTTTTAAAGCTTTTTGGAATTCATTGGTCATCCGCCGAATTTTGCCAAACGCTGTACCGACCACGACAAAGTCACCACTATGCAACGTGCCATTTTGGACTAAAAGGGTGGCTTTTGGTCCTTCCCCGCGATCGAGACGGGCTTCTAAAACCGTCCCTAAAGCATAGCGATGAGGATTAGCTTGCAATTCTTGCATTTCCGCGAGTAATAACACCGATTCGAGTAAGTTTTCGATGCCAATATTTTTCTTGGCCGAAATTTCACACGCGATTACATCGCCACCGTATTCTTCTAAAATCACATTGTATGCGAGTAATTCATCTTTAACTTTTTGAATATTCGCTCCTGGGGCGTCAATTTTATTAATCGCGACAATCATCGGGACATTCGCCGCTCGGGCATGGTCGATCGCCTCTTTGGTTTGCGGCATCACCCCATCATCGGCTGCGACGATTAAAATTACCAAGTCAGTACAGGCTGCCCCCCGAGCCCGCATCGCCGTAAAGGCTTCGTGACCTGGGGTATCGATAAAGGTGATTTTCTTGCCATTGAAAGCTTTTTGATAAGCCCCAATCGCTTGGGTAATCGAGCCCGCTTCACCCGCGGTGATATTCGAAGAGCGAATCGTATCGATTAGGGTGGTTTTCCCATGGTCGACGTGTCCCATTACGGTAACCACTGGAGGACGGGGTTTTAAATCTTGCGGATCATCCGCGATAATTAAATCTTCGAAGTTTTCGGCTTCGACAATTTCTTCTTTTTCGACATCAAAACCAAATTGCAGACAAATCTCCCCGATGACCTCGTCATCAATCGTGGTATTAATCGTGACAATTTGTCCTTTCATGAACAGGTGTCTGATGATATCGCTGACCGGAATCTTTAATTCCGTTGCCAGCTCGCCAACGGTTAAAACGCCTGAATAAGTAAAAACACCACCTTGGACTTTTTTAAATTCTCTTTTTCCCGTTTTGGGAGTTTGAGGGATGTTGGCAATCCGATTCGGTCGATTACCCGTGCGTTTTTTGGCAGTTACATTAGTTTTCTTTTTGGCCATAAGCTTCACCTTCTTTCATCAGTAATGAGATAATTTGCGACGACAGATGACGACATGTCAGGGCCATTACTCCGACATTTTTCGCCCCAATGATGGGGCCAAGGGTCGCCTTGGTCAAATAATTTAAGAGAGGAATTGCATGAAATTCACCATAATTCATGACTGTTTTTTCCGTGCGAGGACTAAGGTCATGGGCGATGATTAACAACTTAATTTTGGTCGCGTTCTTTGGGGTGAGGGCATTTTCTCCAAGGAGCAGTTTTCCTCCCCTTCGCGCTAAGCCAAGATAACCGTTAACCTGCGAGTTCATGAAGATAAACGGTCAACTCCTCATAGAATGCTTCCGGAACTTGGACGCCTAAGACTTGTTCGAGCAAGTGCTTTTTTCTTAGAATCGGCAAGACATCTCTATCTTTTTTGATATATGCCCCGCGCCCATTGACTTTACCAGTTGGATCAATGCGTAAAATGCCCTCTGGGGTACGCACAATCCGGAGTAAATCTTTTTTTGGGAGTCGTTCACCTGTCACTAGGCAACGACGCAGGGGGATTTTCTTTGCCATCGCTTTTACCGGAGGAATTTATCCGCTTCCTCATCCCAGAATTCATCATCTTCATCATAATCATAATCGAGTTCTTCGCTCTCTTCGGCTTCAAAGGCGGCGAGTTCCTCTTCGGTATAAATATCCATCCGTTCGGATTCTTTATAAAGGCTATCTTCTTCAACTTCTTCTTCGGTTTTAACTGGTTTACGCGATGTTTTGCGTTTCGGCGCCGCTTGCGATTTGGCTTTTTCTGCATCGAGTTCGGCTTCGAGTTCTTCCAAAGTCTTGGTCGTCTTGACTTTTTGGATTTTCACTTCTGGTGCAGCGACGACAGGTTCTTCAACTTGAGAGATAACTGGCTTTTCTTCGATAGCGACCTCCGGCACTGGTGTAGCGGGGATGACCACTTGTTCACTAGCAACTGCACTAACTTCAAGCGCGGGTTCTTCCACCACTTCTTCCATCGCAAGTAATTCCGCTTCGCGTTCAGCAACTTCAAGAAGACGGAGTTCTTCAGCGAGGAATTCATCTTTGGTAACTGGACGAAGCCCCAAAGCTAAGGCTTCATCGTTTTCTTTCACTTCGATTTGATAACCGGTGAGTTTGACCGCTAAGCGCACATTAACCCCGCGGCGACCAATCGCCACCGATAAATTGCCATTTTCGACCACCGCGGTGACGCTTTTAGGTTTATCGGCATCAAAGATTAACCCGCGCACGTTGGCCGGACGCAGAGCTTCGATAATGAAGAGGGCTGGATTCTCATTGTAGATAATGACATCGATTTTTTCTTTTTCGGGGCCATTGCCAAGTTGCATGACCACCTTTTGGATGCGCATCCCATTAGGCCCAATACAAGCACCGATTGGATCGACATCTGGATCGGTGGTATAGACAGCGACTTTGGCCCGACTACCCGCTTCGCGGACGATGCGTTTAATCACAATTGTCCCATCGTATAGTTCTTGAATTTCTTCTTCCATGATGCGCTTTAAGAAACCTTCATGGGTTCGAGAGATTTTGATTTGTGCGCCTTTGGAAGTTGATTCGACATCGACAACATAAACTTTAACTGGTTTATTGACTTCTAAGTCTTCGCCAGGAATCATATGACTCCGCGATAAGTAGATGACGTTGTTGGGACCAAATTTAATATTGGCACCATTTTCATCGATGGTTTCCACCACCCCGGTGATTAGTTCGCCAATTTTATCCGCGTACTCTTCATAGAGCGCGGCTTTTTCCAGACGCGACACCACTTGTTGGAAGTAGGACATCATCACATTGATCGCTGGCTTGGAAAGGTCGCGTACATTGTAGGGAATTCGGTAAAGATCGCCGAGTTTAAGCTCGGGATTGACCTTTTGCGCTTCAGTCAATTCGATTTCTAAGAAATCATCTTCAACTTCGGCGACCACATATTTTTGATGAGCGAGGTCAATCGTGCCATTTTCTAAATCAATCGCCACGTGAATCAGAGCGTCATCACCAGAATTTAATTCCTTGACTAACGCTTTTTTTAAGGCGTCTTCAAGTGCGGTTTGTAAATCGGCTTCTTCGAGTCCTTTCGCCTGGGCGAGTTCGGTAAATGCCTCGAGGAAGAGTTTGTTGTAATCAACTTTTTTTGCTTTACGGGCTGCCATAATCTTTTTTCCTTTTTCTTTTCTTGATCTTTTTCTCTTTTTTAAATTTTGACCGCACATCGGCTTGAGGCAATTAAGTCAAGACGAATGCGCGTTTGTTTCTTCTGTCCTTTTTGGAAGTGTTCCAGCGTTAGGGATGTTTCATCCACTTCGATAATCGTTCCCGTCAAGGAGGTGTGTTTCTCGATTGCTTCCTTGAAAGTCAGATGGACATAGCGATGGCGATAATGCTTGATTTCGGAAACGGGAATTTTCTTTTCGGCTCCTAGCGAACTAATATCGAGTAGATAACTTTCATCGATGAAGTCTATCGCATCGAGTTTATCACCAATTTTTTCGCTTAAACGCACGATGTCATTTAAGGAAATGGGTTGCGGCCGATCGACGACGATCTTAATTTGTAATTCGCCTTTGACGTAGCGCTCTTCCAACCGCTGGAGTGAGTACCCTGTTTTTGCAAGCAAGGGAACGAGAAGTTCGTGTAATTGTTCGCGATATTTTCCCATAATGTCCTCCCTTAGAAGAACAAAGAGTGGGAATTTCCCACTCTTTAAGTTCGAGTTTGGCTCCAAGACCGAGGCCTTGAACGACTATATAATAGCAAATATATTTTATTATGCAAGCAAGAAAACATATCTATGCTGTCGCAATTTAAACTTTCTTGTAATCCATCAAAATAAAAAGGCGATCTATTTATTTTTCGCGCCCAGATAATGGGGCTTTTTTATCGCCTTTGAAAATTATTCAATCTGATGGTCAGCCAACCAACCCGATAAGAGTTTTACCCAAGTTGCGGCATGGGGAACAACATATGCAGCAGACTCGGCGGTCGCTTCATTAGCCAGGGAAAGCCCATGCGGGCCTTTTTCATAAAGATGGAATTCCACTGGGACTTTAGCTAAATATAACTGTCGCAAATAATCAAAAATCCCCTGTTGATCGACAGTTTCATCTTCGGCGGTCGACCAAATAAAGGTCGGCGGTGTGTATTTGGAGACATAATCGACAGCATCAACACTCCAAATCATCCGCAGCGAACTCGCATCTTTCCCCGCGGTTTGGTCTAAGAGTTCATCCGCCACTTCTTGTTTCACGTATTTGCTGGTTAAAGCGGGATAACCTAAAACCACGCGTTTGATGTATTTGTAAAAGAGCGATCCAGCAATCGCGGCTAAATGCCCCCCCGCACTAAAACCGATGATATTAATCCGCTCTGGATCAACACGGAGGACATTGGCATTTTCGATGATATACTCTAAGGATTTTTTTACTTCATCGAGAACTTTTTGCAAATTGAAAGTCGGGTCGCGTTCAAAACATGAGTAATCGAGGACAAACGCTTGATATCCAAGGGCATTTAACTGTTGCGCAATCGGAGGACCTTCGCGTAAGGAAGTGAAAACATAACCACCACCAGGCAAGATTAAAAAGGCTGGATACATCATCTTTTTCCGATAGACAGGCAAAAGATAAGGAGTTAAAACAGCGGTTTCATTAATCTGCATATACATTACCTCTCATCAATTTTAATTATAACTTATTTGCTGAAATCTTTAACTTTATTTGTTTCGCATCAACTTGAGGAGTCGCCATGATTTAACTGGTGTGCGATCAAGATATTTTTCCAAGTGATGGGCGAGAAAAAAGACCACGAAGAGCAGCAAGCCGATAATCACCAAAAATTGATACCAATGGATGATGGTAAACGATGAATAATCAAAGGCGATACCAAGAAAAACATAGGTACCAATCCCGATTGAACGCAGAATGAAAGTCACGGGAATAAAATAACCATAACTCATCGAAGTCAGTCCTGCCAGCATCGTGATTTCATCATCGGGAAAAAATGGAAAAAGCATCATAATCGGATAATAGATTTTAGCTTTGGTCTCGAGTTTTTCCTGATATTTGCGCATCGTATCTTCACCGATAATTCTTTGAACGATCACTTTGCCAAACAATTTACCGACAGAAAAATTTAGCACCGAGGCGATCAAGGTATTGACCGAGACTAAAACAAACGCGGTAAAAGGGGAGAACAATGCCATTCCTAACATGATAAATGCAGTGGTTTGCGCTGGGATGATAAACAAGACCACAGTCGAAAAGATTTGCACAATCGAGAAGATCAGCCATGCCCAAGCCCCCGCCCCATCGATAAAGGTGCGTATATCGTCCATCGTCCGATAACCATTGAAATAGAAAATCAGATAAATTAAAGCCGCTAGAGCGACGTAGAGCAAAAAGAATCCGATAATTTTTAAGGTTTTGGTCATGATTAATTTCCACTTGGTTTTCATAATCGTTAATCCGCTCTTATATTATAACGAAAACGTTTATTTGTTTGTCTTCATTTTTTAAAAAACGGAGCGCATTGCTCCGTGAAAAAAACATGTTATCAAAGGTGTTTTTTTATTTTAAAGGAGTTGTTTATTCAGCGGCTTCGACCACGACTTCATCAGCGAAATGCGTGTGTTTGGTTTGCCATTGGACGAGTTTAATCGGAACCCATAAGCCATAGATTCCGAAGGTGATGATCATTAATAATAACCACTTAATCCAGTTGCCGAATAAACCGCCCCCTGTGCCATCGAAACGAAGTCTTCGGCCTTCGATGACAGTGTGTGATGCCATCCAGCGTAAAAGTAAGACTGCTGCCCATGGAAAGCAAATGCCAAACGTAACGCTTGTGATTAGCCCTGCAACAATGGACCAACCAAGAAAGGGGAGTAGTTTCCCATCAAAACGTGATTCTTTCATAAATTATTATTCTCCTTTTTCATTATGACAAATTTAGTATGACACAATAATTGATTTTCGAGAAGATATTAATTTATTTTTTTGATTAATTCGCGCTCAAAAAGATACCGATGCTATATAATGGAAACAAAGTAAATAATTAGCATGGTGGAGGGAGAATTATGCGCATCACGAAGAAAGATCAACCAATTACCATCGTCGTAGTTGGCGCTGGACATCGCTCTGATCAATATTTGGAGGCTATCAATAAATTCTATCCTGGGAAAACTAAAGTAGTGGCCATCTTCGAACCCAACCCAAGGCGGATTGAATTATTTAAACAAAAATATCAGGTGGAAAAAGTTTATCCAGAAGGATATACCGCATTTTTAGAAATCAACAAGCGCATCGCGGATATCGTCATCATTGGCACGAATGATGATATGCATTATCTGCCTGCCAAACATGCTTTGCTCTTAGGTTATGACATCCTTTTAGAGAAGCCTATCTGTCAACAACTCGACCAGGTTTTAGAATTAAAAGACCTGCAAAAACCCAATCAATTTGTTGCGGTTTGTCATGTTTTGCGGCACTCACCTTTCTTTGTCAAAATAAAAGAAATCATCGATTCCAAGGTCATTGGTAACATCGTTAATATCCAGCATAATGAAAATATCGGGTTTTTCCATTTTGCCCACTCTTATGTTCGGGGCAATTGGCGGAATCATGAAGTCGCCGCTCCATTGATTATTGCCAAATCTTGTCATGACCTTGATATCTTGCTTTTCTTGACGGGTAAACGCTGTGTCCGCTTGTCATCATTTGGCGCACTCTCTTTCTTTAAACATGAAAATTATGACGAAAAGACCATGGCGAAATTATGCCCCGATTGCCCAAGACAAAATACTTGTCCCTATTCAGCGATGCGCATTTATGGTGCTGGGGCTTTTGATTGGTTCGATCTTCCCCATCATACTCCCGAACTCCTTGCGCAGGCTCTGCGACAAAGTCCCTATGGTCGCTGTGTTTTTGCTTCCGATAACGATGTGGTTGATCATCAAGTCACGATCATCGAATTCACTGATGGGGTGACTGCGACATTTAATCTTTCAGCTTTTACCAGTCATATTACCCGCACCTTAAAAATCATGGGTGAATATGGTGAGATTCGCGCAAATAGCGATTTCCGCGAAATTGAAGTCAAAGTCTTCGGGGAACCTGACCGCATTGTGAAAGTTGAAACTGATTTTGTCGGTGGTCATGATGGAGCGGATGAGGCGATGATGACCAATTTCATGGAAGCATATTTAAATGACCGCCCCTTTGCCACCACGTTAAAAGAGTCAATTGAATCGCATGTGATGGGTTTTAAAGCGGAAGAATCACGCTTAAATAACGGCGAAGTTCGGGAAATCCTCACGGTGATGGAAAACCAAAACAAATAGGCTGGTTTTACAAAATATTCACAACAAAAAGCGCTCATTTCAGATGAGCGTTTTAATTACTTTAAAATCCTTATCAACCACGGTAAAGCGTGCCCGATTACCCACTTTAATTGAACCGATATCAGGAATGTTTAAGTTCGCGGCTGGATTTTTAGTCACTAAATCGATTATTTGGGTGAAAGATAATTCAGGTAAGATTTCTTTGATGTTTTTTAATGCTTGATCAAGGCGCAAAATACTCCCCGCGAGAATCCCCATCGCGTTTCGGGCTTGGCCATTTTTCACAAAGACTTTTTGCCCCCCTAGTTGATATTCGCCATCAGGGAGATATTTAGCTTCAATCGCATCGCTAACTAAAATGACTTTTTCAGGTCCTTTCATCTTGAACAGTAGGCGAATGGCTTCTGGACTGACATGGTGAAAATCGGCAATCAACTCTGAATAGACCCGATCATTTAATAAAAGCGCACCTAATGTCCCAATTTCCCGATGATGAATGCCGCGCATCGCGTTAAAGGTGTGAGTTGTGCAGCTGGCTCCCGCTTTAAAAGCGGTTTGTGCTTCAAAGAAAGTAGCATTGGTGTGTCCAACCGAAGCCGTGATTCCTAAAGAGAGAATCAGAGGGAGGATTTTGATCCCATCTTCTTCAGGAGCGTAAGTAACAATCGCAATTTCTTCATTGGCGGCTTTTAACAGTTCTTGCAGATATTGTTTATCACCGCGACTTAAATATCGCGGATCTTGCACCCCAGCATAAGCGGGGGATAAAAACGGACCCTCGAGATGTGCCCCGAGAATTTCAGCTCCTTTAGTTTTCATCTTCTTCGCTTTGACGATGTTTTTTAAAGCGTCGATAATTTTCTTTTTCGCCATTGTCATCGTCGTCGGGCAAAAATAAGTAACACCTTCTTGCAGAAGTTGTTCTCCCATTAATAGTAGTTCGGCGGGTGTTGCCTCCATCGTATCAATCCCAAAACAACCATGGATGTGTTGATCGATAAAACCAGGGACAACAATTTGATCATCTGGGAGAGTGATAAGATCAGAGAGATTCTCAGCAACCTCGCCGATATGAGTGATGCGTCCATCTTTAACTAGAAGCGAAGTCTTAATCACGCCTTTTCCATCAACGTAGATGTTGCTATTTTTTATTCCTTGCATCTTCATCAATCCTTTCAATCACGAAAAGTCGGGAGGCGATGGTGTCATTTTTCTCATTCCCTAACTCTTCGGCAAAATAATGATCCAAATTTAAAATGGTCTTGTTCAATTCATGTCCCGTCTTATAGACGACTGATACAAAGGGAAGATTATCTTGATTGCGAATCACAATCCGATAACGGCGATTAGTCGCAAACCCCGAAAGTGGTAAACGAAGATTTTTCGCCTCTTTATCGGTTACCGCGACCAGAAGAATCGCTTTTTTGAAATTTTCCCGTTGATCTTTAATTAAATAAGCATAAACTGGCGAGGTAAAAGCACTGCTAAGTTGAGTGTAAATGCCATGTAAAAGTAAGGGAGCATGTTCTTTGTAAAAGTCAATTTGCGCTTTAATTGTTTTTAATTCTTGGTCGGAGAGTTTGGTTAAATCCATCTCATAACCAAACGCCCCAATACTAGCGATATTGAAACGACTTTCTAAGGGAGTTGACCGTTTGGTTAACGTGTTTGGAGTTTGCGAAACATGGCTACCAAAAGTCGATTGCGGATAACCATGCAAGGTTCCCTCCTGGATATAAATACGACTTAATGCATCAGTATTATCAGAAGCCCAAATCTGCGGGAAATAATACAAAGTTCCTAAATCAAAGCGATTACCACCTGAGGAACAAGCCTCAATTAAAATCTGGGGATATCGAGTTACTAATCGATTCCAGAAATCATAGAGACCGAGGACATAGCGATGCTGATATTCACCTTGATTTTTGAGTATAGGAGAATAGATATCACTCATATAGCGATTCGCATCAAGTTTAAGGTAATCTGGTTGTAGTTTGTCGATTACCTTGCTCATCATGGTAAAGATATAATCGCGAACTTTGGCGGAAGAAAAATCTAACATCAATTGCTGTCGTCGTTCAATTGGCGTAATTCCTGGAATAACCATCGCAAAACTAGGGTGTTTTTCAAAAAGTTGCGATTTTTGGCTAATCATTTCTGGTTCAAACCAAAGACCAAATTTCAATCCAAGTCCCTTAATGTCGTTAACTAAACTAGCAAGTCCCCCGGTTTTTTCCTCATAGTCGAACCAGTCTCCCAATGAGGTCGTATCATCATCGCGTCGTCCAAACCATCCATCATCAAGAACGAATAAATCAACTCCGACATCTTTGGCAACTTTCGCTAGGTTGAGAATTTTTTTGCGGTCGAAGTCAAAATAAATACCTTCCCATGAATTGAGTAAGACGTGACCAGTGTTTTTTTTAGCCGGCAAGATATTATTCCGCACGAATTCATGCATCTTAGTTTGGACATCTTCCAGTGATGTTCCGATAGTAATAACGGCTTCGGGAGTTATAAATTCCTCTTGGGGTGCTAAATCATAGGAGAAAACGTCTTCATTAAGTCCAGTAAGAAAGCGCGATTTTCCCAAAGGAAGGGCCTCAATCGATTCTCCATGTGATCCTGAGTAGATAAGGTTGCTACCGATATAGAGATTTTCGTTTCTGAGAATAACGAAGGGATTATGGACATTTGATGATAAGCCCGAGGCCGTTTTCACGCAAAAGAGGCCGGTTTTGACATCGGTTTGATGCAAATGACGTTCGCGACACCAAGCGCCATCAAAGGTGTAGAGGGTATTATCGGTGTTGAGAAAATCTAGTTGTAAGGACTTGGCTTTCACTAGCACAAATGGAGTTTTACCGATGTTTTTAATTTTTAAAGAAAACACTATTCCCTCGGATTGATGATGAGTGGAAATATATTGTTCAACTAGGAGGCGCTTAGTTTCATCAAGATATGAAATCACTAGAGTCTGCTTCTTATCACGCGAATGCGGACCTGGGAATTCTCCTGGAAAATTGTCCACGATATCAAAGCCAACTGGAGTAAAACGTTGAACATAAATGCCTTTTTCATCAACGAGTTTAATCATGGGTTCTAAATCACCACCATCCGACCAACTCGAGAAGACAGATGGGGTCATATCCAATGCATCGCTGGAAGCGTGGCGATTATAGAGACTTTCTTTGCGAACTAGTCCGCATACATCATGGGTATTTTCGCCTAGGTAAGCAATTTCAGCCACATGCGAAAACTGCAACACTAAGGCGTGTTTTTTTGTCGTGAGTACAACGGTTCTTTCATTGATCTTTTCAATCATAATCTGCTCTTTATTTTATTTTATAATTTTTCATCTTTTCATACTAGTATTTACAAAAATAACTTGTGAATAAGCGGTATTTCCATTGAAGGTTACTTGTTTTATCTAGAAGTAAATTTCTAGGTTTTTTTACAGAGTTTTTTACAGCTTAAATAAGCATGGTAGTCTCCTTTCTCAGTGTGCTTACTAGAATTGTGGACTACCTTTTGGTTTATTACCTACAAATGTGAAACGGTATCTTCCACAAATTGCGAAAACTTATTAGTCATGATAGTATTTAGAATATGAGAACTGGCTTAATCGGCTTGGGAAATATTTCTTTAAAGTATGTTAAAGGTTTGAAAGAAGCAACATTTTTTGATTTGGTCGCGGTTTGCGATACCAATCAAGATGCCATTGGCCTTACCATCTATAAAAAACAAAGATTTTATCAGTCCCATGAAGAGATGATTCAAAACGAAAAACTCGATTATGTCATTATTGCCACACCGCCGAAAACGCATTTTGAAATTGCAAAATATGCCTTGGAGCACAATGTTAATATCATCATTGAAAAACCTCTTACTTTATGTGGAAAAGAGATGGAGAGTTTATTCGCATTAGCCAGGGAGAAAAAATTAGTGTTCAATACCTCTTTCCATTGGCAAAACGGAACGGAAGTCAAATATTTTAATCGCAATTTTGATGTGAAAAAAATCGAAGAAATCCACATTTCGGTTAATGATCCCTATTCCGCCGATGGCGATAATATCGAGCAAGATAAAATTCCCTTAGAGGGCGCTTTTATCGATAGCGGCGTGAACGCTTTAAGTTTGATAAAGATGTGGTTACCCTTTGAGGATATCAAACTGATCAAGCGGGATTTTCTCATTGCTAAAAATGTTGATTTGCCAATTTATTACCAAGTAAAAGCGTTGATTGATAAAGTGCCAATTACCATTACCGTTGATTGGCGAAAACCAATAAATCTTAAAGTCACCCGATTAGTTTATGAAGGGAAGCCTTTCATAATCCATCACTCTAAACAAATGCTCTTCTTTGAAAATCAAGAATATAGGTTTGACACTAGCGAAATAAGTCAAACGAGGACGAATGCGACAAAAAGAGGAGTTATTCCTGCTCCCCCTCGAACTAATAATGAATTTCAAACCATGGACCGGATGGAGCGGCATTATTTTAATTTCTTCACCAACTTTAAGGGAAAATCCAATATTGCAATGACGAGAAACATTCATCGCGCACTGTTTTTTCTCGATATCAAGGAGCATTGATTATGAAGCGTTCAAGAAGAGGAATTGTTCAATTTTTCAAAGGGAATTCGCTAGGCAAAAACGTTGTTTTGGTTACACTTAGCCTACTTCTTTTTGCAGGATTATGCGTTCTGCTCATCCTCGATTTTAAAAATGATAATTTCAATGAGATTTGGCGAGCGATTATTGGAACGATTATCGGTATTTTTATTTCCTTGATTGCAATGTTCCTACTCCGAACTTTCCTTGGCTATTTTGAAGACGAACTCAAAGTTAATAAAAACACGCAGGAAATGCTTGAAATTTATCCGAAAGACAGATATCGAAAAAAAATTAAAATTAGCGAACAAGGCGATGCGAAGACTTTTATTTACAATGAAGTTTTTATCAACAATGGCCAAATGGCAATTGAGTTTATCGATCATCATAATCAACACTTCGTACTCAACGATTTTTTCGAAAGTCATTTCGATGTCTTATTAGCGGCACATGGTTCAAGTGTCATCAAAAATTCTTTGACGATTCGTCTAGCTGACGTGGAAATCCATGAAGATGAGAATAAAGCTATCTTTCATTTTTCCCGAAGTAATTATTACAATCACCTCGTGACAAATCGCGCGGTTGATTATTTAATTACCAGTGCGATTACTCCAAGAAAATTATATGCATATGGGCCATACATTCCCCCATTAAAAGATTCGCCCTTTTCCAACCACATTGGAATTAATGCTTTAGTTTTTACAAGCGACGGATACTTAATCTTTCCAAAACGCGGGCGAAAAGCCACGATATCCAAAGGGCAAATCACCTCTTCAATTGCCATTAGGTTGCTCTTTAAAAACGACGGAACTCCCTTTTATCAGCAAAACTTTAGCGGACAAGCAGGAAAGGATTACATTCTTCACGACTTTTTAATTCGCCAGCTCGATGAACGCTTATATTTTGATTTAGAGAAATTAAAGGCCGATTAAAAAAACATTGATGTTACCTTTCTCGGCGTTGGTCAAAACATCATCGAGGGGGGAAAACCCCAGATGTATTACGTGCTCAACTTAAAGGATTTAACTAAGGATAATGTTTTTTCCTATATCAAATATGAACAAGTTAGAAATCGAAGAAAAGAAATCGATCAAGATGTATCATTTGAATTAGCTGACTATAACTCCATTATCTTCTCGGACAAGAATTTGAGCATCAAATACCGGGCTTTTAATCCGATTAAAAAAACATTTTACAATTCTAAGCAATATTACGAATATTCAATGCTCGCCAATCTTTGGCATTATATAAATCGCCAAATATAACCTGTCAAAAATCATCAGATCAATTTGACATTTAAATATAGACGATTTTCGTTAAAGATACCGTTTCATATCCTGTCATCTCTATTGAAATTGATAACATCGTATTCTATAATGCGGTGGGAAGGTGAGGGTATAGGTGTTTATACACATCTCGCGTACGCACCTTCTTTTTTTATGGACGTTAAATTTGATAGGTTAAAATTTTAAGTATGAGACACTTTGTATTTTGGTTTTAGGACCTATGAAAATAATGGAAAAATTAGCAGAGTAAAGAAATAGGAGGCAATTGACTTCTTCTCTTGACTTTTATACTATGTGTTAAGAGATAGCGCATGTAATGTACGAATTAAGTTTCGGGCCGTCCTATCTCTTTTTTTGTTTTTGCCCTCAATCATTACAGTAATACCCGTGCCAAATCAATAAATCATCATATTTTTTTGGCAATATTTTTTATCAGTTAATATGAAGGGGCCTCTGTATTCGTCTTGCGTACGCTCGCAGAGAGACAGCCACACGGCTGTTTATGGGCAGGTTCGTATACAAATCTGCTCTGGGATGCCCTGTTGGGCATGAGGAGGTTACTGCGCCTCGATTTAGTCCCGTCCCCAAGGGGAGATACGTCCATATTCCAAACATACCTCTCGGCCGGAGGGTGGTGGCGTGCAGTAAAATTGGTGAGCGGGGAGGCACCCGCTCATTTTTTTCTTATTCATCGTTTAATGCTCATTTGACAAATTGCGTTAATCTAATAAAATGAAGATGCACCTTCTTGGTTATCAATTTAGATAATGTCAACATGTAAGGTGAGTGAACATGTGGGGCTGACTCCAGGGATTAGAAGCGTGATGCCCTTCTTGTTACGCCCGGCCCATTGTGGGAGGAACGTCCTACCAACTAGTAAGCATAAACTAGTAAACAATCGTCCTGATCAGACGCTTGGGTGTGGATCATCAAACTAATGCAAAGGCAAGATTCATCTCTTGCCTTTTTTGGTTGTTTGGGAATTATTCGTGTTTTTTGATACCAAAAATTAGCATCTTTTTAGGTTCGAAAAATAAAAAAGCCGCTCATAGAGCGGATTTTTCAAAATAATGGTGCCTCCTGCCAGAATCGAACTAGCAACTAATCCTTACCATGGATTTGTTATGCCACTTAACTAAGGAGGCAGTTTTTGACAGCACAACGATTATACTTAATCCCCGAACGCATTGTCAACCTAAATTCCTTAGAAGCGACGATTTAAGGGGGATTTTCACCATTGAATAAAAAATAATCGGGAATATCTATAAATTAAACGACCTTTTCGCTATACTAAAAGCAAGCAAAGGATATATTTGATGCCAGAATTAGGCCCTTCAAAGTTTCGCAAAATGAAACGCGTTCGCGCACAAAATGTATTTGTGCGGAATTTTATGCTCGGTTCAAGCGCTCTCGCGGTTACAGGGGTCGTCGTTCCAGAAGTCATCCAAAAACCTAAAGCAGCAATTGTTGATCTCTCTTATCAAGGGACAACGGTTAACTATACGATTGAGGTCGCTGATCCGAATAATAAATTAGTCCCGGATACCTTAAAACTCGCCCTCACTTCTTATGATGGAACGAGTTATTATCCTTTAGAACTCGGAGAAAATCATAATCGCATTCCCGATTTAGAATACGGGATTAAATATACTTTAAAGGTCCTTGGAAATTATGGGTTTGGACTTGGGTCTTTAACGGAGAAATCCTTCCGCATCAACACCAAATTACATGCGGGCTTTCAAAATGTCCGTTTGGATAGGACAGCGCTCTCTGGAGAACTCTATGTCTCCGACATGGAAGGGAAAATCTCCGATAACCAGATTGAAATTAGTCTAAGAGGGCAAAATGGGGAGCGAAGTTTAGAAGTTTATTCCCTCTTTAATGGACCAAGTGAAGATGATCTTCGTTATGAGGTGGTGGATTTCACTTTACCTCTTGAAGAATGCGCTCAAGATTTCTATTTGGAAGCGCGATATAACCTCGAGCAATTCCCGGTCACAATCGCTACATATAATTGGCGTTTACGAGATTATCTCCCCCAAGTAGAGATGTATATTGAATGCTTTGAAGAAGGGCAGGTCTTCATTGAAATCGGCATTTTTGATCAACTGCACCGCTTTGAAGATCCGACTATTCGCGTGGAAATTCTCCAATTAGAAAATTACAATCACCAAATTTATCAAAGTGATTTCCGTCCAGCGATGACCCAAGTAGAGCATCAAGAACCAGGAATTTATTTCCTTCAGCTCGATTTAGAAAACATCACCTTCGCTCTCCAAACATATCGCCTCAATGTGCGGGTAAAAAGCGGCAATTCCTATCCGGTCATCGCTCAAAAAGATTTCGTTCCGATTCCCTTTTCCTATGATCCCTATGCGGTATTTAACCTAGCGGTCATCGATCATAATTCCCTGCAAGGGGAGATTACCATCTACGATTACGGGAAGATGTTTGCCCCTTATACCGAATTTAGCCTGCACTTGTTGCCACAAACACTCGGGATTGAAATCATGGAAATTAATCTCTTCGCCCCCCGCGAAGAAAATGATACTTATCATCTCTTTGTGGAAATTCACGATTTACCGAAAGCGAATTATCTCCTGATCGTCTACGCCTACTTAGCTCAAGATATGATCTATGCTTGTGGGGATACGCGCTTTGAGATTTTGCAGGAGCCATTTACCTTATCCGCGACTTTTGCGATCAATTCCGATTATGAACATTTCGGCGGAGTGATCATCGTTTATGATGAACAAGATCACTTACCCGAAGAGGTAGCTTTCCAGATTGAAGTAAGTGTCCTTTCGACCGGTGAAGTCCTCTTTAATGAACCGCAGGTCACCATGCGTAATTTCGATGACCACTCTTATATTCTTGAATTTTCAGCATTAAATTTCGCGACCAATGAATATTTAATCGCCGTCTCTTACTGGGAAAATAATACCTATCACCTCATCGATACCACCATCTTCTATCACGAAAGCACCCGGAATATCTTTGCCAATGTCGACATCACTTCAAATTTCGAGGATGTTTCTGGCTTTGTCAGTGTCTTTGATTATCAAGGATATTTAGGGGCGGAAGCCACCTTTAGAGTGATCCTCACTGATATAAATACCCAAACCATCATCGACGAAAATACCTATTCCGTAATGCGCGATGATGAAAACGCTAATTATATCTTTGAAATAGTCTATACTGGGCTAGCAACTGGGGATTATCAATTAGAAATCTCCTATTTAGAAGATAACCAATATCATCTCATCGACTTCGCGACCTTCAGCCATGAAAGTGTGCCTTACCAGCCAAGCGCGAGTTTTAATTATTTCCCAAATGAAGGTACGCCTTATTTAGAAATCGAGATTACCGATCCGACTTTAACGCCGCTACCGTTATTTCTAGTTTCGATTAGAAATAACCTCGATGAAGAGGTCTATAGTGATGAATATGTCTATGAATACGATGGCATCTCGGATCCAGCCCTCTATCAAATAACGGTCGAATTAGTCGGGTTAACTTCCGGTACCTATACGGTTTATCTATCTTATCAGTCTGATCTGAATAATGACATTATTGCCATTGCCGAATATCCGTTTGAATTGACAACACCATATTGATACGGTGATTACGATAAATTTATCGTCCACATACATTGAAACATTGGAGGAAAAAATACGATGTTAAAAGAAAACCAACCTTTGCCAAAAGAAAAAAAGCCACGTCAGAAACTTGAAGGAAAAACGATTACGATGATAGTCATCTTTTCCATCGCTTTGTTGCTCATCATCGCTTCGGTGATTATCCGTTTTGTCGCCCCGGTGGATTCGCCAGCTTATCTGACGATGGAAGCGACGTTTGGGAAGTTCTTCGATCTTCCGCGCTTTTTTCAAACGAAGTATTTGATTATCTTAGAGACAGTAGCAATTGTTATCTTCATGTGGGCGCTTTCGTTATTGAGTTCAGTGATTATTAAACTCGTGACCAAAGCGACCAATCGGGCCAAGACCGTCGGATTATTGATCGCCTCAATTATCCGTTATTCATGCTTGATCATCGGAATTTTCATGGTCTTATCCGCTTGGGGAGTGCAAACGCCAACGCTGCTCGCTGGCGCTGGTATTTTAGGTTTAGCCATCTCCTTAGGGGCCCAAACTTTAATCGATGATATTTTAAGTGGACTCGGATTAATTTTTGAGAAAACCTTTGCAGTCGGTGACATTGTCGAAATCGATGGTTTTCGCGGGAAAGTGCTTGAAATCGGGATTCGCGTCTCCAAATTTGAAAACTTGCTCGGAGATATCCGCACGATCAATAACGCCGATATTCGCGCATCGATTAATGCTTCCGACCGCTGGACACCGATTTTAATCGATATCGAACTTGGACACGATGTCAATCTTCCCGAAGTCGAAGAAAAAATTCAAGCTTTCTTACCTGAATTACAAGTTTTAGTTCCCCAACTTACCGTTTTACCAGTCTATCAAGGTTTAGATAAATACGATAAGTCGGGCTTGACCTTACGGGTGCTCTCCTACTGTCACGAAGCGGATAAACACTATGTCCGTCGCCGGGTTAATCGCGAACTTAAAATCTATTTCGATAAAGTCGGCATCGAAATTCCATACAAGAAATACTTGATTAAAAACGTCGATTAATATTTCCTCAATCATAAAAATAAGGACGGTTTTGCCGTCCTTTTTTGTTAATTCACGATTAATTCACCGTGCAAATCGTAAACATAAGCCTGGGTGATTTTCACCTTCACCACCTCTCCTTCAAAGAGGGGGATATCACTACTAAAGGTAATCTTTCCATCAATTCCATCGGGGGCATTCCAAAACGATCTTAGATAATAGAGATTTTTATCTTGATTGTAACCGATGACAAGGCCTTGATGGATTTTGCCGATTTGTCGCTGGTTTTTTTGATAGGAAATCGTTTTTTGCGTTTGCATCACCGCTTGATATCGTTTGATTTTTATTACTTCTGGGACTTGATGGTCATCATCGTAGGCGGGGGTGTTTTCTTCACGTGAGTAAGTAAACGCCCCTAGATGATCAAATTCCACCTCTTTGATGAAATTTAATAAATCATCTTGGTCTTTTTCTTGTTCGCCAGGGAAGCCAAGCATCACCGTCGTTCGAAGCACTGCCTGCGGGAGAAGACGACGAATCATCGCGATTTTATTGAGCAATTCCTCCCGCGTTCCCACTCGTCCCATGCGTTTTCTGATGCGATTAGCGGAGTGTTGAATAGGCAGATCAAAATATGGAACAATCCGCGGATTTGCTTTGATGAAAGTCACGAGTTCTTCATCGACTTCCGCTGGATAAAGATATAAAAGGCGAATGAAAACGAATCCTTTAAATTTTAAAAGTTCTTTTAACAGATTAATCAAATTGACATCCCCAGGCAAATCTTCCCCATAGCCAGTGGTGTTTTGTCCGATGAGGACTAATTCTTTGACCCCGGCTTTTTCTAAGTTATCCGCTTGGAAAAGTACATCTTCTACCGAATAAGAACGGAAAGGACCGCGGATATCGGGAATCGCACAATAACGACAGCGATGATCACAGCCCTCCGAAATCTTTAAATAGGCTAAGGAGGCCGGAGTGCTATAAACCCGCGCTTTTGTAGAATAGGCTGGGATGGTTTTTTCATCAGCGATTAACTTTTCTAAATAACGATGCAATTGGTGATAATCGCGAAGCGGGACAAATAGATCAACTTCGGGGATTTCTTCGCGTAAGTCTTGAAGATATCGTTCAACCAGACACCCGATTACGACAACCCGTTTTTGATAAGCGAGCATCGCTAAGATATAATCGATGCTCTCTTGTTTGGCCGAGGTGATAAAACCACAGGTATTAATCACGATTAAATCTGCTTCCTCGGGAATCGTGACCAGATGATGACCCGCTTTTTGAAGCATCGCTAAAACATTCTCGCTATCGACGAGATTTTTAACGCAACCAAGGGAGATGAGACAGATTTTCATCAATCGTTATTGTAAAAGAAAGCTAGCGATTTGTAAAAGAAAAAGAGGCGAAATCGCTCTCTTTAATCAGTCTGTCATTTGATAAAGCCCTTGCAGTAAATGATGTTTTTTTATGTTTTATTCTTTATGATTTTGGAGCCAAAACTTGGTCATAAAACTTTTTTAGTTGTTTTACTTTTATATTTATAAAGGTTTAGTCTTAACGCATTTAAAACAACTAATATACTTGAGATAACATGGAGAAATCCAGCGATGAGGGGGCTGGTGATATTTAATATCGATAGGGGAATCATCACCAAATTATAGATAGATGCCCAAACTAAATTTTCTATAATATTGACGGTGGTTTTTTTAGATAAATCAATCGCGATTAAAACTAATCTTAGATCATTATCTAACATCACCACATCCGCTGTATCACTGGCAATATCAGTTGCATTACTAACAGAAAAACTAACATCTGCTTGTTTTAAAGCCGGGGCATCATTAATTCCATCCCCCACAAACGCCACCACTTTATGCTCAGTCTGAAGTTTTCTAATAATATCAGCTTTTTCATTAGGTAATACTTCACTAAAATATTTTTCGATTCCTACCTTTTTAGCTAAATATCTAGCGGTATTCTCATTATCTCCAGTAATTAAATAGGGTTTGATGTTCAACCTTTTTAACTCATTGATTAATTCCAAACTCTCTTCTTTTAATTCATCTTCTAAGACCATCATATTAACAACTTTTTTATTAATCGCCGTAAAAATGACAATTTTTCCTTCATTTGTAAACTTTTTATATTCATGTTCAAAGATATTAGCAATCTTATTTTCTTCAAGTAAATTTAAAGATCCGACTAATATCACATCGTTTGAGTAGATTCCTTTAATACCTTTACCATCAATAATTTCATAATCATCAATTTTATAAGTTGAGATTTCTTCCCGATAGGAATTGATAGCTTTTCCAATCGGATGATTTGAATGAATTTCAAGCGATTTTGTGTAGATAAGATATTGATGATCACCAAAATACTCACTAACCACCAACTCGCCTTTAGTAAGTGTTCCGGTTTTATCAAAGGCGATCGCCTCAATTTTATTAGCTAATTCAAAAAATTCTCCACCTTTATATAGGATTTTATTTTTAAAAGCTAAACCACTTGATACCGCAATTGAAGTTGGGGTGGCTAAGCCTAACGCACACGGACATGAAACTACCAAGACCGCAATCATAACTTCAAGCGATAATGATAAATCTTTTTTTAAGATAAATTTATATAAAATAAATGCCATGGTTGCAATAATTAAAATCGCAAATACAAAATATTTCGCAATAACATCAACTGTTCTTTGAAATTTTGGTTTTATTAAAGATGTTTCTTCAACTGTATTAATTATTTTCGATAATACAGTATCACTTCCAACCGCACTCACTTTAATGATTAAGGTGTTTGATAAATTAGTAGTGGAACCAATTACTTTACTTCCCACACCTAAGTATTTTGCGACAAATTCACCACTGATTACAGAATCATCAATATAACTCGCACCTTCAACAATTTCTCCATCTAGTGGGATTTTTTCTCCTGCAAGAACTTTAATATAATCACCAACCTTAACCTCTTCAAGCGCAACTACTTTATTAACATCACCACTGACTAATCTTACTTCATCAACGGACAATGCCATTAAAGATTTTAAAGTATCGGTAGTTCTAGATTTAGACTTATGTTCTAAATACTCACCGATCGTTACCATCCAAATTAGCATCCCGCTCGTTTCAAAAAATAAATGTGTGTTATCAGTAAAAATTGTTAAATAGACACTATAAAAAAATGCAACCGATGTTCCTAAAACTATTAAAACATCCATTCCTAAGTTTTTATTTTTTATTTGATAAAAACTATTTTTATAAAACCTAAATCCAATAACAAACTGTAAGAAAGCAGCAAAGAGCATTTGAAAATACCCATTTAACATAACATCGGGAACAATATCTAAACCAAAATGGTTAAACAAAGTATATGCCAATGGTAAAACAAAGATTGTCGCCATAATTAATCTTAGTTTTTCTTTTTTTCGATGTTTAATCTCATCCTCATCTAAAACAGCGGCCGGAAAGCCGATAGTTTTTAACTCTTTTAAAATAAAGTTATATAATTCCCTATCTTCATAAATAAAAATAACTTTCTTTTGATTGACATTGACTATGGCTTCTATATTATATTTTTTAAAATATTCAGTAATGGTCATCGCACAGGTTGGACAATTAATGTTTGGGATTTGAAGAGTTGTTTTCATATCTAACCTCTATGGAGTTTTGTAACTCTAACATTTTCGATTTAAGAATGAAGATTTGTTTATCACTGTTTACAATTCTTATAAATAGTAAATGTTAAAAATATTCCAAGGTCAACTTATAGATTAACAATCGTATAAATTTCCTTAGATTTAATTATATTTGTATTTTAAATCATCTTTCAATCAAATTAATAATCGTTGTCAAGAATGATGTGCTTTGTCATTTGAAAATTTATGCCCAAATGATGTTTTATTAGGTGTTATTTTCTTTTTACCATACCATTTAGTAAATTATTAGAATAAACATGCCCGCGGCTTGGGGAGAGATGATGCGCAGAGTAAAATTAGGTTTTGATGACATTGCCTCTCCAAAAGTTGATAAAGAGCAATTGCACGATCATATCTACCAAAACAGCAAAAAACTCCCAGCAATTTGCCCGGAACGAACGATTCGCCGTTATCTCGATTTTGGTTACTTATCAACCACACTTTTTAATTAATCAATTAAGTTTACTCAAGTCCGCACACCGCCCGAGTTAACTTATTCGTGTCGCCCCAAATCCGGCAACCAAAATCTGGATCATCAATAAATGGATTGCGGTTCTTTTGATATTTAAAAATCGTTTGATTGCGCAGTTGATCGCGTTCGACATTCGGAGGAAATTGCAAATTCCATTCTAGGAAAACATGGATTGGACCATTTTCCCCAACTGCACATTCGTCGGGATACATTAAATGCATGTAAAGATTGGCGCGCGCCGCTTCTCCCTTAGCGAGATCGGTCGGTTCAAAAAATCCCATCCAGTTATAATTATCGGTGGTATTGCCATGGCCATCTTTAACAAAGAAGCGCTCAGCGGTTTTATCTAGGTTGTTAAAGGAATTATTTGATCGCGCCTCATTGACGGTGACATCTTCCGCAAAAAGATTGGCAATATCTGAGGAGATATTGACTCTTTGCGCATCGGCGCGTTTGGAGTCATCCCCATCAGCGAGTTTGCTTTGGGGATAGCAATGTTCGCGATTCCAATAACCGACAATTTGCGTATTGACGTTTGTTTGTCGTTTATTGACTGGAATCCGCAGACGGGAATAAACACCGATGACGTAATCAGGATTGTTTAAATCAATATCCATCTCGATGATGGCATCGATTGCTTGTGTATAGGTTTTGCCTTGGAAGACATCGCGACCTTTTTTCCGTAAAGCGGCAGCTAAATTGCTTCCTTGGAGAACATCGACATTAGGAATCGTTTCATAATAAGCCGTGGCTCCTTCACCGGCATATGGAGTGGCAGGTGTCGTCTCGGAAGTAGGAATTTCATGACTCCAACCAGAGGAAGTATCACCAATTGATTCCGAAGAAGAATCATCAGGTATACTTGAGGAAAGATCGGAAGGACCATCACAGCCAATGAGCAAAATCGCCGCCAGTAACAACAGTGATAAATTCGAACGTTTCATATTTTTACCTCATGCGCGACATAGTGTTTGAGCGTCGGCATCTACTATACAATACTATAATGTTTTTGCTGATTAATATCAATAAATTATCATTTTGTTTCCCTGTTGAATTAAAGGTTTGATCGCCCCTAAATCGGATTTTGTCTATAATATAATCGATGGAAAAGTTGCAGCGATTAAATTTACCCGATCTCCCCTTACGACGAGATAATACCCATAAATATGATTATGGTTCTCTACTGATTATCGGTGGATCATCCTCTTATTTAGGCGCACCAATTTTGACTGGGGCGGCCGCTTTTCGCCTTGGAACTGGACTTGTGACCATCGCTCTTCCTGAGCAACTCTATCAGCGATATCAACCCACCTACCCTTCCTTAATCATTCGCCCTTTTGCTTCTTTAGAGGCGTTAAGAACTCTGCTCGAGCAGGCAACCGCAGTTGTCTTTGGACCAGGAATTGACAAAGATAATTCGCAAAACAAGGATATTCTTCTTCTCCTTTTCGAAAGTCAACTTCCCTTATTAATCGATGCCAGCGGACTTGATATCCTCAAGATGATTAAAAGGGAAGACTATCATGATAGGGACTTTATTCTCACGCCGCATCTGGGCGAGGCCCGACGACTCTTAGATGGCAAAAATCCGATGGAATTTTATGACGAGTTGATTTACAAACGTAATGTTCTCATTCTCAAAGGTCCGGTGACGATTATCGGCTCTCAAAAGCATCGCTTTTTAGCTGACCGTGGTTCAAGTGCGATGGCCAAAGCGGGAATGGGCGATGTCTTAAGCGGGATAATCGGCAGTTTGCTCGCCCAAGGATATTCCTCCCTGGATGCGGCTAAACTCGGAGTCTATCTCCATCAAAGTGCGGCCAAGTTTGCCGTAGAAACTCGCGGGGACATTTCCTTGATGAGCGAGGATGTGATTGATTCTATTCCCGAAGCTATTAAAGAAATCAAAAAGAAATAATAAGCATTAAAAAAAATCTCCCAAGTTTAAGGGAGATTTATTTTAAATGTCTCTTTTGTTATGCATAAGCGGGAGTGATTTTGTAACCGTGTCCAGGGATATAGTCCATCCGATATTTGTTTTTCGTATCGACTTCCCCATGAACGATGGCTTTGGCAATGTAGGTTTCGATTTCCTTTTGGATAAACCGCTTCAAGGGACGTGCGCCGAATTCAGGGGAATAGGCTTGCTCAATCACATAGAGTTTAACCGCGGTGGTGAATTCCATCGAAATGTATTGATTTTGTAAAACTTGTTCCACTTCTTTGAGCATCTTTTCGACGATTTTCAGTTGTGTATCGCGATCAAGGGGCGCGAAGTAGACAATCTCATCAATCCGGTTGATTAATTCGGGCCGGAAGGAGCGATGAATCAAATCTTTAACTTTTTCGGATTGCCCTTGGAGGAACAGTTCCGAGCCAAGGTTACTGGTCATGATGATAATCGTATTTTTAAAGTTGATCTTACGCCCTTGCGCATCGGTTAGATGTCCATCATCAAGCATTTGTAAGAGGAGGTTAAACACTTCCGGATGCGCCTTTTCAATCTCATCAAAAAGCACGATAGAATAAGGATTTCTCCGCACCTTTTCCGTGAGTTGTCCACCTTCATCATATCCGACATAGCCCGGTGGGGCACCAATGAGACGCGAGACATTAAATTTCTCCGTGTATTCGCTCATATCAATGCGAATGATATGTTGTTCGCTATCGAATAAGGCTTCGGCCAGGGCTCGCGCCACCTCGGTTTTCCCCACGCCAGTCGGTCCTAAAAAGAGGAAAGAACCAATGGGCCGATTAGGATTGTTAATGCCCGCACGTTGACGAATAATCGCATCGCTGACTAGGGTAATCGCTTCATCTTGACCGATGACCCGCTCAGCCAGTTTGTCTTTTAAGCGCAATACTTTCTCCCGGTCACCTTCGACTAGGCGGGCCACTGGGATATTGGTGTGGCGCGAAACGATCCGCGCGATTTGATCTTCGGTGACGATTTCTGAAAGGAGCGGCGAATCTTTTTGCGTTTCTTCCAACTTGTTGAGATCCTTTTCTAATTCAGGAATAGTATGATATTGCAGTTCGCTGGCTTTTTTATAATCACCAGAATTATAGGCGTTTTGTAAATTAAACCTCGCATCTTCGATTTGTTTTTTTAAATCATTAACGCGAGCGATATCCGCTTTTTCTTGTTCCCACTTAGTAGTTAAGGCTTTTTCATTTTGTTTGACCTCGGCTAATTCTTCTTCGAGTTTGATCAGGCGTTCGCGACTGACTTCATCTTTTTCTTTGCTCAGAGCCACCTTTTCAATCTCTAATTGCCGAACTTTCCGTAAGACTTCATCGAGTTCAGTTGGTAGACTTTCGATTTCCACGCGAATCGAAGCACAGGCTTCATCGATTAAATCAATGGCCTTATCGGGCAAAAACCGATCCGTGATATAACGGGTCGATAACGTGGTCGCCGCCACTAAGGCAGCATCGGTAATCTTCACCCCGTGATGGGTTTCATATCTCTCCTTTAAGCCGCGTAAAATCGAAATTGTATCTTCCTCCGTCGGTTCTTGGACGATCACCGTTTGGAAACGGCGTTCTAACGCGCGATCTTTTTCGATGTATTCGCGGTATTCATTTAAGGTCGTCGCCCCAATACAGGAAATCTCGCCACGGGCCAGTAGGGGTTTGAGCATATTCGAGGCATCAAGCGCCCCATCAGCCCGTCCCGCTCCGACAATTAGGTGAATCTCATCGATGAAGAGAATCAATTTTCCTTCGGATTCTTGAATCTTCTTTAAAACGGCTTTTAAGCGCTCTTCAAATTCACCTCGGAATTTTGCACCAGCGACAAGCGCGCCCATATCGAGTTCATAAATATCGCGATCTTTGATATTGTCGGGAACATCACCTTGGACAATGCGATGCCCTAAACCTTCAATAATCGCGGTTTTACCAACACCAGGTTCTCCGATTAAAATTACATTGTTCTTGGTTTTTCGCGCAAGGATTTCAATGATTCGGCGAATCTCATCGTCACGGCCGATGACAGGATCAGTTTTATTACTGCGAATATCCTCGGAGATTAATCGTCCGAATTTTTTTAAAACATCGGGGTCTTTACTATAATCTTTGGGTAAGAAATCTTCCATGTTCATAACATCACCTTCTTTCTGACTTTTGGCACTCGAATAGTTTAAGTGCCAACTCTATTATACTGGTATTTTGGCACTTGTCAACTTTGAGTGCTAATTTGGTTCAGAGATTAAAAAGCCTCATTTGAGGCTTAGTGTTTTTAGGCAGTGGGTTCAATGTAAATTCTCACCCAAGAATAATCATCCCAGAAAGTAATGTAGATATTATAGGTGCCGGCGAGTTTGACCCGCAAACCACCAGGGTTACTCGGCTTTAAAAATTTATGGTAAGTCCCCCCATCCGCAGCTGGTCCTTCTTCATTGGGCGTGTTGATCAGCTCGACATAGGTTCCCGTTTTATTCCCACCTGCACTCTCACTCAAGGTGTAGCCAGTTTGCGTTCTTCCCCCCTGATAAGTCGGGAAGGTAGTAGCCCCAACGGCGAAGATATCGCTTGTCGTTTTGATGATGAATTCTTCACCTACGGCTAAGGTCGTGTTTTTAATCACGTATTCATCGCAATGATGGACGGTGGAGTATTCCTTAGTTAAGCGATAGGTGGCACTTGGTTTTCCGTCCACAGCAAGATAAGCGTAATCTTCACTGGGGGGATCATCATCGTCAACTAGCGGTGGAGTCAACTCTTGCCACCAGGCTTGATAAATCGGCTGTTCATCAGTTTCAGGGAAGTTGCTCACCTTGATAAGACCATGGTCGGTTGCTACCACCCAATTTAAGAAAACCGCCCCATTAGTCGCAGTCACCTTGGTCGCATCAGGAAGAGGATGACCGGGGGTGCCTTGAAGGACAAGCCCGTTACTGAGATGTTTTTCGGGAATGTCATCACCTTCGACCCCTTCGTAAAGCCCGATCCGCGTCAAATCTAAATACACCGTAACTAAATTATCCGCGGCTTCAAGTTGGGCCACTGGAAGTATGTTTTTATTAATCATCCCCCCACTGAGAAACCAAAGGAGTAAGGGAATCAACAAATGTTTTCTTTTCATCTTCATTTTCCTCCCTATTGATAAGTCACCAGAATACTACCACCTGGTAACGACGATAGACTAGCGCCATTATGGGTAAAGATCGCTGTGCCATTTGCACTATTAGGCGTGGCACTAGCGGTTCCGAAATTAATATAAACGCGCGCTGTGTGCCCTTCGTAAGTTAACGAGTACGAGAAAACGCGCTCATTGCTATTGGTAATACCCGCATAAGTTCCGCGGATAAAGGTCGGCCAATACGCTTGGTTGCGATCGGATTTAATCGCCGTTAAAGCCTTGAAGAAGGAAAGGAGCGAATTGGGATCAGATGCTTGAGTATCGACTCCTTTTAAAACATTAGCGTTATAATCATCCCATATCACTTTAAAACCGGAGAAGGAATAATTGGTCGTGCTGGAATCCGTCCCGGAAGTGGTCCACTTCATCGGCTGGCGATACCAGCGATCGAGGTGATAAGGTTCACCAAGGGCGGTACTGGGGGCATTTGTTTCATGATTGGGAACGACATTACCGCTCATCCCGATTTCATCGCCGTAATAGATGAAGGTCAAACCTGGTTGCAGGATTAAGGCTGCGGCGTAAAGCCGAGCTTTTTGCAAGGCTACTTCGGCGTTTGCCGCCGAGATATGGGTATGGGTTTCTTCGACCGCAGTTCCCGAACCAGTACGGGTATTTTGCACGTGATTGAGCATCCGTTCCACATCGTGATTCGAGGTGAAGCCACTATTGATCGCTCGACCATTACGAGCCGTGTGATAGCGGTGATATTTGCTGGGGACGACTGTTGTCGCCTCCACCATCGCCGAGTTTTCCCCGCTGGGATAAATCGTGTTGTTGACAAAATGATAATAGGCCGCAAAATCGAGTTGCGAATCCATGCCTTGATAATAAGGAGCGATGCGCTGATCCCAACCATCGAAGTTTTCGCCAACGATGAAGGTATCTGGATAAAGGGCTTTGAGCCGCGCATTAAATTCGCGGAAGAAATGCAGGTTTTTCGTCTGATTGGTCGAGTAATCTGTTGCGGTCGCATGATCATAATCAGCGGTGATGGTATCGCCGGGTTGATTGATCACTTCATCGGCCATATAGACGTGTTTGACCGCATCGATGCGGAAGCCATCAAGACCAAAGCCCAGCCAGAATTTCGCCACATCGAGCATCGCATCGCGCGTGCCTTGATAATCATAATTTAATTCCGGCATTGAGGAACTGAATTTGCCATAGTAGTAATAATTTGTGGTCGCGTAGCGATACCACGGCACTTCTAAAGGCGTTTTGGAGTATTTCCAATGATAAAAATGCCGATAATCAACTTCGTTCCCCGAAGCATCGACACCTTTGGCTAAACTGGTCGAGGCCTTAAACCACAAATGGTTTTTCGAGGTGTGATTGATGACTAAATCCATCAAGACCCGCATTCCGCGTTGATGGGCTTGATAGATCAATTCGCGGTAATCTTCCAAAGTGCCAAAGCGGGCATCGACTTGATAAAAATTAATCGTGTCATAGCCATGGTAAGATTCGCAATCTTGCACGGGGGTTAACCACAAGACATCGATATTTAAGCTTTCAAGATAGTCGAGTTTATTGATAATACCGCGTAAATCGCCTAAACCATCGCCATCGCTATCGGCAAAGGAGGAAACTTGAATTTGATAACCGGTACCTACTTCATTTAAGAAATCTGGCGAAGTGGGAGCAATTTTATAAGGAGAGGGCGCACTGCTATCGATATTCGCCCGCGATACTAAACTATCATCGTTAGGATCGGCATAGGGATTATCGAGGATTTCATCGCTATAGGTGTAAGAGGGTTCTGCACTTTTCCCTTCGCTGGTAAAGACATGCAAAGTATTGTTTGGTCGCATATTTTTGGCAATGTCAGTTAAATAAACATCGCCGCCAGAATCTGAAACCCACATCCCCGAGGATTTATTAAGAGAGTCTTTTGTGACGATTAAAAAACCGATTTTTGTCGCCCCGACAAAGTCGGCACTTTCTAGATTGATCGCCGTATAAGCGCCAGCTTGATCAAAACCAATCCAATCATAGCGCTTGCCCTCTTGGTCCTTGGGAACTTTTTGCCACATCCAGACAAAGAAATCATCATACGTGCGCGGATCTTCGCGCAGGTGGTGCAAATAAAGGTAGCCACTTGCCCAACCATCACCATTTAAAGAGGTTTCGTATTCCGCTGGCGGAAGCGAGGTGGTCGAGGGAAGCGAACTTTCACTCGCCTCACTTGCTTCGCTGGATTCGCTGCTTTCGAAACTAGTAATTGAAAGCGAAGAATCATCAGATATAGAACTCTTTGGACCACAGCCAGAAAGTAAAAGTGTCGCCAAGGTGAGCGCGCCAAAGATGTTTTTCAGTTTCAAACTTGCCATAGCATTTCTCCTTCTTGTCGAAATTAAATTATCGTTTGATAGATGCCTCTTCGGGCATTTTCCAATTTCATCAATACGCGGTATTGTTTGGGACTCATCATCTTATTTTGATAAGCTTCAGCGATTTTTTCCGCATAGAAGACAAAGCGGTGGGTATGGATCGAGGCGAAATTTTCTAAAGTGCGGCGCTCATCAGGAGTGAGAATCATCATTGGTTGTTCACTAAAGATTAAGCGATTGAGCATTCCTAAAAGTCCAGTCGCTAAAGTGACAGGGGCGACGATGCGCATCCGCACCCGCGTAAAATGAATCGGATTATTGACAAAATAAAGAATTGAAAAAATCGTCGTAATCATATCGATGCAGTAATCGCCAGCTTTTAAATTAACCGCTTCAAGGGGGCGTTTTTTCTTTTCCAGCACCTTGGTTCCATGTTGCAAATCCCGATTGAACAGATGGGCAAAATAGCGCATTACGTTTTCATGTTGATATCCGGCGAAATAATGATTGACCGCTTGGAAAGAAGCGGTGACAATTTGCTTGCGAACGCTATGGGCAAGGGGAACATTATAGGTCAGACGCGCCGCATAGATATTGACGAGTAACGACCAAAAAAGCAGTCCCGAAACTTGTTCGCGTTCACTGCTATGGGTGATTTTAATATAGGCCAAGGCTTCTTCGATGGCCCGTTTATTTTTGGGAGCATAGATCCCGTATTGAGAATAACTATAAAGCGAAAGGGGAACGAGGCGTAAAAAGGGAAAGAGGCCGTTATCGAATTCGGTCTTGGGACCTTCAACATAGTCCACCCGATGGGCGTGATATTCACGCAAAGCGGTGGTTATCGTTTGAAATTCATCTTTTTCTGGAGCCCTCTCCCAGGGAAAGTTCGCGTAGTGCTCGAGTAGAGCCCACGGACACGGCTTGGTCGAAACCGCCTCAAAATGCGAAAACCACTGGTCGCGCCAGAAAATGTTTTTATCTTGAGATTGGTAACGGATTCCCAAAAGAAAACCATCGGTCATCTCAAAGACTAACTGCGATATTTTGCTCATAATAATATATTAGCATAAATGGAAATAAATAAGATACTAGTTAAGTTTTTCGACCGCGCGGGCCACGAGTTTGGCAACGGTGGGGTCTGGTTTTAAAGCTAGATAAATTTCCCCGTAATGAATCACTTCGGTAAAAGCCTCTTCTTCGTATTTGGTGACAATCGTCTTTTTTAAAGCGCGCAAAGCATTTTTCGAAACATCAGGGAAGAAATCCTCTCCCGCAAATAAATCGCGCAATTCCCGCCGGGAAAGTTGATAGGTTTTATCTTGACCTAAGGCTAAAAGAATCGCGTTAATCTCACTTGAGGCCCCTTTGGTGTCCCCGCCAAACCGCAGGCTTTGATAGTAGCAAGCATAGGCTTTTTCGTGTTTGCCATGGAGATAATAAGCAAAGCCGACAAAGCGTAGGGCATCGCCGATTTCATCGGGGTAAATCGCCACATTCACCGCAAATTTTCCCACGATCAATAAGCGATCGGGAACGCGTTTATCTTTAAAAAACTCGCAGATCGCTAACAGCACTGGTAAACTGACTGGATTCCAAGAATTAGCAATCCCCAGTTGCATCATCGCCTCGTCCGCCCGCCCGAGATGGAGATTGGCGAAATAAAGCGCATAATAGAGCGTGCTGTAATCATATTGGGTCAGATTGACTCCATGCTGATAGTTGAGCACTTCTTTTAACAGATAATATTGGTAATAGTTATCAAGGGAAAAGAACTCATGGCGATTGGGGGGATTATCCGGGGCTTTGGGTCCCAGATGACTTTCCAGTAATTGCAAAAGGATAAGGGCATCTTCATATTTTTCCTTTGTGAGCAGGCGTTGCGCCCGATCAAACAAATAACGAACCCACAGTTCCGCATTTTCGAGCATATCTTTAGTAAAGCGTTTCCGTTGTAAGGGCAGATAGGCATCGATTAACTCTTCCAGTTCGCTAAAAAAACTTTCTGGATCATCGAGCTGGTCGCGGGCTTCTTGATGATGTACCCATTCTAAAAGCAAGGTATTGCGGTCCTTAATCCGATTACCTGTGAGATAACTTTGAATTTCGCGCATCAGCGCTTCTTGTTCAATGCGAGTTAATTTCATCGTCCCATTCTATCATGGATCCTAGAAAATTGTCGGCAAAAACAATTTTTTCGTCTCAAGTTTAAGATTTTTTAAAAAAGGGCGGGGCCGAGATTGCGCACCCGAATGCGCAAGATATTCTCCTTTCCAAAAACGGCGCTCATCTTAGCGATGTAGGCTGCGGTTTGTTTTTGGGGTAAAATCCCAAGTAACGTTCCCGCAAAGCCCCCGCCATGGACGCGGAAAGCGCCTTGGGGGAAAGCTTGCAGCGAAAGATTATAAGCCAGCAATAATCCTTGCTCCGTATCACTGGGATAGGTCAAGTTTTGCAAGAGGGCTAAGGAAGAAGCCCCCGAACCGCGAATACATTTTAAAATCGTGGGGATATCTTGCTTTTCAAAAGCAACTTTTGCTTGCAAAACCCGTTCATTTTCCGAAAAAACATGAAAAGCGCGGTTGATGGCGCGTCCACCTACTTTTTGATAAAGCGTCCCTAATTCCGCTTCAAATTGCGCAAGAGGAATCTCGCGTAGAGAATGCACGCCAAAGTGGGAAACGACCTTAAAGATATCATCGCGCGCCTCTTTATAATATGCGGTTAGGGAAGAATGACTACCAGTATTGACTAGGACTAGGTCATAACCTGGAAGAGCAAACTCTAGTTTTGTAACTTTTGGAACGGTAGTCGAGGCAAAATCAAGAAAGACTAAGCCCCCGAACGCGACTGAGGTTTGATCGAGTAACCCACAAGGCTTATGGAAGTAATTGACTTCCGCTTCTTGGGCGATCTGCGCGAGGACTAGGGGAGGAATTTTCCCATCGTTATAGAGAATATTGAAAGCCGAGGCGATTAAAAGTTCATACGCGGCTGAGGAAGAGACTCCCGCTCCACGCGGAATATCGCTGATCGCGTAAATTTGCAGACCCCCGATTTGATAACCGCGAGTTTTAAAACCATTAGCCACCCCACGGATTAAGGCTTCAGTGCGATTGAATTCGCTTTTTCTAATCGCTAAATCATTTAAGTCGACGCGAAAAATTCTTCTCGTGCCTTGGGATTCGGCGACAACTTGCATGTCATCCGTTGGCGCAATTGCTGCTTCAATTAAAAAATCAAGCGCGGCTGCTAAACAAAGGCCATGATTATAATCGGTGTGATTCCCAATCATCTCCATCCGCCCAGGAGAGGCGAGAAAAATCTCCGGTTGGCGTTGAAACCGCTTTTTAAAATCTGAAGTTAAACGCATTTTGACATCGGCTTTACTCATAGTTTTAACTCCTTGAGGAAACGGTCACGCGCCGCGATTCCTTGTTCATCATCTTTAAAGACTGCGGTATTGACGAGAATATCGCGACATGTTTCATTAACATGGGTTTTAATCAATTCGCGATAGTTGCTGTCCGCAGGAGCTTCTTTCAATTTATTGAGCAACGGGGCAAAAGGTTTCAAATCCGGATGTGCTTTTAAGGCTTGATCGACATCAGCGCCCGTGGAGAAAATTTCTTCAATCATCCCTAATTGGCGTTTCAGCCGAGCTGGTAAGATGAATAATCCCATCGCTTCGATTAAGCCAATTCCCTCTTTTTTAATCGCGTGATGTTCGGGATGGGCGTGGAAGATGCCCTCAGGATATTTCTTGGAACAGCGATTATTGCGGAAAATCAGATAGAGGTGATAAGTGCTTCCGAGTTTACGGGCAATCACCGTCAAGGTGTTATGTTGTCCTTGAGCGGTTTGGGCGAGAATATCGACGCTCTCATCGCTATATTCGCGCCAAGTTTTAAGAATATAATCAGCCGCTTCTAAAATGCGGTTTTTGTAATTGCTCTTGAGCAATAAGGTTGAGTTATACCAATCAAGATAAGCGAAATTGACAAAATGGAAGCGACGTGACCGAATGTTGAAAGCGGGTTTGGCTTTCATCATCGGCAGAACATGAGCCCCCCCTTGAAAATGGACGTGGTTTAAAATTGAGCCGCCAACAATCGGTAAGTCGGAATTACTCCCGACAAAGAAATGCGGAAACTGATCAGTAAAAGCTAGGAGTTTGGAAATATTTCTTCGGCTAATCGCCATCGGTTCATGGATCTCATCAATCACGATGCAGTGGCGGTCATAATAGACAAATGGCGAATATTGAACAAACCAATTTTCATCATCGAGTTTTAAAGGGATGACCCGTAAGTTCTGCCGCGGAGCTTGAAAGTGATTGCCTGCAAAACCGACATTTTCTTTGCAGAGGACGCATTGTGGATACTTATCAGCCAGTTCTTCTTTTTCTTTCAAGGCTTGCGCAATTTGCTTATTATCTTTTTCCGGCTTCGCGAGATTAATCGTAATCTCTAAATCCTTTCCATCCGGAAAAGGAGCCATCCAATGGATGTTCTCATCAATTTTTGTTTTTTGAATGTAGTTATTATAAATCGAAAGATGATAGAGATAGTCGGTAGCTTTGCGCCGATTCTTGCGATAAATCTCATTAAATTTGGCATGCACTTGTGAAGGAAGTGGGGTGAGTTTGCCCATCACATCGGTGATTAATTGTTCGACCTGATCATCGGGACAAAGTTTAGCCGCTTTAATCCCGACTTCTAACTCTTTGACTAAATTATCGGGAACCTTTAAGTTTTTAATTTCTGAGACATTAATCGGGCCAAGATAGGGATGGGTTGCGCCTAAGAGGGCTAAGAGTTCATTGCGTTTGTATTCGAGATCTTTCGGATTTAAATCTAGGCGTGCACTGGCATAAACCAGTAATTTTTCAATCGTCGCATTTAACATGGTGAAGTTCCTCCATCAGTTTCTATTCTAACAAAAATCATCAAACTATTAGCGCTTAACTGTAAAAGTGAAAGTAATCCGCGCTTCATACGGACTTTCTTTAGTAAGCGTCCATCCCGTGACGTCACGGGGGAAAAGCTGCGGTTCTAGGGCTAAGGCTTGATAACGGGTTAAACTACTGCTACCTTTCATCTTGAGGCTTAAGTCGGGATAATTACCTCCATAGAAATTAAGCGCGGGTAAATCGGTATAAATCGCTAATGTTCTCCCGCTTAAAGGTGAGAACAAAGTCGTCGCAAGAGCAAAGGCTCTTTTTTCCTTATTGAGTACATAGGTATGGTCATAGCCATACGCGCGGTGTTTTTGTAATTCATCCGCATTGACATCTTGACCAATCGCTTTAGGTTTACGGAAATCATGGACCTGATTGACTTGTTCAAATCCATTAATCCGCAATTGCTCATCGAGACGACCGACTTGGTCTGCCTTGATCATCAAGACGTGATTTAAGACATCATCGCGATGACAACTATTGAGATTGAAGTAAACATGAGTCGAGGGGTTAAACACCGTTTTAGTCTCTGTTCGTCCACGATAAATTAAATCAATTTGAAAGTCTTCCTTCCAAATTCGATAAAGGACTTCCATCTCGAGATCGCCAGGAAAACTATCCTCTAAATGATCCATTTTCTTGGTAAAAGTCACCTCGATATAGCGCTCATATTCATTGATTACACTGTGGAAATTTTGGTAGCTAAAACCTTTTTTACCTCCATGGAGAGTCGTATCGCCTTCGTTGGTTGAAAGTTGATATCTTTGACCTGCAAAATCTAAGTGTCCGTAAGGGATTCTCCCGATTACTCTTCCGACTGACTTCCCGAAGTATTTTGGGGAAGTACAGAATTCTTGAAGGCTTTCTGGCCGCGCGGTAACCGCGGTCATCTTTCCATTTTTATCTGGCAGGTAGATATCAAAGATGCTGGCTCCAAACGAACAAAGGGTGACGATGAAGTCTGGGGAAGGGCGGATTTCAATCAGGCGAATATCGCCAGGATAAACATTAACTTTAATCATGTTGTTTTTCTCCTAAATACTTGATTACATAAAGCCGGCTGCCAAAGTCGCTGTAGAAATAACTTTGCGGACCCACTCCAGTCCCTGACCATGAAGGATAAACCGCAAGTGCACCTTGATTGAGCGCTGCACCATCGAGGATGACTGCTTGTGGTTGATCCATCTTCATCAATTCTTCAGCGCTGACCGTATCATTTAGATGCTGGATTAATTTACCATCTGGCTTCACCATTTTCGGTAACGCCATTTTGATTAAGCCGCCAAAATCCTGAATATTAGTATGATTGCTTTCGGCTTTGAGTTGATATTTTCCCGGCAATAATCCCCGCGTTTTAATTTTAATCGGCGCCGGGTTTAAATCGACAAGACCGCTGAAGAAAAAGATCAATCCTTCTTTTTTATCCTGGCTCAACCATTGGTATGCACGACCTTGGTTAGTCCGAATCGCACTTAATTCACCATGGATAAAAATCTCGCGATGTTTTTTATAGAATTGATTGGCTTTAATGATGATTTTTTCTTCTAACGGAGTGAGTTCGCTCGGATCGAGTTCATAACCATAAGCACCGGTCATTGCCACCCGAATCCGCGTATCGAGAGGAATTCTTCTCCGCGTTTGATGATTGATCCTCGCACTAACATGAGCGGAGACGGCGGAAGGAGGATAGGCGAGGAGCAATCCATCTTGAATCGCTTGGCGTTCATAGCCATCCGTGCAATCAGAACTCCAAATTTGCGGGAAGTAAGAAAGAATACCTAAATCGAAGCGATTGCCTCCACTGGCGCATCCTTCAAATAAGACATGCGGGAAGCGCTCATTTAAAGTTTTCATCACCTTATAAAAACCGCGATAATATGCAAAGACGCAATCCGATCGGGGCGGCAAGTCGCTCATCGGACGATTCCAGTCCCATTTGATATAGGAGATATCCGCAGAATTTAAAATCTTGGTCATCGTCTCGATAATGAAGTTTTGCACATACGTCTTGCCTAAATCTAAAATCAGTTGATGGCGGCCTAAGGTCAAAGGACGACTTCGATCGCCTAGGACCCATTCAGGATGTCTCCGATAGAGATCCGAGTCAGGATTGACCATCTCCATCTCCACCCAAAGACCAAAATCCAGACCGATTTTTTTGCATTGCTCAGCGAGTTTTTTTAAACCACCGGGAAGTTTCTTTAAATTGACTTCCCAATCACCAAGACCACTTGTATCACTATTGCGACGCCCAAACCAACCATCATCAAGGACGAAAGTTTCCGCTCCGAGTTTTTTCGCCGCTTTCATCATTTTCAGCAGGGATTTTTCATCGAAATTGAAATAGGTTCCCTCCCAGTTATTAAAGACAATGGGACGCTTTTTATAAGCAAAGAAGGGGGGAATTATATGGTTTTCAACAAAATGATGAAAATTGCGCCGAATGCCATTTAACCCCTCTTCACTGACGGTCAAAACTGCCCAGGGCGTTTGTAAATTCTCTTCTTGATTAAGAGGATAAAGAAAACCCTCGGGATTAATTCCCGTTTGGATTCTTAAAGTCGAACTCGGATTGACTTCGATTAGGGAAGCGTAGTCGCCGCTATAAACTAGGTTAACTCCTAAAGCAAAACCCGCATCGAGATTGCCACTTTCTTCTTGCAAAATAAAGTAGGGGTTATGGCGATTTGAACTTGTTCCCGCTTTCGAGTCGTGAATATAGATGCCGCTTTGAAGTTTTTGCTTCTGTAAATGGGCTTCACTCGCCCATCCTCCCGCAGTGTTAATCAGATGGAAGTTTTGCGGAACTAAATCGAGATTAAAACTCAAAGCTTTGGTCACTTGCACTGGGGTAATCCCATGATTTTCAATAATGATATTGCGCGTGATTATATTACATTCAAAAAAGATACCATATTGGAGAATCACAGTAATTCCCGTTACCGTATCATGAGTGAAAACGCGCAAAGTAGTATCGACCCCATGCGGGGTGGGAAGATCATTATCAAGGGTGACATCCCCATCAATTTCATGTTTCACATATTTTAAATCTAGATATTTCTCGGCTGAAGTAAGAATCTCAAGACTTGAACTGCGATAATCCCCCTTGCTAGAAGTGGCAATTTCTAAAGGATAATCATGAAGGCTTAACAATGGGTTTTTCGCCTCATCATAGACAAGGGAGGTACCAAGTGGATAGTTAGGTGGAATAATAAAAATATCCTCCGAAAAAGGCGGTTCAATTCGTCCGCCGTAGTAACAATGTCGCAGATGATCAAACTCATCGCGAGCAAAAATATAAGTGGTGTTTTGGGTTTGTAATACGAAGAGACGACCATTGATGGTAACCATATCTGCACCTCGAACTTCTGCGATAAAATATCGCTCATAGTAACATTATATGTTAAAATTACTTTCGGTAGGATGAAAAATGAAGCAATCACTGAATCATAATTGGGATTTTCGTCTTGATTACCAAGAAACCTATTTACATTGTTGGCCCCAAGATAGTCAAACAGTCCATCTTCCGCATAATGCTACGCTTTTACCCACTAATTATTTTAGTGAGGAAAGCTATCAGGGAACCTATACCTATCGACGTATATTCGATGTGGAAAACTACATGGATAATATGCGTTATTTTTTGCATTTCGCGGGTGTAATGGTCAAATTTAATGTCTATCTTAACGGTGAATTTTGCGGTCACTTTGCCAAGCCTTATCTGCCTGTGGAAATTGAAGTCGGACATCTTTTAAAACCCGCGGGCAATGTTCTAATCGTGGTCGTAGATGGGAAGGAAGATGCGACCATTCCTCCTTTTGGCGGGGCGGCTGATTATATCGGTTTTTCAGGAATCTACCGCGATGTTTTCTTACTCGCCTGTCCTCGTGCTTTTTTAAAAACTGTGCACGTCTTTGGAAAAGTTAACGGAGAGATCATCATCAAGACGGAGATTGAGGCTTTGACCGAGGAAGTGGGCAGTTTAACTTATCGCCTGTTTAATCAGGAAGGAAAGCGGTTAATCGAAAGTAAGGAACCGAACTTCAAAATTGAAAGCCCACACTTATGGAGTATCGATGATCCATATCTGCACACTTTGGAGGTGGAATTACTCACTAGGCATGGTTCCCACAAAAAAAAGGTGCGCTTTGGTTTCCGCGAAGTTGCCTTTAAAAAAGAGGGTTTCTTTCTCAATGGGAAGAAGATTAAACTCATCGGATTGAACCGCCATCAATCCTATGCGCATATTGGCTATGGAGCCAGTGCCGATTTACAACGTCATGATGCCTACATTTTAAAACGAGAACTCGGTTTAAATGCGGTACGGAGCTCGCATTATCCCCAAAGCCCACACTTTCTCGATGCTTGTGATGAACTAGGGTTACTGGTGGTCAATGAAGTTCCTGGATGGCAACACATTTCGCAAGATCTGCTTTGGCGAAAACGCCATTTAGAAAATGTCGCGGAGATGGTCACGCGCGATTTTAATCATCCGTCCATCATTCTCAATGGGGTGAGAATTAACGAAAGTGGTGATGACCATGAACTTTATGCGGCTTCCAATGAAATTGCGCACAGGCTTGATCCCACCCGTCCTACCACAGGGGTGAGAAATTTCTATGGTTCAGAGCTTCTCGAAGACGTCTATGCTTATAACGACTTCATCCATAGCGGGAATAATCGTGGGCTCGATCAACCTAACCGCGTTTTGAAAAAGAAGGCATATAAAAATGCGCCTTATCTAGTTACCGAGAGTAACGGACATATGTTCCCGACCAAACCCTATGATAATCCTTTACATCGCCTCGACCATGTCAAGCGTCATCTTGCCGTACTTAACGCATTAAGGGGAAACAAGCGGATTGCTGGAGGCTTTTCTTGGTGCTTTGTCGATTATCAAACCCATGCGGATTTTGGTTCAGGTGATCACATTTGCTATCATGGGGTCTATGACATCTACCGCCAACCGAAACCAGCCGCTAGTGTCTATCGGGCCGAACTTCTTCAGGAACCAGTTTTAGAAGTAATCTCGCCGATGGATATCGGGGATTATCCCGCGAGTTTTTTGGGGAAAACAATGGTGCTGACCAATCTCGATTATGTAGAATTCTTTAAAAACGATGAGTTTGTCGGTAAGTTTTATCCCGATAAGAAGCCCTATCCTCATCTTGAGCATCCGCCAATTATCATCGATAATTATGTCTCCGAAGCGATTTTAAGGGATGAACGCTTCCGACTTCGCCACCGGAAGAAAATTAGGACTGTTCTCGCTTATGCATCCCTCCATGGACTCAACCGCTTAAAACTCCGACATTATTTCACGATTGGCTGGCTCATGTTTCGCTATCGCCTCAAGTTCCAAGATTTGTTTGATTTATGGGGGGCTCATATCTCAGGTTGGGGAAAAGGTCGTACGATTTATAAATTTGTCGGCTATCGCGATGGAAAAGTTGTTCTTACCAAAGAAAAAGGTCCCAAGAATCACTTCTCCTTAAAAGCCGAAGTTCTCACTTCTTCTTTTAAACGCAAAGACACCTTAATCGTTAAAGTCGCCTTGGTCGATGAATTTGGCGACCGTGCCCTTTATTCAGCCGAGGCTCTTTTGGTGACGGTGAATGAAGGATGGAGTTTAGAAAGAAAATCCCCACTTTCTTTACATGCCGGTGGGACCACTCTCTACCTCCGTCAAACTGACAAAAAACAAGAAGATTATCAAATTAACATCTCCAGTCCTTACTATGGAGAAATCACACTCAAAGGAAAAATTTAACACATGTCAACTTTTAATAACAACAACGAAAAAAACGTCGCAATCTTAATTGATGCGGAAAACATCTCCCCGGATTACATCTCCTTAATCATGGATGAGGCAAACCGCCAGGGGAATATCGCCTATAAAAATATCTACGGGGATTGGTCGGTTAATCGCCTCAATAAATGGAAGGATAAATCCATCGAGTATTCATTGACTCAAATTCAACAATATTCCGTGGTCAGCGGCAAAAACACCAGTGATTTCGCACTGGTAATCGATGCGATGGATATTCTATATCGCGATAAAATCAATTGCTTTATCCTCGTCAGTTCTGATTCAGACTTTATCCGGCTCGTCAACCGCCTTCGTCAAGGCGGAGCTTTAGTTGTCGGGATGGGCGAATCCAAAACTCCCCGTTCTTTAACTAACGCCTGTCATTCCTTCGTCTATCTCGATAAGATTTCGAAATCAAAAACCAAGACCAAACGCAGCCAACCTAAAACAAAGAAGAATCAGACTTCGGAGATGGCCACCAAGGAAGAAATCATTGAAAATGTCAAAGATATCATCTCCTCTATCGCTGATGAAAGCGGTTGGGCCTATTGGTCAAACACCAATAATTTACTGATGAAAAAACAACCCTCTTTCGATCCGCGCAACTACGGTTTTAACGGGAAGGGACTGGCTTTCTTTATGGAAAATGGTTTTGAAACCAAAAAGAGCGGTCTCGATGTTTTTATCAAGTTTAAAGACGAATAAAATAGTGCTATTTTAAAGCAAAAGAGTAGCAAAACGCTACTCTTTTTTCTATTGAAGAACAATTCTTTATTTGTTGAATTTATGATGGGGACCAACGTCTCCGGCTTCGATATCAGCCCGCATTTTTTCATAAACCGCTTCATCGATATGGTAAGAGCGTTTGATATAGATGAAAGCGATGACATAAAGAATAATCGGCAGGACCGTCATTCCTGAAATCAAAGCGATTCGCGCTGTCATAATGTTGGGCGCACTTAAGATGGCGTCGTTCATCTGATTGATTAAGATGAGTTTTTCCGCCTCTTGTACGGCTGGATCAAGATTCATCTCCATCAATTTATTCATATCAACTTCAAGACCAGCAATCGTTTTAGTAATCGCTAAAACCCCGCCGATAATCAGCACGCCATAAACGACGAGTTGCTGGATAGAACTGGAAATCTTGGCCGCAAAAGGCCGCGCGGAATAAATAATTGATTCATTTCTTTCCCCTGTCGTCCATTCATTGTACTCAATCGTGTTGGTAATCATAATCAGTAACGCCATATAAAAGACCGATCCAGCAAAGTTGGAAAGACCGACAAAGACGCACATTAAAATCACACTTGGTCGGTCGCCGGTTAAAGCGGGAATAAAGCCAGTAAAGAAAAGTCCGACATTCATCGCGATCAGTACTAAAAAGGAAAGATCGCGGGTTTTGATGATTTTGAGATATTTATAGATAAATGGATACGCGACGTTACCTAAAAGCGAACCAATCGCCATTGCGACAATCACTGTCGACATATGCATTCCGCCCGTACTGTAATCAAAAGCAAACCAAAAATAGTTTAGACCAATTCCGTTTAAGAGAGCTCCACCCAAATAGTAAAGGGTAATCGCCACCATCATCACCCAAAGTTGTTTGTTTTTCCAAATGACGAGGAACATCTCCTTCATGGAGATTTTTTCTGCGACTAGTTCTTTTTCTGGGCGTTTCCGTTCCTTGCAGACGAACACGAGAATGATTTGACTAAGCAAGAAGACGGAAGCAACCACAAAGCCAATATAGCGGAAGGCAACAATCGCTTGGCCAGAAATCAAACCAGGAACTAAACCGCCGACGATAAAGGCCCCAAGCGCCGCGCCAATACTGACTAACGTTGTCAATTGTGTCCTTTCCTTCTCATCACTTGATAAGGAGGGAAGCATCGACCAATAGGCGATATCGTTCATCGTAAAGGTGATTTCCCAAAGGAGATATAATCCCCCGAATACGACCACATACCACCAACCGAATTGATCGACAAGGGGGAGAATCGAGAAAAGCAAAGCCAGGGTAATCGCGCTTCCAATCGCCCCGATTAAAATCCATGGTTTATATTTCCCCATTTTCCAATGGGTGTTTTCGATGATGCGCCCAAGCATTGGATCATTGATGCCATCCCAAAGACGATAGATGATAATGATGATGGTAATCGCTAGATAACGCGGACCATACCCCCCTGGAGAAGCATCGTTTAAGGTGTACTGAATAAAGATCATCAAGAACAAGGACACCAAAGTGTAGAGCATGTCGCGACCAATTCCAGTCGCTGGATAAGTCCACTTCGTTAGTCGTGGAACCTTATCACCTTCAAAAGTTGTCGAAATACGCATAAATATTCCCTTTCTCTTTTATTTTGAAATTGTCGCGACCATCGCGAACAATCTTTGGAAATCGGTTTTGGTTAAAATCACTGATGTCGGATATAAGGGATAGGCTTCACGATAAGCCCGTTTGACCATAATCGGCAAATCTTTTTTCTTTAAAACCTGTTTAATTTGGGTTGGGATTTGCATCGTTTTGTTTAAATCTTCAATCCATTTAATAAATGCTTTCGTCTTCGCTTCGCGGGTTGCACTCGGATCGAGCAACTCGATTTCATCGCAGAGTTCAGCCAATCGTTTATATGCTCTTTTTCCATAATACTTCAAGACATGTGGCATAATCACTGCATTAGCTAATCCGTGCGGTACATCATAAAAACCACCAAAGGTATGGGCGAGCGCATGAATATTACCAACATAACCACGAGTAAACGCTAGACCCGCTTGATAAGCGGCAACTTGCATGTTTTCCCGGGCCTGTAAATCATGGGGATTTTGATAACATTGCAGGAGATTTTCATCGATTAAACGCACTGCGTATCGCGCGGCTTTTCTCGATTGGCGAATTTGAAAACGGTTCGTATAAGCTTCCACCGCATGGGTCAAAGCATCCATTCCCGTGGTGCTCGTCCACTGCGGCGGTAAACCGACGAGTAACTCCGGGTCTAAGACCGCATAATCCGGGATGAGTTTGGGATCGGATATCGGATATTTTTCTTGCGTTTCTTTGTCGACAATGACCGCAGCAATCGTAACTTCCGAACCAGTCCCAGCAGTGGTTGGAACCGCGATGAGCAAAGGAAGTTTTTTTCTAACCTTTAAAAGCCCCTTCATCTTTTTAACTGACTTTTTCGGGTTGGTGGCTCGCGCTCCAATCATCTTGGCACAATCAAGCGGAGAACCGCCTCCAAAAGCGATAATCGCTTCAGCCCCAATCCGCTTAAAAATTTCGAGTCCTTCTTCGACATTGTCAATTGTCGGATTGGCGACGGTACCTGAATAAATTTCAAAGATGATCTTTTCTTTTTGTAGTCCTGCAAGCAAAGGGGTTAAAAGTCCCAATGAAAAAAGCGTTTGATCGGTAACTATTAAAACGCATTTTTTCTTGTTTTCCAAAAGAATTGCTGAAATATCTTGAATCGTCCCTACCCCTTTAAGTACTTTGGGTTCGCGAAAAGGGAGAAAAAAAGCGGCGAGATAAAAAATACCTTGATAAACTCTTCCACCTAACGCATGTATTATGCTCATATTATAAACCTCGTTGGTTATGCTTACATTATAAGTCTTTGTCAACCATTCTCAAAGGCATTTAACCCGAAAGAAAAAGTAGTGATTAAATTCATCGCTACTTTCCTATTTTCAGATATTTTTAATCTTCGAAATGCTCGGCGACTGGTTCTTCATCCGCAAGAGATTCTTCAGTTGCAGGTGCTTCGACCACATCTTCTTGAACACTTTCAACAGGCTTTTCTTCATGACCTGAAGTTTCTTCAATTTCGGGCGCTTCAGCACAGGGGGCGCTTCCTTCGGCAACGGGAATAAAGGGTAAATCCATCTTTTTGACAATTGCAATCAGATAGAAGATAGCTAAACCGAGAAAGACCAACCCGAAAATCCACTCCAACCAAGTCCCCACTGCCACTTGTGGATTACCGCCCGCGGCCACCAAACGACCGACCATGAAAAATGGGTAGCCCGCAAAAGAGGTAAGCAAGAGAATGGCAAGGATTAAGTAATCACCAATTAAAATCGCCAATAATAACAATAAGCCATTATAAATCGCGACTTCTGGCCCATCGACTAATAGGAAAAATGCCAGGAAAACAAAAAGTGGCACGTAGGCAATCATTCTTCTTCGAATCACCAATTCAGGTAAACCACGTTCCTTGATAGTAAAGATAAAGAGAACCACCAACCAGGCGACCGCCAGTAACGCAATAAAACAAACCCACATCCCTAAAGCTTGAAAATCAGCATAGCCCCCAAGGATTGAGCGAGGAAACTCGACCGCATCAGGTAGCAAGGTTAAAATTAGAATTGTCAGCGCTAATAATGGTTGTTTATTTCGCTGAGCGATAATTGCCGCAGCTGCAAATCCTGAAAAGACAACCACAATGCCAAACCGACTCAGAAATAAGCCAAAACTTTCAAATTGGGAAGCCATTACAATGCCATTGACTAAAAGTAAAAGACCGTAAAGTGCAGAAATTAAAATTGCAGTAATAAGCACGGTTAAGTCAAGATGTTTTTTCATGAGATTGAATCCCCCTACACATAATTAAATATCGCATTTTTAAAGCAATTAGACAACTAAATTAAGATAACTTAATCCACCGTGTGGTTAAAAGTTGAAAAAGTCATCAATTGATATAAAATTGAAAATGAAGGGGAGGTTCTTATGGGAAAGTCAGATAAATCACGTCTTGTTTCTTTGCTGCTTTGTTACTTTGTCGGGGTGCTCGGGATTCACCGTTTCTATGTTGGGAAAACTGGCACAGGTATTCTTTGGTTACTAACTGGAGGCTTGTTCGGAATCGGTGCATTAATCGATTTAATCATGATTGCAGTCGGTAATTTCACCGATAACGAAGGGCGAAAAGTCAGCGATTGGCAAATGGACTAAATGATTTTGTTGCATTCAATCAAATTCAGGACATCCTGAATTTTTGAATTTTTATAGGTGTTTTGCAGTGTATTTCACGCAAATTCGATAGTTTTATCGTGATTTTTTTAAATAGCGATCGATGATATTATCCACAGCGATGACGAGGGCAATTAAGAAAGATTCTTCTTCGGCATTATCGGCTTCAATCGTAAAAACATCGCGCATTAAATTAAATTTTTTGGTTAGAGTTCCAATCTTAATTCCATTTTTTGTAATTTCTAATTTCATGTCGGGAAATTGGAAAAGGTTGCCCGAAAGAATAATCGAGTCCGTATCGCTGACCACATCATAGCGATTTTTAAAATCATAGCGATTGGTCGAAACAGTAGCGACTTTAACTCCCGCATGATTATAAATAAAGACTCGTGGCGTAATCGGAGCAAAAAACTTATTGCGCACCACATAGTGCAGACTTCGATTCATATCGAGAATCCGCTTTTTCGCAGTAAAACTAATCGTTCCCTTAATCCGATAGCGTTTTTTCTTTTGTTCATCCAAAACATAAGAACTTCCCAAAGGCGACAAATACTTATTTTTAACTGTCAGTTTCATACTCTTCTCCTCCTATTTTAAAATTACGATTAAGACAATAACCAAAACGACTAGGGCGAAAATTCCTGCCTTCATCCAACGGGCTTGTTTCTCGCGCTTGATAATTAAGGGATCGCGAAAAGATTTATTAGTGATTTCCGTTATTCCCTCTTTGACATTGATTTTAATCGCGGGTTGAGCCTGACGGGTAAAATCAATGATGAAATTTGAAGTTGTGTTTAAATCGACTTCCACTTCATAAATCAGATTGGGACGCTTATCTTTTTTGCCAAGTGTCAGCAGACCAAAAAGCGAAATGATAAAGAAGAGGATTTCAAATAGCCACCATTTTTCATCATATAGACGCGATTGTTTTCGAAGTGAAAAGACAACTTGTGGCTTCTCACTTGTATATTGATAGATAACCCTGCGCCCATCTTTGACGCCATGGACGAGTTGATGATCGACAAAGACTTGAATCAGGGCGGGATTGCCATTGGGAATATAAACTTCGAAAGGATACATCTTAGGTCCCTCCTCCGATGACTGAAATGATAAAAGCAGCCAACCCCATCGCCGCACAGATAAGATTGACGATGAGTTTTGATTTGGCGTATTGCAGGCGGCTAAAATGCAAAATTAAACAGGATGCAATACTAAATAATACCGTGGCCATCGTCACAAAGGGCAGAAAGGCAAAAGCACCTTGCATGATTTCGCTGACGCGCTCGGTGTTTGAAGTCACGGACACCACAATTTCCCAGAGTCGCCCAATCACCTCGGGGTAATAGATGAAAATGGTCCCAATCGTAAAGAGGATGATGATTAAAATGATAATTAACATCGCCATCACCACGACCATTAATCCAAAGATGATAAATTGCTGTCCAAGCGTGATAAAAAACGAGATAACAATCCCTAAAATAGCCGCATTGCCTAAAATAATCCCCAGTTGCTGAAAGTTGAGTTGACGGAAGTAACGCTTTAAGGTTTCTTCTTTGCAAGTGGGGATGGAAGAAACTTCGATTTCAGTATTCATTTTTTGCTTTTTTCCTCAAGAAATTCACTGCCTCTATTTTAAGATATATTCAAAGAACCCGCAACGAAAGCGCGAGTGTTGATACCGTTTCAAATTTGTAGGTCATCGTTTATTCAAATTGCTATGTTACCAATTACTCATCAAGTTATATAAATAAGTGTTTTTATATATTTTTTGTTTTCCAACTTTTTCAACAATTAAAATCCCATATTGAACCAATAAATTTAAATATTTAGAAGCTGTATTTCTAGAGATATTTAAATTTTCTCTAAAGTATTCATTCTTCGTATAAAAATCAAAAAACAGATAATTAACTAGGTTCTCAGAATATATTTCAGGACATAGTTCTTTAATTCTCTTTGTCGCATCTTTCATCAATGATATAAATTCATTGATAAAAGAAACTGTAAAACTAGCAGTTTTTTCTACTCCTTTAATCATATACATTAAATAGTTTTTGATGTTTTTATCGTCTATTTTAATGTCATGCAAATGATTATAATATTCATCCCTTGTTTCATTAATATATTTTGATAAATATAAGATTGGCAATGTAATCTGATTAGCTAGGATTAAATAGAGAATATTTAAAACGCGTCCCGTCCTCCCGTTTCCATCATGAAATGGATGAATTGATTCAAATTGATAGTGAATCATGGCCATTTTTAAAATTGCATCTATATTATGTAACTCTGGATAATTGATATATTGTTCTAAATTATCCATATATTCAATGATTTCTCTTTCTGATTGTGGTGGGGTGTGTAAGACTTCTTTGGTTTTAGTATTCAAAATAACTGTTCCAGGTATTTTCCTGATACCACCCACATTTGGTTCGATTATAGAATGGATATCCACAATCATATTAGTCGATATATATCCTTTTTGGATAATCTCATCATATCCTTTTAATAATGCTTGTCGATAATTTACCACTTCTTTGGCGTTATAATTTTCAGTGTTTAAAGTTATTTCTTTAAATATCTCATCAAAAGTAGTCACTATATTTTCAATAGAACTAGACGCTTTCGCTTCACCAAGTGTAATGGCGTTTAAAATAATTTTGGGATTAGGCAATAGATTAATGAGCCCATTTAAATTCCCTAATTCATATTTAGCGGTTATTAAAGCTTTTAAAATATCTGGATCTTCATAATTAAAATCAATCGGTAATTTGCGCATGTTTTTACCTCCTGCGCAAATATTAGTGTTTTTTGTGCACGTCGTCAATATCTGCACAGTTTTAGATAGCGTTTTACCTTTATAGATCCTAAATAAAAAAGCAGTCTACAACTACTTTGTTCATCTTAGTACATCCCCCCGAAACACTTGATGCAATTTTGTGCGAATTTCATGAGAGTCACCTCATCAAAGTCCGACATGAAAAAAGAATCATTGAAGAAAAATTAGATTTGACCACTTATCCCGAAATCTCATTCTCAATTAATAAACCCGATTGCGATGTACTTAATACCCGGGGAATGAAAACTCAAATGCGATAAATGTTTGATGAAATTAAATCCGGAAGAATTTAGAATAGAAAATAACTAATTGGCGATTAACCTATAAAATGAAATCTACCGCAAGTGTTTGCCTTGGAATTTAATTACAGTGAGAATGGTATTTTTTATTTGGTGTTTTGTTTTTTGCACCGAGAACGTAAAACTTCGTGATAGACAGTTGCAACCACCAACCCCGAGAAGAAAATTGCCAAACTCCACATCGCTAATTCCGAATCGATGAAAACCAAAGTAAAGACATAGGCAAGCAAGGTGGAGATGGTCATGGAAATCGCCGCAAAGGCATTAACCTTATTCCACACTTCTTCACTGGAGAATGTAAAATTCGTTCGAAAACCAAACATCAAATTAAATCGGTTAAAACGCGGATGTGTCAACGGAGCAAGACCGAGAAATAGAGCATAAAAACCAGCATGTATCAAGTTAAATCCCGCGATATGGCCAGAAAATGAATCCTTGATCATCAAAGGTACAATAATCAAAGCGATAACAACCATTAAGATCGTGATTACAAGTGCCATCACCGCCAAGATAAGACGTCGATTTTTATAAGCTTTTGGATAAGGATATTTGACCATCAGTAAGGATAATGGGCATAAGAGGAGCAAACCTAAAATCCATAAGAGATTCCATTTAGAACCATAGGTCGCGGTGCCATCTAGACTCCAATGGATGATAATCGGGTCGTTAACTGCCAAGATAGTCGCTAACAAGAGTAAACTCGAAAAAACAGTGAGAATGATCACACTGCGGAGCAACCATTTGATTCGGCGTTTCTTTTTTACTTCTGCTATCTCGTGCACTGAACCTTCCGGATCGATGAGTTCAGCAATTGAACATTCTAAAATGTTACAAAGTTGTTTGGTCGTGTCAAAATCAGGCTCATTAATCCCCCGTTCCCATTTTGAAACGGATTGTCTTGCCACATTTAACTTTGCGGCAATTTCCTCTTGGGTATAGCCTTTTTTCTCACGTAACTCTTTTAATCTTGCACCGAACTTCATAGGACACCTCTTTTCACTTATATTATCGATAAAATCCATGGTTTTGTAACGAACTTCTTCCGCACCTTTAAGGTGCCCACTTATTTTTGCAGGAAAAATGTCGGAGAAAATCGCCTTGTAAAGAATGACTAACCTTTTTTACTTAAAAAAATAAGTAAGATATATATTAACTGGCATCCAATCCTAATTGTAGTTAAAAACTTAGATTTAACATCTAGTAAACGGATGTTCACTACGGTAATTCCTTCTTTTTTTGTTTTATGTTATTATCGTTTTAGCAGGTACAAGATATGGCGCAAAAGAAAACAAAGAAGTTTCGTCAAAAACGCAAACTTTGGTTCCGAGGTTTAAAAAGTTTCTTACGGATCCGCTATCGTAAACCGCGATTTATTTACTTAGGCGCAAAACCGACAACCAACGCCATTATTTTATCAAATCACGTCGGAGCGGCTGGGCCGATGATTCTCGAACTCCATGCAGAATTCCCCCATCGGATGTGGGGAACTCATGAGATGAATTCGGGCCTAAGAAAACTTTATCGCTATCAAACCCGCGTTTATTATCATAAGAAAAAGGGCTGGAATCTCCATCTCGCCCGACTTTTCTGTTTGCTCGCCAGCCCTTTGACCAACATTTACTATCGGGGGTTACGATTAATCTCCACCTATCAAGACCATCGTCTCCGTGACACTTTAAAAGAGAGTGTTGAAGTCTTAAAAGGAGGAGAAAACATCGTCATCTTCCCCGAATATTCTGATGAGGGTTATCTCGAGGTGTTAACTAAGTTTTATACGGGATTTGCCGTTCTTGCAGAGAGCGCCCTCAAAGCGGGAATTGATGTTTCCCTCTATGTCGCATATTTAAAACTCAAAGAAAACACTTTTATCTTCGATGAGCCAATTCTTTTTAGTGAACTAAAGAAAATCGTTGATTCTCGAGAAGAAATAGGTCAATATCTACTCGAGAAATGCAACGCCTTAGGACAGATGGATTTGGCAATCGTCCCCGCGAAATAACAAATATCTATAACGAAAAAGGCAGATTGATTGCTGCCTTTTTTTGTGATTATCTTAGTATTCCTATAGTAATTTGTTTAAATAAATAATTGGTATAGCACTCCACCCGTGACAAAGGCTGCCTGCATTATTAAAAGCGCTTGCTCCTTCTATTACTTCATAGAATGACGTAGCACCATCATTGAGCATTGTCGAATAATTGTTCGTGATTTCATCTAGTACAAATTTTTTGTAAATTTCATGTTCAAAACTAAGAAGCGCATCATACACAAAAGCTTTCATCGATAGTGTAGTTTGAATTAGAGAAGTATCTTTCATAATTGCTTCCGCGGTTCTTTCATCGCCGATACCAATTAAGATCGCAAGAGCGCATGAAAGTTGGCTGGCATGTTGTTTGTCTTCATTTAAATACAAAATATCATTAGCGAAACATCTGTTTTTAAGTTGGTTTTGCATCAAATTCAAGTCGATATCGATATCAAAATATTTTTTCGTCATTCTTACTGCGTAGATAAACATGCCGTTCAAAATCGCACTGTAGTGGAGTTTTTGCTTCGCTTGCTCTCCATCGCAATAATTGGTCCATTCATAAAAATCCCAATAAGGGCTTCCGAACTCTTTGATTAAAGAGGTCTCATCCATACGCTTGATAAAGACATCCGTAATCGATTTAATTGTTTCTGCGACTTGATCTCTAAATTCTAAATCATCAGTTTGCTCAAGATATTGAGTCACTTCAATGAGATAGGCTAATGAGAAAGAGGGAATAGGGAAATCTAATCCTGATGGAGCACAAATCGATAAGAGCCCATCTTTGCGAACACTCCGAGCAATCAGTTCTAAATTAAAGCGGACATAGTCTAAATTCAAATTTTTAAAACAATCATAGCCGCAACGAATTTGGTTAAGCGAATCCATCGTATATAAACACTGCTCACGCCATGGGGTATCTTCATAATGTTCATGCATGCACAATTGTAAAGTGCGAACGGAAACATCATAGATTTTGTTATACAGATCATTGCCAAAATCCTTGCTGATAATTTCGACAGGATATAAAACATCGCGAATACCGATAAAATTAATTTCTAAATCTTGTGTGGTGACAAGTTGGAGATATCTCCCCGCTAATCGACGGAAATGATTAATGTAGTGGTTATGACCTTTTTTCGCAATAAACTCCACGCTAAAATCTCTCGCTTCGATTCGACGACGCACATTGCCATCGATAAGATGTTCACCGTAAGCGATGGTAATCAATTCTTTTTGCTTACAAGTAAAATCCAGTTCGATAAATCCTGCTCTTTCTCTTAATAAATCAATTAAATAACCATCTTCTATCTTTATAACGGTGATTTTTTCCTGTCCACACAAAACAAGTTCTTCTATTGGACGTTTAACTAAGATGGGATTTTTTTCAACCTCGATGGCTTTTTTAAATAAATTAGGTTTAACCGTGTTGTCAAAAAGAAATGAATATCCAAGTTGTAAGGTGATGAGTTTACAATAACCATTTTGATATTCGTTCATTATTCTCGCTTCAGTATTCCGATTTGAATAATTAATCACCTTGTTATCTTCATATATTTCAAAGATTAATCCCGGTTTTTCCCTAATTGCTCTTTGGGTATCGAGCCCTTCGTGCCAAACTTGGATTACAATTTCGTTTTTCCCAAGATGCAGATGTTGATTCAAAATTATTTCATTAAAATATTTATAATCTGGGTAATCAGAACAATGAGTGAATGAGATGGCATTTTGATTGACAAATAAACAATAATAGGACGAAGATGCAATGTGAATCCTATATAACGCATCCTTTTTCACGATAAAAGAAGTTGCAAATTCTGCATAGGTATCAACTTCATTTTTATTATTAACCCAAATCCAACGTCCGTATTTCATTTCATATCAGTCTACAAGATGTTTTGAATTTTTTCATCATATTCAATGTTAAAAATCATTCAGGTTTTTGATCAAAATCGAGGCTCAGGTCATAATTTCCTAAGTATTTAACCTTAAAGCCATTCTTTTTGTATTCCTTGTAACAGAAGGCATCGAGCTCATCCATCGCCAGTTTGTGGAATTCATAGAAGTTATGCCACCACTCCCAGCCACTACCTAAGGAATTGGCTAGATAGGCATCAGCGATATCACAAGCGGTTTGCGGGGCGACATAGAAGGCTCCCATCGCTAAGGCGTTAACTCCATTACCAGTAATTGCACGAATTGCCGCTGGTAAACTTTCCACTACACCGGCATGCACACCAGGGCATTTACTCGCGGCGATATGAATCCCCATGCCCGTGCCGCAGAAAAGGAGAGCACGTTCATATTTCTTTTCGCTAATTTGCGCCCCAACTCTTAGTCCGATGCGGTGGAACATATTCTCCGGATCATCGGGAACACTATCTTTTTTTACCCCTAAATCGAGAATTTCCCAACCTTTTTTCCGTAAATGCTCGACGACCACTTCTTTTAAAGGGAAGCCAGCAAAGTCGGCTCCAACAACGAGTTTCTTGTCTTTGACTAATTTCATAAAATTTCTCCTTTTCTTTATTCTAACATTTTAAAATTAATCGCAATCGATAAAACCCGGGCAATCATTATATGCCCACAACCAATAGGTAATTTGACAAAAGATCATTTCTCATAAGCATAAATACATCGGGACTGTTTAATAAAAGTTTTATAACAATTCTTTGAAATTGATGTCATCTAACTTCGCTTTTAAAAATGTTAAATCTTCCTGATTAGGCATTTTTTGCGGAGCGACGGTATGTCCCATATCAAAACCAAGTAAAGTTAAGGGGGCTTTCCACCAAGCGAGATTTTCATGAATTAAAAGATCAATCACGTCATTGAGTTGGCCCTGGGCTCTTAAAGCGGTCTCCACATCGCCCTTTTTAAAACTTTCATAGAGAGTCACACCAACTTTGGGGAGGATATTATAAGTCGAACCAATCGCGCCATCAGCCCCAAGTGCCAGCGCACAAATTAGCGTTTCATCAGGTCCATTAAGGACGATTAAGCGATCGGCAAACTTCCGCTTAATCGCGCCAAATAAATAATAATCCCGGAAGGAGATTTTAATCCCAATCACCTGATCGATTTTGGTGAGTTCCGACACGAATTCAAGCATATCGCCAGCGATGACCGAAGTCACATACGCAAAGATGGGATGTTTGCTTTTTTGGGCCAACAAGCGATAGTAATCTAGCGTCTCTTCCATCGAGTAATATGGTTGCATAGCTGGAGGCAAAGAGGCGATTGCATCAACTTCCAATTGATTCGCGTGTTCGACTAAATCAAGGACATCCTCAAGGCGACCCGCACCGACATGGACCACGACTTTCCCGCGTTGACGATTGTGTTTAACCACCGCTTCAAGCATTTGTTTCCGCGTGCGATTTGGCAGCACCTTGCACTCACCCGTGTTCCCGCCGACATAAAAACCAGTTAAACCATTGGCTAACTGATAATCAACCATCTTTTTTACCGTTTCGGTTTTGACATTCATCTCTTTATCATAAACCGAGAAGATTGCCGACATAATTCCTTTAAACATAAAGACTCCTTTCACCCTCGTTTCATCATGATTTTACTTATTCCATTTATCTAAAACAAACTGCAACGAAAAACTGATTAACTAATGAGAAAAAATATCTAAGCCTCTTTGTTAAATTAGATTTTTCTTTAAGGATAAGATATTTCCTCTCTTTTTAATTTTAGCATTTTAAACTCAAGAAAAAGCCTCAATAATTGACAAAATACCTCCAAAGTCGATATATCAAATTGAAAAAAAGATTATAGGCTTTTGAAAAAAGATTTTGTCAAGCGAATTTGGCCGTTTATCTACTTGAAAAAAGTCATTAGACTTGAATAGATTTAACCATCGGTTAAAATTAACCTAGCAGTCAATGCGCGGATAGATGATGAAAATTGGATTAGTAAGCGACTACTCAGATTGCGATGTCGAAACCAACATAACGACGATTTTAAAGTATCTAAATGAGTATCACCATTTAGATCTTTTGCTTTTTTCTGAAGGCTTTTTGCAAGGTTTTAATTCTTTAACTTGGGTGTATGAAAAAGATATCCAAATTGCTTTATCAAAAGATGATAAAAGATTAAGTCCAATTAAAAAAGTTTGCCAAGAGAATAACATCGCGGTCGGGTTTGGCTATTATGAAAAAGTCGGTCCCTTACTTTACTGCAGCTATATGATTATCGATCAAAACGGAACCATTATTAACAATTATCGTCGCCTTTCTGATGGATGGAAATACTTAACCAAAGTAACTCCAAACTATCGAAATGGTACGAAACTTCTTCCGTTTTCCTTGAATGGTTATCGCCTACTCACCGTACTTTGTGGTGATTTATGGGATGATCAAATCAAAGAAAAGGTAATTAATGTCATTGCCGAAGAAAACATCAATCTGCTGCTTTGGCCGAATCATCTCGATTATCCGCGGGAACAATTTCAAAACGAGTTACCTGAATATCAACACCGCAGTCAAGGGATTAAAATTCCCACCTTATTAGTCAACGACCATTCAGAATTCTCCCATGGAGGGGCGGTTGTTTTTAAAGATGGAAATATCTTAAATTATTTAGAAGTTGGAAAAAAAGCAGTGCTAGAGTTTAATCTTACTTAAACACTGCTTAATTTGATAAAAACAAGGAGGATTTACCATGAATTCCAAGCAAATCTCAACTGAAGTCATCAAAGAAACCAAAGCGATGGTCGAGAAATTTGGCCCGCGAATTGCCGGAACGAAAGCGGCACTAGCGGCAGCTGATGAGCTTTATGAGGATGCCAAAAACTATAGCGATGAAGCCCATCAGGAAGATTTCTTTGTCCATAAGGGGGCATTCCTAGGCTGGATTAATGTCCTTGTCATCGCCTATATCGCGGGTTTGGTCTTATTTATTTTTGACCTCGCCTGGGTCAATATCATCCTGATGGTTTTAAGTGTCATCATCCTGTATTTACAATTTATTCGTTACCTACCGATTATCGACTTTTTGTTTCCCCGGAGACGAGCGCGGAATGTCTATGGAGTCATTGAACCCAAAGGCGAAGTAAAACAGCAAGTAATCATCAGCGGACATCACGATAGCGCCTATATCTTCAACTTCTTAGTCCATCAACCCCAACTTTATAACTTGCGCGTCACTGGCTCGATTATCTTCGTCATCTTGAGTTTAGTCTTGGGGATTGTCAACACCGTGGTCAAGATTGAACTGCTCAAATGGATTTCCGTGGGGATTATCGCTCTTGGGCTCGTATTAATCGGGCAAATGTGGTTCTTCCGCAGTCGCAAAGGCACTCCAGGGGCCGGCGATAATATGGCTTCGACCCAAATCGCTTTTCAATTAGGGAAATACTTCTACAACTTAAAAGGCAGCGAGAAAGAATTACAAAATACGCGGCTGATCTTTGCTTCATTTGATGCGGAGGAAGAAGGTTTACGCGGGGCGCGCGCTTTTGTGAAGAAACATCGAGATAAATTATTAAAAACTAAGACTTATGTCCTCAATATCGAATGTTTATACGATGAAGATGCCCTCTTCTTCTTAACCAGTGATATCAACAACACCGTCAAGTTAAGCGATGATTTAGCCGCGACTTTAATCGCAATTGGCGAAGAACACGAAATCAAACTGACCAAGAAACCAATCGCCGTCTTAACCGGTGGGACCGACTCGGGAGAATTTGGCAAAATCGGGGTGGAAGCCACTACGATAATGGGGATGCCCTGGACCAATGATGTCCGTAGTCAAGACTACCACACCCCGAATGATACGGTTGATAAAGTCTCGAAAAAAGCCGTAGAGCATACGCTTGATATCTACCACGATTTCATCGTCTATCTCGATAGTGAATAAACATCATTGCCTTCTTGGCGAAGCTCGACGTATTTTTGATTGAGCTAAGTGCCGTTGTCCTTGGAATCATCAATAATTCATAGAATACATCCCAACTGGCAATCTTTCCCTAACTTATTTTTTCATCTTTTGGTTTGAAGGATTTATGTGTTCTCCTAGTTGAATTTAGCGAAAACTGATGATGTGATTCCCCATCTTCGCATCCAGCAATTCATTGAGCAATTTAAGAAAAAAGCAATGGCAAGATCAGGCAATTGCTTTTCGTTTTGGTTTTTGAAGTTCAAGGTTACTCGGTTTCTGTTACCGCGTTTTTATCGACTAATTCTTTAAATTTACGGTAGTTTTCATAGACATCGTAAATATTAGCAAAGACAAATTTCGCTCCTTGCGAAGCATGGACGGGGGTGCTGGTAGTCCCAAAGGTAATCGAACCCGTGCCGCGTCGAAGCATCTGATCGACAAGCGAGACATTCACCGAGATATATTGCACCGCATGCAGGGGAATACTGGAATAATCAATGCCAAATAAGCCCTTTTGGATGATAAAACGCTTATTGGTCACCGTATAGAAGCGGTTGCGATGAGCGAGAGTTTGAAAAATTATGACAAGGAAAAAAATCAAGGCGATGCCTCCAAAGAAAAGAAGACGGAAAAGTCGCAGCATCCGCGTAAACTCTTCTGGAGGTTCGAGTTTTTCCATCCACATCGTAAACAAAAAGAAACCGCCAAAGAACAGGAAAACAAAGATTAAACCCAAAAGGGTAGTGATGACCATTTTCGCAAGATTGGGCTTTAAAGTATATAAGACTTCTTCATCTTGCATTAAGATCTTGGCAGTTTGATTGCGGTTCATCCATTTTTCTCCTTGATTAATCGGGATTTATTATATCATAAACCGCTGGTTCATTTAGGGGATGATGCACTGCTTTGATCGACTAAACTTTTGAAATAGCGATAGTTTTCATAGACTTGATTGAGATTGGTAAACACAAATTTGGCACCTTGGGAGGGATTGACTGGTGTCGACATCGTGCCAAAGACAATCGTCCCCGTCCCTTGCCGTAAGATTTTATCAACTACCGTTACGGAAACCGAGAGATATTGGACAGCGTTTAAGGGAATGCTTTGAAAGTCAATCCCAATCAATCCTCTTTGAATGATCAAGCGCTTATTGGTCACCGTGTAAAAGCGATTGCGATAAGCGAGCAGTTGCAGGCCTAAAATCAAAAGAAAAAGCAAGCTGACGCCTCCGAACACGACCCCTTTAATCAATGGATAGTTTGCGGTAAATTCTGTTGTCATTTCTTCGCCTGTTAATTCACCAAGGACGAAAAAAATCGTCAAAAACGCCATAAAAATAATGAAGATGAGAACATTGGTCAAGATTAATTTCCAAAAGTTAGGACGGTAAGTTCCTAAGACTTGTTCATCTTCCATTAAGATTTTCGATGTTTGATTTTTTTCCATAGGCATTCCCTCCTTTTTTTTGATTCAAAGCGACTATTTAAAGATTGCCTTTTTTCATCTGTTTAAAATCAACGGTAATCCGCGTTCCTAGTCCCAAATAAGACACGAGGGTCAATTGATAGTCATAAATCTCGCAGATATGCTTGACAATCGCTAAACCTAAACCCGTGCCCCCTTGGGCTTTACTTCGGCCTTTATCCGCGCGGTAGAAGCGTTCAAATACGCGCGACTTATCTTCATCGGCAATCCCGATTCCCGTATCGCTGACAATCAGGCGTTTATTTTTTAAGCTGATATCGATTTTCCCATCATCTTGATTGTATTTAATCGCATTATCGATTAAATTCCGGATGAGTTCATCGAGAAGTTTCTCTTCTCCCAAGATTTCCGTCTTTTCTAATTCCAAGGTCAAAGTCAGGTTTTTGCTCGCCATTCGTTCTTTGAGTGAATGGGTGATTTCCTGGATTAAAAGATCGAGTTCGACTCGTTCTTCTTTCTTTTGATATCCTTGCTCTAAGGCGGATAAATCGAGCATATCAATTAATATATTATTCATCCGTTGCGCCTCGTTTAAAGTCTTGAAGGAATATTCTTTAATCGCTGGTAAATCTTCGACGATGCCACTAGTGATCATCTGCTGATAGCCGATAATCGAGGTTAAAGGAGACTTTAATTCATGCGAAGCATTTTGAAAGAAATCCTTCTTCGTCTTGGCGATGTTCTCTTCGCTTGTCACATCTTCAAAGGTGATGATCACCCCGCCACTTAACCAAGAAGTATCAATCGTATTGATTAAACATTTGATCGCCTGGCCTTCACTGACATGGAGATATTGTTGGTTTTTCCGCGTTTTTAAAGCCTGAGCAATTAACTTTTGCAGTTCAAGATTGCGAATCATGCGCGTATAGTGTTTATTTAAAACTTCCGCTTCTTTGAGATGAAAAAAACCGTGCATCTGCTCATTGATCAAGATGATGTTGCCCTCTTGATCAAGGAGCGTCACCCCTTGGGTCAGCGTATTAAAAACAGTGGTAATCTCTTCGTTTTTTTCGCTGATCAATTTAATTTTCTCATTTAATTCCGCGGAGAAATCGGAGAGAATTTGCGGAATATCATCTAAATCTGAGGTGGTTTTTACCTGATCATCGAGCAGATGGGCAAACTGATTGAGCGCGGCATTAATCGGGGCGAGACCTCTTTTGGCAAAAAACATGATTAACAAGGTGGACATCGTCCCGATTAAGATAAAGGTAATCCCACCCCAAAGCAGTAAGGTTCGCATCGCGGCGGAAACTTTAAAAAAGGGAATGGCGATTAACAGATAATGATTATCATCCAAACCCGCGACATACATCATCATCTTTTGACTGCTGCTGCTATAACGGGTAAAGACTTGGCCTAACGCTTCTTTTTGCAGTTCGGGACGCTCAAGAAAATTTTCAGTCGCGTCGCCCCCGCTCAAATCTAAAAGCACCTCACCCTCCAAGGTGAGAATTGTTAAGTAGATTTCAGCGCTCGTCTTTTCAATCGCCCTCTCCGTCTCTTCTAGATTATTTCCATCAAAAACTGCCGAAGTAAAAGAGAGATAGTCTTTGGCCCGTTGTTCATAGGCGGCCTTATCGCTTTGATAATTGATCACCGAGGAGGTCAAAAGGGTCAAGACTAAAGCGAGAAAAACGATGAGGATATTGGTCAGGACCAGTTTCTTTTTCATAACTAGATTTGATAACCGACGCCATAGACGGTTTTGATTAAAGTCCCATCATCACCGAGTTTATCGCGTAAGGATTTGATATGGACATCGAGAGTGCGGCTTTCAAAGGCTTGTTCGACTTTCCAGATAATCCCAAATAGTTGTTCACGGGTAATCACATTGGGGGAATGTTTCATTAAGGCGGCGAGAATATCGAATTCCTTGTTGGTTAATTCGATGTTTTTCCCATCCTTGGTCACCTTGCGTTGTCTGCTATCTAAAGCAAGTGGGCCAACTTGTAAAACCGTCTTGGCATCAATTCGGCGCATCTTGGCATCGACTCTTGCCATTAACTCTAATAAATCAAAGGGTTTTTCGATATAATCATCGGCACCTAAATCGAGATTTTCCACCTTGTCGGTGATTAAATGTTTGGCGGAGATCACGATCACTTGAATTTCATCATTTAAGTAATCGGAGCGCACCTCTTTTAAAATCTCGCTTCCCGACATATCAGGCAGCATTAAATCCAGAAGGATGAGTTGGGGTTTTTCTTTTTTAAACGCCTGCAAAAAGGACTTCCCATCATAAAAGGTTTTGACTAGATAACCTTGTTTGGTTAGGGTTTTATTGATGATTAGCGCGATATCTTGATCATCTTCGACCGAATAGATTAATTTTTGCATTTGGCGTTCCCCCTACATAATCATCTTATCTTTATAATAACCGGACTTGATATAGACGACCCATTCGGCAATATTGACGGAATGGTCGGCGATTCGTTCTAAGTATTTGACGACTAAAGTCGTATAAATCGCAAATTGCAAATAGGAGGCATCCGCATCCTTCTTACTAGCTAAGGCATCGATGATTTCCATGTAGCGTTGATCGACGTAATCATCATCGGCGATCACTTCATTGGCCAAGGTGACATCTTGATTGATATATGCTTGAATCGAGCGTCTAATCATCCCGGCGACAAAGTGGACGAGGGCGGCAATCTCTTCATTTTTATTATCTTGATAGGGAGTGAGTTTTTGACTAAACCGCAGTAAATCCTCCGCGTGATCACCAATGCGCTCTAAGTCGGAAACTAGTTTTAAAATCCCCGTTACCTCTTTTAAATCGCGAGCGAATAAGCGCTGCTTTAACATGATATTCAGGCACATCTGCTCGATCATCCGTTCGTATTGATCGATTAAGTCGTCGTTGATCGCTTCAATTTTATGTTTACCTAGATAAAAATCCATCGCTTCGTTGATGTTGACCACGACCGCATCGCACATCTGTAAAAGCAAAGTATTGAGCGTTTCCATTTCATTATCGATATTGATCATCAACCAAACCTCCCAGTGATATAATCTTCCGTGCGGGGATCGCGCGGATTAGTAAAAAGTTCTTCGGTCTTATTCATCTCGATCACTTCGCCTAAAAGAAAGAAGGCAGTGTAATCGGAGATGCGAGCCGCTTGTTGCATGTTGTGAGTAACTATAATAATAGTATAGTCCTTTTTTAACTCGAGAATAAGTTTTTCAATCGTTTGAGTCGCAATCGGGTCTAAAGCCGAGGTCGGCTCATCGGTTAAGATCACTTCTGGTTCCATCGCGATGCAGCGGGCGATGCACAATCTTTGCTGTTGTCCCCCCGATAAACCCAAGGCAGAATCTTTTAACCGGCCTTTGACCTCTTCATAAAGTCCAGCTTTTTTTAGTGAGTCGATCACGATTTGATTGAGTTTTTCCTTGCTGCGAATCCCCGCGCACCGCGGACCATAGGCGACATTATCATAAATCGACATCGGGAAGGGATTGGGTTTTTGAAAGACCATTCCAACCCGGGTGCGTAAATCAACGGGGTTGAGCGCGTTGATATCCTCGCCTTCAAAGGTGATATCCCCGATGATTTTACAGCTCGGGATTAAATCATTCATCTTGTTTAAACATCGTAAAAGTGTCGATTTCCCACAACCCGAAGGCCCGATAAAGGCGGTGACTTTGTTTTGATAAATATCGAGATTGACATGTTTTAAGGCATGGGTTTCTCCATAGAATAAATCGAGATTACGAATTTCAAAAATCGCTTTCATAACGACTAGGCTCCTCTCTTCTTCGTGTAGAAATGCCAGGTGATCTTCACCAAGATTGAAAGCACAAACACGACCAGCAAAATAATCATCGAAATACTACAAGCGGCGGCAAAATTGGGCACTTCCGCTTGGGTTAACGACCAGATGTGCAAGGAAAGACTAGTCGAACCATCAAACATTCGCGGGAAGTCCTCAATCGAGGTCCCAAGCACAAACAACAAGGCGGCGGATTCGCCGATAATTCTCCCGATTGCTAGTAACACCGCGGTTAAAAGACCGGGGAGAGCATTAGGTAACACCACCTTAAAAATCGTCTGCGTTTTCGAGGCTCCTAACGCTAATGAGGCGGCGACATAATCCGTAGGAACGACTTTAATCGCCTCGGCGGAGGTTTTGACAATCGTCGGTAAAAGCACAATTGTCATCGTTAAGGCTCCCGCAAGAATAGAATAACCCGTCTTCCCAGAAAAAGTCGCGACAAAAGGAATAAAGACAATCATTCCGACAAAACCAAAGATAATTGAAGGCACGCCACTTGTGGCGTCGATCATATTGCTAATCATCGTCTTAAACTTTCCCTCCTTGGCATATAAGGTCAAGTAGATGGCCGCGCCAATTCCTAAAGGGAGGGCTAAAATTAAGGTGACACCAATTAAATATAAGGTAGTCAATAGAGATCCGCGAATGCCGCCACCACTGCGAATCACATGGAGATAGGAGATTTCCACCGCCTGATCAAGGGCGAGGGCAAAGGCGGCAGCGCCATCACTTCGGGCCGCAAAGACATCGGTGTTTTCAATGCTTGTCCCCATCAGGACATCGAGATTTTCCCCGACTTTTGCCGCATAGAGGCCACTTCTGCCATTTAAGGTGAGAAAGTGAGAATTTAAGGAGAGATAACTAATTTGCACACAAGGAGTCCCTTCGACTGTTTGGCTATCTTTTAAACCCACCCCGTACTTTTTCGAGAAGTAAGTATCTTCAATCTGGGGATCATCATAGACCTTTGTCGTCGCACTGATCTTCACCACATTCAAGGTTTCTTTATAATCGGAAGTAATAAAATTCCAAGATAATTGTCGAAAGCCATTGCCAAAGATATAACCGATAATCCCACAGAGGAGAATTAAACAAAAAAAGGCACTTAGATAAGTGGAGAGATTACCAAAAAAATCAAAGGTTCGCTGCTTCTTATACTTCTTCATGACGACTGATCCGTTTCTTTAAAAGATTTAATAGAGCATTTGAAACTAGAATAATCACGATTAAGACAATCCCCAAGGAAAAGCGAATATCGTAATTTAAGCCTGAGGATTCATGGATTCCCTGTAACATCTTGCTAGTAATCGTTGAAGTGGGCGAAAAAAGGCCTAATGAAACACTGGTGGCCCCGCCACAGACCATCGAGACCGCGGTCGCTTCTCCTAAAGCTCTTCCCACCCCTAAGATCAAAGCGGCGATAATGCCCGATTTCGCCCCAAAGACGACCACTTTAAAGTTGGTTTGGGTCATCGTCGCCCCTAGGGCTAACGAGGCATGAATCTGCTCTTCTCTGACCGCCCGCATCGAAGTAATCGCCAAGGTGGTAATCGTGGGGAGAATCATGATGACCAGCACTAAAATCACCGAAAGCGTCGATACGCCGCCCGCGGTTTGAAAACCAAAAAGCAAGGCCAAATCGCGCACGATGGGATTGATCACTCCCATCCCAAATAACCCAAAGATAATCGAAGGAACCGCGGCGAGTAATTCCACGACAATCTGAATCGCGTTTCCCAAGACTTTCGGGGCAATTCTTACGACAAAAAGGGCGGTCAAAACGCTAATTGGCAGGGCGATTAAAGCGGCGAAAAAAACGATGACCACCGTATTAATGGCAATCCCTAAAACCCCATAAACCCCCTGGATATAATTTAAGGAAAAGAGAAAGGAGATCAGGTTAGCTCTAACCCCATCTCCATAAGGAACTAAGAATGGTCTTGTTCCCTTAACGACAATAATTCCGACAATTAAGACAATTGATAACGAACAGAGAATCGTGAGAATTAAGAACAGCGTATGAACGAGATTGTCGGTAATTAACTTTCTCTTAGCGACCAGCATAAATTACATATCTAAGTATAAGAAAGATTGATAATTTAGACAACTTCCGCCCAGGTGATATTCTCTGTCGCGTAGATATTCTTTAAAACCGCTTTTGTGATATTGGTCAACGCGGTATTTTTGCGATTGACGACCGTGACGATACCATCTTTACAAATCAAACCAAAAGAGCCAACAGCAGCAGGTTCATCACCGCCGTCACCATTTTTGATTTCGCGCGAGAGGAAACCGATATGCATCGAATTGACACCAACTTTTTCGCTTCCTTGGGTGCCGGCATAGGCAGCGCCTGAACCAGTGTGATTATGGACAGGTTTAAAGGCGGGACATTGTTCGCTAAACGCACCTGTTAAAGCGGAGGCGATTTTTTCTACGGAAGTTGATCCGCCAAATTTCATCTCGACTTGGGCATGATCTTCATCTTCGCAAAGGGCTTTTAAGGCCGCATTCTTTTCTAAGGCTAAGATATCTGCCCAAGCAGCGGCACTGCTAATGGAAGTGGTGATAATCCCATCTTTGGCTTTGATAATCCCCAACCCTTCTTTCGAGGTCATAAATTGGAGAAAGCCATTGATTAACAGCCATTCATCTTCCGAACAATCGGCTTCAACTCTCGTCACATAGTTGAAGTTTCGTGAAAGTTGATAAGTGCCATTGATGACCGCGGCTTCACTAGCAGCCACCCCTTCAAACTTTAAGTCCTTTAGGCCAGAAGTGGCTAAAGACGCTAATGAAATATAACCGATGCCATAAACATCGTTATTCACTAAGGTAATCATATTGGAGTTACCCGTGGTTTCAATCGCCCCTGGAATCTGGCTATCATCCGTAACAGCGGCTTTAAAACCTAATGCAGTAAAAAAGCCATCTCTTGTTCCCGAGGTGTTATCGCGCGTATATCTATTGATTTTTTTTGACGTATCGAAGACTTCTTCTTTTGGTCCACAAGATGCTAGACCAAGAGCCCCAGCAAATAACAGGGCGAATAAACTGACTCGACTTAAACTTTTTTGCATAAATAATTTCTCCTTTTTAAGCACATCTTCACTTTAAAGCAAAGAAAAAAAGCAATACACCAAGGAAAAGCAAAGAATTGTAAAGAAGTTGTAAAGCGGTAATGGGAGAATATGAATTATTTGTTATAAAAAATAGATAAGGTCTCCATCAACCGTTTTGGTTGTTTGACCATATCTATTCTGTCAGGTTTGAGCTCGATTTATTTATATTCCTTTCTTCAACTGGCTCGCAAGACAAGGATTAACATTGAAATACTATCATCAAAAACATGAACATAGCAATAAAAGTCCTAGCAATAATTTTAGATTCCCATTTGGTAATCATAATAAAGCAATCGTATAACTAGATAGGTATTCACATTTAAAAACTAGCTTCATCAGATAGTATCTTCTGAATAAATTTCTTATTAAACCAGAAAGCTTGCTTAGTGTAGGTGGTTAAACCTGTAGCTTTATCAGGTACCGGTAAAACAAAAACATCAGCTTTAACCCTTCCATGTGGACGAACGTGACATATCTTATTCGAATTTCGTTTTTCTTTTGGGAAATAATCTTTAATAACTCCGTTTTCAATGTAAAGAGCGTTCCCAGTTCGTACTAATTCTGCGCAGTGGACATACATATCTTTAATAACACCATCGACTAGGTCATTTGGTATATTCCAAAACTGAACTCGATTAAAGCGCGATATTCCATTCTCATCATCCTGAAAGACAAAAAACATCAATTTCCAATCTACAAAATCTTCACGAATATCAGATTCTTCCCATTTTTTCGTGGTAAGCTCAATAAAATCAAAAGCAGGGAAGGACATGCTTTCGTAGGGAACTCCATTTTTATTCAATCTTACTGTTTTCAATTTAATTCCAGCATCAGCCATTTCCTGGGTACTACTCGATTTTCCTTCTAAACCAAGCATTCTTTGAGCAATCATAAAACAGACATTCTTTGCCTTTGTCTTCAGATGAAATCTTCGCTTAAGTTCGGCCACAGACATACTATAGTATTTGGATAATTTTTCCTTATACACTTCTTCTAAAGGGTTTTTCATCCATTCGTCTTCGGAAATGAAAGATACATAGGGTGCAATTGCATGAATTAACTCACGGTATAGACGAGTCATAAAGCCATTCTTAAAAGAATACGCACGAGGTTTGGCAAGAACTGGACTGTTTGGTTGAGTTGTTAAAATTGAGCTATTAGCACCTTTAGTACAAGCAGCCAAAAAAGTTGTATCCGATTCACTAATTTCATGTGCTTTTCCTTTTCTAATTTTGGTATTAATAATTTCCCAGTCACGCTTGATAGTTTGATATTGAACCGAGCGTTCAAATTCAAACAAATCATAATTAATAATTTTAAAATCCGCTGGTGAAACCCCCTTACTCCACAAGTAAAACCAAATTAACAATCTTCTATTTTTATGGTAAAAGGAACTGTCTTCAAAAGTTTTGTTAACTTCTTCATTGTAATTTATCATATTAAGAACAAGACGTTCTTTTGATGAAAAAGTACCATTTAAATTTTCTTTAACCGGCGTAACCTTCAATTCGATTCCCGCATCAATAAAATCAGGGTTATTATCAGAATTAGCAGGATAATCAAAAACAACCTCTTCAATAAAGGCGCCTAGCCCACCCTTATGCGTCTCATTTAAGGAGGTCATTCCAAGTTCTCTAAAGGTTTTATTCATGCACCCTTTTGTGATACTCAAAATCTCGTTCTCAGTTAAATATCTGTTTTTGTCATCCATACTTTTTAAGTATAACGAAAAAACATTAAATTTCCTATACAATCACCTTGACTTAACTTAATAAAAAAGCATAAAAAATGGCTTTTCGATCTTTACATTTAGACATCGATTGGTTATTATTCTTAATGTGGAAGTATAAATATGAAAAAAACTGTAATTGATTTATTTGCTGGGGTTGGTGGTTTTAGAGTTGGCCTCAACTGTATCAAAGAAATAGACAAAAATGGATGCGCAATTGAAGAAGGTAATTTTGATTTTGTCTGGGCAAATCAATGGGAACCATCAACTAAAGCTCAGCATGCCTTTGATTGCTACAACCTTAGATTCCCCGAAGCAAACAACTCCAATATAGATATTTCTCTTGTTGATAAAAAGGAAATTCCTGACCACACATTACTTTGCGGCGGCTTCCCATGCCAAGATTACTCTGTAGCTCACACTTTAAAGAGTTCACGCGGAATTGAAGGAAAAAAAGGTGTTCTTTGGTGGCAAATCAATGAAATTCTTCAAGTAAAACGTCCTCCCTTTGTTTTATTAGAGAACGTTGATCGTTTAGCTAAATCTCCCGCCAAACAACGAGGTAGGGATTTTGGAATTATGCTTCGTTGCTTAGCTGATAATGGGTACGCAATCGAGTGGCGAATTATCAATGCCGCTGAATACGGACATCCTCAAAGAAGAAAACGCATCTACATTTTCGCATATCACAAAAATACAAACTATTTCAAAGAAATGAAAACAAAAACCCCTTTTGAAATCATTTCTAACAAAGGATTGTTTGTTCAAGAGTTCCCGATTGAATCTTTCATTGGAAAAAAAGTTAAGGTCTACGACCTTGTTAAAGGCTTTTCCAATTTAGTAAATGTATCAGATAATTTTCATGCCACTTTTGAAAATTCCGGATATATGTATAACGGGATTGTGTACACGGTTAAAACAACGCCAATTATTGAAAAAGCATTACCATTAAAAAAGATTGTTGAAAAAAACGGTGTCGCTGAACGTTATTACTTAAATGAAGCACAAAAAGAAAAAATTGCATATTTACGCGGTGCGAAAAAGATTCCAAGAAAAGATAAAAGTGGTTTTGAATATATGTACTCAGAAGGCTCAATGAGCGCCTTTGATGAACTCTCGCGTCCAGCAAGAACGATGTTGACTTCCGAAGGAACAATTAATAGGAGCACACATATCATCAGAGACCCAAAGACAAAAAACTTAAGAAGACTTACTCCTGTTGAGTGTGAAAGATTGAATGAATTTCCTGACAATTGGACTAATTCTGGAATGCCTGAAAATCGTCGTTACTTCATGATGGGCAACGCTCTAGTCTGTGGAGTTATTAGCAAGATAGGCCACCAATTAAATAAAATTATTGATAGAGAGAATTGATTTTTCCTTTATTGTAAAAGTAAATAATGTTAATTAAAAATGCAAATTAGGCGGGTTTTACCAATATTAATTTGCATTTTGGGGCTCTTTTATGGTTTAAAGGCGTTTTGTGTAGTTTATCGCTTCAAAAGCACTTCTTTTTCGTAAACGCGGAGTTCTTCAAACATTTGCGCGTCACTAACCATCCCTTGCCGTTTAAGATATTCTTCCCAGACTTCGCCCCAGGGAAGGGTCTTGAGTTCTTCTTGTAAAGCCAGCACACGGGTGTAATCATGCGCATCTTGTGCTGCTTTTAATAAATCCCAAGGAGTGAGAAGCGCCTTAAGTAAGGCTTTGGCCAGGTTACGGGAACCAATGACTAACGCGGCAATCCGGTTAATTGAAGCATCAAAGAAATCCAGCCCGATATAACTCCGATGCAATCCGTTGCATTTGACTAATTCATCAGCGATTTCTTGGAGGTCATCATTGAGTTTTAAAACATGGTCGCTATCCCACCGCACTGGACGGGAGACATGGAAGGCGAGTTGATCATAAAAGGCAAACATACTGGAAATTTTATCCGCGACATTCTCGGTTGGATGGAAATGTCCCGTATCTAATAAACAGCAGATTTTTCTGCTCGCCGCATAATTTAAATAAAATTCATGACTGCCAGTGGTATAACTTTCGACCCCGATGCCAAAGACTTTACTTTCAACCGAGACATCCATGACTTTCTTGTCATATTTATATCCTGTAAGAATCTGGTCAAGCGCATCTTTTAAACGCATTCTTGGCCCTAAACGATCAGCTGGGACATCTTTTAATCCATCGGGAATCCAGATGTTCATCAACGCTTTTTGTCCGAGTTCTCTTCCAAACATCTCGGTGATTTTGAGTCCATTAATGCAGTGTTCAATCCAGTAATTACGGACTTTCTCCTCAGGCGAAGATAGAGATAGTCCGTTAACTAACATCGGATGGGCGAAAAGCGTCGGATTGTAGTCAAGACCTAAACCGCGTTCTTTGGCGTATGCAACCCAAGCTTGAAATTGTGCGGGCCCGACTTTATTTCTGGCAACGATCTTTCCAGTTTGATAAATCGCATGAAGATTGATTTTTTTCTTTCCAGGAATATAGGCTAAAGCTTGATCTAAGTCTTGGGTTAATTCTTTGAAGTTTCTAGCTCTTCCGGGATAGTTACCCGTGACTTGAATCCCTCCAGTTAAATCGCCTTGACTTTCAAAGCCTTGGACATCATCGAGTTGCCAACAATGAAGGGAAATCTTGATTTTGGCTAATTCCTTGAGCGCTTGGTTAACATCAACCCCATAACGGGCATAGCTTTGTTTGACTGCTTTTCGCATAACTAGGGTCTCGCTTTCATTTGCACTTTTATATTGCCTAAGGCGGTGGCTTCAATGGGGAGGGCCACCACTTTTAGTTTCGTGTAATCACCGATTAGTTTATTGAGATAGGTATTTCTTGCGCCGCCACCAATCACATAAATTGAACGATACTTTTGCTTGGTAATCGCGGCTAATTCCGCAATCGCCTTTTGATAACCTTGTGCTAAAGAATGATAAACCGCATTGAGTAATTCGATATTATTTTCAGGAGGGTAATCTTGCAGTAAGGCCATGACCGCTTCTTTCATGCTCGCCGGGGAGAGCAAAGAAGGATCATTGACATCAAAAGTCGCTTTATATTCGACAAAGGGGACATTTTGATCGATGTATTTTTGGGTAAAGCCGACTTCTTCGCGGATGCGATTAGGAATCCACATCCCCATGATGTTTTTTAAAAAGCGAATGTAACCGACACCGCCTTCATTGGCGTAATTAGCCTTGAAGGAGACTTCGTTAATTATTGGTTTGGGGGATTTAATCCCCAATAAGGACCAAGTGCCACTGCTTAAGATAATCCCATCAGCAGGAACATCGACCGCTTCAAAAGCCGAACCTGTATCATGGGAGGCACACAAAACGACCGGGCAATTCCCCCCGACTTCTTTTTGGACTTGGGGAAGTAATTCGCCCACGACAAATCCCGGCTTTTTAATCTCGCCAAAAAGTTTCGCCGGTAAGCCTAATTGCTTTAGTAATTCCCAATCATAATCCCCCGTGGTCGCCTTTAACCACATCCCGGTTGATTCTTGGGTGTATTCATGAGTTTTCACGCCGGTTAACTTATAGACAAAGTATGAAGGTAACATCAAATAATCCGTCGCTTTTTCTAATCGCCCTTGCATCAGATCATCATACATTTGATAGAGGGTATTGAAGGGGGCATATTGGATTCCCGTCCTTTGGTAAATCTCTGCAAAGGGAAGGATTTGATGAACTAGGTCGGCCCCTCTTTGGCAACGTTGATTGCGATAGGCATAAAAGGGGGGCATCTCTTTTTCGCCATTGATCAACACATAGTCGACTCCCCAGGTATCAATAGCTAAGGATTCGATGACTGGATAGCGTTTAAAGGCTTTGCGAATCCCTTTTTTGATCTCCTTGAAAAGACGCGGGATATTCCAAACTAAACCATCCGCAGAATCATCCATCTTCGTGCGAAAGCGATGGACTTCAACTAACGCGATTTTGCCATTTTCTCTTTGATAACCGATGATGTGCCGGCCACTACTTGCGCCTAAATCAATTGCTAAGTAATATTTCATTTCTTTTCTTTAAGCACTCCTGGCATCATCTCTAAGCCCCAGAGATCGGCAAGACCAATAACGATTTCATCAGGGATTTCATTGACCACATGCCCTAGGGAAAGCATGTAGACTTGGGCGGTTTTTTCCACCGTTTCAATTAGACCAAAGGCTTCATCAAGATCATTACCCGCCCCATAGATCCCGTGATTAGTCCAACTGACTAACCGATGTTTTTTCATCATTTCTGCGGTCGCTTCTCCGATTTCATTGGTGCCACAGACCATACACGGAAGGACGCCAACCCCTTCGGGGAAAATCACGACCGCTTCGGTGTTGGTTTTCCAAAGTTTACGGGTTAAAGTCGCCGAATCCGCCTCCACACAAGCCCCCATTGCCATCGTATAGGTCGGGTGCGTATGCATGATCACCCGGTTGTGCGGATTTAATTTAAAGCGCACGGCGTGGGACATTAAATGAGCGGGGAATTCGCTGGTCATCTTGCCTCCATCTTGATAACCCCAAAGCAGATGCACCGTATGGCCATTGGCCCCGATTTTAATTAAACCTAAATTCGCTTCGGAATCTTTAATCACATTTTTAAAGTATTTACCCGTTCCCGTAACTAAGAAGTATTTCCCTCTTAGCACTTCATCAGCGGTAAAGGGGATTTCAATATCGCGAAGGATTTTGTCTTTCTTCAAGTAGCGGCGGACTTCCGCTTCATCAATCATCACCGAGATGTTGCCGCCATTGCGTTCATCCCAGCCGAGACGATACATATTCGCGGTAATTTCACATAATTCTTTGACCGCTTTGGAATGCAAGAACTTTTTCATATTATCGAGACCTACCTTTGATTACATACTAATATTATACCAATAGAATGATAAACTTTATATCAATAATTGCGGATAAAAGTAGCATTTTTCCACTAAATTGTGCACTGGCTTGCAGGGTGATGAAAAAGCCTTAGTTAGAGGGAAAACTAAGGTGCGATTCAAAGGAGCAGATTAAACTTTGAAGATCCTGTCAAATCCGAATCAGCACTTCATCACCATCATGACTTTGAACTTCGATTAGCTTAAATCTTCCATGGGCTTTTTTAAATTGTTTGAGAACTTGATAGGCTTGCTTGAACATCTCGCGCAATTCTTGGATTTCTTCCTGAGTCATCTTTGAATCTTTTTTCGAAACGATCAGTTTGGTAAAAAGACGGGATTTGATCAAAGCCAGCGGCATGATGATCCGCAGGCGCTTCTTATCTTCTTTGGATTTAATCACAATCTTCATTATTCCACCACAATCCGCACCTGATCCCCATCGGCACTATCGATGGTCACCAACTCGCCAATCACCCCTTGTTCGACTAATGCGAGCAATTGGCGAAAATCAATCCCTTCTAAGGATTTATTATCCCCAGTCATCAAATTGATTGCTCCGGTTTCTTTATTGACGAAGACTCGGAGTAAAGCCATCGGCAGATTGACATTGACTTTATCTCCATTAGCCGCGGTGATGATAATTTTAAAAATCATCTTATCGAAGTCTTTCTTTGTGGGTTTTTCCACTAATTTGGTCTTGACCGTTTCTTTTCCTAATAACTCATCGAGACTGACTTCATAGATTTCTGATAATTTCACCAAGATATCAATATCAGGTGTCGCTTGATTGTTTTCCCATTTCGAAACTGCTTGCGAAGTCACTCCTAACTTTTCTCCGATATCACTTTGGGTCAGGGCTTTGTCTTTTCTTAATCTTTGGATTCTGGCTCCAAAACTTTCTTCGGTCATAAACTCTTCCTCCTTGGACACCTTTATTCTCACCTAGAAACCTATTAATTCCTAGCGAAGATTGGTTGAGTTGCGATACTTTTAGTTGTATATCCTCGAAACTAATGGTTGTATTAAGGTTGTAAAAAACGAGGAAAACACATTCTTTCATTTCTAAAATTATCTGCTGTCATGTTCTTATCAAAAAAGACTTCTCAAAAAATTAATCGCGAATTAATTCTAAATATTTTAAGTTTTAAAGCACTAGTTTTTACTTCTCGAAAACTATTGCTTGATTTATTTCCTTCTCCAGTTCTTTTAAAATTTTCATCATCTTGGTAAAAGTTGGATAATCTCCATAAATCATCTCTTGCATCGCTCCATAATCCTTCTTGATTTCGTTAAAGCGATACTCATCTGGTAATAATCTTATTTGACCTTGAAGAATATCACCATATTTGGCCCATGTTCGTGGATAGAATCGTTTTTTTAAATCAACTACTTCTTTCAATAGTTTGATATTGCGGATTGCTGTTTCCTTGATTGGGGAAATAGCCATGTTGTATAGATCATAATAATGGCGCGCATATCTTCGGGGCATCGGCGAACATTGCGGTCTATGAGCTTCATGATGTAAGATGGTGGCTTTTTCCCAAAAAGTTCTTTCCGAGATAATGGATCTGATGATAATTTTCTCTTTGAGAATATGGGGATATTCCTCAGCAATTAACGGAAAAATTTCCGTTGGACGCGATGGCATCCAGGCGGCAAGACACCCAATTTCCAGCTGGATGTTTTGCGTTAAATATGATGATTTAAAAACCTTTGGATATTCAAAAAGGATGGTTTGTGGATTTTCTTTATCAATCCGAATTTGGAACTCCCATTTCAGAATTTTTCGAAAATCACGTTCAATATCTTTTAACAATTTCTTTTGCAGAAAGTCTGCTGTTTTGGCATTGATTTCCTTGTTGAATTTATCTTGTTTAGCTTTTGAACGTTTTTCCCAAGGTTCATTCGCTTCATATCCCAGAACTCTCCAGTCTAAAATTAGGTCGAGATTTTCAGAAAAACGTTCAATTAATTTATAGCATTTGGAGAGTGATGTGCCTCCCTTTAATGTAAACGCATTCTTCCATTGGCTGACATGAAAAAGATAATCGAGAACAAAACTCATCCAATAATCTTTTTCAACCGCCGCTTCTGATAACCCTAATTTTGCGGAAGTGTTTAAAAACAATATTTTTAAATCTTCCTTGGTCTTAATAAAAAAACTATTCATCTTTTCCTACGCTAATTTCACGGATTATTTCATAAATCCATGCAGCAACTGCAGTGGCATCTTCCATCAGGGCAGTTTTTTCTTGCGGGGAAAGTCTCTTGCTGATGGTCTGGATATCTTTGGGAGACACCCCATCTTTGCCAAGCGTTTTAATCGCTTGAATAATCGTCGCGTTTTTTAGGGACATATTCGCAATTTCGCCAGGTTTTACTTTTTTAAAGGCAATCACATTCTGGCCGACTTGATACGTCTTATTCCTCCCATTAGAAATATATGTCCATTGACGCGGAACTTGTGTGGATAATCCCAAAAGGTTAAGCGCGGTACCACTTGATGGAGCGATATCCCAATTATATTTCCTTGCGATAGCAATAGCTAATTCGTGCAGCGAAGGGGTAGCGTCTTCTCCGATTAATTCACTATATTCTGGTTGATAATAAAAACCGTTGATAATCCGCTTAATTTTTTTTCATCGACGAGACGATTCAAAGTTTTTCTTATCGTTTCATACGAAGCAATTTTTAAAAAATCATTAGCAATAAACACTTTTCCTGATTCAGTTTGGATAATTTTATTTTCAATTTGTTCAGCATACGTTGACATGATATCACCACCTTTGTCCCATATATTATATAATATTCGGGACATTATTCAATCGACTCGTTTTTAGAAAAGCCCAATTGATACATATGTGTCTCATCGTTTTTTCGTACCCCAATCAACTAACTTGACTCTTTAAAAAGGTTAATCATTTAAAAGAAGAGAGAGAAAGAGCAAATCCATCATTCCCCCCGTATCATCAGGCAGAATAAGACTCGTGTGAGGAATATGTAATAAAATATGATTATTTTGCCTTTGTTCATTTTTCCTTTTTGACAATTTAACCTCTTTAATATAGTTAGACAAGATGTCTTAGTGTTGTTTTTCGTGCTATCTCATTTCATCTTTTTTATATTGAAAATCTGTTTTTTTGCTCATCCCTCTTTTTCTTCTGCGGTTTTTTATCCTTTCAGATAGCAAAAAACCACTGCTTTTGCCTTGGTTTTCGCACTGGTTTTGCAAAGTTCTTTTTTTATGATTCTCGGTCTTCTCTTTGATTATTTTCCGCTTCGGTTAATCGCTCTTCTTCTTCGAGATAAATCGCCTGATAAGTTTTTTTCGCGACTTGTAAATTGATGAAGATTAAAAAGGAAAATGAAATAAATAAAGCCAGATAAGGAAGGAAATAAGTCACCGCGGTAACCGCGATTAAAAAGATCAACATCAAGAACGAAATCAGTGGTCTTCTTCGAGCGATTAAGGCCGCTTTGCGAATCATCATCAAAAAAGTATCATCTTTAAAAAACTCATTAAAAATCAAAAGATGCATCAAGATAATTAATGAGACGAGCAATAAAGACGACAAGAAGGCAATCGCCGCCCAAATCCACCAAGTGTAGCCATAATTGACGATATAAGCGTAGTAGATATAACTCATTCCCGCGAAGAAAAGCAGGACCAAAACCCCTAATATTTCTAAGCGCCACATCAATGACCATTGTTCTTTAATCTCCTCGAAGAAAGAAGTAAACGGATTGTAGTATTGATGATTGATCATCTTATTAATGCAGGTGGTTAAAGCGACTAATCCGGGGAAAAACAAAACTAGCGCGCTTAAAAGCGAAACCACGACGAAGATAAAATTAAGGATGACCAGATCCGCGATCGTTTTCAATAGGAAAAAAAGTCGCGAGCTCGTTCTGCGTTCAAAATTTGACGACATCTTACTCCTCTAGATAAGGCAGCTTGCGCGAAATGGAATAAATGCGATAAGTCGATAACCAGGCCCATTCATTATTCCCTAAATCACTCCGGGTTAAGGCGATTTCGATAAAGTCGGTATCTTGGAGTAAATGCCCATATTCATCGGTGACAAGTCCTGCATTGTGATTGCGCATAAACCCTGTTTCTTCGTAACCGATCTCCGCGACTAACCGCCAGTTTTTGGCATTTGTCCCTTTAAAGACTTCATCAGTCGGCTTTGCTGAAGCGCTTAAATCCAGATAATAGACCACTAATGAACTAGCGATAAAAGCCGGGGCGTTGCGATCGGGTGAATAGGGGATTTTTCCTTTAACCATCAATAATTTCTTATTGGCGACATCATAGCAGATATCAGCATCACAGATTAGATTATCCCCGCTTAATAACCCATTGGTCGGGACTTTCGCATGGTTAATCAATACAGGTTCATCGAGATTGGAGAAATCATATTCACGGACTTCTTCATAGGTTCCATCTTTATTCCCCACTGAGTAAAACATCAGGATATTCCCTTTTTGATCAATGTTGACAAGACTCGCCTGCCCCGTTCCCCAAATCGCATTTTCGCGGTCATAAGGAACAATCGGGTTAATATCATCGCATTTGATAAAGGGGCCATTCGGAGTTTTACTGACAGCAAGGCCAGTTTCATTGCCGTTGTTATCGCTTTGAATCGAGCCAAGAAAGGCCATTAAGTAGTGATATTCTTCACCCTGATAGGTGAATTCGCCTTTGACGACCGAGGGATCGCAAGTATGACGTTGATCCCAAGTGCCCGCAGTCGGGCCAAGAACGAGACTCATCTCCCCCCAATCCCAACCTTGGTCCTTTGAGTAAACACCGTGGTGATAACCGATATAGTCGGTGATATTGCCTTCGACTTTATTGGTGCAATAATAGACATAGCGCTCTCCATCTTCAATAAAGGTAGAAGGGCAGTAATTATAAAAGCGCGATTCCCCAAATGTCCCATGATCAAACCATTTCATCACCTGGTCAAAGGGGGCATAAAAAGGTGCGGCTGGAGGCGTAGTACAGCCGAGCAATGAGGCGGTTAACATCAGCATAAACATGGGTTTAATTTTTTTCATCATCGGGTAGTCACCTTCTTTCTCAAAAGATAAATGCCAAAAAGGGCGAATAACGACGTTAAAGTGATCAAAGCTAATCTTTCATCAATCGTGGTCTTCAAGGCGTTTTCCGCAAGACCACTACTTGGGATGGTGCGGTTCATGAAGTTATTTAAACCTAAGTTCTTGACCGCTAGATCATAACGCCAGGCGCATTTTTCGAGATGGGAACAAGCCGCATAACTTTTCGCCGTGTAATCCGCCTCGCGCAGCAATTGTTGTTCTTCGGAACTTAAAGTGGCAAATTCACTGGCATAGGCCGCCCAAACAACTGGAGCCTGAATCGGACAAGGATCGGTTTCAGCTAAAAAGTCAAGCGCAAAGCAATTGACCCGATCGAGATAACCCGCGACATATTCGAGATTCACATAATCGACTTCCCAAACTTTTTGCGCATGGGTGGCCAAATCATCATACCGCGATAAGGAGCCATCATAGAGATATGTATGGGTGGTAAAGACATCGCCGATAATCACATCGAGCAAGTAATCGTACTTACTCGAAGCGCCAAAATAGACACAGTGAATATTCGCGTAATTCATCGTCGTCCCCTCATTGCCCGCCCAGCCCACTTCATCTTTTAAGGAAGAGTAAGGGATGAAAATAAAGCCATCAAATGAACCTGGAAGGTAAAAGTAAGTCCCAAATTCGCGCGCTGGATGGGTAGCAAGAAAATCGGCACTTGAATCGTAATAGTAAATGGGCGCGTGATGCTCTAGTTGCATCCGGTGATTATTTTTATCGAGCAGGTAAAAGATTAAATAATACGGATTGCAATGGTTGTTCTTCATCCGGAAATATAATCCCTCTCCTGATAAATCAAAATTCCGGGCATAGAGAACCCATTGGGCGGGACGATCGACGCTATCTTGATTAATCGTCATGCGAATCCCCCCTAAATAATCTTTACCCACGGGATTAAAATCCGTTTCTGGTAGACGAGAGACTCCCATATAAGTCGGATTGGAGATTGCTAAAAAGGTTGAATTAAACTGGCCCATTGATAGTTGCGAAACATCGAGGATCGTTTTGTTGTATTCGGTAAAAATATCGCCGATGGCAAAGTGGGCATAACCATCATAATAGGCTGAAATTGAAAGATAAATATATTGGAGATGGTCAAGGCATCTCGTTCCGACTTCATTGGTGGTAAGCGAAGCATAAGGAATATAGATATGCCCATCAAAGTTCGCGGGTAAGATCAAGTACGAACCAAAACTTCGGAAAGCGGAGTCGGTTACTTTCTCCCCATCAACTGAATAGTTTTTCACCAGCATATTCGCGGTCGGTTGCACCTGATAGCCACAGCGATCTTCAAAGCGCATTTCTAGGGGAGTATTGATACTCTTATAGTTACGGAAGCGGAAATATAATCCTTCGCCAATTGTGGAAACCGTCCCTAAATTAATCCTCAAGGTGCTGACATCACTAGTTGAAGACGAGGGGCTCATCGTGATTTTGGCCCCTTTATTGAGGCGATTAGGGGCGAATTTTCCATAGTTGAGGACAAATGAAGTCCCATAAATTCGATAAGTCGATAATTGCGACCAAAAATCATCCGCACAGACACAGACCGCATAATTGACTTCGATGATTTCACTTGATAAATTACGGCCGTAGGGATCGGTTACTAGACCAGGATTATGATTGCGATCAAACCCCGAGACGCTCTTATCGATCTCTCCGAGATATTCCCAATTTTTCATGCTCGCTCCCTTAAAGACCTCATCAAAGGGTTGTACATCATCGCTTAAATCCAAAACGTAGAGAATTAATCTCTCACAGATGAAACTAGGATTGAACCCATCGGTATTATAAGGATGCTTGGCTTTCACCATAATTAAGCGGCGATTCGCTTCATCATAAGAAAATTCCGCATCATTGTTGGTGATGTCATTGGGAATTTGCCCATTGGTATAGAGACGAGATTTTCTTATTAAGACTGGGGAATCAAGGTTAGAGAGTTCATATTCACATACGATTTCATAGGTCCCATCTTTCCCCCCATGGGAATAAAAATAGATAATTCGCCCTTGATAGTCGAGGTTGATCATACAGGCTTGACCATTACCCCAGACATCGTTTTCCGCATCAAAGGGGATAAAGGGGTTAAGCGTCGTGCATTTAATCCAAGGTCCCGCTGGGGTTTTCGCGACCGCAAAGCCACTTTCATTGCCCATGCTGTCATTTTGGGCGCTGCCAAGATAGGCCATTAAGTAATGATAGGTTTCCCCCTGATAACTAAAGACGCCTTTAACCACTGCCGGGTCACAAGTATGCCGCGCGTCCCATTGACCGCTACTTCCTGGACCTAAAACATATTGCAAATCGGAATAAGTCCAACCACTACCGGCGGTATAAGTCCCTTGCCGGTACCCGACATAATCGGTGACATTGCCCCAATCTTGGTTCGTGCAGTAGTAGATATGCCTGATTCCATCTTCTTCAAAAATCGATGGGCAGTAATTATAATATCGACTGGTTCCTGCATTTCCATGCGGAAACAAATTGACCGCTCCCCCCACTGGGGCAAAGCGAGCTAAATCGGTGCTGCTGGGACTAGTTTTTATCGGCATATTCGCAAGTCCTACCATCGTGATTAAGGTCAGGCATAAGGCTTTAACCATGAGCGATATTGACCTCCATGTAGGCTAAAAACGCACTCCATTTATACGAGGTATCTTCGCGTTCTTCGGGTTCATCTGCGGTTGAATAAATCACGATTAACTTCTCTTGATTCGCCGCGAGATGGCCGTAAGGATCAGTGACTAGAGCCGCGGAATAAATCTCATCCCAGCCAAGCGAATCATCATCTTCATAATCGACCGTCATCGAGGTGGTATAAGTTGAAAGGACTTCCCACTCATAACTGATAAAGTCATTGAGAATCCCGACATCGGCAACCGCGACTTGAATGCTGGTGGCAAAACCAGGGGCGTTGCCACTAAGGGGGAAAACATCGCGCACACAGTAGAGATTGCCACTAGGATCGATGGCAAAATCCGCATTGGCTAAGATGACATTATCGGCGTTATCGCGAAGGCCATGTACACTGATATGGCGCTTGCCTTGATCGATTTTAATATCATTAAGATTGGAAAAGTCACAATCGACAATCCGCTCATTGGTTAGGTTGGTTTCTGCGTATGCATAGAATAAGCGCACCTTGCCTTTTTTATCATAACTGACAAGCGAAGGGGCACCCGCACCATATTCGTCGCCATAAACATCAGGATCATAGGTGATTAGAGGCGTTTCATGTTTTATCCATGGGCCTGTGATTTTTTCGCTATAGGCGATGCCGACTTGGTTCGCCAGATCATTTTCAGTTTTTCTTCCCCCATAGGCTAGAAGATAACGATAGGTCTTATCGCCTTTATGGAATTCGCCTTTGACGACACTGGGGGAGAAGATATAGCGATCCCAGCCGTTATTTGAAGGTTCAAGGATAATTTCCGGCTTAGAATAGACGACCTCTCCTTCTTGAAGGGTAGCGGTTTTTAAAGCAAAGGTTACCGTTTCATCATTTTTAACCTGATTGCGCTCAAAGATGTAATACCGAGTTCCATCCTCTTCAAAGACCGTAGCGGCTCGCGAAAAGTAGCCGACTTCATCAGCCCAGAGACTATTAATTCCTGAAGGGGTTTTATAAGTGGTTTTAGGGCTACAAGCGACTAAAAGGCTCAAGGCCCCAAAGAGTAATGTAGTTTTCTTGTTCATGATTTGCTCCTCCTATAAACCCATATTCGCTTTGATGGTAAATTCGTCGCTAAAGAGACTACCAGCGCGCGTTTGATTGAAATAAACGCCAATGTTCTTCACTAGATAAGGCAGTTCACTATAATCGCGGTTATCTTGCGCAAGGTATAGATTACCCGTGAATTTCTCTAAATTGAGCGGTTCATTCGTCTTGCACCAATCTGGAATGCCATAAGATTCAAAGGGAAGGCGAATATAACCTTCAAATCCGACGGGAATTTGGAATTGATCGCGCTTGAAATAGAAGATATAATCGGCATCCTGAATGACATCATAAGCATAATACATCGAAGGATAACCTATTAGACCCCAGCGCTGAACCCCGCCAGTCGACGTCACCTGATCAAAGCCCAGCGAAACTCCGATTTCTCGCGCTGAGAGATTTTTCACATAAAGAGTAAAGCCTTTGGCTGTTTCTCCATCTTCTTCTCGGACCATTTTCACGCGGTCGGAGTAATTGGGATTGTTCGTAAAGGCTAAGCAGGAGTATGGTCCATTCGCATGACCAACCTCGTAGACACTTGGGGTGACTTTAATCCCCTCCGCCGTGCGTTCATAAGTCAAGGGGTTATCGTTGACATCGGTCATCACTTCGGTATACATCTGGGCATCGGAAGTGTAGATGCAGGAATTTAAGATTTTGGTGTCGCCGATCCAAGGACAAGGCGGAACCGCAATCGTACGCGCTAAATTCATATGTTGAGGATGAGCGCCTTTAGTGTAGAGCTGTTGCCATTGTGGTTCGGTCAAACTCGAAACATCGACTAAAGGGTGATAGGTATAATCATCAGCCAAATAGCCGATATCACCAAAGGACGAATGGAAATAGAAATCGTATTTCGCCGAGATGAAGAATTCTAAACTAGCAATGTCGCTCTTATCGAGATCTTCGCCCCCGGCAAACGCGCTAAAGGGCAAGATCATCAATCCGTCAAATCCTGTAGGAATTTTTGTTGAAACCACGTTCCCTCCCCATTCATTTGGGGTAGCCTGGCCACTGTTATCGAGGAAATAAATATTTCCCAAGAACTCGCCTTGAGTGGTGACGCTTCGGCCGCTTCCATCTCTAATATAGAGAAAGAAAGGATAGTCATAGGTGTAATTCTTAATTCGCATCGCGAAACCGAGACTAGTTTCTGGAAGATGGGCCGTTAAGTTAATCTTGACGGAAGCGAGAATATCATCGGTCGCTTCGGTTAAAGTAATATCCACTCCGCCATGAATCGCGGTGGCACTATGCCCCGTGACTTGCGCAAAATCATAGGTCGGTTCATCTTGATATCCTTCTAATTGCGAGATGTTGAGATATTGTCCATTGCCAAATTCATCAGGGACAAAGCGATTTTTAAAGGTGGCTTTGGTTTCTTTGCTCCCATCAAAGATGATGGCATCATCGGTAAAGATATCGCCAAAAATCGGTTGCGCAGCATAATCATGCATCGTCGACATGCCGATAATAAGCGCATAGACATCGGAATAATCCATCGTCGGTGCAGTAGTGTTTCCTTCCCAAGTTGGATCATCGATTAAGGAACTATAGGGGAAATAATAAAACCCATCAAAAGCCCCGGGGAGATTAAAGAAAGAACCAAAACCGCGGGAGAGAATTGAAGTTTTATTCTTACCCTCGACATCGTAAGTATAAAGTGGTTTTTCGGTACCTAAGGCCATGCGATGGCCATTACTTGAAAGAAGGTAGAATTGAATATAGACATTATAAAGCCAGCCGTTTTTCATCCGGATATAAATCCCATCGGCGGCCGATAAATCATTATTTTCAGGTTTAATGAGTAAGTAGGCGGGGATATCTTCCGCGACTTGCTGGACCATGACAAGAGCCGCCCCGTGAAGATCGTGATTAATATCAAAATCTTGTAAAGGTAAGCGCTCGATCAAAATATGGGCTGAACCCGCCTTAATCGCGTAAGCAGCATTAAATTCTTCAGTCGTTAATTCACTGGCGTCGAGGTTGAGAAGCCCCCTGGTAAAAACATCGCCAAGACTAATCAAAACATCATTCGTTTCGGCTTTAACCCCGAAGTGAACCGCTTTGATATTTTTAATATCTTTTGTACTATCGCCTTGTTCCCATTCGGGGACATCAGCGAGATTTAAACTAGTAATCGAAAACATCCCATCAAATTTTTCCGGCAGGACCACATGACGACCGGGTACGGATTTGACGTTTTCTAGGGTTTCTCCCATCGCATTGTATAAAACATAGGTGCCATTGGCTTTGAGTTGACTGCCATGACCATTAACGCTTTCCATAATCACATGGACTGCGACTGGTGTATCTTGATGATTTTTGATGCGGACATAAAAATTGTTACTGGCATTATTCGTCTCGACTAAGGTTGCCGTTATATATTGCTCGGAAGTAAGCGATGAATCCGCTTGATAGGTGATTTTAGCGCCGCCATTGAGCGCTGCTCCTAATCCGGTAATCGCTTGAACATGATGGATAGCCAATTCACGCGAGGACGAAAAAAGCGAGGCTGTCAGCATTCCAGCACATAAAACAGCACGGAAGATTCTATTTTTTTTCATATTTTTACTCCTCCAAAAAACTAGGGTCCCCAAGAGAAAGGGGACCCCATAATCAGTGATTAAGCTCTTCTTTTTTTATGGATGAACAGATACCCGCCAGCAAGAAGGGCAAAGGCGATGACGATAATCATCAGCATTTGTTGATTATCATCCATAGACGGTCTCATCGTCTGGGTACTAACCGGCAGTAAGGCCCGCGCCATATAGTTATCAAGACTTTGACGTTGAACCGCTAAGTCATAACGTTGCATCGCTTGTTGGACTGAGGTTTTTTTCTCATCCGTTAAACCAGTATAAACTGCATCGACGAGCAAAGCTTGATCATCCGCGGATAAATTGATAAATTCCGTTTCATAATCCGCCCACACTGTACCAGCAGCGGTATCGCAAGGAGTGGTAGCGAGTAAGAAGGCTTCAGCCCATTCAGTCGCTCCGTCATCAACAAAGCCAGGATAGTGGCAAAGTTGACCAACACCATTAGCATTATTGCGATATCCAGCAAAAACAGTGTGAGTCGAAGCGCTCGTATCTCGCAGTAATGGTCCCGTTGCGGCAAAAATGTCACCGATATTTAGGACGCGATTGGGGAAAGCAAGAGCATCAATTGTCATAAAGATGCCGTATAACCAGTCAAATCTCACTGGAGCACTCGGATTTGCATTATAAAGTGAAGACAGGGGAACATAGATAAAACCATCAAAACCACTTGGGATGAATAAAGTATTATAAGCACTGGCATCATGAAGGGTCAAATAAGTGCCGTCAGCCTCATAGTAGTAGATGGGGGCACCGGCTTTGGGAAGGCAGTTATCACCGTCACACCCCATGACTTGGAGCATTGGCCAAATATCACCTGTTTGATTTTGTACACGCATATAGAAGCCATAACCAAAAATACCTCTTTCAGCGGTAACAAGATCGGCAACCACGCCAATACTCGTTGCAGCCGTATGGGTTTTAATCACCGTGCCACCCAATAAATTCTTATCATCCGCTCTGAATTCGGTCGCGAGTTCGCGCGTGGCAGTAATCGTCCCATCCGAATATTTTTCCGTGGTAAAAAAGACGGTTCCGAATTGATCATCTACGATGGTTTCACAGTTGAGCATCAATCCTCCTGCGGAAAAAGCATCACCAATCGTATAATTGGCGTAGCCATTATAAATTGGTTGTAGCCCAAACATCACCTTCCAAATCTTAGAAGTATTCATACTAGGTTTACCCAATCCCCAAACATCAACCGTGTAATTGCTGTAAGGGAGATAGACAAAACCATCAAAATAAGGGTCTAATTCGATATTGGTCGTATACAGATAGGTACACTCTTTTTCGAACTCGCCTAAGCGGGAATAAGTGTAATACTTCAAGTTTGCGATTCCAACCGCCCATAAAGCGCCATCTCCATCGGCGATTTGCGCGGTAATAGGCGTTTTGACTCCAGTATAATTTCGCATGCGAATATAGATACCAGAACCAGTCGATGCTTGATTCATCATCACGCAGTTTACCCAGTCAAAATCAGTGGTTGTCCCAGCGCCATAACTCATCCGCGCTCCAAGAGCAATATTGGCGTTAAAGGTTTCAAAGCCAGCTGCTTTGGCAACCATTGTTTCTTTAGGGGTATGCAATTTACTCGCTGTCAAGCCACTGCCGAGAATTAACGCTGATAAAATCACATACGCCACATTTCTTTTCATTTTCATTTCTTGAATTCTCCTTTCCAATCAAATTAAATGAAGTTCGACTTGTTTGAATATTTAAATATTGAAGACTACTTCAATATAATATCCTTAAAATAATCAAGGAAAGCTCGGACATTAACCCCAGTAGCCATCTTGATCAGATGGTCTTTTCTTCCATCCTCGATGTTAAAGCCCCGAGGTTGATGGAGTTCAATATTCATCGGAAGCATTTCATAGGTGCATAATTCCGGTTTTAAGATGGTGGCAACCGCTAGGGGGTCATGCATTACCGGCGCGGCAAAATTATAATGAGCAAACCAATCCATCATCATTTCATACACGGTTTGAATCGCCAAGGATTTGGAGTTTTTAAGTTCTGCAATATCCGCCTTCGATAAGGCGGTGACATGGGTGGTATCAATCCCGATTTGGACGATGGGCACTTGGGAGTTGACCACGATATAACTCGCCTCGGGATCGCAGAAAACGTTCCATTCACTAAAGGTCAGGTTTCGCCCCCCAGACATCAATCTAAATTCCTTAATCAAGGGGATAATGCTCGGATCTTTACGCAAAGCCACGGCGAAATTCGTTAATGGACCCACGCCGCAGAGAATGACCTCGTGGGGGTGTTTATGCACTTGTTCGATGATGAAATCAACCGCGTTTCCCTCTTCATATTTCGCCTTTTCCATCTCTTCTTGCCACTGGGGAAGTTGATACATCCCGAAACGATCGCGTTTTTCTTTTTGCCGAATCGTTTCGGTGTTAAGTTTTTCTGGATCAGCAATTAAGGGATAATCTAAGCCTTGATAAACGGGAACATCATGCCCTAAAGCATTGCAGAGATATTTCGCCATATGGGCGCGTTGCCGCGCGTTGCGGAAAACTGTCGTAATCCCTAACACCTCAAAGCCCCCGCTTTGCAACATGAGCAAAATGGCAAAAGCATCATCGATATCGTCGCCGACATCGGTATCGAGAATAATCTTGGGGAATTTACTCATGGGTGGCTCCTATCCAATAAGAAAAGTCGCCATTAGGACCAGTGACAGGCGGGATGTATCCTTCTTTGTAGGCTGGATAGCCCCGCGTCAATCCTAAGACGCTCAGGGTGTTCGCATAACTAGTTTTATAAAATTCGACCACTTCATCTAATCCTTGTTTTTTGGCGAAACTAATCGCGTTATTATAGGCCGCCAGATAATCGCTCGCTTGGATGATATTCACTAGAGCTTGCGTCCATTTGGTATCGATTTTCTTGGCTTTGGTCGAAATCGTAAAGTAATCCTTATGGGCGGTATCATGCTTGAGAAAACTCGCTCTAAAGTCATAGGAATATGGAGTGAGAGGCCGCTTTTGATTATCGATATAAATCGTTTCGGCTTTTCTCCCTTCCATGGGACGATATTTAAAGATAAAACTCATATTCATCATCAACGTCATCGCATTGATGCCATATTGCGCAAGCCAGGCAGCATCCTCGGGATTTTGATTTAAAGCTCCCGAGATATAGCGCTCGGTCCATTTGATTTTGGTTTTAGTCTCATCGGTCCATTCCCAAGTTTCCCCTTCCACTCCAAAAGCGACGAGGCGTTGACCTTCTTCCGAGTGTAAGAAATCGAGGAGTTTAATCACGATGTCTGGACGTTTACAATTGGTGGAAATCATCGAAAACAGATACCCTTGACCGGAGATATCCTGCAAAACTGGGGCATCTCCATCATAGTTTCTTAAAACTAGAGGGATGTAATTGATGCCATTGTTGAAACAGTTTTGATATGCGACTTGGTAATCTTGCGGAGTAGCGATACAAGCAAAGACATTGCCGCGCGAGATATTCGTTTTAATCTGGGCATAGGTATCGGAATAGTTGCTCGGTTTGATAATTCCTTCGCGATTGCATTCATTTAAGAAGCGGAGCATCTGTTGATAGTGCACATCGGTGCGAATGTCTTGATAGACGCCTTCTGAAGTTTCAAACGGAGTGGCAAAATATTGGGCTAACCAAGTAATCGATTTATTACCTTCGTTAGTAAAGGGATCTAACTGGAAAGGAATCGCATTGCTATATTGGCCTTGGATGTATTTGCAACCATTGATAAAACTCTCTGGAGTAGTCATATCATAACCAGCGGCAAGTGCCTGATTATACCAATCTTCGCGCACCAGCATGCCGCCATTAGGATAGAGTTGCTCGCCCGAGAGATAATTTTCCGAGAAACAGATATTGGGAAAACCATAGTTATGTCCATTTCCTTCTTGGAAATAATTCCATAGATCTTCTTCGACGCGGTCGAGGAAATTCGGAGCCCAGCGCCGCATTAATTCATCGACGGGAAAAAGGTAATTTTGCAATGCTAATTGCGAGCATTGCTGGTACCAACTTTGAATCGAGACCACATCGGGTAAAACATCGCCAGAAATCATCGTCGCAAGTTTTTGCCCATCATCGGTCACGGGGGTATTAAAGCGAATCGTCACCCCGGTTTTTTCTTGAATCTTCTGGGAGATGACATCACTTCCATAGCCTGGCCAAGAGAAGGTGGAATCATTGACATACCAATCGATGGTAATTTGCTCTTTGGGGACCCCATTTTCATCAAGGAGATATTCCCAAGAATCTTTATCAGTGGGAGTATTGGGAAAATCGGGATAGACAATCTTTTTCCCTCCTCCAGTACAAGAGGGGAGTGCGGTCAACATTAAGCCGGTGACCAATAAACCTAAACTCAAGGAAGATTTACGTTTCATATTTCTTCTCCTTTACTTATCCTTTTAACGAACCGATAATCACACCGCTGGTAAGCGATTTAAAGATGAACGGGTAAAAGACAAAAATCGGAATCACACTGACGACAATTGAAGCCAAAGACACCGTTTCAGGGGCGATATTTTCCAAAAATTCCGGAGGTAGAGCGCCCGAGGCAGGAGGAAGCGAGGCTTCTTTAATCACTTTCATCAGGTAATATTGTAATGTCCATAAATTGTTGTTCGAGGTATAAATCATTGTATCAAAAAACGAGTTCCAATGCCCAACCGCAATCCAAAGACCGACCGTGGCAATTACCGGAGTGGAAAGGGGTAAAATGATGCGGAGGAAAATCTTTAACTCCGAAGCCCCATCCATGACAGCTGATTCATGAATTTCTTCGGGAATCGTCTTAAAGAAATTGACAAAGACCAGCATATTGTAAACGCTAAATAACGCGGGGATAATATAGACCCAGAAGGAGTCAAAAAGCCCGATGGTCAGGATGACCCAGAAGAAAGGAATTAAGCCTCCTGAGAAAAACATCGTAAAGATGAAAATGTAATAGAAAACGCGTTTGCCGATCAATTTCGGACGGCTCATCGGATAGGCGACTAAAGCGGTAAAAAGCACCCCGCTAATCGTACCGATAATCGTCCGCGCGATTGTAATCCCATAACTCTTCCAAAGACGAGGATCATTTAAAACCACGTAGTAATTTTCGGTAGAAAAGACTCGGGGCCAAAGCCAAATGCCGCCATTGATGTAGTCCTTACCTTGATTAAAACTGCCCGCGAGAACATAGACGAGGGGGTAAAAGCAAATAAAAGCAAACCCCACGAGTAAAAACACATTGACAAAGTCAAAAGCGGTTTTTCTTGGTTTTTTGCCAGTCGTGCCGACCATCAAGGGCTTCTTCTTGTAGTCTTTCTTTAAAACCATACTCTAGATAATCCCACTTCCTGTTGTTTTTTTCGCAATCATGTTGCCGATGGTTAAAAGGATAATGCTGACCACTGACTTAAAAAGTCCGACCGCTGTCGTATAGCTATATTGTTGGGTGACAATCCCATATTTATAGACAAATGTATCTAAGACTTCACTTCGCGATAAGTTTTTCACATTTTGGAACACCCAGATATGGTCAAACCCATTATTCAAAATGCCAGAAATCGAAAGAATCATAAATAAGATAATCGTCGGCGCAATCATCGGGACGGTAATCCGGGAAATGCGATGCCAGCGACTAGCTCCATCCATCCGCGCCGCTTCGTAGAGTTGGGGATCAATTCCCGCAATCGCTGCAATATAGATAATCGAACCCCATCCTAAGCCTTTTAAGAGAGAAGTGATGATGATTAACGGCCAAAACCATTCGGGTGATCCAGCGATATCAAGGGGAGTTTCCACCACTTTTAAGGCGATGAGAATTGTGTTGATAATCCCATCGCTATTAATTAGAGCCAGGACAATCCCCCCAAAGGTAATCCACGAGAGAAAATAGGGGAAATAAGTAATCGTCTGCACCGCTTTACGAATTCTTCTGAAAGGAAGTTCACTCAGCAAAATCGCAAAGATAATCGGGGCGGGAAAATTGATACATAACATGATGGAATTCAATCCCAAGGTATTAGCGATGACATTACCAAAATCGGGATCTTCAAGGAAGGCTTTGAAATTATTAAAGCCCGCCCAAGGCGAATTAAACATCGCCTGTAAGACGTTGAGTTCGCCATCACCATCTTTAAACGCCAGAATAATCCCAAACATCGGCAAATAACAAAAGACCCCGACGAAAATCAAGCCCAAGGCGACCATCACCAAAAGTTGGACGGTGCTCTTGTTGAGTTTTTTGCTCTTAAACCCACCGACTCTTAACCCCACATCTCCAGGGTGCAAAACTTCTTTTCTTTTGAGCAAAGTATTCATACGCGCCTAAATAATAATGACATCAAAATTGACGTCATAGACCCCAAAATCATCAGGATTGATGTCTAAAAATACCTCTTGATCAATCTTTAAATCCTCGTCAATTTTAACGTAAACTTGGTCGCCAGCAACATCGATAACAGCAAACCGAAGTTTTGGTGAATATTGAATGATGTCTTGGATAATTCCCTTCATTCCTTGGGAAGAAAAAGTCACCGCGTCGGGGGCAAAGGAAAAATCAATCGTGTGCAGAGCGAATTTTTTTCCGAGTAATGCATAGATTTTCGCGACAATTTCATCATTTGGACGATAAGTCACATCTTTAATCGCATAATCAAAGACTTTCTTGTTGACGGACTTACCATCCATCGTAATTCGGCGGCGATGCGGAATGAGTTTTCCAGTAATCGTATTCATCCGAGGGATGCCAGCAAAAACCACCTGGCCACCATCGGTAATGGAAATCAACTCAGGTCGGAGATTAAAGGAATACGTTTTACCTTTGACTTCTTGATCGCGCTTAGCAAAAAGGGTTTGACCATCTTCCCCTTGAAGTGTTAACAAAACTTCTTCTTGAATCCGCTCCTGTTTCAGAATCTTTAAAGCGTATTGTTTTCCCTCTTCCAGCGCTGCTAAAGGAATCAATAGATGCGGATCTTTCATTTGGGCCATCGCTTTTTCATAGGCCTTCGGAAAGGAAACTTTCTTTCCAAAAAGCTTTTCACTGTATTTTACAAACGAATGATGTGGCATTCGCGGATTCAAGGTTGCCTGGGTGGCACTCGAGAAAAGATGAATTTTATCCGCTTCCAGCTTTAAATGGATCGTATCACCTTCGCGAATTTCATTATTTCGCGTAATTTTGGCAATGATATTAATATCTGTCGCGGCGATTAGACCTTCACACACTGTTTCATTTCCTAAAGCTTCGATTAAATTGATATCAAGGGGGATGGTATTTTTTTCCTTGCGTGATGCAAGCGATAAGTGCTCAGGGCGAATACCGATTTTCACCGCTTCATGATTGGCTAAGTCAAAGACATCAATTTTGGGGAATTTTTTAAGAGGAAATTTCAACAGATGTTTGCCGATTTTAAGCATAATTTCATCATGAACAATCTGACAGATTCCATCGAAGATATTCATCTGCGGACTGCCGATAAAGCCAGCGACAAAGAGGTTTTCTGGATAATCATATAAATTCATCGGCGAATCGACTTGTTGAATCAACCCTTTATCCATGACGACGATTTTTGTTCCCATGGTCATCGCCTCAATTTGATCGTGAGTTACATAGATAAATGTCGTTTTTAGGGCATCGTGTAATCTTCGAATCTCACTGCGCATCGAAGCTCTTAATTTGGCGTCTAAGTTACTTAACGGTTCATCGAGGAGAAAAACTGAGGGATTTCGAACTATCGCCCTTCCCAAGGCAACCCGTTGTCTCTGTCCGCCTGACATATCTTTGGGTTTTTTGGCTAATTGGGAAGTAAGACCGAGAATTTCTGCCGCCTCCGTCACCCGCTGATCGATTTCTTGTTTGGGGACCTTATTAATGCGCAGACCAAAGGCCATATTTTCATAGACATTCATATGCGGATAAAGCGCATAGTTTTGAAAGACCATCGCCATATTGCGATCTTTGGGTTCAAGCGCATTTGCTTTCACGCCAGAAATATAAAAAGAGCCCGCCGTGATGTCCTCTAGCCCAGCGATCATTCTCAAAGTAGTTGACTTTCCGCAACCTGAAGGACCGACCAAAATAACAAATTCGCCGTTTTTAATGACCAGATTAAAATTGTTTACGGCGACAGTTCCATCGTTGTAAACTTTGTAGACATTTTTTAAAACCAAATCAGTCATAGCAATTTAGTCCCTGTATATATTATATTTTGCAATCCAACAAAATCATTTTTACACATGAAAATGTATAAATCAACTTGTGTTATCGCTTTTGCTCAAAATTGATTATTTATGATTATTAATCAAGCGACAATGAGTTTTATTCCAGCTTTGGTAAAGGCCTCTTGATATTGAGGCGGCAACTCTTTATCGCAAATAAGTACATCAATCAAATTTAAGTCGCAAGTCTTAAACATAAAACTTTTATCTATTTTTGAAGAATCAACGAGCAGTATTTTCAGTTCGGAGTTTTTAATCATCGCTTCCTTGCATTTTTTTGTTCAATAGTAGCTTCATTCGGTCCGTGAAGACTCAACCCATGACATGAGAAAAAACAAATATCACAATAAATTTTATTGATATATTCTACCGCATCACATCCTACCGTGGTATTCGTCAAAAACTGCACTTCTCCAGGAGCGACAAATGTTCTGATATTGTCTGAAGTATTCAGCAATAACGCCGTATCAATTCCATTGGTCACCACTGCCACATCATTAATCTTTTTAAGAAAGGGAACGAGGCTCGATACTGTGGTTGAAGAATCGAAAAAATACGACTGGTGATCTTTAAAAAACTTAGACGCTTCTTGAGCGATTTTGCGCTTTTCTTGCGGATTGGTTTGTCGGCGAATAAAAGACGAAATTTCTCCCGAAATATCTTCGATTGCACTCGCCCCGCCTCGGACTCTTTTGATTAACCCCATATCCTCAAGAGCTTGTAAATCTCTTCTAATTGTTGCTGGAGAGGCATAGATGAATTTTACGAGTTCATCGACACTCATGTACTTTTTTTCATTAACAATCTTTAATATTTGATTTTGTCTTTCTGCGATTAACATAGCCTACCCTCCAAGAGTATTCTTGATTAGTTTTGATTAATTTGCAACATCATTTAGATTTCTTTTCAAAACTTTACTTGACTTTTGAATTGGCTTATCTTGAAGTTAGAAACACACAAAATGGGAGGAAATACATGATTAAAAACAAAATTAAAGACAAGAAAATCGTTGTTGGAGCCGACTTTGCTGGCTTCCCTTTAAAAGAAGTGGTCGTCGAGCATTTACGGAAAAAAGGTTGGGAAATTCTCGATTTAGGGGTAAAAAAAGATAGTGTTCCCGATGATCCGGAGAATATGTTCCACCGCATCGGACTAAGAGTTGGGGCGCAAATTAGCGAAAAGAAATATGAACGTGCTCTCCTTTTCTGCGGCACGGGCATGGGGATTCATATCGCCGCGAGTAAATGCCCTGGTGTGCATGCCGGTGTAGTGGAAAGTTTACCAGCGGCAATTCGCGCAATTACTGGTAATGGGGTTAATGCCTTAGCGATGGGAGCCTTCTATGTCGCCCCGCAAACCGCTTGTGATATCGCTGATGCCTACCTAGCCAATTCCTTAGGTAGTGGCTGGGAGTGGTGGCATAACTTCTATGAATTCCACAAACTGGCGATGGATGAGCTCGATGCCTTCTGTTACAAGGAATACAAAAAGAATGGCTTTAAGGTTAAATACTTAGGAAATTATGACCTGAGCCTCGATTTTGATCAAAAGCCTGAATAAGATAAACAGATTTTTCAACCTGAAATGGGGACCAAAAATAATCATCTATATTTTCGTATTAAACTTGTTATTTTATAACTGTAATAAGAATGATTAACCTCTGCGAATCATGTTAGTAAAGTCGGATCATAATCGCTTGGATATTTCTTCTTTTTCTTCTCTTCGGGCGGGAAAAAGAATTTGGCCTTTAAAGTCGTCTTCGAAATTAGTTTATCGAAGATATAAAGAAGCATCGGGAGCAGGAAGATAACTAAACCACCTGATAAGATCGCTCCTCTTCCGATTAATTCCCCAATGCCTGCCACTCCGGTCACGCCGCTAGCGAACTTTAAAACATAACCCGCGGCCCCGAGGATAAGACTAGAGGTGAGAATCGAATGGCCACCTTGATCGAGGGCGTATTTAATCGCCTCGCGTTTGATCATCGTTTTTCTGGCTTCCGTATAAAACTGGGTAAAGAGAATCGCATAGTCAATCGTCGCTCCCAGCTGAATCGAGCTGACAATCATATAACCGATAAAGATTAGCGGGGTCCCCGTCACATAAGGAATCGCCATATTGATGAAAATTCCTAACTCGATGACCACCAGCAAAACTAGGGGAATCGAAACACTCCTAAAGTTGACTAACAAGATGATAAAGACCAAGGCGATGGAAAGCAGATTCACAAACACGTAGTCTTGTTCCACCACTTGCTTAATTTCTTTGACAGAGGGGGAGACCCCGATGATATGGGCATCATCGGCAAAGCGCTGTCGGGCCACGACGGTTTCGATAATCTGCACCGCCTTTTCCGCCCGCGGCGACTCGGTTTCGGTATTAATCGAAATAATCACCCGTGAATAGTTGGCGCTGATAAATTGCTTTTTAAAATTTTCGGAGATCATATTTTCAATCATCGCTGGATCAAAATGATCGGTGATAAAATTTTTAATCGCCGGCGGTAAATCATTAAAGTTGGCAATATAGGTTTCAATATCAGTCAAGGTCGAATAACTCTGAATGGTCGGACGATAATCTTCATTGGCTTTTTCAAGTTCGGTATTGAGCTCGCGAATCATCTTTTTTTCTAAGACGCGGTAGTCGCCATACCCTTGAGTCGGAACTAAGACAACAATCATATTATTGCGACCAAACCTAGTTTCAATCCGCTTAGATTCGCTCATTTCCCCTCCGGTTTCGCGCACCGCCATCGCGGCATCGCCATAGACAAAGTTATTTTTCGTCTGAGCCACATAAGCGGGAACGACCACCATCAAAAATAAAGCTGGGAGGAGATAGCGCGTTTTCGTAATCGGCTTGGATAATTTGCCAATTTTAGGGAAGAAGGGGCGGTGTTCGGTTTTCTTTAAAAGTTTATCACTGGCAAGAATTAATGAAGGCATAAAGGTAAAGGTCACGACCATGCTCAGCAAAATTCCTTTGATCATCACCCGGCTTAAATCCATCCCAATCGTATAACGCATAAACATCAAGGCGACAAAACCCGCGACGGTGGTCAGCATGCTGGAGCCAATCGAACTAAAGGAATTCTTCATCGCGACCGCCATCGCCTCTTTGGCTTCGAGCCCGCTCTCTTTTTCTTTTTGATAAGCATGGAGGAGGAAAATCGAATAGTCCATCGAGATGGCCAGTTGCAATAAACTCGCGGTTGAATTAGTTAAAAACGAGACCGAGGGGAAGAAAATATTCGTCCCCATGTTCACGATGATGCTGACTAAAACCGTCGCGACAAAAACCGCAGGTTCCATCCATGACTTGGTAAAGATAATTAAAATCAGCAAGATGATCGGGGCGACATAAAGCGATGTTCTCACCACTTCTGACTTTGTAGTCTCACGCATTTTATAAGCATTGACCGCCGTCCCGCTCAGCGCAAAGGGTTTGTCAATTCGCGTCAAGTAATCGCGAATTTCATCAATGGTCTTACCGACATTTAAACTATGATCACTTTCAGTAAAGACTACTTGCAGAAGCGCCGAGCGCTCTTTATAGAAAGCATTTAATCCTGGGATGACGCCAAAATCAAAGGTGCCAACAGGATCATATTCATCGAAGATATCTTGCACATTGGTAATCACATCGCGTTCGATGAAATTATCAATCCAGACGACTTCCATAATATAGGGCATCGAAGCAATCTTATCCTTATAGACAAACACTTCAACAGGATCGACATCTTCAATCATCACACTAGCTTGACCAGTGATGCCGAATTCTTCTTCCATCACCTGGAGCGATTGTTTAATCCGCGTATTTTCGGGGAGATAAACCGTCGTATCATATTCGATTTTGATATGGGGAATCAAAAAGACGGATACTGCTGTCGCCAGTAACCAAAAAGCGAGTAAGACATATCGTATTTTTACGATAAAAGCGCTGATCTTTTTCATTAGCAGATCCTCCCTTCAATATCTTTAAAAATATAGACAAATAACGCATTCAGACTTTGGGCTAAGTTCTCCTGTTTCTGGTTGCGAATCACGTAGATGGCTCCATAGACTAAGTAATAGTAAGTCAACTCCACCAGGGTGTCTTCCATCTGGGGAAGAAAGGTTTTAATCGTGGTCGTCATGTATTTCTTAAAGGCGAGCAAGGCATCGTCGGAATCATCTTCGCCATCGTGTTCGAGATAGATGACTAGGTGCTTAGGATAGCGTTCTGCTAATTGATAGAAATGTTTTAAGACGAGCTGGAGATCATCGTTGAGCAAGTTGTTCGTGCCCGTTTTAATCGCATCATCCATAAACCGCCGTAAGTTAGAAGCCACAGGGCTCGTCAACGTATTAAAAAGTTCTTTTTTGTTTTTGAAATAGCGATATAAATTACCGACGCTAGTTCGGCATTTATAACTGATGACGCGCATCGAGGTTTTTTCATAGCCTTCTTGATAAAAAGATTCAAGGGCAATTTTGAGAATCTTCTCGTTTAATTTTGGGTTTAAAGTACGCATAGTGAACACCTGTTCATTAATAGTTTACGGATATTATCTTCCCAGTTCAAGAGCGTTTTTTCAATTTTTGATAACTTTTTGAGCACAAGTTTACAAATAGAAAAAAAGTTGCAAAAAAATCTTCTTTTTTGGTGATTTCTTATCAAAAAAAGACAGCGATTGAGCTGTCTTTCAAAAAGTGGTTGGGTGTTAGAGTCTTAGCAAGGATAATCCCGGACTGCTGCAGGTGGCTTAGCCGACCAGTTCGCTTTGACGCGAAATCAGGTGATAGCGATACATCTCACTGCCACTTTCGTAATACAAATAGCGATTGACGATATTCAAATTACGGACAGGGGCACTGAAATTGATAGTGGAATCAACTGTTTTGGTAAGGTAATTATAAACGTGAATTCCACTGCTGCTGACATAATAGAGATGTTGGTCGTCGCTATTGTAACTATGGTAGCCATAATCAAAGTCAATAAAGGTCAACCGATCAGTCTTCTGTTCATAAAGATATAAGAAATCGCCTTCATCACTGCGGAGTTTCACAAAGAAAAGGCGATCATTTTCATCATCGAAAGCCTCGTGTAAAAGTAGTAACTGCTCAATTGAAGTGAAATTTAAAGTGGCAAAATTTTTAATCGTGCTCGTCCCGATCAGATTATTAGCCGCCACTTTAATAATCGTCGGCTCAGTCGTGGTGGTAAAGAGCAATTTGTTATATTGCTGATTGATGTTTTCCATACCGCGCCTCTCCTTAACCCGATTCATCGTCTTGGGGTTATAATAGATGAGCCATTCATCGTCCCCATAGCTAGGAATCGTGGTCTTTGCGTATAGATAAGTCGTTTGCCGCGCGAGATAATTGACGGTTTGACTAAGGGCGGTCGTCACTTCTAAAGTAGTTAAATCGACCGCGTATAAATATTGCGACTCGCTCCCTAGGTAATAGAGTTGATTATCATAAAGGGTTAAAAACATCACTTTTCCTAGACCAGAAAGTAAGGTCGTGCTCTCTTTGGTCACAGGATGATAACGATAAATCGCCCCTTGATGCGCATAGTAATGGACTTTTTGGTCAAAATCATAAACGGCTAAACCGCGATTGTACGTGTTGCCGTTCGTGTTACCAAATAAATAGCTATTAGTTAAAAAAGCAACTTCTTCATTCTCGGGCGCGATGACTTCCGAACTCGTTGGCGGCGAGGTTGTTGGCGAATCATCACTGCTGCTATCTGGCACTTCACTGGTTGAACTATCACTTGAAGATGTGGATGATGTAATCGAAGTCGTTAACGATGTTGTCGTTTCGCTATAATCATCAGTCGACTCTTGATCACCGGTGGATGTCGATGGCCGGCATCCGCTAATCAACACCAAAAAAACGATACCCAGCGTCGCTAAATGTCTGACTTTCATCTTGTTATTATCTCCCCCTATATCCGCTTCTATTTTAGCATTTTTATATATATCGCAATAGCGAATTGTCGAAGAGAAGATTAATTCGCGTTAATGTTGGCGAAAATTTAATTTCATAGGCGAATTGCCAAGGAAATAGAGCATTTTTATCAAGAATTTATCCGCATCAAAAAACGAGTTGAAAATTGAGTTTTTCCTCATCGCAAAATGTCTTTAATCTCTTTTTATCAATTTGTTTTTTTAAGGTTTAGTCGTCAATGATCTCACTCGGTCCAAACCGTGGGAACACCCGCGTCATAATACCAATGGTGTCCATCATAATTGGCGGTTTCACTATACCAGTAGATTGGGCAATTTGAGTTGTTAAAATATTCGTTCCAGCCAGAAGGTTTTTCTGGCGCTAACGCATAGATATTCAAAATTGAACATTCATTAAAGACCCCGTCAGCCATCGTGGTCACACTAAGAGGAATGACGATCCTTGCTAATTTTTCACAATGCGCGAAAGCATACCGGCCAATCGCGGTTAATCCTTCATGTAATGTCACTTTTGCAAGGAGGCGACAATGATAAAATACCGTAGCGGGAATGACATTAATACTACTAGGAATTTCAATTTCCTTGAGGCGAATACAATAATCAAAACAACTTTCGCCCAGGCTAGTCACCGAATCGGGAATGGTCACTGTTTCTAAATAAAGACAACGTTCAAAAGCGGAATTTCCGACGGAAGTCACACTATTTGGAATGGTAAAGTTGACCAGACCATAACAGAACCGAAAACAATCATCGGGAATGCTAAGAAGATTTCCTTCAAAGGTGATGGTTTTGATGGAAGAACCATAAAATGCCCCTCTCCCTAAACGAACAACACTCTCGGGAAGAGTAAGGTGATGAATGGCCATTTCCGCAAACGCATAAGGACCAATTTCGACCACCGTCGCATCAATCGTGGAATTAGAACAGCCAAGCACCAAGATGTTCGTTTGCTTCTCGATAACCGCTTGGCAATTTCCGCGCGAATCGTAATACGGATTACTAGCATTGACACTGATGTTAGTAAGCGCCGCTCCATTAAAGGCGGAACCAGCAAGGTGATGGATGTTCTCACCAATCTCTAACGAGGTGATTAACGGACAACTTCTAAAGGCTGATTCCTCAATCACTTGCAGGCTATGTGGCAAAGTGAAATTAGCGTATTTTTTACAGCCACTAAAAGCGTATTCCTTAATATGTCTCACCTGACTACCAAAGTTAACGGTGGTCAGATTCCTACACGTACCAAAAGCTGATTCTCCAATTGATGTAACGGTCTCAGGCAGAGTTATTTCCCTAAGGGTAGAACAGCTATTAAACATGTTATTTGCAATACATTTGATTTGATTCGGCAAGGCAACCGTCTGCACTGCTTCTGCTTCTTCAAAAACCCCGACTCCGATGCGAGTCACACTATGAGGAATCTCGATGTTTTCTGGCAGTTTCGCACCATAAAAAGCAGAGTCTTCTATTTCCACCACGCTCGCCGGAATCACTAATCCCGCGCTTAAATCATGGGTGGCAAAACAGAAAGCGCCTAAAATTTTGGTTCCCTCAGGAATATCTCCGTTGGTTAAACCACAGATCAGCCGTCCCGTACTTTTCTCTAAAACCGCTTTTTGATGATCGTCGACGAAGGTGGTGTTTGTCGAAGCCACTTTGATGGAAGTCAACCCGCTACAAAAAGCAAAGACCAGCTTCCCCAGATACTTCACTTGCGCGGGAATTTCGATGCTCGTAAGGTTGCTATGATAAACCAGCGCTTGATCAGCGATGATTTGGGTATTGGGATGAATCTCCATATTGGTGATGGTCGCACTCGTCGAACCAATCAGAGCGAAATAATCATTGGTCGCCGATTTTAAATAATGGCCATTATCGTATTCGTTACAAGGTATCGGGCTTCCGTCCCAACCTTTCGTAAAAGCCGCCTGTTCAAGCACACGGAGGCTAGAAGGCAAAACAACATCAGCAAGCAATGCACAATAAGCAAAAGCACAGCACGCAATTTTTTGTAATTGATTGCCAAAGGACACGGTGGTTAAACCACTACACATTTGAAAGGCGCATGCTTTAATGACGCGTAAACTCTGAGGAAAATCAAGCGTCGTGATGTGGCTACAAGAGCCAAAAGCATACTCGCCAATCGTCTGGAGATGGGGCCCAAAACTCACCCCTGTGACTGCTTTTTGATAACAGGCGGAGTCGGCGATGAGGTGCGTATTGGGATGCAGGGAAAGATGTTCCTGCTCAAAAGATGCATCAAGTCCTAAAAAGATTAAGTGCTCATTTTCATTATTGCCAAGATAAAGACCTTTTTCATAGACGGTCTTATGCACTTGCGGCGACTCCTTAATCAATGCTTTTCCCACTTTTTCGAGCCCATTAGGAAAACTGATAGCAACTAAGTTCGGACATGCGGAAAAAGCCTCGTCTTCAATCACCTTCACATTCATCGGTAAGGTCAAGGACTCTAAACTTAAACAACCGCTAAATGCATGATCCCCGATAGTTTTTAACCCGCTAGGCAACCTGATTTCTCTTAAGGTTGGATTTTGATAAAAGGCGCTTTTTTCAATGCTGACAATCGGCTTGCTAGCGATGGTATCAGGAATGTAGAGGCTTTCTGCACTTCCGTAATAGCCTACGAGCACAAGCCCTTCGTCATTTTCACTAAACACAAAACCAGTAAGATCGACGACTGTATTTTTTTCAAGCGGCAAATACGAGGCAAAGTATTGCATATTACTATAGATTGGTTCGGGGACCGGATCCCAACCATAAAATTGATACACATAACTCTCATCCTCATTTTGATGCGGGGTCTCCCCATCATAAACTGGAATGGTACCTTCGGGAACATGATTATGCGTTTTCAGTAAGGTGCCGTCACAGTTTAACCACGAAACAGTATATGTCGCTTGGGGATCGCTGGGGGATTCACTGCTCGGATCACTTGAGGAATCACTCGTGGTTTCTGTGCTCGACTCACTGGTGGTTTCTGTGCTCGGCTCACTCGTGGTTTCTGTGGTGAACTCACTGGTGGTTTCACTAGTAACTGCTTCTTCGCTGGATTCACTCGATGGAGCAATCGGACTACATGAGCATGAACTCAAAAAAAGCGCTGTCAGCGCAACTAGGAGCATGGTTTGATTTTTTTTCATATTCTCCTCCTGGAGTAGTTAATGATTATCGATAGAAATATCCAATCTAATTTTAACCTTTTTTTTGCCTAGTGAAAGCATTTTTTCAAAATCCGGTAAAAAAGATCGTGATTCCTCAGGTGAAAAAAGACCGCGATGAAATTGTTATTTTAGATGCTAATCGATAATTGTTTCGCTCTTTTATCTTAGATAAGTGGTGGTTTCGCCGATTTTTCCTAACGTACCCGTCGCCTTATTTTCGCGGACAAAAACCCGAAGATTACCTTGACCATTTAAAGAGACATTTAAGGTGCCATTACTTACTGTTACTCTCTGTCCAGTGACCACATCGACATAAACGCCGTTAGGAATCTCGTTAAAGGTGGCACCACTACTAATGGTCACTAAAGCTAATGAATCTAAACTGCCCTTGGTATATCGCCGAATAAAGGCCATGTTCCCACTGACATTTTGGGTCGTATATTGCCCTAAAGAAAGCGCGGGAATCGCTAAGCGAATCTGATTGAGTTTCCGCAAATGGCAAGCGAGGGGCTGACTAAGGGTCGTGGCCACTCTGCCCGAGGCCGAATAAGTGCCAAAGCCACTTGCGGTCACATGGCCCTCAAGATGGTCCCCATAATAGGCGCGCCCTGATTCACTCAGGAGGATATTGGGCCCTTTATCGATTGTTTTTCCTTTTTGAAATTCAATTTCGGAACCGTAATAAAGACAAGGAATCCCTCTGAAAGTCCACATTAATGACATGTTCTCTGCCCACGCCGCTGGCCCTTGGTTATAACGCACTTCTTGAATGCAATCAGGTCCGTAATCATGGCTGTCGACATACATCACATTGTAGGTAGCATCGTTATAATAGTGATCTTTGCTAACCGCGATATTAAAGGCATCTTGGGCATATTGGAAGTTCCAATGCATAGGAAAATCAATCACCCCGACTCGAGAACTTTGCGAATAATCCGGGGTATGATAGGTGCGTCCTTGCAGATGGGCATTTTGCGAAGTGCGCTCATTTTTCACACAGCGATGATCGTTATAGGCTTGTTCAATGCTAGTTAAATTGGTAAGAGTATCACCCCAAGGATATTCGCGATTTTCTTTCCAGGTATAAAAGGGGGCACTTAAGGCGGGAATATCGCGATTCCACACATCGCGAACTCGCGTGCATACTTCGCCGAACATCTGAAAATGCTCATGGCCGCATTTGCGGGCGAATTCATAAAGTGCGGGGAAGAAATAGTTATTCATCGTCAAGCGCGAAATATGTTTCAAAGTATCAATGCGAAACGCATCGACCCCCATGCGAATAAACTCGCCATAGGCTTTAATTAAATATTCCGCGACCAAGGGATTTTCCGTATTTAAATCGACACAATCACCGGCGATTTGCGCAACTTGTTCGCCAAAAGTCTCCCAAGAAAAGTTCCCATAATGGTGATAGATATCATTGGGATCAGCGCCATTGTTCCGCGTGTTTTTCATCGCGGCAATTCGCTCATCATATTGCTGATTGCTATTTAAAGAATCGTAATGAGCAGGCAGTGGTGCCTCTGGTAGTTTCTTCATACAAGTATAGGAACCTAAATCGCCTTCTTTGGTAAACATCGGGAAGAGATTTTCTTCCCCGAAATTACCCGTGTGGTTAAAAACGACATCGAGAATGATTTTCATGTCGCGCGCATGGGCTTCATTGATTACGGTTTGAAAGGAGACATCAGCGGAGAGATAGCGCTCATCGACTTCGCGAAAGTTGAGCGCGTGATAACCGTGATAATCATAACCCGAGGCATTTTTGACAATTGGCGTAATCCAAATCGCGGTAAATCCTAGAGCTTTAATATAATCCATCTTCTGAATTAGACCTTTGAAGTCTCCTCGCCAAGCGGGATCGCTTAGGGGATTGTGACCATCCCAGCACTTGACATTATTGGTGGGATCACCATCATAAAACCGCGTGGTGATCGCAAAGTAAATTGATTCGTTACGGAAGTCTTGGCGACTGCCATTATATTTGTTAATCGTTTTCCAATAGGAGGCTGGATATTCTTGCCAAAACGGAAAATCTTTCCAATTCTCGGCTTCATAGGTGGGAAACTCCGGATAAGAAGGATCATCGCCTCCAACACCGGAATCGGGCTTTTGCTTGACTAAGATGCCGTTATGATACCAATAATACCCGGGTTCATTAATCGCTAAATCCGCAGTCTGATTAGCGCTACTGCCAGTATTAAAAATCACATTAAGCGCCGTATAGCCTTGGAAGTCATAGGTTAACCAATCCTCATCAAATGGCTTTAAAAAAGTGCCTGGCCAACTGCCAACTAATTCATTTGCCCCGCCACTTGCATTAATCCAGGCATAAACATGAGAATATGTATGCGGGGCAAAGACTTGGACATAACTTATCGGAGGCAGTGATGTTTCACTGGAGGATTCACCGCTGGAAGCGCTGGTCGTTTCACTTGCAGGTGCGCTTGAAGTTTCCTCACTGCTTTCATTTTCGGTTGTTTCCGCGCTTAAAGAGGTTTGACTACTTTCACTTATTTCCCCCTCAGGCAGGGGTGATTGACATGAAAAAAGCAAACTTGAAAATAACAAAATTGTGGTTATGCGATGTTTTTTCTTCATAATCATATTTTAACATACCGTGCGAATTTCCTATATCGATGTTGTTTCCCTTCATTTTAAGAAAAACTATGACTTTCGATAAAGAAGGCGAATGGTCTTAAACTTCTCCTTATCCGCCTGAGTAATCCGAGATGAATCACAGATCTTTTGAATCGCTCGCCCGACAATATTATATTTTAATGGTTGGCTTTGCAAGTAGGTAAAAGTTTTATGCGGATGATCGATGGCTAAAGAGGAAAGGAGCCAAGCTTCCGCCATCACCACATAGTATTCGTCATCATCTTGAAAAAGCGGGGTAATTTGATGAAAGGCTGTCGCTTTTTTGACTAGATTTGGCATCAACATCACATAGGCCCAACGTCGCGCAAAAGGATGAGGGTGCTCGACATAAATTTTCGCCTTGTTCACCGCTAAATCAAGGGAAAGGTCTTTCCTGAGAAACTGCGTTAATTGATCAACATGCCACCAGTCATTTAATAAATAAAAATGCTCTTCAATGAATTGCAATTGTTCCTCAATCTTTGCCGCCTTGGCCAAGGAGACTTGAAAATAGGTCCGATGATATTCTGGTTTAATTAAGATTACATCTTTTAAAAAACTCACATCGATATTGTTTTTGATTAAGCGGCGATTAAAGGCATCGACATTTTTCGTCCTGTATTTGCAGCCTAATTTCGCAAATTCCATCTCGAATTCATCAAGAGTTGTAATTTTTAGCATGTTTTTCCGTCTCCTAAAACATCAAGTTGACCACGACGAAATTATAACAGTGATTAATCTAAAAAAGAAATATGCGAGGTAAAGGTTTGGTAAATTTTCTCTGCAAATTAAAGAGATGATGGCCGACTTATGTTAACGAAAAAACTAATCCAATAAGAGATAAAAGCATTAAAAATTAAAAATCTCCTTTTTATGTTAAGATGCAATTGTAACGTCATCATCAATAACACCGATGACGAGCGAAAATATCATAGGAGGTTATTCAAGAAATTATGGAAGAAAATGTTGTACGCATGCCGCTAATTGGCGACAAAGCTCCCGCGTTTACCGCGGTGACCACCCAAGGGACGATTAATTTTCCCAAAGATTATCAAGGTAAATGGGTGATCTTATTCTCGCACCCTGCTGATTTTACCCCCGTTTGTACTACGGAATTTATGACCTTTGCCGCGATGGCCGATGAATTCAAAGCCCTGAACACTGAGTTGGTTGGGCTTTCAGTCGATTCACTATACGCCCATATTGCGTGGCTGAGAAAAATCCAAGAACTGGAATGGAAAAACTTTAAAGACATCGAAGTTAAGTTTCCTCTAATCGAAGATATCAAGATGGAAGTTTCCCATAAATACGGGATGGTGCAACCATCGCAATCTACGACCCAAGCTGTTCGCGCGGTCTTTGTGATTGATCCAAAGGGGATTATCCGGACGATTCTTTATTATCCGATTTCCACTGGACGGAACTTTGATGAAATTAAACGGATTATCTTAGCGTTGCAAAAAGCTGATGCCGATCAAGTCGCCACCCCCGCGGATTGGCGCCCAGGCGATGATGTAATTGTTCCTACGGCTGGTTCATGTGGCGTGGCCAAAGCCCGGATGGAAGACAAATCCGACGATATCTATTGTTTAGACTGGTTTATGTGTTTTAAACGCGAAAATCAAAAATAGAATTTCATCGAATGAGCAAGCGCACTCCTTCTTCGAACAGAGTGCGCTTTTTTGTTAGTGATGATTAACTTTATCGCTGTTTAGCAAAGAAGAAAACCCCAATCGCGCCTGGTCCTGTGTGGGCCCCGATTACTGGCCCGACATAGTTAATTAGACTTACTTTTAAACCAAGATCGAGTTCTTCAATCTTTTTTTGCAGATAATAAGCAGCATCTTCATCATCGCAATGGGCAAGATAAACATCATGGGGCAGACTCGGGTCATAGCTTTCCTTGACTTTATCGACGATGAGGCGAAGCGCTTTTTTCCGTCCCCGAGCTTTTTCCATCGGGACTAACCGACCTTCTAAGTCGATATGTAAAACCGGTTTGACCGCTAAAAGAGTGCCAAAAACCGCGGATACACCCCCTAAACGTCCGCCGCGACGCAAGAACATTAAATCATCGACGGTAAACCAACCCGCCACTTGGTATTTGATTTGTTCAATATGTTTATAGGTCTCTTCAATCGTCGCCCCTTCTTGGCGTTTCTTGGCTGCGACCCAGGCGATTAAACCTTCACCCAGAGAAGCCGAAAGTGTATCCACTAGATAAACTTTATGTTGCTCTTGTTGAAACATCTCCGCGGCAATCCGCGCGCTATCATAGTTGCTCGAGAGGGCACTAGAAAGGGAGAGGATTAACACATCATGCCCCTTGGTAAATTCTTTTTCAATAATACGGACATATTCACTGACATTAACTTGGGAAGTGGTCGCCACCACTCCTTCGCGAAGTTGTTGGTAAAATTCTTTAATCCCTAAATTCCGATAATCTAGGTAGTTGATGTATTCCTTACCGTTGATTATAAACTTTAAGGGAGCGAGAACTAAATCTAACTCTTTTCTTAACTCTTCGGGAAGGTCCGTGCTCGAGTTGATGACAATACTAAACTTTTTCATAAATATCCCCTCACTGTGATGTTATTAATTTTAACAATTTGTGAACTATTTAACTAGGCTTTTTTTGGATTTAATGCCCATTATCAACAAGCAATCCCTATGCTTTTTGATTATTGTCCAGTTTTGACGTTAACTTTTTCCGCAAGTGCCCCCTGTAGCCTGCGCGTTTTGTTTGACATTGGCTAAAGAAAAACCGAAGAAAATGCGAAATTTTAAAATAAAAGGCGGAATGAGTTCTCATCATTCCACCTGCGGCTTCAAGGGGAGAATTTAGCGAATTTGGGTTTTTACCTTGTTCGCTTTATCACTCTAGTTTAGTCGTCTTTTCTTAATTAAAAAGAAATAGAAACCCACGAGTCAACTCAATACAATCGCCCCAATGGAAAAAAACAGCGATTAGCCGGGGATTACTTAACGGGGGGATCAGCGACGACACGCCACTAATTGGCGTGCCATCTCCGTAAGGATCAACTTCATTTACATGAATTGTCCAAGCCTCATAACGCGCTCGCACTGCGATAAAATCAATCCGATTGACATGGCCGGCTAATTTTAATTTATCGAGTTCAGTTGCGGTCATCTCCTCGATTTAATTAATCTAACCCCATTATCCCCCATATAAATGTGACATTATCTTAAAATTTAGACACACTATAACCAAAATAACACTAGCGAATTTAAAGATTAAAAGAACTCGCGGGCCAAAGTGTTTCCCCTCGCTTAATCCATTCCTTGTTCTTGAAAATAATCATCGATCCGTTGATTAAAAGTTTTATTTTTAGCATTCCCGTAAAAGGCATGGGCAGCGCCGTCAGGGTAGACGACCGTCCCATCGGTATGCGAATAAACATAATATTGGATTTCGTAGTGATCATTGCTCATTAAACCGAAATTAATCACCCATATATAGAGGCAATCTTCGCGATTCGTCCGATATCTATTGCGCGTTTTTTCCTTGACATATTCCCTGGAGAATTCTTGATAAACTTTCGCGACAACTTCTTTTTGGTCAAAATGATATTCCTTTTCTACGCCTTGATAATCGGGATGCTTTCCTCCATAAAAAAAGGCCTCGATGAAGGCGACATCATCGACGGAAAACTCCCTCTGAATCTGGTAAGGGAAATTACCGCCACAACTCGTAATAAAAAAGGAAGATAAAAAGGTCAGGGTGAATAATGTTTTTCGCATCTTATTTAGCTTCTACAAATCATAATTAATATTTTCTTCTATTTCATCAAAGATTTTTTCGTATTTTTCTAAAACTTCCTCTAATTCATCAAAATTGTGACATCGCTCAATCGCGCACAAGGCATTTTCTAAGGCTTGCTTCGCTGTTTCTGCCAGTGATTTTTGCCATGCGGGAATGATGTATTTATCGACGCGATAATGCATGTTTTTAATTTCCGCTCTGGCATATCTTTTTTGCGTATCTAATTCTTCTTCTTCTTCGGCTGCGATTATCAAATGGTCAATGTCTTGATTCCCAAAGACTAGTCTCGTATTCGCTTCATTAATTAAGGCTTGTAAAAAATAGAGCGAATCTTGGCTAAGATTATTCTGATTTTCACTTTCCTGAAGCAAATCTAATAACTTAATTTTAGTTTCTGGGCCTAAAGAATCCGCCAACTCTTTCATCGCATCCACTACATTTTGATGCTGCGGATATATTTTTTGGCATAGTTGAGTAAGTTCATTAATTTTAGCTTTAAAGGCTGGTGCGAAGTGCATATTACTTTTCTCCTTTTCAACTTTCCCCAAAAACAATCTTTCAAGGAGTTCCCTGTTTTGATTATAGCATTATTAGGTGCTATTTATCCTTTTTTCCACGTATTATTCTCAGTATTTATAGCGAATAATGCCCGCCTGCTTTTGGTAAAATTTTTGGGAGCATATTCCACTTAAATGGAATAAAGCAACGATATTAATACAAATTTAGTCGCTTACAATTAGCACATCATTATTATATTTCAGTCTTATTTCCTAATTGATGCACACAAGTTTTGAGAAAGTTTTTAATCACCTCTATATCTTTGTTTTCATAGTAATTTATTAACATGGCTTTAAATTCAGGAACTTTATCATGGGATATTGCCAAAAATCCAACCCCCTTGCTAACTAAGTAGTGGTTACAAGCAATAACCGCAGTTCGTTTATTGCCATCATTGAAGATTTGGGTTTTCATAATATATAAGCAAAGTTCAATAGCAATATCAATATCGTTTAATGACGACGATAATAGAGAACCAATGTCTTCTTTTACTTTAGATTCCAGCGGAAGTGGAGGAATATAAGCTGAGCCACCAATTTTAACGGGTACTCCTCTAACTTTGCCGCCATTTATATAAAAACCTTCATTAACAATTTTGGCAATATAAGCAACTAGATAAAAATCTGTTTCCACGAGTAAAACGTTATCATCAAGGATGAATTCCCATGCTCTTTTTAAATTGAGAATTTTTTGTATATCATCTGCTTTGGCATTTTTAATAATGCCTTTTTCAAGAATTGCTTCTGTATCAGGAAAAGTTGTACCAATCCCCTCTAATATCGCTTGATCATAAATAGTTACATTGCGATTTATACGGGCGAAATCACGCGCTAAAATAACATTGGGTAGTAACTCTCCCTCTTTATAACCAAGAGCCGCTAAATCTTTGTCGATTTTTCGAATTTCACGTTTAAGTTTTTTTGATTGTTCGTTGTTGCGAAGCAGCGTGTTATAAAGATGTTCACTATACACGTCAACATAGGTTGATGACACCTTGTTTAATACCCTTTTCCGCACATAGAGATAATCTTTACCGCTGATGGTTTTTATTTCTGGCGTTCCATCATATGGTAATAATGATAGTTGCGCGTTTAGTTCGGCTTTTTTTGATAACAACACCTGTATTTCATCTATTTTATTCATAACCACTCCTTAGGGAACTTTACAGCATAATTATATATCTTTTGTTCCCTAAAATAAACCCAAAATAAAATTTGTTAAATTTATTACCTTTGTTCCCAGAACACCAAATCACTATTCCTAATAAAAAAGGAACTTGTGAATTAATCTATATCTGCTAATTACCCAAATTGCAGATGTTTTATTACCTAGATTAATTTAAAATCTGCTTTGCATTCATCCCGCGCGATCTGCCCCCTCTGAAATATACGGCATTAGGTTTTGTTCCCAAATGTTTCACCAAATGTCTCCCTATTTTTTAAAAACAAATGATAATAAGATTCCTATGGTTACAATAATTTTGAACGTTTTCGTAAACGTGTTATGCTTATTATCACCTATAAGAAAAAACTAAGATTGTAATCTCTTGGTCTGTCCCCATTTAATTTCATACTTTTAGTGAGTTTTTTTAGAATTCCTCAATATTTCCCACTTTATTTCAAAGAACTTTCAAAAATCCACAAAAGGCTAGGATTAAACCCCAGCCTTTTGTTACATCAAAGGGCGCTATTATGCGTTAGTGATAACGACGTCGTTTGGTAATTATTGTAATGCCTACCAGGGTGACGAGTGTCATAATCATAAATGCCCCCATTACCAAGATATTGTCCGCGCTTTCATTACTTCCAAACGGGGCGCCGCTAGCGAGAATTTCTCGTTCAAGGAAGTTATTGAACATTGCGGACCCATACTTATTGACGATATAGTCATAACGGGCCATCGCTTGGGCTAATAAGTCGCCATCAGGATTAGAAGTCGCAGTCTTTAAATATGTTTTTGCATCAGATGCGACTAAGTTATATTGATTTCTTAGTGTATCGTTCCATTCTGCGGCATTTAAATTCATCGCTGATCCAGTGGCGTCACATGTTGCTGTTTGGTCAAGAATCTCGATTCCAAATACTGTAGCGCGGTGATGGACTTCACTAACAGCGCTCCACGCTCCCGAACTTTGATTGTAGAGATTTTTACCAAATTCCCACACTATATCTACCGTTTTAATATTATTTTCACCAGGTAAACCATTATTAAAAATAACATTTTCACGAAGATATGCGGCAGGGAAAAACCATGAATAATAACCGCGGCCATGATTCGTCATGGCGGTACCTGGCCACTTGCCCGTTCCTTCGCGACCATCACCATCCCACGTATAAAGATAAACATCCCCACTTGAAATAGCGTGATTGGGGTCATAGAACACTAAAGTTGTATCTTGCGAGGCAACGTATTTACCATATAACGTTAAATCAGCGGTTAAGGTACTAGGCTCGTAGGGTGTCGTCAGTTCAGGATTGGTGTACCAGCCCGCAAAACGTTTATTGGGACGGCGAATATAGCACGGTTCATAGGTTAAGCCATCCACGGCCATTTCTTTATCAATTATTGTTGTCCCTTCATACTTGGTAACTTTTTTATATGTAGTTCCGCCATTGTGGAAAAAGAAACTCTTGGTTTGCATATCAAAAAGCATTTGATAATTACCAGCAGTATTAACTGTGATATTAAAGTCTTCACTTTCATTGAGGCGACCACCTTGAGAAATCGCAGTACCCGCAGTTGATTTAGGAACATTAACGTATGAATAACCAAACCCACCAAGTTGAGTTTTATAAAGATATATTTTGAAGTCACCCGCAACAAAATCATCAGTTAGGGCCATATATCGCCCATCAAATCCATCAATTGAGACAAGGCGATTCGTCGGTTCGGAGAATTTTGGATCTTCCCAACCATCAAGCGCATTTCCAACCGCAACATAACCGCTTATTCCGCCAGGCGGGAAAGACGCAGCATCATAATCTATCGTAAAGCGATAGTCCCCAGCTGGTGAAGACGCGCTTTGATCGGGATTATACACTTTAATGGTGATGGTGCCTGGATAACAAATCGCAAAATCATCATATCCAAACGAGATAACATAGTCCCACGCATTCGAATTATGAGAGTCATAACCACTAGCGTCAAAACGCGCATGCGGATAAGGAACACTTTTTTTAATTAGTTGATAACGCCCCGCTTCACTAATCGTTGTTGTTAAAGCAAAGATATCTGTTCCTGCTCCTGTTTCAGTAAATGTGTAGGTTGGATCATTTTCATCCCACCCAATTGCATCCCCCGCTAGGACGGGGATATCCGTAGCGGCCATTACTTTTAAGCTGTTTTGGCGAAGTAATGGATTAATAATAACACTACCAAAGAGTGTGGCAACGGCAAATTTAAAGAGCCATCGCTTATTCTTCTTTTTCACTTGTCTTTCTCCTTTTTAACTAAATTTAGTAACACTTTTAAAACGATACTACGGCACTTTCCTCACTTTTAATTGTACAACTGATACTTTTTATTTTCTACACATTAATGAGTGCCGATACTAGAAAAGGTTAAAATGATAATACTTGATATTTTCTTTGTTTTATCAACAAAATCTTAACGTATCGCAATTGATGAAAGCGGGCCCCACATTGATAATTCAATTTTATAATTCACTTTTTTTAGACCTTTTTCTAGTATTTATATTCATAAAAATACTGGTGTTGTGAATAAAAAAGGGCTGACACAATTATATGGTTCTTTGAAATTAAATGGGAACAAAAATTAATCATTCCCCAATCTTCTTCATAGTTTTACTTGTTTTACAAATCGTTTAGATGTTATTTTTTGTTTTTTTAAAAAAGGCGAGGAGCGAATTTTGAAAACATCAATAACCACATTAACTTAATCACAATATTAGATGATAGTGACGATACTTTATCTACTTTAGAAAACACCTAATGCTTGTTTTGCTCTATGCTAATCCCTGTAAAAAGACCTGAGATTTAACTCCCAGGTCTTTCCCCATTTAATTTCAAAGATCCCTTTAATTTCAAGGAATCGCTTTATTCGCTTTCTCTTCTTCTTTTTAAATGCCCCCAGGTGATGGAACTGATTATCATGATGACGAGCACAAAAGACACCGCATGAATCTGGGCCTGATTAAAATTACGCGTGATAAAATCGGCGACGCCCCCCAAGGGGTTTTGCATGAAGTTATCGACATAAAGCGCCGCATGATAATAATTGCTCACATATCCATAACTATTATCCTTATAGAAGGTCGTGGCACTTAATTGAGTTTGCTCGTCCGTGGTTAAATTCGTCAAACCCGATGATACCTTAGAAGCAAGCGGAGCATCATAAACACAATTAAATTCGCGCACCGCGCGTAATAAATTAAGAGTGGTCTCGCTTAATTGGAGTCCTTTACTACCATCACCTTTGGGAAGGTTACTCTCGGTCATCGTGCCAATTTTCGTCGCACTCGCGCCGATGCCGATCGAATGGGGACCGCCACCAGTATAAAAAATCGAGCCGAGGGTTTGACATTTATCAAAATTGAAAGTCGTCCCAGCATTTTGTTGGCCACCAGTGAATCCACCCACCAGTCCCGATGCGCCCGTATTCACAACTCTAGTCGCGGAGAGACAGTTGATAAAATTAATCGTTCCCCCAGAATGGTAACTCGCAATCCCGAGTATTCCTCCGGCGTAACCATTGTTGGTATGCACCGTTCCCGAAGCATAACAATTAGTTAAGGTGGCGATGGCGATCTCATATGGGGGCGAAACATAAGAAACCGTACCAATTATCCCGCCTCCACCATTAGTAGTTGTAACAGAAATATCACCATAATTCGAACAATTATTGCATACTAATGGCGATTCGAGCCTGCCAATAATTCCCCCCACTAATCCGGCTCCACTAATATCGGCTTCGTTGAGGCAATTTTCGATATGCACACTTTCCTCAGACCCATTTTTGGAAACGTAACCAGCGATTCCCGCTATCTCGTACCCGCTCCCGGTGACATTCCCTTGATTAAGACAATGAGAAACAGTGCCGCCTTTTACTCGACCGACGATGCCCCCAACTGCTTCATTGCCCGAAATTGCGCCTTGATTCACACAATTGGTAATCTTCGCCCCGTCATTAATTTGCTTCACGGCAATGCCACCAATCATGACACTTGTCGCAATGATTGTCGTCTGATTAACAATATGGTCAATCGTGCCGCTATTAGCCACACAAACCGGGGCACAATATCCACTCATGCCACTTAGACTACCTGCGAAAGTGATGTTTTTGACGCTGGCCGTTAGACCCACCTCATAGAACATGCTCACATTTTGTTCCACCGCACTGGTCGATAAGGTCAAGATATGGTGATCACCATCGAGATGGCCATTGAATTTTCGACCGGAAGTCGTCATCGCTAATTCAATCGCCAGGTCACTCGTAATTTTTAGATATTGACCATCATAGTCATTCACCGCATTATCGACATTGGTGATCACTTCTTGGAGATCTTCGGTAGTCGCAATTAAATAAGGGTTTTCTTCGGTTCCCGCCCCACTTAAAACGGCCGCCACACTTAGCGGAGCGTGAGGTTTGATACCGATTAAAACCCCAACTGATAGCATGACTAAAGAGGCGAGCGCAGGATTCAACCCCTTCATTCTCTTTTTCATTTTCTTAACCTCCTCAATGAAAAAACGTTTGGCTTGATTGCTTTTTACATACAACTACCCTTGATTAAAACATGTGTTTTTTGTTGAAAGTAACGTTCTTTTTCATGCATAACCAAGGATTAGTTCAACTCTCATTTTAAGTATAGACGATATTTCTGATATTTACACAGTATGATTTCAAAAAATAAAAAAGTATTTGCTTATCTATCCTTTATCAATTACCCGCTTCGAACATGGGCAGTAACCCCTGCTCAATTTAAAGAACAAAGTCTCCTTAAACAACAAGGATGTCAATTAAATTAAGAATGTGTCTACTTTTGGTGAATTAGTGCAAAGTTTAAGTTTGGACCCGGGTTTTATAAGATATAATTCTAGGTTCAAACTTGCATTATATAATAGATTTTAAACTCTATTTTTTGATATAAATTTTTGTAATATCGCAATATTTCACCTATATCCAACAACATCATAATAAGTCTTAAAATAATGCAAAAACGCCTTGCGAAGGCGTTTTACTAATCAAAGTTTGCGTTCAAACTAAGTTGACATATGTATGGCAAGCATTGTCATAATTAATACAATTTCGGAAGTAATCGTGCAACCCCCTAGGTCATAATTGTTTAGATAATACGAGAATAATGCCAAAAAAACTACATTGCGGCCATATTTTTCTTACAATTTTATTATGCAAATTACAATGAGTAAAACTAATTTCTTTGATATCCGAAGTTTTTAAGCACAAACGGAACGTTGTTCTTGTTGATGTCGAATAGTTTGGTTTTAGATGATGATTTAACTTTTTTTAGAATACCATAATCGATAAATTTGTTTAAAGTTTTAAGAGCGCCTTGTTTAGACATCGAAACATTAATCATCTTGAGGAAATCAGAATGTGTGAATACCCCCTTATAAGAAATTAAGATTTTTTTGATGTAGTTAAGCTCTGTTGATGTTAAAAGATTGCCAGTGTTTTTCACTACTTGCTCTAAATGTTTTAAATTCTGATAGCAAATAATATAGTCGATTGAAATACTAAGTAGGTATTTTAGAAAGTAAGTCAAATCGTTATGTGAGTCTCGAGTTAATTCAATCGCTTTATAGTATGCACCTTTAGTTTGATTAATCGCCTCTGCAACAATGGGGGGGAAAAGATTAGAACCACTTAATAAATATACCCAGTATGAGACCATCCGCGCCATCCGACCGTTATAGTCAAAATAAGGGTGAATATAAAGTATATAATAATGGCAAAAATGAGGTAACAAAACTACCTTATTTTTATCTTTACTAGTTAATGTCTCATTTGCATATGCAAACAAAGCATTCATAGATGCCTCTATTTGATGAGATGGACACCCATGATAACGAGATATTTCCACCGCGTCATGACGATAATAATCACCTGGACGTAATTTATCTTCTTCGCCCAAGCAGTCATTACTTAATAATGTATACAACTTAAACAAATTCTCTTTATTAAAGAGAGGTAATTCGTTAACAAAATCAATACCAGCCTTCATGTTTTTGATGATGATGTCATTCTTATCTTTAATCGGTGCATCATCTTCTAAAAGTTCTTTTAATCTTCTTCTCGTGGTGGGAACATTTTCCACATTTAATGTTCCTTCAATTTCCGAATAGATTCGCGATTCAAGAAAGTTAGTAGAAAATCGATTGGATAATTCTTGATCTTCATTGGCGAAGAAAACAAAGTCGTTTAATAAGGTCTTTAAATCATTGCCCAAACAATAATAGAGGCACTTAAAATTAAAAGCCGGTAGCGGTAATAAAGAAACCATTCCATCATCTAATGACGCTAGCGATTCTTTGTATTCAATTAATTGCTTATATTCAAAAGGCGAAATATAAGTACCAGCTTCATTACCATATTGTAGTTCTTTTGCCGTATAGTATTTTCCATTAAATTGTTTTTCTAAAATTGCGTGGAGTTTTTCGTTGTTCATGTCTATATTGTAAACCTTGATGTCAACCTTGTAAAGAGACAATTGTAAACTTTTCCGTAAACCAAAGTGACGTTCTCCTAATTCGCATTTTGCTTAATTATCAATCGCAAATATTGCTAAAAGTTGTACTTTTAAATAAAGACATCCGACATCTTTCTTGAAATATTTGACCCCAAAACAATACAAGGATGCAGACTATCAAAAACAAGGGATGACAAACTAAATTATCGTGTCTACTTTTCGTTGACTAGTACAAATATTCCGAATTTTTCAGAGATAATATTCCGAATTTTTCAATAGTTTTATTGCCTATTTTGCAGATTTATTAACTATCTGTATGATAATGTTTCCTTTTTTACTAGATATCAAAACATCTTCTTTGTTTATTTATAAAAAAATAACCCTTATGAACTATTTACTAATTAAACTTTTTTTGGTATGAGTCGTCCTAGTTGATGCAATTCCAAAAGTAATCGTTCAATTGTGCAACCCCCTAGGTTATAATCATTCAAACAATAGAGAATTTAGATAATTCGAGAATAGTGTGGAGGCAAACCTAAATTTTAGGCTGCCAAAAAATTACTTTTTTTAGTCGACAATTACAAATGACATCATAGTTAGATGTTTAGAATCGCAAAAGTAGCAAGCCAATTAATTTTAAATATTTGAATCATAAATTTCGCAAATGAAACATATCCAACATCATTGTCATAACATTTTATAATTTTGCAACGATTATTAACCTTATCGTTTCATTTTTGCGACAATTAATAGTCACATCGTTTCATTTTTGCTAATTATTCATTTTTAAAATGTATTATTGGCAAAGAGATTAATAAACGTCACTAATAAAAAATGCCTTGATAATTGTATCAAAGCATACCTAGTAAGATGGCAAAGGGTGTTTCAATTGATACAAATTAGGTTGTAATCGTTCAATCGTGCAACCCTTCTAAAGTAATCGTTCACATAGTTGTATTTTTGAGTGATTATTCCGTCACTGTGAATACGTAACTCGCAAGTGCTTTAGCTTTTACCAATACGTAAAGTTCACTTTTCTTTTCCATTAATTATTCCTTTAAAATGGCCTCCGCTATCACAAAGTGATGACGCTCTGGCCATTTTGGATTGCAGCGAGGATTATGATTTCCCTAAAGTGAAATCCACAAAGCGGGGACGACACCGCTGGTCGTGTAGTTGACGATGGTGGAGTTGATGTTGCCATCGAAGTCCACGATCCGCGCGACGCTGGCGTAGTTGTAGTGCGGCGACCGCAGCCACCAATGAGAATTGCCGCTGCTATAGGGATAAACTCCTTGAGACTGAGCGTAGGCACTTGGTTGCAGTTGTCTTGATGCATCAATGCTTAATCCATAGGTTGCACTTGTGGCTTCTGCGTAGCTTAGCAAGAACACCTTATCGCTCGTGTTAGCGCAGGCATAACTATTTGAACTATAACCAGTCGAGGCAACGCTATTATCAACTGTTGTTGTTTGAATTCTTGCCTTTTCTTCGGCTGTAAAGGCTGTGTTATAGAAGTTATCGTTTAACCATGAACGAATGTGAGAATGTTCATAGTTATTCGCGTAGACGGTACTCTCACCGATGGTTCGATCGGAAGTCGAATAATGATAATCTTGGGAGTCGAGGACGAGATCGGCCATAAAGAAAGCACGATTGCTTTGAACATCAAGGACTCGCCAGGTAATTGGCTCATATTTAAACCAATAGACAGAACTTGTTGTATAGCCGTTATCATCTTGGTAAGTGCTTGAGGATGTAATTGTTGTTCTACTTGGTCGATAACTGGTGAAATAAACGCCACGATATTCATCGGTTGCATTCGCTACATCGATATACCACATATAAGAGGATACGGAACCACTAATGTAATAACCATAATCAGTCCATTTTTGACTATTTTCTGAAGTTGGCAGTGTTCCGCTTGCAGTATTAAGTGTGCTCAGTAGGGTTGCATCAGTGACCTTACTTTGAGGATAAGTTCCGATTTGATATGTGTCACCTTTGATAATCGGTTTTGTTGCACTAAATTCAGCATAGTAGGTCACATCATATTCAGGCATTATGAAGGTATAAGAGGCACTTGTTGAAATCAATGTTTCTCCCTCATACCACCCTGTAAAGTAATAACCTTTATTTGCAGTTGCATTAATTGTGACGGATTCCCCGACAGCATATAAACCAGCGCCTGTTGTAGACCCCATTGTGCTTGAGTTTGTTGATAGCGATAAAGAAGGATAATTATTCGAACAACTAAATTCAATCACACCATCTTCAATAGCGGAGTCAGCATTTGCATAGATTTTAATGTAGTTAGGTAAATAACCGTTAAAACTTGTCGATACTGTCAGTGCCGAGGTAGCATCAAAAAGGACGGATTTATCTTCCGTAAACGAAGTTGTGTTCGACCAGTAGATTTTAAAGTCAGCTGAACTGGCATTCTTGGTTAGGGTCATCCCTGTCATACCCGTAATCGGTTGCGTGTTTGTAATATAACCGCCAGCTTTGATTGTCTGCCAGTTTGAGGTTGGGTTAATAAGTCCACTATAGTCAAAAGCTACGGCGTTTCCTAGTTCCGTTGTGGCCACTCCACTTCCAGAATAACCTGCTGTGTTAACCGCTCCCGTAGCAAGTTTGTTTTTTGTTGTATTAAGAACAATCGAATAAGGTTCATAATCTCCTCGTGCAAAAAAAACATTACTTCCACCACGAGACACGGCACCCAATAAGAGTGCAAAAAAGGCAACGAGTGATACAGTTGCGTTGGTTAAAATCTTCCGTTTATCCATGACAATGATTTCCTTTAATTTGATAAATCAATTTTACCATGTAAAAACACATAAACAAAGTACTAGTTTTAGTTTTCTATAGAAAAAGCATCAATAATCTTTCCAATTTTAACTAAACCGACACATTTGATCCGCTTTTAAATATGAATTTCATCTTTCCATCATCATAAACGAGTACGCGATCAATCATAGTCATCCAGACTTGGTCGGACCACTCCGTCATCAATTCAAAATATTAGAGGACTTAAGCCCAATGCAACCCCTCTCCTTGTAATCGTTCAATCGTGCAACCCCACCCCCTAATCGTTCAACTAGTAGGTTTTCAATATTATATATTTTCCCCTATTTTTTGCCCTGAAAACCATCAACTCTTACCGAAAATCATAGAAATCAGTATTAAATGGCCTATTTTTAGCGTTTTAAGCACAAAAAAAGCCTTGATAATTGTATCAAAGCTTCACTAGGCAGATGGCAAAGGTTGTTTCAATTGATACAAATTAGGTTGTAATCGTTCAATCGTGCAACCCCTCAAAAGTAATCGTTCACATAGTTGTATTTTTGGGTGATTTTTCTGTAACTATGAATACGTAACTCGCAAGTGCTTTAGCTTTTACCAATACGTAAAGTTCACTTTTCTTTTCCATTAATTATTCTTTTAAAATGGCCTCCGCTATCACAAAGTGATGACGCTCTGGCCATTTTGGATTGCGGCGAGGATTTTGATTTCCCTAAAGTGAAATCCACAAAGCGGGGACGACACCGTAGTGCGCGCTGCCGACATGGTTGCTGCGGTCTAAACGGCGACCGTAGGGCACGAGCCGCGCGAGGGAGGCGAAGTAGGACGGCGACCGCAGCCACCAAAAAGAAATGCCATTTGAGGTATCGGTATTAACTCCTTGAGACTGAGCGTAGGCACTTGGTTTAAGTTGTCTTGCTGTTGCTGTGCCTAATCCATAGCTCGCCTTTGTTGCTTCAGAATAACTTAACAAGAAAACTTTATCACTAGTGTTTGCACATGCATAGGTGTTAGGAGAAATTCCTGTGGAAGCAACACTATTATCCACATTGGTAGTCTGAATTCTTGCCTTTTCTGCAGCTGTAAAGGCTGTATTATAAAAGTTATCATTAAGCCATGAACGAATATGCGATTCTTTATAGTTGTTTGCGTAGACGGTACTCCCACCGATGGTGCGATTAGATATTGAATAGTGATAGTCTTGTGAGTCGAGAACGAGATCGGCCATTAAGAAAGCACGATTGCTTTGAACCTTAAGGACTCGCCAGGTAATTGGCTCATATTCAAACCAATAAACGGAACTTGTGTTGTAGCCATTATCATACTGATAACTATTTGAAGTTGAGGATGTTTCTGTTGTGTTATATGGTCGATAGCTGGTGAAGTAAACACCGCGATACTTTCCAGTTGCAGTTATAACATCGATATACCACATATAAGAGGATACAGAACCTTTGATGTAGTAACCGTAATCCGTCCATTTTTGACTATTTTCTGAAGTTGGCAGTGTTCCTCTTTCAGCATTAAGTGTGCTCAGTAGGGTTGCATCAGTGACCTTACTTTGTGGGTAGGTTCCAAATTGAACCGTCATCCCTTTTTTTACGGTAGCATTTATTAAATCCATGATAATGATTTCCTTTAATTTGATAAATCAATTATACCATATAATAACACATAAACAATGCGATAATTTATGATTTCTATAGAAAAAGCATCAATAATCGTTTTAATTTTAACTAAACAGACACAGTTGAACCGCTTTTAAATATGAATTTCATCTTTCCATCACCGTATACCAACACCTTATCAATCATACTCATCCAGACTTGGTCGGACCACTCGGTCATCAATTCTGGTAATTTTGTATAGCTTTTGATGAATACTTCAATCGCTGACTTCTGGGCCACTTTTCGATTTCTTTCTGAAAGAAGGTTGTCAAGATTTGCCTGCTCAGCCTGATATTTTTTTTCGAGCGCTTCGTATCGAGTTCGGTAATCGGCCTGGTCAATTGCGGTCGTGGCATTCTCTTCAACCAGCATTTTTGCCATATTTGCCAACACTTCAACTTCAGTAGTTTGAATGTCAATAAGCCGATTAAGTTCCTCAGTGTTATCAAGGATATCAATAAACTCTTTACAGTGGTTTAGGACTTTGTTCTTATCTTTGCTCAACAAGTTAAAGGCTTTAATGAAGGACTTTTTGATGTGGTCCTCAACTAGATAGGGTGTATCACACTGAACTCCTAACTTCCGGTTTTCAAAACGCTTATTACATTGCCATACTTCACTGCGGTACTTGTCGGTAGAATGCCACACTTTAGGCCCGTAAAACGCCCCACAGTCCGCACAAACGAGCCGGCTCGCAAAAACCTTCGATCCACGAAATTGCTTGCCTAATTTGGCGCGTCTTTTAATTTCCTCTTGGACCATTTCCCATTCTTCCGGTTCAATGATAGCTTCGTGTGAATTTTCTACATAATACTGAGGAACTTCGCCTTCATTGACTTTCGTTCTCTTTTCCAAATAATCGACCGTGAAAGTCTTTTGTAGTAAAGCGTCACCTTTATACTTTTCATTTCTTAATATGCTCTGTACCGTTTGAATTCGCCATGTTTTACTCCCACTCGGTGAGTCGATGTTATCTTCTTCTAGTGCATGCACGATTTCGTTAGTCGAGTACCCATTAAGAAACATCCGGTAGATTTTTCTGATGGTTTCTGCCTCTTCGGGAATAACCTCTGGACGACCGTCTGTTCCCCTTCGATAACCTAAAAAATTTTTATAGGCGATTCGGACCTTGCCATCAGAAAATGCTTTGCGAATGCCCCAAGTGACGTTTTGTGATAAGGACCTTGATTCCTCCTGAGCGATTGAAGACATGATCGTAATCAAAAGTTCCCCTTTACTATCAAATGTATAAATATTCTCTTTTTCAAAAAAGCATTCAACGCGCTTTTCTTTAAGTTTTCTAATCGCCACTAAGGTATCGACTGTATTTCGAGCAAACCGACTAATCGATTTCGTAATAATGAGATCAATTTTCCCATTAATGGCGTCTTGGATCATTTGTTTGAACCCTTCGCGGTTTTTAGTGTTAGTTCCTGAAATCCCTTCGTCATAATATACTTTAACGAATTCCCACTCTGGATTTGCTTTGATGTAATTAGTGTAAAAGTCAATCTGAGCATCAAGTGACGTCATTTGTTCATCACTATCAGTTGAAACCCGAGCATAAGCCGCTACTTTGCGTCTCTCTACATTATTAAACGGATTATTCGTGAGCGGATTAATTGTTTGTGGTATTACTGTTATCTTTTTCATTTTTATTACGTCCTTTCATTGCTTTTTGTCTTGCTTTTTCTCGCATTTCTGGTGTCCATGATGCACTACGGCTTTGATATGCCCATGGAACAGTAATTTCTTGTCCCGTTTTTAAACTAAGTTTAACTTGCTTATCTTGAACGATAATATTAGTTAATCGTTCATTAACCGTTTCATAATTAAGTGAACTAAGATTTAAAGTACTCTTAACAATTTCGTTTAAAATATCTTCGGGAATTTGTTTAGAGGGACAAGATTCTTTGCCATAAAAGTTATATGTCGAGCATATCCAATAAGCCTTATTTTTCGTTATGCGTCGATTATAGTTTTTGCCACACTTATCACATACAAGCATTCCTCGATAAAGCGTCTTTTCGTCTCGAGCGGTTCTAACTTTGGTGTTCTTTTGCTTTTCCGCTATGAGATGCTGCACTTTATTAAATGTGTCGATATCGATAATCGGTTCATGCGAGTTTTCAACATGATATTTCGGCAAAACACCGTTATTTATAACTTTCCGTTTCGTTAAATGATTATCTTTATATGTTGTTTGAAGAAGACTATTTCCCGTATATAAATAGTTTCTTAAAATAATTTGAATAGAGTTATGTCGCCATTTATTATTTAGTTTAGTTAAAACGCCACGTTCATTTAATTTTTTCGCAATCGCTAAAGTGCCTTCTCCACCAAGATAAGAGGCGAATATTTCTTTTACGATTTCTGCTTCTTCTTTAATTACTTTGAAAGTTCCGTTTTCATATTCATATCCATAAACATAGGTATTCCATGCTAGCCCCTTTTTGAATCTATTTCTAATACTCCATTTAAGATTCTCGCTAGCGGATCTCGATTCTTCTTGGGCATATGAAGCAAGGAAGGTAAGTACTAATTCGCCGTCCGCACTAAGGGAATGAATTCTTTGCTCTTCAAAATAGACATCTACATTTAACGCTTTTAACTCACGAATTGTTTCTAGTAACGTCACCGTGTTTCTCGCAAAACGGGAGATCGATTTAGTGATAATCATATCTAATTTACCCGCACGAGCGTCATTCATCATTTTTAAGAAACTCGGGCGTTCTTTACTTGTGCCAGTCATTGCTTCATCGACATAAACACCCATATAAAGCCACCCACGCTTATTTTGAATTAAATTGCTATAATAACTTACTTGGGCGGATAGTGAATGAAGCATTGCTTCTTTACCAGTAGAAACTCGAGCGTAAGCCGCTACTTTCTTTTTACGTGGTAGTGTGCTTCGATGTCTTACACGCTTAATCTTTGTATCATTTTTACTCATAATCTAGCCACTACCATATTTACTAAAAAGAGGGTTTATATCAAGTTATTAATGCGATAAAGACTATCTTTTTTGATACAATATTTTTTTGCTGTTTCTTCCTCAATTAAACTGAAGTCGTCATCATTAATAATATTCAATTTATGGAGTTTTTTTGCAGTTGCCATCGTTAGCTGGTACTGCGTAATATTTTCAGAATAAGTATTAATTTTCATCGCCATATCTCCCTTCTATGTAACACTGATGCGAGCAGTATTTTCTTTCTTTATAATCCTTTGATGTAAACTCTTTGCCACAATATTTACAAGTGTAGTGGCGCTTAGATTTATTGCTTACTAAAAAGCGATGAGCATTCCACCATTTCATACGACATTTATCGGAACAAAATTGTCTTGGCTTCTTCCCTTTAATGATGATTATTTCCGCACCGCACTCTTTACACTTTGACACTTCAGTTTCAAGTTTATTTGCACGTGACCAAATTGATTTTATTGTTCCAACAGGTAACCCTGTCTTTTCACTTATTGCGCGGTAAGACATTCCTGACTTTTTTAATTGGATCACTTTCTCGTTACTTGTCATTGTTAAACCTCCTACTTATAAAAGGAGAAATAGTGACGTTTTGAGTAGTAAAATAACAAAAAAACCTCCGCAGGATAACCCACGGAGGCTGCCATCTTGTAGTAGTGGCTTACTGTACTCTTCCTTTTAATGTGCCCAAGGTACCAAACACACCGTATCCTTTATAGATACGAATCGCCCAGTGGTCGAGAGCATTCATGACTGCTCACTATATAAATAGGAAGGAATTATGAAAAATTTAACACCAATAATAAAAAAAGGCCCCTAAATCAATAGGAGCCGAGATGATAAATTATAGTTTAGTGATTTTTTAATGTGCTAATCGTTGCTTCAATTTGAATAGTAAGCCAATTATTTATATCGCCATAACTATTTTCGATAAATTTAATGGTTTCAGTAGATAATTGAGATAATGCAATATCTTTTGCCTTGCTTAAAGCGATATCTTGCGCATCTTTATTAAATGACCCACTTTTCTTTAAAGTATCAACATATGTCTGAAACACCGTTTTTACTGAATTTAAGACAATAGTTGTTGCATCACTTAATATTTTCGTTGCTTTTTCATTGTTCGTTTTAGTCCCAATCCACTGAATGAGTTTTGTGCCGAGCAGACTAATTATCGGAATAACTACTGCCGTAACAATGACTGAAATGATATTAATTAGAATTTGATCCATAAATTAAGAACCTCCTTTTACGTATCGTGCTTTGGTGCGTACACGATGATCAATTTTTTCGGCTAAATTAGCGATATCAGTTTCGACTTTAATAAGACGCCCATCTAAATCGTTATACCGCTCCTCGAGTTTGTCGAGCGTTTTTTCGACACGGTCAACTGAAGACTTAATGTGGCGAATATCAGAGATGACTTCTCCTTCTTTTTTCCCGATTTGCTTCTGGTCACCACGATCATTACGCCTAAAAGCTAAAACTGCAAAAAAGATAGATGAAAGCGTACCAAGTACACTGATGACTGCTAGAACATTAGATATTTCTTCCATTAGCGTTCCTCCTTATCGAGCACTTTTTTAATAAAGGCGAAAATTGTTTTAAAGTTGGCATAGTGTTTTTCTAAATTTTCCTTTTTATTTTTATAATCAATAATTAGCGCTTTATCTTCAGCACTTAAGTAATATTCAAATTTCCTTGTGTTCTCATAATGAACTAATAAGGAGCGCAAACGATAAAGGTTATAGAGTGTTTTTTCATTGATGTGTCCATCAAAACACGCTGAAAAGTATTCGTAGTTAATGCGTAGCCACACCTTAAAGTGCTTCTTCCAATCAATATTAATTAAAGCGTAGTACTCTTCTTTAAAACTCTCATCGACGAATAATGTGTTTTCTTTCGCAATTAAAGTATTATCAAGCCAGATTAAATAGTAATCGGCAATGCGTCTATCGAAATTAACTGCTTGCTTAAATTTATTTACACCAAAAAGGAAATAGTCGGCGTTATCTACTTTACAAAGTCTTACATCATTATAGTTTTTAAGAATGACGATAAAGTCACGGTCACTGTCATCTTTTTCAACACCATGTAAAACTGACCCACACCGATAAATGGCGAGTACCTTTTTACCATAGATACTAACGGGCAACATAAACTCTTCCTGGAGCGTGCGATGCTAAGGCTGGTTCCACAACAAGCCCAGTATCTTTTAATTGAATTGCGACATCATACCAAGTGCCATTGAACTTATATTGATAGATTGCCCCACTGCCCGAAGCGGCCGCTGTTGAAAAAACAACATTCCACCCTGCGACATTAACATTACCGAAACCATTACTAGCATTACTTGTTTTAATATTGTCATAAGTAAAGAACTTTCCGCTTACCGAACTATAATTCATTTGCCATACAGGACCATATCTATTTTTGACTGCTAAGTCGAGCGCAACAACACGGGCTTCTGCCAGTGTGTCAGCATTAACAATTTCGGGTGGATCATAGTAATAGTCTAGATTTAACGAGGACGCTGTTTTTGTGTAACGAGCAACTGGTAATTCATAAATCAGTCCACCAAATTGTAAATTTTCTTGAATAAGCGAAGGATAGGAACTTGGCGCTTCTTTCTTTTCAAGTGAGACCTCATTATTCCCGAGGTCAAATTTAATAAATACGTAGCCATAAGCACTACCAGTAAGTGCCACAGCAATTTTTGTGTTTGCTTCTACATACACTCTTCGTCCATAAACTTGGACATAACCACTTGAAAGAATGATGTAGTTATTACTCGTTGTAACAGCAACATTCCCACCTAAGCCGATTATTCGACCGTTTTGATTTGAGGCAAGAAAATGATTACAATCAGCGTCTTGCTTTGCTGACACTGAAGCTGAGTCAAAGGTAATTTTTACTAAGGCCATTTTTAAATCCCCCTTCTATTTAGTAATTTGAGTTTATCTGTTAAAGAGATGCGTTGTTCACCAAGCGTGATTGTCGCTTTATTAAATGTCCCCTTATACACCATCTTTGTTACGAGCGTTTCATAAGTCTTATGCGGAGTGATGAAGTTAACAAAAGTACCAACACTTAAGTCAGTTAAATCGGTAATTCGATTCGTTAAAAATGAGAAATCAAAAGTTATATTATGCTCTAGTGAAGAATCAATAAGCGCGGAAGTTGCCTTCGTTGATAGCGAGGTATAATCTTTATCACTATAAAACTCACATTTAAAACTAACTATCGGTATTCTTTTAGGCGAGTTTGTGTAGTTACTAATCGTACCGTCATTTAAAAGATAGTAAGTAATAATGTTTTGATAGGTGACGTTGTCAGCTTTTGGATAAAAGATAATTTTATTTAGTGCGTTAGTGTTAGAGTCCGCAATATTTAAGTTAGTGATAGCGCCTAGATTACTCTTAATAATCAAACCTTTTGTAATTGCTAAGACTAATATTTTAATATTAGTGATTTGCCCATTTGTAATAACTAATTCATAGCCAAGTCGCAATCCATAAGTTTTTGAAAACTCGGCAACAAGTTTTAGAATATTTACTTTTTTATCGGGCTCATAATTAAGTGTACCCGTCTTATTAATCATGATTTGCGTTTGTAGGTAGCTAAGATTTTGCTTGGGGTCACTACTATAAACGAAGTGTGCTCGAATTAAATTAACAATAAATTGCGAGATGTTACCGGTGTAGGAATTAACTGGCACTTCAACATCAAATTTAGAGAGGAAATCTTTCGTAGTAACTTTTATATAGTTGTCCTCAATCTTTTCGATAGCCGTAATGATACCAATATAGAAATAGTTCTTTTTGCGAACAGTAAGGTAATCACCGACACTCGCACTAATACTGTTTAAATTTACATGGAAGAAAGATTGTTGCAGAACTAATGAATCAAGAATAATCTCGAAATCATCACTAGCGTAGCCATACCCTAATACCGCAAGTGTCCTTTCACTTAAAAAGATAATTTGCATACAGACTCCTCTTAGTGAGCGATATACTCTTCGCTAAAACTAATCTCACAAGTACTAGGTTCCATCACTCCTGGATCAAAGAAAACTTCGCTAATACCAGGTGGGAGAAAAAGAAAATTGTCATAGGAGAAATCTTGATATTCATATATGTCAGTTTCTACTCCGTCCACAATTCTTTTTATATATTGATTAGTAGGGTCACTAGATACTTCAATTACTGGTTCATCTCTTTCGTCAAGTAGCAAGCGAAGTTTACTTACTTCAATTCCATTTTGGCGAATTATTACTCGGGGATTTAATAAGTTTCCCGTAATTTTGATTTTAAGTGGAACACTTTTAACGCATTCATTATTAAGCGTTACGGAACCGTTATAAGATACTGAGTAGATATAAGCGTAATTATAGGGATAAATTTTCCCTTCATTAGATTCGACAACATTAATCACTTCCGTTTTATCAACTAGCCATAGCGATAAGCATTCGATACTGACACTGCTTCTAATGATGAAAGATTCGAGCTGACTTTTCGATGTTGATTTAACATTGACATAGCAATATTTAAGACCATCGGCATAATAGTAAAGGCGCATTTTTTTACTGTTAGTGATAAATTCTCGCCAAATCGTAAAGCCTTCATATCCTTCAAGAAAAAGGAGTGTAACATTAATTATTCTTTGCTGGACTTTTCTCTTGTTTTCGACGAATTTGTCGGCAAAATCCTGGTATTCGATATTAAAATCAAATCCAAAACCATCAAGCGATTCAATCAGTGTATTGTTTCGATAATCCAAATAGTAGGTGGTGCCTACTTCGTTAACTAAATATAGTTTGCGCATTAGTAAGCACCTCCTAAAGCGGCATTAATCGAATCGATATCGACGTCGCCTGTTGTATTAATTGTGACGTTATTTGTCGTAGTCTTGTTTTCTACTTTATTATTAGTGACACTATTATTCTTGACCGCATTTGTATCCGTGAATGCTTCGCCATTAAAGAGTTCAGCAAACCAGTTAAACACTCCGCTAGCCTTATCAAGTAGCCATTTAACACCATCAATAATCTCCGTTAGCACCGCTAGAATCGGCTCAAGGATAACAAAAAGTATCTCAAGTACCGGAACGATGACAGCCTTTATTACATTAGAAAGGACAAGTAAAACTGGCGTCAGTGCCTCTATTATCGTAAAAATTACTTCTAGCATGACTAAAAGTGGTGCAAGTAGCACATTTATAAGTGGCTCAAGTAAAACCATTAAAACGCTAATAACCTCGATGATGACACTGATGACTTCAATAATCGGGATAAGGAGCGCTACGATTATTTGTAAAATAGGGTTTAAGATTTGGACTGCAATATCAAGTAATGAAACAACGAGTTTAATAATGATATTAAGAATATCTGCTACTACTGTAATCACTTTAATAAGCGGACCAATAACCGAATTAATGAGTGTAAACGCTACTTGAGCGATTTTAACAATTAAGCCAATTAGTATTTTGATTATTTTGACGATTGGATTTAGTAAGACGAGTACTGCGTTAATGATTGGTATTAAAAGCCCTACAACCATATTGATGATTTTCGTAATAACAGGAATTAGTGCTTCAATTAAATTAATGATTACGTCGATAATATCTATAACTAAATCAAGAACGTCATCAAGTAAAGAAACGACTACATCAATTAAGGTGTTAATAACACTCATAACAGCTACGATAACGGGCATGAGTGACTGAACTAAAGTCGAGGCAAACCCAGCCACCCTTTTAAGTAAATCACCAACGATGTCAATTAGCCGTTTTAATAAAGCACGGAACTTTTCATTTTGTAGTAATACTACAGCGATTACTGCAATAAGCGCCGCCCATCCAAGTGTTGAAAATTTAACCGCTAGTCCTGCCACCTTAACCGCACCACTTACTGCTGTAAATGCCGTTTTAACACTCGTCAATATTGGGACAAGTTTTGAAAATACAACAAGTGAAGGACCAAGAGCAATTAGAAATCCCGCGACTACTCCAATTATAACTTTAACGCTACTATTTAAACTTTTCCACCAATCAAGTACTTTTTGTACACTCGGGATAAGTTTATCTCGTAATGCTACCACTATCTTTTCTAGGACGGGTAGTAAGAGTGTTGCAAAACTCATCGCTAGCGACCTAGTGGCTAACGCTAGTGAATCGAGCGCATCATTAAAAGAGCCAGCAATCTCAGCGTCTTCACTCGTAACAATTCCTAACTCTCTTGCTTCTTCTTTCCACTTACTAATTTCAGTAGCGGACGCTTCTAATACTGGCGCTAACTCTGAACCAATATTTTCGCCAAAGAAAGCATTCGCGACTGCCGTCCTCGTTGCTTGATCCTCAACGCTTGCTAGTGCATTACGAATAACTTCAAAAGCCTCTTCCGTATTAAGCCCAGCAATATCATCAACCGTTAACCCGATAAGGGCGAGTGCTTCTCTTGCTCTATCCGCATTCCCCGAAGCAATATTACCGAGGATTGTATTAACCTTAATAAAGGCTTTATCCATTGCAATCGTGGTTGAGCCTAATAGTTTAGCTGTGTATTGCCACTCTTGTAATGCTTCAACTGAAAGTCCTAGTTTTTTGGCAGTATCGGCAATATCATCAACTGTCTTTGCTGTGCTAAGTGCTAGAGCGGACAAAGCCGAGCCAGCCGCAATAGCGGGAGCAGTAACGTATTTAGTTAATGCTGAACCGATTTTACCGATAGCAGCAGTGTTGATACTAGAGAGACTTTTAATCTTGCTTTCCGTTTTTTCAAGTTGCGAATTTAAGTTTGCGACTTCAGCCTCGGTATACTTTATTGAGCGGTTAAGTTTATTAAACTCTTTCTCGCTCATGGCGCCGATTTCGACAACCTTTTTAGCCTTCTCTAATTGCTTATTTTGTTCTTCTAACTTTTGTTTCGTTAAGGTTAGAGTCTGATTTAGTTTATCTTGCTTTTGTTTCCATAAATCAAGATTCCCAGCATCATACCTTAAGTTTTTATTAATAACTGCTAGGTCTCTTTGCTGTTCTTTAAGGCCAGCATTTAGTGATTTAATATTGGCTTCAAGTTCAGTAGTGTCAAGACCTAACTTAATATTCATTCCTTTTACTGTTTCAGCCATATTTTTATACTCCCCCTAACCTAAAAATGTATCGATATCCGCTTGTGTTGCTTGTCGACTAGGTGTCTCACCTGCATAGACATTCTTGTGGATTTCGACGATTTCGAGGTAAGTTTGAATGTCAAAAAACTCACTATCACGGATTGGAATTCCTAATTGCGCCAAGTTATAAATGATATTTGCCGTGAAACTATGATAACCTGGCACACTATCGCGGGGATACTTTGCCCGCTTGTTTACTGTTTACTGAACCGAGTAACTCCGCAATAACATTTGCTAGATTATTTAATTCCTCAGTTCTATTTAAAACCGCAAAATCAAACCCCTGCATAAACTTGTCATAGGTATCACTCGTAAAAGGTTTATGTAAGATGTAGACAATTCGAAATAAAATATCGATGAATTTTCCAACATCATCTTTATTCTTTTGTAAGGCTTTATCAAGCGTGTTGATATCGGTGAAAAGCTCTGTGCCGAATACTTGCCGATAAGAAATAATCGTAAAAAGCGAGGAAGCAAGTTTTAACTCCTTCCCTCCAAGGGTAACTACTTTCTCCATAGTCTATTCTCCTGGAATAACCGGTAATGTCGGCGCTAGTGTTAGGAAGTTTGCATAGTTACTATCACCAAGCGCAGCAACACTATTAGTAACTAAATGATCCCCGACTTCAATTGGGCGAGCGGTAATATTAAGTGTCACAGCATTTGCTTCTGCAGAGTCCGTTTTTGACTTTGTCGCTTCACTAATGGGTGTTACATTACACAAATAGAACCATGCTCTTCGTGCTTTAGCATCACCCTGGAATTCTAGCCCGAGTGCAAAGGTGACTGGTTTAGCATTTGCTACTTCGACAAGATTGCCGTTAGCAAGCCTTTTATACCCAAGTACATCCGTTTTAAACTCTTCTGTAATTTCAGTAAGTTTAAGCGTTAAAGTTCTCCCTGCGTTTTGCACTAAGTTTGCAATAACAATGTCGTCAGCATAAACCGCTGTTGAACCACCAACAATATCACTTGTGAATTCTTGAGCGCCTGGTAAGGCTACTGGTGTCGCAAAACTCCATGTTCCGTTACTTGCTTGTGTCGCAATTGAATAGTGGACATTACGTAAACCGTAAGTAATTTTATTATTAGCCATGTTTAAATTTCCTCCAATCTAACTTCATAGATTTTATTAATTGAACCATCCTCATTTCTAAACTCGGATAGGTTTTGTGGCGTATAGCCATTTTTAAGAAGGGTCGTCTTTAGTTTAGTTTCTAGCGCAGGATCCTTCTTCTTAGTAACAAGCGTAATTTGAATAGTGCTCATATAGAACACTGGTTTATCTTCCGCGAATACTGAAGCTCTTTTACTAATTTCTTGAAAGACGATAAAGGGTGGTTCAGCATTATCTTCATTATCGTACTCATTAGTAGCGTAGAACACTTTCGGGACAACGCTTAAGAGCGTATTTCGTAATTTTTCTAAATACACGCATTAACCTCCCTCTTTTATAATTTGCCGAATTTCTTCAAGCATTAAGGGACTAAGCGATTCGAAAGATGGTCTTAAATACGGTCGTGCTGCCACTATTTTTCCGCTTCGATGCTTAAAACCGAACTCGACTAAATGCACGAGTCCACTTTTCGTTTTTGAATAAATGACAATCATACGATTTGCTCCTTCGCCATATGCCTTTTTAACAAAGGAATCGGCAAGTGCATTAGGACCACCACTGCGCGGAACATTAGAACGAATGTAATCGATAATTTTATCAGCCGTTTTATCAAGACTTATATGAATTTGTTTTATGACATTTTCGGAGTATTCTTGGATATTTTCCTTTAATGCTTCTGGCATTTTATCAATTTCCATCGTTTATAATTTCCTCCCATTTAAGTGGTGTTTCCGCCATATAAAGTTCGATATATTGTCCGTTTAGATATATTCTTTTGATTTCATAGATTTTGCCGTAGTAGGGAAAGTAAGCATACTTGCTCCCGTCATAAATAAAAGACTGAATACTTACCTTAAAATCGAATAAAACTTTTGTTTGAATCGATGAATAATATTCCTTGGAGGAGATGGAGCTGATTACTCCACCCACCTCCTTGGAGCCGACCAACCGCCAAGACTTGTTGCCAAGTTTATCGACAGCTGTTTTAACACGGAATAGGATGAAAGAAGTATTGTAGGAATTAGGATACGAAATCATAAGGAAATCCGAGGATTATCACTCATGAGGAGCGCCATGAACCTCAGAGGCTAGAGGCACGAGGCATAACTGTCTGAGTAAGACATCAAAGTTCTTAGGCAACTCTCTCACCGTACCATCGCTTTTGAAGCCAAAGTTAGTCTTCACAAATATGATAATAAGAGCTTTTACCAATGGGTCACTATTAGATTCAGCGACTTCACGAGGAACTCCAGTCGTTATCAGCAACTGGCGGCACGAGGCGATATGAATTAACAATTCCTCATCGGCATAGTTTTCGGTTACAGGGATTAGCAAAGCCTTTTTTACTATCTCCAGCATGTTTTCACTCATCACAATATCCTCCCTATTTTTTAGATATTAACCCTACCCGCTTCAACGATAGGTCATGTAGTACGAGACGTCAGACCTACGTGTTTCGACCTTAATTTAATGTTGATGGGGAAATCTTATCCACCAACAGTGGCGGCTTTTTTCTTAATGCGTAAGAAACCTTTATAGCCGACAACATTACCGCCAGTAAAGACGGATGCTTTGTAACTGATAATCCCGTCTTTGAATTTGTAATCCGTTGATTTAGCAATTTCAACTGGCGAGAAAACTGGGACTTCGTAATTTGTTAATGCCCCATAAGCCATACAGTAAGTACCAGCCTCAGTATTTGGATCAACGACAGACCCACAGTTACTATTAATGACATAAGGAATGCCATCAATCGTTGATGCACTATAATCGACAATATGAACTTTACGCCCTTCCGTTGTCCGAAGGTTAGCAAATGCCCGTAAGTCGTTCTTACTTAAAATTAACGCTGCTCCACCCTCAACTTCTTCATCGCCACCATAGGCATAAATGATTTCATCAAGTGTCGTGTCATCGATTGTGCTAATTTCGATATCGGTGTTATCGGCAAGTGCTTCAACATTATTAGCAAAGATACCTTTGAAGGTATTCGTGGAGCCTGCACCCCGTAAAATTTGTTGTGAGATCTTTTTGCGGAGCGCAATATTGATTCCTCTTAACACTTCTTGTGAGTAAGGTAAGGCTGGAAGTTTTTCTAATTCTTCCGTAATTTCAGCATAAGCTGTCACTTTTACTTTCGTAATCGTCGCATAACCGAATGTCGGTTCAGCGGTAGTGTAAGGATCACCTTCAGCAGTAAGTCCTGCCATACCTGTTGATTTTACGAAGGACTTTTTATAAGTCTCACCACCCTCTAAGTTAACGATTCTTACTTTATCAACGAGTGTGGATACATCGCGGAAAGGGTATGCACCGATTTCAGCATTAGTGTGCGAAGGAAGTAAGACATTACTTGAAGTGACAGTCACTGTGCGTCCTTCTTTTAAGTCCTTGCCACGTTTCTCCATATTTTCGATTGCTTCAGCATCACTACGAATTTGAAACATCGCAGCACTATCGAATTTACGCTTCATTGATAATTTCTTATCGATTAAGTTTCGTTCTTCTTGGAGCGCATCAGTTTCTTTTTCGAGTTTTTCTAATACGGAGAGGTTGTCTTCTTTTTCTGCTAACGCCCGAATTTCATTTAAGCGTTCAGCAATTTCTTTTTTACGAATTTCTAAATTCATCTGAATTCCTCCTAAATATTCGTTTTTAATTTAAGTCGTTTGCGAATTACTTCTTTAAGTTGCTCGGTTTTAACATTATCCAATGCCCTTAGTTCTGCGTCCGCGATTTCTAAGGAACGTGCGAGTGCTTCAATAGAAGTTCCTTCATATGCAGGTAGGTCTACCACGGAGACATCATAGAGACGATCAATCTCGGTAATGACTCTCTTTGGTATGTCCCCACTTCTATCCCAGCTTTGACTTTTTACAGTAAAAGCAAACGACATCTTGTCTAATAATCCAGCGACAATCGATTTATACACATCTCGATTTGACTGGGTGTCAATTAAATCCGCTCTAATTTTTAAGCCATAATCATCAATCGTAAAGGTAAGTGAACCGTTACGAGTACGAGCTAAGATTAGGCGGTTATCAGTATGGTTATATTTAAGTGGCACATCTTTTAAATTTGCGCCATTTAGTGCGTTTTTGTCGATGATTTCAATAAAACCATATTCTGCATCACCAATTAAAGTTTCCTGGTTAAAGACAATTGCGTAACCTTCAATAACCATGCTTTCTTTTTCATCTTCATTTCTTGTTTCAATATTTAGAAATCGCACTTCTTTATTCTTTATCATCTTCTTCCTCCTTAGGCTCTTCGCCTACTTGGTATTTATTAGCGCTATCCGCGTCAACATAATTTAATGACTGGAGACGCTTGTCGCCACCTTCAATAGGCTCTAAGCCTAATAAACTTCTTGATTCATTAAGTGATAATATTCCTAGCCCCATTAATTTCTCAATCGCACTTACTTTGGTGTTCCACGATGCGTATTGTAGACGCTCGGAATAAAAGATAATTTGCTCTCCATTTTCTAAGTTATTTCTTGTAAGGAGAGCTCTTGAAAAAGTTTCCGATAGCGCAATCGCAATCCCTTCAATCGTTCCTTCATAGAAAGCGTTATATTCATCTTCCGTATACTTGTTATCGTAGATTGCTTCACTTACACCAAAATAGGTGATGATTTTCTTTTGGAGAAAAGTTAGTGTTTCGCTGCTAACTAGTTTTGGGTCAACGCTTAAAGGAACATAATCACTTTTAAGATCCACAGGAACAATGGCAGAATTACCACTAGTCGAGGCTTCTTTTAATGCCCTATCAAATTCTTCCTTTTGTGCCTTCTTATCTTTTTCAGAAAGCATGGCATTGATTTTAAGGAGCCCTTTAATCTGAAAACTACTACGAATAGCGTTATCAATTCCCTGTAAGACTGAATCATTAATTTTGATTGTTTTAAGGATTGCGGAATGGTCTGAAATTGCGCCGCTTCCGCCAAAGATATCATTAACGCCGTAAAATCTCCGTAAATGAATAATTGATTCGTAAGGCAAAGTGTATTTATTCCCATCAACGAAAGAAAAGCGAAGAAATAACGCACCGCTATTATCTTTGAGTGCTTCAACGGCATTTGGTTTAATTGGCCATAACTCTTTTAATTCATAGGTGTTTTCATCATAGAGCGGATAAATAAAAGCGTTATTATTTAAGTAAAGTAATGTCACCACCCGATAAATAAAATCGTAAGGTGTCATTAAAGGGTTAGGCGCATACTTTAAAAGAAACGCTAATGTCCCTTTTTTCTCGACAACCGAAGAGTTATCAAGATTTTTTACATAACGCGGTTTGAGTTTAGCCGCGTGTGTCGCAATGCGGTCAATGCAAATCTTCACCACATCGCTAGCGTTTATGTTGTTTCCAAATCACTAAAAATGTTCAATGTCGATTGGAAGACTTTCGTATCATAGTTGATAGGCTGAACGGTCTTCTTCTTTCTTTTAAATAATCCATAAAGCCTCCTAACTTATCATGTTTTCATAGTCGTTTTTGTATCTGTTTAACACAGCGTAAGCAATAATTAAAGCGACCGTTCCGTCAATTCTTCGTAACTTTGAATCAAGTTTAGAAGGCTGAATATTACCATTAACATCAACCTTGGC